>NZ_JAUSQV010000001.1:0-1382500 GCF_030811475.1 Nakamurella flavida
GTATCTGGTCGTCGCCGCGGACAAGGGCACGGCGACCTTCTCCGACACCGCCAACGCGGTGGCCGCGGAGTACGGGTTCTGGCTGGGCGACGCGTTCGCCTCCGGCGGCAGCGTCGGGTACGACCACAAGGCGATGGGCATCACGGCGCGCGGGGCGTGGGAGTCGGTGCGCCACCACTTCCGCGATCTGGGCATCGACACCCAGACCCAGGAGTTCACCGTCGCCGGCATCGGCGACATGTCCGGGGACGTGTTCGGCAACGGCATGCTGCTGTCCCCCCACATCCGGCTGGTAGCCGCATTCGACCACCGCCATGTCTTCCTGGACCCGGATCCGGACGCGGCCGCGTCGTTCGCCGAGCGCGCCCGTCTGTTCGCCCTGCCCCGCTCCTCCTGGGCGGACTACGACACGGCGCTGCTCTCGCCCGGCGGCGGTGTCCACGCCCGCACCGAGAAATCCGTCCCGCTGGCCGCGCCGGTGCGGGCCGCGCTCGGCCTGGCCGACGACGTCCTCGCCCTGTCCCCGGCCGATCTGATCCGGGCCATCCTCACCGCGCCCGTGGACCTGTTGTGGAACGGCGGGATCGGCACCTACGTCAAGGCCTCGACGGAGACCAACGCCGACATCGGCGACAAGGCCAACGATCCCGTGCGGGTCGACGGCTCCGATCTGCGGGCCCGGGTGGTCGGCGAGGGCGGCAACCTCGGCGTCAGCCAGCTCGGCCGCATCGAGTTCTCCCGCGCCGGTGGATTGATCAACACCGACGCCATCGACAACTCCGCGGGGGTGGACACTTCCGACCACGAGGTCAACATCAAGATCGCGCTGCAGGACCTCATGCGGCGGGGCGAGCTCGACGAGGCGGGCCGACAGTCCCTGCTGGTCTCGATGACCGACGAGGTGGGGACCCTGGTCCTGGCCGACAACGTCGACCAGAACAGGGTTCTCGGCGTCTCCCGCGCCCACGCGGGGATCATGGTGAGCGTGCACGGGCGGTTGATCGACGCCCTGGTGCAGCAGGGCCGACTCGACCGGAAACTGGAGTTCCTCCCGCCCCGCGCCCAGCTGGCGACCCGGGAGGCGGCGGGGGAGGGGCTCAGTTCCCCCGAGTTGGCGGTGCTGCTCGCCTACGTCAAGTCCGCGCTGTCGACGGCGATGCTGGCCAGTGACCTGCCCGACGAGCCGGCCTTCGCCGGGCGACTCCCGCTGTACTTCCCGACCCCGATGCGGGGCCTGGTCCGCCCCGCGGGGGAGGGGGCTGGTGGGGAGCCCGAGGGTCCCGGCGCCCCGGTCGCGGCCGGCCATCCCCTGGCCCGGGAGATCGTCACCACGATGACCGTGAATCAGCTGGTCAACGCGGCCGGCTTGTCCTTCGTGTTCCGGCTGGGCGAGGAGATGGCGGCCGAGCCGGTCGATGCCATCCGGGCCTTCGCCGTGGCCGCGGACGTCTTCCGCCTGCCCGAGTTGTGGGCCGAGATCGCCGCGCAGGACAACCTGATGCCCGCCGCGGGGCAGAACGTGCTGTTCCTCTCGGTGCGGCGCCTGCTGGACCGGGTCTCCCGGTGGTTGCTCACCCGACGTCCGCAGCCGCTCGACGTGCTGGCCGAAGGCGAGCGCTACCGCTCCGCCCTCGGGCACCTCGTCCCGCGGATGCCGCGGCTGCTGCGGGAGATCGAACGCACCGCGGCCCAGGCGGAGACCGCACGGTTGGCCGCCGTCGGTGCCCCGGCCGCGTTGGCCACCCGGCTCGGGTACGCGTTGTACTCCTTCAGCCTGCTCGACGTGATCGACATCGCCGGGGAGACCGGGCGGGATCTGGACGAGTGCGCCGATCTCTACTACGCGCTGTCGGCGCACCTGGACTTCGATCGGACCCTGCTCGCGGTGACCAGGCTGGACCGGACCGACCGGTGGCGGGCGCTGGCCCGGCAGGCCCTGCGCGACGACCTCTACCGCTCGATCCGGATGATCACCGCGGACGTGATCTCCTCGTCGCCGGTGGGATCCACCGGCGAGGAGAAGATCGCCCGCTGGGAACGGGAGAACGCGGCCCGGCTCGCCCGCGCCCGCACCACGTTGGCCCAGTTGGCCCAGGACCCGGACGGCTCCGGCCTGGCCGCGCTGTCGGTGGCCGCCCGGGAGATCCGTACGCTGATCCGCTGAGGTGCGCCCCGGTCCTCGCCCCGGACGGGCCGGGTGCGCACGGGTCGCCGACCCACGACAGGAACGGGGGAGCGACGATGACCCAGCGGTACGTCTCGCAGGTGCGGGTGCGGTGGTCCGATCTCGACGCGTTCGGGCACGTGAACAACGCCCGCACGCTCACCCTGCTGGAGGAGGCCCGGGTCGACTGGCTGTTCCGGGACGCCGCGCAGCACGGGGTGGACCGGCTCACCCAGGGCGTCGTCGTCGCCCACCTGGAGATCGACTACACGCGGGCCATCGGCTACGACCTGCCGGTCACCGTGTCGATGGGGATCACCGCGATGAGGAACGCCTCGTTCACCATCGACTACCAGGTCACCGTGGGCGGGGCGACCGCGGCCCGGGCCAGCACGGTGATGGTGGCCGTCGACCCCACGACGTTCCGGCCGCGGCGGTTGGACGAGCGGGAACGCGCCTTCCTCGAGCGTTACCTCGTGGCATGAGCGGCGCCCGTTTCCGCGCCGCGTCGCCGGAGGACCGGGCCGACGCCGGTGCGTTCGTCGGGCGGGTCGCTCGGTGGGATCCGGCCACCCCGGTCCGGCTGCGGGCCGATGGCGATCTGGTGCGCATCTGGGCCGGCACCCCGTTCGACGCCCTGGTCACCCGGGCGGTCGCCGGATCGATCACCCCCACGGACGTGACGGTGTACGCCGGCAGTCTGCTGGCCGGTCTGGAGGTGTCGGTCGCCGAGGACGTCGACCCGGGTACGACGGCCGACGCCGCGTGGCGTTCGCAGTTGCCCCCGGCCGGCGGATGGGTGCTGGTCGACCGGGTGCCGGCGACGGTCCTGGCCGCCCTGGCCCAGGAGTTCACCAGCGGCGCCCGCGACCGACCGGGACCGGCGGGCGGCGCCTCCGCGGCCCTGTTGGACTCCGAGGTCATGGAGGTCAGCGGCAACGGCATGCGGGTCCCGCTCACCGTCCGGGTGCTCTTCGCGCTGTCCGGCATGGGGTTCGCCGGACCGGGCGAGGCGGAGATCGTCCGGATCAGCGCGACGGACTCCTGGGTCCGGTTGGACGCCCGGTACGGCGCAGTGCTCCGCCGCAGGCACGCGCTCATCCCGCTGCTGCTCTGATCGGACCGGCGGGGGAGCTCAGTGCAGCGAGTTCACCAGGCTGTCGGCGGCCATCACGAGATACGCCCACAGGCGTTCCCGATCGGCCTCGGCCAGGTCGGCACCGTCGACCGCGTGCTGCATGGCCGCGAGCCAGGCGTCGCGCTCGGGCATGCCGATGGTGAACGGTGCGTGCCGCATCCGCAGCCGGGGATGCCCGCGCTGGTCGGAGTACGTGCGTGGGCCACCCCAGTACTGCTCCAGGAACATCCGCAGCCGGACCTCGGCCGGACCCAGGTCCTCCTCGGGGTAGAGCGGCCGCAGCACCGGATCCTGGGCCACCCGCTCGTAGAAGCGGTGCACGATGCCGACGAAGGCGTCGTGACCGCCGATCTGGTCGTAGAACGTGGGAGGAGTGCTCACCGGTCCATTGTCCCGCGTCGCGGGCCCTCTCCCGGCCGCCGGGAGCGCTGCTGCTGCTCCGTCACGTGACGGAGCGGGGATGGACGCGACGTGTCGTGGACGTCATGGTGTCGCCAGGACGACCGGGAACCTGTTGACTGATGACGTGTGGACGGCGTGCGCGCCCGGTTCCGTGGCGCGGTGAGCCGTTGTGTGCTCGGCCGGCCAGGAGGTGCGCGGTGACCCCGTTCCTGATCCCCATGTCCAGCGGTCCCACCGAGGTGATCACCCGGGCTTTGGTGGTCAACGCGAGCCACGAACCCCTGGCCATCGTGAGCTGCCGGCGGGCCCTGATCCTGGTGCTGGCCGGCAAGGCGGAATGCGTCGCCGAACACCAACGGACGATGTTCCGGTCGCCGACCTGCACCCTCGCCGTTCCCTCGGTGGTCCGATTGCTGCGCTACGTCTCCGTGCCGCGGCCCGCGCCGAGCGCGGTCACCCGGGCCGGGGTGCTGACCCGTGACGGGCGGCGCTGCGCCTACTGCGAGAACGTCGGGGAGACCATCGACCACGTGATCCCCCGCAGCCGGGGAGGTCAGCACACCTGGGAGAACTGCGTCGCCTGTTGCCTGAGCTGCAACCGGCGCAAGGGGAGTCGCCTGGTCGCGGAGCTGGGGTGGTCGATGCGGGTCGTCCCCGGGCCGCCGAGAACGGGGCGCGGGCGGGTGACGCCCGGGACGGGTCACGATCCGGCCTGGGCGCCGTGGTTGGCCCACGCGGCCTGACGTCGGGTGTCGGTCGCATCTCGGCCACGCAGCCCGAGGTGGGTCAGGCTCATCCACGTGTGGGGGAGCTGAGCTCGGCAGGGCGATGGCCAGCGGGGGTGGTGGCCGGCGGGGGTGGTGGACCGGAGTCCACGACGGGGCCAGGCGTGCGATGCCACCTGTGCCCGATGGCCGGGGGCCGTCGTGGGGTGATCCCTGTCGACCGGTGAACGTGACCATCGGACGAATACGACAAACAAATCTGAAGGATCTGCCTGGTTGCAGCTCTGGTGTCCGGGTGTGACGGTCCGGCACACTTCACCGGGATGCGCAGCGTCACCGGCAAATACTCACCGTGGTCGCCCGACGACGACCCGAAATCTGAACTCCGGCGCCGCCGCGAGCCTGCCGCTCGGAGCCGTCGTGGTTCCTGTGCACGTCAGAGGGTTGTCCGGACCCGGGGCCTGCCCGGCCGGGTTCCGTCTGCCTCTCCCCGGCTCTGAGCCTCTACACCATCGGGCAAGTCCCGCGAACACCATGGTGTCCGCCGTTCATGACGTTCAGTGATCCTGTCGCTCTCGGGGCGACGTCCGGGTCACATTCGGCTGACCGTGTCAGCATTGCACTGCGTAATTATTCATGCCCGTGGGATGACCGTTGCGTAGTCATCCGCGGGTCCGGATCAGCCGACGCGGGTGCCGAAGCCGACGCGGGTGCCGAAGCCGACGCGGGTGCCGAAGCCGACGCGGGTGCCGAAGCCGACGCGGGTGCCGAAGCCGACGCGGGTGCCACGAGCTGCAGACATGAGTATCTCCTTGAGGTCTGCCCGGAGTGCGGTGCACTGCCTGGGCGGGTCTGGGGGTGAAGGTCGGAGGTGAGTCTCGCGGGCGGGGTCTGGCCGGACCCCGGGATCGCAGTTCGAGCACTGGTCCGATCCAGATCCCTTGTGTCACAATGACTTCGGGCTGTTCCGAACCACTTGCTCTGAGATCAATATAGGGGCGGGTCAGTCGGTGACCCTGAATGGCGCAGACGATTGATCACGGAGCGTGTTCGAACTTCTGACCCTCTTGATCCACGATCGGCGACGGGAATGACTTCGGGCGCCTCGTGACCCATTTGGTTGCAGCCCGATAGGGCTGGCATTCACTCAAAAGAGAGCGTTTCATCACGTGGAACGGCTGCGCGCCGCTGTCGGCTCCACCAGCGATGGACGGCGGACGGCGTTCGGGACCGTGGGTTCGCGGGCCGGACGAGCGATCGACCGACTCTCCCGTGGTGTGCGAGGGTGACCCCCAGCGTCGGGCCACTGTCGGGGTGCTGATCCGGACGTATCCGGAACGAGGAATGCAGCCGACAGCTCGGGTCCGCCCGGCGCACGAACGAGTGTCGGGATTGTGTCGTCGCACAGGCGGGCCGGGGGTGAGCACACAGTGTCCGCAGGTGAACCGGCCGTGCCGCAGGACGGCTCGGCCACCGGATCCCTGCCCCGTCCCTTCCGGCGGTTGGTCTGGGCCTGGTCGTCCTCGCTGACCGGGGACGGGCTCCGGGTCGTCGCCGTCCCCCTGGCCGCGGTGGCCATCGATCCCTCGCCGGGTGCCGTGGCCCTGGTCGCCGCGGCCAGCTCGCTGCCCTGGCTGCTGGTCGCGGTTCCGGCCGGTGCACTGGTCGACCGGTGGAATCCCATCCGGGTGATGGCCGCCGCGCACGTGGTCCGCGCGGCCCTCGCCGTGGTCCTGGCCGTGCTCCTCTTCCTCGACCACGCGTCGATCCCGGCGCTCTGCGTGTTCGCGTTCGCGATGACCGCGGCCGAGACCTTCACCGACGGGGCGGCCCAGTCGCTCATGGTGCGACTCGTCCCGGGGCGGGCACTGGAGCGCGCCAACTCTCGCTTCGTCACGACCGAGACACTCGCGCTGGACCTCGCCGGCCCGGTCCTCGCCGGGGTGCTGGTGGCCGTCGCGCCGGGGCTGGCGCTGGCGGTGTGCGGCGGGTGCTTCCTGCTGGCGGCCGTGTTCGTCGGTCTCGTCCGCCCGGGCACGGAAGCGATGGCCCCGGTGGCTCCCGGCACGCCCCAGGCGGGCCTGTCCACCTGGGGACGCATCCGACAAGGGATGTCGGTGCTGTGGCGCGACCGGGTGCTCCGGGTACTGGTGGTCACCGTCGCCGTCCTGGCCCTCGCGAACGGCACCACCGATGCCGTGCTGGTGCTGTACGGAACGCAGACTCTCGGATTCTCCGAGCTCTTCTACCCGTCCCTGCTGGTGGCCTACTCGATCGGCACCCTGACGGCCGCCCAGCTGGTTCCGCGGGTCGTGGAGCGGTACCGCGGGGGCCCGGTGATGCTGCTCGCGCTGATCGCCATGGGGGTCGTCTTCGTGCTGCTGGGACTGTTCCCCGGGATGGCGCAGGCGTTGCTGCTGTACGCGGCCCTGGGAGTGGCCCAGGGCAGCTGGAACGTGCTGTCGGCCACCCGGCGCCAGCGACGCACCCCGCTCGATCTGATCGCCCGCGTCTCGAGCGCCTTCCGGGTGCTGGCGTGGGGCGCGCTGCCCGCCGGGGCCGCTCTCGGCGGGTTCGTCGCCCACGAGGTCTCGGTCCCCGCCGTCTTCGTCGTGGCCGGGGTCATCGTGCTGCTCCTGGGGGCGGTCGTCGGCCGGTCCTTCCTGGAGGTCGAGCGCGCCCGGTTGTCCACCCCGCCGGGCTGAGGGCCCGGACGGCGTCCTCGGCGGGTGGGCGCACCCGGGGCCCCACCGTCCGATACCGTGATCGCCGTGAGCATCCTGCAGACGGTCGCGACCTTCGTCGTCGCGCCCGCGGCGCTGTACGGCCTGATCGCCCTGTTGACCCTCGTGCCTTCGCGCGCCAAGAAGCGCCCGCGTTACGCCGCGGGTCAGTCGTGGGACTACCCCGCGCAGTGGTGGGCCGGCGACGCCCCGGTGGTCGTGTCCGGAACCGGGGTCAGCCCCGCCGAGAGTCGTGGAGGTGCCCATGGCACGTGGTGAGGTCGAGGTCTCCGGTGCTCCCGGCCCCGATCAGGGCGCCCTGGCCAAGGAGACGGAACGACGCAAGTGGGAGCCGCCGTCCGTCGGGCCGGTCGGTGAGGCCGACCACCCCCTGACGATCGAGCAGTTGCTGGTGCTCGACGACGTCATCACCCACGCCGAACGGGCGACCGGGTTGCGGTTCTCCGCATACCTGGGCGATCTCGGCGGGGACACCCGGGGACGCGCCGAGAGCCTGCTGGGCGATCTGGGCGAGGACGCGCCGATGGCCGTGCTGCTCGCCGTCTCCCCGGGGCAGCGGGTCGTCGAGGTGGTCACCGGTTCCGAGGCGGCCCGACGGGTGAGCGACCGGGCGGCACGGCTCGCCGTCCTGGCCGTGGTCTCCTCCTGCGCGGACGGCGACGTGTTCGGGGCGCTGTCCACCGGGCTGCGCATCCTCGCCGATCAGGCCGGAACCCTGCCGGAGCGCTCCTCCTGGTGACCTGAGTCAGCCGGAACGACGAGCCGGGGGCGTCCATCGGACGCCCCCGGCTCTTCGCTGTCCGCCCGGTCAGCCGGCGGCGTCGTACCCGCGGGCGGCGAGTGCGCGCTGCAGCCCGGCACGTCCTTCCGAGACCAGTCGCCGCAGGGCGGCCGGGTGCTCACCGTCCTCCCAGGCCAGGGCCTCCGCGACGGTGTCCTGATCGATCGACCACCGCGGGAACAGCCCGACGGCCACCTTCTGGGCCACCTCGCTGGACCGCCGCTCCCACACCCCGGCGATCTCGGCGAAGTAGCGCTCCCGGAACCCGGTGAGCAGCTCCGCCTGGGCGGGGTGGGCGAATCCGCCGATGGCCGCGTCCTGCAGGGCGTTGGCCATCGTGTCGTCGGTCATCAACCGGTCCCAGACCGCCTGCTTGTTGGCCACGGTCGGGATGAGGGCCCGGACACCGGTCGCGCGGCGATCTCCCGACGCGGTCGGATCGGCTGCCGCGGCGGTGGAGATCTCCGGTTCGCCGGCGCGGCCGTGCGCGACCAGCGCCCCCAGCAGCGTCCAGGACAGGTCGGTGTCCACCGTCAGGCCCGGCAGGCCGACGGTGCCGTCCCGCCAGCCCGCGATCGCCTCCAACGCCGGGCCGTCCAGCCTGGCCTGCGCGAGGGCGTTGACCGCGGCCAGCTGCACGTCACCGGCGGGCTCGGCCGAACGCGCCAGGTCCAGCAGCGTGGAGGTGAGCGTCGGCCAGCCCTCCGTCGCAGCCCACGCCGGATCGGCGTAGGAGCCGGTCGCCGTGTGCATCTGGGCGAGGACCCGCTGCACGACACCGATCTGGTCCTCTCCGGCCAGGCCGCGGGCGGCCAGGGCGACGAAGTCCCGGGCGCGCATCTGGGCGTCCCGGGTCATCTCCCAGACCGCGGACCAGGTCAGCGTGCGGGGGAGTGACTCGGCGATGTCCGCGATCCGTTCCACCACGGTGGCCAGCGAGCCGGTGTCCAGGCTGAGCTTGCAGTAGGTCAGGTCGTCGTCGTTGACCAGCACCAGATCGCCCCGGGACACCCCGACAAGGTCCGGCACGGCCGTGCGGCCGGACGTCACGTCCAGCTCGACCCGGTGGGTGCGCACGAGTGCCCCGGAGCCGTCGTCCCCGTAGACGCCCACGGCCAGCCGGTGCGGCCGCAGTTCGCCCGCGCCCGGCGAGGCCGGTGTCTGCACGATCTCGAACCGGGTGAAGAGCCCGGCGTCGTCGACGTCGAAATCGGCGGACAGGCCGTTGATCCCGGTGGTCTGCAGCCAGGCCGCCGACCACGCGGACAGATCGCGTCCCGAGGTCTGCTCCAAAGCGCCCAGCAGGTCGGCCAGGGTGGCGTTGCCGAAGGCGTGGGCGGCGAAGTAGGCGCGCAGGCCGGTCAGGAACTCCTCGTAGCCCACGTACGCGGCGAGCTGCTTGAGCACGCTGGCGCCCTTGGCGTAGGTGATGCCGTCGAAGTTCACCTCGACCGCGGCGAGGTCGACCATGTCCGCGGCGATGGGGTGGGTGGACGGCAACTGGTCCTGCACGTACGCCCAGGACTTCTCCACGTTGGCGAAGGTCGTCCAGGCCGAGGTGTACTCGGTCGCCGCGTTCTGGGCCACCACCGAGGCCCAGGTGGCGAACGACTCGTTCAGCCACAGGTCGTCCCACCAGCGCATGGTGACCAGATCGCCGAACCACATGTGGGCCATCTCGTGCAGGATCGTCTCGCAGCGCCGCTCGTAGAGGTACCGGGTGACCCGGGAGCGGAAGACGTACTCCTCGCGGAAGGTCACCGCGCCCGCGTTCTCCATGGCGCCGGCGTTGAACTCCGGGACGAACAGCTGGTCGTACTTGCCGAACGGGTACCGCACCCCGAAGGCGGAGTGGAAGAAGTCGAACCCCTGCTTGGTCTGGGCGAACAGCCGGTCGGCGTCCAGGAACTCGGCCAGGCTCGCCCGGCAGAACAGGCCCAGGTCGATGCCGTCGTGGTGATCCCGGACCACCGAATAGGGCCCGGCGATCAGGGCGGTGACGTAGGTGCTCATCGGCTGGGTGGTGGCGAACCCGTGCACCACCGCACCGGAGGGGTCGTCCTGCGGGCCGGTCGGGGCACCGTTGGACACCACCTCCCAGCCCGCCGGTGCCGTGACCCTGAACGAATAGGTGGCCTTGAGATCGGGCTGGTCGAAGCAGGCGTAGAGCCGCTTGGCGTCGGCCGTCTCGAACTGCGAGTAGAGGTAGGTGGCGTCGTCGACCGGGTCGACGAACCGGTGCAGCCCCTCGCCGGTGTTGGTGTAGAGCCCGACGGCGTCGACGACGAGCTGGTTGCTCTCCGCCAGCCCGGGGAGCTCCAGGCCGGTCGGCGAGGTCCAGCCGGTCACGTCCAGCGGTCGCCCGTTCAGCGTCGCCGCGGAGATGGCGCGCCCGACGAAGTCGACGAAGGTGGAACCGCCCGGGGTGGCGGTGAACCGCACCGTGCTCCGGGTGGTGAACGCCTCGGGCGTGGGGCTGCCGGCGCCGTCGGTCAGGTCGATCTGGACGTCGTAGGACTGCACGGTGACGGTGGCCGACCGCTGCCGTGCCTGTTCCCGGGTCAGGTTGGGCGCCTGGGCCATGGTGGTGCTCCTCCGATTGCGGATCTGCAGAACGCGGACGTGCGGGGCGTCGGTGCCCGGATCGACCGGCCAGCGACGTGAGGTGCGGGAACAAACCTAACTCCCGGCCGTGTTGCCCCATCGGGAGCATGCCGGTGCCCCCCGACAGTGGGCGTCCCCGATCGGCCGTACCGACCGGAGCCCGCCGACCGCGAACCACCCGGCACCACACCACGTCCCCCGCACCACACGCCCCGCACCACTCGTCGAGGAGATCAGATGGCCGACACCGCAGCACCCGTCACCGCCCAGCCCGGCCAGGACGGGAGGCACCGTGCGGACTTCTGGTTCGACCCCCGCTGCCCCTTCGCCTGGATCACCTCCCGCTGGCTCGTCGAGGTCGAGAAGGTCCGCGACATCGACGCCGAATGGCACGTCATGAGCCTGGCCATCCTCAACGAGGACAAGGACATCCCGGCGGAGTACCGCGAACTGATCGGGAAGACCTGGGGGCCGGTCCGGGTGGCCGTGGCCGCCGCCGACCGGGTCGGCAACGACATCCTGGGGCCGCTCTACACCGAGATGGGCACCCGCATCCACAACGAGGGGGTCGAGGACCAGGCCGAGGTCATCCGGGCCTCGCTGGCCGCACTCGACCTCCCGGCCGATCTGGCGGACGCCGCCACCTCGACCGAGTGGGACGACGCGCTCCGGGTCAGTCACGACGCCGGCGTGAAGCCGGTCGGCGACGACGTGGGCACGCCCATCATCCACGTCGACGGGGTCGCGTTCTTCGGCCCGGTCATCACCCGCATCCCGCGGGGCGAGGAGGCGGGCCGGCTGTGGGACGCGACCGTCGCCATGGCCGCCTACCCGTCGTTCTTCGAGCTCAAGCGCAGCCGCACCGAGGCCCCGCGCTTCGACTGACCGCTTCCTCGCACGCCGCGGCGGCACCGGCCGATCAGCACGTCCGGCGGTGCCGCTGCGGCTACGCTGATCGGTGCCGACGGGGCCTCTGGTGGCTCGGTAGGCAGACCCTGGGAGCCCGCCATGAGCACATTCACCCCCCCTCCGCCCGCCGTCGCGACCTCCGGTGCGCCGGAGTCGCACGCGGCCGTCGTGCCCGTTCCGCCGGACATGCGCAGCGGACCCATGGTCGTCGGGATCGACGACGTACAGGCGTGTGGACGACCGCTGCGGGCCGCGGTCTTCCTCGCCCGGGCGGCCGGCCGCGCGGTGGTGCTGGTGCACGTCCGGCGGCGTGCCATGCCGATGGTCGAGGGGTACGTCCCCATCCCCGAGGAGTACGCGGTGAACGACGCGGCGGAGGACGCCGTGGAGCGCGAGCTGGTCGACACCCTCCGTGCCTGCGGAGATCTCGACGGCGTCGAGTGGGAGCTGGTGTCCACCACGGGTGAGGCCGGCTCCGAGCTCGTCCGGGTGGCCGTCGAGCGCGACGCCGCCTGTGTGGTCGTGGGCAAGCGGCACAAGGGCTTCGCCGACGTCCTGCACCGCATCGCCTCGGGATCGGTCTCCCGGGCGGTCGTGGCGACCCAGAAGTTCCCGGTGCTGGTCGTCCCCTGATCGGCTGCACCACCCGTCGTCGACACCCGCCCGCGGGGGCCGGGGCGGGTGTCGACGACGGGCGGGCCGAGGGGTCTGCCAGACTGCACGCCATGCGCGTCTACATCGGGTCCGACCATGCAGGTTTCGAGCTCAAGGCCCGTCTGGTGGCCCACCTCGCCGAATCCGGCCACGACGTGGTCGACGTGGGGGCGGCGACCTACGACCCGATCGACGACTACCCCCCCTTCTGCCTGGAGACCGGTCGCCGCGTCGTCGCCGACGAGGGCAGCCTGGGCGTGGTGATCGGCGGGTCCGGCAACGGCGAGCAGATCGCCGCCAACAAGGTGTCGGGCGTGCGCGCCGCGCTGGCCTGGAACTCCGACACCGCGTCCCTGGCCCGGCAGCACAACAACGCGAACGTCGTCTCGATCGGTGCGCGCATGCACGACGAGGAGACCGCGATCGGGTTCGTCGACCTGTTCCTGGCCACCCCGTTCTCGCACGACCCGCGGCACCAGCGCCGGATCGACGAGATGGCCGCCTACGAGGCCGACCCGACCCCGCCGGTGCTGCCCGCCGGCTGATGCCGCGCGGCGGTCAGCTCCGGGGACCCGCGCGCCCCCGGGTGCGGCCGGTCGGCAGGTCCTCGGTCGGGGTGTAGTAGCGCCGCTTGACCACGACGTCACGTTCCGCGTCGGCGAGATCCTGGGCGGTCGGTGTGCCTGCCTCGCGGGCCCGCATCGCCGCCTCGCTGGAGACCTGGGTGCCCCGATGGGTGACCAGGGCCCGCAGGAAGCGGTCCGAGGCCTCCTCCTGACGTTCGCGGCGGCTCTTCGGCGGAGCCTGGGGCGAACGGGGCGTGGACGACGGGGACGACGCGGACCGGCCGGATGCGGGCTGATCTCCGCGGTCGCCCTGCCCGGGTGACGACCCGGCGTCGCCGTCCGCCCGGTCGGCCCCGTCCGCCTCCTCCGCCCCGGCGTCCGGTTCGACCGCAGTGGCGGGGCCGGCCCGTTCCGAGCCTCCGGCAGGGCCGACGTCGGACCCGCCGGTGGGCCGGGAACGGGGCGGGCGGCGCCGTCGACGCGCGGAGGAGGGTTCCACCCCGCCAGCATGGACCTCACCGGAACGGATCTCCGCCCCGCCCGCCGCGCCGTCCCGCCCCGGGGTGTCCCCGGGGGCGGGAGCGGACCCGGGAGTCAGTGGGCCGCCGCGGCCGAGGTGGCCGGCTGCCCGATCCCGTCCAACAGCTCGCCGTACCAGGGCGAGCTCAGGTCGAAGGCCTTGCCACCCTTGATCCGGTCGAAGGCGATGGCGGTCAGCCGGTCACCGTTCTCCTCGTCGTGCCCGATGACACCGGATTCGCCGCGCAGCGCGCAGTCCACGGCGTAGTCGGTCATGGACTTGATGAGGCGCAGGTCGTCGGTGTTCGCCGCAGCCGACCGGGAGTAGTAGCCGGACTTCTGGACCATGACCTTCTCCGCTCCGAGTCGCTCCGCGAACTGCTCGGCGAACCACTGGCCCGGGTTGATCCTGTCGATCTTGACGTGACCGAACGGGTCACGCGGCACCTCGGCGCCGCTGGCCTCGAGCTGGGCGACGATGGTGTCCAGACCGGCACCCTCGGACAGGAAGATCGTCACGTTGCCGACCCGGTCCATCACCTCGGTGAGCCGCGCGGCCTCCCGGTCCAGATCGAAGACCGCCTCGGGCACGTAGACCGCGTGGACGTCCCACGCCTCGCGGCTCAGGCCGAACTCGGGCAGCCATTCCTGGGTGTCCAGCCACCGGCGGTAGGCCTGGGCGGTGGCCGCGGTCAGCCACCCGCAGTGCCGGCCCATCACCTCGTGGACGATGAGCATCCTCGACCCCGAATTGTGCTCCCCGACGACGTTCCGGGCGAACTCGGCGCCCTGCTCGGCCGCCGTCCAGGCGCCCAGCGACTGCTTGATCGGGATGACGTCGTTGTCGATGGTCTTGGGGAGGCCGACCACGGTCAGGCCGTAGTCGTTCTCGGCCAGGTGGGCGGCGAGATCCGCTGCGGTGGTGTTGGTGTCGTCGCCGCCGATGGTGTGCAGGACGTCGACACCGTCCGCGGTCAGCCGCTCGGCCGCCACCTGCAGCGGGTCCTGGCCCTCCTGCACGAGCCCGCGCTTGACCAGGTCCTTGGCGTTGGTCAGCTTGACCCGGGAATTGCCGATGGGGGAGCCGCCGAACCGGTGCAGCAGAGCCGCCTTCTCCCGGACCTCCGGGGTGACGGTGAGGTACCGGCCGGACAGCAGCCCCTGGTAGCCGTACTGGTAGGCGATGATCTCGACCTCCGGCGCCAGCTCGGTGTAGCGCTCGATGAGGCCGCCGACGGCGGAGGACAGGCAGGGGGCGAATCCGCCCGCGGTGAGCAGGGCGACCTTGCGGACGGTCATGGTGGCCTTTCTGCTGGCCGCCCCCCGCGATCCGCGGCGGACGATCCGGTGGGCGGACCGGTGACGGGCCCGCGGGACGGGAAGACGGTACCGAGCGGCACCGACGGGCGGTAATCCCGGGGCGTGGTGCCCGGGGCCCCCGCGCGTGCCCCGCCCGTCGTGGGCACCTCCGGTCCGCCGCCTGCCAGGGGTCGCCGGCCGGCGACACCGACCGGCCGGACGCCCTGTCGGTCGGGCGTCCGGGCGGTCGGTCGCGTGGGTGCCCGCGCGGTCAGTCGCCCTTGACGTTGACGATCTGCCGCAACGTGTGCCGGATCTCCACCAGGTCGGCCGCGTCGGCCATGACCTGGTCGATGTCCTTGTAGGCCGCGGGAATCTCGTCGAGGAACGCGTCGGTGTCCCGGTACTCGATCCCGGCCATCGCCGCCCGCAGGTCGTCCCCGGTGAAGCGCCTGCGCGCCGCGGACCGCGAGTACATCCGGCCCGCTCCGTGCGGAGAGCTGTTCAGCGACACCGGGTTTCCGAGCCCGGTCACCACGTAGCTGGCCGTGCCCATGGAGCCCGGGATGAGACCCGGCATGCCCTTCCCGGCCTCGATCGCACCCTTGCGGGACACCCAGACCTGCTTGCCGAAGTGCCGTTCCTGCTGCGTGAAGTTGTGGTGGCAGTTGATGCGTTCCTGCTCCCGGACGTCCTCACCGGACCAGTCGGCGACGCACTGGACCACCCGGTCCATCATCTCCTCACGGTTCAGCAGGGCGAAGGTCTGCGCCCACCGCAACTCCCGGATGTAGGTCCAGAAGTCGTCGGTGCCCTCCACCAGGTAGGCCAGGTCCCGGTCGGGCAGGGTGATCCACCACTGCTTCATCCGCTCCTGGGCCACCGTGATGTGCCGCTGGGCGATCCTGTTGCCCACGCCCCGGGAGCCGGAGTGCAGGAACAGCCACACCGCGCCGGTCTCGTCCTGGGTCACCTCGATGAAGTGGTTGCCCGAGCCGAGCGTGCCCAGCTGCAGGCGCCAGTTGCCGGCGTACCGGGCCGGGTCGAAGCCGGCCGTGTCGGCCAGGGTCTCCAGCTCGGCGACCCGCCCCGCAGCGGTGCCGGTGAGGACGGTGTTGTAGGCGCCGGCCGAGCACGGCACGGCGGCCTCGATCGCCTCCCGCAGGGCGGCCAGTCGGCCGGCCGCGGCGCCGACGAACCGGTCGGCCGGGAACTGGGTGCGGACGGCGATCATGCCGCACCCGATGTCGACGCCGACGGCCGCGGGCATGATCGCGCCGAGGGTGGGGATGACCGAGCCGACGGTGGCTCCCTTGCCGAGGTGGGCATCGGGCATCAGGGCCAGGTGGGGGTGGATGAACGGCATGGTCGACGCCGTCCGGGCCTGCGCCAGGGTCGAGTCCTCGAGGATCGAGGCCCAACTGATCAACTTCTTCGCGAGGTGCTTCACCCACCGATGGTCACAAACCGGCGCCAGTGGTTTTCCGGGCGCGGGCGACCGGCGGTGTCCGCGGCGACCGCGGGACGGTTCCGGAGCCGGATCGAGCGGGCGACGAGAATCGAACTCGCGTAATCAGTTTGGAAGACTGAGGCTCTACCATTGAGCTACGCCCGCACGTGAAGGCCTTCCCGGTCGCGCACCGGTCGCCGACGCGGTCGAATAGTAGCCCACCGGGTAGGCTCCGCGTTCGACGGCTCGACGGGGTGTTCCTCCGCCGGGACGCGTCACGGGGTGTAGCGCAGCTTGGTAGCGCGCCTGCTTTGGGAGCAGGATGTCGCAGGTTCAAATCCTGTCACCCCGACCCGGTTGCGCCTTCGGCACCGCTGCGTTCGACAGCGCTGCGTGCGGCACCGCCACACCCGGTCCCCTTCGTCCGTTCCCTAGGCTGGCGGCATGACGCGCCGACGGGAAACGGGCCCGGACGCACACCTGCCCGATTCCCGGGACCATCTCGAGGCGGCCCTGCGTTCGTGGGTGTCGGCGATCCCGGCCGGACTGTCGGCCGAACAGGATGCGAACGGGAGCCCCCTCCGGCGTGGTGTCTCGGTGTCCCTGGAGGGTCACCCGGGCATGGGCAAGTCCCATCTCGGTCGATCCGTCGCCGATCTGGCCCGGGCGCAGGGTTTCCGGGTGGTCTCCGCACGGGGGCGGGAGCGGTTGTCCCGCACCGGGTTCGGTGTCGTGCACGAGCTCCTCGGGCCCACCGCTGACGGGCAGGATCCCGGGGAGGCCGCTTTCGGCCGGGTCGACGGGTGGGCCGCGGAGGGGCCCGTGCTGTGCTGGGTGGACGATCTGCACTGGGCCGACTCGGCCTCCCTCGCGACGCTCCGCCGGCTGGTCTGGGCTGCCCGCGACCTCCCGCTGGTGCTGATCCTGGCCGGTCGGGCGCTGCCGGCCCGGGAATCGGTGACGATGGTGACCCGGTCGGTGGACCACCGGCTGGTGCTCCCGCCCATGTCCGACATGGCGGTCGAGACCATGGCCCACACGATCCTGGGCGAGTGGCCCGGGCCCCGGCTCCGCGCACACCTGCAGGCATGTCGGGGCAACCCGTTGTTCGTCGCCGACGTGCTCGGCGCCCTGACGGCCGCGGGTCGGCTGACCCCGGCCGGGCGGGAGCGGGTCGACCTGATCGGGCAGCCGCCCGCTGCCGGCGCCGGCCTGCACGCCCATCTCGACAGCCACCTGCGGGGGATCGGGGAGGCCGCGGGTGAGCTGCTGGGGGCGTTGGCCGTCTGGGGGACGGCGGCCACCCCGCAGGACCTGGCCGATCTGCTGTACGTGACGCCGGACGCCATCCGCGCGACCGTGGACGCCGCGGTCGCCTCGGGCGTCGCGCAGTGGACCGAGGACCGACCCGAGGACGCGGCCGGAGACCGGGCCGGGGCCCGGCTGCAGTTCGTCCACGATCTCTACCAGGAACGGGCCGATCACCTGCTCGAACCCGGCGTCCGGCGGGCCGTCCACCGCCGCGCCGCCGAGCTGCGGGGCACCGCGGGCCAGAGCCCCGCGGTGATCGCCCAGCACCTGCTCCTCGCGGCCGACCCGGAGACCGGTCGGGACGGGGCCCTGCTGACCGCCCTGCGGGCCGCGGCCGCCGAGGCGGGCGCCTGGGCGCCGGCCGTCCAGGCGGAACTCCTCGGCGATCTGCGGGTGGCCGATCCGGGCGCAGAGGGTGACCTGGTCGCCGTGGACCAGGCCCAGGCGCACTACGCCGGGGGACAGCAGGCGCGTGCGGTGGAGATCGCCGCCCGGCATCTGGCCGTCACCACCGACCGGCAGGCCGCGGCCACCCTGCAGACCATCGTGCTGCGGGTCCTGGTCAACCGGGGTGACACCGTCGCGGCCGGTCAGGCGATCGAACGCACCCTCTCGGTCGCCCAGCTGCCGGGCGGTGTCCGCCGTCAACTCAGCCAGCTCCGCTGCTGGGTGCAGGTGCTCGCCGGCGAACGGGCGGCGGCCCGCGCCTCGCTCGCCCCCTTGCTGGACGAGGCCCGGGCGGCCGGGGACGCCGAGGTCGAGTACGGCCTGCTGAGCAGCCTGGCCATCCTGGAGTACCTGGATGCCCGGCCGGCGACGGCGTTGGACGTCGTCGAGCGACAGCGTGGTCTGGCCCTGTCCGACCGGGCGAAGGTGGAGAGCCGGATGACCTCCCTCATCTGGCCGCCGCTGTTCGCCCTGTACGCGCACGGTCCCGAGGTCGCCCAGCGCGTGTCGGTCGACGCCCGCCGGACCGGCGCCCGGTTCGGGGCGCGCTGGCTCGACCCGTTCCACAGCTTCGTCGCCGCCGGGATCGCCTCGTCGGCCGGCCAGTGGGACGACGCCACGGCGGAGGGCGACACCGGGTTGGAACTGGCCGAGGAGATCGGCACGGGCTGGACGTCGCTGGCCGTGGGGGAGCGGGCGGGTCTGGACGCCCGGCGGGGCCACCTCGCCGCCGCGCGGCGACGCCTGGACGACTTCGCCGCGACCGGGTTCCCCTGGCAGTTCGGCAGCCCGGACCCGCAGCTGGCCGACCTGCTGGTGCTCGAGTCCGGCGGTGCCGCGACCGCGACCGCGGCGGTCGCCGCCGCCCGTCGGCTCTGGTCGACCGCCGCACCGGCCGGGCCGTTGTGGATGCTCCGGTGCGCCCCGGACGTCGCCCGGATCGCGCTCACCCGGTGGGACCCGGACCTCGCCGGGCGGGTGGCCGGGGACGTGGCCGCCCTGCCGACCACGCGGATCCCGCTCCTCGCCGCGACCCCGGACCTGGTCGGCGGCATGGCGTCCGGTTCGGTGGACCAGCTGGTGGCGGCCGCCGAGGCTGCGACCCGGGCGGGCAACGTCCCCCTGGCCGCCACCGCCCAGGAGGAACTGGCCTACGCCGCCGGTTCGGCCGGGCGGGCCGACATCGCCCGGCCGACCCTGGATCTCGCCGTCGCCGCCTACCAGGGCATGGGAGCCAGAGCCGGCGCGGATCGCGCCTCGGCCCGGCTGCGCACGGTCGGGATCCGGCGGGGGTCCCGGGCGGAGCACCGGACGGACCGCCGCGGACCGGCCAGCCTGACCCCGACCGAACGGCGGGTGACCCTGCTGGTGCGGGACGGCCTGACCAATCCGGAGATCGCGGCTCGGCTCTTCCTCTCACCACGCACCGTGCAGACGCACGTCTCGCACATCCTGGCCAAGCTCGGGGCGCGGTCACGGGTGGAGGTCGCCCGCATGGACCTGCCGCCGGGGGGCGTCGAGGGCTGAGGTCGCCGGCGGGGCCGCGCCACGGGCGCCGCCCATCATCCGTCCGGTCCGATTATCCGCCGATCGGCGGATATCTCCCATATGACGGATTCGTAGTGTCCTGATCATGAAGAATCTGGGAGTACTGCTGGGCTTCATCCCCTGGATCGTGTTCGACCTCGCCTCGGAGCGCTTCGCCGCCAACGGGGTCGGCTGGGCGGCGCTCATCGCCGTCGGACTCACCCTGGCCTCCGTGCTGGCCAACGCCCGCAAGCACGGGCCGAAGATCCTCAACCTGGGCACCCTGGTGCTCTTCGGGGCCATCGCGATCGCCGGGTTCCTGGGTGACGCGGGTACCGATCGCTGGCTGTACTTCTGGGGCGTGCCGCTCGTCGGCGTGGTCCTCGGCCTCTACGTGCTGGCCACCGTGCCGGTCATGCCGTTCACCGCCGAGTACGCCCGCCAGGGCACCCCGCGCCAGTACTGGGGGTCGCCGACCTTCGTCAGGATCAACCGGGTGCTGAGCACCGCCTGGGGCGTGGCCATCCTGGTCATGGGCCTGATGTCGGTGGCGGTGACCGCCCTGGGCGACAACACCCGCGTCCTGCAGGACGACCAGTTCGTCGACCTGGCCCTCAACTGGATCCTGCCCATCGCCATCGTCTGGTTCATGGTCAAGTTCACCGCCACGTACCCCGACCGGGTGACCGGCCGGTCCGGCGCTGCCCCGGCAGGCTCGCGGGCCGCGGCATGACCACCCCGCCCGGAGCGTCGCCCGGGCCCGAGGGGGTCCCGGCCATCCACCCCGCCCGGCCCACCCACCACGCGCACCCCGGCATGGCCGACATGTCGCACGACGAGCACCTGCTCGGTGCGTTCCGGCCCACCCTGGACGAGGTCGACCTGCCGGCGACCGTCATCTCCGGGGTACTGCCGCCCGAGTTGGACGGGGAGTACCTGCGCAACGGGCCCAACCCCCGGTTCACCCCCGTCGGGTCCTATCTCTATCCGCTCGAGGGCGACGGCATGGTGCACGCCGTCATGCTGCGGGACGGGCAGGTCCGTTACCGCAACCGTTTCGTCCGCACGCCGATGATCGAACGGGAGGAGGCCGCGGGACATGTGCTGTGGCCCGGACTGATGTCCGGCCGGGCCGGGCAGCTGCCCACCGCCGAGGAGGTCGGTCCCGACCTGGCCGGCAGCTTCCGCGACATGCCCGACATCAACGTCGTCCGGCACTCCGGCCGGGTGATGGCGATGGCCGAGGGCAGCACCCCCTTCTGCCTCGGCCCGGACCTCGCCACCCTCGGCCGGGAGACCTTCGACGGTGCCCTGCCGGTCGGCATGACCGCGCACCCCAAGATCGATCCGGTCACCGGGGAGATGCTCGTCTTCTGCTACATGCTGGAGGCGCCCTACCTGACCTGGTCGATCATCGACCGCACGGGCCGCGTCGTCCGGGCGGACACCCCGGTCGCCGGGGTCGATCGCCCGGTGATGATCCACGACATGGCGCTCACCGAGCACAGCGTCGTGCTCGTGCTCTCGCCGCTCTTCTTCGACGTGATGGCGGCGATGCGTGGCGGGTCGATGCTGTCCTGGGAGCCCGACGAGGGCACCCGGGTGGCGATCGTGCCCCGCGACGGGAGCCCGGTCCGCTGGGCCCACGGCGACACGTTCTGGACCTGGCACATGGCCAACGCGTTCAGCCGGCCCGGCCAGGACGGGTCCCCGAGCAGTGTGGACTCGCCGATCGTGCTGGACATGGTCCAGCACAGCGATCCCGGGATGGGGATGGGCCGGGGGACGCACACCTCCGCGTTCGTCCGCACCACCGTCGATCCGGTGGCGGGGACGATCGCGCACGAGGAGATCGAGGCCGGCCGCCTGGAGTTCCCGCGCATCGACGACCGTCGGCTGGGATCGGCCCACCGGCGGGTGGCCGTCGGGTACCGGACCGCGACCGCCCCTGCGGTGATGGGCGCGTTCGACGCCGTGCGGGTGTTCGACACCGCGACCGGCAGTGCGCAGCAGTGGACGTCGGACGGCCTGGTGGGGGAGCCGTCCTTCGCGCCGCGACCGGGGTCCACCGCCCCCGACGACGGCTGGTGGCTGGACATCGTCGCCGACCCGGCCGGGGTGGCGCCCAGCCGCCTGGTGGTGCTGGACGCAGCCGACGTGTCCGCCGGGCCGGTGGCCACCGTGCAGCTCCCGGTGCGGGTGCCGCTCGGTCTGCACGGCAACTGGCTGCCCGGCCAGGAGTGATCGCGGGCCCGGTGCGGCGAGGGGCGCACCGGGCCGCGGGGGGCGGCGGGGGGCGGTGGGGGCGGCCACACGATCCCCGGTGCCGTGGTCACCCGGCCGGCAGCTGGTCCGGCACCGGCGCGGAGTTCGCCTAGAATCGTCGCTGGTCATGCCCGAGGCGGCGCCCTGACGGTGCCGCCCCCTGCCGCGGCCGTCGGTGGCCGACGTCACCGACCCGGGATGACGGGCCACCCGCCACCATCGTGCACCGAGGAGTCAACGCCGTGAAGAGCACTGTCGAGCACCTGAACCCGACCCGGGTGAAGCTCACCGTCGAGGTTCCGTTCGATGAGCTCAAGCCCCAGTTCGACAAGGCCTACAAGACCCTGGCCGGTCAGGTCCGGATCCCCGGCTTCCGCCCCGGCAAGGTGCCCGCGCGGATCCTGGACGCCCGCCTCGGCCGCGGCGCGATCCTCTCCGAGGTCGTCAACGACGCGGTGCCGGCCAAGTACGGCCAGGCCGTCAGCGAGGCCTCGCTCACCGTGCTGGGCCAGCCCGAGATCGAGGTCACCCGGATCGACGACAACGACACCCTGGCGTTCACCGCCGAGGTCGACGTCCGACCGGAGATCACCCTGCCCGAGCTGGACGGCCTGGCCGTCACGGTCGACGACGTCGAGATCACCGAGGCCGACGTCGACGAGCAGGTGGATGCCCTGCGCGAGCGGTTCGCCACCACCACCGTCGTCGAGCGCCCCGCCGCCGACGGCGATGCCGTCGTCATCGACCTCCGCGCGGCCGTCGACGGCGACGAGCTGCCGGAGGCCTCGGCGGACGCGCTGACCTACCGCATCGGCGAGGGCGACCTCGTCGAGGGCATCGACGAGGCCGTCACCGGGATGTCCGCCGGCGACGTCTCCACCTTCACCACCAAGCTGGTCGCCGGCGAGTACGCCGGGCAGGACGCCGACGTGACCGTCGCCGTCACCGCCGTCCAGGAGCGCGAGCTCCCCGCCGTCGACGACGACTTCGCCCAGCTGGCCAGCGAGTTCGACTCCGTGGCCGAGCTGCGCGCCGACCTCACCGAGAAGATCCGCCGGGTCAAGAACCTCACCCAGGGCACGCAGGCCCGGGACAAGGTGCTGGAGGCCTTGCTGGCCGCCACCGAGGTCCCCACCCCGGAGAGCATCGTCAAGGCGGAGTTCGACGCCCGCGTCCACGACGCCATCCACTCCTTCGACCACGACGAGGCCGCCTTCGCGGTCTACCTCGAGGGCGAGGGTCGCACCCGCGAGGAGTTCGACGCCGAGCTGCGCACCGCCGCCGAGGAGGCCGTCAAGACGCAGCTGCTGCTGGACGCGCTGGCCGAGTCCCGGGGTGTGGGCGTGGACCAGGACGAGTTCACCCAGCGGGTCATCTACAACGCGCAGCGGTTCGGCCTCTCGCCGGACGACTACTTCAAGCGTCTGCAGGAGGCCAACCAGCTCGGGTCGGTCTTCGCCGACGTCCGTCGCGGGAAGGCGCTGGCCGGCGTCGTCGAGCAGGCCACCGTCACCGACGCGTCCGGCAACGTCCTGGACATCGCGGCGCTCTTCGGTGTCGAGGACGTCGAGGACGACGAGGACGAGACCGCCGGTGTGATCGAGGGTTCCGTCCAGGACCCGACCGACACCGCCGACCACGCGGTCGACGAGGACGGGTCCACCGCCGCGGAGGACGACCTGGTGGTCGACGACGACGGCGTGGTGGCCGAGGCCGACCCCTCCGTGGTCGCCGACGGCGCCACCGACGGCGAGGTCTACGCCGACTCCGCCGACAGCGACACCCTGGCGGCCGGCTCGGACGAGGCGCCGACCACGCGCGCCTGACCGTCCGCTCGGCGGAGCGCGGCCGTGACGGCCGTGCCCGCCCCCAGCAGTGACACGCGAGCCCCGGCCGGGTCCTCCCGGCCGGGGTTTCGTGTCGGGACCGCGGTGTCGGCCGGGGAGCGGGGGACCGACCGTTCTCACGCCATCAGCGAAAAAGGCCGAGCCGGGGAGTGGGTGCCCGGACCGCGTCGTTACTGTCAGGACAGGGGAGAGCGGTCACCCCGGCCCGGCCGGGACCTCCCGGCCGCGGGCGGAACCCGTCCCCTGCGCATCTCAGATGTCGACATCGAGGAGTGAGTCTGTGAGTCACCGCAACCCGTTCGCCGCCCTGAGGACCCTGCGCCAGGCCGCGCCGGAGATCTACCCGGCGGTCATGCGCGGCACCCCGGGCCTGTCGTTGAACGACTCCGTGTCCGAGCGCCTGCTCCGCGAGCGCATCATCATCCTCGGCTCGGAGGTGCGGGACACCAACGCCAACGAGATCACCGCCCAGTTGCTGCTGCTCGCGGCCGAGGATCCCGAGAAGGACATCACCCTCTACATCAACTCCCCGGGTGGCAGTGTCACCGCGGGCATGGCCATCTACGACACGATGATGCTGATCGAGCCCGACGTGGCCACCACCGCGATGGGCCTGGCCGCCTCCATGGGTCAGTTCCTGCTCACCGCGGGAGCCCCGGGCAAGCGTTCCGCCCTGCCGCACACCCGCATCCTCATGCACCAGCCGAGCGCCGGCGTGGGCGGCACCGCCGCGGACATCGCCATCCAGGCCGACATGCTGAACCAGTCCAAGCGCGAGCTGACCCAGCTGCAGGCCCAGCACACCGGCCAGACGGCGGAGCGGATCGAGACCGATTCCGACCGCGACCGCTGGTTCACCGCCCAGGAGGCGCTGGAGTACGGCTTCATCGACCAGGTGGTCTCGCGCGCCGCCGACCAGCCCACCGGCGCGGTCGGGTCCTCCTCCACCAAGAAGTGAGCCCGGCGCCCGGGCCGGCCGTCGGACCTCCGGCGGCGGGCCGGGCGGCGTCCCGGCAGCCGGACCCGACACCGCACACCAGGAGAACACCATGACCCACAATCTCGGCCACCAGATGCCCGGCGGGCTCGCCCACGGCGACGCGTTGAGCGCCCCGCAGGCCCGGTACATCCTCCCGTCGTTCGTGGAGCGCACGTCCTACGGCGTGAAGGAATCGAACCCGTACAACAAGCTCTTCGAGGAGCGCATCATCTTCCTCGGGGTGCAGATCGACGACGCCTCGGCCAACGACGTGATGGCCCAGCTGCTGACGCTGGAGTCCACCGACCCGGACCGCGAGATCGTCATGTACATCAACTCGCCCGGTGGCTCCTTCACCTCGATGACGGCCATCTACGACACGATGCAGTACGTGCGACCGCACATCCGCACCGTGTGCCTGGGCCAGGCCGCCTCGGCCGCCGCCGTCCTGCTCGCCGCCGGTTCGCCCGGTATGCGCATGGCCCTGCCGAACTCCCGCATCCTGATCCACCAGCCGGCGACCGAGGGTGTGTACGGCCAGGTGTCCGACCTGGAGATCCAGGCCAAGGAGATCGGCCGCATGCGGATGGCGCTGGAGACGATCCTGGCGCGGCACTCCAACAAGACCCCCGAGCAGGTCCGGATCGACATCGACCGCGACAAGATCCTGACCGCCGCCGAGGCCAAGGAGTACGGCCTCATCGATGAGGTGCTGCCGTACCGCAAGCTCGCCAGCTGACCACGGTGATCCGGGCGGGGGGACACCCCGTCCGGGTCGCACCGGATCTCGTTCCGGGGTGATTGGCCACAGAACGGCCGTCGACGCCCCTCGGGCCGATACCCTCACCACGGGTGACGCCCGATGGTGCCGTTCTCCGGAACGGTGCCGGCGGGGTGTCGGGCCGATCGGCTGTCCTGCGTTGCATTCCCGTGTCGCGGCCCGGTGCCGTGGTGGACGGACCACCAGCCGGTAGCGTCTGCACGGGTCACTGACCGGGTCCTGCTGGCCCACGGAGAAGGATCGAGAGGGCTCATGGCACGCATCGGTGACGGGGGCGATCTGCTCAAGTGTTCTTTCTGCGGGAAGAGCCAGAAGCAGGTCCGCAAGCTCATCGCGGGCCCCGGGGTCTACATCTGCGACGAGTGCATCGACCTGTGCAACGAGATCATCGAGGAAGAGCTCGCGGAGACCAGCGAGGTCAAGCTCGACGAGCTGCCGAAGCCGGTCGCCATCCGTGAGTACCTCGATCAGTACGTGATCGGACAGGACTCCGCCAAGAAGGCGCTCTCGGTCGCCGTCTACAACCACTACAAGCGCATCCAGGCCGGACCCGATCGGGGTCCCGAGCCGGTGGAGCTGGCCAAGTCCAACATCCTGATGCTCGGCCCGACCGGCTGTGGCAAGACGTATCTCGCCCAGACGCTGGCCAAGATGCTCAACGTGCCGTTCGCCATCGCGGACGCCACCGCCCTCACCGAGGCCGGCTACGTCGGCGAGGACGTCGAGAACATCCTGCTGAAGCTGATCCAGGCCGCCGACTACGACGTGAAGCGGGCCGAGACCGGCATCGTGTACATCGACGAGGTCGACAAGATCGCCCGCAAGTCGGAGAACCCGTCGATCACCCGGGACGTGTCCGGTGAAGGCGTCCAGCAGGCACTGCTCAAGATCCTGGAAGGCACCCAGGCCTCCGTCCCGCCGCAGGGGGGCCGCAAGCACCCGCACCAGGAGTTCATCCAGATCGACACCACGAACGTGCTGTTCATCGTGGCCGGAGCCTTCGCGGGCCTGGAGAAGATCGTCCAGGAACGTGTCGGCCGCCGCGGCGTGGGGTTCGGGGCGGAGATCCGTTCCAAGTTCGACATCGACGCCTCCGACGTCTTCTCCGACACGCTTCCCGAGGACCTGATCAAGTTCGGGCTGATCCCGGAGTTCATCGGCCGCCTCCCGGTCGTCGCCTCGGTGACGCACCTGGACAAGGAATCGCTGATCAAGATCCTGACCGAGCCGCGGGACGCGTTGTCCAAGCAGTATCAGCGGCTGTTCGAGATGGACGGCGTCGGGCTGGAGTTCGAGCCGGACGCCATGGAGGCCATCGCCGACGAGGCCATCCTCCGCGGCACCGGCGCGCGCGGCCTCCGCGCGATCATGGAGGAGGTTCTCCTCCCGGCGATGTACGACGTGCCCGGCCGGGACGACGTCGAGCGCATCGTGGTCACCGCCGAGACCGTCCGGTCGAACGTCTACCCGACGATCGTCCCGCGCGTGAAGCGCACCCCGCGGGAGAAGTCCGCCTGACGGTCCGGCGCCGGGGACCCTCCCGGCGCAGGGTTATCGTGAGGGATGCGGCGGACAGGTGGACTGCTGCTCCTGGGCCTCGTCGTCCTGCTCGCCGTCGTCCTCCCGGGCGTGATCGGTCGGCCCGTCGGCGGAACGCCGCAGGCTGCGGTGATCCCCGCTCCGTTCGGCATCGGTGACTGCATCGGTGCGGAGGACGGGGATCCGGCCGACCGTGGTCCGTGGCCCGCGTCCTTCACCCGCGTCGACTGCGCCGGCGACCACTTCGGTGAGGTGGTCGAGGTGGCCCTGGACGGCGGGTCGTTAGCCCGGCAGTCGAGCCTGGGCATCACCGAACCCGATGTCGGCGCCTGCCGCGGTCCGGCTGTGCGCTACCTCGGACAGGCCTCACCGGTACTGGCCGACCCGGACCTGGCCCGCTGGGATCCCGTCCCGGCCGGGTCCATCGGCATCGCCGGCCCGACCGCCTTCCAGCGCTCCGCCGGTCAGACCTGGGTGGCCTGCCTGATCAGCAGTGCGCAGCCCTACCGTGGCTCGGCCGCCGGAGCCTTCTCCGCCGAACGTGTCCTCCCGGCCGAGCTCGGCACCTGCCTGGCCGATCCGGACGCGGTGCGCTATCCGGTCCTCCCGTGCACCGACCCGCACCGCACGGAGATCCTGGCCACCACGTCCCTGGACGACGCCGATCTGCTGGGTGACCGCCTCACCGGGTCGTGCACCCGGCTGGCCGAGGCCGTCACCGGACGGGCCCTCGGCCGGCCCGCCGATCTCGGCGCTGCGGCTCTCGTCGTGCACTTCGAGGACGGCAGCGCCACCGCCGGTCTGCCCGCGGCCGCACCGGTCCGCGGGTGGGCCGCCTGCGTGGTGTCCGCCGGGCGTGCGCTCGTCGGGTCGACCATCGGTATCGGCGAGGACGCCCTGCCCTGGGCCGGTTGACCGCCGGACCGAGATCGACCGCGTCGCAACGATCCCACGACGGTCGACGCCGGATGGACGGTCAGCCGCCACCGCACCGGAGATCGACGCCCTCGGACAGGGCGTCCATGGCCGCGGTCACCGCCGGGTCGTCGATGATCTCCGCGGCCCGGGACATGTCGACGCCGATCGAGTCCTGCGCCGCCTGCCGGATCACGGCCGCTTCGTCGGTGAGGTCGGCGGGCAGGACCCCGTCCGCCGCGGCGAAGGCCTGATCGATCTCGGCCTGGGTGACCGACCCCCCGGTGATCGGGCCGAGCAGCAACGGCGAGATGGCCAGGAAGCCGTTGAGCGCACCCTGGCACTCCGGGGACATCGCTGCCATCTCCTCGTCCATACCGGCGAGGCCGTCCCCACCCCCGGTGCCGTCCTGACCGTCGTCCGTGCCCCCGGGGGAGTCGGTCCCCGATCCGGTCGTCTCGGCAGCCGTCGACGGGTCGGGCGCTGTCGTCCCCACGAGCGTGGTCGTGGCAGGGGTGCCGGCGAGCTCGCCGGTGGTCGGATCCCCGGTCTCGGCCCCGGCCGGATCGGACGCGGTGGACGTCGGGGCCGCCGCGGCCGAGGCCTGCCCGGCCGAGGCGGCGGACGACAGGGCGGCGGCCAGCGCCCCGGCCTGGTCCTGCGTGCTCGAACCGCAGGCGGCCACGGTCAGCAGGACCGCCAACGCACCCGTCGCGGCGCGGAGGCCGGTGCGGCGGGGGCTGGTGTGACGAAGGGTGGAGGCGGATCTGAGCGGCTGGGCCGGAGTCGGCCGGGGACGGGTCGGGCGGAGACGGTGCATCGGACTCTCCTGGGGTCGGCGCTCGCGCGCGGGCTGACCCCTGACGGAGCGGTCACCGACTCCGCCAGATACCGCTCGGGGAGCCGAGCCTGGAGTGCGGGCCGATCTCGTACGGCCGTGAGGTCGCCCGAGGCGAGAAGATCCGTCCGCGCGTTCGCGACCCGTGCGGTCGCGAGCAGAGGTTGAGACCGCGAGCGCGCGTCCCGGAACTCAGGCCCCGGCGGCCGAACGCCCGGGGTTCGGCCCGGCGAGGGACCCCCCGAGCGGACGGACGGTCACACCGACCCGCGCGGCACCACCGGCGACCACCGGCCCGGGCCGTGGCGCGGGGTCAGGCCGCCCGACGCTGCTGACGCGCCCAGGCCCCGGCGACCAGCTCGAACGAACGGTGTCGGGCCTGGGCGCCGTGCACCCGGGTGGAGATCATCAGCTCGTTCACTCCCATGCGGGAGACCAGATCGGCCAGCCCGGTGGCGACGGCGTCCGGGGTCCCGGTCACCTCTGTGGCCTGCATGGAACGGACCAGATCGAGCTCGGCGGCGCTGTACGGGTAGGCGGCGGCCTGCGCGGGGGTGGGGACTTCCTGCAGTCGCCCGGTGCGCAGAAGCACCATGGAGAGCGCCCCGGCCATCGACTCGTACCGGGCGGTCGCCTCGTCGTCCGCGGCCAGCGTGGTCACGCCGATCATGCTGTACGGCTCGGCCAGCGTGGCCGACGGACGGAACGAGCGACGGTAGACGTCCAGGGCCATCTCGGTGGCCCCGCCGGCGCCGGCGAAGTGGTGGGCGAAGGCGAACGGCATGCCGAGTCGGCCGGCCAGCCGGGCCGAGTAGTCCGAGGACCCGAGCAGCCACACCGGCAGCGTCCCGGTCACCGCGGGGGTGACCCGGATACGGCCGAAGGGGTGGTCGGCGGGGAAGTCCCGGCCGAGGAAGTGCTGCAGCTCGGTCAGGCGGTCGGCGAAGTCGTCGTGACGGGGGTCGTCCCCGTCCTCGGTCATCCGGCGGCGGAGGGCGTAGGCGGTGAGCTGGTCGGTACCGGGGGCGCGGCCCAGGCCGAGGTCGACCCGGCCGGGGTAGAGGTTGTCGAGCGTGCCGAACTGCTCGGCCACGGTCAGCGGGGCATGGTTCGGGAGCATCACCCCACCCGAACCCAACCGGATGGTGGACGTCCGGGCGCCGATCGCGGCCAGCACGACGGCCGGTGCCGCGGACGCCACGGCCGGCATGCCGTGGTGCTCGGCGACCCAGAAGCGCCGGTAGCCCAGGGATTCGGTGAGCACGGCCAGATCGGCCGATTCCCGGAGGGCCTGACCGGGCGAGACCCCGACGCCCACCCCGACGAGGTCCAGCACCGAGAGCGGGACGGCTCCGCCCTCGCCGGGTCCGGTGCCGGGCAGCGGGGCGCCGCCGTCGTGCACACCGGCGGGGGAGGTGAGGGTGCTCGGGCTGGACGTCATGGTGGGTACTCCTGACCGATCGCGAGATCGCGGGCGCGGGGGTGTGCGCACCGCCTGTCAGGGACAACCCACCGGGCCCCGGCGGGATTCCCCAACGGGCGACGAGGGCCACCCGTCAGACGGTGGCGCCCTCGATGCGCTGCTGCCCGCTGTAGACGTTGAACCCCGCGGTCGAGGTGAACCCGACGAGGGTCAGGCCGCCGTCGGTGGCCAGTTGCACGGCCAGCGAGGAGGGCGCGGACACGGCGACGAGCATGCCGATACCGGCCAGCAGCGCCTTCTGCACCAGCTCGAACGACGCCCGTGACGACGTCAGCAGGGCGTGGTCGGTCAACGGGAAGGTGCCGCCGAGCATGCTCGACCCGATGATCTTGTCCACCGCGTTGTGCCGGCCGACGTCCTCCCGCACCGCGCCGAGGGTGCCGTCGGGCCGGACCAGGGCGGCCGCGTGCAGACCGCCGGTGCGCTCGAACGCCTTCTGCCGCGTGCGCAGCTCGTCCGGCAGGGCGCTCAGCTGGGCGGGGGACAGGTGGGGCCCGGCACCCAGCGGATGCCGCATGCGGTGGGTGATGGCGTGCACCGACTCCGAACCGCAGACCCCGCAGGCGGAACTGGTGGTGAACCGGCGAGCCGTCGGGGCCACCGCCGCCGGGTTCACCAGTTCCACGTCGATGACGTTGTAGGTGTTGCGGCCGTCCTCGTCGGTGCCGTTGCAGTACCGCGCGGAACGGACGTCGTTCGCGGACGTGATCAGGCCCTCGGCGTGCAGCAGACCGTGGACGAGGTCGATGTCGGCGCCCGGGGTGCGCATGGTGACGCTCAGCGGGGCCCCGTCCAACCGGATCTCCAACGGCTCCTCACCGGCCACGGAATCGGGGCGGGAGGTGAAGGCGCCGTCGCGGTAACGACGGATGGGGGTGCGGACGGTGACGCGGCTCATGACCCCAGCCTGCCACCGCGGCGGCGCGGACCACCCACCCGAGTGCTCCCCGGGTCGGGCTCCGCCCACCGGTCCGTCAGCGGCGGACCATCCGGATCTCCAGGATGCCGACCGAATCGGTGCGCTCGCCGCCGTCGGGGATGAAGCCGTTGTGCACGTAGAACGCGCTGGCCCGGGGGTTGTCCCGGTAGACCCACAGCGAGGCCGGCTCGTCCCCGAGGGCGGCGGCCAGCAGCGTGCCCGCCACCCCCGAACCCTGCTCGGCCGAGCGGACGTAGATGGCGTACAGCTCCTGCTCGGCGGCGGGGCCCTCGTCCCGGTTGGGGCCGGCGATGGCGATCCCGATGACCTCGCCGTCCAGTTCGGCCAGGTAGTGCCGGGCGGCGCCCGAGGTGATCTCCTTGCGCCGCTGGCGGGCCATGCGCTCCGGGTCGATGCCGTCGAAGCGGTCGGCGCCCCAGAGATCGGCGTAGGCCTCCTTCCAGCAGGCGAGATGGCAGGCGGCGAACGCCTCGGCGTCCTGTGGTCCGGCCGGTCGCACCGTGGGGGACGAGCTCACGCACCACTCCTGACTTGCGCGGGGTGACGACGGACTCCGGGGCCGCCCCCCGACATCGGCAGCCCCTCCGTAGAAGGGTCAGGTTAGTGCACCTGGCCAGGGGGATCTCGTGCCGTCCCCATGCCGGTCGCCCACCCCGGCGACCGGGATCCGATCGCGGTCGTCCGTGCGGGATCGCCCCTGGTGGGCGGAGGTCAGGAGCCCGGGCGGAGCAGCCGTCCCATGGCGTCCAGACCGAACACCCGGGCGGTGTCCACGGGGGTGGTGGTCCCACCGTGGGGGTCGGCGCCGGCGGCGAGGAGATCGGTGACGACGGCCGGGTCGTTCCGGAAGACGGCGGCGGTGAGCGCCGTCTGGCCGCGGTCGTTGACCCGCTCGGTGTCCGCGCCGCGGGCCAGCAGAGCCCGCACGGTGTCCGGGTGCACGTGGTACGCCGCGAGCATCAGCAGCGAGTCGCCGGCCGGGCTGGTCAGATTCACCGGCACGCCGGCGTCCAGCAGGTGGGTTAGCTCGTCGGTGCGGCCCGTGCGGGCCAGATCGAGCACGGACTCCAGGAACGCGAGTTCGGTGTCGGTCAGTCCGTCATCCGGCCCGCCGTCCGGGTGGGCCGTGTCGGTGGGCCCGGTCTCGGTGTGCGCGGGCTCGGTGTGCGCGGGCTCGGGGCGGGTCACCTCGGGGCGGGAGCTGCCCTGCTGCGGGTCGCCGTGCCCGGGTCCCGCCGGGGTCGGGTGCTGCGCGGCGGCGGCGGACGGGCTGTCGGTGGTTCCGGTCACCGACACAGCCTAGGTCCGCCGGACCGACCGGCCCGGGCCGCGCGTCGGGCGGGAGGCGGGCCCGTCCGCGGTGGCACCATGGCCGGGTGACCGTGTACCGCGACAGTGCTGTGGTGCTGCGGGTGACCAAGCTCGGCGAGGCCGACCGCATCGTCACCCTGCTCACCCGGCGCACCGGACGGGTCCGCGCGGTGGCCAAGGGGGTCCGCCGCACCCGCAGCAAGTTCGGCGGCCGGCTGGAGCCCTTCTCGCACGTCGATCTGCAGTTGTACGAGGGCCGCAACCTCGACATCGTCACCCAGGCCGTGGCCCTCGACAGCTTCGGCTCGGTGCTGGCCGCGGACTACCCGCGGTACACCGCCGCCACCGCGATCGTCGAGGCCGCCGAGCGGATGACCGCCGAGGAGCGGGAGCCCTCCCTCAAGCTGTACCTGCTGCTGGTCGGCGCCCTGCGCGCGTTGAGCACCACCGACCGGGAGCCCTCGCTGGTCCTGGACTCGTTCCTGTTGCGCGCCATGGTGATCGCCGGCTGGGCACCCGCCCTGCGGGAGTGCGCCCGCTGCGGGTCGCCGGGGCCGCACGCCGCCTTCTCCATCGCCTCCGGCGGCCTGCTCTGCGTGGCCTGCCGCAGTGCCGGGGCCGCCGGCGCCACCCGGCCGGCCTCGTCCTGCGTCGACCTGATGGCCGCCCTGGCCGCCGGCGACTGGGACCGGGTCGACACCTCGACCGGGGTGCACCGGCGCGAGGCGTCCGGCCTGATCGCCGCCCTGCTGCAGTGGCACCTGGAGCGGGGTTTGCGCTCCCTGCCGATGGTCGACCGCACCGCGGCCACGCCGTTGGGGCGTCCCCCGGCCGGCCCGTCGGACGGGACCGCGGCGGAGCGACCGCAGCCGCCCCGGCTCGACCTCGCCGTTCCCGCCGCCGGTCCCGCCCCGGTGGACGTCTCCCTCCCCGCCGGGCTGTTCGGCCCCGGCACCGCCGAACCCCTGCCCGAGGTGGCCGCCCGCTCGTGATCGGATCCCGTCGCACCCCCGCCCCGTCCGGCACCGCCGCTTCCCGCACGGCCGGCGAGCGTCCCGCCGCACCGACCCCGCACCCGAGTGGGGCCGTCCCGCCCGCCCTGCCCGCCGATGCGGTACCCGCGCACGTCGCCCTCGTCATGGACGGCAACGGCCGGTGGGCCCGCTCCCGTGGACTGCCGCGGACCGAGGGGCACAAGCGCGGCGAGGCCGCCCTGTTCGACGTGGTCGAGGGGGCCATCGAGCTGGGCGTCACCCATCTCTCGGCCTACGCGTTCTCCACCGAGAACTGGAAGCGCTCGCCCGACGAGGTGCGCTTCCTCATGGGCTTCAATCGCGACGTCATCCGCCGCCGCCGGGACTCCATGCACGAGCTGGGGGTCCGGGTGCGCTGGGCCGGCCGCCGGCCGCGGCTCTGGCGCAGCGTGATCACCGAGCTGGAGGAGGCCGAACGGATGACGGCCGGCAACTCGGTGCTCACCCTGACCATGTGCGTGAACTACGGCGGCCGGGCCGAGATCGCCGACGCCGCACGGGCCATCGCGATCGACGCGGCCGCCGGACGACTGCGCCCGGACAAGGTCGACGAGCGCACCGTGGCCCGCTACCTCGACGAGCCGGACATGCCCGATGTCGATCTGTTCCTGCGGTCCTCCGGTGAGCAGCGCACCAGCAACTTCCTGCTGTGGCAGTCCGCCTACGCCGAGCTCGTCTTCCTCGACACGCTCTTCCCGGACTTCGACCGCCGCGATCTGTGGCGGGCCTGCGAGATCTACGCCGCCAGGACCCGGCGCTTCGGCGGGGTGCTCCCCGGTGACCCGTCCCCCGGCGACCCCCGGGCCGGCGCGGCCACGTCCCCGGCCACCGAACAGGGCGAGACGACCGGGTCGGGGCGGTCGTGAACGCGCCCACCCGGACGGCCGGACCCACTCCCGGTGGCGTCCCGGCGCCTCCCCGCAAGGGGTACCGCCCCGGCTCGCTGGAGATCTTCGGCCTCGTGCTCGTCGTGGCCATCGTCTTCCGCGGGCCGCTGGCTACCCTGCTCGACCGGCCCGCCATGCAGACCTGGTCGACGGTGTTCGTGGCCGTCGTGGTCCAGGCGACCCCGTTCCTCGTGCTCGGGGTGGTGGTGTCCGGCGCGATCGCCGCGTTCGTGCCCGCCCGGGTCTTCCGCCGGTTGATGCCCGAGCGGGAGGCGCTCGCCGTCCCCGTCGCCGGGTTGTGCGGCGTGGCCCTGCCGGGCTGCGAGTGCGGGTCGGTGCCCATCGCCAACCGACTGATGGAACGGGGCGTGCCCGCGTCGGCGGCCCTGGCCTTCCTGCTGTCCGCACCCGCGGTCAACCCGATCGTGCTGGTGGCCACGGCCATCGCGTTCCCCACCGAACCGGGCATGGTCTGGGCCCGGCTGATCGCCGGCCTGCTCACCGCGATGGTGGTGGGCTGGATCTGGCAGCGCATCGGCCGGCCGGACTGGATGCGCCCGCGACCGCGGTTCGCCGAACAGGAGTCGACCGGCGGCTGGCGGGTGTTCCTCTCCACCATGCTCGGCGACTTCGCCCAGGCCGCCGGCTTCCTGGTCGTCGGCGCGGCCGCCGCCGCCGCGTTCAACGTGCTCGCCCGCCGGTGGATGGACGAGCACATCGCCTCGTCCATCGTGCTGTCGATCCTGCTCATGGCCGCGTTGGCGTTCATCCTGGCGCTGTGCTCGGAGGCCGACGCCTTCGTCGCGGCGGCGTTCTCGTCGATCCCCGTGGTCGGCAAGCTGGTCTTCCTCACCGTCGGCCCGGCCGTCGACGTGAAGCTGGTCGCCATGCAGGCGGGTACCTTCGGACGTCGGTTCACCGTGCGGTTCGCACCGTTGACCTTCGTCGTCGCCATCGTCATCGGGACGGGTGTGGGACTGCTGTTCTGGGGAGGACGACTGTGACCGTGCCGGCCGACACCCCGCTCGACCCGGCCCCGGAGCGCGCGGCTTCGCCGTCGCGGGGCGGGATGAACTCCGAGACCCAGTCCATCGTGGTGGCCATGCTCGGTGGACTGCTCGTCGCGATCACCCTGTCGGGTCGGTTCACCTCCTACGTGAAGCCGGGCTTCGCGCCCCTGCTGCTCGTCGGTGGCGGCATCCTCGTGGTCGTCGGCCTGCTCAGCCTGGTCATGGCCGTGCGGGCGGAGTCCCGGGCGCACCGGGCGGGCGCAGACCCCGACCACCAGAACCATGGGGACCATGGGATTCGGCACGACGGCCAGGCCGTCGGCCACCCGGGTGCAGGCGGTACCGACGCCCACGGGCACGACCACGCCCACTCCCGGGCGCCCTGGCTGATGCTCGTCCCGGTGTTGGTGCTGCTCCTCGTCGCCCCGCCCGCGCTGGGCGCCGACTCGGTGAGCCGGACCGCACGATCCCAGGCGCTGTCCGGGGTCGACCTCGTCGCCGCGGACACGCCCGTCTCGCAGCGGGCCACGATGGGCGGTGCGGCCGCCCGGGCCAACGGCGGGACGGCGGCCACCGGGACCGGCGCCGCCGGGGGTGGCATGGCCTTCGCCCCGCTGCCGGACGGGACGAATCCCGACCTGGGCCTGCAGCAGGTGGTCCTGCGTGCGCTCTACGACCCGACCCAGCAACTCGCGACCACGCCCGTCACCGTCACGGGGTTCATCGCACCGGCCGGTGACGGATTCAGCGGCGGGTGGTCGATCGCCCGCATGGTCATCAACTGTTGCGCGGCCGACGCCAACCCCATGCAGATCCACCTCGAGGGAACCGCACCGGCCCCGGAGAACACCTGGGTGAGCGCCGTGGTCACCACGGTCCCCGGGACGGGCTCGGCGGCGAACAACTACGTCCCGACGGTCACCCTGGTCTCGCTGACGACCGTCCTGCAGCCCGCCGACCCCTACGAGCACTGATCGTGGGCTTCCTGACATCCGGACCGGACGGTCTGGCCGGACCCGTGTGGGCGACGTCGGAGGATCCGGACGGGGCCGCCACCCGGCCCGTCCCGCCGCAGCGCTACGCCGATCTGCGGTCCTACGCCGCCATCGGTGACGGCCGCACGGTCGCCCTGATCGGACGCGACGGCGCGGTCGACTGGCTGCCCATTCCCGACCTGGACTCGCCGCCCGCCTTCGCGGCCCTGCTCGACGCCCAGGACGGGGGCCGCATCGAGCTGGCCCCGGCACTGGACGCGGCGCTGCTCACCGTGACCCGCCGGTACGTGCCGGGGACGAACGTCCTGGAGACCACCTGGACCACTGCGGACGGTGGCGTGGTGCGGGTGACCGATGCGCTCAACACCGGTATCGCCGGGCGGCTGCCGTGGGTGGAGCTGGCTCGCCGGGTCGACGGCGTGGCCGGGAGCGTGCCGATGCGCTGGCGGGTGGCGCCGGGGACCTGTCTGGCCCGGGCGACACCCTGGATCTACCGGACCACCCACGGCGACGTGCTGCGGGTCGACAGCATCACGATGGCCGTGCGCACCCTCGGCGAGATGGACCCGCAGGTGCACGACCAGCAGATCGACGGGCGGTTCACCACCGCACCCGGCAGCCGGCACCTGCTCGGTCTCGTCGCCACCGAGAGCGAACCGCTGCACCTGTCGACGCCGGAACAGCTGGACGCCGGGGTGGACCGGACCATCGTCAACTGGCAGGCCTGGGCCGGTGAGTTCGGTTTCGACGGGCCGTGGTCCGAGGCCGTGCTCCGCAGCGCACTGGCGCTCAAACTGCTCATCCACAGCCCGCACGGCTCGGTGGCCGCGGCAGCCACCACCTCCCTCCCGGAGCGGCTGGCCGGCGGCAAGAACTGGGACTACCGGTACGCCTGGATCCGGGACACCGCCTACACGCTGAACGCGCTGTTCCGGTTCGGCCTCCAGGAGGAGACCCATGCGGCAGTGAGCTGGCTGCTGCGGACCATGCGGCGCCACGGCCCGGACCTGTCGGTGTTCTACTCGCTGTCCGGCGACCTCCCCGGCGGGCACGAGTACCCGGACGTTCCGGGCTGGCGCGGTGTGGGGCCGGTGGTCGTCGGGAACGCCGCGGCCGACCAGCTGCAGCTCGGGGTGTTCGGGGACCTGTTCGACATCGTCCGGCTGTGCGTGGTCAACGGCAACCTGCTGGACGCCGAGACCGGCCGCCTGCTGGCCGGCATCGCGGACCGGGCCTGCGATCTGTGGCAGCGGCGCGACGCCGGCATCTGGGAGCTCGAGGAGGAGCAGCACTACACGTCGTCCAAGCTGGGCTGCTGGCAGGCGCTGACCTGCGCCGTCCAGCTGGCCGAGCTGGGTCAGATCCCCGGTGACCCGGCCCGGTGGCGTGACGAGGCCGAACGGATCCGCACGTGGGTGCACGAGCACTGCTGGAACGCCGATGTCGGCGCCTACGTCTGGTACCCGGGCACCGACGAGCTCGACGCCTCGATGCTGCTGCACGCGGCGAGCGGATTCGACCGGGGACCGCGGATGTCCAGCACCATCGACGTCCTGCGTGCCCGGCTGGGGGCGGGGCCGCTCATGTACCGCTACAGCGGGATGGACGCCGAGGAGGGCACCTTCGTCGCGTGCGCCTTCTGGACGGTGTCGGCCCTGGCCTGGGTCGGGCGGCGGGACGAGGCCCGCGAGCTGATGGACCAGCTCGTCCCGATGACCAACGACGTCGGCATCCTGGCCGAGATGATCGACGCCCGCGACGGGGCGTTCCTGGGCAACCTGCCGCAGGGGCTGTCCCACCTGGCCCTCATGCAGGCCGCGATGGCCCTGGCCGACGACCAGCCGGCCGCCGACCCCGCCTGACCGACGGTCCGCCGACCGGCCGCCCGGCCCATCGGGAGCCGGTGTTGCTCAGCTCGTCTCGGCCCGCAGGGCCGCGGCCAGCGTCGGGTGGGCGAAGGCATAGCCGGCCCGGGTGAGCACCTCCGGGACGGCGCGTTGTCCGCCCAGGATCTCCTCGGCGAACTGGCCGAGGATCAGGTGCAGGGCGAATCCGGGTACCACCCAGGGCGTGGGCCGGTTCAGGACCGAACCGAGCGTCCGGGTGAATTCGGCGTTGGTCACCGGGTGCGGGGCGGCCATGTTGACCGCCCCGGCGACTCGGGTGGCGTCCGCACCGGATGCCCCGCCCCGCGTGGAGCCGTCCGCGTCGAGCAGGAACAGGATGGCGGCGATCTGATCGGTGAGGGAGATCCACGGCAGGTACTGGCGACCGTCGCCGAGCTTGCCGCCCAGCATCAGCTTGGTGAGCAGCGACAGTTTGGTCAGCAGGTCACCGCCCTGCCCGACCACGGGTGCCGTGCGGAGGAGAACCACCCGGGTGCCGGCGTCGACGGCAGGTGCGGTGGCACCCTCCCACTCGCCGCAGACCTCGGCCAGGAAGGTCGTGCCCTGGCCGGACTCCTCGGTCATGATCTCGTCGCCGCGATTGCCGTAGTACCCCGAGCCGGATGCGTTGATCAGCGTGGGCAACCCGGCTCCCGCCGCGGCCGCGGCCAGCAGGGTGGTGGGTCGCACGCGCGAGGTGAGGATCTGCTTCTTGTAGTCGTCGGTCCACCGGTGGTCGCCGACCCCGACACCGCAGAGGTTGACCACGGCGTCGGCGCCGTCGAGCACACCGGCGGGGAGGTCACCGGCGTCCGGGTCCCACCGCACCTCGTGCGGTGCGGTGGGCGCCCGGCGGACGAGGTGCACGACCTCGTCACCGCGCCCGGTCAGGGCGGTGGACAGCCGGGTTCCGAGGAACCCGCTCATTCCAGCGCCGACGATCCTCATCGCGCCACCACCGCCCCGACCGTTCGCGTCACAGACCCAGGTCCCCGGAGAACTCGCCGGCCTCGATGCGCTTCTTGACCGCGCCGAGGAAACGGGACGCGTCGGCCCCGTCGATGTTCCGGTGGTCGTAGGACAGCGCCAGGTAGCACATCGACCGGATCGCGATGACGTCGTTGCCGTCCGCGTCCTGGATGACCGCGGGCCGCTTGACGATGGCCCCTGTCCCGAGGATGGCCGACTGCGGCGGCACGAAGATCGGGGTGTCGAAGAGCGCCCCGACCGATCCGGTGTTGGTCACCGTGAGGGTGCCGCCGGACAGCTCGTCCGGACCGATCTTGTTGTTGCGTGTCCGCGCGGCCAGATCGGCGATCTTCCGGGCGATGCCGCCGAGATTGAGGTCGTCGGCGTTCTTGATCACCGGGACGATCAGCCCGCGGGGGGTGTCCACGGCGATGCCCAGGTTGACCGCCGGATGGTAGGTCAGCTCCTTGAGGTCGTCCGAGATCGTCGAGTTGATGATCGGGAACTGCTTGGCCGCCTCGAGGGTGGCCTTGACGAAGAACGGCAGGAACGACAGCTTGACGCCCTCGCGGGCCTCGAACGCCGCCTTGGACCGCGCGCGCAGAGCCGCGACACGGGTGACGTCGACCTCGATGACCGTGGTGAGCTGAGCGGCCGTGTGCAGCCCGGCCAGCATGTTCTTGGCGATCGACTGACGGATCCGCGGCAGCTTCACCGTGGTCCCGATGAGCGCCGCGGCCTCCGGGCTGGGGGCGGCCGAGGGCTTGGCCGCCGCGGCGGGTGCCGCCTCGGCCGGAGCCGGAGCAGCCGGGGGAGCGGCCTGAGCTGCGGCCGCGGCGTCCGCGGCGGCCTGGACGTCCTCCCGACGGATGCGGCCGCCCACTCCGGTGCCGGACACCGAGGCCAGGTCGACCTGCAGGCCGGCGGCGAACTTGCGGATCACCGGGGTGACGTAACCGGCCGCACCGGTCGACTCCACGGCCGGCGGCTGCCAGGACGGCGTCGACGCAGCAGCGGGCGCGGCGGGCGCGGACGGCGCCGAGGGTTCCGTGGACTTCGCGGGCTCGGCCTCGGCCTGCTTCGGGGGTTCGGTCTCCTCGGGCTGCTCCGCAGGCACCGTGTCCTTCGGCTCGGCCTTCGGTGCAGGCGCCTCGGCCCGGGGTGCAGGCGCTTCCGCCTCCGGTGCCTTCGCGGCGGGCTCGGCCGGCTTCGGGGCGAGCTCGGGCGAGGCGGCGGACGCGTCGCCGATGAGGGCGAGCTGGGCGCCGACCTCGACGGTCTCGTCCTCGGCCACGGAGATCTCCAGCAGGGTGCCGGCGACGGGCGACGGGACCTCGGTGTCGACCTTGTCGGTGGACACCTCGAGCAGGGGCTCGTCGACCGCGACCTGGTCGCCGACCTTCTTCAGCCAGCGGGTGACGGTGCCCTCGGTGACGCTCTCGCCCATCTCCGGCAGGGTCACGGCGGTGCCCTGGGCGGCGGATGCGGTGCCCGCGGTGGGCTTCTCGGCCGCGACCTCGGCGTCGGTGGACGGCGCATCGGGGGCGTTGCCGGCGCTGGAGTCCAGCGGACCGGCCTCCGGCTCGGGCTGGGCGTCGACCCCGGTGGCGGCCTCGTCCTCGGCGGCCCCCTCGGCGTCCGGCGGCAGGTCGCCGCTGCCGCCCTCGGTGACCTGCTCGTCGGCGGCGGGACCGTCGTCCGACGACTCACCACCGGAACCGTCACCGATCACGGCGAGCTCGGCACCGACCTCGGCGGTCTCGTCCTCGGCCACCACGATCCGTTCCAGGACCCCGGCCACCGGGGACGGGATCTCGGTGTCGACCTTGTCGGTGGAGACCTCGAGCAACGGCTCGTCGACGGCGACCTCGTCACCGACCTGCTTGAGCCACCGGGTGACGGTGCCCTCGGTGACGCTCTCGCCGAGGGCGGGCATCTGGACGGAATGGGACATGGAAAGGATCTCCTGCCTAGTACCGGTCTGCTGCGACCTGATCACGGAAGCGGACCCGGCTGGTGCCGGGGACATCGGGAGTGCGGCGATACCGATCGACGGGCGGCAGGCCGCCCGGGGGCGGGATCAGTCGTGCACGTGCAGCGGCTTGCCGGCCATGGCCAGCATGGCCTCGCCGACGGCCTCGTACTGCGAGGGGTGACCGTGCACCAGGGGCGCGACGTCCTCCGGGTAGGCCTCCCAGTTCACGATCAGCTGCGCCTCACCGATGAGCTCGCCCACCCGCGCGCCGACCATGTGCACGCCGACGATGGGGCCGTCCTTCACCCGGACGACCTTCACGCCACCCGCGGTCTTGAGGATCTGCGACTTGCCGTTGCCGCCGAGGTCGTAGGCGTAGGTCTCGATCGCGTCCTTGCCGTGCTGCTCGACGGCCTTGGCCTCGGTGAGCCCGACGGAGGCGATGTTGGGGTCGCAGTAGGTGATCTTGGGGATGTTCACGTCCGGGACGACCACCGGGTCGAGCCCGGCGATCTCCTCGGCCACGAAGATGCCCTGCTGGAAGCCGCGGTGGGCCAGCTGCAGGCCGGGCACGATGTCGCCGACGGCGTAGACGTGGGGCAGGTTGGTGTGCAGGCGCTCGTCGGTGATCACGAAGCCGCGGTCCATCGTCACGCCGGCCTCCTCGAAGCCGCACCCGGCGGTGGCCGGGCCGCGGCCGACGGCGACCAGCAGCAGGTCGGCCTGCAGGGTGGTGCCGTCCTCGAGGGTGACGGTGACGCCGGACTCGTCCTGGGTGACGCCGGAGAAGCGGACGCCGGTCTTGAAGGCGATCTTCCGCTTGCGGAAGGCCCGTTCGAGCTGCTTGACCGCCCAGGGGTCCTCCGCCGGGACCAGGCTCGGGAGGGCCTCGACGATGGTGACCTCGGCCCCGAACGATGCCCAGGTGGAGGCGAACTCGACGCCGATGACGCCGCCGCCCAGCACGATCGCCTTCTGCGGGATCCACTCCAGGCTCAGCGCCTGGGTGGAGGTGATGACCCGGCCCTCGATCTCCAGCCCGGGCAGCGAGCGGGAGTAGGAACCGGTGGCCAGGACGACGTCCTTGCCGATGTAGCGGTCCTCGCCGACCGAGACGGTGGTGCCGCCCTCGTAGCGACCCACACCCTCGACGGTGGTGATCTTGCGGGACTTGATGAGCCCCTGCAGACCCTTGTACAGGCGGTTGATGACGCCGTCCTTGTACTTCAGCAGGGCGGGGACGTCCACGCCGTCGAAGCTGGTCCTCACACCGAGGGTCAGGCCCTCGCGGGCCTCGTCGGCGACCTCGGCGGCGTGCAGGAGGGTCTTGGCCGGGACGCAGCCCCAGTGCAGGCAGGTCCCCCCGACCTTCTCCTTCTCGATGAGCACCACCGAGGAACCCAGCTCGGCGGCCCGCAGGGCGGCGGCGTAGCCACCGGACCCGCCCCCGAGTACGACCAGATCCACGTTGGTGTCGCTCATGGAATACGTGCTCCTCAGTCTTCTGCTTCAGCTGTCTTGCTGTCGGTCCCGGACACTGCACCACTGATGCGGCCCGGGCACCGGCCCGTACCGCCCACTGCCACCCCGACGGCTCCGGGGCGTCCTGCTGACGACCACAGGACCCTCCCACGCCGATCCCACGACCCACCGCCATGCTGAGAACCACCTGAGGACGACGCCGGCTGGGCTGGTACCCATCCGGGTCGGGTCAGGTCGGGTCAGGTCGGTGGCGAACCGCTCGGGGCGCCCCCATCTTGACATCCTCCCCCGACGGTCGCCGTCCGGCCCCGTCCGCGGTCGGGGGCGGGCGGCGGCGGTGACGGCGGTGGCGGTGGACACCGGGGCCCCACACCGCGACGGCCAGACTGGGCCGCCGGGCCGGGGGACCGGACACGGCGGGCCGCCGGAGCGACATGCCGGCCCGGTGGAGTACGCGCCGGTCGCGGCGGCAGCGGTGCGGACGGCAGGACGAGCAGGGGCGACCCAGCACCGACCACGAGCGGTGACGAGCAGCAGGGAAGGGGAGTGACCGGTCTGATGTCCTGGTTCCGGCGTGGGAAGAAGGCGACCTCGGGTCGGGCCGAGCGACGTGAACGCGACCAGGCCCTGGTGGACTGGGTGGCGGCCCGGCGGGGTGTCGAGGTGTTCGTCGAACCGGCCACGTCGTTCAACGAGGTCAGCATGGTGCTCGTCGCCGCGGACGGGGAGTTCCACCGGGTGCGGACGGGGACCACGGCGGCGGCGAGCTCGTTCGCCCGGGAGCACGCCCTGCCCGTCTACGACGCGACCATCGTCGGGTACCCGCAACGCATGCGTGACTACTCCCGGAGGCAGACCATCCTCGCGCGCCGCCGCGAGCGGGACGCCGCCGACGGCCGCTGATCCCGGTGGGGTCGGCAGCCGTCGGCGCGGTCGGAGGCGCGTGGCCTCAGGCGGGTCGGTCGGCCAGATCGGCCAGCACGGCCAGCAGGGTCCGGACCGGCACCCCGGTGCCGCCCTTGCCGGTGTAGCCGTACGGGCCGGCGTCGTGGAAGGCGGGGCCGGCGACGTCCAGGTGGACCCACGGCGTGCGACCTCCGACGAAGTGGGCCAGGTAGTGCCCGGCCACCAGCATGCCGCCGTACCGGTTGCCGGCGACGTTGGCCAGATCGGCGAGCGGCGAGTCGATCCCCTCGCGGAGCTCCTCCGGCAGCGGCATGGCCCAGGCGGCCTCGCCGACGGAGTCGGCGATCGCCGCCACCCGGTCACGCAGGGCCGGTGAACCCATCACGCCCATCGTCCGCTTGCCCAGCGCGACGGTCTGCGCCCCGGTCAGGGTCGAGGTCTCCACCAGCGCGTCGGGTCCGTCCTCCACCGCCCGGGCGATGGCGTCGGCGAGCACGAGGCGACCCTCGGCGTCGGTGTTGAGCACGTGGGAGGTGGTCCCGCCGTAGTGGCGGATCACGTCGCCCGGCCGGTACGCCGACCCCGACGGGAGGTTCTCCGCCATCGCGGCCCAGCCGGTGACGGTGACGGGGAGGTCGAGGGCGGCTGCGGCCAGCACGGTGGCGACCACGGCGGCGGCCCCCGACATGTCGGCCGTCATCTGGTCCATCCCCAGCGCCGGCTTGATGGACAGGCCGCCGGAATCGAAGGTGATCCCCTTGCCGACCAGGGCGATCGACCGGTGCGAGGTCGACGGGGTGTGGGTGATCCGGATCAGCCGCGGCGGCCGGGTCGAGCCGGACCCCACGGCGAGGATGCCGCCGAATCCGTCCCGGCGCAGGTCGTCCTCGTCCCACACGGTGACCTCGACGCCGGACTGCTGCGCCGCCGCGGTCACCCGCGCCGCGAACTCCGCCGGGTACAGGTCGTTGGGCGCGGTGTTGACCAGGTCACGGGCCATGGCCACGGCGCCCGCCGCCGCCACCGCCCGGGCCAGTTCCTGCTGGGCGGCCGGGGTGTCCGCGGCGATCAGGTGGACGGTGCCGACCGGCGCCTTCGCCGGGTCCTTGTAGGTGGTGAACGCGTAGCCGCCGAGCAGGTGCCCTTCGGCCGCGGCGCCCAGGTCGAGGGCGGGCAGGGTGGAGACGATCTTGTCGAGCCCGGCAGCCGCCCGGGAAGCGGCCCCGGCGGCCCGCCGGACGCGCTCGGCGAACACCGGGCGGGCGACCGGGTCGAGGGCCTCCGCCGGCTGGTCGGCGGGGGTGCCGAGACCGACCACGATGGCGCGGGTCGCCGCGACCAGGCCGGCACCCGGCACCGTGGTGACCGATCCGGCCTTGCCGGTCGCCCCGACCAGGGCCGCGGCGGCGACGATCGCCGCGTGAGCCGGGTCGGCCGCGATCGGACCGGTCCCGTCGCCGGCCGCCGGGTGGGAGCCGATGACGACGGCGTCGACGCCGGCGGTGAGCGGGTCGAGATCGGACAGGCGGACGGAGGTCATGGAGTCTCCCTGGGTTCGGGGCGGGGGCCGGGGCTCGGACCCGGATCATCGGGCCTCCGCCCGGCGGGGCGGGCGGGTGCGCCACCCACGGGCAGCGCAAGGCTACGGTCCTGGCATGTCCGTGCCGAGCCAGCCGTCCGTCACCCCGCCCCCCAGTGCCGCACCTCCGGTCACCGGACCCGGTGGGCTGCTGCACTCCCCACTGCACCCGACCCACCTGGCCCTGGGCGCCACGATGGCCCCGTTCGGCGGCTGGGAGATGCCCATCTCCTACGCCGGTTCCGGGGTGGTCGCCGAGCACACCGCGGTACGCAGCACGGTCGGCGTGTTCGACGTCTCCCACCTCGGCAAGGCCTCGGTCACCGGGCCGGGGGCGGCCGACTTCGTGAACGCGTGCCTGACCGCCGACCTGGGCCGCATCGGCCCGGGGCAGGCGCAGTACACCCTGTGCTGCGCCGACGACGGAGGCGTGGTCGACGACCTCATCGCCTACCTGGTCGGCCCGGACGAGGTCTTCCTGGTGCCCAACGCGGCGAACGCGGGTCAGGTCGTCGCCCTGCTGCAGCAGGCCGCACCGGACACCATCACCGTCACCGATCGACACGCGGAGTTCGGGGTCATCGCCGTCCAGGGCCCCGCGTCGGCCGCGGTGCTGCGGGACGCCGGGCTGCCGACCGATCTGGACTACATGCAGTGGGCCGACGGGGAGATCGCCGGGGAGCCCGTGCGCATCTGTCGGACCGGTTACACCGGCGAGCACGGGTACGAACTGCTGCCGAGCTGGTCGGCGGCGCCGCAACTGTGGGACGTGCTGGCGGACCGGGCCGCCGCCCACGGCGGGCGGCCGGCCGGTCTCGGGGCGCGGGACACCCTGCGCACCGAGATGGGTTATCCGCTGCACGGTCAGGACCTCAGCCGGGAGATCAGTCCCGTGCAGGCGCGGTCCGGGTGGGCCGTGGGGTGGAGCAAGCCCGCGTTCTTCGGCCGGGAGGCCCTCGTCGCGGAGAAGGCCGCCGGCCCCCGGCGCACCCTGTGGGGGCTGTTGGCCCTGGACCGCGGGGTGCTGCGTCCGCATCTGGAGGTCCAGGACGCGGCGGGTGCCCGGGTGGGGGAGACCACGTCGGGGACGTTCTCGCCGACGCTCGGCAAGGGCATCGCCCTGGCCCTGCTCGACGCCGGCGGTCCCGGCGAGGGCGCGGAGGTCGCGGTGCAGGTGCGCGGCCGGTCGTTGGCCGCCCGGGTGGTCAAGCCGCCGTTCGTCCCGTCGCACGTGCGCTGATCGACGCCCGGGCGAATGCTCGGACGTCCTAGTGACGCGATATCGTCCAGGCATGGATGAGCGCTTCTCGGTGACCGCGACGACCCGCCCCACGCCGGACGGGCGTCGCGAGCAGATTCTCACCGACCCCGGGTTCGGCCGGCACTTCACCGACCACATGGTGCTGATCGACTACGACCAGGGCCGGGGCTGGCACGACGCCCGGGTGGTGCCGTACGGCCCGCTCACCCTGGATCCGGCCACGATGGTGCTGCACTACGCGCAGGAGATCTTCGAGGGGCTCAAGGCCTACGCCCAGCCGGACGGCACGGTGGCCAGCTTCCGGCCCGAGCAGAACGCGGCCCGGTTCAACCGGTCGGCGGACCGGCTGGGCATGCCCCGTCTGCCCGAGGACCTGTTCCTGGCGTCCATCCGCGAGTTGGTCGCCATCGACGCGGACTGGGTGCCGACCGCCCCGGAGTCCTCCCTGTACCTGCGGCCGTTCATGATCGCGACCGAGGTCGGTCTGGGCGTCCGTCCGTCGGCCAGCTACACGTACTGCCTGATCGCCTCGCCGGCCGGTTCCTACTTCGCCAAGGGCATCCACCCGGTGACGGTGTGGTGGTCCACCGAGTTCGTCCGCGCGGCCCCGGGAGGGACCGGTGCGGCGAAGACCGGGGGGAACTACGCGGCCTCCCTGGCGGCCCAGGCCCAGGCGGCCGAGCACGGCTGCGACCAGGTCGTGTGGCTGGACGCCGTGGAGCGGCGGTGGGTCGAGGAGATGGGCGGGATGAACCTGTTCTTCGTCTTCGGTGGTCAGGACGGCGTCGGTCCGGAGGTCGTCACGCCCGAACTGTCCGGCTCCCTGCTGCCCGGCATCACCCGCGACTCGTTGCTGGAGCTGGCCCGGGGGCTCGGCTACACCGCCACCGAGCGGCGGATCTCCACCGACGAGTGGGCCAAACGCGTGGAGTCCGGTGAGCTCACCGAGGTGTTCGCCTGCGGCACCGCCGCGGTCATCACGCCCGTGGGTTCGGTGAAGCACGCGGACGGGGAGTTCACCATCGCCGACGGCAACTCCGGGCCGCTGACCCTGGAGCTGCGCCGCGAGTTGACGGACCTGCAGTCCGGCCGCCGGGAGGACCCCGCCGGCTGGATGGTCACCCTCGACTGACCTCCCCCGAGCGCGGTGGTGCGAGGACCGACCGACCGCGCCCGGGAGGGCTGACTCCCGCTCCGTCGAGATGGAGCGGGTACGCAACAGCGGCGGGACCCGAGGGGTCTCCCGCCGCTGTTTCGTCTGTATCAGTGCTCGACACCCGTCCGCGGTGGACGGTGGGTGCGGTGGGATCAGCCCCGGACGACCTTGCCGGCCTTGAGGCAGGAGGTGCACACGTTGAGCTTGCGCACGGTGCCGGGGGCCACCTGGGCCCGCACGGGCTGGATGTTCGGGTTCCAACGGCGGTTCGTCCGTCGGTGGGAGTGGGAAACGCTCTTCCCGAAGCCCGGACCCTTGCTACACACGTCACATACGGCAGCCATGGCCGGTTACTCCCATCGCGATGGTCGGGCGGCGTCCTGCCCGCAACCGACTCAGTCTTCATGTGCATGATCACCTGCCACAGCAGGTCCCCGGTCGCCCGCACCGGCACGATCGGGATCGTGGACGGATGGCACGCCAAGAGCCCGGCGACTGCCGGGCAACCCCACAAGGATACCCACGTGCGTCCGGGCCGCCAAATCACCTCCGGACAGCCGTCCGACAGCGGCGACCGGCCGTTCTCGGGTCGCCGGTCCGGGTCGCCGGCCCCGGAGTCGGGCCGGCGGCGATCCTGCGACGGACGCCCCGCGATCACGGGTGATCGTCCGGTCACGCAGGGTCGTCCGGCCGAGAATCACCCGCCGGGATCACCCTCCCGGGGACCGGCGGGGCTGGGTCGACGGGCCGGGCCGGGGCAGGATGGGGGCATGACGTCCCTGGACGCCGACCTGGTCCACCGCTGGTTCGCCACGGTGCTGAACCCGGACGTGCCCGTGATGCCGCACTGGGGGATCCTGCCCAGCGCGGTGGAGGGTGCCGTGCTGCGCGAGGGGCGGCAGCTGCTGCTCGCCGCCGTGGTCGACTCCACGATGCCCGGCCCGCCGGAGGTCGCCGCGTCCGAGCCCGCCGCCCGTGAGGTGCAGACCTATCTGCACGCCCTGGCGGCCGGGATCGCCGGCACCCAGGCGGCGTTGCTGGAGGCGGACGGACCGACGCAGCCGACCCAGGGGTCGGTGTCCCGGCTCACCGGTGGACCGTTCGGAGCGGCCGAGCCCGTGGATCCGCCCGGCGAGGCGCCGACCATCGCCCTGGTCACCGGCCTGATCGCGGGTGCGGCAGCCCTGCGGGACAGCCTGAACCGACCCGGCCCGCCGGAGGTGCCGAACCGGGAACCCTCGGCGGCCGAGGCCGCCCGCCTCGCCGGGGTCAGCGCCGCCGAGGTCGTCGTGGACGGCGCGGACCTGCACGCGGTGGCGGCCATCTCCGCGGCCACCGCCATGCAGGGCTGGGGGGTGGGTCAACCCACCGATCCGCGCGATCGGGTCGAGTACCGCACCCGCGGGCTCATCGGCATGCTCCTGGTCGGGCTCGAGCAGGCGTCGCAGACCCCCGACCCGCCCGCGGTGCCGGCGGCTTGCGGGGCGGGCCCGGGGGAGAACCGGGGACGCGCGTTCACCGCCGAGGTGACGTTCGAGATCCGCTGCGGGACGAGTGAGAGCGCCGCCCTGCACCAGGACCTGCTCGCCCTGGGCGAGGACGTCCAGTGGTGGTCGCGGTCCGGGGTCGACCACTTCCACATCCACACCGATTCGCCCGGCGAGGTGATCTCGCAGGCCTACGCCTCCGGGACGCTGTTCGACCTGGCTGTCACCCTGCGCGAGCCCACCCCCTCCGACCTGGACTGAGTCCCCGGCTGCCCGGCCGGAGGACGACGCCGGGCGCTGCAGTGTCGGGGAGGGCGGGCAGGATGGTGCCCGTCCCTCCGGCGCCCCGGTGCGCCCGACCGAACAGCAGGAAGGCGCCGCGATGTCCCCGGCCGATGCCCCCCGAGGAGCGCGGGTGGAGCAGTCCTCCGCCCTCGCACCCGTCCTGGGAGCGCGGACGGCCGCCAAACTCGCCGACAAGCTGCGGCTGACCACCGTGGGCGAGCTGCTCCGCTACTACCCGCGGAAGTACGACGAGCGCGGCAAGCTGACCGATCTGGCCGGTCTCGTGGTCGACGAACGGGCCACCGTGTGGGCCAAGGTGCGCAGCGTGACCGAACGGCAGCTGGGCAACCGCCGGGGCGTCCGGTTGATCACCAATGTCGTCGTCGGAGACGGCAACCTGGAGCTGACCTGCACGTTCTTCAACCAGCACCAGTGGAAGCGCAACCTGCCGGTGGGCACCGACGCGATGTTCTCCGGCAAGGTCACCCAGTTCCGCCGGACCCTGCAGATGACCTCGCCCAGCGTGGTGCTGCTCGCCGATGACTCGACCGAGGGGCGGGCGGGGGACCTGGAGACGATCGAGTCCTTCGCCGGCGGGATCATCCCGGTCTACCCGCTGGTCGAGGGGATCGGCCAGAGCGTGCTGCAGAAGAGCGTCGATCTCGTGCTGCAGGCCTGCACGCTCGAGGACCCGCTGCCGGACGTGCTCGCCGCGCGGCACGGGCTCACCGGCCTGGCCCGCGCCCTGCAGCACATCCACCGGCCGGGTGACCGGGAGGCGTTGGCCGCCGCCCAGCACCGGCTCCGCTACGACGAGGCCCTGTCCGTCCAGCTCGTGCTCGCCGCCCGCCGCGCCGCCGCCCAGGACACCCCCGCGCCCGCCTGCCCGGAGCGCCCGGACGGGTTGCTGGCGGAGTTCAACGGGCGGCTGCCGTTCACGCTGACCCGGGGGCAGACGGCGGTCGGCCGGACCATCTCCGGCGATCTGGCCCAGCCGCGCCCGATGAACCGCCTGCTGCAGGGCGAGGTCGGATCGGGCAAGACGATCGTGGCGCTGCGGGCCATGCTGCAGGTGATCGACGCCGGTCGGCAGACCGCGCTGCTCGCCCCGACCGAGGTGCTCGCGGCCCAGCACGCCCGGTCGCTGCGGGCGACCCTCGGCCCGCTCGGCCGGGCCGGTGAGCTGGACGCCGCCGACGGGGCGACGCGGGTGGTGCTGCTCACCGGGTCGCTGCCGGTGCCGGCCCGACGGAAGGCGTTGCTGCAGATCGTGTCCGGGGAGGCCGGGATCGTCGTCGGCACCCATGCCCTGCTCTCCGCCGGCGTCGACTTCGCCGACCTGGGCCTGGTCGTCGTCGACGAGCAGCACCGGTTCGGGGTCGAGCAGCGGGACACGTTGCGCACCAGGCGATCCCCGTCCGGCACCACACCGCACGTCCTGGTGATGACGGCGACCCCGATCCCCCGCACGGTGGCGATGACCGTCTACGGCGACCTGGACACCTCGATCCTGTCCGAGCTGCCCGCGGGCCGCTCGCCCATCACCACCACGGTCGTCCCGGTCGAGGAGAGACCGCAGTGGCTGGACCGCGCCTGGCAACGGGTCCGGGAGGAGGTCGGCAAGGGTCACCAGGTCTACGTCGTCTGCCCCAAGATCGGGGACGAGCCCGAACGCGGCGCCAAGGGGCGGGATCGCGACGAGGGACCCGACGGCGAGTGGGACGACGAGGACGGCGCCAGCGGCAGTGACGCCGGCCTCCGCCCGCCGCCGCTGGCCGTGGTCGACGTGGCGGCCGAGCTGGCCGACGGTCCCCTGGCGGGGTTGTCGCTGGGCGTCGTGCACGGGCGCCTGCCGCCGGCCGAGAAGGACCAGGTGATGCGGGATTTCGGTGCCGGCGACATCGACGTGCTCGTCGCCACGACGGTCATCGAGGTCGGCGTGGACGTCCCCAACGCGTCGATGATGGTGATCATGGACGCCGAACGGTTCGGCATGTCCCAGCTGCACCAGCTGAGGGGGCGCGTGGGGCGGGGTTCCGCGCCGGGCATCTGTCTGCTCGTCACCCGGGCACTGGAGGGCGGGCGCGGCCGGGCCCGGCTCGCCGCGGTGGCGGCCAGCGCGGACGGGTTCGAGCTGGCCGAGGCCGATCTCGCGCAGCGGCGGGAGGGCGACGTGCTCGGCACCGTGCAGTCGGGGAAGAACACCTCGCTGCGCCAGCTGTCGCTGCTGCGCGATCGCGAGGTCATCGAGCAGGCCCGGGCGGACGCCGGGGGACTGGTCGGCGACGATCCCACCCTGGCGTCCTGGCCCGGTCTGGCGCGCATGGTCGCCGACGTGATCGCCGCGGAGAACCAGGAATTCCTCGAGAAGGCCTGAGGGGCACGGGGTTGGGGCCGCACGGAGCAGGTGCACCCGTGCGGCCCGCTCGCACCGGTCAGCGACCGCCTCGGATGGTGCGGCTGCGCTGCTCGGAACCCGGCCCGCCGTAGGGGTAGTCGACCGGGTGCGGGTCGCTGGCCGTGTCCAGCAGGGCGGTCTCGGTCGCGTCCAGGTGCAGGCCGGCCGCGGACAGGTTGTCCTGCAACTGGGTCAGGGTGCGTGCGCCGAGGATGACCGAGGTGACCCCCGGGCGATCGACCAGCCACGCCAGCGCCACCTGCGCCATGCCCACGCCGCGGGCCGAGGCCACCGAGCGGACCGCGTCGAGCACGTCCCAGGTCCGCTGCTGGCCGGAGCGCACGTCGTAGTTCTCCACGCCTCGGGTGGGGTCCTCGCCCAGCCGGGTCGCGCCGGTCGGTCGTTCGCCCTGCGTGTACTTGCCGGTCAGCCAGCCCCCGCCGAGCGGCGACCAGGGCAGCAGCCCGATCCCGGCATCCAGGGCGGACGGCACGATCTCCCACTCGATCTCGCGGACCAGCAGGTTGTACTGCGGCTGCAGGGTCACCGGCAGGTTCAGGCCCAGTTCCCGGGCCACCGCCACCGCCTTCTGGATCTGCCAGCCGGTGAAGTTGGACAGGCCGATGTACCGCACCGTCCCGGAACGCACCATGTCGTCCAGCGCGCGCAGGGTCTCCTCCAGCGGGGTCAACGGGTCATAGGCGTGCACCTGGTAGAGGTCCAGGGTGTCCACGCCCAGCCGGGTCAGGGAGGCCCGGACGGCGGTCTGCAGGTGGCGGCGGGACAGGCCCAGGTCGTTGGGTCCGTCGCCCATCGGGAAGCGCGCCTTGGTGGTCAGCACGATCTGGTCGCGGACGGCGGGGCCGCGATCGGCCAGCCAGCGGCCGATGATCGACTCCGAGACCCCGGCGTTGTACACGTCCGCGGTGTCGATGAAGGTGCCGCCCGCCGCCACGAAGGCGTCGAGCTGCTCACGGGAACCGGCCTCGTCGGTCTCGTTGCCGAAGGTCATCGTCCCGAGCGTGAAGGCGGACACCGCGCAGCCCGCCGAGCCGAGCCGGCGGTACTCCATCGTGGGTGTGCTGGGGGACTCGGTGCGGTCGGTGGTCATGACCCGATCCTCCTCCGGTGGCGAGGTTCCCCCACCGCGGCCGCCTCGGGGTCGGGCGCCGGGATACCGTCCTGTTGCCGCAGCCGGGACCCCCGGCCGCGACACCGTCCTGAGCCGGGAGGCGTGCGTGCCGAGAGCGTGGAGCCAACGGAACCGGCGGACCTCGTCGAGGACACCGCCGCCGGATGCCCCGTGACCCGCATCGTCGCCGGTGAGTTCGGCGGGCGCCGGCTCGTCACGCCGGCCGGTGAGCTCACCCGGCCGACCGCCGAGAAGGTGCGGGCCGCGCTGGGCAGTTCCCTCTACGCCGCGGGTGGACTGGCCGGGGCCCGGGTGCTCGACCTCTACGCCGGCACCGGAGCGCTGGGCCTGGAGCTGTTGTCCCGGGGCGCCGATCAGGTGGTGCTCGTGGAGCAGGACCGGGCGGCCCTGGCCGCGGCGCGGGCGAACGTGCAGGCGCTCGGGGTCGGTGCGCGGGTGGAGGTGGTGCCGCGCGGTGTCGCGGCCTACGCCGCCCTGGCCGGCGAGTCGTTCGACGTGGTCGTGGCCGATCCGCCGTACGACGTGCCGGACGACGAGATCGCCGCCGTGCTCACCGCTCTGGTCGCCGGGGGCCGGTTCCGACCCGCCGCGGACGTGGTGGTCGAACGACGGTCCAAGGGTGGGGCGTTCGGGTTCCCCGAGCCGCTGAGCGCGGTCCGCGAGAAGCGGTACGGGGACACCCGCCTCTGTTACGGTCGCGCCCCATGACGCACGCGGTCTGCCCGGGCTCGTTCGACCCGCCCACCCTCGGCCACCTCGACGTCATCGCCCGCGCCGCGGGACTGTTCGACGTCCTCACCGTCGCGGTGTTGGTGAACCCGGCCAAGGATGGCCTGTTCGCCGTGTCCGAGCGCCTGGACCTGCTCCGCGAGACCACCGCGCACCTGCCGACCGTCCGGGTGGACACCTTCGGCGGGTTGCTCGTCGACTACTGCGCCGCCCACGGCATCACCGCGATCGTCAAGGGTCTGCGGGCGGTGTCCGACTTCGACTACGAGCTGCAGATGGCGCAGATGAACCACGGTCTGACCGGGGTGGACACACTGTTCCTGCCCACCGCTCCGGAGTTCTCCTTCATCTCCTCCTCGCTGGTCAAGCAGGTGGCCACCTACGGCGGGGACGTGCAGCGGATGCTGCCCCCGGTGGTCGGCCGGGCGCTGGCCGCGAAGCTGGGCACCCCGCCCGACGGCCCGGCCGCCGGCACCGGGACCGACCCGGGCTGAGCGATCCGGCCGGGCGTGTCGGCCGGTGCCCCGTCGGGCGGGTGAAAGACTCTCCCCGGTTCGGCGCGCACCGGCGCGCCCACCACAGCTGAGAGGAGGACCGCCCGTGTACCGGGTTTTCGAAGCCCTCGACGAGTTGGTCACCATCGTCGAGGAAGCCCGCGGGGTGCCGATGACCGGCTCCTGCGTGGTGCCGCGCGGCGATGTGCTGGAACTCCTCGATGACGTCCGGGAGGCACTGCCCGGCGAGGTCGACGACGCGCAGGACGTGCTCGACCACCGTGACGCGATGATCGCCGACGCCCGCAGCTCGGCCGAGACGACGGTCGCCGACGCCCGCACCGAGGCCGACCGCCTCGTCACCGAGGCCCACGCCTCGGCCTCGGACACCGTGTCGTCAGCGCAGCTCGAGGCCAACCGGCTGGTCGCCGAGGCGGAACGGCAGCTCGCCGAGGCCTCCTCCCGCGCCGAGGCGATGATCGCCCGCGCCCGGGCGGACGCCGACCGGGCCGCGCAGGCCGGCCAGGACCAGCACGATGCGTCGATCGCCCGCGGTCACGCCGAGGCCGAACGCCTGGTCGCCGCCGGCCGGGCGTCCTACGAGGGCGCCGTCGCCGACGGTCAGGCCGAACAGGCCCGGTTGGTCTCGCAGACCGACGTCGTGCAGGCCGCCCACCGCGAGTCGGCACGCGTGCTCGACGCCGCCCACGGCGACGCCGACCGGATGCGCGCCGAGTGCGACACCTATGTCGACAGCAGCCTGGGCGCGCTGGAGGAGACCCTCACCAAGACACTGCGCGAGGTCGGTCGCGGACGGACGTCGCTGCGCAGCGGCGGGTCGGTGGACTACCGGCTCTGACCGTGGCCGCTCGGGGCCGGGGCCGACAGCGTTGTCCGGCGATCGGCCGTCGAGTACTCTGGAACGGTTGCCCGGGGCCGGTCGGCTCCGCCTCTGCAGTCTTCCGGGCCGACACGCCCGGACCGTGGTTCCACCGCAGCACCCCTCGACGTCAGGATCGTTCCCCGCATGGCTCCGCCCCGTCTCAACTCCGCCTCCCCGTGGGTCTTCGACACCCGGGTCCTGGGGCGACGGCCCGGCACGATGCGTCCGGTCCGGATCAGCGCGCCGGTCACCGAGTCGCTCGGTCTTCCGGTCATCGCCGTCCCGGCCGGTCACGAGGTGGAGCTGGACCTGCGCCTGGAGTCGGTGTCCGAGGGGGTCCTGGTGTCCGGGGCGGCCACGGCCGAGGCGGTCGGCGAGTGCTCGCGCTGCCTGATCGAGATCACCCAGCCGGTCCGGGTGATCCTGCGTGAGCTGTACGCCTACCCGGGATCGACCACCGCGGCGACCACCGAGGACGACGAGATCCCCCGTCTCGTGGACGACCTGATCGACCTCGAGCCCCTGGTGCGCGACGAGCTCGTGCTCGCGTTGCCACTGGTGCCGTTGTGTCGTCCCGACTGCCTGGGCCTGTGCCCGGAATGCGGCGAGCGACGCGAGGAGCTCGAGGAGGGTCATTCCCATGAGACACTGGACCCTCGGTGGGCCGCGTTGAAGCTGAAGTTCGGGACCGATGGTCCCGGGAACGCTGATCCGGGCACCCACACCCCCAGCCAGAACTGACCGTCCGGCACTCCGGGCCGCCCGCGGCCCGGTTCGCCGGTGATCTGATCGAGCAGTGAACGAGAAGGAGAACCATCGTGGCCGTTCCGAAGCGGAAGATGTCGCGCAGCAACACCCGCGCGCGCCGATCGCAGTGGAAGACCAGTGTGCCCACGCTGGTCACCTGCCCCAACCGCGCCTGCGGTGAGCTGACCTCCCCGCACGAGGCCTGTCGCACCTGTGGTCAGTACCGCGGCCGGCAGGTCGTCGGGGTCTGACCCTGTGACGACCGTGTCGTCCGGTTCCGGTCACCCGACCCCGTCGGGCAGCAACATCCCGGACGCAGCCGTCCTCTCCGCCCAGCTCGGCGTCCCGTTGGACGCCGAGCTGGTCGTGTTGGCCCTCACCCACCGTTCCTTCGCCTACGAGAACGGCGGGCTGCCGACCAACGAGCGCCTGGAGTTCCTGGGTGACTCGGTGCTCGGTGTGGTGATCACCGACACCCTGTACCACTCGCACCCCGACCTGCCCGAGGGACAGCTGGCCAAGCTGCGCGCCTCTATCGTCAACATGCACGCGCTCGCCGGCGTCGGACGCACGATGGGCCTGGGGGGCCAGCTGCGGCTCGGTCGCGGTGAGGAACTCACCGGCGGACGCGACAAGGCCTCGATCGTCGCCGACGCCGTCGAGGCCGTGCTGGGTGCGGTCTTCCTGCAGTACGGATTGGACGTCAGCCGCCAGGTCATCCTGCGACTCTTCGCCGATCTCCTGCTGGCCGCCCCGCGTCTCGGCGCGGGTCTGGACTGGAAGACGTCCCTGCAGGAGCTGGCCGCGGCCCGCGGCCTGGGTGCCCCGGAGTACCGGGTCACCGAGGAGGGCCCGGACCACGCCAAGCTGTTCGCCGCGCAGGTGCTGCTGAACTCGGTGCCCAGCGGGACGGGGTCGGGGCGCACCAAGAAGGAAGCCGAGCAAGTGGCCGCGGCCGCCGCGTACGCCGCCACCGTCGGGCCCCCGCCCGGTCTGGTCGATCCCGTGGTCGCCCCGGTGATCGCCGGGACCGAGGGATCCCCGCCCGCGCCCACCGCCTGATCCGGTGCCCGAACTCCCCGAGGTCGAGTCGGTACGGCGGGGCCTGGTCGGTCACGTCACCGGCCGCCGCATCGCCGACGTCCAGGTCCTGTCCGATCGCGCCGTCCGTCGCCACGTGGGCGGAGCCGTCGATTTCCGCGCCGTCACCGCAGGTCGCCGGGTGACCGGGGTGGACCGGCGCGGGAAGTACCTGTGGTGGGTGCTCGACGACGGCGACGCCATCCTGTGCCACCTGGGCATGAGCGGCCAGTTCCGGATCGGTTCCGGCCAGGTCGATCTGCACGGGGGCGACCCCGCCCCCCGTCATCCCCATCTGCGGGTCCGGTTCGTGTTCGACGACGACGGCCCGGACGTCGACTTCCTGGACCAGCGCACCTTCGGCGGCATGGCCTTCGCCCCCGGCGGGGCCGACCTGCCCGCCGCCATCGCGCACATCGCCCGTGACCCGATGGACCCGGACTGGTCGGCCGCGGCCACCGCCGCGGTGATCCGCGGCAAGCGCACGGACATCAAGCGCGCCCTGCTGGACCAGACGGTGATCTCCGGCATCGGCAACATCTACGCCGACGAGGCCCTGTGGCGGGCGCGGCTGCACTACGCCCGCCGGACCGACTCGTTGACCCGGCCGGCGGTGCTCGCGGTGCTGGCCGCCGCTCGCGAGGTCATGGCCGAGGCGCTCGAGGTCGGCGGCACGAGCTTCGACTCCCTGTACGTCAACGTCAACGGCGAGTCCGGGTACTTCGACCGCGCGTTGAACGCCTACGGCCGGGAGGGGGAGCCGTGCCCCCGCTGCGGGACGGCGATCGTCCGGGACGCGTTCATGAACCGGTCCTCGTTCTTCTGCCGCCGCTGCCAACCCGCGCCGCGGCGTCCGGCCGCTGCTCCGGTCCGGGGGCCCCGGTCCCCGGCCGCGCGTCGTTCGTAGAGTGGGCGCGATGAGGACCACCGACGACACCCCCGACCCGCGCATCGTCCCCGCGCAGACGCCGGTGCCCCAACCGCTCGACATCGCGCTCCGGGCGTTGACCACCGCGGCCAACCACGGCGTGCTGTGGTTCGGTGTCGCCGGTGTGGCCGCCGCGCTCGGCCGCCGCCCGCGCCGGGGCGCCATCCGCGGGGTGATGTCCCTGGGTGCGTCCAGCCTGCTCGCCAACTCCGTCATCAAGCCCGTCGTCGGCCGGCGCCGGCCGGACCCGCAGCGCACCCATGCGGCCCGGCAGATCGGGCGGGTGCCCTGGACGTCCTCGTTCCCCAGCGGTCACAGTGCGTCGGCCGCGGCCTTCGCCACCGGTCTGGCCCTGGAGTTCCCACCCGCAGCCCTCGTCGTCGCCCCGCTGGCCGCGGGTGTCGCCTACTCGCGGGTGCACGTGGGGGTGCACTACCCGTCGGACGTGGTCACCGGGGTGGGCATCGGGGTCGCCGCCGCGCTGATCGGGAAGTGGTTGTGGCCGGTCCGACCCAAGGGTCCGGCCGTGATGACCACGGCCACCGCGCCGGCTCTGCCGGACGGTCGTGGGCTGACCGTGGTGCTCAACGAGCATTCCGGGTCCTCCGGCAGCGCTCGCGCCCTGATCGAACGCGAACTGCCCGGTGCCCGGTTCATCACCCTGGCCGACGGTGTCGACATCGCGGCCGAGCTCGGCCCCGAGGTGCGGGCGCTGGCGGTCTCCGGCGGCGACGGGACCGTGGCGTCCGTGGCCCGGGTCGCCCTGGAACGGGGGCTGCCGCTCGCCGTCTTCCCGTCCGGGACGTTCAACCACTTCGCCCGAGCGGTCGGCCTCGAGGAGGCGATCGACACGGTGCAGGCCGTGCGGGAGGGGCGCGCCGGGGGAGTGCGGGTGGCCACGGCCAACGACGAGGTCTTCCTGAACACCGCGAGCATCGGCGGATACCCGGAGATGGTGCGTCGGCGGGACGCCTACGCGAAGAAGATCGGCAAGTGGCCGGCGACCGCGCTGGCCCTGCGCAACACGCTGCGCAAGCACGCCCCGGTCACCCTGGACATCAACGGCCGGGTGGTGAAGGTGTGGGTGGCGTTCGTCGGGAACGGGCGGTACACCCCGCGCGGGCTGGCTCCGTCGTGGCGGGAACGGCTCGACGAGCCCGTGCTGGATGTCCAGTACCTCCGCGGTGATCTGCCGTGGTCCCGGACCCGCGCCGTCCTGTTCTCCCTCATCGGCATCGTGGAGCGCAGCGCGGTGTGCGGATCGGTCGCCGCGACGTCGGTGACCGTCGGCTCCCGGTCCGGGGCCCTGCCCACCGCCCACGACGGCGAGATCACCCCGACCACCACCTCCGTGGACTTCGACCTGCTGGACGCCACGCTCACCGTGTACCGCGGCTGACCGCGGTGGCGGGGAACGACGGCAGGGACGGAGCGCAGGACGCCGTGCGGATGACCGCGTGGGTGCACGGTCGCGTCCAGGGGGTCGGATTCCGCTGGTGGACCCGGGCGCAGGCACTGGAACTCGGACTGACCGGCACCGCGACCAACCTGGCCGACGGGCGCGTCGAGGTGGTCGCCCAGGGGCCGGCCGAGAGCTGCCGGGAGCTGTTGGCCCGGCTGCGCGGCGGCAGCACCCCGGGATCGGTCGGCACGGTGGTGGAGCGGTTCGGCGCCGCGCGCGACGGGGTCACCGGCTTCCACGAGCGCTGACGGCGGCTGCAGCCTCCCCGCCCCGCGACCTCCCCGGGTCGGGGGGTCGGTCGCGCTAATCTCAGCGGACCCCGGCGGTCTCCGTGTCGTCCCCGTCCGTGCCGTCCGCGTCGCTCCTGCCGCCCCCGCCCACCGCCCCCGCCCACCTCGGAAGGGACGTGCCCCGTGCACCTGAAGTCCCTCACCCTCAAGGGCTTCAAGTCCTTCGCCTCGGCGACCACGCTGCACTTCGAACCGGGCATCACCGCCGTCGTGGGGCCCAACGGTTCGGGCAAGTCCAACGTGGTCGACGCGATCGCCTGGGTCCTCGGCGAGCAGGGCGCCAAGGCGCTGCGCGGCGGCAAGATGGAGGACGTCATCTTCGCCGGCACGGCCGACCGCCCCCCGCTGGGCCGCGCCGAGGTCACGCTCACCATCGACAACTCCGACGGCGCCCTGCCGATCGACTACACCGAGGTGTCCATCACCCGGCGGATGTTCCGGGACGGGGCCGGGGAGTACGAGATCAACGGCTCGTCCTGCCGTCTGCTGGACATCCAGGAGCTGCTGTCCGACTCCGGCATCGGCCGGGAGATGCACGTCATCGTCGGCCAGGGGCAGCTCGATGCCGTGCTGTCGGCCCGGCCCGAGGACCGCCGCGGCTTCATCGAGGAGGCCGCGGGCGTCCTCAAGCACCGCAAACGCCGGGAGAAGGCGGAGCGGCGGCTCACCGGCATGCAGGCCAACCTCGCCCGGGTCACCGATCTGACCTCCGAGCTCCGGCGGCAGCTCAAGCCGCTCGGTCGGCAGGCCGAGGTCGCCCGGCGGGCCGCCGGTGTGCAGGCCGACCTGCGGGACTCCCGGGCCCGCCTGCTCGCCGACGACCTCGCCGCGCTGACCGAGCGGATCGCCCAGGACTCCCGGGCCGAGCAGGAGGCCCAGCAGTTGCGCGCCCGGCTCGAGGCCGAGCTGGCCGAGGCCACGCGCACCGAGGACGCCGCCGTCCGGGCCGTCGCGGAGGCCACCCCCGCGCTGCAGGCCGCGCAGGACACCTGGTTTGCACTGTCCGCGCTCGTCGAGCGCTACCGGGGGACCGTGTCCCTGGCCCGGGAGCGGGCCCGCAACCTGGCCGGTGGGACCACGGCAGCGGCCCCGGGCCGGGATCCCGACGAACTGGAGGCGGCCGCCGACCGGGCCGAGGCCGACCAGGCCGAGCGCCAGGACGCGGTGGACGGCGCCCGGGAGACCCTGGCCGAGGCGGCCGCCGACCGGGCCGACGCCGAGGTCGCCCTGCAGGCGGCCGAGGCCGCGTTCGTCCGGGCGTCGCGGGCCGTGGCCGACCGGCGCGAGGGCCTGGCCCGGCTCGCCGGACAGGTCAACACCGCCCGCAGCCGGTCCACTGCGGGTGCCGAGGAGGCGACCCGCCTCGCCGCGGCCGTCGCCGAGGCCCGGGAGCGGGCCGCCGCCGCCGAGGACCAGTTCGCCGTCCTGCAGGAATCGGTCGGTGATCTGGACTCCGGTGAGGTCGGCCTGGACGAGGACCACGAGGCCGCGGCCGAGGCCGCCCGGGTCGCCGCCGCCCGGGTGCGCGAGCTGGTCGAGGCCCACCGCACGGCCGGCACCGCGGCCACCGGGCTGCGCGCCCGCGTGGATGCGCTCTCGCTGAGCCTGGACCACAAGGACGGGGCCGGGGCCGTCCTGGCCGCCGACGCGTTGCGGGGTGTCCTCGGCCCGGTCTCCGCGCTGCTGACCATCGCTCCCGGCGCCGAGGCGGCCCTCGCGGCTGCGCTCGGCCCGGTCACCGATGCCGTCGCGGTGGCCGACGCCGACGCGGCGGTCGCCGCCCTGGATCTGCTGCGGGAGCAGGAGGCGGGGCGCGCCGGCCTGGTCATCGGTACCGACGCCGCCCGGCCGGGACAGCAGGACCGACCCGCCCTGCCCGACGGCGCCACCTGGGCCGCCGATCTGGTGACCGCGCCCGGCCCCGTCCGGGCCGCCGTCGACCGGGTGCTGCGGGACGTCGTCGTGGTGGCGGACCTCGCCGCGGCCCGTCGGCTGGTCGCCGACCTCCCCGACGTGCTCGCGGTGACCCGCACCGGGGAGCAGCTCGGCTCCCACTGGGCGGTCGGCGGCAGTGCCGGCCGGCAGAGCGTCCTGGAGATCCAGGCGGCCGTCGACCGGGCCCGGACCGACCTCGACACGACGACGGCCACCCTGGGCGAGCTGGACGCGGCGCTGGTCGGTGCCCGCCAGGAGGCCGAACGCTGCCGGGCCGCAGCCGAGACGACCCTGGCCGCGCTGCACGAGTCCGACGCGCAGATGTCCGCGGTGGCCGAGCAGCTGTCCCGGTCCGGCGCCGCGGCGCGGTCGGCCGCGGCCGAGGCCGACCGCCTGGAACAGCGTCGGGTCGCCGCCGAGAACGCCCGTGACCAGCACCAGGCCGCGCTGACCGAGTTGGAGGAGCGGCTGCTGGCCGCGGAGTCGGAGGAATCCCCCGAGGAGATCGACCCGGCCGAACGGGACGCCCTCACCCAGCGCACGGCCGCCGCGCGCAACCGGGAGGTCGAGGCCCGCCTGGTCGTCCGCACCGTCGAGGAGCGGGCCCGCGCGTCGGCCGGCACCGCGGACAACCTGCGCCGGGCGGCCCGGGCCGAACGGGAATCCCGGGCACGGGCCGTCGCCGCGGCCGCCCGTCGCCAGGCCGCCGCGGTCGTGGCCGAGCAGGTCGTCGATCTCGGTCAGCGCATCACCCGGTCCCTGGAGACCTCGCTGGCCGCGGCTTCGGCGGACCGGGAGAACGCGGCCGCCCGTCGCACCAGGACCGACGCCGAGCTGCAGACCGCCCGCGCCCGCACGGCCGAGGTGAAGACCCAGTGGGATCGGCTCACCGACGCCGTGCACCGCGACGAGGTGGTTCGCGCCCAGCAGGCGCTCCGGGTGGATCAGCTCGCCGAACGCGCCCTGGCCGAGTTCGCGATGAGCGGGACCGACCTGCTGGAGTCGTTCGGTCCGCAGGTGCCCGTGCCGCCGACCGCCGTGGAGATGGCCGAGTACCGGGCGGCCAGGGAGCGGGGGGAGACGGTCAGCGAACCGCTGCCCATGGAGTTCGACCGGGACACCCAGGAGCGCCGGGCCCGCCGCGCCGAGCGCGACCTGGCCACGCTGGGCAAGGTGAACCCCCTGGCGCTGGAGGAGTTCGCCGCCCTGGAGGAACGACACGCCTTCCTGTCGACCCAGCTGGAGGACCTGAAGGCGACCCGCAAGGACCTGCTCTCGGTGATCCAGGACGTCGACGACAAGATCCTGGAGGTGTTCGCGAGCGCGTACGCCGACGTGGCGCGGGAGTTCGTCACCGTCTTCGCCACGCTGTTCCCCGGCGGGGAGGGCGAGCTCGTCCTGACCGATCCGGACGACCTGCTCACCACCGGCATCGAGGTGCACGCCCGGCCGCCGGGGAAGAAGGTCAAGCGATTGTCGCTGCTCTCCGGCGGGGAACGCTCGTTGACCGCGGTCGCCCTGCTCGTCGCCATCTTCCGGGCGCGGCCCAGCCCGTTCTACATCATGGACGAGGTCGAGGCCGCGCTGGACGAGGTCAACCTGACCCGCCTCGTCGGCCTGATGACGGAGCTGCGGGAGTCCTCCCAGTTGATCGTCATCACCCACCAGAAGTTCACGATGGAGTCGGCCGATGCGCTCTACGGAGTCTCCATGCGCGGCGACGGCATCACCGCCGTGATCAGCCAGCGCATCCGCGGGGCGGAGGAGCGGGTCCAGGGGCGGCGCGCGTTGGCCGGCGGAGCGTCCTCCCCGTCCGGTTGACCGCACGCGGGGGTGTGACCCAGCGGTGGACCGGACGGCGGGCGGCGCGCATGATGCCCCGGACGCCCCCGCCCGCCTCGGGCAGACAGGAGCCCCGATGATCGCGCCCGCCGGCCGACGGCTCGCTCCGGCCACCGTCCTTCTCGCCGTCCTGCTCGCCGGCTGCTCGACCCCGACATCGGGAACCCCGGTGGCCGCGTCCGCTGCGGTCATTTCTTCGTCCGACGCGACGGGCGCCTCGACCGCCATCACCGTCCCGTCGACCAGCTCGTCCGCTCCGGCTCCGGCGACCGTCACCGTGACCGCATCGCCCACGACCACCGTCCCGACGCCCGGGGAGGACACGTCGACCGATGCCTGGGCCGGCGGGGGACCGTCCGACAGCGGGGCGGCCGTCGACCCGGTGACCGGGTTGTGGGCCGGGACCATGTGCACGCAGCTGACCGAGATCGTCGTGGCCATCCTGGCGGCGCCGGGAGCGGACGGGACCGAGCCCGTCGACTTCCGGGAGGAGTGGTCGGCGTACTACGCGGCCGTGGCCGACACCGTCATCACCGCGACCGGCCGGATGGCGGCCCTCGATCCCCCCGAGGTCGTCGACGGGGCCGCGCTGCACGAGGCGTACCTGGGCTACCTGAAGGAGCTCGGCATCGTGACCGGCACCGCCTCGATCGACGTGGGTGAGGCTGCGGACGAGCAGGCGGCGCAGGCCGTGGTGCAGACGGCACAGGCGCGCATCGCCGCACTGTCCGAGGAGGACCCGGCGCTGGCCGGTTTCGAGGACCCGGCCATGGCCGACGTGCTGAGGCTGACCCCGGAGTGCGACTCCCTCACCGGGTGATCAGGACCACGGCCGTTGTCGCCGCTCGTGAGGGCCGACGCCCCGGCGACTGGCAGGATCGGGGCTGGACCCACGGGGGGTCGCGGGGCGGCTACCGGGGTCGGCGAGCCCGTCCCGGGCACGGCCAGGAACGGGGGGTGCAGGGTGGTGGACAGCTCGTCGTCGGACCTCGGTCTCGGCCTCGACCTGCAGATCGACGTCCTGGACCCGGTGCTCTGGCTGTTCATCGGCATCCTCGTCACCTTCCTGCTCACCCGACTGGTCACCCGGCGCATCCGCGCGGTCAGCAACCGGGTCGCCGACAAGGCGGACCGCACCCGGCGCATCCTGCGGAACATCAGCATCGGCGGCGTGCACATCCACCACCAGGTGATCGGCATCCTGCTCATGCTGGGTTCCGGGATCGGGCTGATCGCGGTGCAACCGGCCGGGACGGCGTTGAATGCGACCGCCCTGGTCTTCGGGGTCGGGGTCAGCCTGGCCTTCGACGAGTTCGCGCTGTGGCTGCACCTGGACGACGTCTACTGGACGCCGGCGGGCCGCAAGTCGGTGGACGCCATCTTCGTGGTGCTGGCCATCACCGGCGTGCTGATCTCGGGGGTCGACGTGTTCCCGTCCCTGGGCGACACCTGGGGTCCGCAGCTGGGCATGGTCGCCGTCCTGCTGCTGTCGGTGGTGTGCCTGCTGAAGGGGAAGATCGCCACCGGCATGGTCGGTGTGGTGCTCTTCCCCGTCGCCCTGGTCGGCGCGCTCCGGCTGGCCAAGCCCGACTCGTGGTGGAGCCGCCGTTGGTACACCGGCCGCGCCCGGATGACCCGGCGGTCCCGGCGCCGCTTCGACGAACGCTACGACGCCCGGTGGAACCGCCTGCGTGATCTCGTCGCCGGCGCCCCGCACCTCCCCAGCCCGCTGCGTCGGGACGCCCGATCGGCTGCGTCCGGGGGGCCGGAGGTGCGCACCGCTGTGCCCGGTGCACCCGCACCGCCGGATACCCGACCGGTGCGGTCGACGGACCATGAGCCGGTGCCGACCCACCAGGAGCGGTGAGCCCGTTGTTCGGGCTGGCTTGTCGGTCTACGGCGATCGCGGCCGTCAGGTCGCCCAGGGCCCGTTGACCGGGGTCCACTCGTGTACGGAGCGTTCCGGGATGAGTCCGAGCTGGTGGAAGGGATCCTGGTCCATCGTCGCCAGCAGGTCTTCCGCGGAGTCCGCGCGCAGGATGAGCAGCGCGCCGGCTCCACCCGGCCCGGTGTAGGGGCCGCTGGACAGGATGGTGACGCCCGGCAGCTCGCCCGCCAGGAACGCCCGGTGGGCGGGCCGGTGCGCCGTCAGGTCGTCGGGGGAGTCCACGTAGGTGTATTCGAGCGCGAAGATCGGCATGCGGTGAGCCTAGGGTGCCTGGCGGACACAGCTCTCTCTCCCGATGGCCCACGGCGTGGCCCGGACTCACCTCCCCAGGGTCGCCCAGTACTCGACGGAGGAGCGGTGCAGCCAGCCGTTCACCCAGGCGAAGTCCGGCTGTCGGGGACTCCGCCCCCGGACCGCAGTGACTCCAGCCGTGCCTCTGCCTCCCCGATGGCCGTGACCACCTCCGGCAGTCCCACGTCACCACGGCGGACCGACCGCAGGTACTCCCGGTCCGGTTCCGGTACGGGGAGGGTGATGCGCCCGGTGGTCAACAGCTCCACGCCCTGAATGCCCAGTCGCAGGGCATGCATGGCGAACTTGGTGTCGTAACCGTGCCGGGCGACGAGTTCGGGGCGGTTAGTGTGCGCGCCCGGTTGCCCGGTCATTGCCGCCTTCTGGCCGCGCAGATATCCCAGGAAGCGATCGGCGGCCAGACCGGACACGAACCGGTGGGCGTTGGCCACGAGCTCAGCGCCGGCAGCGGCGCGGTGGACCACTTCGGCATCCGGGACGAACAGCAGGAGCAGGACCGTCGGGTTGCCGGCCAGCGCGAGCCGGCACCACTTCCGGGCCGAGTAGATGACGACGTCGAGATCTCCGGCCCCGGACCGGTTGGCCAGTCCGCCCGGGCGGTCCCAGACGGTGTGCCGCTGGTACTGCTCGAACTCCACGGTGCCGGCTGCCGTCGCGGTGCCGGCCGGGACCCGGGCGACACCGGTCACGTACTCGGGTGGCTCCAGGCAGATGCCCATCTCGTCGCGGTCGTCCTGGCCGTCGATGGCGGTGCCGTGGACGCCGGACCCCACCTGTGCCCGCAGGACCATGCCCGCCTCGGCGATCCGCCTGGCCTCCTCGGAGGCATGGGGGTGAGCGAAACCGGGCGGGAGGGCGACATCGCCGTCGACGGTGTCGATGATCGGAACGGTCATCGGCGGATCCTGTCATCGCGGTCGCGAGACGGCGAACAGATTTCGACCCCTCAGGTCCCTCCGTCGAGCCGTCCGTGCGAGCGGGTCGACCCTCGGTGCAGCCGAGAAAGCCGTGAGCCCCCGGCGTCGAGGACGCCGGGGGCTCACGGAATGCAGGTCGACTCAGATGTCGAAGTACATGTTGAACTCGTACGGGTGCGGGCGGAGACGAATGGCGTCGATCTCCTCGCGCTTGAGACGGATCCACGTCTCGATGAGGTCGGGGGTGAAGACGCCACCCTCGAGCAGGTAGTCGTGATCGGCCTCGAGGCGGTCGATCACGGCACCCAGCGACGCCGGCACCTGCGGGATGTTCGCGGCCTCGTCCGGCGGGAGCTCGTAGAGGTCCTTGTCGACCGGTGCCGGCGGCTCGATCTTGTTCTTGATGCCGTCCAGGCCGGCCATCATCATCGCCGCGAACGCCAGGTACGGGTTCGAGGACGGGTCGGGGCAGCGGAACTCCAGGCGCTTGGCCTTCGCGTTCGTGCCGGTCAGCGGGATGCGGATGCAGGCGGACCGGTTCCGGGCCGAGTAGACCAGGTTGACCGGGGCCTCGTAGCCCGGGACCAGCCGGTGGTAGGAGTTCACCGTCGGGTTGGTGAAGGCCAGCAGCGACGGGGCGTGATGCAGTAGGCCGCCGATGTAGTAGCGGGCGAGGTCGGACAGGCCGCCGTAGCCGGCCTCGTCGTAGAACAGGGGCTTGCCGCCCATCCACAGCGACTGGTGCGCGTGCATGCCGGAACCGTTGTCACCGAACAGCGGCTTGGGCATGAAGGTGACCGTCTTGCCGGCCGCCCAGGCGGTGTTCTTGATGATGTACTTGAACAGCATGACCTCGTCGGCGGAGGCCAGCAGGGTGTTGAACTTGTAGTTGATCTCGGCCTGACCGCCGGTGCCCACCTCGTGGTGGCCGCGCTCGACCTCGAACCCCATGCTGATGAGGTTGGCCGTCATGTCCTCGCGGAGATCGGCCTGGTGGTCGTACGGCGGAACGGGGAAGTACCCGCCCTTGAACCGGGTCTTGTAGCCCAGGTTCCCGCCCGGCTCCTCGCGACCGGTGTTCCAGTCACCCTCCTCGGAGTCGACCTTGTAGAACGAGCCGTTGGCGGTGGTCGAGTAACGCACGTCGTCGAAGACGTAGAACTCGGCCTCGGCACCGAAGAAGCAGGTGTCGGCGATGCCGGTGCTGGTCAGGTACTCCTCGGCCTTGCGGGCCACGTTGCGCGGATCGCGCGAGTAGGGCTGCAGGGTCAGCGGGTCGTGGACGAAGAAGCTGGTGATCATCGTCTTCCGTCGGCGGAAGGGATCGATCCGCGCCGTGGTGACGTCCGGCAGCAGGGTCATGTCCGACTCGTGGATGGACTGGAAGCCCCGGATGGACGAGCCGTCGAACGCCATGCCGCCGGCGAGCGACTCGACGGTGACCGTGGACGCCGGCACCGTCAGGTGCTGCATCACGCCGGGCAGGTCGCAGAAACGGATGTCGAAGACCTCGACATCGTTGTCCTTGATGTAGGCAACCAGCTCTTCTGGTGTGGAGAACACGCACGCGCTCCTTGTCGTCGGGTGGTTCCGCTGTCGTTCCGCTGTCGGTCGCTGTCGGCCTGCAGGGGTGAGGCTCTCCGGCGGGGAGGACGGATATCGTCCCCTCGCGGCCGAGGCCTCGGCCGCCAGGAAGGATCCTGGCAGGCAGGGCGAGCCGTGCACATCCCGGGGTCCGTGCCGAGCGCCCGGCAGGGATTGCGACACGTCCACGGCGCGACATGCAGGCGCCACGCTAGGGAGCAGGTGTTGCCCTGCGGTCTCTGGATTGTTTCCCCCCGGTTAACGGGACGCCCGATCGGGTGGCGGGCAGTCGCTCGCCTACGCTGGGCGACATGCCCGACGAGCAGCAGCATCCCGGTGCCCGTCTGGGTCTCCCGGCCGCCGGTGTCGGTGCGGTGGTGTCCTTCGGGCCGCGACTCGGGGCCTTCGTCGTCGACATCGCCCTGTCCGCCGTGGCCGCCTTCGCCGTCACGGCCCCCGAGGCGCCGCAGAACTGGAGCCTGGTCGTCTGGGCCGTGCTGACCGTCGTGACGGTCGCCGTGTTCGGCCAGACCCCGGGTCAAGCGGCGTTGGGCATGCGGGTGGTCCCCGTGGACGGACGCACGACGGTCGGGCTCTGGGCCGTGCCCCGGACCGCGTTGATCTTCCTGCTCGTGCCGCCGCTGATCATGAACGGCGACGGCCGGGGGCTGCACGACCGCCTGTGCCGCACCGTCGTGATCCGCAGCCGCTGAGCCATCTCCCGCACGGCGCGGGTGACCCCTGCGGTGCGGGAATCCGGACGACGAGTCCGCGGGCGCGAGCCCGACGGGGTCGGGGTTGTCGACTCCGTCCCGTCGGGAGCGTGTGCCTGGTCCGTCAGCGGCGGCGGGCGGACCGTTGCACGCTGCGCATCTTGGCGCCGGCCGGCATCGGCCCCTTCGGGATGCCCGCCTGCGGGGATCGGGCGCCCAGGGCGTTCAGTCGGTTGTCGATGTCACCGACGGAATTGGCGGCGATGTTGCGCGGCAGCTTCATCAGCTTCTGGTTCAGCTTGCGCAGCGGGACCTGACCCTCCTCGGTGCCCACGATCATGTCGTAGATGGGGGTGTCGCCGACGACCCGGGCGATGCGCTTCTTCTCCTGGGCGAGCAGCGGCTTGACCCGGTGCGGCGCACCCTCACCGATCAGCACGACACCGGGACGACCGATCACGCGGTGAACCGCGTCGAACTGGGCGGTACCGGCGACGGCGGGGGTCACCCGCCAGCGACCACGCAAGTTGTTCTGCAGGGACCAGGCCGCGGCTCCCGGTGTTCCCTCGGCCTTGGCGTACACGTTGGCCTGGACCCGGCGGGAGAAGATGATCATGGCGACCAAGGCGCCGAAGATGATGCCGAACGGCAGGACGGCCCACCAGGGAAGTCCGACGAGCACCCCGATGCCGGTGATGACCACCGCGGTGAGCAGCAGAGCGCCGATCATCAACGGCAGGAGGCGCTTGTCCTCCTTGCGCTGCATCTGGAACGCCTGCCAGATCTGCTTGCGGCGGTCCTTGCTCGCTGCGCGCTTCTCGGACTTCTTGCTCTTCTTCAGCTGCTTCAGTTCGGCCTTGGACGGGGATCCGGAGGCTTTCACCGGCGAGGCACCGCTGGTCGAGGTCTTGGCCATGGGCTCAGGATACGGCTCGGGCACGCAGGAGGCCGACCGCGACGATGTGCCGCGATCGGCCTCCGGAAGCGCTGGATCCTGATCGATGGTGCAGTTCGCCGGTGCGACCGGCGTCCCGGGCGGCGCGACCGGGTGATCGCGCCACGTCGGTCAGGCCGTGGCCGCCCGTCGCTCGCGAGCGGCGGCGCCCTGCTTGTAGAGGGTGCCGGCCCGGTAGGACGAGCGGACCAGGGGACCCGACATCACGCCGGCGAAACCGATGGCGTCGGCCTCTTCGCGCAGTTCGACGAACTCCTCGGGCTTGACCCACCGCTCCACCGGGTGGTGACGGGGCGTCGGGCGCAGGTACTGGGTGATGGTGATCAGATCGCACCCAGCTCCGTGCAGGTCGACCAGGGCCTCGCTGATCTCGGCGCGGGTCTCGCCCATGCCCAGGATCAGGTTGGACTTGGTGACCATGCCGGCCGCCCGCCCCTGCGAGATGACGTCGAGCGACTTCTCGTAGGTGAAGGCCGGTCGGATCCGACGGAAGATGCGCGGCACCGTCTCGACGTTGTGCGCGAAGACTTCCGGCCGCGCGTCGAACACCTGCTGGAGCAGTTCGGGACGCCCGGAGAAATCGGGCGTCAGGATCTCCACCCCGGTGTCCGGTGCCGCGGCGTGCACCGCCCGGACGGTCTCGGCGTAGAGCCAGGCACCCTCGTCATCCAGGTCGTCGCGGGTGACGCCGGTGATCGTGGCGTACCGCAGGTTCATGGTGGCGATCGACTCGGCGACCCGACGCGGCTCGTCCCGGTCGAGTTCCTGGGGCTTGCCCGTGTCGATGAGGCAGAAGTCGCACCGACGGGTGCACTGGTCACCGCCGATGAGGAAGGTGGCCTCGCGGTCCTCCCAGCACTCGTAGATGTTGGGGCACCCCGCCTCCTGGCAGACGGTGTGCAGCCCTTCCTTCTTCACCAGCGATTGCAGAGCCTGGAACTCCGGACCGGTCCGAAGCTTGGTCTTGATCCATTCCGGCTTCTTCTCGATGGGGACGGCGGCGTTGCGGACCTCCAGGCGCAGCAGCCGACGACCTTCCGGAGCCAGGGTCACTTGGTGCCGCCCGCCTTGTTCTGTGCGTCCTTGGCCGCGGCCTTGGTCTTGTCGGCGGCCTCGGCGGCCTTGTCGCCGACGGTGGACGCGGCCTGGTCGGCCTTGCTCGCGACCTTGTCGGCAGCCTGGGAGGCCTTGTCCGAAGCGGTGCCGGCCTTGTCGGCAGCGGCGTCCGCGGCCTTGTCGGCACCGGCCTTCACGGTGTCGGCGGCGTCGGAGGCCTTGGCGGCGGCCTTGTCGGCGACGTCACCGGCCTTGCTCTGCACACTGCCGGCGGCGTCGGACACGGCGTCCTTGGCCTTGTCCACGGCCTCACCGACGGAGTCCTTCACCTGGTCGACGACCGGGGCGGCCTTGTCGGCGAGGTCCTCGACCTTGCTGGACACGGCTTCCTTGGCCTTGGCCGCGGCATCGGCGGCCTGGTCGGCCACCGAGGAGACCTTGGCGGCCACGGTGTCGGCGGGCTTGCCCGTCGGCGCCGGCCGGTTGTCCGGGATGGGGGTCTGGGGGGACTTGAAGAGGCGGATGGCCACGACGACCAGGCCGGCGAGCCCGGCGATCAGCAGCACGTTGCGGACCGGGTGGCCCGGGTTCGCGTTCTTGCGGGCCTGCTTGGCAGCGCGATCCGCGGCCTTGGTCACCTTCTTCGATGCCGTGTGCGTGCCGGCGGCAGCGGAGGTGGCCAGGGCGGCCGCGGCCTCCGCGGCCCTCTGCTGGGCGGTCTCCAGCAGGGAGTGGCCCTTCTTGTTCGCCACCTTCTTGGCGTCCTTGGCCGACGCCTTCGCCTGCTTGGCGGCCCGATCCTGGGCCTTGGCGGCGGCCTTGCGTGCACGACGGCCGAGCCGGCTGGCGGACTCGTTCAGGGAGTCACCGGCCTTGGCCGCGATCGGAGCGGCGGCCTTCTGCAGGTCGTGGGCGCGCTCGACGGCGCGGTCGGAGACGTCGGAGGCGAGGGCACTCGCCTTGGCGGACACGTCACCGGCGAGCGTGCTGGCCTTGCTGGAGACCTCGCTGCCGACGTCGGCCAGCTTCTCGCTCACCTTGTCCGCCACATCGGACGCCTTGGCGGCCAGATCCTGTGCGGCGTTTTTGGGCCAGGTGGTGCTCATGAAGTTCTCCTCAAGTCTTGGGAGTTCGTTTATCGACCGTTCACCGGACGCAGTGGTCGCGTCGGACCGGGACCGGTCATCCTGCATATACACCGTAACGTCCGGCGCCGGTTCTCTGACGTGGGGCGTCGACGAGTGACGAAACCCCTCGCCCGCGTGGGGCACCTGGACCACGATGGACGGCACGGGCTCCGATGCGGCCATCCGCCGGTCGCCGGTCATCGGCCGGCCAGGGCGGGATCGAGCGCCCACGACACGCCTCCCGGCAGGGTGGCGCCGACGGCCCCGGGCTCGTCACGGGCGACTGCCCGTTCGGTGACGGCCAGTCGGCCGTCGAGCATGTCGGTCAGCCGGGCACGGACCACCGGCAGCAGCTCCGCGATGCCGACATGCCGGCCCGTCTCCGCGCTGAGGGAGGTGACCCCGGCGTCGGCGATGCCGCACGGCACGATGCGGTCGAACGCTCGGAGATCGGGATCGCAGTTCAGCGCGAACCCGTGGGTGGTCACCCCGCGGGCGATGCGGACGCCGATGGCGGCGATCTTGCGCTCGGGTCGGCCGGCCTCGGCCGCCAACCACACCCCGCTCCGGCCGTCGATGCGTCCCGTGCTCAGCCCCATGTCGTCGCACACCGTGATGAGGGCCTCCTCCAGAAGCCGCACGTAGCCGACCACGTCCATGGGTGAGCTCAGACCGATGACGGGGTACCCGACCAACTGACCCGGACCGTGCCAGGTGATGCGGCCGCCGCGGTCGACCTCCACCACCGGGGTTCCGTCGGTGGGCAGATCCTCGGGGCGGGTGCGTCGGCCGGCGGTGTAGGTGTCCGGGTGCTCGAGGAGGAGGACGGTGTCGGACCCGCCGGCGACCCGCTCGTCGGCCAGCCGCCGCTGCCAGTCCCACGCAGCCTGGTATTCCACCCGGCCGGCCTCGAGGAAAACCAGCGGTTTGGTCCTGTCTCGCATGGGGTCACCGTACGCGCCGGGTGATCCCGGGGACCCCGGTGTGGACAGCCTCGTCGGGAGCCGACGACCGGTGTGGACAACTACGGTGTCCGTCCGGCATCCGGCTTACCGTCCGCTCCCATGGACGACGATGCACCCCGTTCCGGCCGACCCCTGGACGGACACGACCGGTACGACCACGAGTCGGACCCCGCACCATCCAGCGAGCTGTCCGTGGCCCGCTCGATCGGTCCCTACCGGCTGGACGAGCCGCTCGGGGCCGGAGCGTCCGCACAGACCTGGACGGGTACCGACGAGCGCACCGGCCGGGCCGTCGCCCTCAAGATCTTCGCGCCGGGCGGGCTGGCCGCCGCCCGTCGCGAGGCCACTCTCGCCGAGATCATCGACCATCCGCACGTCCCGCATGTGCTGGACGTCGTCGCCGACCCCGACCGTCCGACCCTGGTCACCGAACTGGCCACCGGCGGGACCCTGGCCGCGTTGCTGGCGCGAGCGGGGCGGCTCACCGTCGGCCAGTGCCTCACCGTGCTGATCCCGCTCGCGTCGGTGCTGGCCACCGCACACGAACGCCGGATCGTGCACGGGGACCTCTCGACGCGCAACATCGTGCTGGACGCGGTGGGCCGCCCCCTGCTCGTCGATCTGGGTGCCGGCCACGCGCTTGCCGAGGGGGACGGGGAGGTCGAGCTCACGCCCTGCCACGCCGCTCCCGAGGTGGCGGCGGGGTCGCAGCCGGACGCGGCAGCCGACGTCTTCGCACTGGGTTCGGTCGCCCGGGCCTGCCTGATCGGCGAACCGGCCTGGCCGGCGTCGGAACTGGCGGACGTGGTCCGTCTCGCCGATGCGGGGCCGTGGCCCGACGTCCCGGACACCATCGGATCAGCGCCTCTGGCCGCCCTGGTCCGAGCCATGCTGCGCCCCGACCCGATCCGTCGGCCCGGGGCGGCCGGCCTGGTGGTCGGTCTGCGCGCGGTGGGTCGGCCGGAGCCTCTCCCCATGCCGTCCGGAGTGGGGGACGGGCCGGAAGCTTCCCCCCGTGCGCCGGCGCCTGCAGCAGGAGCGCAAGGTGGGCACGCGACGTCGCCGGATGCCGGGGCCGTCCACGCGGGCTCCGCACCTGCATCGCGGTCCCGGCCGTTGGGGGAAGCACCCGACCCGGCGGGCGCCGCCCAGGCCCTGACCCGGGCCCGTCTGAGGTCCGGGTCAGCGGGCGGCGTGGACCGACCCGTTCCTCCCGCCCGGGGGAGCCGACGGGGTGGTCGGAGCCGTCGCCGCACACCGGCCCCGGTCCGCCGCCGCCGGCGGGCGGCCGGCCTGGTCGCCGCGTTCGTCCTGGTCGCCCTGACCGGCATGGCACTGATCGGGCAGTTCACGACGACGGGTGCCGAATCCGAGTCGTCCGGGGCCGCCGTGGCGCTTCCGCCCCCGACTCCGGGCGGCGTGGGCGGCCCCGGCGCGGCCGCGGCGTCATCCGGCACCGGGTCGCCGGGGGCGTCCGGGTGGTCCTCGGATGCCGCGGCGCCCGCCGGAGCGACACCGGACGGTGTCGGGCCGACGGACGGGTCGGCGGCGGCTGTCCCGACCGGCGCCCCGGTCGCCGTCGGAGGGTCGAGCACCACAGGGACGGCCGCGCTCCCGTCGTCCGGAGCGGCCGTCGCCGCGGTGGGAGCGGCCGGAGCGTCCGGAGCGGGCGGAGGTGCGGGTGAGGCCGGGGCCGGGCCGGGAGGCGAGTCCGTGACCGGATCTGCGGTCGACCCCGGGGTCGACTGGTTGACCGTCGTCCGTGCGCTCTCGGCGGAGCGGGGCCGGGCCCTGAGCCAGGGCGACCCGATGCTCCTGGACCGCGTCTACGTCCCCGGTCCGGCCCGGGCGGCTGACCTGGCGACGATGGAACGACTGCGGAACACCGGCGCCACGGTGTCCGGGGCGGCACACGAGATCGCCTCGGCGGGGGTGATCGGCCCGGTCGGCCCGGGTACCGCCCGACCCACCGTCTCCGGTCTGCCGGGCATGCGTCTGCTGGTGACCGACCACCTGCCGTCCTACGAGGTGCAGGACGGCGACGGGGTCACGGTCGGCCGGACCGCCGCACGGGACGGCGCGGCCCTGGTGATGACCGTCGTCGAGACCGGCGAGGGCTACCGCATCGAGGAGGTGGCCACGGCATGAGCGTGGCGGAGGAGCACTGTCGGACCCTGTCCCTACCGTGAGACCCATGCTGCTCCTGCACACCTCCGACTGGCACGTCGGCCGCACCTTCCACGGTCGGTCGCTGCTCGCCGACCAGGAGGCCGTGCTGCTCCGGTTGGCCGAGATGGTCCGAGAGCGGCAGGTCGATCTGGTGCTGGTGGCCGGCGATCTCTACGACCGGGCGGTGCCCAGCCCCGAGGCCGTCCAGGTGGTCACCCGCGGGCTCGAGGCCATCCGGGGTGCGGGGGCGACCGTCGTCGTGACCTCCGGCAACCACGACTCGGCGGCGCGCCTCGGCGCGTTCACCTCGTTCCTGGCCGCCGGGGGCCTGCACCTGCGGACATCGCTGACCCGGGTGGCCGAGCCCGTTCTGATCGAGGACGACCACGGTCCCGTCGCGGTGTACCCGCTGCCCTATCTCGAGCCCGAGATCGCCCGTCAGGCCTGGAACCTCACCGGCCCGCCCTCCCACCAGGCGGCGATGGACCACGCCATGGCGCAGGTGCGGGCCGATCTCGCGGGCCGGTCGGGAGTGCGCTCGGTCGTGCTCGCCCACGCGTTCGTCACCGGGGCGACCGCGGGCGGTTCGGAGCGGTCGATCGCCGTCGGCGGGGTGGAGTCCGTCGGTGCCGACGTGTTCGACGGCATCGACTTCGTCGCGTTGGGTCACCTGCACGGGGCGCAGGCCGTTCGGGAGACCGTGCGCTACTCCGGTTCTCCGCTGGCCTACAGCTTCGGCGAAAGCCACCAGCGCAAGAGCGTGTCACTGGTCGAGCTGTCCGCCGACGGGCGGGTGACGGTCGAGATCGCACCGCTGCCCGTCCCCCGGGCGCTGGCCGTGGTCCGCGGTTCGCTGGAGGAGATCCTCTCCGGGCACGAAGAATTGCGCGAGCACTACCTCTCGGTCGAGCTCACCGACAAGGTGCGTCCGCTGGAGCCCATGCGGAAGCTGCAGCAGGTCTTCCCGCACACCCTGACCATCGCGTGGGACCCGGTGGAGGTCGCCGTTCCCCGCGCGCACCGTGCCCCGTCGGCGGGGGCGCTGTCCGGTGACGACGCCCTGATCGAGCAGTTCCTCGCCGAGTGTCGGGGCGACCGGGCCAGCGCGGCGGAGCGGGCGTTGATCGGTGGCGCCCTCGCGGCCCAGCGCCGCGGGGAGATGACCGGGTGACCCTCCGATGAGGGTGCACAGCCTCGAGGTGACCGCCTTCGGGCCCTACGCCGGGACCGTCGAGGTGGACTTCGACCGCCTCGGTGCGGACGGGCTCTTCCTCCTGCACGGGGACACCGGTGCGGGCAAGACCAGCCTGCTGGACGCCGTCGCGTTCGCTCTGTTCAACCGGGTTCCCGGGGTGCGGCAGGAGGCCCGGCGCCTGCGGTGCGACCGCGCCGATCCGCACACCCGCACCCAGGTCCGGCTGGACGTCACCCTGGGCGGCCACCGCGTGGTCATCACCCGCAACCCCGAGTACGAGCGACCCAAGAGCCGTGGCGTCGGGACGACGGTGGAGAAGCACAAGGTGATCCTGACGTGGATCGGGCCGTCACCGTCCGGCCGGCCGGCCGAGGGGGTGTCCCGCGCCGAGGAGGTCGGGGCGATCGTCGGGGATCTGCTCGGCATGTCCGCCGACCAGTTCTTCCAGGTCGTCCTGCTCCCGCAGGGTGACTTCGCGCAGTTCCTCCGGGCCGACACCGAGAGCCGGGCCAATCTGCTCGAGCGACTGTTCGACACCGGCCGGTTCGGCACCGTCCAGGAATGGTTCCAGAACGCCCGCCGGGAGTCCGGGGCCCGGTTGCGCGAGAGCGACGAGCGGATCGGCCGATTGGCCGCCCGGGCGGCCGAAGCAGCCGGAACGCCACCGGTGGACACGCCCGAGCATGGGTGGCTCGCCGATCTGCGCGACCGGGCCACCGATGCGGCCGATGCCGCCCAGGACGACCGGGTGCGCGCCGAAGCGATCCGATCCCGCACCGCCGAGGTCGCGGCGACGGCGCGCCGGGATGCCGAACGCCTGACGCGACGGCGCGGACTGCTGGCCCGTCGTCAGGTGTTGCGGGACGGCGCCGCCCAGATCGCCCGGGCCCGGGCAGCGGTCGAGACCGCCGAGCGTGCCGATCCGGTGCTGGCGGCGGCCGATCGGCACGCCATCGCCTCCCGTGACCTCGCCCGCGCGGTCGACCAGGACACCCGGGCTGCTGCCCGCCTCGCCGACCTCGTCGCCCGGGAACCCGGCGAGCAGATGTCCGGAGCACCGCCGAGCGGCGCTCCGGGAGGTCCCGAGCACGGGGTACGACCCGGACGGGGATCCCGGGCCGGGTCGGACGGGGCTGCGGTCGGCGTCGAGCCGCCCGCAGGTGCGGGAGCCGGTGCCGAGGTGCGCGGGCCCGAGAACCCCTCGACGGACGAGGCAGACGAACCCGCCCTCTTCGACCGCTCCGGGGAGCCATCACCCGAGGCGTTGCAGGGCCCCGTCGGGGGCGACGGGGACGATGCTGCTTCGGGCACCCCGGCGGTCATGGTGTCCCCCCTGCAGGTGGCGGCGGCCGCGGACCTGGAACGGGCCGGGGCACTGGCCGCGCTGGTCGAACTGGCCGCCCAGGACCAGCAGGACCGCTTGGCCCTCGACCGCGTCCGGAACCAGCGGGCCCGAGTGGTGGAGGATCTCTCCGCCCTCGACGCGGCGCTGCGGGACGCCCCGGTCGAGATGGAGACCCTGGTGCAGGAGGAGACCCGGGCCCGTTCGGCGCACGACCGGCTCCCGGGAGTGCGGGCGCTCTGCGCGGCCGCCGCCGCGGCCCGGGACGCGGCGACCACCCTGCAGGCGCGATCGGCCGACCTCACACCGGCGGTCACCGCGGCCACGTCGGCCGTCGATCTCCATCAGCGGGCCGTCGACCACCGTCAACGGCTCCAGGAGAGACGGATCGCCGGGATGGCGGGGGAGCTCGCCGCGGATCTCATTCCCGGGGATCCGTGCGCGGTCTGCGGATCGGTGGAGCACCCGGCTCCGGCCGACGTACCCGACCGGGTGTCGGATCGCGAGGTGGCCGCCGCCGAACGAGCGGAGGCCGTGGCCGCCCAGGCCCGGGAGCACGCCACCGCCGAACGGTTGCGTGTGGAGCAGGGCGTGCACCACGCACGGGAGGCCGCCGGTGGGGTCACGGTCGAGACCGCCACGGCCCACCTGGACGCGGCACGGGCCGAGTTGGCCGACACCGAGAGCACCGCGGCCCGGTTGGGTTCGGTGCGCCGACGGGTGCAGGCCGCTCGCGCCGCCCTGGAGGACCGGCGCGCCGGGCGGGCCTCGATGGCCGAGCGGCTGGCCGGCCTCGAAGTCCGCCTGCACGCCCTGGACGAGGGCATCCAGAGCCGCGCCCAGCAGCTGGAGCGGGCGCGCGCCGGGTTCCCCGACGTGGTGCAACGACGGACGTACCTGCTCGCCCGCGCGGCGGCCTACCAGGAACGCGACGCCGCCGCCGTCACCGTGGGCCGGTTCCGCACGGCCGTGCTCGAGGCCGAGGACCTGGTGGCCGCGGCCCTCGACGCGTCCGGCCTGGCCGACCTGGACACGGCGCGACGCGCGGCCGCGGTGGACCGGGTCGCGATGCGGGCGTCGGTCCGCCGCGCCGAGCACGACGAGGCCAGCATCGCCGACGCCCTGGCCGCTCCCGATCTCGCCGACGTCGACCCGGCCCGGGAGATCGATCTGGCCGGGCTGGAGGCCGCTGCCCGCGAGGCCGCGACCGCCGCGGACCTCGCGGTCGCCACCGCGTCCGAGACCGCCGGTCGCCGAGCGGCGGTCACCAGTGCCGTCGCCGACCTCGCCCGGGCCCTCATCGAACGGGAACCGCTGGCGCACCGGGACACCGAGCTGGCCGCACTCACCGATGTCGTGCTCGGCCGGGGGCAGAACGCGCTGGGTATCTCGTTGCGGACCTACGTGCTGGCGGCGAAGCTGCGGCAGGTCGTGCACGCGGCCGGTGAACGTCTCCAGGTGATGTCGGCCGGCCGGTACACCTTCGAGCACTCGCAGGAACGGGAGTCGCGGGGCCGCGCCGGCGGTCTCGGGGTGGACGTACGCGACAGCTGGTCGGGCATGCTGCGGTCCACCCGCACGCTGTCCGGCGGGGAGACCTTCCTGGCCTCCCTGGCCCTCGCGCTCGGCCTGGCCGACGTCGTGGCCGCCGACGCCGGCGGGCGTGTGCTCGACACCCTGTTCATCGACGAGGGTTTCGGCACGTTGGACGCCGACGCCCTCGACATGGTGATGGACACCCTCGACGATCTGCGAGCCGGTGGACGGGTGGTCGGCCTGGTCTCCCACGTGGACGAGCTGCGGCAACGGATCCCCAACCGGTTGCGGGTCAACCGGACGCCGGGAGGGTCCACGGTCACCCTCACCGCGGCAGGGCGGGGAGCCGTCGCGGTCGGCTGAATGACCCTGGTCCGGCCGGTCGCGGGGCCGGTCGAGCTCAGGGCCACCGGACCCGGTCGGCCGTGCCGGGCCGTGACGGCCCTGACGCATGCGGATGGTTCGGCTGCCGGGTCAGCCGCGAACGGCCACCGACACCGCGACCGCCAGGCATGCGAGGACCGTGACCAGGCGCAGGACCCGGATGCGCCGGTCCATGGCCGACCAGCGCACGGCCAGCAGGACGCCGGCAGCCAGGGCCAGAGCGGCGATGACGGCCGCACCGACCGCGCCGCCGACGAGCACCGCGGTGAGGAAGACGGCGAGGACGAGCACCACCACCACGACCTGGGCGGGTCGCACGGCGCCGGGTGGCCGTCGGGCGGGTCGGGTCATGTCGGCTCCTGGGGTCCACGGTCGTCCGGGTGGTCTGTGCGAAGGAACGCGCGGCCGGTCGATGTCGACGGTCGCGGCCCGGTCCGCCCCGCCTCGCCCGCGGGCCCGGCAGTCCTCCGCCGATCCCGTTCGGACGGCGGCTGCGCTCGCACCCTTCGACACCGGGACCGTGCCCGCGTCGAGGATGACAGACCACCGCAGGGAACAGGACCCGGACGCGACTCCCGGCCGAACGGCCACCCGGATCACTGCCGGGCACGCCCGGATCGCCGTCGGGCGCAGGTGGTTCGCCGTCGGGTGCGTCCGGTCCGCCGCCGTGCAGGGTCGGAGCGAGTCGGGCACTGCGGATGGTGTCGGGCAAGCCCTGATCGGCCTGGTCAGCGCCCGGCCGGTCGCCGCTGAACGGCCCGGCCGTCCGCGGGGAGGGAACCCGCCGGATCGCCGGCGCACCGCAACGGACCGGTGGGTACCGGATGCGCCCCCGGCGTCGAGAATGAATAGACCGCCGCCGGTCGCGGGACGGGGGCTCCCGTCGGTGCCGCGGGGTGCGAACCGAGGAGGGGTCCGATGTTCCTGCTGGTGGCTCATTTCCGCTCCGTCGTGCCCGGACCCACCCCGGACGGACTCATCCCGGACGGAGTCACCCCGCAGCCCGAACCCCGCCCCACGGACGGTCGGACCGACGACCTCGCGCCGGGTCCCGGAGCTCCCGAGGGTGCCCGGGCGCCCATCGACCCCGGACCCGTCGCCGGAGATGCCGCGGACCGGGCGGCGGTGGCGCTGCTGGCCGCCCAACCGTCCACGAGATGGCTGCGGTGGGCCGGGTCGACGGAGGAGGCCGGTCATCGGGTGCTGGTCGCCGAGTTCGCCTCCGCGGCGGACTACCGCCGGGCCCTGTCACCGTTCGAGGTGCGGATGACGGTGGTGCCGTGGTTGTCCGGGGCGGAGATCGAGACCAGCGGGGTCTTCGAGGTGTCGGCAGCGGCCGGAGCGGAGGCGGACGCCGGTGCCGATGCCGATGCCGATGCCGGGCCCACGGTGCCCGGTGACCTGCGGTGGAGTCGGCCGACCGTCACCGATCCGGGCCGTTGACCACCGGACCGCGGACCGGACCCCGCGCGGAGGAGGACGACGGGTACCCCCTGCCGGCGAGCCTGCTGCCCGCCGTCCGTCGGCGGGCAGGGTGAGATGGGGCAGGTCGCAGCCGGTGGGCGGGGTGGGCTGGTCGTCCGGACCGGTGGGCGTCGTTAGGCTCGCGGTCTGTCGCGGGATCCACCGTGGCAGGAAACCGCCCGCGAGCGGCCGCGCCCGGCGCCGGCCGCAACGGGCCCATCGCCGGGAGTTCGCACCGTGGCCGCCGCCAAGACCAACCGCATCGACAGTGTCGTCTCGCTCGCCAAGCGTCGGGGGTTCGTCTTCCCCTCCGGCGAGATCTACGGAGGAACGCGTTCGGCGTGGGACTACGGCCCGCTGGGTGTCGAACTCAAGGAGAACATCAAGCGGCAGTGGTGGGCCTCGGTCGTCCGCGGCCGGGACGACGTCGTCGGTCTCGATTCCTCGATCATCCTCCCGCGCCAGGTGTGGGTGGCCTCCGGTCACGTGGGCGCCTTCACCGACCCGCTCACCGAATGCCTGAACTGCCACAAGCGTTTCCGCGCCGACCACCTCGAGGAGGAATTCGAGGAGAAGAAGGGTCGGGCGCCGGAGAACGGCCTGGCCGACATCAGCTGCCCGAACTGTGGGGTCCGCGGCCAGTGGACCGAGTCGCGCAACTTCGACATGATGCTGAAGACCTACCTCGGCCCCGTCGAGGACGAGAGCGGTTTGCACTACCTACGTCCGGAGACCGCGCAGGGCATCTTCGTCAACTTCCAGAACGTCATGGGGTCGGCCCGGCGCAAGCCGCCGTTCGGCATCGGGCAGATCGGCAAGTCGTTCCGGAACGAGATCACGCCGGGCAACTTCATCTTCCGGACGCGGGAGTTCGAGCAGATGGAGATGGAATTCTTCGTCGAGCCGGGAACCGACGAGGAATGGCACCAGTACTGGATCGACGAGCGCACCCGCTGGTACGTCGATCTCGGGGTGAACCCCGACAACCTGCGGCATTTCGAGCACCCCGCGGAGAAGCTCTCCCACTATTCCAAGCGGACCGTGGACATCGAGTACCGCTTCGGATTCCAGGGCAGTGAGTGGGGCGAGCTGGAGGGCATCGCCAACCGCACCGACTTCGACCTCACCACCCATTCCAAGCACTCCGGCAACGACCTGTCGTACTTCGACCAGGCGACCGGCGAACGGTGGACCCCGTACGTCATCGAGCCGGCGGCCGGGTTGACCCGGTCACTGATGACCTTCCTGGTCGACGCGTACGCCGAGGACGAGGCACCGAACACCAAGGGCGGCGTCGACGTCCGCACCGTGCTGCGGCTCGATCCGCGGCTGGCGCCGGTGAAGGCCGCGGTCCTGCCGCTGTCCCGCCACGCCGATCTGTCGCCGATCGCCCGTGACCTCGCGGCGTCGCTGCGCAGGACCTGGAACGTCGACTTCGACGACGCCGGGCAGATCGGCCGCCGGTACCGCCGTCAGGACGAGATCGGGACCCCGTTCTGCCTGACCGTCGACTTCGACACCGCGCAGGACCAGGCCGTGACCATCCGCGACCGGGATTCGATGACCCAGCAGCGCGTGGCGCTGGACCAGGTGCAGGGCTTCCTGGCCGGAAAGCTCATCGGCAGCTGACCCCTGGGCGGCGTGCCGTCGATGTGCACCGCGGAGCCCCGCCGATACCGCAGGACGACGCTGTTCGACACCGGCGGTCCTCCGCACCCGCTGCCCGACCGGTCCACGGACCGGTCGGGCAGCGCCGTGTGCTGCGACACGGGGAACCGCCGCGACCGGGGAGCCGCTGCGACCGGGGAACCGCTTCGAACGGGAAGCTCCGGAAGCCCTCAGCCCAGGGTGCCCGGGTACCGGAACTCCTCCGCGGGCACGGTGGTGCCGCGGAACCAGGCGTCCACGAACGGGCCCATGTCCCGTCCGGCGACCTGGGAGATGAACGCCTCCAGCTCGTCGAACGAGGCGTTCCGGCCGCCGTAGGTGGAGATCCATCCGGACAGCAGCTGGTCGAACGCCGCGTCACCGATCTCCCGGCGGAGGGCGTGCAGGGCCAGCGGTCCGCGGTCGTACACCCGGGTGAACTCCTCACCGGCGCCCATGTCGACCAGCGGGGACGCCCAGAAGTCGGGGTCGTCGACCACCTGGGCCATCTGGATCTTCCAGAACCCGTCGGGATTCACCCCGTCGACGTCCTCGTGGTAGAGCCACGGCGCGTAGGAGGCGAAGCACTCGTTGAGGCAGATGTCGGCCCACCGGTCGATGGTCACGTCGTCGCCGTACCACTGGTGGGCGAGCTCGTGGACGAGCAGATCGGTGTCGGCGGAGAAGGTGTAGACCGGGCGGGTCGCGGTCTCCAGGGCGAACCCGAGACTCTGTCCGGTGAAGATGCCGCCGGCGGCCTCGAACGGGTACTCCCCGAACCGGTCCGCCAGCACCTCGAGGATCTGCTTGGTCCCCGCGGCGACCTCCTGCGCGCGTTCCTCGCCGGGCGCGAACGCGTTCAGGATCGGCGTGCCGTCGTCGAGCTGGTCCTCCGTGGTGGTGAAGGGGTCGATGTACAGCGTCGTCAGGTAGCTGGCCACCGGGGTGCCGAGCTCCCACCGGAACGCCGACCGTCCCGCGCCGGGATCGGGAAGCCCGTCGGTCACGGCGATGCCGTTGGAGATGACCCGGAACGGGTCGGGCACGACGGCGGTGACGGCGAACGTCGCGGTGTCGGCCGGGTGCTCGTTGACCGGGTACCAGGCGGACGCCGCGGTGGGTTCGCCCAGGGCCAGCGCGCCGCCGGCGTCGGTGCGGAACCAGCCGCCGTCACCGAGGTTGGCCGTGCCGCCGCTGACCGGGCCCGGCTCGCCGCCGTAGGTGACCACCACCTCGAGGGGGCTGCCGGGGTCGAGGCCGGTGACGGGAGTGACGACCAGTTCGGCGTCCTGCCGGTCGAACGCGGCATCGACACCGGACACGGTGACGGAGTCGACCTCCATCTCGGGCTGCAGGTCGAGGTTGAACCGACCCAGCCTCTCGGGCGAGGTGACGGTCCCGGTGACCGTGGTGGTGGCGTCGAGCCGGTTGCTGTCCGGGTCGTAGGTGAGGTCGACGTCGTAGTGGTCGACCTGGTAACCGCCGTTGCCGGCCTCGGGGTAGTACGGGTCACCGATACCCGGGTCGCCGACGGCACCGTCCGCGTCGGGCATCGGGGTGGTCGGCGCGGCGGGGTCGGCCGTCGTCGGATCGTCGGTCTCCGGGGGCACCGTGATCCCGCCGGACGCATTGGACGACTGTGCGCTGGAGGACGCCGCGGTGGACGGCGCGGTGGCGGCCACCGGCGTGCCGGCCACGGTGGACCCGCACGCCGCCGTCGTGAGCACGAGGGCGACGGCCGCGACCGTCCAGGGCCGGCGGTCTCTACGGGTGCGTCGCGTCATGGCACGAAACTATCCGGCGGTGGTCACCGGACGGTGAGTCCGCCTCCGGCTGGCATCATCGTCGGCTGGCATCATCGAGACCGATGCCGGACGGCACGGGACTCGGGGGCGGTGGGCGTGACGACGGTGGGGCGGACGGTGGTCCGGTACCTCGCGGGTTTCCTCGTGGTCGCGGTCCTCGTCGTCGCCGGGACCGTCGTGCACATCGAGGTGGTCGCCCAGCGCGACCAGCGGGACCCGGCCGCGGCCATCGTGGTGCTCGGTGCGGCCCAGTACGACGGCGACCCCTCGCCGGTGTTCGCCGCCCGCCTCGACCACGCCGCCGAGCTGTACCGCGCCGGGGTCGCCGCCCATGTGGTGACGGTGGGCGGGGGACAGCAGGGCGATGCGACGACGGAGGGCGCGGCCGGCCGCGAATACCTGCTGGCCGCCGGTCTGCCGGCGGACGCAGTGGTCGCGGTGGGCAGCGGCGAGGACACCCTGCTCAGCCTGCGGGACGCGGCGCCGACCCTGCGGGACCGGGGATGGACGTCCGTCGTACTGGTGACCGACCCGTGGCACGCGGCGCGGGCGGCGCTGATGGCGGGTGATCTGGGGATGGACGTGCAGGTGTCGTCGGTGCAGCAGGGCCCGTCGCTGGCCGACGGGGTGCAGGCGCGGTACGTGCTGCGGGAGACCCTGGGCGTCCTGTTCTACCGGCTCACCGGCGGGTCGTCCGGCGTCGGCTCGGCCGTGCTGTGAACCCCGTCGTCAGTACGGACGTCGCCGGGGGGTACGACTCCGGGGCGACGGCCCGGCGGGTGTCCGAGTCGGGCAAGACCGCGGCGCTGCCCGGCGCGGCCCGGGCCACCGATCGGAGCCCGTTCGCGCGGGACCGGGCCCGGGTCCTGCACGCCGCGTCCTTCCGGCGGCTGGCCGGCAAGACGCAGGTGGTGGCCCCCGACGAGGACGCCGTCCCGCGGACCCGCCTCACCCACTCCCTGGAGGTCGCCCAGATCGCCCGGGAGATCGGCGCACAGGTGGGTTGCGATGCCGACCTCACCGATCTGGCCGGGCTCGCCCACGACATCGGGCACCCGCCCTTCGGCCACAACGGCGAGGCCGCGCTCGACGCCCTGGCCACCGACTGCGGCGGGTTCGAGGCCAACGCGCAGAACCTTCGCCTGCTGGCCAGACTGGAACCCAAGATCACCGGGCCGGACGGCACACCCGCCGGTCTCAACCTCACCCGGGCATCCCTCGACGCGGTGATCAAGTACCCGTGGCCGCGGTCCGGGCCGGGCAGCAAGTTCGGCTACTACCCCGACGACGCCGAGGTCTTCGGCTGGGTGCGGGAGGGGACACCCGCCGGGACCCGGCGATGCCTGGAGGCCCAGGTGATGGACTGGGCCGACGACGTCGCCTACTCCGTCCACGACGTCGAGGACGGCATCGGCGCCGGCCGCATCGACCTGACCCGGCTGGCCGATCCGGACGAGCGCGCCGCGGTCGCCGCCGCCGCGGCCGCCGGGTACTCGGTGGAGTCTCCCGGGGAGCTGTCCGGGGTGCTGGTCGATCTGCTGGCCCTGCCCGCGGTGGCCGCGGCCGTCGGGGCTCCGCCGGGTCCGGTCGGCGAGGCCGCCGTGAAGCAGATGACCAGCGAGCTGACCGGGCGGCTGGTCACTGGGCCGATCGCCGCCACCCGGGCCACCGCCGGGCCGGGGCCGCTGCGGCGCTACGCCGCCGACCTGCAGGTACCGCGGTTGCTGCGGGCCGAGGTGGCCCTGCTCAAGGCGATGGCGCTGCGGTACGTGATGGACGATCCGTCCCGGTTGCGGGTGCAGATCCAGGAGCAGGAGCTGCTGGGTGAACTCGTCGCCGCGGTCGCCGACCGGGGTGAGCCGGCCCTGGACCCGGCCTTCGTCCCGGCCTGGCGGGCGGCCGGCGGGGACGACGCGCGGCTGCGGGTGGTGCTGGACCAGGTGTCCCTGCTCACCGACGCCCAGGCTGTCGCGCGGCACCGCCGCTGGTGCGGCTGACCCGGGCGCGGCCCGTCCACCCCGGCACCCGCCCCGGCTGTGGACGGCCGACCGGGGACCCGGCGACGGCCACCTAGAATCGTCGGGTGGCTGGCAGGATCTCCGACGCGGACAAGGAACGGGTCCGCGACGCCAGCCGCATCGAGGCCGTGGTGGGCGACTACGTGGCCCTGCGCCGGGCCGGTGGCGGCAACTTCAAGGGCCTGTGCCCGTTCCACGACGAGAAGTCCCCGTCGTTCAACGTGTCCCCGGCGCGGTCCAGTTTCCACTGCTTCGGCTGCGGGGAGGGCGGGGACGTCTTCGCCTTCGTCTCCCGCATGGAGCACCTGGATTTCGTCGAGACGGTCATGCGGCTGGCCGACCGCGCCGGGATCACCCTCAGTCTCGTCGAGGGTGGCAGTTCGGTCCGTTCGGACCGGGGATCGCGATCCCGGCTGATCGCGGCCAACAAGGCCGCCGCCGCGTTCTACGCCGAGCAGCTCGCCGGCGACGGGGGAGCGGCCGGTCGGGCCTTCCTGGCCGAGCGGGGGTTCGACCAGGCCGCGGCCGAGCACTTCGGCTGCGGATTCGCCCCGGCCGGGTGGGACAGCCTGGTCTCGGCGCTGACCACCCAGGGGTTCACCATCGAGGAGCTGATCAAGGCCGGGCTGGCCAAGCAGGGCCGTCGCGGGCCGATCGACCAGTTCCACCGGCGGCTGCTGTGGTCCATCCGCGACGGCACCGGTGACGTGGTCGGGTTCGGGGCGCGCCGGCTGTTCGACGACGACCCGATGCAGGCCAAGTACGTGAACACGGCCGAGACCCCGGTCTACCGCAAGTCGCAGGTGCTGTACGGCCTGGACCTGGCCAAACGGGACATCGACCGACAGCGGCGGGCTGTGGTCGTCGAGGGGTACACCGACGTCATGGCCATGCACCTGGCCGGGGTGACGACCGCGGTCGCGTCGTGCGGGACGGCGTTCGGCGACGAGCACATCGTGCTGCTGCGCCGGTACCTCGGTGACTCCGATCAGCACCGGGCCGAGGTGATCTACACCTTCGACGGCGACGCGGCCGGGCAGAAGGCGGCCATGAAGGCGTTCGAGTCCGACCAGCGGTTCGCCGCCGAGACCTCCGTGGCCATCGCGCCGGAGGGCCAGGACCCGTGCGAGATGCGGCAGTCCTCCGGCGACGAGGCGTTGCGGGCGCTGGTGGAGACCCGCAGACCGCTCTTCGAGTTCGCGGTGCGGACCACGTTGTCCCGCTTCGACCTGTTGACCTCTGAGAGCCGGGTGGCCGCCGCCGATGCGACCGTGCCCCTGGTCGCCCGGATCAAACGCGAGGAGCTCCGGGAGGACTACGCCCGGACCCTGGCCAACCTGCTGGGCGCCGAACCGGAACGGATCACCCGCCGCGTGCGGGAGGCGGCGGCCCAGCAGGCGGCGGAGGCCGCGCAGGCCGCGCGCACCCCGGTGACGACGCCCCCCCGGCGGATCGGCCGGGGGAGCGGCGAGAGCGAGCCGGTGGCCCCGCCGGAGCCGTCCGCGCCGCCCGGCTGGGAGTATCCCAAGGCCCGTGACCAGCGGGCCGCGGTCGAGCGGGAGACCCTCAAGCTGGCCCTGCAGCAGCCGGCCCTGGTCGCCGGGGACTACCCGCAGGTGCAGCCCGAGGCGTTCCTGGTGGTCGCCTACCGGATGATCCACGAGGCGGTGGAGGCCGCGGGCGGGCCCCGCTCCGCGATGTCCGGGCCGGACTGGGTCACCACCGTGACCGAGAAGCTGCCGGCCGGCCCCGCGCGCTCGTTGGTGAACGAACTGATGGTGGAGCCGGTGAACGTCGGCCGGGAGGCGGACGCGACCTACGCCGGCTCGATCCTGGCCCGGATGGCCGAGCGGTGGGCCCGCATCCAGGAGGCCGATCTGCGGTCCCAGCTGCAACGGGCCGAGGCCGAGGGGCAGCAGCAGCTCGTGCAGGATCTCGCCGCCGACCTGCAGGCGATGTCGCTGTACCGCCGCCAGCTGGGTGAACGCGCGGCCGGCGAGGCCGGACCGTGAGCTGGTGGCGGCGCCGAGCGGTGGTGCCGCCGCGGCTGCGCGCCGTGCTCGCGGACGACGAGCGGGTGCTCGGCCTGGCCGAGACCACCGGCGGGACCGTCCTCGGCGCCACCCGGTACGGACTGTGGGTGCTGGACGGCGACGGCGGTGTCCGGCTCGACTGGGACCGGGTCGCCACCGCGCGACTGGCCGACGGGCTGCTCACCGTGGTGCCGGTGCGTTCGGTCGGCCGCTGGCCCGGCCCGCCCGCCGGCATCGAGCCGGTCGGCGCAGACGCCGGCATCGACGTGGCGCGGGACGCCACCCCGGTCGCGGTGCAGTTGGCCGGTCCGACCCGGCTGACGGACGTGGTGCACGCGCGGGTGCGCCGGTCGGTGGCCACGAGCGGACGTCTGACCGGGGAGTCCGGCAGCGGCTGGCTGGCCTGGCGGCGGATACCCGGTCGCGATGGTCTGCACGCTCAGTTCCGCCTGGATCCGGGGGTGGATCCAGACCGGCCGGGTCTGGCCGCGGCGGCCGTGGACCTGGCCCGTCAGCTCGACCCGCGGAGCTGAGCCGTACCGACGCGGACCGGCTGGACCCGGGATCAGTGCTCGCCGAGCAGCATCTCCTCCTCGTCGAACGGGATCTTCCCGTCGAGCACCGCTCGGATCCGCTCGTGGTCCACGCCCTCGACCAGATGTCCGACGACGACGGTGGCCACCGCGTTGCCGGCGAAGTTGGTGACCGCGCGCGCCTCGGACATGAACCGGTCGATCGCCACGATCAAGCTCACGCCGTTGACGAGATCGGGACGGTGCGCCGCGAGCCCGCCGCCGAGGGTGGCCAGGCCGGCTCCGGTCACCCCGGCGGCCCCCTTGGACGCGATGATCATGAAGAGCAGCAGGGAGATCTGCTCTCCGACGGACAGCGGGTCGCCCAACGCGTTCCCGATGAACAGGGACGCCATCGTCAGGTAGATGGCCGTGCCGTCCAGGTTGAAGGAGTACCCGGTGGGCACGACGACCCCGACGACGGGGCGGGACACCCCGAGGTGCTCCATCTTGGTGATCAACCTGGGCAGGGCCGTCTCCGACGACGCGGTCGCCACGATGAGCAGGAACTCCCGGCGCAGGTAGGACAGCAGCTTGAACACACTGAACCCGGTGGTGACCTTGAGCAGGGCACCCAGCACGCCGAACACGAAGATCGCGCAGGTCAGGTAGAACGCGCCCATCAGCAGCGCCAGCGAGCCGATCGCCGACCATCCCGCTCCGCCGACCACCCCTGCGATGGCACCGAAGGCGCCGACGGGGGCCAGCCACATGATCCCGGCCAGGATGGTGAACACCAGCTTCTGCAGGCTGCCGATCGCGGACAGCACCGGTTCGCCCCTGCTCCCCATGGCCTGGACGGCGAAACCGACCAGCAGGGCGACGAACAGCGCCTGGAGCACGGACCCGTCGGTGAGCGAGGAGAACAGGGTCGTGGGGATGACGTCGAGGAGGAAGTTGCCGGTCCCGGTGGTGGCCGGGACCGTGTAGGCGGGGACGCCGCCGGCGGCCAGACCGTCGCCGGGATGCACGATGTTCCCGACCAGCAGCCCGACGACCAGGGCGAAGGTCGACATGACCAGGAAGTAGATCAGCGCGTACCCCCCGACCTTGCCGACCTGGGATGCCTTGCGCACGGAGCCGATCCCCAACACGATGCTGCAGAAGATGATCGGGCCGATCATCATCTTGACCAGGTTGACGAACGCGGTCCCCAGGACGGCCAACCCGGCGGCGTCCGACCGGAGGACGAGTCCCACCGCGGTGCCCAGGACGACGGCGGCGATGACGGCCAGATAGAGCCAGTGGGTGGCCATCCGTCGGCGACGGGGCCGACCGTCACCGGGCGAGACCGGTTGTGGTGTGGACGATTCGGGGATCGGTCGACTCACGGGGGCTCCTGGGGCGGCGACATCGAGGACGGCCCGGCGGCCACCGGCGATGACGCTAGGTCCACAGGTGTTCACCGAACGTGTAGCCGGGACGCAGTGCGAGCTACCTCTGGATCCGCGCGTCGGAGATCGGGGTCGACGCTCGTCGACCGGGTCCTACAGTGACGGGCATGACCGAGCAGCCCGACCGGGACCCACGGCATCTCCGGGCCTCGAACCAGGACCGGGAACAGGTCGCCGTCGCCCTGCACACCGCCATGGCCGAGGGGCGCATCGAGGTCCCCGAACTCGAGGAGCGGCTGGACGCGGTGTACCGGGCGAAGACGCTCGGTGAGTTGGAGCCGTTGACCAGCGACCTGCCCGGCCACCGACCGGTGACCGCCGCGGGGGTCGCCCTCCCGGCCCCGCCCCCCGAGCCGGGGTCTCCGGGGATCGTGTCCCGGGTCGGCGGCGGCTATCCGACGTCGTCGGCGGCGGTCGCGGTGATGTCGGGGGCGACCCGGTCCGGCCGCTGGGTGGTGCCGCGGCAGTTCACGGCGGTGGCCGTGATGGGTGGGGTCGAGCTGGACCTGACCCAGGCACGGTTCGCCGAGCGTCAGGTGACGATCACCGCGGTGGCCGTGATGGGCGGCATCGAGATCACCGTCCCGGCGGATGTCACCGTCCTCGTGAGCGGGATCGGACTGATGGGCGGCTTCGAGGACCACGCGCGATCGGACGGGTACCCCGGCGGACCGGTGCTCCGGGTCAACGGACTCGCGCTCATGGGCGGGGTCGAGGTCAAGCGGGGCCGTCTGCCGGAGCAGATCACGGACGACGGCAGGAAGGAACTGCGCTGACCGTGGGGCTCAGCGCCGGCGGGTCCCGTTGAGCAGCTCGCCGACCTTGGCCCGGACGACTCCCGCGGCACCCTGGACGGCGGGGTTGTCGGCGGCGGCGGCACTCAGGCGCTTGATCTGCTCGAACCTCTCACGGCCGGCTCGAGCGCCTAGGACGTAACCGAGGGCAGCGCCCAGGATGAGACGGAACACGATCGGCCTCCGATGGAGATGTGGGAACCATCCCGGCGGTTTCGACACCGCACCTGTGTGGCTCCCCCGGTTGGACTCGAACCAACAACCGTCCGATTAACAGTCGGATGCTCTGCCAATTGAGCTACAGGGGACTGCAGACACCTGGCGGCCGGTGACCCGGCTGCCGCAGTGCCGTCCAAGAATAGCCCACCGCGGGAGGTGGTCCGGCCCACCGGTCGGCCGCCGGGCGGGTCCGGCCCGGGCGGGTCAGGACACCGTGAGGACGGGGCGTTCCGGCGCGGGCCCGGCGATGCGGACCTGCAGCCCCACGGTGGCGGTGCCGCCCGCGGGCAGCGAGCGGGCCCAGTCGCTCCCGGTGCAGGTGATGCGGCCCCCACCCACCGAGCAGCTCATGCCCCACGCATTGGTGACGGCGACGGCGGACGGATCGGCCCAGCTGACCGTCCAGGTCGGCAGGGCACCCGAGGCACGGACGGTCACGTCGGCCACGTATCCGTCGTTCCACGCCGATCGACGGGTCCAGGTCACCGACGGCTTGCCGGACGCTGGGGTGCTGGTCGGGGGAGTGGTGGGTGCGGTGGTGCTGGGCTTGGTGGTGGTGGGTGCGGTGGTGCTGGGCTTGGTGGTGGTGGGTGCGGTGGTGCTGGGCTTGGTGGTGGTGGGTGCGGTGGTGCTGGGCTTGGTGGTGGTGGGTGCGGTGGTACCGGCCGTCGTGGTCGGGGCCGAGGTGGGCCCGGGTGCCGCCCCCAGGAGCGGGGCGAGTGCGTCGAGCTTGGCCTGCTGCGGTGTCACCCAGTCGTCGGCGACCAGGCCGCCGGTGTCACCGCTGTTCGGGTTGAACGACCAGAAGGCGAAGCTGATGCGGTTCTCGCCGAGGTAGCCCACCAGGGTGCGGAGCCAGGCGCGGTCGGACTCAGTCTCCAGCTTCGTGCCGAACTCGCCGAGCAGCACGGGAGCGATGTTCTGCTTGGCCAGGTAGCCCCAGGAGCGGTCCCACACGGCGGGCAGGTTGGCCGGATAGGCCGGGTCGGCGAACCAGGTCTGCGGGAAGACGCTGGCGGGGTAGTCGTGGGCGGAGTAGACCAGCTGGTTCTTGACGGCGAGCTGGATGGGCTTGGCCGCGGTGTCCCGGAGGTTGCCGCCCCACCAGGTGGTGGACCCGTCCGCGGACCGCTCCACACCCTCGACGATGACGAGCCAGCGGGGGTTCGCGGCCAGCACGGCGTTGCCGGCCCGGGTCGCGGCGGCGGCCCAGTCGCGGGCGGCATCACCGCACCCCCAGCACGCGGAGCCGCGGGGCTCGTTGTGGAGGTCGGCGCCGATGACGGTGGGATTGCCGGCGTACCGCTTCGCCAGCATGACCCAGTCGTCGATCCAGTCCTTCTCGCTGTAGCGCGAGGTGTACCAGAGTTCGGACTGGCTGCCCGAGTCCGGCCGGTGCCGGTCGAGGATGACCTGCATGCCCCGGGCGCCGGCCTCGGCGACCACGGCATCCATCACCTGCAGCGGGGTGCGCCCGGCGAGCTCGGGATTGCGGGCCTCGATGCCGGACACGGGGGCGGTGGACCGGAGGCATTCGTTGGAGAACGGCAGACGCAGCGTGGTGAAGCCGAAGGCGGCGATGCGGTCGAGGCCCTGGTCCAGGGAGATCTGCCAGAGCCCGTGCGGCGCGCAGTTCGACGTCTCCATCCCGAACCAGTTGACCGCCTTCAGCGTGACCGGCGTCCCCGATTCGGTGACAATGGCCGACCCATTGGTGTGCAGATACCCCGGGGTGGTCACGGCAGCCTCCACGCGCGGTGACGACGACAGGGCGACGCCGAGGAAAACGGTCACCGCGAGGGTGAACACCGCCACCGCTGCAGCCCTCTGACGTGCAGCGATACCGCTCTTCTCACCCCGTGCCCACATGGTTCGAGGATATCCTCACCGGTGTCCGCCCGGGCGCCACATCGTCACCTCGACAGGTGAGCAGGCCTTCGGCGGGCCACCCGCAGCATTCGGCGGGCCTCATTTCCATCACCTGATCCGGGGGCTCACACGTGTTCTCATCACCCATTCCGGGTCACAGCGGGGGAATGCCGTTCACCCTGGGGAGTCGAGGGCGCCCCGGCCGGTGGGTGGCGCCCGCCGGGGTCGCCGTCGGGCTGATTCTGCTGACCGCGTGTTCCGCGCCGACGACCACCGCTGCTCCCGCCCCGACCTCCGCGGCGTCCGAGGCCCCGACCACGTTGACTGCGTCGGGCGTCGCCCCGTCGGTGACCAACGATCTCGCCGAGGGCAGCGCCCACCACGATCTCTCGGTGGCGGGGGAGCCGTTCGCGTTGACCGTCGACTACTGGACCACCGGTGATCCGTCGGCCTGGTCCTCCCTCGCGGCCAAGGACATGAACCTGTCGCTGCACCTGGTCCCGGTGGCCGGGACGACCACCCCCGACGTGGCGTTGTCGCGGTCCTCGGTGGTCACCTCGCTGCGGTCGACCAATCCCGGGCTCGACGGGCTGGTGACGTCCACGACGGTCGACCAGGCGCCGGCCGCGCTGCCCGGCTATTCGATGTCGGTGAACTTCCCCTACGACCAGGTCGCGCCGGTCCGGGGGTTCGGCCCGGACCTGATCGGCCGATGGACCCTCCTGGCCGGCGAGCAACCGCTGACCGACGAGGCGCTGGGCACCGCCGGGGTGTACGCCAACCAGATCGACTACACCTACGACCTGGTCATCAAGAACGCCGGCGACGCCGGCTACCACAAGCGCACCGTCACCGACTCGCTGACCGTCCCGGTCCCGGCGCCGGCCCCGCCGGCCACGGAGACGTCGGCGGCCACCACGGACGGGACGGCCGCCCCGGCCACCGGCTGACGCTCCCGGTGCGACCGGCAGGACCGCCGGTGCGGCGCTGACCGGCCGGTAGGGTGCCCGACGGGGCGGTAGCTCAGTCGGTCAGAGCAGCGGACTCATAATCCGTCAGGTCGTGGGTTCGAGCCCCACCCGCCCCACCGTCGCGCTCGTACTGCCGCCCCGTGCCGGCCCTGGCTGCCGTCGGGGAGGGCCACTGTCGGTGGTCCCTTGCAGGATGCGCCCCATGACCGATCTCGTCGCCATCTGCACCGTCTGCCACACGGCCACCACCGATGTCCGCCGGTACCGCGTCCAGCGGGAGTCCGCGGTGCGGGCCGTGCGCCTCCTCGCGCTGTGCGCGGACTGTCGGGAGCCCGTCGAGGCGCTGCTCGGCATCCCGGCGGCCAACCGGCGGCTGCCGGCCACCGCGGGCGGGGGCGTGCGCCCGCCGGCCGGGCGCGCCGACCGTCACGAGGCCCCGGCCCGGACCGGTCGTCACCTGCACCTGGTCACCACCTGAGCCGGCTCGACCCTTCGAGCGCACTCACCCGGCGGCGACGGGGAGGTCCCGGCGGTGCAGGTCCGCCCCGACCTCGCGCAGAGCGTCCAGCAGGGGAGCGATGTGCGGTTGGCCCGCGGTGCCCGCCCGGACCTGCAGCCCGATCCGACGGACCGGGGTCGGTCCCGTGGTCGGCCGGACCACCACCCCCGGGCCGGCCACGCCGTCGTGGGCCAGGCGGGGGAGCAGGGCCACCCCCGCCCCCGCGGCGACGAGCGCGAGCGACCCGATGAACTCGTCGGCGTAGTGCCGGGCGATCGGCCGGAAACCGCGCGACTCACAGGCCGCGTACGTCACGGCGAAGCACGGGGTGCCCGGCAGGTTGACGATCCAGTCCTCCCCGGCCAGATCGGCCAGATCCACCGTCTCCTGCCCGGCCAGGCGATGACCGACCGGCAGGACCAGATCCATCAGGTCGTCGAACAACGGGACGCTGGCGATCCGCGCATCGTCCTGGCCGACGAACATCTCGTTCGCGGTGAGGGTGACGGCCACGTCGACCCGCCGCCCCAGCAGGGCGTCGACCGCATCGCCCGGGTCGATCTCCCGGATCTCGACGCGCAGGCCGGAGCGGTCGGCGAGGCGCCGGAGCACCGGTACGGCGACCCCGCGGACGGCCGAGGGGAACGCGCCCAACCGGACCGTCCCGGAATCGCCGGCGCGGAACGCGGCCAGATCGGACTCGGCGTGCTCGAGCCGGGTGAAGATCTCGTGCGCGTGCCCGAGCAGGATGCGTGCCGCCTCGGTCAGGCGCACCCGGCGACCGTCCGGTTCCAGCATCGGCGTCCCCACCTCGCGGGCCAGGGCCGCCACCTGCTGGGACACCGCCGACGGGGTCAGATGGACGGCCAGGGCCGCAGCGGCGACCGTTCCGCAGCGGTCCACCTCGCGGAGGATCTCCAGCCGCCGGACGTCGATCATGAACGGTGCACCATGCAGCTCAGCTTACCGATGACGGACAGAACAAACAGATGGACCACAGGATAGGGGCGGCCGATGCTCAGGTCATGACCTCTGCGGCCCTGCTTCTCGTCCTGTTCGTCCTGCTCGTCGGTCTGGGTGCAGCCGGCGCGACCTGGGGGTGGATTCCCGCCGGCCCGGCGGATGGTCGACCCGCACCGATGGGGAGGGCCTGGGGCCCGACCGGACGCGGTGATCTCGTCAACACGTGGTGTCACGCCCCGATCACGAGAAGATGATCGCCAAGGCTGGACGCAGCCCTGTCACACCGTGCACAATGATCCCAGGAATGCACGTCTGATCGTGCGTGTCCGGACAAAAGAATCCGCACGGTAGGCCCGGCCCGCCCGCACAGCTCCGCGTTGGGGAAGACGACGGAGTGAAAGCGGAGGTGCACGGTGGCTACACGTGGTGTGGTGTTCGTCCACTCGGCGCCGGCAGCCATCTGCCCGCACGTCGAGTGGGCTCTTTCCGGTGTGCTCGGTGGGCGTGTGACGCTCACCTGGACGGCACAACCGGCTGCTCCCGGTCACCTCAGGGCGGACGTGAGCTGGACGGGCGACCCCGGCACCGGTGGTCGGCTAGCCCAGGCACTGAAGGCGTGGCCCATGCTGCGCTTCGAGGTGACCGAAGAGGCGAGCCCGGGCAACGACGGTGAGCGCATCTGCCATCTGCCCGGTCGGCCGATCTGGCGTGCCCCCATGTCCGCCAACGGTGACGTGATGGTCGCCGAGGATCAACTGCGGGCGCTCGTCGAACGGTCCAGCTCGTGGGAGACCGCCCGGCATGCTCTGTCCGGTCTGCTGGGTACCGACATCGATGCGGAGCTCGAGCCCTACCGCCGGGCCGGCGAGGGATCCGTCGTCACCTGGCTGCACCAGGTCGGATGATCGCCCCGGTCGATGTAGGAGCACCACCCGGCACGCTCTGTCCGGTCTGCTGGGTACCGACATCGACGCGGAGCTCGAGCCCTACCGCCGGGCCGGCGAGGGATCCGTCGTCACCTGGCTGCACCAGGTCGGATGATCGCCCCGGTCGATGTCGGATCACCACCCGGTCGTCGCTCCGGTGTGCCGCCCCGCCGTCACCTGGTGACACCGCGCCGACCCTGACCCACGGGCCGAGACCTCCACCACTGATCGCCCGTTCCGGGGCAACCCGATAGCGTCCCCTCACGTCGACCTCCCGTGCCTCCATCAGGTACACGGGCCAGAGACGGAGGGGGCCGGATGAGATCGGGTGTCCGCACGGTGCTGCTCGTCTGCGCGCTGCTGGTCGTCGCCGCCGGCGGCGCCGCCGGAGCCTGGGCCCTGGGACGTTCCGCGCCGACCGCCGCCGTCGCCCCGTGGACCCCGACCTCCCCGTCCGACGACCGCACCGTCCGTCTCGGCCCCGACACCGCGGACGACCCGATGGCCGCCGAGGTCCGAACCGTCCTCCAGCGCTACTTCGACGCCATCAACACCGGCGATCACGATGCCTGGACCGCGGTCGTCTCGGCGGGACAGACCGTCTCCCAGGACCGGGCCACCTGGGAGCACCGGTACTCGACCACCCTGGACTCGAGCATCGTCCTCGTCTCGGTGGACCAGGACCCGACGCGCGTCCGGGTGTGGTTCAGCTCCCGACAGGACCCGGCCTTCGCGCCGGCCGATCTCCCGGCGAACTGCATCAGCTGGGACCTCACCTACCGCGTCGTCACCCAGGACGGCCGGCTCGTCATCGACGGGATCGACCCCACCCCCCAGAACAAGGCGGCCTGCTGATGTCCCGCACCCGGACCCTTCGTCGCTCCGGTCTCATCCTGCTCAGTGGCGGTCTGCTCCTGACGGCCTGCTCGGCCCCGACCGCCTCGGACGCCGGCGGTGTGGTGTCGACGTCCAGCTCGCCGCCCCCGTCGTCCTCCCCGGTCACGTCCCCGTCGTCGGAGGTGGCCGGCCCCACACCCACCCCGGCCGCCCCGTCCACCACCGCCCCGTCATCCCCGGCGGCCACGTCCGACGCTGCGGCCCCGACCAGCGCGCCGTCCCCGCCCGGGTCGTCGACGGCCGCGCCGGCCGCGGACGCCCCCGTGCCGCCCGGTGGACCCGTGACCGCCGCGGACATGGCCGCCGCAGCGGCCCTGGTCGACGCGATGGACGTGTCCCGGCAGGCCGGTGCGGTCATCATGGCGAGCTCGGCCGATGCGGTGGGCACCGATCTGGTGTCCGCCCTCGGCCTGGGCGGGGTCATCCTGATGGGTTCCCGGGGGGTCGTCGACGGCACCGACTCCGGCACCCCCGCCCAGGTCGCCGCGGTCACCGCCGCCCTGCAGCAGCAGAGCCCCGACCTTCCCGTGCTGATCGCCACCGACCAGGAGTACGGCGACGTCCAGCGGTTGGTCAACGGGTTCACCGACTTCCCGGGGGCCTCCGAGCTGGCCGCGGTGTCCGACACCGCCGAGGCCGCCGCGCTCACCGAACAGGCGGCCGCAGCGGCGGGCGCCGAGATGCGTGCGGTCGGCATCACGGTGGACTTCGCCCCGGACGCCGACATCGTCCCGGACCGTTCCTCCTCGGCGATCGGCGACCGGTCCTTCGGCGCGGACCCCGAGCGGGTCGCGGCGCTGGTGGTCGCGGCGGTGCGGGGATACCAGAGCGCCGGGGTCGCCGCCACGGTCAAGCACTTCCCGGGGATCGGGGCCATCGCCGCCGACACGCACGAAGAGCTGCCCACCGTCACCACCAGCTGCACGGAGTGGAACGACGGGGCGGCGGTCCCGTTCCGGCAGGCCGTCGACGCCGGGGTCGCGCTGGTGATGACCGGCCACGTGCTGCAGCCCGCGATCGGTGTCGACCGGTTGCCCACCAGTCTGAGCCGGGAGGCGCTGACCGACCTGCTGCGCGGACCGGGGGTGGGTGGCTGCGAGCCGCTCAGCTTCACCGGCATCGCGGTGAGCGACGCGCTGGAGATGGCACCGGTGGCCGACGCGTACTCCTCCGCCGAGGCGGGGTGGCGGGCCCTGGCCGCCGGCCAGGACCTCCTGCTGATGCCGGTCGACCCGGTCGCCGCGCACGGCGGCATCGTCACCGCCGTGGGTGACGGGTCCCTGGACCCGGCCCGGCTGCGCGAGGCCGCGGTGCGGGTCACCGCCCTGCGGATCGCAGCCACACGGACGCCCACGCCGGGGCTGGACGTCGTCGGGTCGGCGGCGCACCAGGCCATCGCCGACCGGGCCCGCTCGGCCGGCTGACCCGCAGGCCGGGCAGCCCGTCCGCGCGTCCGCGATCGCGGGTCCACCGCTTCCGACGCCGGTGTCCTCGGGCTGTTCTCGGCTCACGCGGAGAGCGGCGCCCCAGCGGCGTCTACGCCCTCGGGGTGCATCCGGACGCAGCACGCCGACAGCCGTCCGGGAGCGCCCGGGTCGGCTGTCGGCGTGTGCCGGCGCGGTGGGATCAGTCGGCGGTGAAGACCAGCGCGACGTTGTGGCCACCGAACCCGAACGAGTCGTTGATGGCGGCGGTCAGCTTGACCTCGCGGTTCTCGGTGGCCACGTCGACCTTGATCTCGGGATCGAGGTTCACGATGTTCCGCGTCCCGGGGACGATGCCGTCGCGGACGGCCAGCATCGTGGCGATGGCCTCGACCGCGCCGGAGGCGCCCAGCATGTGCCCGGTCATCGACTTGGTCGAGGTGACGACGGGGTGGTCACCGATGGCCCGCAGGATGGTCTTGGACTCGGCGATGTCGCCGACCGGGGTCGACGTGGCGTGCGCGTTGACGTGGCCGATGTCCATCGGGGTCAGGTCGGCCATCCGCAGGGCCTTGCCGATGGCCCGGGCCGAGCCCTCGCCGTCGGGCTCCGGGGCGGTGATGTGGTACGCGTCGTTGGACATGCCGATGCCGGCCAGACGCCCGTAGATCCGGGCGCCGCGCGCCTTGGCGAAGTCCGCCCGTTCGAGCACCATGATCCCGGCGCCCTCGCCGAGGACGAACCCGTCGCGGTCCAGGTCGAACGGGCGGGAGGCGTGCTCGGGGTCGTCGTTGCGCGTGCTCATGGCCCGCATCTGGGCGAACCCGGCCACCGGCAGCTGGTGGGTGACGGCCTCGGCGCCGCCGGCGATGGCCACGTCGACCTCACCGGACTTGATCAGCCGGTACGCCCAGGCGATGGCCTCGGCCCCGGAGGCGCAGGCCGACACGGGCGCGTGCACGCCGCCACGGGCCTTGACCCACAGGCCGACCGCGGCGGCCGGGCCGTTGGGCATGAGCATGGGGATGGTGAGCACGGCGACCTTGCGGAGGCCGTCGTTCTCCAGGATGTCGTCCTGCCCGAGCAGGGTGAGCGCGCCGCCGATGCCGGTGCCCACCACCGCCGCGAGGCGCTCGGGGTCGACGCCCGGCTCCCCGGCGTCGGCCCACGCCTCGCGGGCGGCGACCAGCGCCACCTGCTGGGCCCGGTCCAACCGGCGGGCCTCGACCCGGGTGAGGATCTCGGTGGGCTCCACGGCCAGCGGCGCGTGGATCTTCACCGGCAGCTGGTACTTCTCCACCCACGGGGCGTCGTTCGTGGTGACCCCGTTCCGCCCTTCGAGCATGGCCCGCCAGGTATCGGGGGCGGTGCCGCCGATCGGCGTGGTGGCGCCGATACCGGTGACGACGACGTCGTGGTCGGTATACATCGCGAGCCTCAACTCTCCGGGTCAGAACAGGGGACAGCGGGTGGGGCGGGGTCGGCCGGCGGCCGGGCCGCCCTGATCAGCGCGGATCGCGCTGGTCAGGGCCGATCGTGAACGATCAGGAACGGTTGCGGTCGATGTAGGAGACGGCGTCGCCCACGGTCTTGAGGTTGGCCAGCTCGTCGTCCGGGATCTTGACGCCGAAACGGTCCTCGGCCTGCACGGCGATCTCGACCATCGACAGCGAGTCGATGTCCAGGTCGTCGGTGAAGGTCTTGTCGGCGCTGACGTCGGCGGCGCTGACGCCGGCGACCTCTTCGACGATCTCGGCCAGACCGGCGAGGGTGTCCTCGTTGCTCACAGGTGTTCCTCTCTCAGGTGGTGCTGCGGGGTGGTGCTCGGTGGGTGGTCAGGAACGGGGCGCGGATCCGACGCCGGGGCGCGGGCCCCGTCCCCGGGCGGATTCTGCCGTATGGCCCGACCCGTGGCCCGCGCGACGCGGTCCGGTGGGACGGACCACGGCCCGGGACCGCACGGCCCGGTGGACGGACGCACCGGTCACGGGCAGCGGAAGACCTGGGCGGCGTAGGTCAGACCGGCACCGAAGCCGACGGCCAGCACCAGCGCGCCGGAGGCGACCTCGCCGGCCGCCCGCATGCGGTCCAGGGCGAGCGGGATGGACGCCGACGAGGTGTTGCCGGAGGTGACGATGTCCCGGGCGACGACCAGATCGGGGCGACCGCCGGCGGCGATGACCTTCTTGGCCACCGCCTCCACGATGCGCAGGTTCGCCTGGTGGGGCACCAGCACGTCGATGTCGGCCAGGGAGACCCCGGCGGCCTCGGCGGCGCGGACGGCCACCGGTCCGATCGCGGTCGTCGCCCAGCGGAAGACGGCCTGACCTTCCTGGAACAGGCTGCCGTTGCGGTCGGCGACCCGGATCGCGTCCGACTGGGTCTCGTCGCTGCCCCAGACGACCGGCCCCACACCGGGGTCGTCGGTGGCGGTGACGACGGCCGCGCCGGCACCGTCGGCGAAGATGATGGCCGTGGCGCGGTCGGTCGGGTCCGTCCACGAGGTGAGCTTCTCCGACCCGACGACGAGCACGGTCCGGGAGTTGCCGGTGCGGACGGCCTGGTCGGCCGCGGCCAGGCCGTAGCAGAAGCCGGCACAGGCCGCGTTGATGTCGAAGGACCCGGGGGCGTGGATGCCGAGGAGGCCCGCGACCTGGGTGGCGGCGTGGGGGATCTGGCTCTCCAGCGTGCAGGTCGCCACGATGACGGTGTCCACGTCGGAGGGCTGCAGACCCGCCTCGGCCAGGGCCTTGGCCGACGCCGCAGCGCCCATCGAGACGACCGTGTCCTCGGGCCCGGCGAAACGACGCTCCTGGATGCCGACGCGGCTGCGGATCCATTCGTCGTTGGTGTCCATGATCCGGGCGAGCTCGTGGTTGTCCACGACCCGCTCGGGTCGGAACGAACCCAGTCCGCTGATGCGCGAGCCCGCGACGACCGGGGGCAGCTGGATGCGGGTCATGCCGCCACCGTGCCGGGGCCGGCGTGCTCGGCCATGAAGGCCGCGGCCGCGTCGAGATCGTCGGGACCCTTGAGGGCCATGGTGGCGACACCCTTCAGTTCACGTTTCACGAGGCCGACCAGGGTGCCGGCCGGGGGGAGCTCCAGGACGCCGGTGACGCCCTCCGCGCGCAGGGTCTGCATGCAGAGATCCCAGCGCACGGGGCGGGTGACCTGCGCACCCAGGGACTGCAGGAACGCCGCGCCACTGCCGACGACCGCCCCGTCGGCGTTGCCGAGCAGGGGGCGGACCGGGTCCGCGGGGTCGAGCGCGGCCAGGTCGGGGGCCAGGGCGAGCTGCGCGGTGGCCATGTACGAGGTGTGGAAGGCCCCGGCCACGGGGAGCGGGATGACGCGGGTGCCGGTGATCGGGTCGTCGGCCAGGGCCCGCAGGGCCGCGGTCGTGCCGGCGGCGACGATCTGGCCGGCACCGTTCACGTTGGCGCCCACCAGGTCCCGCTCGGCCAGGGCGGCCAGCACGGTCTCCGGATCGCCGCCCAGGACGGCACTCATCCCGGTCGGCTCCAGGGCGCAGGCCGCGCTCATCGCGCGACCCCGTGTGCCGGCCAGGCCGACGGCGTCCCCGGTGCTGATCACCCCGGCCAGGGCGGCCGCGGCCAGTTCCCCGACGGAGTGCCCGGCGACGGTCGCACCGGCGGGGAGCTCGAGGTGGGCGGCGGCCAGCAGGGCCGCCGCCACCACCAGGGGCTGGGTGACCGCGGTGTCCTTGATCTCCTCGGCGCCGGCTCCGGTGCCGAGGGCGATCAGGTCGAGACCGGCCCGTTCCGACAGGGTCGCCAGTTGCTCGGGAGCTCCGGGGAGGGCGAGCCACGGAGCGAACATTCCAGGTTTCTGCGATCCCTGCCCGGGACAGACGACGGCCAGCACGTCGTACAGACAACCACGCCGACCTGCCGGTCGGCGGCAGGGCTCGACACGAAGTCCGGTCCACTCAATTGGAGGAATCCTCCAGGAACGTGAGGCGGAACCGCCAAATCTCAGAGCGAGCCGTCTCCGGCGAGGCGGCCGAGGATCACCGCGGTGCGGAGCACGGCCAGATCGCGGGGGCGCCAGGGATCGCGCCCGGTGAGCTCGGCGATGCGGTGGAGTCGGTAGCGGACGGTGTTGGGGTGCACGAACAGGCTCCGGGCGGCGGGCTCCAGCCCACCACCGGCGGCCAGATAGGCCTCGATGGTGGTCAGCAGGGGAGCCGGGCCGCCGGCGAGTGGCGCGTAGACGGCCGAGCGCACCCGTCGCGCGGCGAGCGGGTCACCGTTGAGCACCCGTTCCACCAGCAGGTCGTCGCTGTCCACCGGGCGGGGGGCATCCGGCCACGCTGTGCTGGCGGCGAGTCCGGCCAGTGCCTCGGCGGCCGACACGACGGCGCCGGGCAGTCCGGTCGCCGGTCGTCCGTACACCACCGGACCCGGGGCGAACAGGTCCGTCATCCCGTCCAGCATCCCGTCCCGCCCGTCGCTGGGGGCGGCCACCACGACCACGAGCCGGTCGGCCTGGACTCCGGCCATGGCCCGGACACCGGTGGATCCGGCCCATTCGGCGACCGAGGCCACGCTCTCCGCCCGGTCACCCGGTGGTGCGCTGCCGACGACGACGACGACACCGGCGCTCGGATCCCAGTCGAGCGCCGCCGCCCGCGAGGACAGGCTCGACTGGTCCTCCCCGCGCACGATGCCGTCGACCACGGCGGCCTCCACCCGGGCGTCCCACGCGCCGCGGGTCTCGGCCGCGGCTGCGTAGACGGCGGCCGCGGCGAAGGCGACCTCCCGGCTGTAGCGCAGCAGGGAGTCGCGCAGGGCCGCGGCCTCGACGGCGTCGGTGGCCAGCGCGGGGAGTTCCTCCTCGGCCACGGTGATGGCGATCCGCACCAGCTCCACCGTGCGCCGCAGCGAGACCGCCCGCACCAGGTCGCGGGGGGCGGTGCCGAACACCCGGTCGGTGATGCGGTAGCCCGTGCCGGGGTCGTCCACCCACCGGACGTACCCGGAGATGCCGGCCTGGGCGACCAGGGACACCCAGGATCGTTGGTCGGCGGACAGCGACCGGAACCAGGACAGGCGTCGGTCCATCAGCGCGACGGAACGGGTGGCCAGCACGCCGGCGGCCCGTTCCACGGTGGCCAGGGTGCGGGCGCTGACCCCCGGCGCCGCCGCCGAGCTGTCGCCCCGGTGGGCGGTGTCGGCGGGCGCGTTCGCATCCGGGGTCACCGGGTCAGCCTGCCAGGCCCGGCAGCCGGAGCCGAGGACTCGAGCCGGGGGTCCGGGGCCCGGAGACGCTCGCCGGTGAGCCCGGACCGGTCGGCGCACGGCGACCGGCGTCGGTGGACGTCCGCGAGAACGACATCGGGGCCGGCACCCGTGATCGGGTGCCGGCCCCGATGACCGGTCTGTCGCGTGTCAGGCAGGGCTCACGTTGGTGGCCTGCGGACCCTTGGCCGACTGCTCGACCTCGAAGCTCACGGACTGGCCCTCCTCGAGGGACTTGTAGCCGGAGCCGCCGATGGCGGAGTAGTGCACGAAGACGTCCCCGGAGCCGTCCTCGGGGGAGATGAAGCCGTAGCCCTTCTCCGCGTTGAACCACTTCACAGTGCCCTGCGCCATGCCTGCTCTCCTCGAGCGTCGTCCGCGGGCCGAGACCGCGGGATCGGACACCCCGACCGGGCCTCCGACCGAGGGGAAGTGCCTACCCCGAGAGATGCCGTTCGACACACCAGGAGAGCAACAACATCGGGAGAGTACCCAATGAACTGAGGCGTGCGCCACAGTTGGCCGGAGCCGTCGGGGTGATCTTCGCAAGATCACCCCGACGGATCAGGACTCGCCGCCGGCGCTGCCCGATCGACCGGCCCGCACGTCGCTGAGCTGGTACTTCTCCGCCGCCTCCGCGGCCGCACCGGCGCGGTACTCGCCGCGCCGCTCGAGAGCAGCCAGGGTGGCGACGACCAGGGACGGGCCGTCGATCAGGAAGAACCGGCGCGCCGCCTGCCGGGTGTCGGAGAAGCCGAAGCCATCGGCGCCCAGGGCGGTGTAGTCGCCCGGGACCCAGGGTGCGATCTGGTTCTGCACCGCACGCTGGTAGTCGCTGGTGGCCAGCACCGGCCCGGGAGCGTCACGCAGCGCCCGGGTGATGTACGGATCGTCGTGCTCGGCACCCGGATCGAGCAGGCGGGCCCGCTCGATCTCCTCGGCGTCCCGCCGCAGCTCCGACCAGCTGGTCACCGACCAGACGTCGGCGGCCACCGACCAGTCCTGCGCCAGGAGGTGCTGGGCCTCCAGGGCCCACCGCACACCCACACCCGAGGCGAGGAGCTGGGCGTGCGCCCGGTCCCCGTCGCCGTCCGGCGCCGGCGCGAGCCGGTAGATCCCCTTCAGCAACCCGTCCACGTCCAGGTCGGCGGGGCCGGCCGGCTGCTGGTAGGGCTCGTTGTACAGGGTGATGTAGTAGGAGATGTTCTCGCCGGTCAGCACCCCGTCCTCGTTCGTGGTGTACATCCGCCGGATGCCGTCCCGGACGATGTGCCCGATCTCGTACCCGTACGCCGGGTCGTAGGCCACGATGTGCGGCTGGGTGGCGGCGAGCAGCTGCGAGTGGCCGTCGGCGTGCTGCAGGCCCTCGCCGGTCAGCGTGGTGCGTCCGGCGGTGGCGCCCAGGATGAAGCCGCGGCCCATCTGGTCGCCCATGGCCCAGAAGCCGTCACCGGTCCGCTGGAACCCGAACATCGAGTAGAAGATGTAGATCGGGATCATCGGCTCGCCGTGGGTGGCGTAGCTCGTCGACACCGCGGTGTACGTCGCCGTCGAGCCGTCCTCGTTGATGCCCTCGTGCAGGATGACGCCCTGCTCGGACTCCTTGTAGGCCAGCATCAGGTTGGCGTCGACCGCCGTGTACAGCTGGCCCGAGGGGTTGTAGATCTTCTGCGACGGGAAGAACGAGTCCATCCCGAAGGTGCGCGCCTCGTCCGGGATGATCGGCACGATCCGCTTGCCGATGCCCTCCTCCTTGAACAGGTCGCGCACCAGGCGCACGAAGGCCATGGTGGTGGCGATCTCCTGCTTGCCCGAGCCGCGGTTCATCACCTCCCACACCTTGTCCGACGGCGGGGTCAGCGCCTTGGCGGTGGTGCGGCGCTCGGGGACGAAACCGCCGAGCTGGGCCCGGCGCTCCTTGAGGTAGCGGATCTCCGGGGCGTCGTCGCCGGGGTGGAAGTACGGCGGCTGGTAGGGATCCTTCTCCAGCTCGGCGTCCTCGATCGGGATGTGCAGCTCGTCCCGGAACTCCTTGAGGTTGGCCAGCGTCAGCTTCTTCATCTGGTGCGTGGCGTTGCGCCCCTCGAACGAGGACCCCAGGTGGAAGCCCTTGATCGTCTTGGCCAGGATGACCGTCGGCTGGCCCTTGTGGGCCAGCGCCGCCGCGTAGGCCGCGTAGACCTTCCGGTAGTCGTGGCCGCCGCGCTTGAGGCCCCAGATCTCGTCGTCGGTCATCGACGACACCATCTGCTTGGTGCGCGGATCGCGACCGAAGAAGTGCTCGCGCACGTAGGCGCCGTCGTTGGCCTTGTAGGTCTGGTAGTCCCCGTCCGGGGTGGCGTTCATCAGGTCGACCAACGCGCCGTCGGTGTCCTGCTGGAGCAGGCCGTCCCACTCGCGGCCCCAGATGACCTTGACGACGTTCCAGCCGGCGCCCCGGAAGAAGGACTCCAGCTCCTGGATGATCTTGCCGTTGCCGCGGACCGGGCCGTCCAGGCGCTGCAGGTTGCAGTTGATGACGAAGGTCAGGTTGTCGAGCCCGTCGACCGCGGCGACCTGCACCAGGCCGCGCGACTCCACCTCGTCCATCTCGCCGTCGCCGAGGAAGGCCCAGACGTGCTGGTCGGAGGTGTCCTTGATGCCACGGTGGTGCAGGTAACGGTTGAACCGGGCCTGCTGGATAGCGTTCATCGGGCCGAGGCCCATGGAGACGGTCGGGTACTCCCAGAAGTCCGGCATCAGCCGCGGGTGCGGGTAGGACGGCAGCCCGCCGCCCGGGTGGGAGGCCTCCTGGCGGAACCCGTCCAACCGGTCGCTGCTCAGCCGTCCCTCGAGGAAGGCGCGGGCGTACATGCCGGGGGAGGCGTGGCCCTGGAAGAAGACGTGGTCACCGCCGCCCGGGTGGTCCTTGCCGCGGAAGAAGTGGTTGTAGCCGACCTCGTACAGGGTGGCCGACGAGGCGTAGGTCGACAGGTGACCACCGACGCCGATGCCCGGGCGCTGGGCGCGGTGCACCATCACGGCGGCGTTCCAGCGGATCCAGGCGCGGTAGCGACGCTCGATCTCCTCGTCACCGGGGAAGTCGGGCTCGGCCCCGGTCGCGATGGTGTTGAGGTAGTCGGTGGTGATCAGCCCGGGCAGGCCGACGTGCCGTTCCTTGGCCCGGCCCAGGATGCGGTTCATCAGGTAGCGGGCGCGTTGCTGACCGCCGGCGTCGACCATGGCGTCGAAGGAGTCCAGCCACTCCTGCGTCTCCTCGGGGTCGGCATCCGGGATCTGCGCGATCCCGTCCGGGATGAGGTGATTCCGCGGCCGCAGTTCGTCTTTCCCTGACACGATCGATCCGATCTCCTCGTGGGCCCGGCGCCGGGGTGGGTTCCTGACACGGCCGGTGGTGGTCGACCGCCGCCGCCGGATGGGCGGTACGCGATCACACCCCATCCTGGCCCATCGGCGGGCGGGCATGCGCGCCGGGCCGCGCCCGGCCTCCCGGCCAGCACGAACGGCCCCGTCCCGGCGGTCGGTGCCGGACGGTGACACCAGGGGTGGGGCGGCGCGCCGGGGGCGTCGCCCGGTCGGGGCGGAGGTGCCGGGAAAACACCCACGTGAAGATTGTGTTGTTCACGGAAGGGCCCGCGACGCATAAGGTAATCAGCCATGAGGCCGTGGAGTGACCCGACACATCTGTCGGGGCCGATGACCGCCGGGCGTGAAGGAGTGCAGCAGCAGTGAGTGAATTGGCAGAGCAGTCGGTTGCAGCGGCTGCTCGGCTCGGGATGTCACCGGGAGACACCGTCGGAGAGGTCGGCTACGACGAGGACGTCGACCACGAACTGCGTGACGCCGTCCAGGACGTGATCGACTCCGACCTGCTGGACGAGGACACCGACGAGGTCCTGGATGCGGTGCTGTTCTGGTGGCGCGAGCCCGACGGCGACCTCACCGATGCGTTGGTGGACAGCATCTCGCTGCTCGCCGATGCCGGGGTCATCTGGCTGCTGACGCCGAAGACCGGGCGTGACGGCTATGTCGAGCCCAGTGACATCGCGGAGGCCACCGCCACCGCGGGCCTGTCCCAGACGACCAGCGTGCCCAGCGGCAGTGGCAGCGGGTGGATGATCACCCGGCTGGTGCGACCGAAGTCGGGCAAGGTCCGTCGGTGACCGACCCGCTCGCCGGGTCGGACGGGCCGGTCGCGGTGGGGGACCGGGCACCGGACTTCACCCTGCCGGACGCGAACAACGTGCCGGTGACGCTGTCCGAGTTGCTGGTGAGCAAGGCTGTCCTGTTGGTCTTCTACCCCTTCGCCTTCTCCCGGATCTGCAGCGGTGAGCTGAGCGCCGTCCGGGACGATCTCGCTTCGTTCCAGAACCACCACGTGCAGGTTCTCGGCATCTCCACCGATCCGCCCCCGACCCTGCAGGCGTGGTCCCGCGCCGAGGGATACTCGTTCCCGCTGCTCAGCGATTTCTGGCCGCACGGCGAGACGGCACGCGCCTACGGGTGTTTCCTGGCCAAGGCCGGGATGGCCGTGCGCGGGACCTTCCTGGTCGAACCGTCCGGCACCGTCGTGTTCGCCGAGGTCAAGGGGCCGGGTGAGGTGCGTGATCAGGCCGGCTGGCGACGAGCGGTGGCCGCGCTGTCGGGGCGGGGCTCGGAAACCGACCTCGCCACCGCACCGGCCGTCGGCGGTTAGCCGGGCAGGCGGTCTCCGGAGGACCGATCACCGGCCTCTCGGGGTCGGTGTCAGGGGCGTGTAGCTCAGCGGGAGAGCACCCGGTTTACACCCGGGCGGTCGCAGGTTCGAACCCTGTCGCGCCCACCCCACGCACAAGGCTCGAACCCTTGCCAACGGAAACGTTGGTTGAGGTTCGGGCCTTGTCGGCGTCTGCGGCCCAGGTCAGGGCGTTGGCGTTGACCTGCGGATCGAGGAGCATCTCGAAGGGCCGGTTGTGCTCGACGCGCAGCTCGTTGTCCTCGTCGATGAAGACCTTCGTGAAGAACGCCTGGTTGCACAGCCGCCGGTTGGTGTCGTCGCAGCGGGTGTAGATATCGGCGCAGTTGGCGAGCAGGCCGAGGGCGTCGTCGAGGTGGGCGCGGGCGTCGGCGTAGTCGCCGTGGTGGGCGTCGATGCGGCGGGTCACTTGGTCGAGTTCGGCGACGATCCGATCCTGTTCGCGCTTGAGCACTGAGAGCGGGATCGCGTCGGCGTAGTGCGCCTGCATGAGACGGTCCTGCTCGCCTTCGAGCCGGTCGCGGTTGGTGGTGAGGCGTTCCAGTTCCTCGGTTTCAGCGGCCATGAGCCGGTCGAACTCGTGGTGGAGCATCCCTGCGAGGGCGTCCTGCTGGGCGGGCGTGATCTGGACGCGGGTGTAGTAGTCCTCGACGAGCTTCTCGACATCTTCGATGAGCATCGCCTGGCGCGTGCAGTCGGTGCGCTTGGAGTGCCGACCCGAGCACACGAAGTAGCAGTAGACGTTGCCGTGCCGGTTCTTCGCGTTCGAGACGATGAGCCGGGACCCGCACTGGCCGCAGTGGACGGTGCCTTTGAGGTAGTGGCCGTGGACTTGGGTCGCCTCGACGGCGCACTGGTGCGCGGTGAGCACGGACTGGACCTGGTACCAGACCTCGGCAGGCACGAGCGCCGGGTGGTTGCCCTTGTAGCGGGTGCCTCGGTAGATGACATCGCCCTTGTAGTACGGGTTGGTCAGGAGCCGATGGATGGTAGACACCGCCAACGGCTTCGCCGGCCGCTTCGGCGTCGGCAGGCTGCGCAGCCCCCGCGAGGTGAGGTCGTCGTGGAGCTGGCTCACGCTCCAGTTACCTGAGGCGTACGCCTTGAACGCCCACTCGATCATCGGTGCTCGCTCGGGATCGAGCTCGATGGTGCGGGATTCGCGGCCGAGTTCGTCGCGCTTGCGGACGTTCAGATACCCGATGGGGGCGCGCCCGTTGGTGCCGCCACCGATGGCCTTCTGGGTCATGCCCTTGGCGACCTCGGTGGCGAGGTTGCGGGAGTAGAACTCGGCGATGGTGGACATGATGCCGTGCAGCAGCATCCCGGAGGGGGTCTCGTCGATGTTCTCCGACGCGGATACGAGCATGACCCCGCACTGTTGGAGTGCGAGGTGGATGCTCACGTCGTCGGCGCGGTTGCGGGCGAGCCGGTCGACCTTGTGGACGATGCAGTAGGCGACCTTGTTGGCCTTGACGTACTGGATCATCCGCATCAGCCGGTCGGACGACTTGGCTGAGGCTCCCGCGTCGACGAACTCCTCGACGATGCCGGCGCCGAGCTGTTCGGCCTTACGCCTGGTCGCTTCGCGCTGGGCCGGGATCGAGAAGCCTTCGTCGGTGCCGCCTTTCTCTGCCTGCTCGCGGGTGGAGACTCGCAGGTAGGACACGGCGGCAGCCGCAGTCTTGGGCGGGTCGATGAGGCTGGCTGCCGGATCGTCGGCAATGGTGGTCATCGGGGGCTCACTCTCACGCGGTTCGACCCTCGCGCTCCCACTGTTCGTGGGAGGGGTGTTGATCGTGAGAGCAGCCGATGAAGGCTGTAGGGCGAGACCTGATGGTCTCGGTGCGTGTTGCCCGCCGAGCGGCGAGGTTTAGGCCACAACACCCCGCATCGCGAGGCTTGCAGGGTTCATTCTACCGGGCGGCTTCAGAGGCGGCCAGGCCATCCGGTGCCGCCCGGTAGGTGTCGGGCATCCGCACCGCCTCGCGGGCCGCGCGGCTTTCGCCGGTCTCCTGCAACGTCAGCCGGATGAGAACCTCGGCGAGCTTGTGCAGGTCGGCGCGTTCGCGGTGGACGGCCCGGACGGAGAACGACCGCTCCTCGTAGGGGCGACGATCTGTCTTCTTCGTGTAGCGGCTCATCGGTCTACGGAGCCTCGTCGTCGGCCAGGTTGGCGTAGAACTCGTCTTCGGCCTCCTGGCGCTTGCGGACTTGGGCGATGACGAACTCGACGAACTCGGTGTCGCGGTCGGTGAAGGTGAAGTCCTGGATCGTGGGAGCTGGGTCTTCACCGGGCCATGCAGCTTGCCGGGTCGGTCGGTCGTGGTCGCCACGGGTGCCGCAGGCGGTGACCCAGTAGCGAAGGCGTTCGCGCGCGTCGGCGAAGTCGCGATGCCAGCCGAGCGGCGCGGATGCGTTCTGATCGGGGTCGTAGGCCGCGAGCCAATGCAGGTGCAGTGCCGATAGCTCCCAGACCATCTCCGGGTGGTGATGCCAGAACGGCGGCACCACCGCGACGGTGAGGCCGTAGGTGCGTCGCAGCCAGTCAACCCACCGGTTCAGCGCGAGCCATTCCTGCTCCAGCTCGTGCGCTGTCAGCAGGTTCCAGTTCACGGGGTGCGGCGGTTCGGGCATGTCTGCGTTGGTGGCGTGGGGCGGCCCGTCGAAGACATCCGGCTCATCCATCTCGTGCTGATCGTTCATGGTGCTTCGGCTCCCGAACTCACATGCTGACCGGGGCGTGCGCCGTCGCCGCTGCTCGCTGCGTCGGGTCGTACGCCGCTGCGTCCCGGCCGACTCCATTGCGCGGGGTGCGGTCCACCTCGTAGCGGGTTCGCGCGGCGTCATGGCCGATCTTCTTGGCGACGAACTCTTCGCCCTCGATCGCCTGACCGTTGCGCTCGTAGTTGACCGGCCGCGTGTAGCCCTCGGCGACGAAGTTGTCGCCCTGGGTGAAGTTCGCGTGCGCGTGCTCAGCGGAACGCCCGAACATCACCAGGTGGTGGTAGGTCGTCTCGGTCTGCGTGAACGAGCCGTCGTCCTCACGGCGGAAGTGTTCCTTGCCGATACGGGCGAAGAACCTGGCGTCTCCCTTGGCCGTCTCGGTGAGCAACGGCTCCGGGGCGATGAAGCCTGATAGCGATTCCTGGGTGTGAATGGCCATGATGGCCTCCTCCTGACTCGGGCGACCAACTGCGTGTGGGTCGCTCTGTCAGGCAGAGCTTGTCAAGATTTCTGTGTAAGTGACGGCGGTCACAGATGGGGTTCGATGCGGTCGGGGTAGACCAACGACAGTTGGGCCAGGGCTTGTTTCCAGTTCGTGGTCACCTGTCCCTCGACAAGTCGTCCTTCAGCTTGGCGTTTCTCGCGTCGACCGCGGCCGGCTTCTTTGGCTCGGTCGGCGGCGCGTTTGTCCTCGATGTTGCAGATCGCCAGCCAGAGCAGCTTCACTGCGGCCAGGTCGTTGGGGAAGTGGCCGCGGTTCTTGATGATCTTGCGGAGTTGGTAGTTCAACGATTCGATCGCGTTCGTGGTGTAGATGACCTTCCGCAGCGCCGGCGGGAACGCCAGGAACGGGGTGAACCGGTCCCAGGACCGTTGGAACGCCGCGGCCGTGGTCGGGTACCTGCGGCCGAGTTCGGAGTCGGCGAACGCGTCGAGTTCGACCCTGGCCGCGTCTTCATCGGGTGCCTGGTAGATCGGTTTCAACGCCGCCGCGACGGCTCTGCGGTCGCCGTAGCCTACGAACCGCATCGCCTGGCGGATCAGGTGGACCACGCAGGTCTGCACGGTGGCCAGCGGCCACGTGGCAGCGACCGCCTCGGGGAACCCGGTCAGGCCGTCGCAACACACGATCAGCACGTCGCGAACCCCGCGGTTGGCCAGTTCAGCGCACACCGACGCCCAGAACTTCGCGCCTTCGCTGGCCTGGATCCAGATCCCCAGAACCCGCTTCACACCGTTCATGTCGACACCGACGGCGATGTGCGCGGCGCGGTTGCGGACGTGCCCGCCGTCGCGGACCTTCACGATCAGCGCGTCCAGATAGATCACCGGGTACAACGCCTCCAATGGGCGGTGTTGCCACTCGGTGACCGCGTCCAGGACCTCGTCGCAGATCTTGGAGATCGTCTCGTGCGAGAGTTCCGTGCCGACCGTGGCGGCCAGGTGATGCTGGATGTCGCGCAACGTCATCCCGCCGGCGTAGAGCGAAACGATGATCTCGTCCAAACCGCCCAACCGGCGGGAGCCCTGGGGCACCAGCCGCGGAGTGAACGACCCGGCCCGGTCTCTGGGAATGTCCAAATCCACCGGCCCGACCTGCGAGGACACCGTCTTGGGCGTCGAGCCGTTCCGGGAATTCGGGAACAGCCGGGCCTGCGGATCACCCTTGTCGTACCCGAGATGGTCAGACAACTCGGCCTGCAACCCGCGTTCCAGCGCCGCCTTGATCAACCCCGGCACCAGCCCGCCGTCACCGGTCAGCGGCAGCTGGCCCCTATCGATCTGAGCGAACAGTTCATCCAGAGCGCCAGAGGCACGCAACCGCTGCGCCACCTCAGCAGTGGACAACGGCTCATCGACGACACCGTCAGCACCACCCTCCTCAATCATGGTCATAGCTGTAGTCCTTTCCGGCAGGACCGTCACTTACACAGACCATCTGACACGCCCGTCAGGCAGGTGCGCCCCTGATTCCCAAGCGCCGTCAGGAGGCACCAACCTGTCGCGGTCGCGCTGGACGTACATGGTCAACGGCCACCGTTACGTCCAAGACCCCGCCGTCTTCGAGGGGCTCGCCGCGTTCTTCGACGTGGACGCGGCGTTCCTGCTCGGCGAGGACGGTGCCGCCACGCCCGAGAAGGACTCAGCGCAGCTCGACCTGGTTCGGTCCATGCGTGCCGCGAAGGTGAAGTCCTATGCTGCCCGCACCCTCGGCGACATCTCGCCGAAAGCACTCCACGCCATCACCAAGTTCCTGGATGAGGAAATGACACCAACGCCTGAGCACTGACAGGTGTCGCGCAGGGCGAAGCCGATACCGGTCACTGCTCCCCACTGAGAGGGGCGAACCGTGAACATAGAACAGGCCGTATCGGCGGCCGTCGCGGGCCTTCAGCTCGGCAACACCTTCACCTTCGACGACCTCCTCCGCTCTGTCCAGGACCAGCGGCACCGCAGGCTCCGCGTCATCGAGCTCGCCGACCTCGACACGCACGACGGCCTCTGCGCGCTCTGGCTGGCAACCGATACAGACGACCTCGTGCTCCACGCCCACACTGACTCGACACTCCACAGACAGCAGTTCATCCTCCACGAACTCGCCCACATGATCCTCGGCCACTGCGACGGAGAGGACTGCCCAGCCGTGGACATGCTGCTGCCCAACATCCCGCCCCGCACACGCGGACGCCTGCTCCGGCGGCAAGACCTTGACAGCGAAACCGAGATCGCCGCCGAGTCTCTCGCCGACCAGCTCGCCGCCGGCATCCGAGGATCAGTGTTCGCCGAGTCGGCCTACTCGGAGATATTCGGATGATCCAGACGCTCGTCGCGACGCTCATGTGGGCGCTCGTGGCGAGCCTGCTCATCTTCCGCCGCAAACGCACCGACCGAAGTATCACCCGCGCCGCCTTCACCATCGCCATCGCGATGACGCTGAACGTCGATGGAATCTACACGGCCGTCGATCCGCTCCTCGGCGGCACGAACATCGCGACGCTGATCGCGGACGCGCTCCTGATGGTCGGACTCTTCTTCCTCGGACGCGGCGTCATGAAGACCGGCGAGTACCGGCCCAGGCTCGTCCGCGCCGCCGTCAGTACGCCCGTCCTGCTCGTCGCGCTACTCGCGATCACCGCAGCATTCCTGTTCATCGACCGCGGCCCGACGACCACGCAGTTCATGAACGACTTCGGCGCCCAACCCGCGACGACTGCCTACTCGATCATCACCTTCGTCTATGGCGGCATCGTCATCGCCGCGATGCTCACCCTCGCCGCCCGGCGATACCGGCACAGCGCCGGTGTCCAGCGCCTGCCCGCAGCGCTGCTGACGCTCGGGTCAGCTTTCGGCGTCGCCCTCTGCCTCGCTGTGATCGTCATGGACATCGCCCACGTCACCGGCCGACTCGGCTTCCTGCATGCCGTTCAGCCCGCCTACGGGCCGCTCTCGCTCCTGACGTTCCTATTCCTCTGCGCCGGGTTCGCCGCGCAACCCGCCGTCCGGCGCGCCCAGCACTACCTGCGCGACAAGCGCACAGCCGCCCTCGCGGCACAGCTGGAGTCACTCTGGAACCGAGCGACACAGGTGCGGCCCGGCCTGAGCCAAGCAGACCCGCTCGCCGCCAGCACGGAAGACCCCGAAGGGCACCTCCATCGGGTGATCGTCGAAATCCGCGACGCGATGATCGACCCCCGCATCACCTTCGACATCAGCGCCGAAGACCGCGACCTACTCCAACGAGCCTAGAGTCACCTCGTCGGAAACGACACCACCGTCGCGACGACCTTGCCCGTCCCGAATGTCGAGGAGCGTGAATCGTGATCGGGCGCATCGCCCTCGGCAGCGGGATCGCGGCAGCAGCAGCCGGCGGGCTCGGGTGGGTAATCGCGCGGCGGTTCACCGCGCCCGCCGGCCCGCGCACGTTCGACCTCCCCGCCCGAGGATTCGAGCACGACGACAACGGCGACCTGATCGTGCTCGACCGCACCGCCCAAACGACCGCGGCTGGCATCTACAACCTCTGGTTCAAGCGTGGAGGCTGGGTCCAGCTCTCCACAGATGCCGTCGATCGCGGACCCGCTGGCATCGCTCGCAGGATCACCGGCTCTGCACCCGGCTTCACCCCGAAGACCGGGGATCGTGCCTCGTGGAGCGGGATCTACTACGCCACCCCGGCCGATGCCGGGCTCCACGCCCGCGACATCACCATCACCACCCCCGCAGGACCATGCCCGGCCTGGCGCATCGACGGCGACCCCTCGACCTGGGCGATCCACATCCACGGCCTCGGCAGCACCCGCGCCGGCACCCTCCGCGGCGTGCGGGTCGCAACCGAACTCGGCTACACCTCCCTCGTGGTCAGCTACCGCAACACCACCGAAGGGCCACGAGTCGGCACCGGCCGAACAACCCTCGGCCACACCGAGACGACCGACATTGACGAAGCCATCGGGTACGCCGTGCGACGAGGAGCCGAACAGGTCGTGATCTTCGGCTGGTCAATGGGGGCCGCCATCGCCCTCCAACTCGCCGACCGGCCTCGACACCAAGGGCTGATAGCCGCGCTCGTACTCGACTCACCCGCCCCCAACTGGACCGAAGTTATCAAGGCCAACTGTGCCCGAAGCGGACTGCCCCCCGCCGCCGGACACCTCGCGACCCCGTGGCTCACCCTCGACCCGCTGGCTCGGACAGTCGGCCTGACGGGCCGCGTCCCACTCCGCTCCTTCGACTGGACCGCACGAGCCGCAGACCTCACCACGCCGACCCTGATCCTCCACGGCACCCGAGACGACTCCGTACCGATCCGGCTTTCACAAGCACTCCGAGACGCCCGCCCGGACCTCGTCAAGCTGGAGACCTTCGACGCCGATCACACCCTGTGCTGGAACACCGACCCCGACCGGTGGCAGGAAGCAGTGACCACCTGGCTCAAGGCCCGTGTCCCGCACTGATCGGCCGAGCAGAGCGACCACCCTCGGCACCCATCTCGTTCGGCCACGCCCGGAGAAACCCCACTCAAGCCGCACCTCCACCGGTATCATCGTAAGTGTTGGCCTGCCTGGGCCATTGAGCGAGGGAGGACCAACGTGGCTGAGCCGTGGCTGTCCGCAGACGACATCGCCGCCCACCTCGGGGTCACCAAAGACACCGTCTACACCTGGATCGCCGAGAAGGCCATGCCAGCCCACAAGGTCGGACGCCTCTGGAAGTTCCAAGCCAGCGAGATCGACGACTGGGTGCGTGCGGGCGCGGCGGCCAGCGACGACGAGACCGCTCAGCAGCCCACGCAAATGTCAGCGGTCACTCCTGCGATCGTGACGACGAGCACGGGAAGGGGAGACGATGACGCTGAGTGAAGCCCAGCGCTTGGTGAAGTCTAAGCAGCGCGTTGCCGATCACGGCGAGGTGTTCACGCCGGGGTGGATGGTCGAGGACATGCTCGATCTCGTCAAGCATGAGTCCGAGCGGATCGACTCTCGCGTGCTCGAGCCCGCCTGCGGCTCCGGCAACTTCCTTGTCCCAGTCCTAGCTCGCAAACTCGTCACCGTCCAACTTCGCCACGGCAAAAGCGAGTTTGAGAGGCGTCACTACGCTCTGTTTGCGCTGATGTGCACGTACGGCATCGAGCTCCTCGCAGACAACGCCGAGGAGTGCCGCGACAATCTAGCCGAGGTGTTCAACACGTTTCTGGGCATCAGCAGCGATGACCAGTGGGCGCAAGCGGCGCGCGCGGTCCTAGCCGTGAACATCGTCCAGGGGGATGCCTTGACCATGACCTTGGTGAGTGGCCAGCCGATCACCTTCCCTGAGTGGGGCTACCTCGGCAAAGGGAAGTTCCAGAGGCGCGACTTCCGCTACGACGATCTCACCCAGAGAGCCTCGTACGAGGGCACACTGTTCGGCGAACTGGACGACGACGACCTGTTCGTTCCCGCGCAGACCTACCCGACCATGACCGTCAATCAGATCGCCGAGGCCGCCGCGTGACCCTTGCACCCTTTACCCTCAGAGGGCACAACCCGGATGTCTTGACCTGCATCGCAAACCTCTCGAACGATGAGGTCTTCACCCCGCCCGAGTTCGCGAACCAGATGCTCGACACGCTTGCCGCCGCGTGGGCAGACGCCAACGACGGCGCGAACATCTGGGCTAACCCCGATGTCACGTTCCTCGATCCGTTCACCAAGTCCGGCGTGTTCCTCCGCGAGATCGTCCGTCGGCTCACCGACGGACTGATCCTCGCAATCCCCGACCTCGACCAACGCGTCGATCACATCCTCACCCATCAGGTGTTCGGCATCGGGATCACCCAGCTCACTGCGCTGCTTGCGCGCCGGAGCGTCTACTGCTCGAAGTTCGCCAACGGCACGCACTCGATCGCCAAGTCATTCACGACCGAGGACGGCAATATCTGGTTCGAGCGCACCGAGCACACCTGGGGCGGCGGGAAACGAGAGTTCCGATCCGATCCGCTGACCAGCGAAGAAGTCATCGTCTATACCAACCGCAAGTGCATCTACTGCGGAGCGGGCGAGGATGACTACGCACGTGGTGACGATCTTGAGACTCACGCCTACGCCTTCATCCATACCGACGACATCAAGGCTCGGATCGCCGAGCTGTTCGGAGACAACATGCAGTTCGACGTCATTATCGGCAACCCGCCGTACCAGCTCAGCGACGGCGGCTACGGCACCTCCGCTGCACCGATTTACCAGATGTTCGTAGAGAAGGCGCTGGGGCTCGACCCACGCTTCGCAGTCTTTGTCACTCCGTCTCGCTGGTTTGCGGGAGGCAAGGGCCTCGATGAGTACCGCAAGAAGATGCTGTCCGATCACCGCATGCACGACATCGTCGACTACCCAAAGCTCTACGAGGCCTTCCCAGGCGTGAAGATCAGAGGCGGGGTCTCATACTTCCTCTGGGACCGCGAACACGACGGCCCTTGCACGATCCAGACGATGTGGGACGGGCAGCCGGTGGGCGAGAAGGCGACCCGGTTCCTCGATGCCTACGATGTCTTGGTTCGACGCAACGAAGCTATTCCAATCCTAGAGAAGGTCCGCGCGAAGCACGAGCCAACGCTCGACACTCGCGTGTCTACAGGCAAGCCATTCGGTCTACGCACCTTCTTTCATGGCAAGCCAACCGCCAGCGGTTTGAAGGACCCGGTACAGCTGTTCGGTTCTCGCAAGATCACTTGGGTCGCCCGAAGTGAGGTTCCGCTGAGTGACGGGTGGATCGATCAGTGGAAGGTCCTGATGACTGCTGTGCAGGGCACGAGCGCTGCGGTCGAGACGAAGTTCCTCTCCAAACCGATCATTGCTGGCCCCGGCACAGCTTGCACGGAAACGTATCTTGTCGCTGGAAGGTTTGACGCTGAGGAGGAAGCGACGCGGTACGCCGCGTACCTGCGCACCCGCTTTGTCCGCTTCCTTGTGTCGCTCCGTAAGTCCACTCAGCACGCTACTCGGGATGTGTACGCTTTTGTCCCAGATGTTCCTCTCGATCGGGACTGGACAGATGCTCTCCTGTACGAGCGCTACGGACTGACCGACGACGAGATCGCGTTCATCGAGTCCCAGGTCGCTGCCCACGACGACACCCCCTTCGACGAGGACGGGGCCGACGATAGCGATGAGTAGAGACATCGACGAGCTTCTCCCAGAGAGACCCGAAGCGAGGCTGCGCATCTACGCGTGGTCGCCGAACGATCCACCAGCAGGATATGCAGGACTTCTCAAGGTCGGGCAGACGACGAAGACGGATGTGAATGCGCGCATCCGCGAGTCTCAGGGCCAGATGCAGCAGGCCTACACGCTCCACGTCGACGAGCTCGCCGAACGCGGCGACGGGTCGATCTTTCGCGACTCGGATGTGCGCCAGCGGCTGATCGACAAGGGCTTCGCGAACCCGATCTTCGGCTCGGCGCGAGAGTGGATGCGCTGCACCCCGGAGGATGTGCGTACGGCGATCACCGAGCTTCGCACCGGCGTCAAGCTCAGCGGCACGCACCACGAGACGTTCCCGATGCGTCCGGAGCAGGCCAGTGCCGTCGATAAGGCCGAGGGCTACTTCAAGTCGATATGGGCCGAGGATTCCCAGGCGGTACCACGGTTCCTCTGGAACGCCAAGATGCGCTTCGGGAAGACCTTCGCCTCCTACCAGCTCGCGAAGCGGCTCGGCGCGAGACGCATCCTCGTGGTCACCTTCAAGCCTGCGGTGGAAGATGCCTGGCAGACCGACCTGGAGTCTCACGCCGACTTCGACGGCTGGCAGTACCTCTCCTCGGCCACCGGGGGTAGCCCGGACGACGCGGACAAGACGAGACCGCTGGTGTACTTCGGCTCGTTCCAGGACCTGCTCGGGCGCGACCGGAAGACCGGGCTCATCAAAGCGAAGAACGAGTGGGTCCACACCACCAACTGGGACCTCGTCATCTTCGACGAGTACCACTTCGGCGCTTGGCGAGAGTCCGCTAAAGAGCTGTTCGAGGGCGAGGACGAGAAGGTCAAGCAGAAGGAACTGGCCGCCGAGTACAACGACGGCCTCGTGGCCTTCGACGAGGAACTCGACGAGCTCGGCAACGACGAGGACGACTTCCTGCCGATCACCACCCGCGCCTACCTGTACCTGTCGGGAACACCGTTCAAAGCACTGGCCACAGGTGAGTTCATCGAGGAGCAAATCTTCAACTGGACCTACACCGACGAGCAGCGCGCCAAGGCCGAGTACACCGTCGCGCACCCGGACGCGTGGAACCCGTACGGGGCGCTCCCGGAGATGCGCCTGTTCACCTACCAGATGCCTGACGAGCTCATCGCCGTCGCGAACCAGGGAGAGTTCGACGAGTTCGACCTCAACGAGTTCTTCGACGCAAAGGGAATCGGCAAGGACGCCGAGTTCACCCACAAGACCGACGTTCAGAAGTGGCTCGACCTCATCCGTGGCGCTCACCTGCCCACCCAGGTCGACGCCATGCGAATGGGCACCCGCCCGCCATTCCCATACTCCGATGTCCGGCTCCTGCCCTACCTGCAGCACTCGTTCTGGTTCCTACCCAATGTGGCTGCCTGCCAGGCGATGGCCAACCTGCTCGCGGAGAAGCAGAACGTGTTCTGGCACGACTACAAGGTCCTCGTCGTCGCAGGCACTGGCGCGGGCATTGGCCTGGATGCCCTCCCACCGGTGCGAGCGGCGATCGGCGACGGCCACGACACGAAGACGATCACCCTGTCCTGCGGCAAGCTCACCACGGGCGTCACCGTCAAGCAGTGGTCCTCGATCCTGATGCTGCGAAACCTCAACTCGCCCGAGACCTACTTCCAGGCCGCGTTCCGTGTGCAGTCCCCATGGTCGATCAAGAACCCCGACGGGGACAATCCGAGCGCCGAAGCTGTCCTCAAGCCGGTGTGCTTCGTCTTCGACTTCGCGCCCACCCGGGCGCTGCGTCAGATCGCCGACTACGGGGCTGGTCTCTCGCCGGAGACGCCGAACCCGGAGCAGGCCGTCGAGGAGCTCGTGAAGTTCCTGCCCGTGTTGGCCTACGACGGGTCGAACATGACCCAGGTCGATGCTGGCGGCATCCTCGACATCGCCATGTCGGGCACGTCCGCGACCCTCCTGGCCCGCAAGTGGGAATCCGCGATACTCGTCAACGTCGACAACGACACCCTGCGCAAGATCATGAACAACCCCGACGCCCTCAACGCCGTCATGAACATCGAAGGCTTCCGCGCGCTCGGCAACGACATCTTCGAGACCGTCGTGAACAAGAGCGACGCTGTGAAGAAGGCGAAGAAGGAGAAGGGCGAAGAGATCACTCCGGCGGAGAAGAAGGAAATCACGGCGGAAGAGAAGGAGTACAAGTCCAAGCGGAAGCAGATTCAAGAGAAGCTGGTCAAGTTCGCCACCCGCATCCCGGCGTTCATGTATCTAACCGACTTCCGCGAGAACACCCTCCAGGACGTCGTCACCAAGCTCGAACCGGGCCTGTTCCGCACCGTCACTGGACTGACCGTTGAGGACTTCCATCTGCTCGTGAACCTCGGCGTCTTCAACGCCACCCACATGAACCAGGCCGTCTTCGCCTTCCGGCGCTACGAGGACTCGTCCCTGTCCTACACCGGCATCGAGTCCCACAAGGGGCTGCGGCACTACGGCCTCTACGACACTGTCGTGGCCGTCGATGACGACGCCATCGCCTGACCATCTGCCAGCCCGACCGAGAGAATCCGCATGTCGTTCCAGACCCCGCGCAGCATCGAGGAGATGCTGACCGCTATCCACAAGCGCGAGTACCTGATGCCGGCGATCCAGCGAGAGTTCGTGTGGGGTGCCGATCAGATCACCAAGCTCGTCGATAGCCTCATGCGTGGGTACCCCGTCGGGTCGTTCCTGCTCTGGGACGTCAAGCCTCAAACTGCGCAGTCGTACACCTTCTACCAGTTCCTGACCAACTACCACGAGCGCGACAACCCCTACGCCGACAAGGCAACGGTTCCCTCCGGGAGTGGCACGACGGCGGTGCTCGATGGACAGCAGCGGCTCACCTCGCTGAACATCGCGCTGTACGGCAGCTTCGCGGAGAAGAAGAAGTACGCGTGGTGGAACAGCGCGGACGCGTTCCCCGTCAAGCGCCTATACCTCAACCTCGTCGACGAGCCCGACGACGAGGAGCTCGGCACGAAGTACGACCTGCGGTTCCTCACCGACCGGGAGGCCTCCCCGGCGAACGGCGAGGCCGTCAAGTGGTTCCGGGTCGGCGCAGTACTCGATCTCGCCAACGCTGGCCCCGCGATCATGCGAGAGCTGGAGCAACGCGGCATCGCCGGATCGGCTGACGCGTTCCAACGGCTCTACGACCTGTACGAGGCGGTGCGGGTCCTCAAGCCGATGAACTACTTCCTGGTCACCGATCAGGACGCCGACAAGGTGCTCGAAATCTTCGTCCGCGTCAACAGCGGCGGCACCACGCTCTCGTACTCCGACCTGCTGCTGTCGATGGCGACGAACCAATGGCAAGAGCTGGACGCGCGCGAGGAAGTCCGCTCGCTGGTCTCCGAGATCAATAGCAACGCCGGGCGACAGTTCTCGTTCTCCAAGGATGTAGTGCTGAAGACCGCGTTGACGATCGCGGACGTGGATGTGCGGTTCAAGGTCACCAACTTCACCCAGGGGAACATGGCCAAGGTGGAGGCAGCCTGGCCGCAGATCAAGGGAGCCTTGCTCCGCGCCGCGACGCTGCTCCAGCAGTTCGGGTACAATGAACGTAACCTCACCGCGAACAGCGTGATCGTCCCGATCGCGCATTACCTGCACCTCCGGGGCGCAGGTGACTCATACCTCGACTCCACCGCGGACGCCGCCGACAGGCTCGCCCTCCAACGGTGGGTGACCCGCTCACTGGTCAAGCGCGGCATCTGGGGGTCGGGACTCGACACGCTCCTCACCCGCATCCGCGATGTCCTCCGCACCAACTCGACGAACGGCTTCCCGGTCGCTGCGGTCGAGGAGGCAATGGCGGCCGTCGGCAAGAGCCTCACGTTCGACAACGCCGAGATCGACGAACTGCTCAACCTCAAGTACGCCGGCCAGCGGACGTTCTCCGTCCTCTCGGTTCTGTACCCGGGGCTAGACCTGAGCAAGAAGTTCCACGAAGACCACATCTTCCCCAAGTCCCGCTTCACCAAGAAGAAGCTCCTCGACGCTGGAGTCCCGCTCGACAGCATCGACGACTACCTGGCGGCCGTGAATCTCCTGCCGAACCTCCAGTTGCTCGCCGGGACCGCCAACATCGAGAAGCAGGACGGCCTGCCTGCGGAGTGGATCGACACCGGCTTCCCGAACGAGGACAAGCGAGCCACCTACCTCGCCGAGAACGACCTCGACGGCCTTGCGCTCGACCTGGCCGACTTCACGTCGTTCTTCGAGCAGCGCAAGCAGCGAATCCGGACCCGCCTACTCGCCGCTCTGGGAACAACACCGGGCGCACCGGAGGACGCGGCTCTGTAGTAACCCACGTTCACGCGGCGAGCAGTGACAGTGCGGGCACGGCCTGGAGAGGTAGCACTCCGTTGCCCAGCGCGGTGATCTGCTGGTTCTGCGTCAGGTCATCGCTGTCCGTAACCCATCCGTTCGGTAAGCCCATGAGCCATTCGACGAATGCTGGTGCTGGGCGGGGGCCGTCGGCGTCGTTCAGGAGGGCTGGTGCGGGTGCTGACCGTCCGGTGATGTGTTCCCAGCGGGCGATGGCGTTGGCGTAGCGTCCCCAGCGCTGATCAGTCCGTCGATCAGAGACCACAGGGTCTCCGATTCGGCTCTCCTGCTCGGCGAGCCAGCCGGTCCGTGGAGTGCGTAGTCGATGATCTGGTGCGAGAGCGCGATCGTCCCTCGTCTCGCTCGCACCTGGTCGAGCGTCTCCCCGCCGCGCGATGAGTCCGTCGCCAGCGGGGTGCGGAACAGCGCGCCGGGCGAGGGCGAGGATGCGGAATCGTTGGCGAGGAGCGCCGACGACGGAAGCCGGTAGGCCGATCCATCGCGCATCCAGCCGCAGGTCGGCCAGATCGCCGAGAACGGCGCCGAGAGCCCGTAGAGGTCGAGTTGCGTTGTCTCCCAAGCGCCACGGGTCGGGTTCCAGGCCGCGAAGGGTTGCGCCGTCGGGGGTTGCATCGCCGGGGTTGCGTCGGTCATAGTCGTCTCCTTGTGCGGGTGGCCGCGTCGCTGGTGAGGACAGCAGCCCGCGGACGTTCTCGATGACGACCCACTGCGGTTGGAGTAGGTCGATGGCTGTGGCCATGTGAGCCCAGAGCCCAGAGCCCAGAGCGCGTGCCGGGTGCGAGGCCGGCGCGCTTGCCGACGGTGGACACGTCTTGGCAGGGGAAGCCTCCGATGAGGATGTCCACGGGCTCGACCTGGCTCCAGTCGATGGTCGTGATGTCGCCGAGGTTCGGTGCGCCGGGCCAGTGGTGGGCGAAGACACGGGCGACTGGCTCGTTGAGTTCGGAGAACCACACGGTGCTGGCGTTGAAGACGTGCTCGACGGCGAGGTCGAGGCCGCCGTAGCCGCTGAACAGCGACCCGATCCTGAGTTCTGAATCGCCGCTGATGTCGAGGTTGTGCATGAAGTCTGCTCCGGTGACGGTCGTCCTCGGCATCCGTGCCTCATCGAGAACTGATGCCGAGCTGGTCACCTGTCAGGTGCACGACTCCGACACGCGCCTGCCGCTCAACCGAGCCCCCGCTTGCCGCCCCCAAGGTCGTCCGTCTCCGGCCTGAGCTCCGACCGCCATCCGAGGCCACACGCCTCTTGCAGATCGAGGTTGACCGGGCTCACCGCGGCTGAGATCACCGAGTGTGGGTGCTCACCTGCTCGCCAGGAGCGGAGGTGAGCATGACGATTTCGATGCGTGTGATGTCGGCGGGTGGCGGCTACAAGTACCTGCTCAAGACGGTCGCGGCTGCCGACGGGAACAGGCCACTATCCACGCCGCTCACTCGCTACTACATGGAAGAAGGAACCCCGCCTGGTCGCTGGCTCGGGGCGGGCGTGGCGGCCCTGGGCAAGGGCGAGATTCAGGTGGGCGACCGAGTGTCAGAACATCAGCTCCAGCTACTGATGGGGAGTGGCCACGATCCGATTACCGACGAGCCGCTCGGTCGAGCGTTCCCGACCTACAAGAGCCAGGAGGACCGGATCGAGGCGCGGATCGCCGGCCTCGATCCGATGATGACCCCTGGCGCCAAGGGCGAGGCCGTCGCGCAGATCGTCGTCGAGGAGTCTGCCCGGAGCACACGGCGTACGGTGGCGGGCTTCGACTTCACCTTCTCGATCCCGAAGTCCGCGTCAGTGCTGTGGGCCGTCGCCGATGCCGGGGTCCAAACGCTGATCGCGGAGGCGCATCATCAAGCGATTGCGGAGGTGGTTGCGTTCATGGAACGCGAGGTTGCAGCGACACGCACGGGCGCAACCGCCGGGGACGGCGCGGTTGCGCAGGTCGATGTCACCGGGCTCATCGCGACCGCGTTCGATCATTTCGACTCCCGCGCCGGCGACCCCCACCTCCACACGCACGTCGTCATCAGCAACAAGGCCAGGACCGTCCTCGATGGGAAGTGGCGCTCGCTCGACGGCAGACCGATGCACGCCGCCGTCGTCGGGCTCTCCGAACTACACGAAGCCGCGTTCGCCGACCACATGACGCGCACCTTCGGCGTTTCCTGGGAGGCGCGCGAGATGGGTCGGGACCGGAATCCGGCGTGGGCGATCACCGGAGTGCCCGAGGAACTGGTCGCCGAGTTCTCTACCCGCGCTCGTCACATCGACGCCGAGACCGACCGTCTCATCGCTGAGTACGTCGCAGTGCGCGGAAGGCGACCGACACCAGCAGCGATCATAAAACTCCGAGCCCAAGCGACGCTTGCCACCCGGCCTGAGAAGCAGGTCCGATCCTTGGCAGCCCTCACCTCCAAGTGGCGGGAGCGCGCCACGAAGACCCTCGGACGGGACGCGACGACGTGGGCGCGCGAAGTCACCGACAACGGAAAGCCGTTGCTGCTGCGCGCGGACGACCTGCCGCTCGACGTGATCGGCGAACTCGGGCGCTCGGTCGTCGAGGTGGTCGGTGAGAAGCGCTCGACCTGGCGGCGATGGAATCTCATGGCCGAGGCATCCCGGCATACGATGGGCTGGCGGTTCGCCACCATGCAGGACCGGGAAGCTATCGTCGCGATGGTCGCCGACGCAGCCGAACTCGTCTCGCTCCGGCTGACACCACCTGAACTCGCGGCCTCGCCGGTCGTGTTCCGCCGGCCTGACGGCACCTCAGTGTTCCGTCCGAAGAGCTCGACCGTGTTCACCTCCGAGTCCCAGCTCACGGCCGAGGACAGACTCCTCGAACGAGCAGCGAACCTGGCCGGTCCGACGGTGCAGCTCGCGAGGGTCGAAAAGATCACGCGCAGACCCGACGCGGATGGTCGGATGCTCGGCGACGACCAAGCCGATGCCTTGACCCGCATCGCGGTGTCGGGGCGGGTGCTCGACGTGCTGGTCGGTCCCGCCGGGGCGGGCAAAACCACCGCGATGAACGCGCTCCGCCGCGCCTGGGAAGCCGAGCACGGCTCCGGTTCCGTCGTCGGGCTCGCCCCGTCAGCGGTCGCCGCGCAAGTCCTCGCGGACGATCTCGGGATCGAGACTGAGAACACGGCGAAGTGGTGGCAGAACCACCTCATCCACGGCACCACGTTCGAGGCGGGCCAGCTCGTCATCATCGACGAAGCCTCCCTCGCTGGCACCCCGTCACTGGACCGCCTCACCCACCTCGCCCAGGACGCGGGCGCGAAGGTGCTTCTAGTCGGCGACTACGCCCAACTGCAATCCGTGGACGCCGGCGGGGCGTTCGCGCTGATCGCCCGAGACCGGACCGACACCGCCGAACTGGTCGACGTTCACCGCTTCACCCACGCCTGGGAGAAGACCGCCTCACTTGAACTGCGTCACGGGCGCACGACGGCCATCGACAGCTACCTCGCCCACCAGCGCATCACCGACGGCGACGCCGAGTCCTCGACCGACGCCGCCTACAACGCTTGGCGCGCCGACCGCGACGCCGGGCTCGTCTCTGTGCTGATCGCCGAAACCCACGAAGACGTGACCATGCTGAACAGTCGCGCCCGCGCCGACCTGATCCTCAACAAGACGCTGACCCCCGACCGCGAAGTCGAGCTGCGCGACGGCACCACTGCAGGCGTCGGCGACACCATCATCACCCGACGCAACAACCGGAACCTGCGCACCCTGGCCGGGCGGGACTGGGTGCGCAACGGCGACATCTGGACCATCACCGCAGTCGGCGACGACGGAACCATGACTATCGCGCGCGACTACGGGACTGGCACCATTGTTCGTGTCGACGGAACCATCACGGCTCGCAGGCGTGGGCGCGGGTTCGGCGGCAGCATCGTCCTCCCAGCCGCGTACGTGTCCGAGCATGTCGATCTCGGCTACGCAGTCACCGCCTACCGCGCGCAAGGCATCACGACCGACACCGCGCACGTACTGGTCGAACCGACCTCGACGAGGGAGACCTTCTACGTCGCGATGACACGAGGGCGGCACTCCAACCACGCCTACGTGACGCTCGACCGCGTCGACGACCATGCCCAGCCACACCCTGGCGACGACCCGCATGCCACCGCGCGGAGCGTTCTCTACGGCGTTCTCCAGCACAGCGGCGCCGAACTTTCGGCGCACGAGACGATCGTCGCCGAGCAAGAGCAGTGGCGCTCGATCGCCCAGCTCGCCGCCGAGTACGAGACCATCGCTGCCGCAGCCCAACACGACCGGTGGGCCACCCTCGTGCGCGGCTCCGGGCTCACCGACGAACAGGCCGAGAGCGCCATCGAGTCCGAGGCGTTCGGCCCGCTCACGGCCGAACTCCGCCGGGCCGAAGCGAACCACCACAACATCGAAGCGCTGCTGCCGCGCCTGGTCGCTGCGCGTGGATTTGGTGACGCCGACGACATCGCCGCCGTCCTCCACTACCGCGTCGAGCGTGCGACCGCCCGGCCCGCAGGATCCGGCAGGACTCGCAAGCCACCGCGACTCATCGCCGGCCTCATCTCGCAGGCGCATGGAGTCATCGACGCAGAGATGCGGGAGGCCCTCGACGAGCGAGAGGAACTGATCGAGGCCCGCGCCGACGCCGCACTCGAAGCTGCACTCACCGAGAACGCACCGTGGACGAAGGCTCTTGGAGCGGAGCCAGACGACCGACGACGAGCCGTGGCCTGGCGTAAGGCCGCCCGCGTGGTCGCCGCCTACCGCGACCGCTACCGCGTCACCGACGATGCACCCCTCGGCGCCCCACCCGAGTCTGCGGCCCAGAAGATCGACGCCGCGCGGGCGCGTACAGCCCTGGACAGAACGCTGAACCTCGCTCGCGTCGAACAAGATCAAGAACACTCCCGACACTCTCGGACCCAGCGAACGGGGCCGTCGCTGTGAGCCAGAACGAGCTTCGGAGCGCCGCGGCCCGCTGTGTCGTCCAGCCCGACCCCCGACTCCTCAGGCATGATGGACAGCACCATGACAGTTCGAGCTGGATCGGCGACACGTATCTCCTGACACCGTTCGCCAGGACGGAGGCAGACGTGGCCGCTGAAGAGGTCCCGGTCAACTTGGGAGGCGCGACGCCCCGACGCTTGCTCGTGGATTGGGCGAACGGGCAGGACGCATGGGTGCGTCAGATCACTGCCGAAACGATCCTCTCTCGCCAGGCGCCGAGCGATGCCCTGCTGGACGCTGCCTACACCACCTTCCTTGCGGAGAAGGGGCTTGGCGATGGTGAGGCCCCGGAAGTTCCGAAGCTTGAACTCGTCGCCACGGATGCGGCGGAAGAGGAGACTCTTGAACTCGTCAGTCTGGCAAGCATCGAAGGCGTCAATGCGCTCGCCGCTGACCAAGAACTTGGCTTCGACCCGGAATTGACCGTGCTCTTTGGGCAGAACGGATCGGGGAAGACGGGGTATGCACGAATACTGAAGCGCATCTCGGCTGTTCGGACCGCTGAAGACATCCTGCCGAACGCGCACACCGCCTATCTCGACAGCCCGCCGTCGCCCAGCGCCACCATCCAGTACCGACTGTCTGGCACAAACTCCTCGGTGATGTGGAAGGACAAATCCGGCCTTGCGCCTTTCACCCGCATCAGCGTCTTCGACGCGAGCGCAGTCTCGTTGCACGTTGACAGCGATCTGGGTTACGTCTACACGCCGGCCGAACTCGCACTGTTTGGTCACGTCGCTGCCGGGCTACAAGGCATTCAGCTGCGGATCGCAACCGAGGTCAAGGCCTTGGCGCCGGGGAGCAACCCGCTGTTGTCGAGGTTCACGCGAGGTACGAAGGTATATCCCGTGATCGAGACCCTGGGTGCCACCACAGACCTCGCGGAGCTTGACGCACTGGCAACGCTGCCTGACGGTGCCGAGGCCGACCGCGAACGTCTCGAAGGTGAGATCGCGGCACTCCGTTCCAACTCGCTCGACGCGATTCTCTCCAGTACACAGGAGACGGTACGTCACCTCAATAGGCTGCACGGCGTGCTTACAACGGCGATGAACTTCGATGCGGTCGTCTACGAGAAGGCCCGGGTGAAACTCCAGGAAGCGGAAGGTCGAAGGACAGAAGCGCGAGAGCAACTCTTCAGTCAGGATGAGCTGCCAGGCCCCGCAGATGGGGAATGGCAGGAGTTCATCGTTGCGGGAGACTCGTACCGCCAACACCTTGACCGCGAGCACTATCCAACTGCCGGAGACAAGTGTCTCTACTGCATGCAGGAGCTCAGCCCGACGGCCTTGAACCTGCTGACTCGCTATCGCACGTTCCTCGATGAAACGCTTGTCCGTCAGGTCGCGGACGCAAACACCGAGGTGCGCAACTCCAGCCTCAGGTTCGACGAAGCCGAGCTCACCCGCGCGAACGAGTTCGCCACAGAACAGCGGGATGGTGAAGACCCACCGGTATGGGCGAGCCAAGCATGTGACGTGCTCGCGGCGGCCCGAGCCGCAGCTCAGGACACCGCGAATGGGAAGCCCGTGACCGCAGGCACCCTCCGAGAGAGCGCAGAAGCAGTGGCCTCCAAAGTCGGAGCCGAACTGGCGACTGCACGGGCCGCCGTTCAGCAGATGTCGGAGGACAAAGCAAATGCGGCAAGCGCGCTCACCGGAAAGCAGAAGGAGCTTTCAGAACTCACGGCACGAATTGAATTGAACCGGAACATCGCCGCAGCCCGCGAGTACGTCCGACGTGCGCGAAGAGCGCAACAACTTGACAAGCTCTCACGGGTCATTTCAAGCGGCGCGTCAAAGCAACTCACGGTCCAGTCCAAGCTTGCCAGTGAAGACCTCGTGAACAAGAACTTCGAGACGCTGTTCGCCGAGGAGTGCGCTCGTCTTCGAGCGCCTCAGGTCGCACTTCGATTTCAAGGGCGCAGCGGACAGGCGCAACGCAAGAAGGCGGTCGCCTCCTACAAGCCCTCTGCGGTGCTCTCGGAAGGTGAGCAGAAGGTGTTGGCGCTGGCCGACTTTCTTGCCGAGAGTCGGATGCGAGGGACCAAAGCACCTCTGATCTTCGATGACCCGGTCACAAGTCTCGACTACCGCAGACTTGATGAGGTTGCTGCACGCATCCAGAATCTTGCCGAGACACATCAGGTCGTTGTCTTGACCCACAACATCATGTTCGCGTCAGCGCTGATGGCGGCCAGGCAGAACAAGAAGCTCAGGACGAAAATCTACGAGGTGCGGGACGGCGGAGAGGCCAAGGGAATCCTGGCCCCGGACGTCGAGCCGAGGCTCGATACGCCAGCCGATCTGGCCAAGCGGATCAACGTCAAGCTTCAAGAGATGACGAGTGCCGAGCCCGTGGTTCAGGATGCACTCATCAAAGAGACCTACGACCTCATTCGCGCCTGGTGCGAAGCTTTCGTCGAGCAGGAGCTCCTACAGAACGTCACACAGCGGTACCGCAAGAACATCATGATGACCCGCCTGTCGAAGATCGACAGCTCTCGGCTCGATGCTGCCATCGCAGTCATTGAACCTCTCTTCGATCGTGCTTGCGAGCGAATGACCGGACACTCTCACGCCGCCGAGTACATGAGCACCAAGCCGACTGTGAGCGAAGTGCAGGAAGACTGGGAGAAGGCGAAAGCAGCGCGCTCGGCATACACCGCCACCTGAGCGGCGGATCGGCGTGGAAGCGGCTCGCAGGCGGCTACAGGGCGCGGGCGTTCATCGACTCCGTGGCTGCTGAGGGTCGCCCTGAATCGCGGGATGCCGCAGAAGCCCGGATTGCGCTTGCGCTGTCACGTCCGCGTGGAGAGAGAAGGTCCGCGGCATCCGTGACTAGTGAAGCGCCATCTCGCAGGAGTTGGTGTGGCCCGGCGCTCGTTGCGCTGGTCACGGGGCCGGGAACAGCTCCGACGGTGCGGCCGAGCTCGTGCGCACGCCTGGCGACGGTCATTGATCCCGAGCGGACGCCGGCCTCAACCACGACGGTTGCTGCGGAGAGCGCAGCCATGAGCCGCGCCCGAGCAATGAAGCGGTGGCGTGTCGGAAATGCGCGCGGTGGAACCTCGCTGACCAGGAGGCCGAGGTCGGCCACTCGTTCAAGTAGTTCGCGGTGACCCATCGGGTAGGGGCGATCAACGCCGTTCGCCATGACCGCGATCGTGTCGCCGCCTGACGCGAGGGCCGCTTGATGGGCCGCCCCTTCGATGCCGTACGCACCGCCGGCCACGATGACCCGTTCAGCGTTGGCGAGGTCGGAGGCAAGCTGCCCGGCTACATGGTCGCCGTAGGAGGTCGAAGCCCTCGCTCCGGTGATCGTGACCAAGTCGCTGAGTGGTCGCGCGAGGAACGATGTCGCGCCGCGGGTCCACAGGACGTACGGTCGCCGGTCGCCAAGATCGTCGAGTGCAGAGGGCCACTCCTTATCGCCGGGGATCAGCGTGCCGACACCGGCGCGCTCGGCTGCGACGATGTTCTGCTCAAGTGTCCAAGCGTCTGAGCGCTTGAACTGGGCACGCCACACCTGAGCGTCAACGGCGCTGACGCCCGGCATCGCCTCATCACTCTCGGCGAGCCGAAGCAGCTGAACCACGCCCAGTTCGCCAAGGAGGCGACCTGTCACGGCGTCGTCTGGTTCGACGATCATCGACAGCACCATCCGTGCTGTGCGCTCGTCCTGGACTACGTGGCTCAGGTTCGTCATCGTCGGGTCCTCTCACTCCTACAGAGAGGTGCGCGCGGCGACGCGGAAGCCGAAGGGTTCCATGAACGCCGACCCCCGCGTACAGTGGACGGTGAGGCAGGTTCTCCTCATATTGCGGGTCCTCCGGGACGGCCTTCGGGCACTCACACACGTTCTGCCTCCTCGACGGAGTAACACGTGTGACGAGAGGCCTGTCATGTTCCGCCTTATCTGGACGCTCAGCGTTCGCACCCGCGACTACCTGCACCGCTACATGCCGAGCAACCGACTGCTCGCTGCCATCCGCACCCGGCGCGGACTCAAGTGGGGGATACCCGCGATGCTGGTCGCGCTCCCGTACATCCTGATCGCCAGCATCTGCTCTGGCTCAGCAGCCGACGGCGGCCCAGGCTGGCTCCACCTCATCGTGCTGTGGGCATGCTGGAACGCGCTCAAGTTCATCCTCATGGGACCCGTGAGCGTCGCTCTGCTCATCCGTACGCGCCTGCGCGAGGCTGCGGTCCGTCGTCACCAGCGCCACGACTCGCGCGTCGAGCCGAGCCTGCGTGAGCCAGCCCTTCGTGTCTAGGCTCAACCGCCCACGGCAGTGGATGCCGTGATGCGAGAACCGCAGCGCCCGCCAGGCCGGATCACGACGCCGTGCGAAGCGAGCGCTCGCCGGACCGCCTGAGGCCCCGCCCCGACCTTCATGCCGACCTCTACCAGCGTCAACCCGCTGAGGTAGAGGTCGGCTGCTTCGTGGATGCGGGAAGGATCGAACCGCCCCCGACGGATGGCGACCTCTCGCCGGGTGAGGTGCGTGGCGACCGTGCGGCGGTTCACTCCGAAGCGGGATGCCAACTCGACGAGCGTTGCTCCCTCGCGATATTGCGCCACCAGATCGTCGACCTGCTCTGGGCGAAGGAGGGTTTGAGCCATCCCAAGTGATCGCACCACTCGACCCCTGGAGTCGGTAACGGTAGGCTCGGAGGAGCGCTGGTCGTGGTTGTAGAAGCCCCGTGACCTGCGCAAAGACAAGGTTTTCAGGTGTGGGCAGGGGTTCTCAAACTCTCTACGGAGGTCCACCAGCACCGTGTCGGCCGTACGGTTCAACGGCGTCGCAGCACCAGCACCGTGACGTCTGCGGCGCTCCCGCGCCGGCGGGCCAGGGCCCGGACCCGGTCCAGCACGTCGTGCGCACGGTCGGCCCCGCGGACCAGCGTCTCCACGTGGCCCAGGCTCGCCAGGGTGCCGTCGTAGAGACCGAGCAGTCCCTCGGTGAACACGACGAGCGAGTCCCCCGGAGCCAGTCGCCTCGTCCAGGACGTCCAGCTGGGGCGGTCGCCGATGCCGAGCGGCAACGCATGGGTGGCCAGGTGCTCCGTCGTCCCGTCGGCCCGGGCCAGCAGGGCCAGCCCGTGGCCGGCGTCGGCAACGCTGATCTCGCCGTCGGTGGTCAGGCGTCCGGCGATGAGGGTCGCGAACGTCGAGGTGGCGGCCAGATCGGCGGCCACCACGTCGGCGGCGGAGGCCAGGGTCGCGGCGGGGTCGTCCCGGTCCGGGGTGCCGTGCGCGCGCAGCGCACCGCGCAGTCCGGCGGCGACGACCGCGGTGGCGGCCGGCGACCCCATCACGTCCACGACCGACCACCCCACGGCGGTCGGTGTGCCGGCATCGCGGGCGGGATACCAGTCGAAGAACCCCGCACCCTGTCCGCCGGCCAGCACGGATGCGGCCGCGAGGTCGTAGCCCGGGAGCGACGGAGCGCACCGGGGAAGGAGGTCGGCGTGCACCCGGGTGGCGGCCGATCGGCTCGCTGCGCGGCCGATCTCCTGTTCCACCCACCCCGCGATCTCGTCGAGGAGCAGCAGATGGGCATCACTGAGGAGGCGGATCCGGGTGTCGCGCAGCGACAGCACGCCGACCGGGCGCCCGTCGTCGTCGAGCAGGCGGCGGCCGGCGAAGAAGCGCACCGACGATGCACCGACCACCGAGCGGTGACGGGCGAAGCGGGGATCGGCGCGGGCGTCGGGCACCAGCACCACCGCCGCGCTGTCCAGGGTGGCCCGCTGGAACACGTCGTGGTCGACCGGGCCACCGGTACGCCCGCGGGGGCTGTGCAGGGCGATGGACACCATCGGGACGTCGAACACGCGCCGGGCCAGGCGGGTCAACCGATCGAGCTCGTCGTCCGGGGTCACCGCATCGGTCGGACCCGCTGAGGCGGAACGGAGCGGGGAGCGGCTCCCGTCGGCCACTCCCCGGGGTGCCGACGGACCCGACGGACCCGACCGCGCCGGTCGTCCCGGCCGCCCGCCGTCGACGAGCGTCAGCGGCCGGGCCGCAGTTCCCTCCAGCGACATGCTCATCCCCTCGTGCTCGACGACATGCCCGACGGAGTCGAACGCACAGTAGTCAGATCGCTACTCTAGGCGAACGTCAGAACGCGTCAAGGAGGTGGAGGCGGACGGGGAGGACGTCACCCGACCGTGTCGTCAGGGCACCGGTGCGGCGAGGGGACGACCCTCGGGGCCGCCGGGTCAGAGGATGATCAGCTGCGCGGTCTGTGCGTCGAGCAGTGCCTTGAGCAGCTGGGTCGGATCGGAGTAGAGCTGGAACGGCAGTGCGTGCGAGTGGAACTGGGTGGCACTCCACCGTTCGAGGTGCACCTTCGTCCGACCGTCCACGGTGGCCATGGCCATCGAGTCCGACACGTCGATGTCGACCTTCTTGCCGCGATGGACGAAGGACTTCCGGACGGTTCCGGGGCCCATCGCGGAGTGGTCCATGCCCGACATGCCGGCCATGCCCGAGCTGTCGGCCCCGGCCGGTGCGACCGGGTCGACCGTGGACGGGGAGGTCGCACTGGCCGACTGCACCAGGGTCTCGGAGCCGAGCAGGGTCAGGGCGGCGACGGCTCCGCCGCCGGTCAGGAACAGTCGACGACTGGCCATGGTGATCTCTCCTCGGGAACGGGCGGTGACGGCAGGGGACGAACGGGGACGGCGCGCGCCGGGGACCATCTGTCCCGGGCGCCGGTCACGCAGGACACGCGGTCACGCGTAGCGGTAGCCCAGGCGGGCGAAGTCGCCGATGTCCTGGACGGACGCCGGCGTGGTGTCCGTCGTCAGCAGGCCCTGCATCGCATCGGTGGCCCGGATGCCCACCGGGCCGTCCGCACCGGGCAGGTAGGGCCGTCGCGGGGAGGCGGCGTTCTGCCACTGCCACCACAGCCGGTCCACGTTCGCGTGGTGCAACCAGAACGTCGGGTCGTTCGGGGAGGTGCCGGCCGTCATGTCGCCACCGATGTAGCGGTGCACCTGGTTGTGCATCCGCGGGCCGGACGTCCAGCCCTCCATCCGACCGCGGAAGCTGTTGGTGATCGAGTTGTACGGCGCGACGTCGTAGGTGGTGTACGACAGGGTGTCGGCCAGCTGCGCCTCGTTGGGGAGCGTGGTCACCGCGCTCTGCGGGTCCCGGCCCATCCGGCGGATGATGCCCGGCGTCGACCGGAGCGAGAACCCGGTGGTCGTGTAGTTGTAGAGGACGGCCTTCCAGTCCTTGAACGGGCCGGTCGTCACCCGGTCGCCGTTGGCGGGATCACCGTCCGGACCCCAGTAGTTCGCGGTCCACAGGACCGACTTCTTCGGGTTGCCACCGTTCAGCGTGGTGGCGGTCTCCCACTTCCAGTACGGCAACCCGGTGATGGTGGGATCGACCTTCATCAGCGCCGTCTCGAACTCCCAGGCGAAGGCCCGGTGCCACGGCAGGAAGATCGGGCTGTTGTGGGCGGCGTTGCTGTACGAGCCGGCCGGGACGACGATCATCATCGCGCGCATGTGGCGCTTGATGAACTCGTCGTACTGACCGGAGGTCTTCAGGACGTTGATCGCCGTGGTGATGCGCTGAACCTGGGCCAGGGGGAGGTTGAGCAGGTTCGGGCGTACTCGCAGCGTGGCCATCGTGTCCGTTCTCTGGTGGGTCGGCAGGTCGGTCCGTGTCCGACGGCCGGTGACCGTCGGGCCGGGCGGGGCGACGGGCGCCCCGTCTCCGGAGGCCGCCCCCGACGACGACGGTGTTCCCCGGGGCGGCGCCGATCGGGAAGCACGTCCGGCGGAGCCGGCCGGGTGAGCGGCGGACCCAGTATCGACCGGCCCCCCGGACGTGTAAAGCGGTCCACCGATGGGGTGGCACCCCGGGGGCGCCCGTGCCCTCGGTGATCCTCGGTGCACACGGAAGGACGACAGGAGCACCGCATCCGGGGTCCGGAGGCCGGTCGGTACCACCCGGACGCCATGGGCGGCACAGCCGGACCGCACCGGTGGCCCCGACCGGCCGCGGCCGAGCGGGTCATTCTCACCGGCGACCCGACGTGGCCGCACTGCGCGGTCCGACTCCGTCGTCCCGGTGGGCCTGGACAGCCGTTGTCCGGCAACCGATCTCGCTGTCGACCCCGGACGGGGTCGGGCCCCCGGGCCACCGGGTCCGGGACGGTAGGGATGCGCCGGACAGGCCCGTCGCCGCGCCCGGCCCCGGATGTCCCGGTCGGTGCGGTGGCGGCCTCCGGGGGTCGTCCGAGCGCACCGGAGACCTGGTGCGGGAGCGTCGCTCCCGTCACGAGGACATGGCGGGGAGCACACCGGTGACCTGCATCACCGACGGTCGTCCGGGCCGCGCGGGCGGCCGTGGCAGAGCCCGGGGTGAGAGACGACTCAGGCCGTACCGAGGAGATCGGTACGGCCTGAGGTCTGGCGCGCTGTGCGGCACCGTGTGGTGCCCCCGGCAGGATTCGAACCTGCGCACCCGCCTCCGGAGGGCGGTGCTCTATCCCCTGAGCTACGGGGGCGCGGGTTGCAACACTACCGCACCCCCGACGCCCGATCCGCCAGGCGGGGGCACCCGCGGGACCGTCGCACGGTCAGGGTGCCGGGAGGGGGGAGGCGCCGCGCTGCGCCAACATCTGCGTCATCACGGCGATCTCGCTGGTCTGGGCCTGGAGCATCTGCGCGGCGAAGTTCCGGACCACCGGAGAGGAGGCGTGGGCGGCGCCGTCCTCCATCATCGCGGCACCACCCTGGTGGTGCCGGATCATCAGCTGCAGGAACATCACGTCGGACGCCTCGCCCCGCAGGGATTGCAGGGTCGCCATCTCGGCCGCGGTGGCCATGCCCGGCATCGGCGCCGACGGGTCCGTCGGGACGAAGGTGCCCATGTCCATCCCCGCGTGACTCCCGCTCGTCATCCATCCCATGGCCGGCTCGCCGGTCACCTGCGGCAGCTGCCAGAGGGCCAGCCAGCCCTGCATCTGGCCGATCTGGGCGGTCTGGGTGGCGTCGATGTCGTAGGCCATGACGGCGATCTCGTCGTCGGTGGTGTGCTGCTCGGCGTAGTAGGCCATCAACGTGCCCTGCGTGTGGTGGACGATCATGTCGCGGGAGAAGCCGGCGTCGACCGAATCGGTGGACGGCACCGCGATACCGCCCGCCGGGGCCGCCGAGGAACCCCGCAGCGCCATCCCCGCGGTCGCCCCGACGAGCAGCAGGGACAGCGCGATCACGGCGAGCACCAGCGCCGTCCGGGTCTGCCCCCAGCCGGCGAGGACCGACCGACCGGACGGCCCGTCACCGGGTCGTCCGACCGCTCCCGGCGTGCCGTCGGCGTCCGGGTCGATCATCGCGGAGGGTTCCGTGGATTCGGTCGACGTGCGGGCCTCGGCCATCTCAGGATCCGGAGGTCGCCGGAGCCGACTCGGTGGCGGCCGGGCTCTGCGCGCCGCTGGTCGGGTCGGTGGCCGGGCTGGTGGGCGCCGCGGTCGGGGTGGCGGCGTCGGTGGCCGCGGGCTCGTCGGTGGCCGTGGTTAGACCGGCACCGTCCATCGGCACGGCATCGGCGTCACGGGGCGAACCGTCGAACGCCGGGGGGTTGGCGGTGTCGAAGGACGGCTGCGAGCAGGTCGCGCCGATCTCGGGGTACGTGTACGGGTTCAGGCGCAGCGCGGTGATGAACTGCTTGACCCGCTCGTCCGACGCGGAGTCGACCTTGAGCTGATGTCCCCAGGACTGCAGCGAGACGGGGGTGTCCAGGTTCGGGTACGGGGACAGGGTGATGTACGTCTGCCCCTCGACCAGGCCCTTGAGGACATCGAGATCACCGGCGGCGATGGTGTCCGGGTTGTAGGTGATCCAGACCGCACCGTGCTCCATGGTGTGGACCATGTTCTCGTCGCGCACGGGGACGGCGTAGACGACGCCGTTGCAGGCGGCCCAGATCGCGTCGTGCGGTCCGCCGACCGGGGGGAAGCGGTCGTAGGCGACCCGCTGGGTCGGGGAGACGTGCAGGGCGGCCTTGTAGTCGGTGTACGACAGGGCGCCGTTCTCGTCCGTGGTGGAGGCGCCGACGAAGATCCCCTGGATCGCCGTGGACGGGTCCTTGTTCTCCGCCGTCGGGATGAACGGCTGGACCGCGGCGGTGGCCGCCTCGTTCTCCCGGTTCTTGGACAGCACCACGGTGAAGATCCCCGCGGCGAGGCCGACGATGACCACGACCGCGATGATCGTCAGCCAGGGCAGGCCCTGGCGCTTCGAGATCAGCGGGCTGGAGGAGGAACGACGCTTCTTGGCGGACTTGCCGCTGGCCATCATGAAAGGAGCACCCTCGTCGGTCGGATCGGTCATTCGGTTCGGACACTGCGCGTCCCGGGCCCGCGCCGGAGGCGGGATCACCCGTCACCGTGGGACACGAGAACGGCGCTCACCTGCGCGGATGCGCGCCGAACGTGGAGTGTACGGGCCGAATCGGTGGTCAGGATGTGAGCGCGGGGCGTCGATCCGGGGCTCCGGCGGCCGGTGGTCGGCGGGAGCCCGGGCCTTTCCTAGACTGGTCGGGTGAATCCCGCCCAACTTCTCGAGGCCCTGCGGGCTGCGCTCGTCGCGGCCGTCGACGCCGGCGACCTGCAGGCCGACGCCACCGTCGAGATCGTGGTGGACCGGCCCCGTAACCGCGACCACGGCGACTACGCCACCCCCCTGGCCCTGAAGCTGGCCAAGTCCTCCGGTCGCCCGCCGCGGGAGATCGCCGCCGTGCTGGCGCGACGGTTGGAGAGCACCCCGGGCATCGCCCGCACCGACATCGCCGGCCCCGGGTTCCTGAACATCACCCTGGACGTGTCGGCCGCCGGTGCGCTCGTCGGGGAGATCGTCCGGGCCGGCGCTGCCTACGGGTCCGGCACGGCCATGGCCGGGCGATCGGTCAACCTGGAGTTCGTCTCGGCCAACCCCACCGGCCCGGTGCACATCGGCGGGGCCCGCTGGGCCGCCGTGGGCGACGCGCTGGGGCGGGTGCTGACCGCCCAGGGCGCGACCGTCACCCGCGAGTACTACTTCAACGACGCCGGCGCCCAGATCGACCGGTTCGGCCGGTCCCTGGTCGCCGCCGCGCGGGGGGAGGACGCCCCGGAGGACGGGTACGCCGGCGAGTACATCACCGAGATCGCCGCGGCCATCACCGCCGAACACCCCGAGGCCCCGGGGCTGCCGGACGACGAGGCGCTGGCGCTGTACCGGCGGGCCGGGGTGGACCGGATGTTCGCCGGGATCAAGGCCACGCTGCACGAGTTCCGCACCGATTTCGACGTCTACTTCCACGAGGACTCGCTGCACGCCAGCGGCGCCGTCACCGCGGCGGTGGCCCGGCTCACCGACTCCGGGCATCTCTACGCGAAGGACGGCGCCTGGTGGCTGCGGTCCACCGAGTACGGCGACGACAAGGACCGGGTGGTCGTCAAGAGCGACGGCGACCCGGCCTACATCGCCGGCGACCTCGCCTACTTCCTGGACAAGCGCTCACGGGGCTTCGACCTGTGCATCTACATGCTCGGCGCCGACCACCACGGGTACATCGCCCGGCTCAAGGCCGCGGCCGCGGCCTTCGGTGACGATCCGGCCGTCGTCGAGGTGCTCATCGGCCAGCTGGTCAACCTGGTCCGCGACGGTCAGCCGCTGCGGATGTCCAAGCGGGCCGGCACCGTCATCACCCTCGACGACCTGATCGACGCCCTCGGGGTGGATGCCGCCCGCTACTCCCTGATCCGGTACTCGGTGGACACCACGCTGGACCTGGACCTGGATCTGTGGACCCGGCAGACCAGCGACAACCCGGTCTTCTACGTCCAGTACGCGCACGCCCGGCTCTGCTCGCTGGCCCGCAGCGCTGCCGATCTCGGGATCGAGCTGGGGGACTGCTACGACCCGGCCCTGCTGGACACGGCCCGGGAGTCCGAGCTCATCGCCCTGCTCGCGGCGTATCCCCAGGTGCTCCGGTCCGCCGCCGATCTGCGCGAACCGCACCGGGTCTCCCGTTACCTGGAGGACCTGGCGTCGGGCTACCACAAGTTCTACGACTCCGTCCGGGTGCTGCCGATGGGCGACGCCGACCCGGACGACTCCACGGTGGCCCGGCTCTGGCTGTGCCGGGCGACCCGCCGGGTGCTGGCCAACGGGCTGGCCGTGCTGGGTGTCAGCGCCCCGGAACGGATGTGACGGCGTGAGGGCCCATCCCGCCGGACCCCGCTCGGGGGAGATGCACGCCGATCGTCCCGCCGACGGCGCTCCCGCCGACCTCTCGACCCTGCACCCCGCCGTCTGGCCGCGGAACGCCACCCGCAACGCCGACGGTGCGCTCACCCTGGCCGGCAACGACGTCCGCGACCTCGCCGCGGAGCACGGCACCCCGCTGATGGCCCTGGACGAGGCCGACTTCCGGTCACGGTGCCGGGACTTCGCCGACGCCTTCGGGCGCGCCGACGCCGTGCACTACGCGGGCAAGGCCTTCCTGTGCGGCGAGGTGGTCCGCTGGCTGGCCGACGAGGGACTGTCCCTGGACGTGTGCACCGGCGGGGAGCTGGCCCTCGCGCTCCGCGCCGGCTTCCCGGCCGAGCGGATCGCCCTGCACGGTTCCAACAAGTCCGCCGCCGAGCTGGCGGCGGCGACGCAGGCCGGCATCGGCGGCATCGTGGTCGATTCGTTCGACGAGATCGGCCGTCTGGCCGCGCTCGCCGAGGAGCGGGAGCGCCCCGGCGCCCACCGGCACGGCGAACCGATCCCCGTGCTGATCCGGGTCACCGTCGGCGTGGAGGCGCACACCCACGAGTTCATCGCCACCGCCCACGAGGACCAGAAGTTCGGCTTCTCGCTGAGTTCCGGCGACGCGGCGGAGGCCGTCCGTCGGATCGTGGCGTGCGGCGGCCTGCGCCTCATCGGGCTGCACTCGCACATCGGGTCGCAGATCTTCGACCCGGCGGGCTTCGAGGTGGCGGCCCACCGGGTGGTCGGCCTGCTCCGCCGCGTGCTCGAGGACCACCCCGAGCTGACGGACACGCTGACCGTGCTCGACCTCGGCGGCGGTCTGGGCATCGCCTACACCCCGGCCGACGACCCGCCCGCGGTCGACGCGATGGCGAAGTCGTTGCAGGACATCGTGAGTCGGGAGTGCCAGCTCGCCGGGCTGGTCGTGCCCTCGGTGGTCGTCGAACCGGGCCGGGCCATCGCCGGGCCCGGCACGGTCACCGTCTACGAGGTCGGGACCATCAAGGAGGTCGTGCTCGACGGCGGCCTGGTCCGCCGGTACGTCTCGGTGGACGGCGGCATGAGCGACAACATCCGCACCGCGCTGTACGACGCCGACTACACCGTCACGCTGGCCTCCCGCTCCTCCGACGCCCCGCCGGCCCTGAGTCGGGTGGTCGGCAAGCACTGCGAGAGCGGGGACATCGTCGTCCGCGACTGCTACCTTCCTGCCGACCTCGCGGTGGGGGACCTGCTCGCGGTCGCCGCGACCGGTGCCTACTGCTACGCCATGGCCAGCAGCTACAACCGCGTGCCCCGGCCGCCGGTGGTCGCGGTGGCCGACGGACGGTCCAGAACCGTGCTGCGCCGTGAGACCGACCTCGACCTGATGCTCCTGGAGACCTGGTGACCACACCCCCCGGCGGCCCCGTGCCCGCCCGCAAGCAGCCCTCCCTCGTCCCCGGGGTGGTGCTGCTGGCGCTGGCCGGCGTCCTCATCGTGGTCGTGCTCGTCAAGCCCGACATGCCCGACTGGCTGCGGACGTCCATCGCCGTGCTCGCCGTCGTGGTGGTCATCGCCCTGCTGCTGTTCTCCTTCCGCCTCTTCCGGCTGACCACCCGACGCGGGAGCGGGGGGTGAGTCGCGGACCCGCCCTGCGGGTCGCGCTGCTGGGTGCCGGGGTGGTCGGATCGCAGGTGGCCCGGCTGCTGACCGAGAACGGCGACGAGTTCGCCGCCCGCATCGGCGCCCCCCTGGAGCTGGTGGGCGTGGCCGTGCGGCGGCCGGCCCGGCATCCGGAGGTGCCGGCCCACCTGTTGACCACGGACGTCGCCGGGCTGGTCGCCCGGGACGACGTCGACGTGGTCGTCGAGGTGATCGGCGGGATCGATCCGACCCGGGAGCTGCTGCTGACCGCGTTGCGTCGCGGAGCGTCCGTGGTCACCGCCAACAAGGCCCTGCTCGCCGAGCACGGCCCGGAGCTGTACGAGGCGGCCGACGCCGCCGGGGCCGACCTCTACTTCGAGGCCGCGGTGGCCGGGGCCATCCCGCTCATCCGCCCACTGCGCGAATCCCTCGCCGGTGACCGGATCACCCGGGTGATGGGCATCGTCAACGGCACCACCAACTTCATCCTGTCGGCGATGACGGCCGACGGCGTCGGGTACGCCGAGGCGCTGGCCGAGGCCACCCGGCTGGGCTTCGCCGAGGCCGACCCGACCGCCGACGTGGACGGTTTCGACGCCGCCGCCAAGGCCGCGATCCTGGCCTCCATCGCCTTCCACACCCGTGTCGGCGCGTCCGATGTGTACCGCGAGGGCATCGCCGAGGTGTCCGCAGCCGACATCCGGGCCGCCCGCCGGATCGGCTGCACCATCAAGCTTCTCGCCATCTGCGAGCGCCTCACCGACGACGACGGCGGTGAGGCCGTCTCCGCCCGGGTGCACCCGGTGATGCTGCCGGACGCCCACCCGCTGGCCGGGGTCGACGGGGCCTACAACGCCGTGTACGTCGAGGCGGAATCGGCCGGTCGGCTGATGTTCTACGGCCCTGGAGCCGGCGGCGCCCCGACCGCTTCCGCGGTGCTCGGCGACCTCGTCGCGGTGGGTCGCAACCGGCTCGCCGGCGGCCGTGGACCGCGTGAGTCGGCCGCGGCGGATCTGCCCGCCCGGTCGATGGAGTCGGTGTCCAGCCGGTTCCACATCAGCCTGGACGTCGACGACCGATCCGGTGTGCTGGCCGCGGTGGCCGGTGCGTTCGCCGAGGCGGGCGTGTCGATCTCGACCGTCCGGCAGGAGGGCCGGGACACCGGTGGGGGAGAGGGTGCCGCGCTCGTCGTGGTCACCCACGCCGCTCCCGACACGGTCCTCTCCGACACCGTCGCGCGGTTGTCCGAACTGGAGTACGTCCACCGGGTGACCTCGGTGATGCGAGTGATGGGAGACCTGCGGTGAACGCCTGGCCCGGCTTGATCGAAGCCTTCGCCGACCGGGTGGCCGTCCCGCCCGGTGCCCGGGTGATCACCCTGCAGGAGGGGAACACCCCGCTGCTGCCGGCCCCGGCGCTGTCCGACCGGGTCGGTGCGCAGGTGTACCTGAAGATCGAGGGCGCCAACCCCACCGGATCCTTCAAGGACCGCGGCATGACGGTGGCCGTCACCCACGCGCTGGCCAGCGGGGCGAGGGCGGTCATCTGCGCCTCCACCGGCAACACCTCCGCGTCGGCGGCGGCGTACGCGGCCCGGGCTGGGATGACCAGTGCCGTGCTGGTGCCGCAGGGCAAGATCGCCAGCGGGAAGCTGGCCCAGGCCGTGGCCTACGGCGCCCGGATCCTGCAGGTGCAGGGCAACTTCGACGACTGCCTGGAGCTGGCCCGCAAGACCGCGGCCGCCCACGAGGAGATCGCCCTGGTCAACTCGGTCAACCCGGTCCGCATCGAGGGGCAGAAGACGGCGGCGTTCGAGATCTGCGACGCCCTCGGCCGCGCCCCGGACGTGCACTGCCTGCCCGTGGGCAACGCGGGCAACATCACCGCCTACTGGAAGGGCTACTCCGAGTACCACGCGGACGGCGTCGTCGACGCGCTGCCCCGGATGTTCGGCTTCCAGGCCGCCGGTGCCGCCCCCCTCGTCCTGGGCCACCCCGTCCTGCACCCGGACACCATCGCCACCGCCATCCGGATCGGTGCGCCCGCGTCCTGGGCCGGTGCCATCACCGCCCGGGACTCCTCGCACGGGCTGATCGACGCGGTCACCGACGAGCAGATCCTGGACGCCTACCGGCTGCTCGCCTCGTCCGAGGGCGTCTTCGTCGAGCCGGCGTCCGCCGCGTCGGTGGCCGGACTGCTGGCCACCGCGGCCGACGGTCGCCTGCCGTCCGACGCCCTGGTGGTCTGCACGGTCACCGGGCACGGCCTGAAGGACCCGGACATCGCCCTGCGCGCGATGACCGAACCGGTCGTCGTCCCCGTCGCCGCCGAGGCGGTCGCCGGGGCCCTGGACCTGCGGTGACCGTTCCGGCTGCGACCGATCCCGAAGGCGCACCGGCGGCGTCCTGGGAACCGGGGGCCCGGCGGTCGGCGCCGTCCCCGGACGACGGGGGATGGGTCGAGGTGCGCGTACCAGCGACCTCGGCCAATCTCGGGCCCGGGTTCGACAGTTTCGGGCTCGCTCTGGAGATCTTCGACCGGGTCCGTGCCCGACGGGCCGGCGCGACCCTGCTCGTCGACGTCGTCGGCGTGGGAGCCGACGAGGTCCCCCGCGACGCCTCGCACCTCGTCGTCACCGCGATGGCGCGGGCGTTCGCCGCCGCGGGGGAAGAGTTGCCCGCCGGCCTGCAGGTGCGGTGCGAGAACCGCATCCCGCACGGTGGCGGGCTCGGCTCGTCCGCCGCGGCCATCGTCGCCGGCCTGCTGCTCGGTCGTGCCCTGCTCGCCGGTGGCCCCGACCTGCTGTCCGACGCCGCCGTCCTCACCCTGGCGAGCGGGATGGAGGGACACCCGGACAACGTCGCCCCCGCCCTGGTCGGCGGATTCACCGTCTCCTTCCCGCAGCCGGCGCCTTCGACGTCCTCCGGGGGCTCGGCGACGTCGCAAGCGGGACCCGACGGCGCGGTGGGGGTGATCCGCCGTGACGTGCACCCCGATGTCCGGATCCTGGTCTTCACCGCCGACCAGGCGAGTTCCACCCACGCGACCCGGGGCCTGCTCCCGGCGTCGGTGCCGCACGCGGACGCCGCCGCGAATGCCGCTGCGGCCGGTCTGCTGGCCCTGGCCCTCACCGTCGAGCCGCGGTATCTGCTCCGGGCCACCGTCGACCGGCTCCATCAGCCCTACCGCGCGCCGGCCATGCCGGCCACCGCCGCACTGGTCGCCGATCTCCGCGCCGCCGGTCTGGCCGCCGTGGTGTCCGGAGCAGGGCCGTCGGTGATCGCCCTGACCACCCAGGACGTCGACCCGGCGCGGTGGGAGCGGCCGGGGTTCACCGTCCAGCAGGTTCCGGTCTGCCGTTCCGGAGCCGAGACCACCGGCGCCGGAGACGGGACGACGTCGGCCGGATGACCGCAGCGTGATCGACCCCCGGGCGTGCCCGGGGCGTCGGTCCGGATCCCGGTATGCGGCGACACGCTCCGGGAGTGTTGCCGCCCGCCGCGAACTGTGGTTACCCTGGAAGAGATCACCGGCCGTACGGGACTCTTTCTGTCCCGACGCCTGAGCCGGAGTCTTCCTTGGGGGGGCACCTCCGGAAATCTTCTCGTGACGGTCCCGGTCCACCCGGTGACGATCCGAGGATTCCCCGGGTTCCCGATCCGGCCACGCCACTGCTCCTCGCGGCTGTCGTCCAACTCGGTGATCACCACTCCGCCGCGCCCGCTCGGGCGTGGGAGGGCAGCCATCGCCGTCGCGATGGCGCACATACCCGGTCGGACACAGGACCGGACAGGAAGGATCTTCGTGACCGAAACCACGGAGTCGCTCGACATCTCCTCCGTCGCCACCGCAGATCGGGCCGATTCCGCGCCCCGTCGCGGTCGTCGTGGCGAAGGTCTGTCGGGCATGGTGCTGACCGATCTCAAGGCCCTCGCGGGCGAGCTCGGCATCCGTGGCACCTCCGGCATGCGCAAGGGAGACCTCGTCGCGGCCATCACCGATCGGCAGTCCGGCTCGACGTCGGCCCGGTCCACCGCACGCCCGGAGACCGCCCCTGCGGCTGCTCCCAGCTCTCCCACCTCGAGCGACGCCCCGCGCGAGCAGTCGGCGTCCAGCCTGCCGACGCAGAACTCCGCCGGTGACACCGAGGGTCGTCGTCGTTCCGCGCGTCGTCCGGAGGGCGCACCCGAGACACGGGGGAGCGCCCCCGATGCCATCGATCACGCGCCGGCCACCCCGCCGGCCGCGCCCGCCGCCGCCGACCGCAACGGGGCCACCACCGCGGACGGCGCGCGTCAGGACGCCGGTGCCGAGCGCGCCGACGGTCGCGAGGGCGCCCGGTCCGAAGCCGCCCCGACCGGATCCGCCGGCCGGTCCGATCAGGTCGGCGACAGTGCCGCTCCGGACACCCGGGGCTCCGACGACGCCGCCGCGAACAACGCCGACGGCGACACCGACGGGGACCCGCGCGGTCGTCGCACCCGCCGTGGCCGTCGTGACCGCGACGACGCCGCGGTGGACAACGGCCAGGTCCGCGAGCAGCGCGACGGCCAGCAGCGTGACGGCCAGCAGCGTGACGGCCAGGTCAACCAGCAGCGCGACCAGCAGCGCGGCGACCGCCGCAACGATCGCAACGACCGGACCGGCGGCAACGACCGCGCGGACCGCAACGACCGTGGTGACCGCAACGGTGGGGCCGACCGGAACGGCGGCAGCGACCGGAACACCGGGAACGACCGCAACGGCAACACCGGCCGCGACCGCAACGACCGCAACGACCAGGACGACGACGAGCTCGGTGGGCGGCGCGGCCGCCGGTTCCGTGATCGCAACCGTCGCGGCCGTGACCGGTTCGCCGGCGATGCCCCGGTCGAGACCGAGGTCCGCGACGACGACGTCCTGATCCCCGTCGCGGGCATCCTCGACGTGATGGACTCGTACGCGTTCATCCGGACCTCGGGGTACCTGACCGGCCCGAACGACGTCTACGTCTCGCTGTCCCAGGTCCGGAAGAACGGGCTGCGTCGCGGTGACGCGGTCACCGGTGCGGTCCGCCAGGCCCGCGAGGGGGAGACCCCGGGGCAGGGAACCACCCAGCGGCAGAAGTTCAACGCCCTGGTCCGGCTGGACTCGGTCAACGGTCTGGACCCGGAGACGGCCCGCAACCGCCCCGAGTTCACCAAGCTCACCCCGCTGTACCCGAACGACCGACTCCGTCTGGAGACCGAGTCGCACATCCTCACCACCCGGGTGATCGACCTGGTGATGCCGGTCGGCAAGGGTCAGCGCGCGCTCATCGTGTCGCCGCCCAAGGCCGGCAAGACGATGGTCATGCAGGCCATCGCGAACGCCATCACCACGAACAACCCGGAGTGCCACCTCATGGTCGTGCTGATCGACGAGCGACCCGAAGAGGTCACCGACATGCAGCGATCGGTCAAGGGTGAGGTCATCGCCTCCACCTTCGACCGTCCGCCGGCAGACCACACCCTGGTCGCCGAGCTGTCCATCGAGCGGGCCAAGCGGCTCGTCGAGATGGGTCGCGACGTCGTGGTGCTGCTCGACTCGATCACTCGCCTGGGCCGGGCCTACAACCTGGCCGCACCGGCGTCCGGACGCATCCTGTCCGGTGGTGTGGACTCGACGGCGTTGTTCCCGCCGAAGCGTTTCCTGGGCGCGGCCCGCAACATCGAGAACGGCGGGTCGCTCACCATCTTCGCGTCCGCCCTGGTGGAGACCGGTTCCGCCGGTGACACGGTGATCTTCGAGGAGTTCAAGGGCACCGGTAACGCCGAGCTCAAGCTCGATCGTCGCCTCGCCGACAAGCGCATCTTCCCGGCCATCGACGTCGATCAGTCCTCCACCCGCAAGGAGGACCTGCTGCTCTCGCCCGACGAGCTGGCCATCGTGGTCAAGCTGCGCCGGGTGCTGTCCGCGCTCGACACGCAGCAGGCCGTCGAGCTGGTGCTGGACCGGCTGCGCAAGACGCGCAACAACGTCGAGTTCCTCATGCAGGTCGCCAAGACCACGCCCGGCAACGACTGATCGTCACCGATGACCACGGGTGACGGGTCGGACCCGGCGGCCAAGGCCGCCGGGTACGCGGTGCTGGCCCGCACCAGCTACGTCCTGCTCACCACCTTCCGCAAGGACGGGCGGGCGGTGCCGACCCCGGTCTGGGCGGCGCCGGGCGTGGGCGACCTGGCCGGGGAGCTGCTCGTCTGGACCAACCCGAACGCCGGGAAGGTCAAGCGGATCCGACGCAGCGGGCACGTCCTCGTGCAGCCCTGCGACCGGCGGGGCCGACCGGTCGGGCGCGGCGTCCCGGCGACGGCACGGGTGCTGGCGCCGCACGACGCACCGGCGGTGCTCGACGCCATCCGGGGCAAGTACGGGCTGCTCGGCCGGCTGACGCTGCTGCCGCAGCGCTTCACCTCCCGGCCGGCCGGCGCCCTGGCCGTCCGGCTCGGCGGAGCCGCCTCCGCGGAATAGCGGGGGCGGACCGATCGTTTGGACTGTCGTCAGGTGCGTCTGGCACACTGACAGGTCGAGTCCGGCTCCGGTTCACGTTTCGCCCACCTGGGGGAGCGACCCGGCGGCCACGAGAGAGGAATCACCATGAAGTCCGGCATCCACCCGCAGTACACCGCGACCGAGGTCGTCTGTGGCTGTGGCAACACCTTCACCACCCGGAGCACCTCCGCCGGCGACAAGATCACCGTCGAGGTCTGCTCCAACTGCCACCCGTTCTACACCGGCAAGCAGAAGATCCTGGACACCGGCGGCCGCGTCGCCCGCTTCGAGGCGCGGTACGGCAAGCGCAGCCGCTGACGCTCCACGGGCGCCCGCACGGCCTTCGGGCCGGCGGGCGCTTTCGTGTTTCCGGGGTCCGGTCGAGCCGTCCGCTCCCGCCCGGAGTGCGCGCCGACCTGCCAGCACCGCCGCCCCCGTCCCGAGAGGAACCATGAGCCCCGACGCCGGATCCGCCCCCGCGCAGGCGCACACCTCGGCACTGACCGCCGAGTACGCCGATCTGCAGCGCGCGATGGCCGAGCCGTCGCTGCACGCTGATCCCGCCGCGGCCCGTCGGTTGGGTCGTCGCTACGCCGCGCTCACCCCGATCGTCACCACCGCGGCCGATCTCGACACCGCCCGCGGTGATCTCGAGGCCGCCGTCGAACTGGGCGCCGACGACGCGGCCTTCGCGCAGGAGGCCGCCGAACTGGCGGTGCGGGTGTCCGACCTGGAGCTCCGCCTGGCCGAGCTGCTGACCCCGCGCGACCCGGACGACGCCAAGGACGTCCTGGTCGAGATCAAGGCGGGGGAGGGCGGCGAGGAGTCGGCCCTGTTCGCCGGTGATCTGCTCCGCATGTACCTGCGGTACGCCGAACGCCGCAACTGGAAGACCGAGGTCCTCGCCGCGTCCGAGTCCGACCTGGGGGGATACAAGGACGTCACCGTCGCGGTGAAGGCGCCGGGAGCGCCCGCACCGGCGGACGGTGTGTGGGCCCGGCTCAAGTACGAGGGTGGCGTGCACCGGGTCCAACGGGTGCCCGTGACGGAGTCGCAGGGCCGCATCCACACCTCCGCGGCCGGGGTGTTCGTCGCCCCGGAGGCCGAGGACGTGGACGTCGAGGTGGTGCCGTCCGATCTGCGGATCGACGTGTTCCGGTCGTCCGGCCCGGGTGGACAGTCCGTCAACACCACCGACTCCGCCGTCCGGATCACCCACCTGCCCACCGGCATCGTGGTGTCCTGCCAGAACGAGAAGAGCCAGCTGCAGAACAAGGAGCAGGCCCTGCGCATCCTGCGTGCCCGCCTGCTCGTGGCTGCCCGTTCCGTCGCGGACGAGGCCGCCGCCGATGCCCGACGGTCCCAGGTGCGCACCGTGGACCGGTCCGAACGGGTCCGGACGTACAACTTCCCGGAGAACCGCATCGCCGACCACCGGGTCGGCTTCAAGGCCCACAATCTGGACGCCGTGCTCGACGGGGACCTCGACGCGGTGCTGGACGCCCTGGAGCGCGCGGATCGCGCCGAGCGCCTGGCGGGCCACCGATGAGCCGGGTACCGCTGCGCAGCGAGATCAGCGCCGCCCAGGGGACGCTCGAGGCGGCCGGGGTGCCCGGTGCCCGGGCCGACGCGGAGATCCTGGCCGCCGACCTGCTCCGGGTGCCGCGGACGAAGCTGGGTCTGCACCCTCTGGTCGACGACGGGTTCGTGGAGCGTTTCCGCGCCCTGGTCGACCGACGGGCCACCCGCATCCCGTTGCAACACCTGCTCGGCACGGCTCATCTGGCCGGGGTCGACGTCGCCGTCGGACCGGGAGTCTTCATCCCCCGTCCGGAGACGGAGTCCCTGGTGGTCTGGGCGCTGGACGCGATCGCCGGGGTGCGGTCACCCCTGGTCGTCGATCTGTTCACCGGGAGCGCGGCCATCGCCCTGGCCATCGCCACCGCGCGACCCGACGCCCGGGTCATCGGTGTCGAACGGTCACCGGGCGCCCTGGCCTGGGCCCGCCGGAACACCGAGTCGCACCGCGATGCCGGCGGCACCCCCGTGGAGCTGCGCGGAGTGGACGTGTTCGACATCCGCGGCCTGGCCGATCTGGACGGTGCCGTCGACCTGGTCACGGCCAACCCGCCGTACGTGCCCGTCGGAACCCCGGTCGAACCCGAGGTCGGCGAGCACGACCCCGCCGAGGCGGTCTTCGCAGGTCCCGACGGACTGGACGTCATCCGGCCGCTGGTCGCCGTGGTCGCCGGGCTGCTCCGGGTGGACGGGGTGCTGGCCGTGGAGCACGACGACACCCACGGCGAATCCGTCCCCGCCCTGTTGCGCGCGCGGCGCATCCTCACCGATGTCACCGCCCACACCGATCTGGCCGGACGGCCCCGGTTCGTCTCCGCCCGGCGGGTCGCTCTCCCCGCACGCTGACGCGCCGCGCCGGTCCCGAGGGACCGGTGGGACCGGCGTCGCCCCCGGGGCTGGGATGATGCCCCGGTGACCGTCTTCGACTGCTCCGACCCCACCGCCCGTCGCGCCGGCCTGGATGCCGCCGCGACCGCCGCCCGTTCCGGCCACCTGGTCGTCCTGCCGACCGACACCGTCTACGGGTTGGGCGCCGACGCCTTCAACGCCGCCGCCGTGCGGGCGCTGCTGGCCACCAAGGGTCGCGGGCCGGACATGCCCGTCCCCGTCCTGGTCGGGTCGTGGAACACCGTGGACGGTCTGGTCGGGACGGTGCCGGACGTCGCGCGCACCCTGATCCGGGCGTTCTGGCCGGGCGGGTTGTCCCTGGTCATGCACCACGCCCCGTCCCTGGCCTGGGATCTGGGCGACACCCGGGGGACGGTGATGATCCGGATGCCGCTGCACCCCGCCGCTCTCGACCTGTTGCGCCTGGTCGGGCCGATGGCCGTGTCCAGCGCCAACCGCAGCGGTCAGCCGCCGGCCACGACCGCCGCGCAGGCCGTCGAGCAGCTCGGGTCCGACGTCGCCGTGTACCTGGACGGCGGGTCGGCCGCGGTGGGGATCGCCTCCACCGTCCTGGATCTCACCGGTGAGGTGCCCACCGTGCTCCGGCAGGGGGCGGTCCCGCTGGAGCGGCTCCGCGAGGTGATCGGCGAGGTGCAGGCGGCGGGCTGACCGGGAGGATCGCGGCGCGCCCCCGATCCGCGGGGGAGCGGTACCCGCCCGCACGCCCTCTACGCTGGCTCCCGTGTCCGACTACGCGATCCCGGCGCGCGAGTACGCGCTGGTCTTCGCGTCGGCGCTGATCGTCACCTTCCTGCTGACCGGGGTGGTCCGCACGCTCGCGGTCAAGGTCGGTGCGGTGACCCCGATCCGCGACCGCGACGTCCACCGGACGCCCGTCCCGCGGATGGGTGGGGTCGCGGTCTTCGCCGGGTTCTCGGTCGCCGTGCTGATGGCCATGAACCTGGCCACGCTGGGCAGCGCGTTCCGGACGTCGTCGGAGATCATGGGTGTGCTCGCCGCCGGGGCGGTGATCTGCGCCGTCGGCGTGCTGGACGACCGGTTCGACCTGGATGCGGTGACCAAGCTGGCCGGGCAGATCCTGGCCGCCGGGGTGATGGCCCTCTTCGGGGTGCAGGTCAACCGGGTGTGGGTGCCCAGCGACGAGCCCAGCGGCGGCAGTCTGGTCTCGTTGGACCAGACGCAGAGCACGTTGATCACCATCCTGTTGACGGTGATCCTGGTGAACGCGATGAACTTCATCGACGGTCTGGACGGGCTCCTCGCCGGGGTCGCCCTCATCTCCGGGCTGGCGGTGTTCGCCTTCTCGGCGCGGCAGCTCTACCTGTCGGCCAACGACACGGCCGCCTCGCAGGCCCCGCTCATCGCCGCCGCCCTGGTCGGGGCGTGTCTGGGATTCCTGCCCCACAACTTCTCCCCGGCCCGCATCTTCATGGGCGACTCCGGAGCCATGTTCATCGGGCTGGCCATGGCCGGAGCGACCATCAGCGCCACCAGCAAGCTCGACACCTCGACCTTCGGCCCGCGGACGACGATCGCCTTCCTGGCCCCGCTCATCGTCGCCCTGGCCGTGGTCTTCATCCCCATCCTGGACTTCCTCCTCGCGGTGATCCGGCGGACCCGCAAGGGGCTGCACCCGTTCAGTGCCGACAAGGAGCACCTGCACCACCGGATGCTCTCGATCGGGCACACCCAGCGCCAGGCGGTGCTGATCTTCTACCTGTGGGCCGCCCTGTTGGCCGGGTCCGCCGTCTCGCTGGCGTTCGTGGATCTCTCCCGGTATCTCGGCATCTATCTGCTCGTGGTGGGTGGGGGCCTCGTCCTGGCGGTCACCTGCTCGGCCTGGCCCCGGGTCCGGGCCGCTCGCCTGAGCCGACGCCAGCGCCAGGACACCCGCGCCGCCGAATCCGCCCTCCCGACCCCTTCGATCGGACACCCGTCATGACCGCGTCACCGCCCACCGGCCGCCCACGACCCGGCCCGGTGGACCTGTCCGCCGACGTGGCCCGGGTGGCCCGGATGCAGCAGCGCAGCGGCGCGCACATCTGGAGCCTGGACCACCTGCGGCTGTGCTGGACGGTGCTGCTCGTCGGCGGGGTGCTGGTCACCGTGGCGGCCGCCCTGGTGACGGGGTGGCCCGGGGTCTGGGGCGCGCTGCTGGGGACGGCCATCGTCGGGGCCTTCTTCACGGTGTCGGCCGTCGCGGTGGCCCGGGTGGGCCGGGAGAACCCGTCGGCCGTGATGATGGCGGCGCTGTTCACCTACGTAGTCAAGATCGTCGCGCTGGGCCTGGTCATGGTGCTCATCCCGCGGGACGCGGTGGTGGACAGCCGCTGGATGGCCGGCGCCATCGGGGTGGGGCTGTTCGGCTGGCTGGGCGCCCAGCTGCGGACGGTGTGGACGCGGCAGATCCTCTACGTCGACCCGGTCGGGGGCGGGACGGCACCGCCCGTCGCCGACGGTGGTGCCGTCCCCCGAACGGTCGTTCCCGGGGCGCTGACGGTGCGGGACGCGGCCGACGACCCCGGACGCGACACCCCCTGACGTGCCTCTTCGACAACTCGTAGAAAACTTCGCGCCCGCGTGCGACGAGCCCGCAGGCACCCTGATAGTGTCCCGATCGCCATGAGAATGATTGCCGCCTCACGTTCTCCTCACACGGGGAGCAACCAGGGCTGGGCCGTCGTCTCCACCCTGCTCGGCGGTTTCATCGTGTGGGGTGGCATCGGTTGGCTGCTGGATCACTGGTGGGGTACCCGCCTGATGACCCCCATCGGCCTGATCGTCGGCATGGCACTCGGGATCTACGCGGTCGTGGCGCGAGCCATGGCCGAGGAACCCGGCCGACCAGTTCGAGACGACACCAATGACGAGCCGCCTCCGGCCGGCACCAGAAGGGAGACCTGAGTGTCTCTGACCCTGCTGTCCCAGAGCCTGATGGCGGCTCCTGAGGGCGAGGGTGGCTTCACGCCGCCGACCGTCGAGCATTCCTTCTTCTTCGACAAGATCGGTGACGGCAGCGTCATCGCGTCGGTCAAGGCGATGGTCCTGCTCGTCCTCGGCACCCTCATCATCATCGGGTTCTTCCTCGCCGCGTCCCGCAAGGCCGCGATGATGCCCGGCAAGCTGCAGTTCATGGGGGAGTCGATCTACGGCTTCGTCCGCAACGGCATCGCGATCGAGATCCTCGGCAAGCACGGCAAGGCGTGGGCCGGCTTCCTCACCACGCTGTTCGTCTTCATCCTGATCCAGAACCTCTGGGGCATCGTCCCCATCGCCCAGCTGCCGGTGACCTCGCACTTCGCGATCCCGGTCATGCTCGCGGTGCTGGTCTGGCTGCTCTACATGGGTGTGGGGATCAAGAAGCACGGGCTCTTCGGGTTCTTCAAGCTGATGTGCTACATCCCCGGCATCCCCGTGGGCATGCACGTCCTGCTCATCCCCATCGAGTTCCTGTCGAACATCATCCTGCGGCCGTTCACCCTGGCCGTCCGGTTGTTCGCCAACATGTTCGCCGGCCACATGCTCATCACCGTGGCCGCGGTCGGTTTCCTCTACCTCCTCGAGTCGGGCAACACGACCCAGATCGCGCTGAGCATCCTGCCGGGTATCGGCAGCCTCGGCCTGGTCTTCTTCGAGCTGCTCATCATCTCGCTGCAGGCCTACGTCTTCACCCTGCTCGCCGCGATCTACCTCGAGTCGTCCCTCGCGGACGAGCACTGAGTTCGCGCACCGCACAAGCCGTTCCACCCTGGTCCGCACCGGGCGAGGCCAGTCAGCACCACCTGCAGTGCTCCACCGCGGAGGCACCGCGACGTTCCGAAAGGGAGAAACACTCCAATGGCTGATGTGACCCAGCTCGCCGAGCTCACCGGCAACATCGGCACCGTCGGGTATGGCCTCGCCGCCATCGGCCCCGGCATCGGTGTCGGCATCGTCTGGGCCTCGTACATCCAGTCCACCGCGCGCCAGCCGGAGTCGGCCGGTCTGACCCGGACCTACGCGTTCCTGGGCTTCGCGGTGTCCGAGGCGCTGGCCCTCCTGGGCTTCGTGGTTCCGTTCATCATCACCTGATCCTCTGATTCGTTCCCTGCGCGTCGAGAGGACCCCGTAGATGTTCACCGCCACCACGCCGCTCGCGGCGGAAGAGGCCACCAATCCCATCGGTCTGCCCTGGGGTGAGGTGGTCCTGGCCGCCGTCGCCTTCGGCATCCTGGTCTTCGTGCTCGGCAAGTTCGTCTGGCCGCAGTTCGAGAAGGCCTACGCAGCACGGACCGCCGCGATCGAGGGCGGCATCGAGAAGGCCGAGGCCGCCCAGAACGAGGCCAAGGCCGCGCTGGACCGTTACAACCAGCAGCTCGCCGGCGCCCGCGAGGAAGCCGCCAAGATCCGCGAGGACGCCCGCGCCCAGGCGCAGGCCATCCGCGACGACATGCTGACCCAGGCCCGGGCCGAGGCCGAGCGCATCTCCGCGTCCGGTCGGGCCCAGCTCGACGCCCAGCGGCAGCAGATCGTGGCCGAACTCCGTTCGGACATGGGTCGTGTCTCGGTCGATCTCGCCGGCCGCATCGTCGGCGAGTCCCTGCAGGACGACGACCGGGCGCACCGCACGGTCGAGCGCTTCCTGGCCGAACTGGAGCGCTGATGCAGCACATCGCCAGTCGGCAGGCCCTCGAGGCCAGCACCGCGCGCCTGCTGCAGGACGCGGCCAACCTGGACGACGACGGTCTCGGCGCCCTGGGTGACGAACTCCGGTCCGTCGGGTCCCTGCTCCTGCGGGAGGTGCCGCTGCGGCGGACCCTCTCGGAGGCGACGCTGTCGCTGGAGACCCGCGAGGGCATCCTCACCCGGGTGCTCCAGGGCAAGGTCGGCGATCGCACGCTGGCCCTCGTCCGCTTCGCGCTGGGCCAGACCTGGTCGAACGGGCGCGACCTGCAGACCGGTGTCACCCGGCTCGGCCGGACGGCGATGTTCCTGCGAGCCGAGCGCACCGGCACCATCGACGAGGTCGAGGACCAGATGTTCCGGTTCAGCCGGATCGTCGACGCCAGTCCGGAGCTCTCGGTCGTCCTGGACGATCCGACCGTCGATCCGCAGGCGCGCGGATCGTTGATCACCCGGCTCCTCGGGGAGCGCGCCGATCCGCTGGTCACCTCCATGGTCGTCGGTCTCGCCCAGGACACCGCCGGACGGTCGGTCACCCACGGCCTGCGCGAGCTCGTGGACCAGGCCGCCGACCGCCGCGACAAGGTGGTGGCGACGGTCAAGTCCGCCGTGGCCTTCACCCCGGATCAGGTGCGCCGGCTCACGGCCGCACTGAACCGCATCTACGGCAGTGAGGTCAGCGTCCACCTCGAGGTGGAACCAGGCCTGGTCGGCGGGGTGCGCGTGCAGGTCGGTGACGAGGTCATCGACGGCAGCATCGCGGGCCGGCTCGACTCGTTGCGCCGCACCCTTGCCGGGTCTTGACCGGCTGCTCCACCACCACTTCGGCATGAACCCAGATATCGACGGAACAGGACCACGATGAGCGAGTTGACCATCTCCGCGGACGAGATCCGTTCGGCGATCGACAGCTATGTCGCCGACTACACCCCCGAGGTGACCCGGGAGGAGGTCGGCGTCGTCGCCAGCACCGGTGACGGCATCGCCACCGTCGAGGGTCTGCCGTCGGCCATGGCGAACGAGTTGCTGCAGTTCCCCGGAGGGGTGCTGGGTGTCGCCCTGAACCTCGACGTCCGCTCCATCGGCGCGGTCATCCTCGGTGACGCGAACACCATCGAGGAGGGACAGGAGGTCACCCGCACCGGCGAGATCCTCTCCGTCCCCGTCGGCGACGCCTTCCTGGGCCGCGTGGTCAACCCGCTGGGCCAGCCGATCGACGGCCTGGGCGAGATCGCGTCGGAGGGCACCCGTGCCCTGGAGCTGCAGGCGGCCTCGGTCGTCGAGCGGCAGGGCGTGGGCGAGCCGCTGCAGACCGGCATCAAGGCCATCGACGCGATGACGCCGATCGGCCGCGGCCAGCGCCAGCTGATCATCGGCGACCGCAAGACCGGCAAGACCGCCGTCTGCGTCGACACGATCATCAACCAGAAGCAGAACTGGGAGACCGGCGACCCGAAGCAGCAGGTCCGCTGCGTCTACGTCGCCGTCGGTCAGAAGGGCACCACGATCGCCGGTGTCCGGCAGTCCCTCGAGGACGCCGGCGCGCTGGAGTACACGACGATCGTCGCCTCGCCCGCCTCGGACAGCGCCGGCTTCAAGTGGCTCGCGCCGTACACCGGCTCCTCGATCGGCCAGCACTGGATGTACCAGGGCAAGCACGTCCTGATCATCTTCGACGACCTGTCCAAGCAGGCCGAGGCCTACCGCGCGATCTCGCTGCTGCTGCGGCGCCCGCCGGGCCGCGAGGCCTACCCGGGCGACGTCTTCTACTTGCACTCCCGTCTGCTGGAGCGCTGCGCGAAGCTGTCCGACGAGCTGGGCGCGGGCTCGATGACCGGTCTGCCCATCATCGAGACCAAGGCCGGTGACGTCTCCGCGTACATCCCGACCAACGTCATCTCGATCACCGACGGCCAGTGCTTCCTGCAGGGCGACCTGTTCAACGCCGGTGTCCGCCCCGCCGTCAACGTCGGCGTGTCGGTCTCCCGGGTCGGCGGCGCCGCGCAGATCAAGGCCATGCGGAAGGTCTCCGGCACCCTGCGTCTGGACCTGTCGGCCTACCGCGAGCTGGAGGCGTTCGCCGCCTTCGGGTCCGATCTGGACTCGGCGTCCAAGCGGTCCCTGGCCCGCGGCTCGCGACTGGTGGAACTGCTCAAGCAGCCGCAGTTCTCCCCGTACCCGGTGGAGGAGCAGGTCGTCTCCATCTGGGCCGGCACCCGTGGGCACCTGGACCGTGTCCCGGTGGAGGACATCCGCCGCTTCGAGAGCGAGTTCCTGCAGTTCCTGCGGCACGCTCCGAGCAGCCCGCTCGAGTCCATCAAGAGCTCGCGCGACCTGTCCAAGGATGCCGAGGACGCCCTGCTGACCGCGCTGGAGGACTTCTCCGACAGCTTCACCACGTCCGAGGGTTCGATCCTGGGCCGTCAGGCCGAGGTCAAGCCCATGGATTCCGCGGACGTGGGCCAGGAGAAGATCCAGGTCCGACGCGCGCAGCCGAAGAAGTGACAGTCGTTCCCATGATGTCCTCCATGACCACCACCGTCGCTTCGGCGACGGTGGTGGTGACCGGGCCGGCGTCCGCCGCTCGGTCCTTCTCCGCAATCGATGGGAGTTCCTGATGGCCGCCCAGGTCAGGGTGCTCAGGCAACGGGTGCGCTCGGTGCGCTCGACGCAGAAGACCACCAAGGCGATGGAGATGATCGCCACCTCCCGGATCGCCAAGGCCCAGGCCAAGGTGGCTGCGGCTGCTCCGTACTCCGAGCTCATCACCGACGTCCTCGAGGCGCTGGCGAACGTGTCGACCCTGGACCACCCGTTGCTGACCGAGCGGGAGAACGCCCGACGGGCGGCGATCCTGCTCGTCACCTCGGATCGTGGGCTCTGCGGTGGCTACAACGCCAACGCGATCAAGTCCGCGGAGGAGCTCACCGCCCTACTCAGGAGCCAGGGCAAGGAGGTCGTGCTCTTCGTCATCGGCCGGAAGGGTCTGGGGTACTACAACTTCCGGCAGCGCCCGGTCGTCGACTCCTGGTCCGGCTTCTCCGAGCAGCCGACCTACGCCGATGCCGAGGCCGCGGCGGCCAGTCTGCTGCCGGCCTTCCTGGTCGGGTCGGACGGGACCACGCCGGACGGTGGGCAGGGCGTCGACGAGATCCACGTGGTGTCCACCCACTTCGTCTCGATGATGACCCAGTCGCCCACCGCACGGCGGCTGGCACCCATGGAGATCGAGTACGTGGAGCAGTCGGGCACGGGATCGGACGCCAAGCTGGGTCCGTCCTACGAGTTCGAGCCGTCCCCCGAGGCGCTGCTCGACGAGATGTTGCCGAAGTACATCACCACCCGCATCTACGCGGCCCTGCTGGATTCGGCGGCGAGCGAGTCCGCCGCCCGTCGTGCTGCGTGCAAGAGCGCCACCGACAACGCCAACGACATCATCAAGAAGTTGAGCCGGGAGGCCAACCAGGCCCGGCAGGCCCAGATCACCCAGGAACTCAGCGAGATCGTCGGCGGCGCCGATGCCCTCGCCGCGGCCGGAAACGAAGAGGACTGATCACGATGAGCACTGCTTTCCAGACAACCCCGCAGTCGACCGGTGTGACCGGTCGGGTCGTCCGGGTCATCGGCCCGGTCGTGGACGTCGAGTTCCCCCGCGGCGAGGTGCCCGAGCTGTTCAACGCTCTGCACGTCCCCGTGTCCGGGCTCGGCGACGACCGCACCCTGACCCTCGAGGTCGCGCTGCACCTCGGCGACGACATCATCCGCGCCATCTCCATGCAGCCGACCGACGGTCTGGTGCGCGGCGCCTCGGTCACCGACACCGGGAAGCCGATCTCGGTGCCCGTCGGTGACGCGGTCAAGGGGCACGTCTTCAACGCCCTCGGCAAGTGCCTGGACGCTCCCGGTACCGCCGAGGACGCCGAGCACTGGCCGATCTACCGCAAGCCCCCGTCGTTCGACCAGCTCGAGGGTCGGACCACCCAGCTGGTCACCGGCATCAAGGTCATCGACCTGCTGACCCCGTACGTGCAGGGCGGCAAGATCGGCCTGTTCGGTGGGGCCGGCGTGGGCAAGACCGTCCTCATCCAGGAGATGATCACCCGCGTCGCCAAGAACTTCGGTGGCACCTCGGTCTTCGCCGGAGTGGGCGAGCGCACCCGCGAGGGCAACGACCTCTTCACCGAGATGACCGAGTCGGGCGTCATCAACGACACCGCACTCGTCTTCGGCCAGATGGACGAGCCGCCGGGGACCCGCATGCGCGTCGCCCTGTCCGCGCTGACCATGGCGGAGTACTTCCGCGATGTGCAGAACCAGGACGTGCTGCTCTTCATCGACAACATCTTCCGGTTCACCCAGGCGGGTTCCGAGGTCTCCACCCTGCTCGGCCGCATGCCGTCCGCGGTGGGGTACCAGCCCACCCTGGCCGACGAGATGGGCGAGCTGCAGGAGCGGATCACCTCCACCAAGGGCCGCTCGATCACCTCGCTGCAGGCGATCTACGTGCCTGCGGACGACTACACCGACCCGGCGCCGGCGACCACCTTCGCCCACCTGGACGCGACCACCGAGCTCGACCGGGCGATCACCGAGAAGGGGATCTACCCCGCGGTGAACCCGTTGTCCTCAACGTCGCGGATCCTGGACCCGCAGTACGTCGGTGACGAGCACTACCGCGTCGCGCAGGAGGTCATCCGGATCCTCCAGAAGTACAAGGAGCTCCAGGACATCATCGCGATCCTCGGCATGGACGAGCTGTCCGAGGAGGACAAGCTCCTCGTGGGTCGCGCTCGCCGCATGGAGCGTTACCTGGGCCAGAACTTCTTCGTGGCCAAGCAGTTCACCGGCATGGACGGTTCGTACGTCGAGATGGACCACACCATCGAGTCGTTCAACGCCATCGCCAAGGGCGAGTACGACCACATCCCCGAGCAGGCCTTCCTGAACGTGGGTGGCATCGACGACGTGCTGGCCAAGGCCAAGACGCTCGAGGGCTGATCCTCCGGCGGAATGGATGTGGCGGGGTCCCGGCGGACCCCGCCACATCTGTTCGTGGGCCCGCCGCCATCCCCCGAGGTCACTCGGCGGAGGTGTGCGCGGCTGAGCAGTGACCGGTGGCCCGGCGACGGGTCGCCGAACCGTTAGGCTTTGTCCAAGCTGGTCGTCCGCGACCGGCACCTCCCCACGACGAGAGTGGAGTGTCCGTGGCCGAGATGCAGGTAGACCTGGTCGCCGTCGAGCGCAAGGTGTGGTCCGGGACCGCCGAGATGGTGGTCGCCCGGACCGTGGACGGTGACATCGGGATCATGCCCGGTCATGCCCCGTTGCTCGCCCAGTTGCGCGAGGGTTTCGCGGCGCGCATCCAGCAGGCGGGCGGGAACGTTCTGGGCATCGCCGTCCACGGCGGATTCCTCTCCGTGACGAAGGAGGGCGTGTCCATCCTCGCCGAGGATGCCCAGCTCTCCGACGAGATCGACGTGAGTCACGCCCGTCAGACGTACGAGGCGGCGAAGGCCCGCGGTGATTCCGCGGAGGCCGAGGCCGATCTGCGGCGGGCACAGGCCCAGCTGTTGGCCACCGGCAACGACATCTGAGTCGGCACCCCGACCGGTGGACCTCGTCCTGATCGTGGAGATTCTCGGTCTCGCCCTGCTCGCTCTCGTCGTGCTGGTCATCGTGATGGTGACGGTGCGGCGGTCGCGGTTGGCCCGGTCCGGGGCGGTCAGCGTGTCGTGGCGGTTCGATGTGTCCCGTGCGGGCCACGGATGGGTGCTCGGCCAGGGCCGGTTCGACGGTCCGAACCTCCTGCTGTACCGGTCGTTCTCGCCGCTGCCGATGCCCGCGCGCCGACTGTCCCGGGAGCGGCTCACCTTGGGGGAGCGTCGCTGTCCGGCCGGTACGGAGGCCGATCTGCTGCCGGTCGGGTCGGTGATCATCACCTGCACCGATGGGGGCACCCCGTTCGAGCTGGCGGTCAGCGAGCAGGTGTCGACCGGGGTGCTGTCGTGGCTTGAGTCCCTGCCGCCGAGCAGCCCCGCGCATCGGCGCGGGTCCCTGCGCCGCCGCGACTGAAATTCTCCCGTCGTCGGTGCCGGAGCTCCCCCGCCGACGCCTGTGGTCACGCGCGTGCGATCCGGCGTCTGAGGCAGGTGTCCGCGGCGCAGACCCCGTCCGATCGAGCCGTCGCCGGGTCGGTCCAGGCCGGCCGTCTCGTGGCCGACCTGGACCCGCCCGTCAGCGCGAGCCGCCCGGTACCCAGGTCACGTCGCCGTCCGGGTTCGCCACCCGGGCGAGGATGAACAGCAGGTCCGACAGCCGGTTCAGGTATAGGGCGGCGAGGGCATTGGTGTGCTCGGGATCGGCGTTGACCTGCGTCCAGGCGCTGCGCTCGGCTCGGCGTGCCACGGTGCGGGCCTGGTGCAGGAGGGCCGCCGCCGCCGTTCCCCCGGGCAGGATGAACGAGGTGAGGGCGGGAAGCGCCTCGTTGTGCGTGTCGCAATCACTCTCCAGGCGGTCGATGTAGTCCTGGGTGATGCGCAGTCTGGCCGGCTGGCCCGCGCCGCCGGCCAGCTCCTCGGCGGACACCGGCGTGGCCAGGTCCGCCCCGAGGTCGAACAGTTCGTTCTGGACCCGGCTGATGACGGTCCTCAGCGGGTCGGCGGGCTGCCCCAGTGCCATCACGATGCCCAGGGCGGCGTTGGTCTCGTCGCAGTCGGCGTAGGCGACCAGGCGCGGGTCGGTCTTGCTGACTCGGGAGAAATCGGCGAGGCCGGTGGTCCCGTCGTCGCCGGTACGGGTGTAGATGCGGGTCAGGTGAACGGCCATGACGGCCACCCTACGGGCGTGGTGCCGGCCGGCTCCCGGGCGGCCGGGCGGCACCCCGTTCGCGGATAGAGTGCCGGGCGTGGAACGTTTCCTGGTGACCGGTGGGGTGAGGCTGACCGGCGATGTCCGCGTCGCCGGCGCCAAGAACAGTGTGCTGAAACTGATGGCGGCCGCGTTGCTCGCCGAGGGCACCACGGTGATCGAGAACTGCCCGGACATCCTGGATGTCCCGCTGATGGCCGAGGTTCTCCGTGGCCTGGGGTGTGAGGTCGTCCTGACCGGCGACACGGTGTCGGTGACCACCCCGGCCGAACTGTCCTGGCACGCGGACTTCCCCGCGGTGGGGCGCCTCCGCGCGTCTGTCTGTGTCCTCGGTCCGCTGATGGGGCGCTGTCACCGTGCCGAGGTGGCCCTGCCCGGCGGCGACGCCATCGGTTCACGGCCTCTGGACATGCACCAGTCGGGGCTGCGCGCCATGGGGGCCGAGATGGCCATCGAACACGGCAAGGTGGTCGGCCGCGCGACCGAGCTGCACGGAGCGAGCATCGGGCTCGACTTCCCGAGTGTCGGTGCGACCGAGAACATCCTCACCGCAGCGGTACTCGCCCGGGGGACCACGGTGATCGACAATGCCGCTCGTGAGCCGGAGATCATCGACCTGGCCGTCATGCTGCAGCAGATGGGCGCGGACATCCAGGGCGCCGGTACCGGCACCATCACCATCCGGGGCGTCGACCGGCTCTCGCCCACCCGACACCGGACCGTGGGTGACCGGGTCGTCGGTGGCACCTGGGCCTACGCGGCGGCGGTGACCCGGGGCGAGGTGCGGGTGAGTGGGGTGAACCCGGCCTACCTGACTGCGCCCCTGGAGCGGCTGCGTGCCGCCGGGGCCGAGATCGAGCTGGAGCCCGAGGCGTTCACCGTGGCGATGCCCGGACGCCCTCGGGCGGTCGACTTCATCACCATGCCCTACCCCGGCTTCCCGACCGATCTGCAGCCCATGGCCCTGACCCTGGCCGCGGTGTCCGACGGTCACTCGATGATCACCGAGAACGTGTTCGAGGCCAGGTTCCGTTTCGTGGACGAACTGATCCGGATGGGCGCCGACGCACGGACCGACGGGCACCACGCGTCCATCCGCGGCCGCGACCAGCTGTCGAGCGCCCCGGTCTGGTCGACCGACATCCGCGCGGGCGCCGGGCTGGTGCTGGCCGGCATGGCCGCCGAGGGGGTCACCGAGGTGCACGAGGTGTTCCACATCGACCGCGGATACCCGCGGTTCGTGGAGGATCTGCAGTCCCTCGGGGCCACGATCGAACGCGTCACCGACTGACCGACGGCCCCCGTCCCGGCGGCTAGGGTGGCCCGGTGCGACTCGTGGTGGCTCGATGCTCAGTGGACTACGTCGGGCGACTGACCGCCCACCTGCCCTCGGCGGTACGGCTGTTGATGGTCAAGGCGGATGGTTCGGTTCTCGTCCATTCCGACGGTGGGTCCTACAAGCCGCTGAACTGGATGTCCCCGCCGTGCTGGTTGATCGAGGAACCGGGCCGCTGGGTCGTGCAGAACAAGGCCGGCGAACAGTTGCAGATCGCCTTGGAGGAAGTGCTCACCGACGTGCGGCACGAGTTCGGCGTCGACCCGGGGCTGACCAAGGACGGCGTCGAGTCTCATCTGCAGGTGCTGCTCGCCGAGCACGTGGCCACTCTGGGGCACGGGTGGTCGTTGGTCCGTCGCGAGTTTCCGACGCCGATCGGCCCGGTCGACCTGATGTGCCGGGACGCCGACGGGCGGTCGGTGGCCGTGGAGATCAAGCGTCGCGGTGAGATCGACGGGGTGGAGCAGCTGACGAGGTACCTCGAGCTGCTCAACCGCGATCCGCTGCTCGCGCCCGTCCAGGGAATCTTCGCCGCCCAGCAGATCAAGCCGCAGGCCCGGACGCTGGCCGAGGACCGGGGGATCCGGTGCGTGGTGCTCGACTACGACATCCTGCGCGGGTTGGACTCGGGGGAGTTCCGACTCTTCTGAGGTCGGGTGAGGTCGCACGGGATGGACGCCGATCCCGGCCCACCGATCCCGGCCCACCGGGCTCCAGGCCCGCCGACCGTCGGCCGCGATCCCCGGCCCGCCGGCCCGCCGAAGGTCGGCCCCCACCCGTCACACGCCGCGCGCAGGCCCCGATCGCCGGACGGCGGGCTGGTCGACGACCGACGACCGCCCGGGGTGGAGGTGCGCGGTCCACACCGCAGCTCTCGAGCCTCGCCGGTGATCATCGGGTCCGGCGGCCGCACGGTGGTCCGGAGGCCCGGTGATCGTGGGCCGGGGCCCGGAGCGGGTGGCCGCCGGGGGCCGGTGTTCGCCGATGGCGGATGGTGGGCGCCGGGGCTCCGGGGTGGGCTGCACTAGCCTGGTGGGACATCCAGGGGCGGCGGGCGACCGTGCACGCCCCTGGTCCGAACAAGATGGGAAGAGGTCCGCGTGGACGTCAAGATCGGTGTGGCGGAGAGCGGCCGCGAACTGACCGTGAGCTCGGCCGCCACCCCCGACGAGATCGAGGCGCAGCTCGCCACGGCACTCGCCGACCCCAAGGGCACCCTGGTGCTGACCGACGACAAGGGCCGCCGGGTGATCATCCCTTCGGCGCGTATCGCCTACGTCGAGATCGCCCCGGCCGACGGCCGGCGGGTCGGCTTCTTCAACGCCTGATCCGTTCGAACCGCGGACGAGGCTTCGACGCCCGTCCGCCGGCCTCCCTCACCCGCCCCGGTGCTCCTCGTGCCGGGGCGGGAAGTGGGAGATGCCCCGCCACGCCAGGGTGGAGAGCAGGGCGATGGCCTCCTCGCGGGGCACTCCGTCCACCTGGGAGATCCAGTAGCGGGCACTGACCTGCGACAGCCCCACCATCCCCGACGCAATCAGTCGTGCCCGACCGGGATCACTGCCGGTGTCCGTGATGATCGTCTGGGTGATCTCCGCGATGCAGGCCTCGGTGGCGTGCTCGACGATCCGTTCGACCTCCACCTGGCCGCGAAGGTCGGACTCGAAGATGAGCCGGTAGGCCTCACCGTTGTCCGCCACGAAGCTGAAGTAGGCATCCACCGCGGCATGCACCCGTTCCCGGTTCTCCGTGGTGGTGGCGATCGCGTCGCGGACGAGGGTGACCATGTGGTCGGCCGACTCGGCGAGCAGCGCGAGATACAGCTCGAGCTTGGACGGGAAGTGTTGGTAGAGAACGGGCTTGCTCACCCCCGCCCGTTCGGCGATGTCGTCCATGGCCGCGGAGTGATAGCCCTGCGTGACGAACGCGCCTTTGGCGGCCTGCAGGAGCTGTTCGCGTCGGGCCGACCGGGAGAGGCGCGTCGTCGGACGGGCCACGGTGGGTTCGGCCATCAGCTGCACACCTTCCTCGTCATCGCCGACCCACCCTACGGCGTAGGGCTCGCAGAACGTCCAGGCGTGCGGCGGGTGGCGCCGGGCGTGATCGCCCGTGCCCGAGGTGTGTCGGCCTGCTTCCTCACCGGGCTCCTCCTCACCGGGCCCGTCCTCACCGGCCGCGTCTGACCGGCACCTGGTCCGGCTTGCCCACGATCACGGCCACCGTGGACTGCAGGAGCGACGCGGTCAGGTAGTTCGTACTGGTGTGATTGCCCAGACCCAGGCCGTGGTCGTCGGCGGGTGACCGGTGGTCCATGACCCTCGCTCCGAAGGACTCGGTCGCGGGGTCGGCCCCGAACGGGACGAGGTTGCCGTGGTCATGGGTCAGGGACGCCTTCACCTGCCCGAGGACGTCGGGGCCGGCGTTCGTCACCGGGTCGTCGTCCAGGGAGTTGACCCAGACATCCGCACCGTCCAGCCCGGGGTAGTCGTCGACGGACCGCACGCCCTCGCCGGCACCCGGTGACCCCGCGAGGACGATCTGGTCGAACACCCCGGCGTGCCGGGCCGCCTGCGACACCGTGGTCGAACCCATCGAGAAGCCGTCCCCGGTGACGATCACCTCGTCCGGCATGTACGTGCGGAACAGGGTCAAGTCGCGCGCCAACGATTCCCCGCCGGCGACAGCGGCGTCGTCATCGGCGGTCGCGAGCAGACTGCCGACTCTCGACAACCCGGAGAAGAGGTTCAGGGAGTCCCGGACGCTCGGCGGCCGCAGCACCCCGGATCCGGGGATGGAGTACCCGAACCAGGCGATCACCGCTGTCTCCTCGTCGCTCGCCCACTCCGTCTGCGCCTGCAGAACACCGGCATCCTTCAACGCCCCGGACATGTCGGCCGGCGTGTTGAAGATCCCGGGCACGGTGAGGGTGGTGCGGGTGGCCGTGGCGAGGTCGCCGACGGCGATGGCGGCGCGGGCCTGAACGGCACCGTGAGCGCTCTCGTACAGCACGAGGGTGGCTTCCTCGCCACGTGCCGCCGCCTCCTCCAGTGCGTCCTTGATCCCTCGGGCGGTCGTCTTCGTGTCGGTGTCCCCAGAGCTCAGATCCCGTTCCAATCGGGCCATGTTGGCCTCCTGGGCCAGCTGCAGGGCGAAATCCTGCGGCGTGGATCGGTCGCACGGTCGCGCCAACACCGGGCTGCGGGCCATCAGGCCCTGGATGGGCTGCAGGGGGTCGACCGAGAGTGCTCGGGCCAGGTCGGCGAGCGTGGATCGGACCTGAGCCTGCGCCACTGTCGCCGCCGCACAGAATTTCTCGACGATGGGCCGAGCGGACGGCCGGGCGGGATCGGACCACGCCGGGCCGGCCGCCAGGGCGGCCGCCGCGGCACCGCCGTCGAGGGGAAGGCCGGCGCCGGCGATCGCGGAGACCGCCTCGTCCAGAGCTGCTTGCATCGCGGCTCGGCAGGAAGCCAGCTCCGCCCGGGTCCGATCGGCCTGGTCGGCCTGACGGACCAGGATCGCTCGCGTGCTCCAGCCCGCCCGGACCAGTGCGCCGAGCGCAGCGGCGGGTTCGGGTGCCGACCACCCCGCGGCGAGTCGGGTCCAGGTGTCCTCGACGAGCTGGGTGCCACGCCAGACACCGACGCAGGCCTGCCTCGTCTGGACGAATGCCTGGTGCAGCGCTTCGGGGTCGCAGTCCAGGGCCTCACTGGCCAGGGGCATCGGATCGGGGAGCTCGAAGGCCGCCGCCCACTGGGTCATCTCGTGCCGCATCAGCGGGGCCCGAGCATCGACTCGGTGGAGGCGAAGGTGACGGCCGCGTTGTCCAGGGCGACCGCATAGCGACCGGCGCTGTCGGAGAGGGCCCGGACCGCCGCGACGGCATCCTGCACGCAGCGCTGGGCCAGCCGGACGACGTCGGCACCGTGCGGGCCGGGCCCCAGACTTGCCGGGGTGAAGGACATCTCGATACCGGCCGCGCTCATCAGGTTGAACCCGTAACTGGCACCCGCTTCTCGGACCGCCTCGGCGCTCAGCCTCAGCAGGTCGGTGTCGACGGTGAGATCGGTGGACACGGGTGCCCCTTCCTGTCCTGACGAGTGGGAGACCGGTCGGCCGGCCGTTCGTCAATCTGCCGACTCCAGGTGTGCGGACCGCGCCCGATGCGAACAGTGGGGACGGAGACCGGACAGGGGGACAACTCGAGGATCCCTGGGGGAGCGGGGCAGGATGGAGCGGTGCCCCCCGCCCCCTCCGCTCCCCGTGTCGGTGCGGCCTGGCCGATGAGCGGACCCGCTGCGCGGGACGAACTGGCGTCCTGGACGACGGCGGAGCTCTCCGAGGTTCCGCTCCCGCCCGCCCCGCCGATGGCCACGCTCCCGCCTCCCGGACAGACGAAACTGATCGATGGTCGGGGTGTGTACGTCCGGCGTCACGACGGCCCCGTCGGGCCCACCCCGGTCTGGTTCGTGCACGGGTTGGGTGGTTCCTCGACCAACTGGACCCGGTTGGCCGCAGTCCTGGCCGACCGGACGGTCGGCTTCAGCGTCGATCTCCCCGGGAGCGGCCGGTCGGATCCGCCGCCGCGCGGCCGCTACTCGCTGCTCGGGGACGCCGACCTCGTCGCCGCCGCGATCCGCCGGGTCAGCGGTGCCGGTCCGGTCCATCTGGTGGGCAACTCCCTCGGGGGATATGTCGCCACCCTGCTCGCCGCCCGTCATCCCGATCTGGTGGCCAGCCTGACCCTGATCTCGCCGGCCGTGCCCGACCTGCGGTTGACCACCGATCGTGGCGGGGATCCCCGGCTGGCCCTGCTGCTGCTGCCGGGAACCGCGGGTGTGGCGGGCCGTCGACTGGGCGGGATCGACGCGGCGACCCGGGCCCGGGGGACGGGCCGGCTCTGTTTCGGCGACCCGGACCTCATCGACGACGCGTCCTACGAGGCCGCCGCCGCCGACCTGGACTGGCGCACCGGGCTGCCGTGGGCGTCGCTGGCGACGCTGGGGCCCCTGCGTTCGATGATGGGTCGGTATCTGCGTCCGGGCCGGTGGTCCTTCGGCTCTGCGGCCCGTTCCCTCACGTGTCCCGTGCTGATCGTCTGGGGCACCCGGGACCGCCTCGTCGACGTCCGCCTGTCCCGACGGACGGTCGGGGAGTTCCGCGATGCCACCCTGCTGGTGCTGCCCGGGGTGGGTCACGTGGCGCAGATGGAGGATCCGATCGCGACGGCGCGGGCGATCCTGGCCCTCTGGGACCGCACGGATCACACAGGCGTGCCGCACGTTCGCCCCGCCCCCCGTGTGGAACCCTCCAGCTCGTGACTCGTCCTGGCCCCGGATCCTCCGGTCGATCGACCCGGCAGACCCCGTCGCGGTCCGCGGCCCGCCCGGCCTCACCCGGGCGGTCGACGGATCGGGTGTCACGGACGTCTTCGGCGGGGGACCGGCGGCCCGTCCGTGGACGCCGACCCGCCGCGGGCCCGGTCCGCCGCCCGTCGCGGCGGTGGGGCTGGCGGATCTACGCGATCCCGGTGCTGGTCGTGCTCAGCGTGCTCGTCGTCTGGCAGGCCGCGTCGCCCGGCGGCGGATCCGCGTCGGGCCCCGCCACGGCAGCGCCGCTCACCCAGGCAGCTCCGTCCACCACCGCGCCCACCACGTCCCCGCCGGTCGCGTCGTCAGAGGTTCCACCGCAGGACGTCGCCGCGGCAACCCCCCCGCCGACCTCGACGACCGAGGCGGTCCCCACGGACGGCGCCGACCCCACCCCGGCGGCACCCGATCCAGGTCTGCCCGTGGCGCTGACGGCCGATCCGGCGAACATCACCGCCGACGCGCTCCGTGTCCCGTCGGGGGCACTGCCGTCGGGTGAGCCGTTCACCACGACCGGGGCCGGCACCTGGCACGAGGTCCCGGGCACCGGGCCCGTCCTGGGGACCGGGCCCCGGGTGGTGACCTATGCGATCCAAGTGGAGGACGGCATCCAGGACGCGGCGGCCGACGCTGCGTTCGCCGCCCAGGTCGATGCGATCCTCGCCGATCCCCGGTCCTGGATCGGCGGAGGGCAGATCAGCCTGCAGCGGGTCGCCGGGCCGGACGCCTCCTTCCAGATCGCCCTGACCAGTCAGATGACCGCCCACAGCAATGACCTGTGCGGATTCTCCGTCCAGCTCGAACCGTCCTGCTACGAGCGCGATTCCGGGCGGGTCCTGATCAACAACTCGCGGTGGGTGCGCGGGGCGATGGCCTACGGCACGGACCTGTCCGGGTACCGCACGTACGTGATCAACCACGAGGTGGGGCACGCCCTGGGCAACGGGCATCAACCGTGCCCGGTGAACGGCGGTCAGGCCCCGGTGATGATGCAGCAGTCGTGGAGTGTGGCCAACGACGACCTGGCGTACCTGAACCCGCAGGTCATCCCGCCAGACGGGAAGGTGTGCACCGCCAACCCGTACCCGTTCCCGGACGCCGTGGCGCCTGCCGCGCCCAGCGTCGTCTCCGGCTGAGAGGTACCGCTCGGGACCGTCGGTGTCGCCGCGGGAAGAACGGGGGCTCTCCGTGTGTTGGCGGTGAGGCACACTATTCCCCGTGCCCGAGGAGAACCCCGTGTCCCTGCCCCCGCTGGTCGAACCGGCCGACTCGCTGACCAAGACCGAGGTCGAGCGCTATTCGCGACACCTCATCATCCCGGACGTGGGCATGATCGGTCAGAAGCGGCTGAAGAACGCCCGCGTGCTGGCGGTCGGGGCGGGTGGCCTCGGTTCGCCCGCGCTGCTGTACCTGGCCGCGGCCGGTGTGGGCACGCTGGGCATCCTGGACTTCGACACGGTCGACGAGTCCAATCTGCAGCGGCAGGTCATCCACGGACAGTCCGACATCGGCAAGTCCAAGGCCGTGTCCGCGGGCGAGTCGATCGCCGAGATCAACCCGCACGTGCAGGTCAACCTGCACACCGACCGGCTGGACTCCTCGAACGCGTTGGAGATCTTCGCCGAGTATGACCTCATCCTGGACGGCACCGACAACTTCGCGACCCGGTACCTCGTCAACGACGCCTGCGTTCTGCTGAACAAGCCGTACGTGTGGGGCTCGATCTACCGGTTCGAGGGGCAGGTCAGCGTCTTCTGGGACAAGCCGTCGAACGGCCGTGAGGGCGTCCAGTACCGCGATCTCTACCCCGAGCCCCCGCCGCCGGGCATGGTCCCTTCGTGCGCTGAGGGCGGCGTCCTGGGTGTCCTGTGCGCCTCGATCGGATCGATCATGGTCACCGAGGCGATCAAGCTGCTCACCGGCATCGGCGAGACCCTGCTGGGCCGGCTGATGGTCTACGACGCGCTCGAGATGACCTACCGCACGGTGAAGGTCCGGCGGGACCCCGCGGGGGAGCCGGTCACCGGCCTCATCGACTACGAGGCCTTCTGCGGTTCGGTCTCCGACGACGCGGCGGCGGCCGTGGCCGACCACACCATCTCGGCCACCGAGCTCAAGCGTCGGATCGACGCCCGAGAGGACTTCCTGCTCGTCGACGTGCGCGAGCCGAACGAGTACGAGATCGTCTCGATCCCCGGCTCGGTGCTCATCCCCAAGGGCGACATCCTGTCCGGCGAGGCCCTGAGCACCCTGCCGCAGGACAAGCCGGTCGTGTTGCACTGCAAGTCCGGGGCGCGGTCGGCCGAGGCCCTGGCCGTCCTGCACAAGGCCGGGTTCTCCGACGCGGTGCATGTCGGCGGGGGTGTGCTGGCCTGGATCAAGCAGGTCGACCCGGCACTGCCCAGCTACTGATCGAGACCGAGGTGGCGACGTCTCCGGTCGGGAGTGCCCCGCCGCCCGACCACGTGCTGGCTGCCTTCGGGGCGGTCGGGGGGGCCGCGGAGCAACTCCCGTCGGGTCGGCAGGGTGCCCCGTTCCTGTTCGGTGACATCGTGCTGAGCCCGGCGCCCGACGCCGCCGAGACGTCCTGGGTGGCGGGTGTGCTGGAGCACCTGCACGTCCCGTCCGTGCGGCTCGCCCGCCCCGTCCGCTCCTCCGACGGGCGCTGGGTGGTGGGCGGCTGGGCCGCGCGCCGTCGGGTGTCGGGCGTGCCGCTCCCGCGGTACGACGACATGCTGGCCGTGTCCTCGAGGCTCCACCAGGCGCTCGCCGACGTAACCGAACCGCGCTTCCTGCGGCGTGGTCACACGGTGGGGCACTGGGCCGACCAACTGGCGTGGGGCGAGGTGGCCGACGACGGCCGGCTCCCGGAGGGTCACGGTTCCGCGCTCGTCGCGGAGCTGGCGTCCGGGCGGCGGGAGGTCGACCTTCCTGCCCAACTCACCCACGGCGACCTGTTCGCCGACGTGCTGTTCGCCGGTGATGCTCCGCCGGCCGTGGTGGACATCGCGCCGCACTGGCGTCCCGCGTCGTGGGCATCGGCCGTGCTGGCGGTCGACGCACTCACGTTCGGCGGGGCGTCGATCGATCTGGTCGACGAGTGGGCGGGTCGGTTGCCCGAATGGCCGCAGATGCTGCGACGCGCGCTGATCTTCCGGCTCGGCGCCCAACTGATCCACCCGTCGCCTCACGTGTCGGTCGACCCGGTGAGCGGCCGGGTGTCGGAGATGGACGCATCGGAGGCCTTGGTGCACCTGCTGTCGGTGAGCGAGGTCCTCTCGCCGGTGCTGTCCGCGTCGGCCTGATCCGGGTCGTCGTCGGTGGCGCCCAGCAGGGTGGTCAGTCGTTCCGGAGGTAGGGCCCGGTCCATGACGTCGGTCATGATGCGGGCGAGCGAATTCGCCGGATCGTGATCCAGACTGCGCTGCGCCGCGATCTGGGCCAGTGCGCCGTCCCCGTAGCGGTAGGCGACCAGGGACAGCATGGCGCACACCGGCGACGCCACCGCGTCGGAGGTCAACCCGGCCAGGCTCACCAACATCGCCACCCAGGGCAGGTCGGGCTCGCGGACGGCCCGGGCGATGAGGCGGTCCCGCGCCGTCCTCCCGTCGATCGTCCGGACGAGACGAGCTGCGAGCTCCACCTCCACGCACCCTGTGTTGGCGCGCTGCTCCAGTGCGGCGTCGGCGAGCTGGTCGGCATCACCGGGCTCGTCGGCCGCGGCCCGGGCGAACGCTGCGCGGGCCACCCGGGCGGCCTCGCCGACGGGTGCGGCGATCGAGGCCACGAGATGGCGACGACTGGGCAGCACGGACCGGCCGGCGAGCGCGTTCGCCGCACGCAGGTGGACGACGGCCGGATCGTCCCGGGACTCGATCGGGGCCCGATGCGCGCCGTCGCGCCCCATCTCCACGGCCCAACCGTCATGGACGGCCCACACCCCCACCACGGGGATGCCCAGCCGCCCGAGTCTTCGACGGAGCAGGCCGGTCAGGACGCCGTCCTCGGGCAGGGGGGAGTAGCGGACCAGTGCCACCACGTCGGCATGGGCCGCGGCGAAGGCGACCAGCCGGTCGGCGCCCTCCTGTCCCGCGTCCACGTCCGCCCGCCCGACCGGACCGACGGTGCCCTGCGGTCCGCGCAGGCAGACCAGCACGAGGCTGTCCTCGGGGTGGAAGCCGAGCATGATCGGGATCACGGCGAAGAGTGCCGCGGTCCCTCGGAGTCTGATCGCGTCGCGCTCGTGTGCCGTCATGCGGCCGACCCTGCCGTCCGGCGGACGGCGACGGCGCGGACGGCGGCCGGTCGGGATGGAAATCGAGCATGGGGACAGCGGCGGCGCCGGGCACGAGCAGCACCCGGTCGGGATCACGCCCGGGGTGGTCAGTGGTCCCGGTACCGCCGGAGATCCACCCGTCCCCCGCTCATCGGCACGCCCTCCGCGGCCAGTCGTGCCGACTGTTCGACCAGCAGATGGGGCGCGGGTGTCCCGTCCGCCCGCACGACGCGGTGCCAGGGGACGGACTCGTCCGAGAGCTGGGAGAGCACCCAACCGGCGAGTCGCGGGGAGAGCGAGCCGGCCCGGGCGGCGACGTCCCCGTAGGTGATCACCGAACCCGGAGGGGTCGCCCGGACGACCTCGAGCATGCGTTCGGCCAGTTGCTCGTCCATCCGCACAGTCTGCGGCCGGCCGTCGGTGATCGGTGTCGGCGCCGCCCACCCGCTGTCGGGGGGACGTGATGGACTCCGGGCATGCAGCGGACCAGGACCCCCGAGGGGGCGACGCAGACGGCCGCGACCGCTCGCGGACCGGCCTACCGGGTGGCCTTCCCGGCCGCACGTGCGACGCCCGTGCCGTCACCCGCCCAGCAGGCGGTGATCGACCATCCCGGCGGCCGGCTGCGGGTGTTGGCGGGGCCGGGTACCGGTAAGTCCTCGACCCTGGTCGAAGCGGTGGGCGAGCGGGTGATGGGCCGGGGGGTGGACCCCGAATCCATCCTGGTGCTGACCTTCTCGCGGCGGGCCGCCGCGGAGTTGACCGAACGGCTCGCCCGGCGGGTCAGGGTGACCACCCGCGAGCCCCTGGTCCGCACCCTGCACGGGTATGCGTATTCGGTCCTGCGGAGACACGCCCACCGCACCGGCGAGCCCGTCCCGCGCCTGCTGTCGGCAGGGGAGTCCGATCTGATGGTCCGCGAGCTGCTGGTCGGGCACCGCGATGCCGGGACCGGGCTGTGGCCCGACGCCTTCACCGGTGCGCTCGGCACCCCCAGGTTCGCCGCCGAGGTCCGCGACCTGCTCATGCGGGCCGCCGAACGGGGTCTGTCGCCGGCTCGACTCGCGGAATGGGGCCGGCGGGCGCGCCGTCCGGAATGGCGGGCCGTGGCCGCCCTCGCGCGGGAGTACCAGGACGTCGCAGACCTCCGCCAGGGCAGCAACCGGTTCGGCGCGGCCCTGGACCAGGCCGAACTGACCGCGGCGGCGGTCGCCGTCCTCCGTGACGACCGGGCCCTGGCCGCGGAACAGGCCCGGGTGCGGCGCGTCTTCGTCGATGAGTACCAGGATGTCGATCCCGCCCAGGCGCGGCTGATCGAGATGGTCGCCTCCGGTGCCGACGAGCTCATCGTCCTCGGCGATCCCGACCAGGCCATCTACGCGTTCCGGGGCGCCGAACCGGCCGCACTGCGGGACATCGAGGTCGACACCACCGTGACCCTCACGGACTGCCACCGGATGGTGCCCGAGCTGGTCCGGGCCACCCGGCTGCTGGCCCGCGGGCTCCCGGGCCCAGGGGTCCAGCGGGAGCTGCACTCCACCCAGGTCGAGCCCGGCGGTGGTCCCACCGGGGTCGAGGGCCCGCCCGCTCTCGAGGTGCGCGTGTTTCCCACCGCGTCGGCCGAGGCGGCCTATGCGGCCGACGTCCTGCGCCGGGCGCATCTCGCCGACGGGGTGCCGTGGGCGGACATGGCCGTGCTGGTCCGTTCGCCGGAGGCGAGCCTGCCGGTGATCCGCCGCGCGTTCGGCACCGCGGGGGTTCCGATCCAGGCCCGGGATCCCGATCGGCCCCTCACCCAGGACCCGACCGTGGCGGCCCTGCTCACCGTGTTGAGGTGCACGGTCGACCCCGCCGCGCTGACCGGCGAGATCGCGCTGGCGTTGCTCACCGGGCCCCTGGGCCGGGTGGATCCGCTGCGTGTCCGGCAGCTCCGCCGCCGTCTGCGTGCGGTGCGTCAGGGCGAGGGGTCCACGGCGGACCTGATCGCCGCCGTGCTGGCGGGAGCGGCCCTGCCTGCCGACCTCGCCGACGACCTCCGGGAGCCGTTGGCCCGTCTCAGCCGGATGGTGGCGGTCCGGTCCACGGCCGGGACGGACGCGGTCCGGGCTCTGTGGGAGGTGTGGGAACGGTCCGGTCTGGCCGATCGTCTCGGTGCGCAGGCGGTGGCCGGGGGGCGGGCCGGGCGTGCGGCCGACGCCACGTTGGACGCGGTGGTGGCCTTGTTCGAGTGGAGTGGCGATCATGCCGACCGGTTGCCCGGAGCCGGGGTGCAGTCCTTCCTCGACGTCGTCGCGGCCGAACCGCTCACTCCCGAGTCGCGTTCGGCGGCCCAGGGCATCCAGGCGGTCCGGGTCATGTCGGCGCACGCGGCCAAGGGTCTGGAGTGGCAGGTGGTCGTCCTGGTGGGCGTGCAGGAGGGTCGGTGGCCCGACCTGCGGGGCCGGACCGACCTGCTCGGTGCCGACGAGCTGCTGCAGGCGGCTGCGGGGTTGCCCGCCACCGTCTCCCGGACGGCCGGCCTGCTCGCCGACGAGCGACGACTGTTCTACGTGGCCGCCACCCGGGCCCGATCCCGCCTCGTCGTCACCGCGGTCTCCGCGGCGGACAGCGAGCCGTCCCGCTTCCTGGGCGAGTTGTCCGACGGAACCGCCGACCTGCCCGCCGGGTGGCCCGGGGACGCCTGGGGGCCACGCCGGGAACTGCAGATGACCGGGCTGGTCGCGGAGCTGCGTCGGATCGTCGGACGCGTCGGGGTCGACGAGGAGATCGCCCAGGGGGCGGCCCGCCAACTCGCCCGACTGGCGGCGGCGGGCGTGCCGGGTGCCCACCCGGCCCAGTGGTTCGGCCTGGGGGATCCGTCGGGGCGCTCGGACTGGCAGCGTGGTCCGGTGGTGGTGTCTCCGTCCGCGGTCGAGTCGATCTCCGTGTGTTCGTTGCGCGGGGTGCTCGAACGGCGGGGCGGGCGCACCCCCGCGGGGCAGGCGCAGATCGACGGGAGCGTCGTGCACGCCCTGGCGCAGGGTCTCGGTCTCGGCGTCCCCACGACAGAGCTCACCGCGCAGGTCGAGGCGTTCCTGGATCGCCAGGCGCATCTGCCGCCGTGGCAGGTCGCCCGGGCTCGGCGCAGCCTGTCCGCCATGATGACGGCCGCGCAGGAGTGGGTGGGTACCCAATCCGCCGACCGGGAGTTCCTCGGATCCGAGCAGGAGGTCTCCGCGACCCTGCCGGCCGACGACGGCGGGCCGTCGGTGGTGATCTCCGGTCGGGTCGACTGGCTCTCCCGCCGACCCGACGGCTCGGTCGTCGTCTCGGACTTCAAGACCGGCGCCACGCCACCGACCCGGGCCCAGGTCGTGGAGAACGCCCAGCTGGCCGTCTACCAGCTCGCCCTCGCGCTGGGGCACGACGTCGCCGCCGGCACCTCCGCCGATCCGTCGGGTGCCCCGGCGGCCCGGCAACCCGGCGGCGGAGAACTGATCCACCTGCGCACCGGCCGGCCCAAGGTGTACGAGCAACCGGCGCTCGACCCCGAGGACCATCCCCGCTGGGCGGCTCAGGTGCGCGAGGTCGCCCGACGGCTCACCGACTCGGGCCTGGAGGCGCGGCAGAATCCCGCCTGCGACCGGTGCCCGGTTCGCGGATCCTGTCCCTTGCGCGACGAGGGTCGACAGGTGACCCGGTGATCACCGCCGTCGAGCTGGCCGATGCGCTGGGGCTGCCCCGACCCACCGCCGAACAGATCGCCGTGATCCAGGCGCCGCTCGCCCCGGCGCTCGTGGTCGCCGGGGCCGGGTCGGGGAAGACCGAGACGATGGCAGCCAGGGTGGTCTACCTGGTGGCCACCGGACAGGTCCGTCCCGAGCAGGTGCTCGGTCTGACCTTCACGCGCAAGGCCGCGGGGGAGCTCGGTCTCCGGATCCGGCGGCGGCTCCGGGCACTCGCCGCACTCCCGGCGATGCCCGGGATCGCGCAGGGCGACCAGGGGACGATCGACGGCGGCGAGCCCACCGTGGTCACCTACCACGCCTTCGGCGGTCAGCTGATCAGCGAGTTCGGGCCGCTGCTGGGTGTGGAGCCGGCGGCGGCCGTACTCACGCCGACGGCGTCCTGGCAGTTGGCCAGGCGGGTCGTCGGGCGGTGGGACGGAGATCTGGACACCGATCTGGGTCCCGACCAGGTCACCGAGCGGCTGCTCGCTCTGTCCGGTGGCCTGTCGGACCACCTCACCGCCACCTCCGATCTGGCCGTCACGTTGCAGGATCTGCTGGACACCATGCGGACGGCGCCACCTGGCGCACGCCAGCGCAAAGCCCTGCACAGCAAGCTCGAACAGCCGGTGAAGAGCCTGCAGGACAGGTTGTGGATCCTGCCGCTGGTGGAGGCGTTCGCCGCGGCCAAGCGATCGGCCGATGTCGTGGACTTCGCCGACCAGATGAATCTCGCCGCCCGGCTGGTCAGCGACTACCCCACGCTGGGTGGGCAGATGCGCGACCGGTTCCGGGTCGTCCTCCTGGACGAGTACCAGGACACCGGACATGCCCAGCGCATCCTCCTGCGTGGATTGTTCGGCGTGGACGTGGCCTCGGGGCATGAACCCGGTACGACGGCGGGCCGTGCCGCGTCCCGGGGGCATCGCGGTCATCCCGTGACGGCGGTGGGTGATCCCGTGCAGTCCATCTACTCCTGGCGGGGAGCGAGCGCCGGGAACCTGGTGCGGTTCGTCGACGACTTCCCGCTCGCGCCGGGGCGGCCGGCCCCGGTGCTGTCCCTGCTGACGAGTTTCCGGAACCCGACGAGCGTCCTGGATCTGGCCAACGCCGTGTCCGCCCCCTTGCGTTCCGGACGGATCCCGGTCGCCACTCTGCGACCTCGGGAGGGGGCGGAACAGGGAACGGTCCGACTGGGGCTCTTCTCCACCGTCGTCGAGGAGGACGCGTGGGTGGCCGACCGCATCGTGGACCGGTGGCGCCAGGTCGGGTGGTCCCCGGTGGCCGGAGAATCCTCCGTCGCCCACGACGAACCGGACGCACGGCTCCCGCCCGACGGGCCGGGGGGAGTGGGCCCGGTCGGTCGGGTACCGGCGGCGACGGTCGAACCGCCCACCACCGCCGTCCTCCTGCGTCGGCGGCGGGACATGCCGGCCATGGCCGAGGCGCTGCGCGCGCGGGGACTGCCGGTCGAGGTGGTCGGACTCGGTGGGCTGTTGTCGGAACCTGAGGTGGCCGATCTGGTCGCGACCCTGCACGTCCTGGTCGACCCCACTGCGGGCCCTTCGGCGGTGCGGCTGTTGACCGGGGCCCGATGGCAGATCGGGATGTCCGATCTCGATGCGTTGGCCCGGCGGGCCCGGGCCCTGGCGGTCGGGACGCCCTCGGACGGCCCGGCCTCCGGGTCGGTCGAGGGGATCGACGTGGTCCGGGACGCCGTGGACCGTGCCCTGCCCGGCGAGGACATCGATGCGGTCTCCCTGGTCGATGCGGCCGCCGATCCGGGAGACCCGGGGGGGTACACCGCGACCGGGCTGGCCCGGATCACCCGTTTCGCCGGCGAGCTCGACCGGCTCCGGCAGCGGCTCGGTCAGCCGCTGGTGGATCTGGTCGCGGACGTGGAGCGCACCACCGGTCTGGATGTCGAGGCCGCCGTGCACGGGCCGGCCGGCCGGGCGCATCTCGACGCCATCGCCGACGTGGTGGCCGAAGTGGCGGCCACGGGTGCCGGTCCCGCCGAGCTGCTGGACTACTTCGCCGCCGCGCAGGAGCGGGAGGACGGGCTGCGCCCCGGAGAGGCCAGCGTCACGGCCGGCAGTGTGCAGATCCTGACGGTCCACGCGGCGAAGGGCCTCGAGTGGGACACGGTGGCCGTCCCCCACCTGTCGGTCGGCGTCTTCCCCAGCACGCGTGCGGAGACCTGGCTCGGGGACGCCTCGCAGCTGCCCCCCTCGCTCCGTGGGGACCGGGCGGAGCTCCCGGAGCTGGCCCTGCCGAAGGGGGTCGACCAGGGGGAACTCGCGGCGACGCTCGCCGCCCACGTGGAATCCGTCAAGGAGTTCCAGCTGCGCGAGGAACGCCGGCTGCTCTACGTCGCCCTGACCCGGTCCGAGCACACCCTGCTGGCGTCCGGGCACCACTGGGGCGCCACCGGTCTCAAGCCGCTGGGTCCCAGCGAATTCCTCACCGAGCTCGCCGAGGCGATCTCCGAGCCGATCGCCCACGAGCAGTGGGCGGCCGCCCCGGCGCCGGACGATCGCAACCCGTTGACCGAGAGGGTCCCCACCGCTCGCTGGCCGCAGGATCCCCTCGGCACACGACGCTCCGCCGTCGAGCACGGCGCGGACCTCGTGCGGCGTGCGCTCGACCGGATCCCCCGGGCGGGATCGGGCTCCGCGGGCCGCGAGGGGACGGACACCGGTGAGGTCGACGGCCACGGAGACGCTCGAGGAGTGGCGGACGGTGGCGGTGGTCCCACCACCCGTTCGCCCGGCTGGGTCGGCGCCGTCGACGGTCGCCGGCCGGAGGGTCCCACCGGAGGTGGGACCGGATCGCCGCGGCCGGAGATCGACGACGGATCCATGGACCCGGGGGAGCCGCCGCCCGAGGACGACGATGACGTGGACGTGCTGTTCGACCCCGTCGACGACGGAGAGCGGCCGTCTCCGGCCCGTACGGCGGACAGTTCGGACGAGAAGCCGGACACGGTCGGGGGTCCGAGGAGTGGCGCTCGAGGGGGGAGCTCCTCGGATGCGGGCCCCGGATCGCCCATACCGGACGAGCATCGCCCGGACGAGCATCGCCCGGACGAGCACCGCCCGGACGAGCACCGCCCGGACGAGCACCGCCCGGACGAGCACCGCCCGGACGAGCACCGCCCGGACGAGCAGGGGGTGCGCGGCGACGGCGGGTTATCGGATGTTCCCGATGCCCACGATGGGGGCGGGGATGACGAGGAGCCCGATCCGTTCGGCTGGGCCGCGGACGTCGATCTGCTGCTCGCCGAACGGCAGGATGCGTTGCACCCGGCGCCGGTGCGTGTGTGGCTGCCGGGCTCGGTGTCCGTGTCGACCCTGGTGGAGCTGGCCGAGGATCCCGGGCGGCTCGCGCGCCGTCTGCGCCGCCCGCTGCCGGTCGCCCCGACCGTGGGGCGCACGCGTGGGTCCGCGTTCCACCAGTGGGTCGAGTACTTCTACACCGGCGAGGCTCTGCTCGACATGACCGATCTGGTCGGGGCCCCGGGCGCCGAGGCCCCCGCCGATCCGCAGCTGGAGGCACTGCAGGCCGCGTTCCTCACCTCCGGGTTCTCCGCCCGGTCGCCGGTCGACATCGAGGTCCCGTTCTCCACGACCATCGCGGGTATCGGGGTCAAGGGTCGGATCGACGCCGTGTTCGCCGACCCCGACGGCGGATACACCGTCGTGGACTGGAAGACCGGCCGGCGACCGTCGGCAGACCGCCTCGCCAGCTCTGCGGTGCAGCTGGCCAGCTACCGGCTGGCCGTGGCACAGCTCTGGTCGGTTCCGCTGCGGGAGGTGCGGGCCGCGTTCCACTTCGTGGCGTCCAACGAGACCGTCGCCCCTGTCGATCTTCTCGACGGCGAGGGCCTCGCCGCGTTGATCGCCGCGAGCGTCGCGACGCCCGACGGTCCCGGGACCGACGGAGGGCAGCCTGCCTCCCGTTGACCGGCAGGTCCGCCGCGCGAGCGGCTCCGTGCCGGACGCGCGTCGAACGGGACCGGTCGAGCGCCGGGCCCGGCCTGCGGGTGATGCTGACCTCGCACCCGGTCGGGACCGGGCCAGGATGGCCGCGTCAGCTGTCCGACCTCACGGCTCGTCGTCGGTGGTCCATGGCACGATCGGGGCATGACCACGCTGTTGCAGTACCTCCTGTTCGCGGCGGTGATCGGGTTGATCGTGTTCGCCATCGCCGTCCTGGTGTTCGGGCGGGGTGAGCAGCTCGCCCCGCTCCCGCCCCGCACCTCTCCGGCTCAGCTCCCCGAGGCGGGGATCACCGCGGAGAACGTGGAGCGGGTGCGGTTCGCGTTGGCGCTGCGCGGTTACCGGATGAGCGACGTGGACTGGACGTTGCACCGGCTCGGGACCGAGGTCGACCGGCTCCGCGCCGCCCTCACCGACCTGGGTGGGGATCCTGATCGGGTGGCGGAGACCGACGACGTGGGGCCGGGAGACGCGCAGACCGGTGAGCGCCACACGCCTCCGGGCGCGGACCAGCCGTCGGTCACCTCCGCGGGGGTGTCCAGCTCATGACCGTCCGGGTGGAGGCTTCCGTGGTCCTGCGCACCGATGTGCACACCGCCTTCGCGGCGGTGATCGACCTGCCGTTCCAGGAGCGCTGGATCGTGGCGACGACGCTGTACCCGCTGGAATCCGCCGTGCCGCAGCCGGAGGTCGGATCCCGTTTGGCCGCGTTCACCGGGGTGAGCGGTATCGGGTTCCTGGACATCATGGAGGTCACGGTCTACGACCCGCCGCATCGCTGGCACACCGCCCACCAGGCCGCGTTCGTCCAGGGTCTCGGCATCTTCGAGGTGACCGATCTGGGGGACGGGACCTCGCGCATGGTCTGGGCGGAGGAGCTCACCCTCCCGTTCGGCATCCTCGGGCGGATCGGGTGGCCACTGGTCGCACCGCTCGCCCGTTTCTCGCTGCAGCTGTCCCTCAACCGGCTGGCCCGCCTGGTGGATCGTGGGATCCTGCCCGACTCGGTGACCACCCGGCCGCTGCCGTGACCACCGCCGACGTCGTCCGGTGCCCGTGGGGGAGCGCGCCGGACTACGTCGAGTACCACGACACCGAGTGGGGCCGGGTCGTCCGCGGTGATCGACTGCTGTTCGAACGCCTGACGCTGGAAGCGTTCCAGTCCGGGCTCAGCTGGTTGACCATCCTGCGCAAACGGCCGGCCTTCCGGGCCGCCTTCGCCGATTTCGACATCCCCACGGTCGCCGCGTTCGGCGAGGAGGATGTCGACCGCCTGCTGGCCGACGCCGGGATCGTGCGGAACGGCAGCAAGATCCGCGCCGCGATCTCCAACGCCCGGGCGGCGCAGTCCCTGCCCGACGGACTGGACGCCCTCCTCTGGAGCCATGCTCCGCCGCCCGGCCGGGTGCGCCCCCGCACCTTGGCGGACGTCCCCGCCACGAGCGCGGAGTCCGCCGCGCTGGCCAAGGACCTGAAGCGCCGCGGGTTCCGGTTCGTCGGGCCGACCACCGCCTACGCCCTGATGCAGGCGACCGGGATGGTCGACGACCACATCGTGGGCTGTTTCCGGGCCACGGAGGCCTCCGAGGCCTCAAAGGCCACAGAGGTGTCCGAGACCCGCGGCGCCTGAGGCGTGGACGGGACCCGGTGACGATCCGGCCGCGTGCCCGTGGACTCGGCGAGCCAACCGGCAGGACGACCGCCACCACAGCCGGGGGGAACGATGTGCCCGGTCGGCCGCGGGACATCCGCGGGTTCAGGCGGTACGGCGGCGGCCGGACTTCCCGGTCACCCGCGGGCGCGGGGCGGCGGACGGGTTGTCGTCCGGTTGGTCGAGGGCGTCGGTCGCGTCGGCATCGAGAGGATCCTGGGCGCCCAGGTCCTCGTCGTCGGGATCGACCGAACCGGCGTCGTCATCGCCGTCCTGAGGTGCGGTCCCACCCGGGGCCTGGATCTTGATGGTGGCCACGCCGGTCTCGAGATCGATGCGGAGCTCGCCGTCGCCGGCGTTGCCCTCTTCCTCGCGCCGCAGGGCCTTGGCCTTGCGCTCGGCCAGCTCGTGGCGCATGCCGGGGTTGAACAGCGCCCCCAGCTCTCCCATCGGTCCCACTCGGCCAGGCTACGGCACGGCGGGGTTCGGAACGGTGCCCGGCCGGGGGACCGGACGGCTCCTCCCGGTGACCGCCGATCCCCGCCGGGGGCGTTGCGTGGAACCCGGCGCCGGCAGGTTCGGGCCGCGCCGCGACCAGGGTTCTCCGGCACCGCTGCGATGAGGGAGAATGAAGATCCCGCGAGGCGCGCGGGCGATGACTCGGCGGTTCCGCCGGTCGGTCGAAGTGTGAGCGCGTGCGGTCCGTGACCGGGTGAGATCCCGCAGCGTGCCGGGCGAGCACCGTAGTGGAGGGAGTCGCAGATGGCGGCCATGAAACCCCGTACCGGGGATGGTCCTCTCGAGGTCACCAAGGAGGGTCGGGGCATCGTCATGCGGGTTCCGCTGGAGGGCGGCGGTCGGCTGGTGGTCGAGATCTCGGCCGACGAGGCCTCCGCGCTCGGTGATGCACTGAAGGCAGTCGTCAGCTGATTCCGGCTGATTCGTTCCCGCCGTTCCGGTAGTCCGACCGTCCGCTCTGCCGACGACCGGCCGACCGATCCGATCGCGGCCCACCATCCTGCACATCGCGCGCAGTGGTGGTGGGCCGCGATCGTGGCGTATCCCGACGACCGTCGGTCAGAGCACCGATCGGTACAGATCGACGGTCTGCTCGGCGATCGCAGTCCACGAGAAGTCCTCGATGGCGCGGGCCCGCCCGGCGACGCCGAAGCCTGCCGCGCGGGTCGGATCAGCGACCACGTCGTTCACGGCCTGGGCGAAGCGGGCTTCGAAACCGGCCGGGTCGGCCTCGTCGTAGTGGACCAGCAGGCCGGTGACGCCGTCGTCCACCACCTCCGGGATGCCGCCGACATCGCTGGCGACCACCGCCGCGCCACAGGCCATCGCCTCCAGGTTGACGATCCCCAGCGGCTCGTAGACCGAGGGGCAGCAGAACACGGTCGACGCGGTCAGCACCTGCTTGACCTGGTCCAGGGTGAGCATCCCGTCGAACCAGAAGACACCCGGTCGGGTCCGCTGCAGTTCCTCGACCGCGGCGGCCGTCTCGGCGGCGATCTCCGGGGTGTCCGGGGCGCCCGCGCACAGGACCAGCTGGATGCCGGGGTCGAACCGGTGCGCCGCGGCGAGCAGGTGCTTGACCCCCTTCTGCCGGGTGATGCGTCCGACGAAGGCAGCGATGGGCGCGTCCAGGTCGACCCCACGCTCGAGCAGCAGGGAACGGTCGGCGGTGGCCTGGTAGATCTCGGTGTCGATGCCGTTGCGGATCACGTGCACCTTGGCGGGGTCGAGATCGGGGTAGCAGTCCAGGACGTCGGCCCGCATGCCGGTGGACACGGCGATCACCGCGTCGGCCGCTTCGTACGCCGTCTTCTCCGCCCAGGACGAGAGCCGGTACCCGCCGCCCAGTTGCTCGGCCTTCCAGGGACGGCGTGGCTCCAGCGAGTGCGCCGACACCACGTGCGGCACCCCGTAGAGCAGCTTGCCCAGGTGCCCGGCCATGTTGGCGTACCAGGTGTGCGAGTGCAGCAGGTCGACGCCGCCGACCGCTGCGGCCATGGACAGGTCGACCGAGAGCGAGGTCAGCGCGGCGTTGGCGCCCGCCAGTTCGGCGGCGGGGACGTGGCCCTGCGCGCCTTCCCGGTCGGCACCGAAGGCGTGCACGTCGACCTCGATGAGCTTGCGCAGCTCACGAACCAGGTACTCGACGTGGACACCGGCGCCGCCGTAGACGTCCGGCGGGAACTCGCGGGTGAGGATGGCGGTATGCACACGGGGAACCTAGCGCCCGTCACCGGACATCGCCCGGTCGGCCCGTCCCCGGCGGCCGGATGTCGGCGGAGCCACCGGCAGGCCCGTGAGGACCCCCCGTCACCCCGGCCCGTCGATCTCTGGCGACGCCCTGTCACCGAGTGCGCGAACGGGGGGTGTCCCGCCGTGCAGAAGTGTGAGCTACGCCGCTAGTGTTCCGGACATGGTCTCCAAGCCCAGAGTTCTCGGCATCGTGATGGCTGGCGGCGAGGGCAAGCGGCTGTGGCCGCTGACGGCCGATCGCGCCAAGCCGGCAGTCCCGTTCGGCGGGAACTTCCGCCTCATCGACTTCGTCCTGTCCAACCTCGTCAACGCCGGGTATCTGCGGATCTGCGTACTGACCCAGTACAAGTCCCATTCGCTGGACCGGCACATCACCACCACCTGGCGGATGAGCCAGCTGATCGGGAACTACATCACCCCGGTGCCGGCGCAGCAGCGCCTCGGGCCGCGGTGGTACACCGGCAGCGCGGACGCCATCTTCCAGTCGCTCAACCTCGTCTACGACGACAACCCCGACTACGTCGTGGTTTTCGGTGCCGACCACGTGTACCGGATGGACCCGTCGCAGATGGTCGCCGACCACATCGCCAACGGCGCCGAGTGCACCGTCGCGGGGATCCGGGTGCCGCGCAGCGAGGCCACCGCGTTCGGTGTGATCCAGACCGCCGCCGACGGGCTGACGATCGACAGCTTCCTGGAGAAGCCCGCGGATCCGCCGGCCGTGCCGGACGACCCGGATGTCGCCTACGCCTCGATGGGCAACTACGTCTTCACCACGTCGGCGCTGATCGAGGCGCTGAAGAAGGACGCGGCGGACGAGGATTCCGTCCACGACATGGGCGGGAACATCATCCCGTACTTCGTCGATCGCGGGACGACCAAGGTCTACGACTTCGCTCGCAACCAGGTGCCCGGTTCCACCGACCGCGACCAGGGCTACTGGCGGGATGTCGGCACCCTCGACGCCTACCACGACGCGCACATGGATCTGGTGTCGGTGCACCCGATCTTCAACCTGTACAACCGCTACTGGCCGATCCTCTCCATGCCCACCGGGCTGGCTCCGGCGAAGTTCGTGGAGAACGGGACCGCGCTGGATTCGATGGTCGGGCCGGGCACGATCATCTCGGGCGGGACGGTCAAGCGGTCGGTCATCAGCGAGGACGTCCGCATCGAGGCCGGTTCGCACGTGGAGGGCTCCGTCCTGCTGCCCGGTGTGCGGGTCGGGCGGAACGCCATGGTGCGCAACGCGATCCTGGACAAGAACGTCGTCGTGCCCGACGGCGCGCAGGTCGGCGTGGACATCGCCATCGACCGTGAGCGGTACACGGTGAGCCCCGGCGGCATCACCGTGGTGGGCAAGGGCGTCACGATCCAGATGTGACCCGGGGGACCGCGCACCCTTGACACGACGACAGCCCCCGGACCTCGGTCCGGGGGCTGTCGTCGTCGAGAGGGACCTCGATGCCCTCGCGCGTCCTCGCCCCATCGTCCCGACGGGCCGATCGGGCGGCGTCCGCCGTCACCACGGTGGCGCACCCCTCCGGCGGGGGGCGATCAGGATCGGGCGGGGTCCACCGTGCTGATCATCCCGGTGCCGATCGTCCCGGTACCGGTCAGCCGGCCGGGTGGGCGACCGTGGCGGGGCATCCCTCGGTGATGTGGGCCGCGGACCACTCGAAGTGCCACGGCTCGTTGTCGTAGGTGCGGCAGAAACCGTCCGATCCCTTGCGGGCCTCCAGCCAGGTGTAGGCCGAGGCCGGTTGGACGTCGACGGCCAGTCCGCGCACGTGCTCGGAGGACTCCGGCGGCAACGCGTACTTCTTGGCCGTCTCGGCCCCGTACTTGTCGACGTAGTCCTGGGCGATGGCGACCTGCTGGTCCCAGCTGCGCTTCCCGTCGGCGAGGCACAGGTGGACCCCCGCGTCGGTGGCCGCCCGGCGTGCGGCGTCCCAGGCCGCGGCCACGGCCGGGTCGAGGCCCTCGCCGGACTCGTCGGCGTACTCGGTGGCGGCCGAGCAGCGGGCGCCACCCTCGGGGCCGGCGACGACGGCGACGGGATCGTTGCGGTCGATCGGGGCGGAGGACGCCGGCGTGGCCTCAGCGGGCGGCGCGACGGGGGCGGCGGCTGCCGACGGGGCGGGGACCGCAGGCACGAATGTGCCCGAGCTGGAGACGCCGGGCGCGGTCGGCGACGTCACGGCGGAGGACGGGCCGGTCGGCGCCGAGGACGCGGGTGCAGAGGATGCGGCCGGCGGGGACACAGCCGGCGAGGACACAGCCGGTGAGGACACAGCCGCGGACGTCACCGCGGACGACGGGGAGGCGTCGGCGACGGCCGCCGGGGGAGCGGCCTGGTCGGACCCGCAGGCGGCCGCGAGCACCAGGAGGCCGGCCATCCCGAGGGCGGCACCGAGCGCCCGTGGTGACCCGGAGCCTGTCGGTGACGTGCGGAGACCGGAGAGTGAGCGGACGAGGGCAGCCGGAACAGAGCGTCGGACGGTCACGGTCAGGACTTCTTGATCGCGGCGAGCACGCCGTCGCCCAGGGGCAGCAGCAGGGGGAGCAGGTTCTCGTCGTCCCGGATCTGCTTGCCGGCCTCGCGGACGGCGACGGTGTCGGCGTCCCGCTGGCCGGGGTCGGGCACCTTGTCCCCGGCGAGTGCGCCGTTCACCAGGACGATGCCACCGACCCGCAGGAGGCGCAGGGCCTCGGTGACGTACTGGGGGTACTCGGTGCGGGCGCCGTCGATCAGCACGAGGTCGTACGCGCCGTCGGTCAGGCGGGGGAGCACGTCCAGGGCGCGACCGTTGATGAGCCGGGTCCGGGTGGAGGCCACCCCGATCTCGGTGAACGCCTGCTTCGCGGCCCGCTGGTGCTCGGCCTCGAGGTCGATGGAGGTGAGGACGCCGTCCGGGGCCATCCCGGCGAGCAGGGCCAGCCCGCTCACCCCGGCTCCGGTGCCGATCTCCACCACGGCCCGAGCGGCGATGGCCGCGGCGATGAAGTGCAGGGCGGCGGCGGCGCCGGAGCCCACCGGCGCGCAACCCAGATCGGCGGCCCGGGAGCGGGCGGAGAGCACCACGTCGTCCTCGGGGACGAAGAACTCGGCGTAGGACCGGCTGGTGGTCACCGGCAACCTCCTCACAACACAGGGCAGCCCGCGAGCGGTGGCCCGGGCCGGGAACGGATGCATGTGCAACCGGCGGCGGGTGGCGGCACGAGGACCCATCCGCGGAGGGCGGCGGGGTGTTGTCCGAGCACGCGTGACCGCGGCGCGGGCCTGAGGTTACCGGGCGGGGGTGCGCGCGGCGCGCCGGGCGCACCGGGGGCCGGTGACGGATCTGTGACCATCCGTCACAGATCCCCGGTGCGACCTCACATTCCGCTCACATTCCGGTCGGCCAGACTGGGCGTCCACGGACCGTTCCCGGTCCGCGTTCCCGGAGGTGGTTGTCCTGTCCATCGTGCCCGTCTCGACCGAACCGGTCCCGTCGCAGGCCGTGCGGGTCCCCGGGGATCTCCCCGGTGCGCTCGACCCTGCGGTGTGGACCCCGCCGGCCTGGGAGGACGTGGTGCGCGACCACGGCGACCGGGTCTACCGCCTGGCCTACCGTCTGGCCGGCAACAGCCACGACGCCGAGGACATCACCCAGGAGACCTTCATCCGGGTCTTCCGTTCCCTGAACAACTTCCGACCGGGATCCTTCGAGGGGTGGCTGCACCGCATCGCCACCAACGTCTTCCTGGACATGGTCCGGCGACGCCAGCGCATCCGGATGGAAGCCCTGCCGGAGGAGACCGATCGCATCGCCGGTCGCGAGCCCTCGCCCGAGCAGGCGTGGAGCGACGCGAACCTCGACCCCGATCTGCAGGCCGCACTGGACGATCTGCTGCCCGAGTTCCGGGCCGCCGTGGTGCTGTGTGACGTCGAGGGCTTGTCCTACGAGGAGATCGGCGCGACGCTGGGGGTCAAACTCGGCACCGTGCGCTCCCGGATCCACCGGGGGAGGCAGGCGTTGCGCTCCGGGCTCGAACGCCGGAGGGCCGCCCGCGCGGAGCAGGTGGAGACGGAGGGGGTGCGATGACCGCCCTGTTCGAGGATCACCTCACCCTGGACGCGATCGTCGCCTTCACCGACGGCGAGATGTCCCTCATCGCCTATCAGCGGGCCGCCGCCCACCTCTCCCGCTGCCCGCACTGCGCCGCGGAGGTGCAGGAGCAGGCCTCCGCCCGGGAGTTCCTCCGCTCGGCCGAGGCCCCCCGCATGCCGGGTTCCCTGCTGGACGCGCTGCGGTCCATCCCGGTGGCCGTGCCCGCCTGCGGTTCCGGCGCCGTGCAGGTCCGCGGGGCCGTCCCGGTGCAGCGTGAGCACCGAGGGGTCCGTGGGCGACGCTTCCGGCTCGGCGCCGGTGCCCTGGTCGCCGGCCTCACCCTCGGCCTGACGGCCGGGGCGGTCTCCGACGCGCCACACGATCCGGCCGTCGGCGGCACGCACACCGCCCTGCCCGGTTCGTCCCCGTTCGATCCTCCCGGCCGGTCCTGACCCGTCGTCGTCCCGCCGGGTCGACGACGGCTCCGCGTAATCTGCAGACAGGGCGCTCCCGCACCGGGATGACGACCGTCGACGCCGGGCGGCGTCCCTCTTCACCGCCCTGCACTCTCAGGGAGACGGCCACCGATGGATGCGACGACCGACAGCGGCCGGCGACTCACCGCGCGTCCGATCTCCCGGCCACCCGTTGATCCGGCCGAGGCCGGCGCCTTCGCCCGACCGTCCGGTCACACCGCACCCTTCCGTCGGGCCGACGGGCCCGAACCGGTGCGGACCGGACCCCCTCCCGTGCCCGCCGCCCTGCTCGACGCCTTCGGCGGTTCGGGGGGCCTGCAGCGGCCACCCCGCCACCCCGTCCCCGACGACGAGCCCGCGGCCACGGTCGACGACGCGTCGCCCTGGCGTGATCCCGCCGCGCCCGCCCGACTGGGCGAACCCGCCCTCGCGGGGCCGGCCGAGGTCGGCGTCGAACAGACCCCCGCTCCCCGGTTGACCCTGCGGGACGCGCTGTGGGGCCGTCGGCTGCGTCCCTCGGCCCTCGTCGGGATCTCCGCCGTGGCCCTGCTCATCGGGTTGGTGGGCGCGGTGGTCGGTTCCCTGTTGGTGAACCGGCTCCCCGCGTCGACGACGGACGCCGGCGTCCAGCTCGCGGAGGTGCAGCCCGGCGTGGAGCGGGCGACCGGCTCGGTCTCGGACCTCGCGTCCCGGGTGCTGCCCGCCGTCGTGTCCCTCGAGATCCGGACCGGCGATGTCGGCGGCACCGGGTCCGGGGTGGTCATCGACGGTGCGGGATACATCCTCACCAACAACCACGTGATCTCCCTGGCCGCGGACAACCCCGCCGCCCAGTTGACCGTGGTGTTCGACGACGCGGCCGAGACCCGGGTGCCCGGCACCATCGTGGGGCGTGACCCGCTGACCGACCTGGCGGTGGTGAAGGTCGACGTGCAGGGGGCGACGGTGGCCCAGCTGGGTGACTCGGACTCCCTGGCCGTCGGCGACCCGGTCATCGCGATCGGATCCCCGCTGGGTCTGGCCGGCACGGTCACCACCGGCATCGTCTCGGCCGTCGACCGCCCGGTGCGCCTGCAGGGCGGCGGGTCGGACACCGACGCCGTCATCGATGCGGTGCAGACCGACGCCGCGGTGAACCCCGGCAACTCCGGGGGCCCGCTCATCGACTCCACCGGCGCGGTCGTCGGCATCAACACGGCCATCCGCACCCTGGGCGGACAGGAGAGCGGCTCCATCGGCCTCGGGTTCGCCATCCCCATCGACACCGCCCGGGACATCGCCCAGCAGATCATCACCACCGGATCGGTCACCCACGCGGCCCTCGGCGTCAACACCCGGTCCGCGACGGACGGGGTCACCGACGGCGCCCAGGTGCAGAATGTGCAGGCCGGGGGACCCGCTGCCGCAGCCGGTCTGGCCGAGGGTGACGTCATCACGGCCGTGGGGGACCGGTCGGTGGGCAACGCCGACGAACTGGTCGTCGCGGTGCGTTCGCACGAGCCGGGTGACCAGGTGCCGGTGACGGTGCTCCGCGACGGTCGCGAGATGACCGTGACCGTCACCCTCGGCAACGAGTAGTCCCACACAGGACCGACCCACCCCGCCGGTAGGCTGATCCCACCGGACGGATGGTCGGCCGGATCGCGATCGGGAGGTGCCGCACGGTGTTCGGTCTCTCCTGGGCGCAGATCGGACTCATCGTGCTGATCGGCCTCTTCCTGCTGGGCCCCGAACGGATCCCCACCGCCGTGCAGTGGGTGGTGGACATGCTGAAGAAGGTGCGCGGCATGGCCGCCGGCGCGCAGGCGGAACTGCGCACGCAGATCGGCCCCGAGATGGAGGAACTGCGGCGGCAGATCGCCGACCTGCAGTCCCTCAAGGAGATCCAGGAGCTGCGCGACCTGCGCGATCTGCACCCCAAGCGGCTGATCGGCAAGAACATCCTGGGCGACGAGTTCTCCGGCGGCGTCAAGGGTTTCCTCGGCCTGGACTCCCAGCCCGCAGCCGCGTCGACCGCCACGGCGGAGGAGAAGCCGGTCTCGGCGACGATGCCCTGGGCCACCGCCGCCGCCGCGCCGGCCGCGTCCACCCCGCCGGTGGGCGGACCGTCCCTGCAGAAGGCCCCGGTCGACCCGGTCGTGCAGGCGCCGCCGCCCAGGATCACCCCCCAGCCGGCCCTGGCCCCCGGGGAGCGACCGCCGTTCGACGCCGACGGGACCTGACGCCGCCGTTCGTCGGGCGGCCGGTCCCGGTCAGCGCTTGGGCGAGATGCCCAGCGACACCCCGGCCAGGGGCCGGGAACGACGGGCCAGGCCGTCCGCGACCTGCCGCAGCACCTGGGCGGCGGGCGCCGTCGGTGCGGTGAGCACCAGCGGGGTACCGCTGTCGCCGGCCTCGCGCAGGCCCACTTCCAGCGGCACCTGACCCAGCAGCTCCACCGTGGTCCCGGTGGCCCGGCTCAGTGAGTCCGCGACGATCCGACCGCCGCCGGAGCCGAAGAGCGCCATCCGCGACCCGTCGGGCAGCAACATCGGGGACATGTTCTCGATGACGCCCGCCACCTTCTGCCGGGTCTGCAGGGCGATCGCCCCGGCCCGTTCGGCCACTTCGGCCGCCGCGGTCTGCGGGGTGGTGACGACGAGGATCTCGGTGGACGGGATGAGCTGTGCCGTCGAGATGGCGATGTCGCCCGTCCCGGGCGGGAGGTCCAGCAGCAGGACGTCCAGGTCGCCCCAGAACACGTCGGCCAGGAACTGCTGCAGGGCGCGGTGCAGCATCGGCCCACGCCAGACCACCGGGGTGTTCCCGTCGACGAACATGCCGACGCTGATGACCTTGATGCCGTGGGCGACCGGCGGCAGGATCATCTCGCCGATCCGCGTCGGGCGGCCGGTCACGCCGAGCATCCGGGGGATGGAGAAGCCGTAGACGTCGGCGTCGAGCACTCCCACGGCCAGTCCCTGCGCAGCCAGTGCGGCGGCCAGGTTGACCGTGACGGTCGACTTCCCGACGCCGCCCTTGCCCGAGGCGATCGCGTACACCCGGGTCCGGGACTCCGGACGGGCGAAGGGGATGTCCTTGGTGGCGCCGCCCTTGAGGCTGTCCCGCAGCGCCGAGCGCTGGTCGTCGGTCATCACTCCGAGGGTGAGTCGCAGGTCGGTCACCCCGGGCACCGCACGGACGGCCGCGGTGACGTCCCGGGTGAGGGTGTCGCGCAGGGGACACGCGGCGATGGTCAGCAGGACGGTCAGGTCGACCCCACCGGCGGGGTCGACGGCGACGGTGTCGACCATGCCCAGATCGGTGATGGGACGGCGGATCTCGGGATCCTTGACGGCGGACAGGGCGGTACGGACGTCCTCGACGGTGACAGCCATGTTTCCTTCGCTTCGCGACGTGCGGGGGGTGTCGTCCGCGGCGGCTCGTGCTCCGGCAGGTCGCGCCCCGGTCGGGCCGGCCCGCAGGCTCGGGATGATGCCCGGGGTGGCGATCGTCGACCGGTCGCCGCCCTGCGGCCCAGGGTACGGCTTTGCACGCCTGCCTCACATCCGGCGCCGAGCGGGCTCCCCGGGTGGTGGGACATCATGAACGGGTCGGGACGGCGCCGGGGGCGGCGCCGTCCCGACTCCACGTCCTGACCACCCGGTGTCCTCCGTCGGCGGCGCGACCGGGTGCGGACGGCGTTCGCCGGGCCCGCGACGGGTCTCGGTACGGTGGGAACGGCAGCACGGACGCGATCGGCCTGCCGGTCGGGTCGGCAGCCGCGCAGTGTCCGCACGACGAAGAAGGGTTGTCATGACCACTCCCATGGGGTTCCGGACGTCGGCAGCCGTTCCCAATCTGCCGACCCCGCCCACCGGTTTCGCGGTGGCCCAGTACCCGACCTACGCGCAGGCGCAGGCCGCGGTGGAGCATCTGGTCCGCAACGACTTCTCCATCCAGGACGTCACCATCGTCGGTTCCGAGCTGCAGATGGTCGAGCGGGTCACCGGCCGGCTGACCGCGGGCAAGCTGGCTGCGGCCGGGGCCGCCTCGGGAGCCTGGATGGGCCTGTTCGTCGGCCTGCTGATGGGCTTCTTCTCGTCCGTGGTCGGCGGCATGCTGCTGCTGATCGTGGCGTCCATCGCGATCGGCGCCGCGTTCGGTGCCGTCGTCGGCTACTTCGGGTACTCGGTGGCCAAGGGCCGCCGGGACTTCACCTCCGCCTCGCAGGTGGTGGCGCGCAAGTACGACGTGCTGTGCCAGCCGCGATCGGCCGAGCAGGCCCGCGAGCTGCTCATCCGGATGGAGCTCGGCCAGCGCGGCTGACCGCCCACCGCACCTCTCAGAGCCAGCCCTTGCGGCGCAACGCCCGGTGCAACCCGGCACACACCAGGACCATCAGGCCGATGGCCATCGGGTAGCCGAACGTCCAGCCCAGCTCGGGCATGTACTCGAAGTTCATCCCGTAGATCCCGGCGATCGCGGTGGGGACCAACGCGATCGCCGCCCACGCGGAGATCTTGCGCATGTCCTCGTTCTGCCGGGTGGCCACCTGCGCCATCAGGGCGTTGATCAGGCTGGTGAGCAGCTCGTCGAAGGAGTACACGCGTTCCGCCACGTGCGCGAGGTGGTCCTCGACGTCCAGGAAGTACTGGGCGATGCCCGGCGCGACGAGATCGTGCGGGGTGTGGGCGAGGAAGCGCAGCGGGGCGGCGAGCGGGGTGACGGCCCGGCGGAGCTCCTGGATCTCCCGCTTGAACGAGTAGATGCGTTCCACCGACATGGTCGTCCGCGGCGAGAAGACGGCCGTCTCGATGGCGTCCATGTCCTCCTCGACGTGCTCGACCACGGTCACGTAGTTGTCCACGATGCGGTCGGCGATGTCGTGCGCGACGGCCGAGGGGCCGAGCGCCAGGTGCTCGGGATCGCTCTCCAGCCGCTGGCGCAGTTCGGCCAGGCCCGAGTGGGCGCCGTGCCGGACGGTGATGATGAAGTCAGCCCCGATGAACATCATGATCTCGCCGGTCTGGACGATCTCCACCGATCCGCCCACGGCGTCGATCTGATCGGCCCGGGCGTGCTCCACGAAGCGGACGGTCTTGAGGACGAGGAACAGGTGGCTGCGGTAGCGGTCCAGCTTGGGCCGTTGGTAGGCGTGGACCGCGTCCTCGACGGACAGTTCGTGCAGCCCGAACAGTCCGGAGATCTGCCGCATGTCCACCTCGTCGGGCTCGTGCAGCCCGACCCAGACGAACCCCTTGCCCTGCTCGCGGACCAGGGCCAGGGCGTCCGCCGGGTCGTGGCAGCCGGGCACCCGCACGCCGTCGACGTAGGCGGCGCAGTCCACCAGGCAGGGCAGCCCGGGGGCCGTCCGACGGGTCAGGCCGTGCGGGGTCTCGGTGGCGGGCCCGGGGTGCCGCCCGGCGCGACGGGAACGGACCGAGCGCAGCGGCAGGGACGGCAGAACAGGCATGGCGCACTCCGGGGATCTCTTCGGCGACCGTCCGTTCCGGGCGGCACCCGTCGACACGGACCGTTCAGCATGCACCCGGCGGTTCGGTCTGCGCCCGTCGACGCAGGTCGGGACCGATCAGCGGCCGGTGCCGGAGCGTAGGAAGCGTATCCGGCGACCGGTGAACGCCCGGTGGCGCGCAGATGGCCGCTCCGCGACCGGGTGGCGTGCCGGGGACGCGGGGGCGACCGGGCAGGATGGGCAGCGATGCTCATCGACCTGCACACCCATTCCGACCGTTCCGACGGCACGGACACGCCCGTCCAACTGCTGGCCGGCGCCGTGGCCGCCGGTCTGGACGTCCTCGGCGTCACCGACCACGACACCACCGGCGGATGGGAGGCGGTGACCGCCGCCCGCCCGGCCGGGTTGACCGTGGTCCTGGGCACCGAGTTCTCCACCCAGGTCGCCCTGGCCGGCCGGCAGGTCAGCGTCCACCTGCTCGGGTACCTGTTCGACCCGACCGATCCGACGATCGTCGCGGAGCACCTGCGTCTGCGGCAGGCCCGCCTGCTGCGGGGCATGGCCATCGTGCAGCGGCTGGTGGCGGCCGGGGTGCCCATCTCCGAGCAGCAGGTGCTGGAGATCGCCGCGGGCGCCCCCGTCGGCCGTCCGCACATCGGGCGGGCCCTGGTCGCCGCCGGAGTGGTGGACTCCGTCACGGACGCCTTCGCGACGTATCTCTCCGGCCAGGGCCCGTACTACGTACCCAAGCCGGACACCGATCTCCCCGCCGCGGTCAGCATGATCGCCGCCGCGGGCGGGGTACCCGTCCTGGCGCACCCCCGGGGTCGGGGCGAGGGGCGGGTGCTCACCCCCGACTACATCGGCACCCTGGTCGACCTGGGGCTGGCCGGGGTCGAGGTCGACCACCCCGACCACGGCCCCGAGGTGCGCGGGGAGCTGCGTGAGCTGGCCGGCCGCCTGGGCCTGGTCATGACGGGCAGCTCGGACTATCACGGATCGAACAAGACCCTGCGACTGGGCCAGGAGCACACCGCCCCCGAGCAGCTCGCCGCGCTGATCGACCGGTCCAGCGGCGTCGTGCGGCCGTTGGGCCCGCTCGCCCGGGCGGGCGGCGGGGAGTGACCCCGGCCCGTCCCGGCGAGCCGATCCCGACCACCCCGATCCCCTTCGCCACGGCCGATGCGGTCCTCCCGTCGCACCCGCGCCCGGGTCGTGGGGTGCGCATCCTGGACACGGTCGCCGGCGTGCTCGCCGCCGGTCTGCTGCTGCTCGGGCTGCTGTTGCTGGCCCTGCAGCTGCTGGCCCCGTCGGTGCTCGCCGCCTGGGGCGTGCAGGACGCCGCGGGCCCGACGTGGGGGCGGGTGGTCGCCCATGTGGCCGTCGGCGTGGCCGGTGAGGTGGTCGTCGGCCTGCGCGCCCGATGGTCAACGAGTGCACGGGCCGGGGCCGATGCCACCGTGATCGTCCTGTCGCTGGCCGTCCTGTGGTGGGGCTGGTGGAGCTAGGCCCGTCCTTCCCGGTCCCAGCCGTCCCGCCGGGTCAGGACCAGGCTCGGAGCAGCGGCACCAGCACCTCCAGCACGCCCTCGGGGTTGTCCGCCGCCGCGGAGTGCCCGGCGTCGGGGACGATGACCAGTTCGGTGCCCAGGGTGGCGGCCATCCCGGCCTGAGCGGTGAGCGGCCAGGCGTCGTCGGCATCTCCGGCGACGACGGCGACCGGGATGCCGTTCACGGTCAGTACCCCCGCCAGCTCGGCGCTGCGGTCCGGCTCGACCAGCAACGCCGTGCCCATGCCCAGCAGGCCCGCCTGGCTGGACCCCAGGAAGCGCCGCCGGTGGAACGCCTGCAGCTCCGGGCTGCGGACCGGCCCCTGGGCGGCGAGCTGCGCCTCCCGGGCGTCGAAGACCACCTCTCGGCCGTGTGCCCGCATCAGCGGTTCACCGGACTCCAGCGCGGCCACCCGGACGGGATCGCCGAGCCGGCCGGGGCCGGAGCAGAACAGCACGAGCCCGGCCGGCCGGGCGCCGCCGATCACCGCCGCCCGCGACACCAGCCCGCCGTAGGAGTGCCCCAGCAGGACGGGCGGGGTGCCCAGCTCGTCGGTCAGGTCGGCGAGCACCGCGGCGACGACGGCGCCGAGAGCGTCCGGCGTGTAGGCGGTCTCGTCATCGGGTCCGGGGGAGTCCAGCTGCCCGGGCTGGTCGAGGGCGACCGCGGTGAATCCGGCGGCGGCCAGCGGGTCCAGCAGCACGGCGAAGTCCTCCTTGGACCCGGTGTACCCGGGGACGAGGAGGATCGCGCCCGCACGGTCGCCGGGCGGGTCCGCGCGGAGCGCGGCGAGCGGGCCCACCGGCGAGGGCAGCGTGCGACGGGTGGCGGCGGTGGGCGTCAGCTGATCGGCCATGCCGACATCCTCACCCGCGCCGGATCGGGATCCGACCAGGGGTCCGGACCCGCCGCCCGCCACCCCGGCCCGCCGCTCCGGCACCACCCACCCCGACCACCCACCCCGACCCGGGGAGGAACGCCGCCTACGCTGCGGTGATGGCCGATGCGACCGTGCTCACCGTCGGAGCCCACGAGGTGACGATCACCCATCCGGGCAAGGTCGTCTTCCCGGGGGTGCGTGACGGGGACGCCACCCGGGACCTGACCAAGCTCGACCTGGTCTCCTACTACCTCACCGTCGCCGACGGCGCGCTGCGCGGGGTGACCGGCCGGCCGATGATCCTCAAGCGGTTCGTCAAGGGCATCGGCGAGGAGGCGTTCTTCCAGAAGCGGGCGCCCACCAACCGCCCGGACTGGATCGAGGTGGCCGAGCTCAGGTACGCCTCCGGTCGTTCCGCCGAGGAGGTCGTCGTCCGGGACGCCGCCGCCTTGGCCTGGGTCGTCAACCTGGGTTGCCTGGACCTCAATCCGCACCCGGTGCAGGCCGAGGATCTGGACGCCCCCGACGAGCTGCGCATCGACCTGGATCCGGTGCCCGGCGTGCCGTACGGGCAGATCCTGGAGGTGGCCGAGGTCGTCCGCGAGGTGCTCACCGACCACGGCCTGGACGCCTGGCCCAAGACGTCCGGGTCGCGCGGCTTCCACGTCTACGCCCGTGTCGAGCCGCGCTGGACCTTCCGGCAGCTGCGACTGGCCGCCGAGACCGTCGCCCGCGAGGTGGAGAACCGCGCCCCCGACCTGGCCACCAGCCGGTGGTGGAAGGAGGAGCGTCAGGGGGTCTTCGTCGACTTCAACCAGAACGCCAAGGACCGCACCGTCGCCTCCGCCTACTCGGTGCGGGCCGTCCCCGAGGCGCGGGTGTCGACCCCGCTCGACTGGGCCGAGGTGCCGGGTTGTCGGCCGGAGGCCTTCACCGTGCCGGCCGTGCTCCGGCGGTGGGCCGACCGGGGCGACCCGTGGGCGGGCATCGAGGCGACCGCCGGCTCCCTGGATGCCCTGCTGGAGCTGGCCGAGCGGCTGGGCCCGGCCGAGAAGCCGCCGAAGAGCGCCGGGGCGCGCCAGTCGCTGATGCCGCTGCTGGAGATCGCCCGGGCCCGGACGAAGGCCGAGGCGCAGGCAGGGCTGGCGGTGTGGCAGGAGCGGCATCCCGAGGTCGCCGCGATGCTGGAGCCGGCCGACGTCCTCGTCGACGGCATGCGCGGCCGCAGCTCGGTCTGGTACCGCATCCGGGTCAACCTGCAGCACGTCCCGGAGGCCCGGCGGCCCGCCCAGGCCCCCCTGGAGGTCGATTACGACCCGTGGGCGCATCTGCGGCCGACGGCCGACGGGGCGGACGCGACGGGCGATCCGGTCAGCTGAGCCCGACGACGGTGCCGCCGCGGGTCTCCACGACGACGGTGCCGACGGCGGCGGCGTCCACCCGGCCGGTCCAGCCGCCCCGATCGACCGGCAGCACGGTGGTGTCCGCCGTGCCGGGCACCACCCGGGGCGTGCCGGCGATCTCGGCCAGCACCTCGAGGCCGGCGTCCACGGGGACGAGCACGGCGTCACCGATGAGCGCGGGCAGTCCGCGTACCTGATCGGTGGTCCACCGCAGGGTGAGGTCGCGGGCGCTGACCGTGGCCGCCGGTTCGGCGCCGACCGCCGTCGTGGTGGCGGTGCCGGAGGTGGCCAGGGATCCGAACGCCCCACCGGCCGAGCCGAACGATCCGGCCGCGCCGATCGAGCCGCCGGAGGTCGGCGCCGAGGTCGTGGCCGAGGTGCTGGTGGCCGGAGCGGGGACCTGGATCTGGTTCTGGCTCACGGCCAGCAGGTGCGAGCCGACCAGGGAGTACCGGACGTCGTCACCCTGGACCGACGGGGTGATGTGCACGCCGACCGGGTCGGTGGCCCCGGGGGCGGTGGGGACCACGTCGGCGTCCTGGATGTCCTGGGCGGGGATGTCCACCGGGGTCCGGGAGGTCTCGGTACCGGTGGCGTCGTACACCACGACGGCGGGTTCGGGTGCGGACACCAGGACGGCGACCCGGTCCTGGGTGATGCCGACGATGCGCGCGGCGGGGGATCCGGTGTCGATGTCGGCCCGCGGGTCGTGCTTGAACACGTCCTGCCCGTCGGGCTTGTTCGGTGCCGAGTCGGGGGTGGCCCAGTTGATGACCAGGCGGGCGCCGCCGCCGGTGGCGGCGCAGTGCTCGATGGTGGCGAACTGGGTGTCGGCCAGCGCGATGTCGGAGAACAGGCAACCGGTGTGCAGGGTGTCTGCCTTGGTCGGCTGGGGCTGGTCGCCGTACTGGATGGTGCGGACGAGGTCGTCGCGCCACAGCTCCAACAGGTCCGGCCCGAGCCAGGCGGCGTAGGGGCCGCCGAAGGCGAGGGCGCCACCCACCTGGTTCGGGCTGGTCCGGTCGTAGTGCCGTTCCCCGGTGACCGGGTCGATCAGCCGGACCTGGGAGCAGGAGCCGCCCTTCTCGAAGACCGTCATCACGCCGCGGACCTTGCCCCGGGTGGTCACCCCGCGCGCATCGGTGTCCCCGGACCCGATCGCGCACAGCGGTAGGTTCTCGCGACTGAACGTCCACCGCTGTGCCCCGGTGACGGCGTCGGAGCCGGTGACCGTGTGCTCGTCCGCGGTGACGACCACGCCGTAGGGGGAGGCGACGGCGCCGAGGGCCGGGTCGGTCGTCAGCTCCCACACCGGGGACAGCGACGACGGCACGGTGACGGGCGCATCGGGGGCCGCCTCGACCGGTCCGGCGTCCACCGTGGTGGCCCGGATGTCGCTGGTCAGGTACACGATCGCCACGACGACGACGGTGATCGCCGCCAGGGCGGCGGCGACCAGACGGTCGATGCGACGGCGACGGGCCGGGGTCAGGGACACGGCCGCGAGCCTACGGGGCCGGGGGTGAACCTCCGGTCCGCCCGGCGGCCCGACCGATGGAAGGAGCACGGGCGGGACGGTTCAGGGGTGGCCGGCCGGGTCCGGCACCGGTGCCGATCACCGCCCCGCCGCTCCGGATGACCGGTCGGCGGGACGGTGGACGGGATCAGCTGTCGGTACGGGCGTCGGCGGTGGCCGGTGCGGATCCGTTCGAGGCGCCGTCGGCAGCCCCGCCGGCATCCTTCGCGGCACCGGTGGAGCGGGTGCGGCGGCGGGACCGGCGGCGCGGGGTCGGAGCCGCGCCGTCCGGTCCGTTCGCGTCGTCGGCGCGGGCGGGGGCGGAGGTGTCGTCCGCGCCGCCGGACTGCCCGGGCTCGGTGGTCGCCGTCGACTCGGGGGCGGTGTCGTCACCGACGCGGCGGCGGGTGCGGGACCGCGAACGTCCGTTCCGGGCGCCGTCCGCGGACCGCTCCGGACGGTCGGACCGACCCTCGGGGTGGGTGGTGTCGGGGTCGGCGGCGGCCGGGGCGGCCTTCGGTGTCCGGGACGGGGTGGCGCCACGACGCCGGCCGCCGGTCTCGCCGAGGTCCTCGAGGGTCTCGGCGTCCAGTCCGGCGCGGGTGCGCTGGCCGCGGGGGAGCCGGCCGGTGACGCCCTCGGGGATGGACAGATCGGCGAAGAAGTGCGGGGAGGTCGAGTAGGTCTCGGCCGGGTCCTCGAAGGGCAGTCCGAGGGCGGTGTTGATCAGCTTCCAGCGGGGGATGTCGTCCCAGTCGATGAGGGACACGGCCACACCGGTCTTGCCCGCCCGGCCGGTGCGCCCGATGCGGTGGATGTAGGTCTTGTCCTCCTCCGGGCACTGGTAGTTGATGACGTGCGTGACGTCGTCGACGTCGATGCCACGAGCGGCCACGTCGGTGGCGACCAGCACGTCGACCTTGCCGGAGCGGAAGGCCCGCAGGGCCTGCTCGCGGGCGCCCTGGCCGAGATCGCCGTGCACGGCGGCCGCGGCGAAGCCACGCTCGGTCAGCTCGTCGGCGACCTTGGCCGCGGTGCGCTTGGTGCGGGTGAACACCATGGTCAGCCCTCGGTCCTTGGCCTGCAGGACACGGGCCACCATCTCGACCTTGTCCATCGCGTGGGCCCGGTACACGTACTGCGCCGTGGTGCGGTGGGTGACGCCCTCGGCGGCCAGCTCGGCACGGATGTGGGTGGGCTGGGTCATGAACGAGCGGGCCAGGGTGATGATCGGGCCGGGCATCGTCGCGGAGAACAGCATCGTCTGCTTGACGTCCGGGACCATCGCGAGCACGCGCTCGATGTCGGGCAGGAAGCCCAGGTCGAGCATCTCGTCGGCCTCGTCCAGCACGAGCACGCCGATGCCGCCGAGGACGAGCGATCCGCTCTTGGCCAGGTCCAGCAGGCGGCCGGGGGTGCCGACGACCACGTCCACGCCGGCCTGCAGGGCGGCGAGCTGCGGCTCGTACGCGCGGCCGCCGTAGACGGCCATCACGGTGAGGTCGAGGTGCTTGGCCGCGTCGTGCAGGTCACGGGCCACCTGCACGCACAGCTCGCGGGTCGGCACCATGATCAGCGCGCGGGGGGCGCGGCCGGCGGCCGGGGTCTGCCCGCCGTCGGCGGCGGCGAGCCGGTGCAGCACGGGGACGCCGAAGCCGAGCGTCTTGCCCATGCCGGTGCGGGCCTGGCCGATCAGGTCGGCCCCGCCCAGGGCGATCGGCAGGGTGAGGGCCTGGATGGCGAAGGTGCGGTCGATGCCGGCCTCGTGCAGTGCCCGGACGATCGGCTCGGTCACGCCCAGCTCGGCGAAGGTCGGCGCCTGCGGCTCGACGGGGGCGTCACCGACGAGCGGGTGGGAGATCTGCGCGTCCTCGGGGGCGATCGCGGCGTCGGCCACGGCGCCGTCCGGGTCGGCGACGCCGTCCGTGACGGTGTCGGTGGTGTCGTCGGTGGTGTCCTGGGCGGGGAGGGTGGTCTCGTCGACAGTGCTGTCGGTGACCGGGTTCTCGGAGGTGCTGGGCATACGCGGTGTGCCTTTCTCGGCGTCCGCGCGCGTTCACGGGGAGGCGAGCGGGTGTCCGGTGAGGACCCGAGGCCAACGTCCAACGGCGGAAGCGCAGAGCTCCGGCGGGCGACGCGCGCACAGTGCGACGGCTCCGTCGTGGAGTCATCTGTCCAGCTCATGGTACTCGGTCGGGTCCGCCGACCGGCCGGGGCGCGCACGGGCACGGGCGGTGCCTCTAGGCTGATCACCAGTGGTGCCGGTGTCCGGCACGGGTGCGACGGGCCGGCGTGATCGCCGGAGCGGCGCGACCCGGTCGGACGGCGGCCACCGGTACGGGCCAGCCGGGTCCGTCCGGCGATGCAGAGGTGGCCCGGGTGCAGCAGCAGATGCCGACGACGGGCGCCGCCGAGGTGTCCGAGTCGGACGCGACCTCCGCAGCGGTGGTGGACCTCCTGGGTGTGCTGGCCTTCGGTGAGCTGTCCGCCTTCGATCGGATGGCCGCCGACGCCCGGTACGCGCCGACCCTGGCCGGCCGGATGGCGCTGTCGCAGATGGCCGCGGCCGAGATGGGTCACTTCCGCGCGTTGGTCGGTCACCTGGAGGCCCGCGGGGTCGCGGTGGAGGCCGCCATGGCGCCGTTCATCGTGCCGTTCAACGCGTTCCACGACTCCACGGCCCCGCACTCCTGGTTGGAGTCGTTGGTCAAGGCGCACGTCGGGGACGGGTTGGCCGCGGATTTCTACCGGGAGATCGCCGAATGGCTCGATCCGGTCACCCGGGACCTCGTCTTCGAGGTGCTGGGCGATTCGGGGCACTCCGCCTTCGCCGTGCGCGAGGTGCGCAAGGCATGCCGGGTCGATCCGCGGCTGGCCGGGCCGCTCGCCCTGTGGGGTCGTCGTCTGCTGGGTGAGGCGATCACCCAGGCCCAGTTCGTGGTGGCCGACCGCGATCACCTCGCCGAACTGATCGTCAGCGGCTCCGGCGATCTGGCCGGCATCGGTGCGCTCTTCCGCCGCCTGCAGCTGGGCCACACCGAGCGGATGAAGTCACTCGGCCTGGCCTGACCCGGCGCCGCTCACCAACGGCACGCGCGGCACGCCCGGGGTCGGGAAGCCCAGGATCTGCCCGTAGAACGACAGCTCGGCCTCCAGCGCGGCGATGCGGGCCGGCCCGGCCCGGAAGCCGTGGCTCTCCTGCGGGAACATCACCAGGGCGTGCGGGACGCCGCGCTCCCGGCAGACCGCGGCGAACGCCTCGGCCTGGGCCGGCGGCACCACCGGGTCGAGGCCGCCCTGCAGCAGCAGGACCGGGGTGGACAGGTCGGCGGCCCGGGTCAGCGGCGACCGCTCCCGCCACACCGCCGGGTCGGAGCCCAGCAGCGAATCCAGGTAGCGGGACTCGAAGTCGTGGGTGTCCTCAGCCAGGGCGACGAGATCGCCGATCCCGTAGGACGAGGTGCCCGCGGCGAACGGCTGGTCGGCGGTGGTCAACGTGCCCAGCACGGTCAGCCCGCCCGCCGAGCCGCCGCTGATCACCACCGACCCCGCGGTCCCGTCCGCGAGCAGGGCGCGGCCGACGGTGATCGCGTCGTCGATGTCGAGCCGGGCCCAGTTGCCGCGCAACGCATCCCGGTACGCGCGGCCGTATCCGGTCGACCCGCGGTGATCCAGTCCGACGACGGTGAAGCCCCGGCTGGTGAAGTACGCCGTCCGCAGGGACAGCGCGCGGGCGTGCGAGGCGGTGGGCCCGCCGTGCACCAGGACGATGGTCGGCGAGGTGCCCGGTGCGGCCCGGTGATCGGGATGGGTCGGCGGGTACACGACCACGTGCACGCCCTGCACCGTCCGGGGTTCCGGCGTCGGGAGCCAGGCGGGATCGGGCGTGGTGTCGGTCGCGGTCCGGAGGACCGTGTGGCCGCCCTCCGGGTCCAGGGTGACCACGGCGGTCGGTGCGCGATCGGCCGCGACGATGGCCGCCACCGGGCCGTCCATCCCGGCGGCGAGGTCCAGGCATTCGGTCCACGACGGGTCGAGGGGGCTCGCCTCGACGAGCGAGATCGGTAGCAGCGCAGGGCATCCGCCCGGGGTGACGACCAGATCACCCGAGGGCCGCCGTACCCAGCTCCGCCAGCCCGCGGTCCACGGCGGGGTCGCGAAGTCGGCCGCCCGGGTGGTCAGGGCGGTGGTGCTGCCGGTGTGCGGGTCGAGGAGATGGGGCTGCCACCAACCGGTCCCGTCGGACTGCGCGACCACCAGCACACGGCCGTCGTGGGCGGGCACGAAGTCGGCGTCGATGACCGAGACCCCCGCACCGCCGGCCAGCGCACGGGCTCCGGTGGCCCGCCCGCTCGCGCCGATCCCGGCGAGATGCAGCACGGTGGAGTCCCAGGGCATGGCCGGGTGGTCCCAGCTGCTCCACAGCAGATGGGTGCCGGTCGGGTCGACCCGGGGGCCGGCGAGGAAGTCCGCCCGGGGCACGTCGCGCAGCACGTCCTCGACGAGGTCGGGATCGGAGGCACCACATCCGTCCAGCGGGATGCCGACGATCGTCCGGCGGATGCGGCGGCCGTCGTGACCGTCGTCGTCCGGCGATCCGGGGGTGGGCGACTCCGGCAGGTGCTCCTCGCGGACGGCCAGCACCCGCGACCGGGACGGATCCAGGCTCGGATCGACGTACCGCAGGCCTGCGCCCGCGGCCGGGGCGGGGGTCAGCGGCCACGGTGTGCCGGTCGGATCGTCCGGATCCAGGCGGTACACCCGTTGATCGGAGAGCTCGACGAAGACCAGGTCCCATCCGGCCGCCCCGTCCCGCGGCACGGGCAGCCAGCTGCGTCCGCCGTACTCGTGCACCCGGGAGCGGACGTTCCACGGGGCCGGGACCAGATCCTGCACCCGGCCACCCTCGGTGCGGCAGACGACGATCCGCCCGTTCTCCTCCGGCCGGCCCTCCGACCACCAGACCGCGGTCCCGGCGACGGCGACGCCCTCCAGTGCTCGTCCGGCCGCGACGGCGTCGGCGGCGGAGAGGGGTGACGGCCAGGACCCCGGCGGGACCGTCGGGGCGGGCGTACCGGCGGCGGGGGTGTCGTGGTTGCTCACCGGGAGGATCCTGCCCGACCCGCGGCGGCGCGGCACTGCGGGCCCGGCCGCCGGGCTCAGCGGGTCTGCTCGACCGAACACCACCAGGTGGTGCGCCCGCCGACGGTGCCGCGTTCCATCGGTGCGCCGCAGCGCGGACATTCCCCGCCCGGATGCCGGGCCGCGATGACCGTCCCGGTGTGCACCCCGCCGTTCTCGACCGCGTCGTCGATCGAACGGGACAGATTGCGCTGCAGCCGGTTCGCCTCGTTCGTGGTCAGCTCCCGACTGCGCCGGGACGGGTGGACCCGGGCCCGCCAGAGGGCCTCGTCGGCCAGCAGGTTGCCGACCCCGGCCATCACCGACTGGTCGAGCATCCGGGCCTTCACCGGTGCCGTGCTCGTCCCGAGGGCGGCGCGGAACGTCGCCGGAGTGAGGTCCTGGGCGTCCGGTCCGAGGGCGTCGATGTCCGGGTCGAGACGCACGCGCCCGAGGCGCCGTTTGTCGAAGAGCACCAGGGAGCTGCCGTCCTCGAAGCGCAGGGTGAACCGGTTCCAGACGGGGTTCCCGCCGCTGCCGCCCTTGGCCCGGTCGCCGTCCCGCTGCTCGGTGCCGTCGGGGTGGGTGAACACCATGACCCCGCCCATGCCGAGGTGGATGCCGAGGTAGGGCCCCGGATCGGGATCACCGTCGGTGGAGGAGGTCTCGCACCACATCGACTTCCCGCGGCGGTGGGCAGCGGTCAACGTCCGGCCGAGCAGGGCGCCGCGGATCACGCCCGGGGCGTGCGGTCGGCACACGAAGGTGTCGGTGTCGTCCACGTCGGCGATGCGGCGGCCCAGGGAGGTCCCGGCGATGAGCGTGCGGGCCCGTTCGACCTCGGGCAGTTCAGGCATCGGTGGGGGTCTGCGGGTCGGTGTCGAGCGCGATCCGGGTGCGGCGGCGGGCGTTGTCCCGGGCCTCCTGCGACAGACCGGTCGCGTCCACGAGATGGGGGAGCAGATCGGGTTCCGTGGTCATCGCCCGGAAGGCCAGGGCCACGGTGATGCCGTGATCGGGCGTGGACAGCACGGTGATCGGATCGCCGGCCCGGACCGCACCGGGGGTGACGACGCGGAAGTAGGTGCCGGGGGCCGCTGCCTCGGTGAAGCGCCGCATCCACGCCCGCTCGTCCAGGAAGGTGGCGAAGGTCCGACAGGGGATCCGGGGGTCGCTGACCTCCAGCACGAGCCCGTCGCCGATCCGCCACCGCTCGCCGACGACGGTGTCGCTGACGGAGATGCCGGTGGTGGTGAGGTTCTCGCCGAAGCAGCCGGACGGCAGGGTCCGGCCGAGCTCGGACTCCCAGCGGTCCAGGTCCTCCCGGGCGTAGGCGTAGACGGCCTGGTCGTCCCCGCCGTGGTGGCGCAGGTTGCAGACGTCGTCGCCGGCCATCCCGCTGCCGGCCACCCCCCTGCGGCCGGGGGCGGTGACCTGGACCGGGTGGTCCACCGGACGCTTGTCGATCCCCGAGGTGCGTGACCAGGTGCTCCGGGGCGCGCTGACGGTGCGGGCGGTGGCGAGGTTGACCGAGAGAACGCGCGACATGGTGATCACCGTAGTGCGCGCCCGCACGTCACACGGGGAGTCGGCGGGGACGGCTGCGTCCACTCCGCGACCGGGGACGGCGGGGACGAGCGTCACCTCGGGTCGTCCTGGGGGGAGGAGATGTCGTGCAGGACCACCGAGGTCGAGCACCCGAACCGCCACCGGCGGGGTCGGCCGGCCGAGCAGCTCGCGCACCCGCCGGCGGACTCAGCGCACCGCGGATCTGGCCGCCACCCGGGTGGTCCGCAGGTTGTGGTGGGCGGCTTCCAGGATCGCCGCGGCCGGATCGCCGTCGGTCGGCCACGTCGCCGTGCTGCAGGTGACTGCGGCGGGTATGCGCCTGCCGAACAGACGCAGCGGCTCGGACACGGCCTCGGTGACCTGCTCGATCAGATCGCCGGCCACGGCTGCGGTGTCGGCCCGGGGGACGCGCCGGGCCAGGACGAAGGTGTCGGCGTCCAGCCGGGCCACGACGTCGCCCGGTGCGGCCAGTTCGCTGAGTCTGCGCCCCACGTGGATGAGCAGTCGGTTGCCGACCTCGTAGTCGTAGGCCTCGTTGACCCGTTGGAAGTTCTCGATGTCCAGGTAGACGACCACGGCCCCGTCCGCGTCGGTGGCGGCCGACTGCCAGGACTGCAACGTGTCGGTGACGCGCTTCCGGTTGCCCAGACCGGTCAGCGAATCGGTGGTCGCCTGCTCGGTCAGCTCGCGCTGCAGCTCGACCTGGTCGGTGACGTCGATCTGCACGCCGATGAGATGCGTGATCTGCCCGGCGTCGTCGCGCACGGTCGAGATGGTGAGCTCGTTGTGGAACGGCGTGCCGTCCTTGCGGTGGTTCAGCAACACGGTGCGCGAATCGCGGCCCTCCTGGATGGCCGCCCGGATGCTCCGGACCACCGCCGGGTCGGTGTCCGGGCCCTGCAGGAACCGGCAGTTGCGTCCGAGGACCTCGTCCGCCTCGTATCCGGTCATGTCGGTGAACGACTGGTTGACGTACACCAGCGGAAGGTCGGGCTGTGCGGCATCGGCGATGGTGCTGCCGTGTTGTGCCGCCCCGATCGCGCGGAGCAGGACCCGCGGGAGTTCCTCCGTGGCGATGTTGACGGCGTGGTCTACCGAAGTCATGCGGTGATCATGCCCGATGGGGTCCGGGGACGGTGTCGGTCGGTCGGACCGCCTGCACCCCGGGGTGTCGGTCCACCGGGGCTCTCGTCGGCCGGGACCTGAGCTCCCCCCGTCGTGGTTCTGACGACGTACGGCGAGGCACCGAGACACGGCGAGACACGGCGAGAAAGGCAGAGGCACAGGGGATGTCGGTCGACCGACCGGAGGATGTGCCCGCGCAGGCGAACGCCGAGCCGCGCCGACGAGCGGCCGAGCGGGGGCGCCTCGGGCCGGGCTTGCGGGTCCTCACCGACCGGCGATGCGTGGTGATCGCGGTCGGGTCCGGAGACGACGGCCCCCGGGGGGACGTGACCCCAGCCCCCACGGGCGACTCCTCACCGAGGTGTGTCAGGAGTCCGGGGCGGGGTCGCCGGTGTCCTCGTGTGCTGACGGGACCGGGAGGGGATGGGTCAGGTACTGCTGGATCGTCTCGCCGACCAGGGCGATCAGGACGGGTTCCGGGACGGCTGCGGCGTCCTCCAGCGCGAAGACGAACCGGGTGAACGCCAGTCCGACCATCTGGCCGGTGATCAGCCCACCGCGGATGCTGGTCTCCTGCGGGGGCAGGCCGCGGGTGATGGCGGGGACGAGGCCCTCGGTGAAGATCATCCGCACGCGGGCCATCGCGGTGTGGTCGTGCGCGGCGATGAGCAGGACGGTGCGCAGCACCCTGGCCAGATCGGGGTCCGACCAGAGCGCCAGCATGGCGCGGACGGCTGCCTCGCCGCGCCGCGACACCGGCACGTCGACGCTCGCGCGGATGTGGTCCAGGAACCGGTCGGGCACGGTGATGCACGCGTCGAACAGGGACGGCTTGTCGGTGAAGTAGTAGCGGACGAGTTTGGTGTCGACCCCGGCGATGCGGGCGACCCCCTGCAGGGTGGTCGCCGCGTAGCCGTGCGCGGCGAACTCCTCTCGGGCGGCGGTCAGGATCGACTCGGCGATCTGGCCACGGGCGGCCTTCGGTCCACGGAGCACAGGATGTCCCACCACCAGGAAATTACTCTTGTCGGCCCGGCATCGGGGGTCTACCGTCCCCATCAAGTTTCCTACACATAGGAAATAACCGGGAAAGGGTGTGCGCAATGGTCATGAACAGGGAGCGGAGGCGCAATGGTCACCGCGGTCCGGCGGTGCCGGCGGCCGGGGACGGATCGGGGCAACGGCGGCTGAACGGGATCCAACGGTCCGGGCGGGAGTACCGGGCACTGAGCGAACCGGAGTACCGCATCCACCGGACCAACTCGATCCTGGTGCCGGTGCGGGACGGCACCCTCCTCCGCGCCGATGTCTTCCTGCCCACCACCGGGGACCACCGGGTCGAGCTCAGCGCCGACGGTGCGGTGGGGATCGATGCGGGGGTGGTGCGCGGCCCGGCGCTGTTGTCGTTCAGCTGCTACCCGCGGCAGGTGCAGGACCTGGGCGCCCCGTTGGGCTTCGCGGAGTCAGGGACCAGCGACTTCTTCGTCCCGCGCGGCTACGCCCACCTCGTGGTCAACGCGCGCGGCACATCGGGGTCCGGGGGGACGTTCGAGCTGTACGACGGGCAGGAGTGGCAGGACGTCCACGACGTCATCGAGTGGATCGCCGCCCAGCCGTGGTGCGACGGCAACGTCGGCGGTATGGGGATCAGCTACTTCGCCCTGGCCCAGCTGGCGGCAGCCACCCTGCGGCCGCCGCACCTGAAGGCCATCTTCCCGTTCGCCACCATGGACGACCTGTACGACGCGGTCTGGCAGCGCGGGGTGCTCAGCTCGGGGTTCTTCGCCCGGTGGATGTCCGCCGTCGGAGTCATGTCCGGTGTGTCGGACCATTTCTGGCGCTCCCGAGGCATCGACTTCGCCCGTCGCGTGCTGACCACCTCGGTGGTCCATCGCCAGATGGAACACGTGACCGGCGATACCGCTGCCAAGGTCCTCGGGCTGATGGACCACGCCCACTACGAGGAGGAGCCCTTCGGCCGACTGTGGCAGCAGGGCGCGGTGGAACACCCCACCCACGACGCGTGGTGGGACGCCCGTGACGTCCGCCCGATGCTGGGGCGGATCGACATCCCGGTGTACCTGGGCTGCCAGTGGGACAACGTGCCCATGCACCTGCCCAGTACCTTCCCGGTCTGGCGCGGGCTGACCCACAACCCCCACGTGCGGATGACCCTGGTCGACAAGGATGCCCTGGCCTGGCCGTGGGAGAGCATGCACGAGGAGGCCCTGGCCTGGAACGACCAGTGGCTCAAGGGCCGGGATACCGGCATCACCGACGGCCCGCCCATCCGCTACGTCATCCCCGGCACCGATCGGTGGCGCACCGCCGAGTCCTGGCCGCCTCCCGAGAGCACACTCGTGCCCTATGCGCTGTGCGCCGACGGGACCCTGGCCCCCGAGGAGGGCGAATCCGGCACCCGCTCCTTCCTGTACGTGACGAACGAGACCGGCCGCCCCCGCAACGCCAACCCGCCGTCCCTGCCCGACCGGTTGACCTGGCAGACCGAACCCGTCCCGCGGGCCATGGACATCGTGGGTGACATCGAACTGGACCTCGACGCACGGATCACCGCCACCGACACCGCGTGGATCGTGGTGCTGTACGACCTGGCCGAGGACGCCACCGCCGTGCCCATCAGTGCCGGTTGGCTCCGGGCGACCCTGCGCACGGTGGACGAGGGAGCCAGTCGGCCCGGCGTACCCGTGCTGCCGTGCACCGAACCGGTGGCCGTCCCGGTCGGGCAGACCGTGCACTACCGCATCCCCATCGTCCCCAACGCCCGCCGCCTCCCCGTCGGTCACCGCCTCCAGCTGGTACTGGCCAGTGCGGACACCGGCGAGAACGGCCCCACCGTCCTGGGTTTCACCCACACCGCCATCGGCGACTCCAGCCTGAACACCGTTCACTCCTCCTCCCGGCTGCTGCTCCCCGTGCTCCACGCCGAGGAGTCCGAGGACCCCGCATGAGCACCGACCTCCCAGGGCGGGCCCGCACCCGGCCGGCCCACGGCAACCCCGGGCCCGGCGGCACGGTCGACCCGCCGGCTGCGCAGTCACCGCGCGCCCTCGCCGCTCAGGCCGTCCTCGGGGTGGCCGTGGGTATCGTGGCGATCCTCTGGCCCGGGATCACGCTGGGGGCCGTGGTCCTGGTGTTCGCCGTCTTCGCCTTCGGTGCCTCGGCCCTCGCCCTCGCGTCGTTGATCACGCCCGCCGGGCGGCGGTCCTGGGTCTCCCGGTTGGTTCTCGCCCTGCTCCACCTGATCTCCGGCGTCGTCGTCCTGGCCTGGCCCGGCCTCACCGTCACCGTCCTGGTGGTTCTCATCGCCTCGTGGGCGCTGATCTCCGGGGTGCTGGAGATCGTCGTGGGCCTGTCCGGGGGCGGATGGGCGCCCGGGCACTCGGCAGGCAACGCCGTGAGCGGTGTGCTGTCCCTTGCTCTGGGCATCGTGCTGCTCCTGGCTCCGGGAACCGGCGCGATCGGACTGGTGCAGGTGTTCGGGTTCTTCGCCATGGTCTCCGGGTTGGCCGCACTGGTCACCCTCCCGCAGGCCCTCCCGGGTCGGTAAGCATGCAGGCTCGGACCGCGCAGCCACCGCCGTCATCGCGGCTCACCGAGCCGGTCACGCCAGGACGGTACCCACGCACCCTTCCGCCCGTCCGACGGGCGGACGGGTGCGCGGGAGAGCAGACGGATCGACGAGATCAGCGGTGTCCGCGCCTGCGTCGGGGTCGGCGGCCATCGGTCCTACGGTGGCCCGATGAGCGATCACCCCTCGGCCGCCCCGGAGTTCGTCAAGACCCGGAGCGATGCGCCACCGCGATTCTTCGCCGCCGAGGCCGCCGGCTTGGCCTGGCTGGCCCAGGCCGAGGGCGAGGGTGGGGCCGCGGTGGTGGGGGTCCGTGCGGTCGGCGACACGTCGATCACCCTGGACCGGCTGACGGAGGCCACCCCGACCCGGGCGGCGGCCGAGGACTTCGGGCGGGCCCTCGCGGCGACGCACGCCGCCGGCGCGCGGGCCTTCGGGGCCGCGCCCGACGGCTGGAGCGGGGACGCCTGGATCGGTCGGCAGGTCGCGCCGATGGCCGAGCACGCGACCTGGGGGACGTCGTTCGCCGACCTGAGGCTGCTGCCCTACGCCCGTCGGGCCGTACAGGTCGGTCATCTGGGTGCTGCGGGAATGGCTGCGGTGGAACGGGTCTGCCAGCGCCTGCGGGACGGGGAGTTCGACGACGACCGGCCGCCGGCCCGCATCCACGGCGATCTGTGGGGCGGGAACGTGCTCTTCACCCCGGGCGGTGTGGTCGTCATCGACCCGGCCGCCCACGGTGGGCACGGGCAGACGGATCTGGCCATGCTCGAGCTGTTCGGCTGCCCGTACCTGGACCGCGTCCAGGCCGCCTACGCCGAGGCGGCACACCTGCCCGCGGACTGGCCGCAGCGCACGGGGCTGCACCAGCTGCACCCGCTGCTCGTCCATGCCGCCTCGCACGGACCGTCCTACGGGCGCGAGGTGGAGCGGGTGGCTGTCCGGTACGCGTGAACGACGGTTGGTCGTCCGCGGCAGCCGGGCCTGACGGAGCCCGCCGCACACCGCGACACCGGACCCTGCCGACCGGGAGTCGGGTTCTTCGACCTGCGACGACACCGCCGACCGCGCGGCTCCCGGGTCGCGGGCTGTTGATCGTCAAGGTCCCGGCCGTGGGAACAGTCGATCACTCGAGCAGATGGTGGCTGGGGGGCGTCGGTCGGACGGTCGTCATCGCCTATCTGGTGGCTCGTACCTGGCAGTTGGTGATGATGGGTCCGGTCCTCGAGGGACCGGACAGTGGGATGTACCGGGCGCCGGATGCGGGGTGGCTCGACTGGGGGGCGACCAGCTGGGACGGCAGCAGTCTCCGGCCGTGGCCGTCCACGCTCCTGTACGCCCTGTTGCCGACCGACCGGGCGCGGGTCCTGGCGCAGTTCGTGCTGTCCACCGTGGCCTGGGGGTTCCTGATCCATCGGGTCGGCCGGCTGCCGGTCCGGCGATGGATCGCCGGGGCCGCCGCCGGGGTGATCGCCGTGCTCGCGCTCACCCCGACGGTGTCCGCGTTCGACACCCTCATCGGGGCCGAGGCGGTGTCCTTCGCCCTGCTGGCCGGCTTCGCGGCCGCAGTGCTCCACGCGGTGCAGGTGGGTCCTCGCCCGACTCCACTGGCGCTGATGGTGGTCACCGGGTGGGCGCTGTGCCTCATCCGTCCGGTGCTCGGTCTGATCCTGTTCGTCCCGCTGCTCGTCGTCGTCCGCGGATGGTGGCAGGCCCGGCGGGACGATCGCCGGAGCGGAAGCGTCCGATGGCTCGTGACCGCGGGTGTGGTCCTGGTGCTGGTCGGCACCGCGGCAGCAAACGTCCTGTCCTCCAACGCGACCGCGGAACGCGAGTGGGGGGATTGGCGGGGGACACCCGGTCTGGCGGGGCGAACCATCCAGCAGTGGGGCGTGTTCGCACAGTCCTCTCCCTCGTTCCCCGAACTGGTCCAGGAGTTCGTCGCCCGCGACGGAGCCCCGGCGTGTCTGCTCGTCGACGCCGTCCAGGTCGCCCAGCCGGTGGTGCCCGGGCAATCCGATCCGTGTGCGCAGGGCCGGGTGTGGGTGAGCACCGAGTTCGTCGGCGCCCTGGCTCGTACCCTCGCGACCGATCCCATGGCCGCCCGCCGGTACATCCGGGACGGGCTGGCCGATGTGAGTCTGCTGCGGGCGGACGGGGAGACATCGCTCCCCACGCTGGTGCCGGACCCGGTCACCGGTCTGTTCTTCGCCGACGGACCGAATGTCGACGTCTTCGCCCTGTGGACGCTCCTCGCCCTGGGGTCGCTCGTCCTCGCGCGAGCCCGGGGCCACCGACGCACGGTCCCCGTCATCGTCCTGTTCGCGCTCGCCGCCGCCTACATCGGTCTGGCCGGGACGGTGGTCCTGTCACCCACCGATGTCAGCCGCGTCGGTCTGCCCGCCACCCTGCTGGCCCGGGTGTTCCTGGTGGTGGTCGCGGCACTGGTGGTGGAGCAGCTCACCGGCAGTCACCGGTCCCGACGGGAGATCACGACAGAGGCCGGCCCGGGGGAGTCGGGCCCCGGGGCGGGCGACCGGCGCGCCGGCTGATCAGGCGTCGTGGTCGGTCTCCAGCAGGTCGACCAACGCCCGGAGCGCCGCATCCGCCTCCGGACCCGTTCCGACCACCTCGATCTCGACCGCCTGGCCGCACCGGGCGCCCAGCCCCACCACCAGGAGGACGTTCCGCCCGTCGACCGGGGGTCGACCCGGCAGGGCCAGGGTGACCGGGAGGCCGGTGGACGCGGCTGTCCGGGCGAACAGGGCGGCGGGCTGCAGGTGCAGACCCAGGCGTGACCCGATGAGCGCCTGCCGACCGGTCACCGGGGTCAGTGTCCGAGTTCGGACCGGACGAAGTCGGCCACCGCAGCGGCGTCGGGGGCGGCGAGGATGGTCTCGCGGAACGCCGGGTTGACCAGTCGGCGGGCCAGTGCGGCCAGGATCGTCAGGTGGTCGGCGGCGCCCTTGTCGGGGGCGGCGATGAGGAAGACCAGCGTCGCGGGCCCGTCGGGGGCCCCGAAGTCGACGCCGTCCGGGACCAGGCCCACGGCCAGCGACAGCGTGGTCACGTGACCGGAACGGGCGTGGGGCAGGCCGATGCCGCCGGTCATCCCGGTGGCCATCCGCAGTTCCCGGGCGGCGACGTCCTCGGAACCCGGCCAGGTCGGTGACCCGGCCCGCGTCCGCGAGGCGGGCGGCGAGCTGCCGGCTGGCGTCCGCCTTGTTCGTCGCCCGCAGGTCCCGCACGACGAGGTCGGGGGTGATCAGGTCGGTGCCGGGCTTGCTCATGCAGCGCGTCCCCTCGGGTCGGGACCGGCTGTCCGGCGGCGCCGGCGGTCCGCGGTGACCTCCCGGCCCGTCGGGTTCGGGGCCGACCGCGTCACCGGTAAGGTCCGCCAGTCTTCCCCGGACGGGGACACCCGGCACGTCCAGGTGTCCGATCCCACGTGTCCGGTGGGGTTCGTCAGGCTCCGGACCAGGGCTGTCGGGCCGTCGGCGTGGGAGACTGGACGGCGTCATGAAGACTCCTCTGCCGCTCGTGTTCACCGCCCCCCGTCGCGGCCAGCCGCCCCGTCACCTCGCCGACCTCGACGCCACCGGCCGCGCCGACGTGGTGAAGGCCGCCGGGCACCCGAAGTTCCGGGTCGACCAGCTGGCCCGGCACTACTTCGGCGGGCTGACCCGTGATGCGGCCGAGATGACCGATCTCCCCGCCGCCGGGCGGCAGGAACTCGTCGACACGCTGCTGCCCGAGCTGCTCACCGAGGTCCGCTCGCTGGCGTGCGACGAGGGCGACACCCGCAAGACGTTGTGGCGCGCCCACGACGGCACCCTCATCGAGTCGGTGCTGATGGCCTACCCGGACCGGATCACCGTCTGCGTCTCGTCGCAGGCCGGCTGCGGCATGGCCTGTCCGTTCTGCGCCACCGGCCAGGGCGGTCTGCAGCGCAACCTGTCCACCGGGGAGATCGTCGAGCAGGTCCGGTTGGCCGCGAAGGCGGCCCGCGACGGTGCCCTCGGCCACCCCGGGCGGCTGTCCAACATCGTGTTCATGGGCATGGGCGAGCCCATGGCCAACTACAACCGGGTGCTGGCCGCGGTGAAGATGATCACCGCGCCGGCGCCGCAGGGCCTGGGCATCTCGGCCCGATCGGTGACCGTGTCGACGGTCGGACTCGTGCCCGCCATCGAGAAGCTGACCGCAGAGAAGATGCAGGTGCGCCTGGCGGTGTCCCTGCACGCCGCGGACGACGAGCTGCGCGACACCCTGGTCCCGGTGAACCAGCGCTGGAAGGTGGCCGAGGTCCTGCAGGCCGCCCGCGCCTACGCCGACACCACCGGCCGCCGCGTCTCCATCGAGTACGCCCTCATCCGCGACGTCAACGACCAGCCCTGGCGGGCCGATCTGCTCGCCGAGGTGCTCCGGCGCGAGCTCGGCCACCTGGTGCACGTCAACCTCATCCCGCTGAACCCCACTCCGGGGTCGGAGTGGGACGCCTCGCCCAAGCCGGTCGAGGAGGAGTTCGTCCGCCGCGTCAAGGCCGCCGGCATCTCCTGCACCGTCCGGGACACCCGCGGCCAGGAGATCGCCGCCGCCTGCGGGCAGCTGGCCGCCGAGAGCCGCTGAGCGCTCGACCGCCCACGCGGACAGGGGCTGATGGTCCGAGTGGTCGATGCCGGACGTCATCACCCGGTCATCTGCCGACACGCCGCCATCACACCGCCGCTTTACGGTCGCCGTGATCGGTGCCGCCCCGGCGCCGCGTGATCGTGGAGGCCCGCCGTGTCGGTCACCGAGCCCAGCACGTCCCCGTCCGACGGAGCTCACAGCGGTGACCCGGACGGTGACCCGCGAACCGGGAGTCAGGAGTACCTGGCCAAGCGGACCCTGCGCACCGGGACGGCGGGCTGGGTCCTGCTCGCCGGCCTCGGGGTCAGCTACGTCATCTCCGGCGACTACTCCGGCTGGAACTTCGGGCTGGCCGAGGGTGGCTTCGGTGGGCTGCTGATCGCGTTCGTGATCATCGCCGCGATGTACCTGGCCATGGTGCTGGGCATGGCCGAGATGTCCTCCGCGTTGCCGGCCGCCGGCGGCGGCTACACCTTCGCCCGGCGTGCCCTCGGACCGTGGGGCGGCTACCTCACCGGGACGGCGATCCTGCTCGAGTACGCCATCGCCCCGGCCGCCATCGCCACCTTCATCGGCGCCTACGTCGAGTCCCTCGGCCTGTTCGGCATCACCGACGGCTGGTGGGTCTACCTGGTCGTCTACGCGATCTTCATCGGCCTGCACCTGTCCGGGGTGGGCGAGGCCCTGAAGGTCATGTTCGTGATCACGGGCATCGCCCTGGTCGGCCTGGTGATCTTCGCGGTCTCCGCGCTCGGCCTGTTCGACTCGGCCAACCTGACCGACATCACGCCCACCGATGCCGCGGGTGCCTCGTCCTTCCTGCCGTTCGGCTACCTGGGCATCTGGTCGGCCATCCCGTTCGCGATCTGGTTCTTCCTCGCGGTGGAGGGCGTCCCGCTCGCCGCCGAGGAGGCCAAGGACCCGGCCCGCAACGTGCCGCGCGGCATCATCGCCGCGATGGGCATCCTGCTCGTGTCCGGCGCCGTGGTGCTGGTGCTGACCACCGGCGCGGGTGGCGCGAGCGCGATGCAGGAGTCGGGCAACCCGCTGGTCGAGGCGCTGGGCACCGGGACCGCGGCCACCGTCGTCAACTACATCGGTCTGGCCGGGCTGATCGCGAGCTTCTTCTCGATCATCTACGCCTACTCCCGGCAGTTGTTCGCGCTCTCCCGCGCCGGGTACCTGCCCACCGGCCTGTCGGTGACCAACAAGCGCAAGGCGCCGGTGCTGGCCCTGATCGTGCCGGGCGTCATCGGGTTCGCGTTGTCGCTGACCGGTGAGGGGGCCATGCTGCTGAACATGGCGGTGTTCGGCGCGGCCCTGAGCTACGTGCTCATGATGGTCAGCCACATCGTGCTGCGCCGCCGCGAGCCGGAGATGGAGCGGCCCTACCGCACCCCCGGCGGCACCGTCACCACCGGCTTCGCCCTGGTCGTCGCCGTGTTCGCGGTCATCGCGACGTTCCTGGTGGACAGCACCGCGGCGCTGGCCTGCCTCGGTGTGGTCGCGCTGTTCCTGCTGTACTTCGGCCTGTACAGCCGGCACCACCTGGTCGCCAGTTCGCCGGACGAGGAGTTCGCGGTGCTGGCGAAGGCCCAGGACGACCTCGGGTGACGACCTACCGACAGCAGCTCGGCGGGGCCGCCCACGAGTTCGACGGGCTCGTCGACCTGATGGCCCGGGCCACGCCGTTGCGCTCGGGCGACCAGCTGGCCGGCTGCGCCGCCGGGTCGGACGCGGAACGGGCCGCGGCCCAGTGGGCCCTGGCCGACGTCGGCCTGGACACCTTCCTGCAGGAGCAGGTGGTGCCGTACGAGGACGACGAAATCACCCGGCTGATCATCGACAGCCACGACGCCGAGGCGTTCGCCGCGGTGTCGCACCTGACGGTCGGCGGGTTCCGGGACTGGTTGCTGGAGACGGCGATCCGGCCGGACGCGGGGGAGCGGCTGACCACACTGGCCCCGGGGCTGACCCCGGAGATGGTCGCGGCGGTCAGCAAGATCATGCGCGCGCAGGACCTCATCGCGGTGGCCCGGGCGACCCGGGTGACGGCCGCGTTCCGCACCACCGTCGGGCTGCCCGGGCGGCTGAGCACCCGGCTGCAGCCCAACCACCCGACCGACGACCCGCGCGGGATCGCCGCAGCGACCCTGGACGGACTCCTGCTGGGCTGCGGGGACGCCGTCATCGGCATCAACCCGGCGACCGACTCACCCGCGGCTACCGCCGATCTGCTGCACCTGCTGGACGAGATCCGGCAGCGGTTCGCCATCCCCACCCAGTCGTGCGTGCTGTCCCACGTCACCACGACCCTGGAACTCATCGAGGCCGGTGTGCCGGTGGACCTGGTGTTCCAGTCGGTGGCCGGGACGCAGGGCGCCAACAGCGGTTTCGGCGTGGACCTGGCTCTGCTGCGGCAGGGCAACGAGGCGGGTCGGTCGTTGAACCGCGGCACGGTCGGGAACAACGTGATGTACCTGGAGACCGGGCAGGGTTCCGCGCTCAGCGCCGGCGCGCATCTGGGCACCGCCGGCCGGCCGGTCGACCAGCAGACCCTGGAGGCCCGGGCCTACGCGGTGTGCCGCGACCTGGAACCCCTGCTGGTCAACACCGTGGTCGGCTTCATCGGTCCGGAGTACCTGTACGACGGCAAGCAGATCATCCGGGCCGGCCTGGAGGACCACTTCTGCGGCAAGCTGCTCGGCCTGCCGATGGGGGTGGACGTCTGCTACACCAACCACGCCGAGGCCGACCAGGACGACATGGACACCCTGCTCACCCTCCTCGGCACCGCGGGTGCCGCCTTCGTCATCGCCGTCCCCGGGGCGGACGACGTCATGCTGGGCTACCAGAGCCTCTCGTTCCACGACGTGCTCTACGCCCGCCAGGCCCTCGGCCTCCGCGCGGCGCCGGAGTTCGAGACCTGGTTGGAGTCCCTGGGGATGACGGATGCGACCGGCCGGGTACTGCCGGTGGACCCGGCCGGGTCGGCCCTGCGTCAGCTGACGAGCGCGTCGTGAGCAGCACGGGTGTGGACGCGCAGACGCCGGAGGGGCCCGTCGCCGACGGGGGCAGTCAGGCCCGCGCCGTGGACGACGACGTGGCGGTCGACGCCCTGGTCGAGGTGCTCGAGGAGGCCGAGCGCACGGGGGCGGACCCGGCACCGGAAGACCGGGCCGCCGGTGACTTCTGGGCGTTGCTGCGGCCGACCACCCAGTCGCGCATCGGGCTCGGGCGGGCCGGGGACTCGCTCTCCACCCGGCACGTGCTGGAGCTCAAGGCCGCCCACGCCAGCGCCCGGGACGCGGTGCACGACCCGCTGCCCGTCGCCGAGTTCGCCGCCCGGGTCGGCGATGTCGGTCTGGGCGCTCCGGTGGTGGTGACCAGCCGGGCGAGGGATCGGGGGGAGTACCTGCGTCGCCCCGATCTGGGCCGGGAACCGGCCGAGCTGGACGAGATCCTCGGCGGCGAGGCCGATCTCGTGGTGGTGCTCGCCGACGGGCTGTCGCCCCGGGCGCTGGTCGACCACGGGGCGGAGTTGCTGGCGGCCCTGGTGGCCGAGTTCGACGGGCGGTGGACCCTGGCCCCGCCGGTGATCGCCACCCAGGCCCGGGTCGCCCTCGGCGACCACATCGCGGCGGCTTCGGGCGCGAGCACGGTGCTGGTGCTCATCGGGGAGCGGCCGGGTCTGTCGGTCGCCGACAGCCTGGGCATCTACCTGACCCACCGGCCCCAGCCGGGTCGCACGGCCGACTCCGACCGGAACTGCATCTCCAACATCCACCCGCCGGACGGGCTGTCCTACGCCCAGGCGGCCCGGGTGTGCGCGAGCCTGGTCGACGGGGCCCGGTCGTCGGGACGATCGGGCGTCACCCTGAAGGACACCTCCCGCACCGCCCTGGGGGCTGCCGGGGCGGCGGCCGCTCTGGACTGAGTCCTGCACCAGAAGATCGGACCGGCGGCCATCCGGGCCACCGGTGGCGACGGAAGTCGTCCGGGCGCCCGTCCCCGTTGGGAAGGCGGACCTCCCTCTCCACCGCCCGTCTGAGGGTGACGTTGCGTCATACCAGGCACCCATTCGGGTGAAGGTCGATGGTCCGAAAGAGCGTAGGGTTTTTCTGGTCGAAGCCTTACCAGTGTCCGTCGGGATCTTCAGGTCCCCGGTGTGCCGGCCGCTCGTGGGTAGGCGTACCGCGCCGAGCTTCGGTCGACGGAGGAGCCCGTGACCGGGACCGAGGATGCTGATCGTTGGGGCGGGGAGTCCGACGCCGACCGCACGGGAATGTCCGAGGAGGTCCTGGCGGCGCTGGCGGCACACCCGCAGGACATGGCGGACCTGGTGGATGCGTTGAGCCCCCGGGTCACCGACCAGGAATCGTTGCTCCGGCTGATGCAGAAGGTCTCGGTGCAGGCGGTCCGCCTGCTGCCCGACGTCCGGTGGGCCGGTGTCACCGCCCAGTTCGACGGGGACCCCTTCACCTGTGCCCACACCCACCACCGGGTCCTGGTGCTGGACGAGGAGCAGTACCGGGGCGGGGACGGACCCTGCCTGCGCGCCCTGCGCAGCGGGCGCGCCGTGCACGCCGATCTGGACGAACTCCACCGCCGGTGGCCGCGGATGGGCGCCACCGCCCGGGCGGTCGGGGTGCGGGCGGTCACCGCCTTCCCGCTGCGTGCCGGAGCCATCCCCGCCGCCGCCCTCAACCTGTACTGCACCAGCGAGTCCGCGTCGGCGAGACTCGATGTCCACCTGCCGACCGTCCTGGTGGAGTACCTGCAACGCGGCCTGGCGGACTTCGTGGCCGCCAATCCGCAGAAGACCAGCCATGTCCAGCTCCTCCAGGCCATCTACGCGCAGACCGTGATCGGCCGGGCCCAGGGGGTCGTCATGGTCCGATCCGCTGTCGACAAGGACCGTGCTCTGGACGAGCTCACCCAGCGGGCCCGGCAACGCCGGCTTCCGTTGTGGCGCTACGCGGACGAGGTCGTCAACACGGTGCCCGACTGACGGTCCGGTCGGCGCGGGCCACGAGGGTCGGCACCACCGCCCATGGTGACGATGTGCTCGCGATGGTGGTGCTTCCGAGTCGTGGTCGCTATGGTCATGGCTGTCCAGACTGTACGTACAGCCTGTCCGGAATCGTCGGGTGCGGGTGTGCGTCCGTCCAGCCGATGTCGACGACCGGGAGCTGCCGCATGCACACCTCATCCACCACGAAGCGGGCGCTGCCCCTGGCATTCCTCTCCGCCGGTGCCCTGCTGCTCGCCGGATGTGGAGGGTCCACGACGGCCGGCGGCTCCGGCTCGACCGCGGAATCGGCCGGCGCGACGGCCGGCAGCACGGCCGGTGCCACGTCCGGGACGGCCGGGTCGGCCACCGATGCCTCGTCCAGCGCTTCCGGGTCCGCAGGGTCCGCGCCCGCCGGCGAGAGCATCGCGGTCACCCTCATCACCAAGGACCTGATCAATCCGTTCTTCATCGCCATGCAGAACGGTGCGAAGGCCGCCGCCGAGAAGGACAACGTCCAGCTCACCGTGGCGGCGGGCCGGGAGGACGGCGACGAGGAGGGTCAGGTGCGCGCCATCGAGGAGGCCATCGCCCGGGGCGACCAGGGCATCCTCATCACCCCCAGCGGCCCCGCGGTCAACCCGGCGATCGAGCAGGCCCGTTCCGCCGGCCTGTACGTCGTCGCGCTGGACACCCCGCCCGAACCGGCCGACACGGTCGACATCACCTTCGCCACCGACAACTTCACCGCCGGCGAGCTGATCGGGCAGTGGACGGCGCAGCAGCTGGGTGGACGCAAGGCGGTCATCGCCCTGCTCGACCAGTTCAACGACAAGATCGTCACCGTCGACTACAACCGCGACCAGGGCTTCCTGACCGGCATGGGCATCGACACGAAGGACCCGCAGCGCAACGGGGACGAGGACCCGTCCGGTTCCTATTCGGGCGGTGAGTACGACATCGTCTGCAACGAGCCCACCGGCGGCGCGGTGGACGGCGGCCGGACGGCGATGGAGCTGTGCCTGGGCCAGCGCACCGACGTCAACGTCGTCTACACGTTGAACGAGCCCGCCGCCCAGGGCGCCGACGCGGCACTCAAGGCCGCGGGCATCACCGACGCCATCCTGGTGTCGGTCGACGGGTCCTGCCAGGGCGTCGCCGATGTGCAGGACGGCATCATCGACGCCACCTCGCAGCAGTACCCGCTGCGGATGGCCGAGCTGGGCGTCAGTGCCATCGCCACCATCGCCCGAGGCGGTGAGAAGCCTGCCGTCACCGAGGGTCTGGACTTCTTCGACACCGGCGTGGCCCTGATCACCGACACGCCCGCGGACGGGGTGGAATCGCTGACCGCCGCCGAGGGGGCCGAGATCTGCTGGGGCTGACCGGCCCGGGCGCGGGACGCACCGGTCCCGACCGGACCGTCATCTCCGGTCGGGACCGGCGCTCAGGCGCGGTCGTGCAGGGTGATCAGGTATCCGTCGGGGTCGGCAAAGGTGAAGGTGCGGCCGAACGGGCCGTCGGTGGGGGCGGCGGCGATGGGGACGCCGGCGGCGACCATCGTGTCGTGGACGCGTTGGGCGTCCGGTGCGTGCATCCACACCGCGATGCCGCGGCCGAGTGGCCCGGCATCGAGATCGACACCGGGGAGCGGCTCCCGCACGGCGAAGGACGCCGGCGTGGTGGCGAAGACGACGGCGTGCGGCGGCCCGGGCTGCCGGGTGAAGCCGAGGAACTCCTCGTAGAACGCGGCCGACGCCGCCATGTCGCGAACCTGCAGGGAGATGAAGCCGGGGCCGGACGCCATCGTGGTCTCCTTCGTCGATGTCAGTGGTCTGACATTCGAGACGGTATGTCAGCAACCTGACATGCGTCAAGGCCGACGGGCGTTCGATCTCCCGAGGTCCCGGCGACACCTGCCCGGGGGTGCGGCCGACGCCCCCGCGCCCGCGGAGGGGAAAGTGTCCCGCGGGCCCCGTGGTTCGATCGGGACGTGACCAGGTCCTCCAGCGCCCGCGACTTCTCCGATGCCGACGTGCCCACCGATGCCGATCCCTCGCCGTTGCGTCAGGTGATCCTGGCCCAGTCCGAGGCGCCGGGCGGGGCCGCGGTCGCCCTGTTCGGCCCGGCCACCGTCCACGGGGCCGAACCCGATGATGCTGCGACGCAGGAGGTGTCGTGGCTGGCGGCCGAACTGGGCCTGCCGCTGCGCCCGCCGCCGCTGTTCACCCCGGACGCCTACGTGCTCCAGTCCGCGCTCGGGGAGCGGTTGCTGACCCCGCCCGCGGACCGGGTGGCCGCGGGTCCGACCACCGATGCGGTGCACGGCGACGGCGGCCCCTGGACCCCGGGGCACAGTGCGGCGATCCTGCGCTCCCCGGTCATCGCGCTCAACTACCACGACATCGATCCGGAGAACCGGCCGCAGGCGGAGGCCATGGTCCGGCGGGTTGCCGCACTCGGCCCCACCCTGGACCCCTGGCCCGCCGATCCGGCCGCCGGCGGGGGTGACTCTGCGGGCACCCTCCCCGGCCCGCGCATCGTCGTCGGCTTCTACGACGGGTACGGCTTCGCGGGGCGGTTCGGCGCCGAGCTCTGCGCCGAGCTGGGGGTGCGGGCGACGTTCTTCCCGCTGTTCGAACCGACCGACGAATCGGGCTGCGCCGAGTTGACCGACGACGAGCTGGCCGAGATCGCGCGCCACCACGAGATCGGGTTCCACACCAGCAGCCACGTCACCCCCGAGGAGATCACCCCGGACGCCCTGGAACGGGAGGTGTTCGGTCCGCTGCGTCGGATCGAGGCCATCACCGGACGGATGCCCCGCCTCGCCGCCTGGCGCGGCGGTGCCCGGTTCGACCCGCGCAGGCTCGGCGACGCGGCCCTGGTGGAGGCCGGGGTGCGGGGAATGATGTCGAACTGGTCGGTGGAACGGTTCGACTGATCCGGGCCGGTCAGACCTCGACGCTGTGCCGAGGGGGCTCGCGGTAGAGCGGATAGCGTGGCCCGACGATCGCGTCGCGCACGGCCCGGGACCACCACACGGGCCCGCCGAGTCGCTCCTGTGCCTGGGGCGTGAGCAGGACCCGCTCGGTGTGCGTCCCCGACGGGCCCGGCTGCACGCGGACCAGATCCAGGTCCGCGGCGAGAGCGGCGCGCGCGTTGGCCTCGCCGATCCGGCCGTACGACAGGGTCTCCACCTCCAGTCCGGGCACCAGGACCTTGACCGCCACCACCCCGTCGACGGCGACGGTGGTGGCCAGCACGTCGTGGCCGGCCAGCGCGGAGAGCAGATGGTCCAGCAGGGCCTGCTGATCGGGGAGCGGCGGGAGGTCGAGCCGGATCGAGTCGTAACCGACCGTCCGGCCGACGTCGGGCTCGGTCAGGGCGCGCAGGTCGTCGGTGCTCAGGTCCGCCCAGGCCCGCATGGCGGCCACCGCGCGGGGTTCGCCGCCCGACGGGTCCAGGCCGTCGCGGTAGGCGGCGGGCGCCAGGTCCATCGCGGCCTGACGGGGGCCGAAGCAGAACGCCTTGCGGGCCCGGGAGTTCGCGTACTCCAGCAACGCCTTGAGCAGGCTGGTCTCCGCATCGGGGTGGGCCGCCTCCCCGCAGGCGGTCAGCATGATCCGGGAGTCGGGGGAGTCGTCGCGACCCATGGCGTACGTCGAGACGACGCCGAGTTCGGTGCCCGCGTGCTTGAGCACCGGCTCCACCCCCACCGCGCGGAGCCGGTCCACCAGGGCGGCGACCCGCGGCGGGAGGCCGGCGGGATCGATGACCGGTGACCGGGAGTCGAGGGCGCGGAAGCGCAGGCCGTTGGTGTGCCGTTGCAGGATCTCGCCGAGACCGTGCGCGAGAGCGCGGGCCCGATCCGACCCGGCGCCCAGGCCGTTGGTGATCGGCGTGACGAGGGCCGTCCCCGCAGTGACCCCGTCGGTCAGCTCGCCCGGTCCGTTGACGACGAACTCCTGGGGCACCCAGACGGTGTCCCCGCTGCGGACCCGTTCCATCGGCAACCAGGTCAGCGACATGTCCGAGGTGTAGGGCGATCCGGCGGGCAGGCACAGGGTGAGCGGGTCGGCGACCCGGTCGACCCCCTGGGCGGCGACCAGCTCACGGAACGACAGGCGCACGGCGCGGTCCCGGAGCGCGGACACCCCGTGGCCGGTCAGCACACCCTCGGCCAGCTCCCCGAGGCCGCTGACCTCGGCGGCCTCGTCGGTCAGCCCGTACCCGTTGCCGTGGTGCCCGACGGTTCCGGTGGACCGGTCGACCAGGGAACAGCTGGTCACCGGCACGCCGGTGCGGTCCAGCGCCGAGAGGGGGAACGAGACCACCTCGCCGACCGGCTGCAGCGCGGCGCGGTAGGCGGTGATCGCGTCGGCGACGGTCATCGTCGGGACCTTCCGGAGGATCGGTGCCGACACGGCCGGCACAGCGATGACGGCAGCCGGTGGACAGGCCACCGCCATCCGTGGCGACGGGGAACAGGTCGACCGGTCAGGGACGGCGGGCGCGGTCCTGCTTGGCGGCACGGGCCCGGCGGATGATCCAGACGCTCATCGCGATGGCGATGGCGATGAGCCACCAGTCCTCGGTGTGCGAGACGTGGTTGCCCAGGAAGGTCATCACCAGCAGCGCCACCACGCCGAGCAGCAGGATCAGCGTGCTGCCGCGCGGGGCCATCTTCTCCCAGCTGCCGTGCCAGCCCCACTCCTCGGACGGAGCGTCGGGGTTGTACGACACCACGGCGTTGTGCCCGCTCGCGACCTCCATCGTGCTGCCGGAGGCGTGCGTTCCCGCGCCCTCCTCGCCGCCGGTGGGCTGCTGACGTTCCAGTTCGCCTGCCACGTCTACTCCTCGCCAGGTGGTCGCGGTCGACCTGTGGGTCGACCCCCGTCATCGTCTCACGTCGGCGCCGCGCCCGGCCGGCTCCCGTCCCCGGCGACCCCACACCGACCCCATCCCGGCATCGGATACTGCCCCGGTGGGACGTGATGTGTGGTTGCACGGCTTCCCCCTCCCCGGGGCGGCCGATCTCGCGGCACGTGCGCAGGCGTGGGGATTCACCGGCCTGTTCCTGGCCGACAGCGAGATCCTGGTCGGCGACCCGTACGTCGAACTCGCCCTGGCCGTCCGGGCCACCACGACCCTGCGGCTGGGCCCGGCGGTCACCAATCCGGTCACCCGGGTGCCCGCGGTGACCGCGTCGGCCCTGCTCACCCTGCAGGTCGAGTCGGGCGGCCGGATCGAGGCGGTGATCGGCCGGGGCGACTCGGCCGTCGCCCAGCTCGGTCTGGCTCCGGCCACCGGGGCGGCGCTGGAGAGCGCGGTGCAGGAGATCCGGGGTCATCTGGGCACCGGGGGTCCGCCCACCGGTCCCCGCATGGCCTGGGCCGACCGCTTCGCCGCACCCGGGGTCCCGGTGGCGGTGGCCGCGTCCGGGCCCGTGACCATCGCCCTGGCCGCCCGGTGCGCGGACGGAGTCGACCTGACGGTGGGAGCCGATCCCGACCGGCTGGCCGCCGCGGTCCGGCAGGTGCGTACGGCGGCCGCCGGCCGGGACGTCCGGGTCGGCGCGTTCGTCGACGTCGCCGTGCACGAGGACGTCGGCGTGGCCCGCGACCTCGTCCGGGGGAGCGCGGCGATCTTCGCCCACTTCGTCGCGCGCGGTCCCCTGGACGGGCTGCCGCCCGCGGATCGTGCCGTGGTCGAACGACTCGGTCGGGCCTACGCCGAGGCCGAGCACGGCCTGCGCTCCGCGGCGCACGCGGCCTCCCTGCCCGATGCCTTCCTCGACCGGTTCGCCGTGGTCGGCCCGCCCGCCGAGTGCACCCGTCGCCTGCGGGAGCTGTTCGACCTCGGACTCAACCGGATCATCGTCGTCCCCGGTTCCCGGGACGCCGACCCCGCACTGCTCGCCGCGTCCGACGAGGCCTTCGCCACCCGGGTGCTCCCGGCTCTGCGCTGACCCGGCGGCGCAACGCGGGCCGCGCGGCGGTCGCGACCGGCCGGCATCGGGGCACCGGCGGGCTCAGGGCTGCCGGGCCGCCGACACCGTCGCGACCACCGACCGCTGCCCGTCCACCGTGGTCGCGGTGACCGTCAGCTCGGCGCTCGATCCGTCCACCCATCCCGTCACGGTCGACCCGGGGGCCAGCGCCCGGGGCAGGCCGACGGTGCTGCCCGACTGGCACGGCTGCAGGTCCGTCTCGGTGTCGTTCAACAGATTGAGCAGGGTGTCCTGACCGGGATCGGACCAGACCAGTCGGCCGTCGATCTCGGTGCGGCCGTCCGGTCCGGCCGAGCCCCGCACCGTCCAGTACCGCTGGAGGCCGCCGCCGGCGTCGGTCGCGGCGGAGTACAGGGCGAGACCGGGGACCCCGGCCGCGTTGATCCCCAGGGTGAGCAGGAAGGGATTGGGGTCGCCCAGCCCGTTCGTCCCCGCCTTGGCCACGTCGACGGCCAGATCCGCCGTGGTGCGGTAGGTCGAGGTGCCGGCCGTTCCGGCCGGCCCCGCGCAGGCGCCCAGTACCGCGATCGTCAGGTCGGCCGTACCCCGCCAGGCCGACGGCAACGTCAACCGGGACCCGGGCAGCAGCACGGTGCTCACCGGGCTGGTCGTCGGGCCGGTGGTGCTCGGCCGGGTGGTTGTGCTGCCCGGGGACACGTCGGTCGCCGGGCTCGGATCCGTGATCGGGTCCGTCACGGCGGTGGTGGGGTCCGGCTCGACCGCGGGGCTGCTGACGGCCGGGACCGGATCGGCCGCGGCCGCGGGGTCGGTGGTGACCCGGACGATGGCCAGCGCGACGCCTGCGGAGGCCAGCAGGGCCAGCACCACGATGACCGTCACCCATCGGGGGCTGAGACGGTCTCGGTGGCTCACCGCCCCAGTATCCCGGGCCGGACGGGTCCCCGGCCCGGCCGTTGCCCCGCATCACCGTCGGCCGACCGGGAGGGGGGAGGATGGCGCGGTGAGCACCGAGGCACCACCTCCGTCGGCCGCCCCGCAGGATGCGCCGGCACGGCCCGTCCCGTCCGGTCGCCGGCGGGTGATCCTGCTGGGCTCGACCGGCTCCATCGGCACCCAGGCGCTGGACGTCATCGCCCGGCACCCGGACCGGTTCGACGTGGTCGGTCTGGCCGCCGGCGGTTCCCACCCCGAGCTGTTCGACCGGCAGCGGGCCGCGCACCCGGGGGCACGGACCGCCGTCGCCGGGTCCGTCCCCGACTCCTGGTCCGGCCCCCGGCCGCTGACCGGTCCGGACGCCGCCACCGAGCTGGTCGCCACCGTGGACGCCGACGTGGTGCTGAACGGCATCACCGGTTCGGTCGGCCTCGCCCCGACCCTGGCCGCGCTGCGTGCCGGCCGGACCCTCGCGCTGGCCAACAAGGAGTCGCTGGTCGCCGGGGGCTCGTTGGTCACGGGGCTGGCCCGGCCCGGGCAGATCGTGCCCGTCGACTCCGAACACAGCGCCCTGGCCCAGTGCCTGCGCGGCGGGAGTGCGGGGGAGGTGGCCCGGCTCGTGCTCACCGCCTCGGGCGGGCCGTTCCGCGGGCGCACCCGAGGGCAGCTGGCGGACGTGACCGTCGAGCAGGCCCTGGCCCACCCGACCTGGGCGATGGGTCCGGTGGTCACCATCAACTCGGCGACCCTGGTCAACAAGGGGCTCGAGCTCATCGAGGCGCACCTGCTCTTCGCCGTGCCCTACGACCGCATCGAGGTGACCGTGCACCCGCAGTCGGTGGTGCACTCCATGGTGACATTCCGGGACGGCTCCACCATCGCCCAGGCCTCCCCGCCGGACATGGCCCTGCCGATCGCCCTGGGCCTGAGCTGGCCGGAGCGGCTCGGCGATGTCGCGTCGGCCTGCGACTTCACCACCGCGTCCACCTGGACCTTCGAACCGGTCGACCACGACGCCTTCCCCGCCCTCGGGCTGGCCCGCCGGGCCGGGGAGGCCGGGGGAACCGTCCCGGCCGCGTGGAACGCGGCCAACGAGGAGGCCGTGGCGGCCTTCGTGGCCGGTCGGCTGCGCTTCACACACATTCCCGATCTGCTGGCGGGCATCCTGGACGAGGCCGACGGACTCCGGGGCAACCCGCGGGACCTCGAGGACGTCCTGGCCAGCGAGGAGTGGGCCCGCACCCGGGCCCGCGAGATGGTGCGCTCCGGGGTTCCCCGGCACACCCCCGCGCCGACGGCCGGGGTCTGATCGAGGGGACGGCGCATGCCGGAGTGGTTGTGGGTGGTGGCGGGCTTCGTGCTGTTCGTCCTCGCCCTGTTGTTCTCGGTGGCCCTGCACGAGCTGGGCCACCTCACGTTCGCGAAGCTGTTCGACGTCCGGACCACCCAGTACATGGTCGGGTTCGGCCGCACCCTGTTCTCCCGGCAGCGCGGGGAGACCGAGTACGGCCTGAAGGCGATACCGCTCGGCGGCTACATCCGCATGGTCGGCATGGTGCCGCCGGACAAACAGGGCCGACAGCGCATCACCACCACCTCGCTCGGCCCGGCCGGCATCGTCCGGCAGATCGTCGAGGACGCCCGCAACGGTGATCGTGCGCAGGTCAGCCCGGCCGACGAGGGGCGCCAGTTCTACCAGCTGCACCCGGCCAAGCGGATCGTGATCATGCTCGCCGGGCCGCTCATGAACCTGGTCATCGCGGTGTTCGTCTTCGCCGCGCTGCTGATGGGGCTGGGCGTGAACTCGCCGACCACCACCATCGCCGCGGTCAACGCCTGCATCATCCCGACGTCCGACGCGGGGGCCGGTCGCACCTGCGCGCCGGGTGACGCACCCACCCCGGCCGCGGTCGTGGGTCTGCTGCCCGGGGACCGCATCGTCTCCTTCGGCGGTACCGCGGTGCAGACCTGGGACGAGCTCACCCCGCTCATCCGGGACTCCGCCGGGCAGACCGTTCCGCTGGTGTACGAACGTGCCGGGCAGCAGGTGACCGTCCAGGTGCCCGTGACCGAGAACGAGCGCGGCATCTACGACGACGTCGGGAAGCAGATCGGCACCGAGCAGGTGGGCTTCCTGGGTGTGAGTGCGACCACCGCCTACCAGACGCAGAGCTTCGGTACGGCGGTCGATCGCACGGGTGAGTTCATCGGCCGGGCCGCGCAGGCGGTGGTGAACATCCCCGCCCGGATCCCCGCCCTGTGGGACTCCATCTTCAGCGGACAGCCGCGCGACGTGAACACCCCGGTCGGCATCTACGGGGCCGGTCGGATCGGTGGCGAGATCCTGGCCTCGGACTTCAGTGCCAAGGACAAGATCTCGCTGTTCCTGAACCTGGTCGCCGGGTTCAACATGAGCCTGTTCCTCATCAACCTGCTGCCCCTGCTGCCGTTGGACGGCGGGCACGTGCTCGGCGCGGCCATCGAGTGGTTGCGGCGCGGTTGGGCGAAGGTCCGCCGCAAGGCCGACCCCGGGCCGTTCGACGTGGCCAAGCTGATGCCGGTGGCCTACGTGGTGGCATTGTTGTTCATCGGGCTCACCGTGCTGACCTTCGTCGCCGACGTGGTCAACCCGATCAAGCTCTTCGGCTGACCGGCCCCCCGGTCCGCCCCGTACCGCCCCTGCTGCACCCCGTGCTCGGAAAGGTCCTGCTCATGTCGTCTCCCGTGTCCGCCTCCACCACCACGGCCACCCGCGTTCCCGGCGGGGCCGGCGGGCCGGCGGGCATCGGGTTGGGGATGCCGAGCATGCCCGCGGACCGGGTCGTGCCGGTGCTCGCGCCGCGCCGGAAGACCCGCCAGTTGAAGGTGGGCGATGTCGGGGTGGGCAGCGACTTCCCGGTGTCGGTGCAGTCGATGACCACCACCAAGACCGCCGACGTCAATGCCACCCTCCAGCAGATCGCCGAGCTCACCGCCTCCGGCTGCCAGATCGTCCGCGTCGCCGTCCCGGACACCGACGACGCCGAGGCACTGCCGGCCATCGCCCGCAAGTCGCAGATCCCGGTCATCGCCGACATCCACTTCCAGCCGCGGTACGTCTTCGCCGCCATCGACGCCGGCTGTGCGGCCGTCCGGGTCAACCCCGGCAACATCCGCAAGTTCGACGACAAGGTCGGCGAGATCGCCAAGGCCGCCATGGACGCCGGCATCGGCATCCGCATCGGGGTCAACGCCGGCAGCCTGGACCCGCGGCTGCTGGCCAAGTACGGCAAGGCCACCCCCGAGGCGCTGGTCGAGTCCGCCCTCTGGGAGTGCTCGCTGTTCGAGGAGCACGGCTACCGGGACATCAAGATCTCGGTCAAGCACAACGACCCGGTGATCATGGTGCGCGCCTACGAGCTGCTCGCCGAGAAGTGCGACTACCCGCTGCACCTCGGCGTCACCGAGGCCGGCCCGGCGTTCCAGGGCACCATCAAGTCCGCCGTCGCCTTCGGCGCGCTGCTCAGCAAGGGCATCGGCGACACCATCCGCGTCTCGCTGTCCGCGCCGCCGGTCGAGGAGGTCAAGGTCGGCCTGCAGATCCTGGAGTCGCTCAACCTGCGCGAGCGGGGTCTGGAGATCGTCTCCTGCCCGTCCTGCGGGCGGGCCCAGGTGGATGTCTACACCCTGGCCGAGCAGGTCACCGCCGGTCTGGAGGGGCTCGACGTCCCGCTCCGGGTCGCCGTGATGGGCTGCGTCGTGAACGGGCCGGGGGAGGCCCGCGAGGCCGATCTCGGGGTCGCCTCCGGCAACGGCAAGGGCCAGATCTTCGTCAAGGGCGAGGTCATCAAGACCGTCCCCGAGGCCGACATCGTCGAGACGCTCATCGAGGAGGCCATGCGACTGGCCGAGACGATGAAGGCCGCCGGCGTGGTCAGCGGCGAGCCGTCCGTCCAGCTGGCCTGATCCACCCGCCCAGCACGCCTCGACGCGACGACCCCGTCGATCGCCCCCGGAAGAGATCCCACCGCCCGTGATCCGTCCCGCCTTCTCCCGTGTGCTCGGGCCCGCCCACACCCCGGCGGTCAGCCAGGTGCTCACCGCCGACCCGGTCGCGTCCTGTCTGGTCAGCGCCCGGTTCGAGCAGGCCGGCATGAACCCGCACGGGCTCGGTGGCGACTTCTGGGGGTTGGGCGGTGGCCGGGACGGACTGCTGTTCGCCGGGAGCACCATGGTGCCGCTGGCCGGGTCCCCGGCCGCCATGCGCGCCTTCGCCGCCATGGCGGGCCGCCGCAAGCGGGGGTGCGCGACCATCCTGGGCCGGGCCGAGCTGGTGCTGCCGTTCTGGCGGGACCTGGAGCCGCGCTGGGGGCCCGCCCGCGACGTCCGGGCCGATCAGCCCCTGCTGACCTGCGTGACCGATCCGGCCGTCGCCGCCGACGACGGTGTTGAGGTGGTCCGCCCGGAACGGTTCGAGGAGTACTACCCGGCCGCGGTGGCCATGTTCACCGAGGAGGTGGGCGTCGACCCCCGGCTCGGTGACGGCGGACGGTCCTACCGCGCCCGGGTCACCGAGCTGATCGGCGCCGGCCGGGCCTACGCCCGCTTCGACGGCGAGCACGTCCTGTTCAAGGCCGAGGTGGGCGCGCTGTCCCGGCACGTCGCCGTCATCCAGGGGGTGTGGATGCACCCGGCGGTCCGCGGCCAGGGGCTGGCCGCCGCGGCCCTGGCCGCGGTCGTCCGGTCGGTGCAGCAGGACCTGAACCGGCTGCCCAGCCTGTACGTCAACGCCCACAACACCGCCGCCCGTGCGCTCTACGCGCGGATCGGCTTCGAGCAGGTCGGGACGTTCGCCTCCGTGCTGTTCTGAATGGTGCCGTTCTGGACCTGTGCTGTTCTGGACGTGCCCCGGGACGACCGGCGGACGGGCCCGGGGCACGGACATGCCGACGGGGCCCACGGGGGAGGCGATCCCCGAAGGCCCCGCCAGGTTCTGCGTGTGGGCTACAGCTCGGCGTTCGGTCCGGCGAAGGACCGGGCCAGCTCCACGGATGCGGCCGTGCCCAGCCCGTCCAGCACCCCGATCCGCAGCGCGTCCACCTGGTAGCGGCCGGCCGGTACCGCCGGTCCGGTCGTCGGTGCACCGGGCTGGTCGGGCTGGACGTTCACCCGGATCGACAGGGCGTTCTGCAGCGGGGTGAAGATCGCTCCCACCAGGGTCACCACCGGTGCGGTCGCGGTGGCCAGGGAGGAGCCCAGCGTGGTCACCGCGGTGGTCAGGACCGGTGCGATGGTGGTGCCGACCGCCGCCGCGATCGTCGCCCGGACCGCCGGTGTGAGCGCGGTCCCGAGGATCGTGGCCAGGACGGGGTTGACCACGGCGAGCACTGCTCCCGAGAGACCGGCCGCAGCCTGAGCGCTCACCCCGAGCGTCGCCTGTCCGGTGGTGATGCGGTTCAGCGTGTCCTGCAGCGTCACGTTCACCGTCGCCACGTTGGTGATGGTGCCCAGGACGTTCAGCTGGAGATTGACGGCGAGGTTCACGTTGACCGTGGCCGCGCTGACGGCCTGCTGGGCTGCGGCCACCACCTGCGTCGTCCAGGCGTCGAGCAGGGCGCCGGTGCGGGCGACGAGCGCATTCACGACCGCCGCATTGATCAGCAGTTCGGTGTTGGGATCCAGTCCGTTCAGTCCGTTCGCCCCGTTGAGCAGCCGAGCGAGATCGACCCGGACCAGGCCGTTGGCCAGATCGATGGTGACGATCCCGTCGGTCAGTGTCTGGGAGAGCAGGGCGTTCACCGGGGCCAGGTCCACTGCCACCGTCGCGGTGGCGGTCACCGTGCCGAGCCCGAGGGCGCCCAGAACCGGGGTGACGGCCGCCAGGACCTGGGCCCGCAGGGTGGTCGCGATCAGTCCGTTCGGCCCGCCGAGGGCGGCGATGGTGGTGTTGAGCGTGGTGACCGCGGCGGAGGCCGCGGTGCGGGCGCCGGCGACCACGGGCGAGTTCGTCTGCAGGGCGAGCGAGGCGATGCCGTAGTCACGGTCGACCACCACGGGTGCGGCCGGGTCGGTGACCCGGTTCTCCAGGGTCCGGCACCAGTCGAGCTGGGTCGAGGAGGCCAGGACGCCGACATCCACCCGGGCGTCGGCCAGCGCGGTCACCGCCGGGAGCAGGGCACCCAGACGGATCGTGGCCGCGGTGGGCAGGGAGGCGTCGGCGGGGGTGCCGGTCAGGCCGATCGCCCCGCTGTTGCTGACCAGTCCGGCCGCGCCGGCGGACTGCCCCGTACTGGGGGCCTGACCCCACTGGTTGTAGGCCCCGATCCGGCCGGCCGGCAGGCCGAGCTGCAGGCCGTTCCCCAGCGCCGCGTTGACGGCGCTGATGACGGTGGCGTCCAACGGGTTGGCGTAGGTGTTCGGGGCGACCGGGGGACGCGCCGGGACGGAACTCGAGACGGTCCCGGAGTTCAGGGCGGTGATGCCCTGCAGCTGGGCGAGGGTGTCCAGGTCGAGGCCCAGGACGCTGCCGTCCAGGAAACGCCCGCCACCCTGGGCGGCGTAGAGCCCCGCCGTGGCGCAGTCGCGGGGCACGCGCACCCCGACGGGACCGTTGACCCACTCGGCGTCGGTCCAGGAGGCCCGGACCGGCTGAGCGGCGACGGCGAGGCCGGTGCACAACACCAGACCGAAGGCCAGGGCGCGGGCGGCCCGACGGCCGGGGCCACCGCCGGTGTGCGGGGTCGTTCGACGGTGGAGGTTCATCAGACTGTCCTCGTGTTCGTGCGGGACCGGCGTCCGGCCAGGGCCAACAGCAGTCCGACCGTGACCGCGCCCGCCCCGAGGGCCAGGAACGGCAGCAGGGCGAAACCGGTCCAGCTGAGCATTCCGTCCACCGGCGCCGAGGAGCCCGGCTGGGTCACCCCGGGATACCCGCCCGAACCCGGGTATCCGCCCGAGCCGCTCGGAGGGGTGCCACCGCCGGTCGAGGCGGGGTCGTCCCCGGCGGCGGTGAACCGGATGGCCAGCGAGATGTCGCCGACGGCGGCCCGCTGGGTGGTCTGGGTGGGTAGGTCGAGGGTGACCGCCACGTAGACCGGGTTCTGCTCGGTCAGCACGGGCAGAGCGACCGCCGGCTGCGGGGTGAGCCGCACCAGGGGGGTGGCGGCGACGACCTCGGTGCTCCCGGTCGCGCAGACCGGCACGGTGTCGACACCGTCGGCGTCGGTCCACGGCTGGGCGCACGTCTGCAGCCGGGCCCGGTACCCGTCGTCGGTGGCGGCGCGGGTACCCCCGGCGCTCACCTGGACCTCGAGGCTCCCGCTGGTGCGGCCGTCCAGTTCGGCCAATACCTGCCAGGAGAAGGACTGGCCCGGTTCCAGGGACGGGATGACCAGCGGCACCTTCGACGAGCTCAGCGTCAGGTCACCGGGGGTGGCCGGCGGCAGCGGCTGCAGGGGATCGGCGGCCGCGGCCTGGACGGGAGCGATCAGCGCCAGCGCGAGCAGGCCGAGCAATGGCAGTGACCACCTGCCGATCCGGGTTCCAGCACGTTTCCCCACGACGGGACGTCTCACGTTGATCGGGCCTCTCCGCGAACGGACCGACGGACCTCAGTCAGTCGGACAATGGTGTGGAATGCAGGATCGGAACACGGCGGGGAGCCGGCCGATCAGGATCGCGAAATCGCTTCGGTCGGTGGTTCGACCGGGTCTTCCCGGCGCCTGCGGGACGCATTCCCGGTCGGCCAGAACGTCCAGGTGACGAGGGCGGTGATGAAAATCGTCATGGCGCCCAGGACCCACGGCTTGGCCAGGAATTGCACCACGTGGCCCAATTCCGGCGCGGATGCGATCACCCGCCGGACGGTGGTGACCGGATAGGTCACCGGATCCGGCCCCGGGTTGGCGTCGCCGCGCAGGGTGAGCACCCGACCCGCCGCCGACCCGTCCGCCGCCGGGTCGATCTGCACGATGCGGTGGGTGACGGGCAGGCTGACACCGGCCCTGCTCACGGTCACCACGTCACCGATGGCCAGATCGCTCGCCGGGACCTCGCGGACCAGCGCGACCGAGCCGGCCGGGATGGCCGGTGTCATCGATCCGGTCTTGAAGACGATGAGCGAGACGTGCAGGAACAGTGCAGCTGTCACCGCCAGCACACTGATCAGGCCGAGACCGGCGGCGGCGGTGAGCAGGACCTCGCGGATCCCGCTCACCCACCGCCGCCCCGGGCCGGTGGTGGCCCCAGAAGTCATCGCAGCATCAGGGGAGGAGCGGGGCGACCGAGTCGGCGTTGAACAGCCACGCCGGTGCGATTCCCTGGCCCTGGACGGTGTCCGGGGCATCGTCCGGCAGCGTGATGACGAAGCAGATGTCGCTCGTGTCAGCGGCATTGGCCGCGAGGACGATCGGCGTCGCCGGGTCACTGCCCACGGTCAGCGCGGAGCCCTCCGGCACCAGGACGTCGCCGGCGGCGAAGTCCTGGGCGTCGCAGTCGGCCTGGCTGACGCCGGTGTAGGCGCCGTAGGTGACGGTGTCGAACAGCGGCTGCTCCGAACCGTTCAGCACGGCCCCCGCGAGCGTGATGGAGGCCGCCTCGGACGTCGCCGTCGTCTGCAGCTGCATGGGCGCGGTGACCGTGTCGCCCGGGGTCAGTGCGGTGGCGGTGGGGGAGAAGACCAGTGCGCCACCGGGCGCGGTCTCCCGGTCGGTGAAGCCGACGCCGTCGAAGACGTTCTGCTGGACCTCGAAGGTGGAGGTCGAGATGGGATCGCCGTCGCCGTTGCCGGCGCCGTACACCCATTCGGTGTCGGTCCACGCGGCCAGCGTGACGGTGGCCCCGATACCGAGCACCGCACAACCGGCGAGCACGGCGCGGACCTTGCCCTTCCGACGCGGACGCTGGTGCACGGACTGCTGCAGTTCTTCGGACACGGCTTTTCTCCTCGTGCAGAAACGGTGGGCGGGATGCGCGTTGCCGCGCGACAGCAGGTCGGGGCACACCTGTGCCGTGGGGCGAAAGGATGTGAACCGAGGAAGATCGGACGGGCTGCTCGGCTGCGCACCGGATATCCGGTGAATGGACGACCGTCCCGGTCGGTGGCCTTTCGTGTGGGGCCGGCCACCTTCCGAAGCAAACAATAAGCATTCCCCCATGCGTTTCCTATCGCCCGGCCGGGGGTCTGTCCGGCGCCCGGACAAGGCCGGGACATCACCGGCCGTGGAACTCTGCAGTGGCGGGAGAGTAGGCACGAATGGTCGGGTCGTGTGTTCCCGGCGAAGATGGAAGATCATTCGTTGGCGTTGCGGCGTGTAATATCGTGCGCGCTGCACCGGCCGTTCGACATTTCGCGTCACAAACGATCATCACTGTTGGTGGTTCCCTGTGACCGGGCATTGATTCGGCGGCCGGAGCGTGATGATGTGGACGTGACGAGGGACCGGGTGTTCGTGCGCCCGGTCCGACGACCGTTGGGGGAGACGGCCATGGCGCAGGGGCCTGAGCAGATCGGCCCGCAAGCGGAGGGCGGCGGATCGCCGGCCGGCGGGGCGGGATCGGTGACGGCTGAGGTGTTCTCCGGCGAGGCCGGGCTGGCACGGTTGGGTTCCTCGTTCGCCGTCACCTGCACGGCCCCGGATCCCGCCGCCTGGTCGGCGACATTGCTGCGGGCCGACTTCGGGCGGACGGCGCTGTCCGTCCTGGACACCGGGCCGTACACGAACACCCGGACACCGGCCCAGGCCCGGAGTGGTTCGGCTCGGGTCTACCTGACGTTCTCCCTCGACGCCGAGGTGTCCCTGCGGATGGCCGGCCAATGGGCCCAGCGGCGCCCCGGTGTCCCCACGGTGGCCCGGTCCGATCGACCCTTCCTGGTCCGCACCGACCATCGTGACCGTCAGGTCAGCCTCAGCACCCCGCTGTCGGAACTGGGTACGGCGCAGGGCTTCCTGCCCCGGGTGGTCGGTCGACCGATGCCGCTGACCCCGCTGACCCGATCCACCGTCAGCTTCCTGCGCACCTTGGCCGGACAGCTCGGTCGCCCCGAGGTCGATCCCGACGAGGTGGACGGCACCCTGGTGGAGATGGTGCGGGCGCTGGTGCGCGAGGCTGGCCGACCCGAGGCCGACCGGCACGACCGCGAGTCCGCGGAACGTCACCGCCTCCGGGAGTTCGTGGCCGTCCACCTGGCCGACCCGGATCTGCGCGTCGAGGCCCTCGCCGACCATCTCGGCGTCAGCGTGCGGTACGTGCACCGGCTGTTCGAGGCGGAGGACATCAGTGCGGCCCAGATCATCCGCGAGGCGCGGATGGAGCGGGCGGTGGCGCTGCTGACGGACCTGCGGCATCCGCGACCGAGCCTGGCCGAGGTGGCCCGGCAGGTCGGCTTCCACGGGCGTGACCAGTTCGCCCGGGCGTTCCGGGCCCGTTTCGGGGTGTCCCCTCGCGAGTGGGTGCCGGCGGCGGACGCAGGCTGAACCCGGCGGCGGGTGCCCCGACCGTCAGCCCGTGGCCGGTGCCGCCGCCTCGGCGGTCCGCTCCTCGGTGACCCGGCCGCCGGGGTGGAACAGGGCCAGGATGCAGCTCACGGCGAGGGCGATGGCCATCCCCCAGAGCACCGCCTGGGTGGCGAGGGCGAAGTCGGTCGCCACCGCCGCCTCGATCCCGGTCTGCAGCGCGGCCGGAGCGGCGGACGCCCCACCCGCGCCGGTGCCCCCACCGGCCTGGGTGGCGGCGGCCGAGGCCAACCGGGCCGCCTCGTCCGCCGGGATCCCGAGCGCCTCGAAGGAGATGGTCAGCCGATCGGCGAACACGTTCCCGAGCACGCTGCCCAGAACGGCCAGCCCGAGGGACGAGCCGTAGTTCCGCAGCGTCTGCGAGATGCCGGTGACCTCCCCGTAGGACGCGTCGATGGACCGGTTCACCGCGTCGGTGCTGGCCGGTCCGAGCAGGAGGCCGATGCCCGCGCCGGCCAGGACGATCGCCCACCACTGCGCGCCCAGGTCCAGCTCCGTGACCCGGGTGGCCCAGAGGGCGAACCCGAGCGTGCCCAGCGCACCGCCCGCGATCATCGCCGGTCTGGCCCCGCGGCTGTCCAGGATCCGGCCCCCGATCTGCGCGGCCGGGGCGAAGCCGCCGAAGAAGACCAGGAGGTAGAGCCCGGCGCTGCTGGCGCCGAACCCGAGGGACACCTGGGAGTACACGCTCGCGAAGAAGAACACCGGCACGAACGCCATCATCGAGAAGAACAGCACGCCGTTGTCGATGCTGAACGCCCTGTCCCGGAAGATCCGCACCTTGATCAGCGGGACCCGGGTGCGCAGTTCCACCAGCACGAACACCGCCAGGACGACCAGCCCGCCGATGATGCACGCCCAGGTCCGCAGGTCGTCCCAGCCCCAGCTGTTGGCCTGTTCCAGTCCGAGCACGCTCAGCGCCATGCCGACGGCGACGAGCAGTGCACCGCGGACGTCGATCCGGGCCCGCCGGCCTCGCAGATCGATGTGGGCGAGCAGGGTGAGGACGATCGCGAGGACCGCGATCGGGATGTTGACCCAGAAGATCGCCCGCCACGTCCACTGCGTCAGGTATCCGCCGGCGATGGGCCCTACCGCGGTCAGCCCACCGCTGACGCCGAAGAAGATGGCCAGCGCCCGGCCGCGCTCCCGGATCGGGAAGGACGCGACCACCACCGCGAGGGCGGCCGGGATCATGATCGCCGCCGAGACGCCCTGGAGCACCCGGAACCCCACGATCCAGGTGCCGGCCAGCGAACCGGTTGGGGTCAACCCGCAGAGAGCGGACGAGCCGGCGAAACCGAGGATGCCGATCAGCACCATCCGCTTCGAGCCGAACACGTCCGCCCATCGACCCCCGAGGGCGAAGCTCGCGGCCAGCGCCAGGATGTAGCCGTTGATCACCCATTGGATCGACCCGCGGCCCAGATCCAGCTCGCGTGCCACCTCCGGGCTCGCGATCGACACGATCGTCTGGTCGATGAAGGTCATGGAGACGGCGCAGAGCATGGCGGTGAGCGCGAGGTACCGCTTTCCCGAACCGCCCCGCGGGTCGGCCGCCGGGGCGGGTGCGGGCGAGGTGCGGCGCGGTGACGCACCCTCGGCGGAGTCGGGAACGGACACGGTGGGCCCCCTGCAGGCGTGTGGTCGGGGTCCGCCACCCATGCCCCCGTCGCCGGGAGTGACGGCCCGCCGGGATCGTCGAGACCCGGACAGTACAACGCGCCCCTGCCCCGTCGACCAGGGGCGGAGGGCCCGCCGCGGCACGGCGCCGGGCACGCGACAGGATTCCCGGTGGGGTCGGTGGCGGTGCGGACCGTGCGGTGGTGGGGCCCGTGCCTTGCTGACGGTGCGGTGGTGACGATGCGGTGGGGATGCAGTGGGGATACTGACGCCCATGTCCTCCACGCCCGGCAGACCGGCCCGTCGACGATCGCGCCTGCGGGTGGCGGGCGTCGCCGCGATGATCGTCCTGCTGGCGGGATGCACCGCCCAGGCGCCGCCCGACCCCGGTCCCGGCCCCGACGTCGAGGTCGCCGCCCTGACCACCGCCTGGGGGTCCCTGCTCGCCGACCGGGTCGGCCCGCTGACGTCCCGGGCCGACGAGGCGGAGCTGTTGGTCGGGGAGGTGGTGACGGCGCTGGCGCCGACCGGGTTGACGGTGACCACCGGCGCCGTGGACCGCACGTCGGCCGACACGGCCACCACCACCGCCACCTACGACTGGTCGCTTCCCGGCGGGGGGACCTGGCAGTACACGGCACCGTGGGCGTTCACCCGGACGGGCGGGGACAGCTGGTCCCTGGACTGGTCGCCGGCCGTGGTGCACCCCCGTCTCGGCGCGCGGCAGACCCTGGCCGTCCGCACCACCGCGGCGGCACCGGGCGTGGTGGTGGATCGCCACGACCAGCAGATCGTCGCCCCGGTGCGGGTGTACTCCGTCGTGCTGTTCCCGGCCCGGGTGCCCGACCTGGCCGCCACCGCCGCCGCGCTGGCGACCGCCCTCGCTCCCATCGATCCGACCATCACCCCGGAGAGCATCGTCGCCGGAGCGCAGGCCGCCGAGCAGGAGGCGGCGCAGCCCGACCCGGCCGCGGCCGCGGGAACCCCCGGGGCCGGCGCGACCGGCACGACCGGCACGACAGGCACGACCGATCCGACCGGCACGACCGGTGCGCCGGGACAGCCTGCCGAGGTCGCCTACACGGTGGTGAATCTGCGGGAGGGCGACTACCAGTCCGTGCAGCCCGCGCTGCAGGGTCTGCCCGGATTGACCTTCCCCGTGCAGACCCGCGATCTGCCGCCCACCCGCGAGTTCGCCCGGGCGTTGTTGTCGCAGGTGACGCCGGTCGCCGCCGAGCTGACCAAGGCGAAGGACGGCTGGCGGGTGGTCAGCATCGACACCACCGGTGAGGAACTGGAGGTACTGGGCGAGGGCGCCGCGACCGACGGCAGCCGGGTGACCCTGGGGCTGGACATCGGGTTGCAGACCGCCGCCGAGGCGGTGGTCGACGGCATCGCGCAACCCGCCCTGATGATGGTCATGCAGCCGTCGACCGGGGAGATCATGGCCGTGGCGCAGAACCCGGGGACCGACGCGATGGGCGCACCGTCCTTCACGGGGCGCTTCCCGCCCGGTTCCATCTTCAAGATCGTCACCGCCACCGCGGCCCTGGAACGGGGACTCATCACCCAGGAGACCCCGGTGGGCTGCCCCGGATCGGCGATCTTCGACGGCCGGGAGATCAGGAACAACGCCAGCTTCGACCTGGGCACGGTCACCGCACGGACCGCGTTCGCCAAGTCCTGCAACACCACCTTCGCCGAGCTGGCCACGCAGATGCCGGCCGAGGCGCTCCCCGACATGGCCCTGCACTACGGCATCGGGCTGGACTTCGTCGTGCCCGGGATCACCACCCTGACCGGGGCCGTCCCGCCGGCCGAGTCCGTCGTCCAGCGGGCCGAGAACGGGTTCGGGCAGGGCCAGGACCTGCTCACCCCGTTCTCCGCCCTGCTGATGGCGGCCACCGTGGCCAACGGGACGATGCCGGTGCCCACCGTCATCCGCGGCACGACGACGACGATCGACAGGGCCGTCCCGGCACCGCCGTCCGCTCAGGTCCAACGCGACATCCAGGACTTCATGGGTGCGGTGGCCTCCGAGGACGGCAGCGCCAAGGTCCTCCTGCCGTTCGGCGACGTCCACGCCAAGACCGGCACGGCCGAGTACACCGACGAGACAAGCACCCTGCAGGCCCACGCGTGGACCGTCGCCTATCGGCACGATCTCGCCGTGGTCGCCTTCATCTACGGGGGCAGCAGCTCCACCTACACCAACGAGGCCATCGCCCGGCTGTTCGGCAGCATCCCGCTGGACTGAGGCGCTTGTACTCCCCGCGCACAGTGTTCAGGCCACGTTTTCACATCGTTTTCACGTCAGCTCTTCTTCCTGGCGGACGTGTCGGTGACCATCGGTGGGTTGTCGCGCCCCGGACGGGTGCGACCGCCCGACCGGAGGAGAGCACGTGTCGCGAAGTGCCCAGACCGCACCACCCCCACCCCGTCAGCGCCGACGGCCCCGATCCCTGGGAGCGGTCCTGGCGGTGGTCTCCGCCCTCGTCCTCGCCGTGGCCGGTGCGCCGTCGGCGGCCGCCGCAGGGCCGGCCGTGGGGTCGTTCGACACCGCCGCCGTCAGCGGCACCCAGGCGATCGTCAGCGGGTGGGCGCTGGACCCGAACGCCCCCGCGGCGTCGACCCAGGCGCACGTCTACGTCAACGGCGTCGGCTACGCCGTCGCGGCCGACGTGCCGCGTCCGGACGTCAACGCGGCCCGGGGAGTGACCGGGCGTCACGGGTTCGCCGCGTCCGTCCCGCTACAGGCCGGGTCGAACGAGATCTGCGTCTACGCCATCTCGCTCACCGGCGGCGGCAACACCTCCCTCGGGTGCCGCACCACCAGCGGCCCGGAGCCGGTCGGCGTCGTGGACGACGGAACCTTCGGGGTCACCGACGCCGGGGTGGGGACCCTGAGCCTGACCGGATGGACGGTCGACCCGATCGCCCCGGCGGCCTCCAACCAGATCCACGCCTACGTGAACGGTGTCGGCTACCCCTTCACCGCGGACATCCCCCGACCCGACGTGAACCAGGCCCTGGGCGTCCCGGGTGACCACGGGTTCGACTTCACGGTGCCGTTGAACCCGGGCGCCAACGAGGTCTGCCTGTTCCTCATCCCGGTCTCCGGGGGGAGCAACACCGATCTGGGCTGCGAGAACTTCGATCTCGCCGCCGCGGCCGGCTCGCTGGACGACGTACGGGTGACCGCCGACGGCACCGCCGTGCTCGCGGGCTGGGCCGTGGACCCGAACTTCCCGGAGGAGAGCAGCGACGTCCACATCTACAACGGCGCGACCGGCGCGGCCTTCCTCGCCGACGGCCCGCGGGCGGACGTGAACGCGGCCCTGGGCATCCCCGGTGACCACGGCTTCAGCGTCGAGGTCCCGCTGACCGCCGGGGTCAACACCCTCTGCGCCTACGCCATCTCCTTCACCGGGGGCAGCAACTCCCTCCTCGGCTGCCGTGAGGTCAAGCCGCTGGCCGCCGTCGGATCGCTGGACTCCGTCCAGGCCTCCGCCGACGGCACCTCCGTCCGGCTCGCCGGGTGGGCGGTCGACCCCAACGCGCCCGACGTCTCCACCGAGGTGCACATCTACAACGGCGCGACCGGGGCGGCCTTCGCCGCCGATCAGCCCCGTGACGACGTCAACGCCGCGCTGGGCATCACCGGTGCCCACGGGTTCATCGCCGAGGTGCCGCTGACCGACGGCGTCAACACGCTGTGCGCGTACGCCATCTCGCTCACCGGCGGGGACAACACCCCGCTGGGCTGCCAGGACGTCACCGGAGGACCGGCCAGCACCATCGTGTCCATCGGCCTGATCACCATCAACGACTTCCACGGCCGCATCGACGCCAACACCGTCAAGTTCGCGGGCACCATCGAGGGGCTGCGAGAGACTCTCGGGGCCGACAACACGCTGCTGCTCTCCGCCGGGGACAACATCGGCGCCTCGTTGTTCGCCTCCGCGATCGCCCAGGACCAGCCCACCATCGACGTGATGAACGCGCTGGGCTTCGACGCCTCGGCCGTGGGCAACCACGAGTTCGACCAGGGCTTCGCCGATCTGACCGGTCGGGTCATCGGCGGCGACGGCGGCAACGCCCCGGTGGACTTCCCGTACCTGGGTGCCAACGTCTACCTCAAGGGGACCACCACCCCGGCCCTGCCCGAGTACACCGTGATCGTCAAGCAGGGTGTCCGGGTCGGCGTCATCGGTGCCGTCACCCAGGAGACCTCCACCCTGGTCAGCCCGGCCGGGATCGCCGAACTCGAGTTCGGTGATCCGGTGGACGCGGTCAACCGCGTCGCTGCCCAGCTCACCGACGGCGACGAGGCCAACGGCGAGGCCGACGTGATCGTCGCGGAGTACCACGAGGGCGCCAACGCGGTCGGCACCACGACCACGCTGGACGAGGCGGTCGCCGCCAACCCGGTCTTCGCGGAGATCGTCACCCAGACCTCGCCCGCGGTGGACGTGATCTTCAACGGGCACACCCACCAGGTGTACGCCTTCGACGCTCCGGTTCCCGGGGTCGACGGTGCGTTCCGTCCGGTCCTGCAGACCGGTTCCTACGGAGCCAACGTCGGCGGGGTCAACCTGGCCTACGACACAGCCACCGGGGAGACCAAGGGGTACGCGGCCGCCAACATCCCGCAGATCACCGACCAGGTGACCGAGGAGGAGCTGGTCGCGACCTTCCCGCGGGTCGCGGCGGTCAAGACCATCGTCGACGCCGCCCTGGCCAATGCGGCGACCGTCGGGGATCAGCAGGTCGGCTCCGTCGCCGACGACATCACCACCGCCTTCTCCGGCGGTTCGTACGGGCCCGACGGCGTCTACACCGGCGGGACCCGGGACGACCGCTCGAAGGAGTCCGCGCTGGGCGACCTGGTCGCCGACAGCCTGCTGAGCACGCTGTCCAGCCCGGAGCGGGGCGGCGCGCAGATCGGCGTGGTCAACCCGGGTGGGTTGCGCAACGAGCTGCTGTTCGGCGCGGACGGCGTGATCACCTACGCCGAGGCCAACTCGGTGCTGCCCTTCGTCAACAACCTGTACACCACGACGCTGACCGGGGCGAAGGTCAAGGAGCTCCTCGAGCAGCAGTGGCAGACCAACCCCGGCGGGGCGGCACCGAGCCGGCCCTACCTGCAGCTCGGCCTGTCGGACAACGTGACCTACACGTTCGACTCGACCCGCCCGCAGGGTGACCGGATCACCTCGATCACCGTCGACGGCGCGCCGATCGACCCGGCGGCGCCCTACCGCATCGGGACGTTCTCGTTCCTGGCCGCCGGGGGCGACAACTTCCGGGCGTTCCTGGACGGCACGGACACCGCCGACAGCGGCCTGATCGACCGCGACGCCTGGATCCAGTACCTGGGTGACAACCAGGACCTGGCCCCGGACTTCGCCCGACAGGCCGTCGAGGTGGTCGGCGCGCCGACCACCGTGGCCACCGGGGAGACGGTGACCTTCACGGTCAGCGGGCTCGACCTGACCAGCCTGGGCGCTCCGGCGAACCAGTTGGTCGGGGTGCTGCTCGGCGATCGGCCGCTCGGCGACGTCACCGTGGCGAACGGTTCGGCGCAGATCAGTTTCGCCGTCCCGGACGACGCCCCGACGGGGGAGCAGACCCTGTCCGTCGTCGCTGCTCCGTCCGGCACCGTGGTCAGCCTGCCGATGACGATCACCGCCGGCTGATCCACCGCACCACCGGCACCACAGCACGACACCAGGGCCGGTCGGCCGGGGGAACTCCCCGGCCGACCGGCCCTGCGTCGTGTCCCGGCCGTCCGGTCGCGCCCCGCCCGCCCGACCTATGCTCGGCGGCATGCTCCGCACCGCCCTGCGTCCCGGACCGCCGACCCCGTCCCGCGCCGTCCCGACGTCGATCCCGCGTCCGGAGTACGTCGGGAAACCCCGCCCGGCACCGAGTACCGATCCGTGGGTGCAGAGCGACGACATCATCGAGCGGATGCGGGTGGCGTCCCGGATCGCCGCCCGGGCACTGGCCGAGGCGGGCGCCGCCGTCGCCCCGGGAGTCACCACCGACGCGCTGGACGCGATCGCCCACCAGGTCATCCTGGATCACGGCGCCTACCCGTCGACCCTGGGCTACCGCGGATATCCGAAGTCCTGCTGCACCTCGCTCAACGAGGTGATCTGCCACGGCATCCCGGACGGCACGGTGATCCAGGACGGGGACATCGTGAACATCGACGTCACCGCCTACCTCGACGGCGTGCACGGCGACACCAACGCCACCTTCCTCGCCGGTGAGGTGGCGCCGGAGAACGGCCTGCTGGTCGAACGGACGCAGGAGTGCCTGCGCCGGGCGATCAGGGCCGTGGCCCCCGGCCGGCAGCTCAACGTCGTCGGTCGGGTCATCGAGTCCTACGCCAAGCGCTTCGGCTACGGCGTGGTGCGGGACTACACCGGGCACGGCATCGGCCGCACCTTCCACTCCGGGCTGGTGGTCCTGCACTACGACGCGCCGGAGGTGACCACCGTGCTGGAGAAGGGGATGACCTTCACCATCGAGCCGATGCTCACCCTGGGCGGCATCACCTGGGACCAGTGGGACGACGGCTGGACGGTGACCACCCGCGACCGATCCTGGACGGCCCAGTTCGAGCACACCCTGGTGGTCACCGACACCGGTGCGGAGATTCTCACCCTGCCGTGACGGTCCGGCCGGCCATCCGCCCGGAGGTGGTCCCGGTCGGCCCGGGGGTGGGTACGACCGGACCGATCGGGATCACACCTCTGGTCAGACCTCGATGGGTTCGGCCTGGTTGCTGAGTTGGGCCACGCCGCCACCGTCGTGCTCGGCGGCGTCCAGCTCGCCGTACTCCAGCGGCGCCGGTAGGGCCAGCAGGGCGTTCTCCAGCACCTCGGTGAGGGCCGGGTGGATCCAGTACTGCCCCCGGGCCAGCTCCGCGGCGGTCTGCCCGAAGGACATCGCCTGGATGAGCGGCTGGATGACCGTCGCGGCCTCCGGCCCCATGATGTGGGCGCCCAGCAGCTTGCCGCTCTGCGGGTCGGCGATGAGCTTGACGAAACCGGTCTCGTCCTCGCGGGCCCACCCGGCGGCGATGTGCCCGTACCGGTGCTGCGCGACGACGAAGTCCTGACCGTTCTCCACCAGCTCGCCCTGCGTGCACCCGACCGAGGCGATCTGCGGGTGGGTGAACACCGCCGCCGGCACGAACCGGTGGTCCGTGGCGACGAGCTTCTCCGGGTGGGCCAGGTTGTGCCGCACGGTGCGCGCCTCGGCGTTGGCGACGTGCTTGAGCGGGTAGTGCGAGCTCACGTCGCCCAGCGCCCAGATGTCCGTGACGCCCGTGCGCTGGTACTCGTCGACGACGATGCGGCCGGCCTTGTCCATCGCGACGCCGGTGCGATCCAGATCGAGTCGGTCGCCGTTGGGGGTGCGGCCGGTGGCGATGAGGAGTTGATCGGCCTGCACGGTGTCCGTGCCGTCCGGACCGTCCAGGTGCACGAGCTGACCGCCGCCGGGGGCCGCCTCCACCGCGGTCACGGTGGTGCGGGTGCGCACGTCGTACCGGTGTCGGGCCACCGCGGTGTAGGCGACGGAGATGTCCGCGTCGTGGTGACCGAGCAGGTGCGGGCCTCGGGCGATCTGCGTGACCCGGGTGCCGAAGGAGGCGAACACGTGGGCGAACTCGGCGGCGATGTAGCCACCGCCGACGATCACGATGGACGCCGGGAGATCGTCGATCCGCATGATCGTGTCCGAGGTGTGGAACACCACGCCGTTCTCGCCCGGTTCGCCCGGGCGGTCGCCCAGACCCGGGAACGGCGGCACGGTGGCCCGGGACCCGGCGCCGATGACGACCCGGTCGGCGGTGAACTCGGCGGTGCCGCCGTCGTGCAGGTCGACCGTGAGCTGCTTGTCGCCGGTGAAGCGGCCGTGGCCGGCGAACACCGTGACGTTGGGGTTCCGGTCACCGGTGCGGTACTCGCGGCCGCCGGCCTCGATGCTGTCGATGCGACCGAAGATGCGGTCCCGCAGGCCCGGCCAGTCGACCGTCGGGGTGGGGCCGGTAAGATTGAGCGGACCGGCCGTGGTGACCGCCTCCGCGATGTCCGCCGGGTACACGAACATCTTGGTGGGGATGCACCCGACGTTCAGGCAGGTCCCACCGAAGAGTCCGGACTCGACCACCGCGATGTTCCAGTGGTCGAACTCCGGGCCGGGGATGCTGTTGGCCGAACCGGTGCCGATGATGACGAGATCGAAGTTGCGCACCGGACCAGGTTAACCACGCCCGTCCTCACCTCCCGGTGGGCCGGGCGAGCGTGAGCAGCCGCTCGGCCAGCAACGGCCCGTCGGCACCGTCGACCCCCCGCCGGGCGAAGAACCCGGCGACGTTGGCGCAGTCGCGCCGCAGGAAGGTCGGGCCCCCCGGATTCGCCACCAGGTCGACCACCTGGGGCAGGTCGATCAGCACCGCCTCCCCGTCGGCGACCAGGATGTTGTACGGCGACAGGTCGCCGTGCGCGAGCCCGCACTCGGCCATCACGATCAACGACCCGACCAGGGAGTCCCACAGCGCGGTGAACCCCGCGGTGTCGTCGTCCCAGGTGGCCAGACGCGGAGCCGCCGCCCCGCCGGGCGTCCCCACGAACTCCATCATCAGTTCGGTGCCGATGAGCTGCACCGGGTAGGGCACCCGACATCCCGCCGACCACAGGGTGCCCAGGGCGGCGAACTCCGCGGCCGACCATCGGGCGGACAGCAGGTCACGGCCGAACGCCGTCCGGGCGGCCATCGCCCGGGACTCCCGCGACCGCCGGGTGCGGCGGCCCTCCAGGTAGCCGGCGTCCCGGTGGAACAACCGGTGCTCGGCGCTGCGGTACTCCTTGACCGCGAGCAGGCAGCCGGGCTCGCCCGGCACCGACCGGTCGAGCAGGCCGACGTCGGCCTCCTTCCCGGTCTTCAGGACACCCAGCGGGGTGTCCCGGGCGGCCAGCGAGGTCACCAGCCATGCGGGTGCCGGACCCGGTCCGTGGGTGGCGATGTCGTAGCTGGACAGCGCGGACTCTGCCGGAGGTCCGCCCGCCGTCCCGCCCCGCCCGTCCGGGCTGTCCGGGTCCGGGTGACCGTCGCGGTCGGCGTCGCGGCGGCCGGACGCGCCCTCGCGGACCAGGTGGGCGGTCCCGGACCGGCGGGCCCTGCTCGACCGGCGCATCCGCCGGTCGGCATCCGGGTCGTCGATCTCGTCGATCTCGTCGTGGTCGTCACCGGGGTCCCGGTACTCGCGGGCGCGGGGGTCCGCCAGGTCGGGGCCGTCGGTGTGGGTGTCGGTGTCATGGGCGACATCGGTGGGGGCGGGTGGCCCTTCCTGGGCGCATCGCAGTGCGGCGGTGAGGATCTCGGAACGGCTGGAGGTGAAGTGCAGGGGCACGACGGGCCTTTCGGCAGGCCTCTCGTCGGGACCGCGGTGGGTCAGTCCGACGAGCGGTGGGGGAGGGTGCGGGCGCGGCGGCCGGAACGGGCCGGCCGAGGTGCAGCGGCGATCGACATGGCTGTCCTCCTCCCTCCGCCCGGCACGGTGCGCGCCGGGGTGCCCATCGGGCTCGTCGAGCATGGGCCGGTCCGCGGGCCGCCCGCAACGGGTTTTCCTCCCGGCCCCCCTGCACCCCGCCTGCCCGCGGTGCCGGCCCGGAGGAGTCCGGGAGGTGCGGGCGGAGGACGGGCGAGGAGGCGGTAATCCGATGGAGGCACGCCGCTGCGCTCGATACGGTCGGGGGCATGTCCCTCCCGGTGTCTCCCGCCCGCCCCGCCACCGCCGCGCTGCCCGACGGTCTCCCGTCGTCCTGGACGGTGCGCCCGCTGGAGACGGTCGACGCCGCGGCCGTGGCCGGCCTGCTCACCGCCGAGGAACGTGCCCATCCGGCCGACTTCCACGTCGACGCCGACGAGGTCACCGAGACGTTCACCAGCCCGATGGTCGACCTGGCGAACGGCACGGTGGGCGTCTTCGACGGCCCGGAGCTCGTCGCGTACGGCGTCGTGCAGGTGGTGACCCCGTCCGGATCGGCTGCCCGCACCTGGATGGCCTACCTGGACGGAGCCGTGCATCCCGACCACGAACGCCGGGGCCTGGGCCGGTGGATCGTCGACGAATCCGTCCGGAGCGCCCGGGCACTGCGGGACGCGACCGCGCCGACCCTCGTCGGCGAGGTCAAGATCGGGCTGCCCGTCGAACGCCCCGGGGTGGCCGCCCTGGTCGCCGACCGTGGTTTCGAGGTGTGGCGGTGGTTCACCGAGATGCGGGTGGAGCTCGACGATGCCACCGCTCGGCCCGCCGTTCCCGACGTCCCGGGACATGTCGTCCGCCCGTACCGTTCCGCCGACGAGGATGCCGTCCGACTGGTGTCCAACGAGGCCTTCGGCGACCACTGGGGTTCGGTGCCGATGGACGCGGAGACCTGGCGGAGTCGCTACCCCGGGTCGGCCACCTTCCGGCCGGACGTCAGCGTGGTGGCGACGACCGACGACGGGCGGATCGTCGGGTTCGTCCTGGTCGCCGAGTACGACGCGGAGACCGTCGAACGGGGCTTCCGCACGGCGTACCTCTCCCGGATCGGGACGGCCCGCGCTCACCGCGGGCTGGGTCTGGCCTCGCTGATGGTGCAGCGGGTGCTGCCGATCCTGGCGGCGGCCGGGTACCGCCGGGCCGATCTGGACGTCGATTCCGACTCGCCCACCGGTGCCGGTCGCATCTACGCCCGGGTGGGCTTCGGGCCGGTCAAACAGCACTCGGTCGCGGGCCTGCGCCTGCCGCCGACCGACTCCTGAGTACCCGAGGCGGCAGCGGCCCCGCCTCGGCGTCCCCATCGGGTGTCGATCATGACGATGCCGTTGTCCGCTGCGGCGTGTCGTGGAGGACACGCCGCGCGACGGTCATGATCGACACCCGGTCGTGGCGCGCGCACGCCGGCGGCGGCCGCGACATGCGACGTCGACCCGCGCACTAGGGTTGACCCCGCGACGGACCGGGCCACCCCGGCTCGCCCCACCGCCCCGATCCACCGCCCCGATCCATCAGGAGTCCGTGTCGTGATCACCCGGCTGTCCACCCTGTTCCTGCGCACCCTGCGGGAGGATCCGGCCGACGCCGAGGTGCCCAGTCACCGACTGCTGGTCCGCGCCGGGTACGTCCGCCGCGCCGCCCCGGGCATCTACACGTGGTTGCCGCTGGGCCTGAAGGTGCTGCGCAACGTGGAGACCGTGGTGCGCGAGGAGATGGACGCCATCGGTGCCCAGGAGGTGCACTTCCCGGCCCTGCTGCCCCGCGAGCCCTACGAGGCCACCGGCCGCTGGACCGAGTACGGCGACAACCTGTTCCGCCTGAAGGACCGCAAGGGCGGTGACTATCTGCTGGGACCCACCCACGAGGAGATGTTCACCCTGCTGGTCAAGGACATCACCAGCTCCTACAAGGGCCTGCCGATCTCGCTGTACCAGATCCAGACCAAGTACCGGGACGAGGCACGACCCCGCGCCGGCATCCTGCGCGGCCGCGAGTTCGTCATGAAGGACAGCTACTCCTTCGACATCGACGAGGCCGGGCTGCAGGCGTCCTACGACCGGCACCGCGCCGCCTATGTGCGCATCTTCGACCGCCTGGGCCTGAAGTACGTGATCGTCTCGGCGATGTCGGGGGCCATGGGCGGCAGCGCCTCAGAGGAGTTCCTGGCCGACAGCGAGGTGGGTGAGGACACCTACGTCCGGTCGCCCGGTGGATACGCGGCCAACGTGGAGGCCGTGCAGACGCCTGCCCCGCCGGCCCGCCCGATCGACGGGCTCCCCGCCGCGCACGTCGAGGACACCCCGGACACCCCGACCATCGCGACCCTGGTGGCCGTGGCCAACGAGCGGTACCCGCGCGAGCCCGCCTTCACCGGCGCGGACACCCTGAAGAACGTGCTGGTCGTCCTGCGGCACCCGGACGGCACCCGTGAGCCCCTGGCCGTCGGGCTGCCCGGCGACCGGGAGGTCGATCTGAAGCGGCTGGAGGCGCAGGTCGCGCCGGCCGAGGTGGAGCCCTTCGGTGACGAGGACTTCGCCCGGCACCCGCTCCTGGTCAAGGGCTACATCGGCCCCGGCGTGCTCGGGGAGGCGGCCGCATCGGGCATCCGTTACCTGCTCGACCCCCGCGTGGTGCCCGGCACCGTCTGGATCACCGGCGCCGATGTCCGTGGTCGGCACGTGTTCGACCTGGTCGCCGGGCGGGACTTCACCGGCGACGGCACCCTGGACGTCGCCGAGATCGTCGAGGGCGACCCGTCGCCGGACGGGTCGGGTCCGCTGACGCTGGCCCGTGGCATCGAGATGGGCCACATCTTCCAGCTGGGTCGCAAGTACGCCGACGCCCTGGGCTGCCAGGTGCTCGACGCCAACGGCAAGCTGGTCACCGTGACCATGGGGTCCTACGGCATCGGCGTCTCCCGGGCGGTGGCGGCCATCGCGGAGAACAGCCACGACGACCGCGGGCTGATCTGGCCCCGGGAGATCGCACCGGCCGACGTGCACCTGGTCATCGCCGGCAAGGGGCCCGAGATCGCCGGTGCCGCCGAGGATCTCGCCGAGGCCCTCGACGCGGTGGGGGTGCGGGTGATGCTGGACGACCGCAACGCCTCGCCCGGGGTCAAGTTCGCCGACGCGGAGCTCATCGGTGTACCGACCGTGGTCGTGGTCGGTCGCGGCGTGAGCACCGGGGTCATCGAACTGCGCGACCGGGCCACGGGTGAGAAGACGGAACTGGCGTTGGCCGAGGCCGCCGGGCAGATCGTCACGGTCGTCCGCACCGGCCACCTGCGACCCGACGGAGCCTGACCCGGTCGGGCCGGCCGGGGGGTCAGCCCTGGCCGGGGAAGGGCACGGTGCTCGGCACCGTGCCGGCCAGCACCTTCCACTGGGCCAGGCGGACGGCGGCGTCGGACAGCCCGGCCAGCGCGAACCCGCGGAGCTCGGCCTGGTCGGTGGACCCGATGACCACCCGCCAGGCTGCGGCGCAGTCGAACTCGATGTCCTGGGCCAGCACCCGGGCGCCGGCCACGTCCGTCACGGGGGTCGCCGGCTGATAGGCCGCGGCGTTGCCCACCGGGGTGGCGCCGCCCTGCGTCAGTCGTTCCTCGGTCAGGTCCCGGCGGTTGCGGTGCCCCTGCAGGATCTGCAACGTGGTGGTCAGTTCGTTCTGGTCCTGGGGGTGGGCGGCCACCAGGCCGTAGGAGTAGACGGCAGCCTGTTCGGCGCCGAGAGCGCCCTGCAGGGCATCGATCTCGTCCTGACCCAGGGGTCCGGCGGCCACGGTCGGGGTCGGGGTGCCGACCGCCCCGGTCGGCGAGTCGACGTTCTCCGGCGGGGCGGTGGAGGTGCCGGGGTCACCGGCCGGCGTGCTCGGGGCGGTCATGCCAGCACCGCCCGATGACTGGCCAGGCAGGCCGCGATCGAACCCAGCAACGCGCCGCGGTACCGCGACACCGTCGTCATGGCGTCGGTGAACTGGACCTGGGCGGTGGCGGCGTCCCCGCGGAGGGTGGAGATGATCGCCGCCGGATCCTCCGGGAGACGGAGATCGGCCGAGCCGCTGTCCGGCGCGGGGGGACTGGTGGTGCCGGCCACGCGATCGACTTCCTGGGTCAACGCATCGAGATGGGCCTGGCGATCGTCGCGCAGGGGGGTCAACCGGGCCGCGTCGTCCGGGACGGCTGCGATGGCCGCGGTCAGGCGGAGCAGGTGCAACCGGGTCGTCGCGACGAGACCGGGCAGCGGATCGGCGGCCGGGGCCGCCTGCGCGGTGACCGTCGTCGTCGTCTGCGTGCCGGACAGGGCGTCGCACCCTGCGACGCCGACCACGGCGAGGGCGCCGGCTCCGGCGAGCAGGGCACGCCGGCTGATCGACGTCGGGGGAGGGCTGAACACCGACCCATCATGTCAGGTGGGTCCGGTCCCACCGGGGTCCTGCCCGCCGTGGGCCGCCCGCGGGTCGTGGTCGATCAAGCACCCGCGGGTACGCCCGGCCGGCCGGGCGCGGTGACCGTCGACGCCGGGACCCTCGCCGCGGGCGATCGACCGACCGGGCACGGCGGATAGGATCTGCGGGCTGCGCGGCACCAGGACCGCGGGCGACGAACGACCGGCGCCCCGCCGGACAACTTCAGAAGGAGTGGACCATGGCTGCCAGGACAGGGACCAACGACACCCGCCTGCGGGAGATCGTGACGCAGGTCAGCGAACGGGCGGGCTTCGATCTGGAGGACCTCACGGTCATCGCCGCGGGCCGACGCCGCCTGGTGCGGGTGGTGATCGACGGCGACGACGGGGTCGGTCTGGACGCCGCGGCCGAGGTCAGCCGGGCCATCTCCGCCGTGCTCGACGAGGACGAGGCGAACGACCCCACCGGGTCCGCGCCCTACACGCTCGAGGTCACCAGCCCCGGCATCGGCCGGCCGCTGACCGCCCCCCGGCACTTCCGCCGGGCCCGCACCCGCCTGCTGAGCATCACCCGCACCGACGGCAGCACCCTGCAGGGGCGCGTCGCCGGCGCCGACGACGAGGTCGTCCACCTGCTCACCGGCCGCACCGGCCTGGACCCGCTGACGGTCCCGCTCGCCGACATCGGTCGCGCCGTCGTCGAGGTCGAGTTCTCCCCGTTGCCGGCCGCCGTCGCCCAGGCCCTGGGCGTGACGCCGGCCGACCCGGTCGACCTCACCGACGATCCCGACGGTGACCTGGACGACGACCTGGACGACGACGCCGACGGCGATGACGCGGACGACGAGGCCGACGACGACGAGCCGGTCGGCGGGCTCGATGACGGGGCCGCGGACCTGGAGCCCACGCAGACCGTCCCCGCCGGGACGCCCGACCAGCAGGAGCAGACCCGATGAACGTGGACATCACCGCCCTGCGGGCGGTCGAGAAGGAGAAGGGCATCGGCTTCGAGTCGTTGCTCGAGACGCTGGAGACGGCCCTGCTGTCCGCCTACCGGCACACCGAGGGGCACGCCGCCCACGCCCGGGTGGAGGTGGACCGACGCACCGGCGAGATCCGGGTGCTGGCCCGGGAGACCGCGGAGCTCGACCGCACCGAACCGGGCGCACGGACCACCGAGTGGGACGACACCCCCGACGACTTCGGCCGGATCGCCGCGACCACCGCCCGGCAGGTCATCCTGCAGCGGCTGCGCGACGTGGAGAACGAGCGCACGTTCGGGGACTTCGCGGGTCGGGAGAACGACCTCATCACCGGGACGATCACCACCGACGGCAAGCTCAACGCCCGCGGCGTCGTGGTGGTCAGCCTGGGTGACGTCGAGGGCCTCATCCCGTCCGGCGAGCAGGTGCCGGGCGAGAGCTACGTCCACGGACAGCGCCTCCGGTGTTACGTGGTCGCGGTGACCCGGGGTCCCCGGGGTCCGCAGATCACCCTGTCCCGCACCCACCCCAACCTGGTGCGCAAACTGTTCGCGTTGGAGGTGCCGGAGATCGCCGACGGCAGCGTGGAGATCACCGCCGTGGCCCGGGAGGCCGGGCACCGGTCCAAGATCTCGGTCCGGCCGATGGTCGCCGGGGTCAACGCCAAGGGTGCGTGCATCGGGCCCATGGGGTCGCGGGTGCGCGCGGTGATGAGCGAGCTGAACGGCGAGAAGATCGACATCATCGACTGGGACGAGGACCCGGCGACGTTCGTCGGCAACGCCCTGTCGCCCGCCCGGGCGCTGTCGGTGACCGTGGTCGATCTGGCCACCCGGGCGGCCCGCGTGGTGGTCCCGGACTACCAGCTGTCCCTGGCCATCGGCAAGGAGGGGCAGAACGCCCGCCTCGCCGCCCGGCTCACCGGATGGCGCATCGACATCCGCAGCGACGCGGTCCCGGTGGAGCAGGACGGGGAGTCCTGACCGGCATCACCGCCCGTGAGGCGGTAGACTCGACCGTGGTCCGTTCGCGTTCCTCAGCATCCCGCTCCGTCCCCGCGCCCCGCGCGGCCGTCGTCAGGTCCTCGGACCCGGCGCCGGTCGTCCCGCAGGGCCCGGTCCGGACGTGCGTGGGATGTCGGAAGCGCGAGGCGGCCGACGATCTGCTCCGTGTCGTCGTGGCGGACGGGAACCTGGTTCCCGATCTGCGGCAACGTCTTCCGGGGAGGGGAGCCTGGCTCCACCCCGCCCGACGGTGTTACGACCTCGCGGAGCACCGTCGTGCGTTCGGACGGGCACTGAAGGTGTCCGTCCCGCTCGACAGCAGCAGGGTCCGCTCCCTCCTCCCCGAGGAGGACGGCGGACCTCGGACGCCCCCCGCGAAGGGTGGGGGACGCCGGTCCTCAGAGAGCAGGTCGACCGTCGTGAGCAAGCCGTGAAGCTCCACCCATGAGTGTCATCCGGCATCACTAACGAGGTCGCGCGGGTTCTGCCGCCCGGCCTCACCGTAAGGAGAGCAGTGGCAGGCAAGGCCCGAGTACATGAGCTCGCGAAAGAGCTCGGCAAGACCAGCAAGGAAATCATGGCGAAGCTCACCGATCTCGGTGAGTTCGTCAAGTCCCCGTCCTCGACCATCGAGGCTCCCGTCGTCCGCAAGCTCCGCGACGCCTACCCGGCCGGCGGCACCCCCGCCCGATCCGGTGGCGGCAACGGCGCGGCGAACGGCACGAGCAACGGATCCGGTGCCGCGACACCCGGCCGGGTGAGCACTCCCGGCCAGCCCTCCGGCATGCGTCCGGGCGCCCCCGGTCGGCCCAGTGCCCCGGCGCGTCCGGCCGCACCGGCACCCGTGCAACCCACGGAGTCGTCGGCCCCGGCCGCCGCCGCGGTCGCACCCGCGGCCCCGGCGATCCAGCAGCCGGCCGCGGAATCCCCGCGACCGTCGCAGACCCAGGCCCCGGCGTTCACCGGTGCCCCGGCGCCCAGCCGCCCGAGCCCGGCCCGACCGGCCCCGGCTCCCCGCCAGGCCCCCGTCGTCGCCGAACCGGTCGTCCAGGCTCCGGCCGTCCAGGCTCCGGCCCAGCCGGAACCCGCTCAGCAGGCGCCCGCCGCTCAGGCGCCGGCCGCCCAGGCGCCCGCTGCCGAGGCGGCCCGACCGGCTCGTCCGGTCGGTGGCGTCCCCGGTGCCCCGCGCCCCCCGCGTATGGGCAACAACCCCTTCAGCTCCGGCGGTGCCCGCACGGCACCGGCACGTCCCGGCGGCGCCGGTGGCGTCCCCGGAGCTCCGCGTCCCCCGGCAGCCCGTCCGGGCGGAGCCCCCGGTGCCGGCGGTCCCCGCCCGGCACCCGGTGCCCGTCCCGGCGGTGTGCCCGGTGCGGCCCCCCGTCCGGGTGCGCCCGGTGGTCGTCCCGGCATGCCCGGCGGCGGCGCACGTCCGGCGCCCGGTGGCGGTGGCGGTGGCTACCGCGGTCCCGGTGGTCCGGGCGGTGCCCCGGCCGGTGCCGGCGGCGGATACCGCAGCGGCCCGCCGACCGGTGGCGGTGGCCGTCCCGGTGGCGGTGGCGGACGTGGTCGCGGCAGTGCCGCGCCCGGTGCGTTCGGTCGTCAGGGTGGTCCGGCGCGCAAGGGACGCAAGTCCAAGAAGCAGCGTCGGCAGGAATTCGACAACATGCAGGCCCCGTCGATCGGTGGTGTGACGCTGCCCCGCGGCAACGGCGCCACCGTCCGGCTGGCCCGCGGGTCGTCGCTCTCCGACTTCGCCGACAAGATCGACGCCAACCCGGCCTCGATGGTCCAGGCGCTGTTCCACCTGGGCGAGATGGTGACCGCGACGCAGTCGGTCTCCGACGACATCCTGGAGCTGCTCGGCTCCGAGATGGGCTACGAGGTCCTGATCGTCTCCCCGGACGACGAGGACCGCGAGCTGCTGGAGACCTACCACCTGACCTACGGCGAGAACGAGGGCGGCGAGGAGGAACTCGTCATCCGCCCGCCGGTGGTCACCGTCATGGGTCACGTCGACCACGGCAAGACCAAGCTGCTGGACGCGATCCGCAGCACCAACGTGGTCGACCGCGAGGCCGGCGGCATCACCCAGCACATCGGCGCCTACCAGGTGGCGACCCACCTGAACGACGTCGAGCGGCTGATCACCTTCATCGACACCCCGGGTCACGAGGCGTTCACCGCCATGCGTGCCCGCGGTTCGCAGTCCACCGACATCGTGGTGCTGGTCGTGGCGGCGGACGACGGCGTCATGCCGCAGACCGTCGAGGCGATCAACCACGCCAAGGCGGCCGAGGTGCCGATCGTGGTGGCGATCAACAAGATCGACAAGGAGGGGGCCAACCCCGACAAGATCCGCCAGCAGCTCACCGAGTACGGGCTGGTCGCCGAGGAGTACGGCGGCGACACCATGTTCGTGGAGATCTCGGCGCGGGCGCGGACCAACATCGACGGGCTCCTCGAGGCCGTCCTGCTGACCGCGGACGCGGCCCTGGATCTGCGGGCGAACCCCGACATGGAGGCGCAGGGCGTCACCATCGAGGCCCATCTGGACCGCGGTCGCGGCCCGGTGGCCACGGTGCTGGTGCAGCGCGGCACGCTCCGCGTCGGTGATTCGATCGTCTCCGGCAACGCCTACGGGCGGGTCCGGGCCATGCTGGGCGACCACGGGGAGAACGTCTCCGAGGCCACCCCGGCGCGGCCCGTGCAGGTGCTCGGGTTCACCTCGGTGCCCGGCGCCGGCGACTCGTTCATGGTCGTCGAGGAGGATCGCGTCGCCCGGCAGATCGCCCAGAGCCGGCAGGCCCGGGCCCGCAAGGCCCAGGTCGCCAACCGTCGCCGGATCTCGCTCGAGGACCTGGGTGCGGCCCTGGCCGAGAACAAGATCCAGCAGCTCACGCTGATCATCAAGGGCGACAACTCCGGCACCGTGGAGGCGCTGGAGGACTCGCTGCTGAAGCTCGACGTGGGCGAGGAGGTCGACCTGCGGGTCGTCCACCGCGGGGTCGGCGGCATCACCCAGGACGACATCAACCTCGCCGTCATCACCGACGCGATCGTGATCGGCTTCAACGTGAAGCCGGTCCGGGGCGTGCAGGAGATGGCGGACCGCGAGGGCGTGGACATCCGGTACTACACGGTGATCTACCAGGCCATCGACGAGGTCGAAGCCGCTCTCAAGGGCATGCTCAAGCCCGAGTTCGAAGAGGTCGCGATGGGTTCCGCGGAGATCCGGGAGATCTTCCGGTCCTCCAAGTTCGGCAACATCGCGGGTTGCATCGTGCGGAACGGCGAGATCCGGCGCAACGCCCGGGCCCGCCTGCTCCGCAACGGTGTGGTCATCAACGATCACCTCACCATCGATTCGCTCAAGCGGTTCAAGGACGACGCCGTGGAGGTCCGCGAGGGCTTCGAGTGCGGTATCGGCCTCGGCAGCTGGAACAACATCGAGATCGAGGACACGATCGAGACGTACGAGGTCCGCGAGAAGCCCCGGAGCTGATCGCGTACCGGGAACGGCGGTCGGACCCTGCGGGGTCCGGCCGCCTTCCCCGTCCGTCCGCCAACGGCCAGGAGGTCTCCGTGTTCGTCGGTGTGCTCGAATGCGACGTCCTGGTGTCTCCGGCCGAGCCGGTGCACTCTCTCAAGCACAAGCGGGCGGTCATCCGCCCGGTGATCGTCAAGCTGCGCCGCCTCGAGGTGGCGGTCACCGAGGCCGGTGACCCGGACCGGTTGGCTCGCGCGCTCATCGGCGTGGCCACGGTGTCCGGCTCGGTGGATCAGGTGCACCGGGTGCTGGACACCTGCGAACGCCAGGTCGCCGGCGAGGTGGAGCTGCAGATGCTCTCCACCCGCCGGCGGATCATCGGCGAGCAGGACGAGGACTGACCGAGCTGCGACGTGGCTCGGACCGTGCCCACGGGCACCTTCGAGGCCGACCGGTCGGACCCGGCCCGGACCGGACGCAGAACGCACCCATCACTGATGCAGGACCCGGGACCCCCGTCGGAACCGGACGAACGGAACGAGGAACGAGATGGTCGATTCAGCACGGGCCCGGCGGCTCTCCAAGCGCATCGTGGCCATCGTGGCGACGGAACTCGAGCACCAGGTCAAGGATCCGCGACTGGCCATGCTCACCGTCACCGGGGCCACCGTCACCCCCGATCTCCGGGACGCCGTCGTCTACTACACGGTGTACGGCGACGACGACGACGTCCAGGCCACCGGACTCGCCCTGGCCAGTGCCACCGGTGTCCTCCGCACCGCCGTGGGCCGCCAGACCGGCATCAAGTTCACCCCGACACTGTCGTTCAAGCTCGACGCCGTCCCCGAGAACGCCTCCCGTATCGACGATCTGCTCGCCGCCGCCCAGGCGGCCGACGCGGCCGTCGCCCAGCAGGCCGCCTCGGCGCAGTACGCCGGGGAACCCGACCCCTACCGCGTGCCCCGGGTCGAACCGGAGGACGAGGACGACTCCGACGAGGGCGATCCGTCCGACGAGGCCGACACCGATCCGGGCGACACCGATTTGGACGACACCGATCCGGGCGACACCGATCTGGACGACACCGGTCTGGACGACGCCGGTGGCGAAGGGACTCGGGAGCGCGGTGAACCGGACGGTCGTTCCGCTCGGGGATCCGTCACGGGCGTCGGCTCGCCCGCCGGTCCCGACCGGAACTGACACCCGGGAGTATCGCCCGGGGCGTGCCGGCAGTTCGGAGGCCTGCCCCGACCCTCGCGGACGGACCCGGGGGCGCCGGCCTGGACACGATCCGATCCGTCCGGCTGACTCGGCGTCCAGGCAATCACTCTGCGCCGGCGACCATCACTGTCCGAGTCGGTCGGCCGGCCCATCGTCGAGCCTCACCCAGGGTCAGCTCAACTTCACTCTCTCGGGTGGCAACCGGGGGACAACTGCCCTGAGTGTCCGATACATCCGGTTCGCTCCGTCGGTCGGCGCACTTCGAGAGGCGCAGAAGTGCAGGCGGGCTCCTCCGGAGGGAGGGGATCCTCGCAACGTGGCCGGGCTCGTCGCGTCGACGGGTCCACCGAGCTCGTCGCCGCGGCCTGCCCGGTCCGTGGCTCACCCGTAGTCTCGACGCGGTCGGCGTCGGGGTGACAGCATCACGATCCGATCACGACGACACCGCCCGCCCCCGGCACCGGCTGCGCCGGATCGGGACGGGTGGGTCCGGTCCACACGCACCCCGGGCGGGGACGGGTCACCGCCCGTGGAGCAAGGCGCAGTACCGACGTAGACACCGAGACACCAGTCCTGGAGGTGACGTGACCGACGCCCGTATCGCGTCCGCACGGATGCGCGGCCCGCACACCCGCCGCTCGGCCGGGCCGGACAGCACCCGGCGAGGTCTGCGGCCGGTCGTCCCCGCGGTCCCGCACTCGGACCTGGATCGCGCGGTCGATCTGCTGGCCACGGCGTCCTCCGTGGTGCTGCTCGCGCACGTGAACCCGGACGCCGACGCGTTGGGTAGTGCGCTGGCCCTCGGGCTCGGGTTGCGACGGCGGGGGGTGCAGGTCTGGGTGTCGTTCGGCGAGCCTCGAGCCGTCCCCGAGTCCCTGCGCGAACTGCCGGGCCAGCACCTGGTCGTGGCCGCCGCCGATCTGCCGCCCCAGCCCGATCTGCTGGTCACCCTCGACGTGGGTTCCACCGACCGGCTGGGTTCCACGGCCGCTCTGCTGAGCACGGCGCGCACCAGTCTCGTCGTGGACCACCACGCCTCGAACACCCGGTTCGGGCAGCACCACCTGATCGACACCGACGCGGAGGCCACCGTCGTGCTGGTGACCCGACTGCTCGACGGTCTCGGCATCGGGATCGACCGGGACATCGCCGCCAACCTGTACGCCGGACTGGCCACCGACACGGTGGCGTTCCGTTTCGCCTCGGCCTCGGCCCACCTCCTGGCCGCCCGGTTGCTGGACGCCGGCGTCTGCCCGGCCGAACTGATGCGCCCGATCACCGACACCCACCCCTTCGGCTGGCTGGGGATGCTGTCCACCGTTCTCGGCCGGGCCGAACTCGACCGCGCGGCCGCTCACGGCGCCGGGCTGGTTCATCTGGCCATCGAGTCCCGTGACTGGGCACATCTCCGCCAGGAGGAGCTCGACCCGGTGATCGACATCCTGCGGACCTCGAAGGAGGCCGCCGTGGCCGCGGTGGCCAAGCAGACCGCACCGGGGGAGTGGCAGGTGTCGCTGCGCTCCCGTGACGGGATCGACGTGGCCGCCGTGGCCGGGTCGCTCGGCGGCGGCGGACATCCCCGGGCGGCGGGGTTCACCCATCACGGCGAGCCCGCGGCGGCCTTCGCCGCCATCACCGAGATCCTCGACCGCTGAGAGCCGGCCGTTGATCGCTCACCGCTGACCGCCGCCGACCGGACGGCGAGCGGCAGCGCCCTGCGGCTGCCGTCTGCCATCGGTCGCGGCCGGCGCCGAGCAGGAGGCCCGGTGTCGGACCGGCCGGTGCCCTGCGACAGTCCGGCCGGTGAGCGATCGCCCTGTCGGGACGCATCTCACGCGCCTCGGGGTTGGCCGACGGCGGAGCACCCTGCCAGGATAGATACATCATGGATGCAACCGCCTCCCGATCGGCCGCCGATCGGGTCCACGCCCACGTCCGCGACGGGATCCTGACCCGTCGCTACCCGGACAACACCCTGCTCTCCGAGGGCGGACTGGCCCTGGAGACCTCGGTGTCCCGCACACCGGTCCGCGAGGCCCTGCTCCGCCTCGAGGCGGAGGGCATGATCACCCTGCTGCCCAAGCGCGGGGCGCTGGTCCAGCCGGTGTCGGCCCAGGAAGCCCGGGACGTGCTGGCCACCCGCCGGCTCGTCGAGGTGCACTGTGCGCTCGCCGTGATCGCGGCCGGCCGGGGCGCCGATCTGGCCCGCTCGCTGCAGGTGCCGCTGGCCGCGCTGCGGAAGGCGGCGGCCGACGGGGACATGACGGCCTACGTCACCGCCGACCGGGACTTCCACGCGACCGTCGTGGCCGCGGACGGCAACATGATCCTGCAGCGGCTCTACGGCTCGCTGCGCGACCGCCAGCTGCGGATGGGGACGGCCAACCTGCTGGACCGGTCCGGGCGGCCGGACGAGACCCGCCTGGCCTCCACCTGTGCCGACCACGAGGCGATCGCCGCGGCCATCGGTGCGGGGGATGCCGACCTCACCCGCCGACTGACCGTCGAGCATCTCGCCACCGCCGAGCGCCGCCTCCTCGGCGCCGGGGCCGGCGGATCCGCCGCGGGCGGTGCCGCATGACGCCCGGGTCGGCATCGCCGGCGGACCCTCGACGTCTGCGGCTGCCCCGGGTGACCGGGCTGCCCTGGGTGATCTGGGGAGTCGGCGCGGGGGTCTACTTCCTCGCCGTGTTCAACCGGACGTCCCTGGGCGTGGCCGGGCCGATGGCCGCGGACCGGCTCCACGTGGGCGCGGCGGCGCTGGGCACCTTCGTCGTGCTGCAGCTGGCCGTCTACGCGGTCATGCAGATCCCCACCGGGATCCTGGTCGACCGGTACGGCGCACGTCGGATGCTGCTGGCCGCGACCCTGGTCATGGGGACGGCCCAGCTCCTGTTCGCGGTGGTCGACTCGTACGTGCCGGCCCTGCTGGCCCGGGGCCTGCTCGGCATGGGCGACGCGATGACCTACATCTCCGTGCTGCGCCTGGTCGCCGGCTGGTTCCCGGCCCGCCGCTACCCGACCCAGGCGGTGTTCACCGGCCTGGTCGGCATGGCCGGCAACGTCGTCGCCACCGTTCCGCTCACCGGCATGCTGCACGGGTGGGGCTGGGGCCCGACCTTCGCCCTGGCCGGAGGGTTGTCGCTGGCCTACTCGGTGCTGCTGCTCCGGCCGGCGACGGCCGCGCCGTTCCGGGAGCGGGACGAGCGGGCCGCGGCGGGGCCGGTGCAGGGGGCCCGCGTGTGGACCGAGGTCAAACTGGCCTGGCAGCTGCCGTCCGGGCGGTTGGGGTTCTGGGTCCACCTGACGACGATGGCCTGCCCGACCACGTTCGGCGTGCTGTGGGGCTACCCGTACCTGACCCAGGGGTTGGGGTACGCGCCCTCGACGGCCGCCGGGATGTTGTTGGCGTTCGTGCTGGGCGGCGTGGCCGCGAGCCTGGTCATCGGGCCCACGGTGGCCCGGCGGCCGGTCGTGCGCATCCCCATCGCGGTGTCGGTGAGTCTGCTGTGCCTGGTCGGCTGGATCACCCTGATCGCCTGGCCGGGCGGGCGGCCGCCGACCGCGCTGGTCGTCGCGGTCGTCATCGCCCTGTCCATCGGTGGCCCGGCCTCCTCGGTGGGCTTCCTGCTGGCCCGCGACTACAACCCCCGGCACCGCATCTCCACCGCGACCGGGCTGGTCAACGTGGGCGGGTTCGCCGGGGCCGTGCTGTCGGTGTACCTGGTCGGCCAGATCCTCGATCTGGTCGACGGTGGCGGCGACACCCACTCGCTGGCCGCGTTCCGCTGGGCCTTCGGGGTCTTCGTCGTGGTGACGGTGCTCGGGCTGCTCCGGCTGCTGACCTGGTGGCGGCGGACGCGGGCCGCGGTGCTGCTCGCCGACGCGCGGGGCGAGTCGGTACCGTTCTCGATCTCCCCGCACCGGGGCGATCTGGTCGACGAGGAGATGCTGGCCGTGGAAGCTGCCGCCGCGGAACGCGACCGCCGGCTCGTGGAGGACATGGGCGACCCGCTCTGGGTTCCCCGGGTGCCCCGATGACCGGCGCCGACGGCTCCTCCGCCCGGGCGGCCCAGGCGTCACGGACGGCTCGGGCGCCGCGGACCGACCGACCCCCGCGCCGCCCGCCGGTGCCGCTGCCTCCGGGGGGCGGGCTGCTGCTGGTGGACAAGCCCACCACCTGGACCTCGCACGACGTGGTCGGCCGGGTCCGGGGTCTGCTGCGCACCCGCAAGGTCGGTCACGCCGGCACGCTGGATCCGCTGGCCACCGGATTGCTGGTCATCGCCGTCGACCGGTCGACCAAGCTGCTCGGACACCTGGCGCTGACCGACAAGACCTACTCGGCGACCATCCGGCTCGGCGCGTCGACCACCACCGACGACAGCGACGGGGAGATCGTCGCCGAGGCGGCCGCCTCCGCGGTCGCCGCGCTGGACACCGCGGGCGTCCGGGCCGCCATCGGGCCGCTCACCGGTGACCTGCTGCAGGTACCGAGCTCGGTGTCCGCGATCAAGGTCGACGGCCGGCGCGCCTACCAGCGCGTCCGGGACGGCGAGGCGGTCGAACTGGCGGCGCGGCCCGTCACCGTGTCCCGGTTCGCGTTGCTGGCCGAGCACCACGACGGGGACGGACATCTGGACCTGGAGGTCGAGGTGGACTGCACCACCGGGACCTACATCCGGGCGCTGGCCCGCGATCTCGGGGCCGCCCTCGGGGTGGGCGGTCACCTGACCCGGCTGAGGCGGACCCGAGTGGGCCCGTTCTCGCTGGACGGCGCGCTGACCCTGCCCGTCGCCGGTCCCGACGGCGACGCGCCCGACGCCGGCGATCGGGTGGCCGCCGAGCTGCTGGCCGCCGCCGACGCCGTCCGGCTCGCCTTCGCCACCCGGACGGTGTCGGCCGAGGAGGCCACCGATCTGGGCCACGGCCGCAGCGTCCCGGCCGCCGGCCTGCCCGGTGTCGTCGGGGTCTTCCGGGCGGGGGACGACGCCCTGATCGCCCTGGTCCGGGAGGACGCCGGTCGGGCCCGCTCGGTCCTGGGCTGGCAGACCGCCGGCTGATCCCCGACCACCGGTCGCCGATCGAACCCGATGCGGCGCAGCGGATCCGGCCCGGGTGCCCCGTGAGGGCCCGGTGACCACCCGTCGGGGGCCACCGCCCCGTCGTGGCAGGCTGGTCGCAGTGTCCCGATGATCGAGGAGCAGGTGTGGAGCGTTGGCGCGGGTTGGAGGAGATCCCGGCGGGCTGGGGGCGGTGCGTCCTGACCGTGGGGATGTTCGACGGGGTGCACCGCGGGCACCAGGCGCTCATCGCGGATGCGGTGGCCTCCGCCCGTGAGCTGGGCCTGCCCACCGTGGTGATGACGTTCGACCCGCACCCGGCCGAGGTCGTCCGACCGGGAAATCACCCGGCGATGCTGGCCACCCTGCGCCGCCGGGCCGAGCTGATCGCCGAGCTCGGCGTCGACGCGTTCCTGGTCGTGCCGTTCACCCCCGCCCTGGCTGCCGTTCCGGCCGAGACGTTCGTCCACGACATCGTGGTCGACCGGTTGCACGCGGCCCTGGTGGTGGTGGGGGAGAACTTCCGGTTCGGTCACCGCGGAGCCGGTTCGGTGCGCACGCTGCAGGAGCTGGGCCCGCGGTGGGGCTTCGCCGCCCGCGGGTTCGACCTGGTGGCCGCCCAGGACGCCGCGGGGCGGGCGGACGAGGTGGTCGTGTCCTCCACGTACGTGCGGGCCTGCGTCGACGCCGGCGACGTCCGGGCGGCGGCCGGGGCGTTGGGCCGGCACCACCGGGTGGAGGGTTTCGTCGTCCACGGGGAGGGACGGGGCGGCAGCGAACTCGGGTACCCGACGGCCAATCTCGACATGGAACCGCACACCGCCGTCCCGGCCGACGGCATCTACGCCGGCTGGTTCGTGCTGGGCAGCCGCCGGTCACCCACGGCCATCTCCATCGGCACCAACCCCACCTTCTCCGGGAAGGTCCGCACCGTGGAGGCCTTCGTCATCGACGAGGGCGGCAACTTCTACGGGCGTCGGGTCGCGCTGGAGTTCGTGGAACGGCTCCGGCCCACCTGGCGGTTCGACTCCGTCGAGGCCCTGATCGCCCAGATCGACCTGGACGTCGCCCGGACCCGCGAGGTCCTGGCCGCCGAGACGACCTGATCGTCGCGCACGGTGGGTGCCGAGCCGCGGGGGGTCGCGGACCCGCAGGTCGCGCGCTGGTAACATCGAGTCGTGGGTCCGGCTGCAGTCCGTGGCGGCCGGTACCGTCATCCCCCCGGTCACGACACCGGAGCGGGCAGCACACGGACGGATACACCGAGGAGTACAGCACCATGGCGTTGAGCACTGAGCAGAAGAAGGACATCCTCGCGGAGTACGCCACGCACGAGGGCGACACCGGTTCGGCCGAGGCCCAGGTGGCCATGCTGACCAAGCGCATCCAGGATCTCACCGAGCACCTCAAGATGCACAAGCACGATCACCACTCCCGCCGTGGGCTGATGGCCCTCGTCGGGCGTCGTCGCCGGCTCCTGCGTTACCTGCAGACCGTCGACATCACCCGTTACCGCACGCTGATCGAGCGGCTCGGGCTGCGTCGCTAGTTCCACCGTCAGGGGAGTGCCCACCGGGCCTCCCCTGAGGTGTTTCCGGGAGCCGTCCCACGGGCGGCCCCGGAGGCACCGTCACGTCGGCCGCAGGCAGTGGCCGACGCCCGCACCACGATCCGGGGTCCGATCCCGGGCCGGCCGTCACGGCCGGACGAGGCCCGGACGATCCGGGGCACCACCGCCGGCCGGCACCGAACGCCGCCGGCGTCACAACTGAAGACCGTCACGACACCACCGCACGGCACGCGCCGTCGCCCGTGCCCGTCCGGCGAACCCGGGTCGGTTTTCGGTAGTGGCCGTCGGAACACCTCGTTCGCACCCTCGTGCCCCGCAGGTTCCGACAGCTTCGATCGAAGGCCGGCAACATCGTTCGCGGACCCGCCACGGCGGCTCGCGACCCGATTCCCGGAGCATCCGGGGGCGGGTCCATCGAGCGCGGCGCCCGGTGCGCCCCTCGGCGCACACGTCCCGTCCCGGTGTGTCGTGGCCTTCCCCAGCACAAGGAGACACATGTCCGATCCCACCGCCACGAGCGCCACCGCTGTCCTGGACAACGGCTCGTTCGGCACCCGCACCATCCGCTTCGAGTCCGGTCGGCTGGCCCAGCAGGCCGCCGGCAGCGTCGTCGCGTACCTCGACGAGGACACCATGCTGCTGTCGGCGACCACCGCCAGCAAGCACCCCAAGGAGCACTTCGACTTCTTCCCCCTGACGATCGACGTCGAGGAGCGGATGTACGCCGCCGGTCGCATCCCCGGCTCGTTCTTCCGTCGTGAGGGCCGCCCGTCCGAGGACGCGATCCTCACCTGCCGGCTCATCGACCGCCCGCTGCGCCCCACCTTCGTCGACGGTCTGCGCAACGAGATCCAGGTCGTGGTCACCGTTCTCGCGCTGAACCCGGACGTGCTCTACGACGTCCTGGCCATCAACGCCGCGTCCGCGTCGACCACCATCTCCGGTCTGCCCTTCGACGGCCCGGTCGCCGGCGTCCGCGTCGCGCTGATCGACGGCCAGTGGGTGGCCTTCCCGCGCCACTCCGAGCTGGAGCGCGCCACCTTCGACATGGTCGTCGCCGGTCGCACCGTCAACGTCGGCACCGCCGCCGAGGACGTCGCGATCATGATGGTCGAGGCCGAGGCCACCGAGCGCACCATCGAGCTCGTCAACGGCGGCGCCACCGCGCCGACCGAGGAGGTCGTGGCCGCCGGCCTCGAGGCCGCCAAGCCGTTCCTGGCCCAGCTGTGCCGCGCGCAGTCCGAGCTGGCCGCCCAGTCGACCCCGGTCGCCCGGGAGTTCCCGGTCTTCCCGGCCTACCAGTCCGACGTCTTCGACGCCGTGTCCGCGGCTGCCTCCGACGACCTGGCCCAGGCGCTGACCATCGCCGGCAAGCAGGAGCGCGAGGCCCGCACCGACGAGATCAAGCAGGCCCTGCTGGATCAGATCGGCGAGCAGTTCGCCGGTCGCACCGGCGAGATCGGCAACGCCTACCGCTCGCTGACCAAGAAGCTGGTCCGCCAGCGCGTGCTACGCGACAAGGTTCGCATCGACGGTCGTGGCCTCACCGACATCCGCACCCTGGGTGCCGAGGTCGGCTACGTCCCGCGCGTGCACGGCAGCGCGATCTTCGAGCGTGGCGAGACCCAGATCATGGGCGTCACCACCCTGAACATGCTGCGCATGGAGCAGCAGCTCGACACGCTGAACCCCGAGTCGCGCAAGCGCTACATGCACAACTACAACTTCCCGCCGTACTCCACCGGCGAGACCGGCCGCGTGGGTTCGCCCAAGCGCCGCGAGATCGGCCACGGCGCGCTGGCCGAGCGGGCCCTGGTGCCCGTGCTGCCCTCCCGCGAGGAGTTCCCCTACGCCATCCGGCAGGTCTCCGAGGCGCTGGGCTCCAACGGCTCCACCTCGATGGGCTCGGTCTGCGCCTCGACCATGTCGCTGCTGAACGCCGGTGTGCCGCTGAAGGCCTCCGTCGCCGGTATCGCCATGGGCCTGGTCAGTGACGTCGTCACCGGCGAGGACGGCACGGAGAGCACGCACTACGTCGCGCTCACCGACATCCTGGGCGCCGAGGACGCGTTCGGCGACATGGACTTCAAGGTCGCCGGCACCCGTACCTTCGTCACCGCCCTGCAGCTGGACACCAAGCTCAGCGGCATCCCGTCCGACGTCCTCAAGGCCGCGCTGGTGCAGGCCCGGGACGCCCGGTTCGCCATCCTGGACGTGCTGAACGAGGCGATCGACGAGCCCGACGAGATGAGCCCGTTCGCGCCGCGGATCACGACCATCAAGGTCCCGGTGGACAAGATCGGCGAGGTCATCGGGCCGAAGGGCAAGATGATCAACTCGATCACCGAGGAGACCGGCGCGGACATCGCCATCGAGGACGACGGCACCATCTTCGTCTCCGGTGTCGACGCGCAGGCCGTCCAGGCGGCGATCGACACGATCAACGCGATCGCCAACCCGCAGCTGCCCAAGGTCGGCGAGCGGTTCCTGGGCACGGTCGTCAAGACCACCGCCTTCGGTGCCTTCGTCTCGCTGCTGCCGGGCCGTGACGGCCTGGTGCACATCTCCAAGCTCGGCCAGGGCAAGCGCGTGAACAAGGTCGAGGACGTCGTCAACGTCGGCGACAAGCTGCAGGTCGAGATCGCCGAGATCGACGCCCGCGGCAAGATCAGCCTCGTGCCGGTGGCTGCCGCCGACGCGTCGGCCAACGGTGCGGCCTCGGCCCCGGCCCAGGTCTGATCATCACCCACACCCGCTGCGGCCGGGATCATCTCGCGATGATCCCGGCCGTTCCGGTCTCCGGGGTCCTCCGCCCCCGGTGCCGGGTGAGTTCCGAGAGGTCTGGGCGATGAGCGCAGCCACCGCGTCGCGCCCGCCGCGTCGACCCGCCGTCCGTACCCGTGTGCTGGAGCGGGGCGAGGGCGGCAGCACGATCACCCTGTCCACCCTGCCCGAGGGACTGCGGGTGGTCACCGAGGCGGTACCCGGGGCCCGCAGCGCATCGGTGGGGGTGTGGGTCGGCGTCGGCAGTGTCGACGAGACCCCGCGCCTGGCCGGGGCGTCGCACTACCTGGAGCACGTCCTGTTCAAGGGCACCCGCAGCCGCAGCGGGCCGGAGATCGCCGAGCTGGTCGACGCCGTCGGCGGTGAGCTCAACGCCTTCACCTCGCACGAGTACACCTGTTACTACGCACGGGTTCTCGCCGAACAGGCCGCGATGGCCGTCGGGGTGGTGTGCGACGTGGTGCTCGACGCGGTGGTCGCGGCGCCGGACGTGGACACCGAACGCCAGGTGATCCTCGAGGAGATCGCCATGCGCGACGACGATCCCGAGGACACCCTGGCCGATGCCTTCGCGGCGGGGGTGTTCGCCGGCCACCCGGTGGCCCAGCCGGTCATCGGCTCGGTGGACACCATCTCGGCCATGACCCGCGGTCAGGTCGCCGGGTACTACCGCCGGCGGTACTCCCCGGAACGGATGGTCGTCTCGGTGGCCGGGGGCGTGGACCACGCCGAGGTCATGCACTGGGTCCGGACGGCGTTCGCCGGCCGCCTCGGTGAGCCCCGTCCGCCGCGTCCGCCGCGCACCGGTTCCGGGCGACTGGGCCGGGTCCGTCCGCTGGCCGTGGTCGAGCGGGACACCGAGCAGGCCCACCTGTGCGTCGGGGTGCGGTCCCTCCCGCGGGATGACCCCGACCGGGCCGCCCTCGAGGTGCTGAGCACCGCCCTCGGCGGCGGGATGAGCTCCCGGTTGTTCCGGACCATCCGGGAGGAACGCGGCCTGGCCTATTCCTGCTACGCCGGGACCTCCGCCTACGCCGACGTCGGCTCCTTCTCGGTGTACGCGGGCTGCCAGCCGGAGAACCTCGGTGAGGTCGCCGGTCTGGTGCGCCGCGAGCTCGACGACCTCGCCGGGGGCGGCATCACCGATGCCGAGGTCCGGCGGGCCAAGGGCCAGCTGGCCGGGTCGCTCGTGCTCGGCCTGGAGGATCCGGAATCCCGGATGAGCCGGATCGGTCGCACGATCCTGACCCGGCCCGACCACCGCTCGGTCGACCGGTCGCTGGCCGAGATCGCCGCGGTCACCCCGGGTCAGGTCACCGCCGTGGCGGCCCGGTTGCTGACCGGGCACCGGTCCGCCGTCGTGGTCGGCCCCTACGCCGGAACCGACGACCTGCCCGGAGCGGTGGCCGAGCTGGTGCGCTGACCCCGCCCGATCGGCACCCCGTCCCACCCGCCCCGATCCAGCCCGACGCAGCAGCAGGCCCCAGCGCCCAGGAGGCAGCCATGTCCGACCCCAGCAAGGCCGTTCCCGGGCATCTCCGGGTCGGCGTCATCGGTGCCCGCGGTCGGATGGGCGCCCAGACCTGTCAGGCCGTGCAGGACGCCGGGGATCTCGAGCTGGTCGCCGAGGTCGGCGGGCGCGCGTCGCTGACGCCGTTGGTCGAGGCCGGTGTGCAGGTGGCCGTCGAGTTCACCCACCCCGATGTGGTCATGGACAATCTGCGCTTCTGCCTGGAGAACGGGATCGACGTGGTCACCGGGACGTCCGGGCTGCTCGGCCCCCGGCTGGAGGTCGTCCGGGGCTGGTTGGCCGACCATCCCGAGCGATCCGTGGTCGTGGCACCGAACTTCGCCGTGGGTGCCGTGCTGACGGCTCGGTTCGCCCGGCAGGCCGCCCGCTTCTTCGAGTCCGTCGAGGTCATCGAACGGCACCACGCCGGCAAGATCGACGCCCCGTCCTTCACGGCCATCTCCGCGGCCCGGGAGATCGCCCGCGCCCGCGCCGACGCCGGTCTCGGCCCCGTGCCCGACGCCACCACCTCCGATCCGGACGGTGCCCGCGGCGCCGACGTCGACGGCATCGCCGTCCACGCCGTCCGCATGCCGGGGATGGTGGCCCACCTCGAGGTCGTGCTGGGCAGCAGCGGAGAGACGCTGACCCTGCGCCACGACTCCCTGCACCGGTCCTCGTTCATGCCCGGCGTACTGCTGGCGGTGCGGGCCACCACCCGTCGCCCGGGTCTGACCGTCGGGCTCGAGTCCCTGCTGGAGTTGGACTGACATGCGGGCACGTTGGGTCGTCGCCGTGCTCGTCGCGGTGCTGGCCGTCTACTTCTACCTGATCAGCCGCACCTCACTGGACATGATCGGCTCCGGCCGTCCGGTCGCCGTCGGCCTGGGCATCGGCATCCTCCTCCTGCCGATCATCGGTGCCGTGCTGGTGGTCTTCGAGCTCCGGTTCGGCTTCCGCACCCAGCACCTGGCCCGCCGGTTGCTGGCCGAGGATGCCATGCCGGAGGAGCCGCAGCTGCCGGTGCGCCCCTCCGGGCGGGTCGAGCGGGAAGCGGCGGACGCCTACTTCGAGAGCGTCCGCACCGAGGTCGAGGCGACCCCGGAGGACTGGCGCGGCTGGTACAAACTCTCCGTCGCCTACAACCTGTCCGGCGATCGCAAGCGGGCCCGGGAGGCCATGCGTCGGTCCATCGCCCTGGAGGGCGAGGAGCGGACCGCCGGTTGATCCGGGCGGTCAGGTGGCCGCCGGTCCGTCGGGACGAGCGATGAGCAGGGCCTCGATCCGGGCCAGTCGCTCGGTCAGCGCCTGTACGTCGGCCTGCGTGGCCGCCTGGTCCGCCGGCCGGATGTCCAGCACCAACTGACCGCCCGGTTCCATCACCCCGGACCACACCTGGTCGGTGGTGTCCCCGTTCTGCACCCGCACGGCGTGATCGAGTTCGGCGTGCCGGATGCCGAGCCGCCGCAGCGCCTCCTCGTCCACCCGGCCCTCCCGGACCACGACGGTGGGCCGGCCCTCGACGAGGTGGCGGAACCGCTTGTCGCGGTAGGCCAGCCGATCGACCGCCTGGTTGACCACCACCAGGGTCACCGCCCCGATCACCCCACCCAGCAGCGAGTCGTCGTCGCCGATGATGGCGTTCTGCACGACGTTGGAGAGCAGGAACATCACCACGAAGTCCATCGTGTTCATGCTCGAGATCGCGGTCTTCCCGATGATCCGGAAGATGACCACGATGAGCGCGTAGACCAGGACGGTCCGCAGGATCTTGTCCAGGACGGGGATCTGGACGGTCAACAGTTCATGCCACACGAAGGCTCCCAGGATGACGGGGCCGCAGCCGGCCCCCGGCGATCATCCACCGCCCCGTGTGCGGTCGCCCGGTGGCTACGCGTCGACGGCGCTGATCTCCAGCAGGGAGTTCCACGGGTCGAGCAGCCGCAGGGTGCGGCCGTCGTCCTGGAAGTCGACCGCCCGCGCGGACAGTCGCGCCCCCAGCTGCTGCAGATCGGCGCGGCCGGGGACGGTGATCGACACCTGCCCCAGGCCGATGGTCGCCGCCCGCGGTCCCGCGCCGGCGCTCTCCCACGTGTTCATCCCCATGTGGTGGTGGTACCCACCGGCGGAGACGAACAGTGCGGTGCCCAGATCCGCGGTGATCGCGAAACCCAGGGTCCCGACGTAGAAGTCGCGCGCGGTCGGGATGTCCCCGACCTTGAGGTGGACGTGGCCGACCTCGGCGTCGCCGGCGGTCGGGGCGATCGGGTGGTCCCGCTCGAGATGGGTCGACAGGAACGCCCGCGGGTCGAGGGGCAGCGAGGCCATCCGCACCCGTCCGCCGTCCCACTGCCACTGCGCCCGTGGGCGGTCCCAGTACAGCTCGATGCCGTTGCCCTCCGGGTCGGTGAAGTAGAAGGCCTGGGAGACCAGGTGATCGGCCGAACCGACGTACACCGACAGCGGATGCGCGGCGGCGGAGGCGACGGCCCGCGCCAGGGCGGGCCGGTCGGTGAAGAGCAGGGCGGTGTGGAACAGGCCGGCCTGGCCGGCCCGCGGCGTGGGCAGGTCCGGGGTGTGGGTCAGCACGACCAGGGGCACGGCGCCCCGACCCAGCACCACCACGCCGCGGCCGGGAGCGCCGACATCGGTCCGCCGGACGCCGTTGTCGAGTTCGACCAGCCCGAGCGCGTCGCGGTAGTAGCCGGACATGCGCGCCAGATCGGCGACGTGCAGGGTGACCGCGTCCATCGCCGTGGCTGCGGGCAGCAGCGTTGCGGCGGAGTCGACGGACGCGGACGCGGTCGTGGTGGGGGAGATCGTGCTGGGGGAGGTCATGTGGATCCGTTCGCGAGAACCTGCGGCGACCGGGTCCCTCAGGGTCGGAAGCCGTCGCCGTCGGTGCCGTTCGGGCGCCGTGACACCAGTCTCCCGCTAAATAGTTGAGACGTCAAGTATTATCGCGGCTCACGACCGAAGGCCTCACCACACGGTGAAGGCGAGCCCGCCGCCGTACCGGACCTCGACCAGGGGACGGCCGTCGGCGTCCAGGGCCCGGGTGGTGCCGTCCGCCGTCCACCCCGCCGCCGCCAGGAAGGTCGCGCTGACCACGTCCCGGGCGGGGATCCACCAGCGGCCGCGCACCGCGCCCCGCCCGGCCAGCAGTCGGCCCGTCTCGGCGAGCAGCCGTCCGCCGTGGCCGCGTCGACCCCAGCGCGGCAGCACGCCCAGCACCTCGATCTCCCCGGTGTCGGGATCCGCCGGATCGGTGCGGCCGGTGGCCAGGCCGACCGGGGTGGCCCCCTCCAGGGCGAGCAGGACGACGTCGCCGGCGTCGATCTTGTCGCGCCACGCCTGCCGGTGGGGCGACGGGTCCGCGGCGAGGCCGCTCAGCAGGGCCGCGGGCAGCAGGTCGGCGAAGGCCGTCCGCCAGATCTCGATCTGCAGGTCGGACAGCGCGACGGCGTCCGCTCGTCCGGCCGCGCGCACGGTGGCCAGCGCCATGCACCCCTCCTCGGGTCGTGCCTTCCGCATTGCTTCCGGCGTTCCGTCCCGGCTCGGGGTGGTGTCCGGGCCGGGTTGTCGGACCTGCCTGGCACCATGCCACACATGGTCATCGGCGCCGGCGGAACCAGCGGTCGGGGGAGCGGTCCGTCACGGACCCTGTCCGCCGCGCAGGCGCGCCGGATCGCCGTGGCCGCGCAGCAGCTGGATCGGCCGCCGTCGCCCGGCCCGCGGGACCGGGGGCATCTGCGTCGGGTGGTCCAGGCCCTGGGCCTGCTGCAGATCGACTCGGTCAACGTGCTGGCCCGGGCCCATCTGCTCACCCTGCACGCCCGCCTCGGTGACTACCCGGTGGAGCTGCTCGACTCCCTGGTCTGGCCGAAGCGGGCGGCCGACCGCGTCCTGGTCGAGACCTGGGCGCACGAGGCGTCGATGGTGCCCGTCGAGCTGTACCCGTTGCTGCGGTGGCCGCGCCGGCACTGGAGCTCGACCTCGGCGGAGCGCTACCGGACTGACCACGCCGCCCTGCTCACCGCCGTCCTCGAGGTGGTGCGGGACATCGGCCCGGCCACGTCGGGGCAGATCGAGGCCGCCCTGGGCGCGCGGAAGAAGTCGATCAGCGGCTGGTGGGAGTGGTCGGAGACCAAGCGGGCCTGCGAGGCGCTGTTCAGCCTCGGCGAGATCGGCACGGCCCACCGGGTGGGCTTCGAGCGGTACTACGACCTGATCGAACGGGTCCTGCCGGCCGCGGTCCTCGCCATGGAGGTACCGGAGCCCGCGGACGCGCAGCGGGTCCTCGTCGAGCGCGCCGCCCGCGCCCACGGGGTCGGCACGGTGGGGGATCTCGCCGACTACTTCCGCATGGGGGTGGCGCCCACCCGCCTGGCCGTCCGGGATCTGGTCGAGGACGGCGTGCTCCTCCCGGTCGAGGTGCAGGGCTGGCGGCAGCCGGGCTATCTGCACCGCGACGCCCGGGTGCCGCGAGCGACGGCCGGGGCGGCCCTGCTGTGCCCGTTCGACCCGCTGGTCTGGGAACGCGACCGCACCGAACGCATCTTCGACTTCCACTACCGCATCGAGATCTACACCCCGGCCGCCCGTCGGATCTTCGGGTACTACGTGCTCCCCCTGCTGGTCGGCGACCGGATCGCCGGACGGCTCGATCTGAAGGCCGATCGGTCCGGCGGTCGGCTGCTCGTGCAGGCCGCATGGTGCGAACCGGGGCAGGATCCCGTGGCGGCCGCGGCCGCGGCCGCGGCCGCCGGGCGGCTGGCAGTGATGGCGCAATGGCTCGGGCTGGCCGCCGTCGAGGTCGCTCCCCGCGGGAACCTGGCGGCGGACCTGGACCGCGAGGTGAGGGTGGTCACGAACGGGTAACCTTTCGTGGCTCTGGGGCGTCATACCGGGTGAGAGCAGGGAGCAGGACTCCTGCGCCCACCTCTCACGAGGTCAGCAACGAAGCGGCCACCATCCGATTCGACGCTGGAGGTAGCACCCATGAACGAGATCACCGAGATGTACCGGGCCGATCGCGCCTACACCCTGACGGTGGCCACGATGGCCCTCGTCGCCGCCCTGCTGGGCACGGCCTTCCTCATCTTCGCCTGATCCGCCCTGCTGCTGCAGTACGCCAGCAGCGCCTGACCGAGCCCCGGTCCGCCCCCGCATTGCGGGAGGTGGGTCGGGGCTCGGTCCGTTCGGGCCGTCGCGTCGGGTCGGCGCACCGCCCCGACCCGACGTGGTCGGTGCCGGTCGGCGGGGAGCAGACGGTCCGGCGCGGTCCCTCCGGGTAGGGGTCGGCCGGTAATCTTCGTCGGTGAGTTCACTGCCCGCCGGGGTCGCCGCCGGTCATCCGTCCACCGCGGCCGTCGGACTCACCGTCCTGTCGGCCGGCGGGTCCGCCGCGGACGCCGCCGCCGCGATGGTGTTGGCCGGGTGCGCGGCCGAGACCCTGTTCACCGGGCTCGGTGGCGGCGGCTTCGCCACCGTGTTCGAGGCGTCGACCGGGACCGTCCACGGACTGGACTTCTTCGTCGCCGTCCCCGGACTGGACGGCACGCTCCCCGGCCCCTCGCACGACATCGCCGTGGCCTTCGGCGGGGTGTCGGTGCCGTACGCGATCGGCGGGCCCAGTGTGGCCGTGCCCGGTACCCCGCTCGGCGTCGCCGAGCTGCACCGCCGGTTCGGACGGTTGGACTGGGCCGAGATCGTCCGTCCGGCCAGGGATCTCGCCGAGGCCGGGGCGGCGTTCCCGCAGCAGCACGCCGATCTGCTGCCCGACGTCGCCGCGGCCATGGTCATCGGCGCCGGAGTGGGGGTCTACACCCGTCCCGACGGCGTGGGCGGTCGGCGCCATCTGCAGGGCGGCGAACTGCTGCTGCACGAGGGTCTGGCCGACACCATGGACGACCTGCTGCACGAGGGCCCGGAGGTGCTGACCACCGGTCGCCGCGGCCGCGCGCTGGTCGACGCCGTCCGCGCCGACGGGGGAGCGATGTCCCCGGACGACATGGCGGCCTACCGGGTCGCGGATCTGACGCTGCGCACCGTGCCGTTCGGACCGGCGGAGGTCAGGGTGCGCGGCAACGACCTCGACGCCTTCGCCGACACCCTCCTCGCCCTGGACGTCGACGCGGTCCGCGCGGGCGGGGTTCCGCGGGCGCTGGCCCTGGTCGATGCCCTGCGCGCACCCACCCGTCGCTCGGAGACCACCAGCCTGGTGGCGGTGGACCCGGACGGGAACGCCTGCGCGGTGACCCATTCCCTCGGGTTGGGGTCAGGGGTGTGGACCGGTGGCGTGCACGGGAACTCCATGCTGGGCGAGGGCGAACTGCTGCGCGGCATCCTGGTGCCCGGCGACCGGATGCCGTCGATGATGGTGCCCCACGTCGTCACGGATGCCGTCTCGGGTGGCCTGCTCGCCGCCGGTGGCGCCGCCGGCGGCAGCCGGATCCGCAGCAGCCTGCTGCAGGTGCTGGCCGGGATGCTGCTGGAGCAGCGGGGGACGGCTGCGTCGGTGGCCGCCCCTCGGCTCGCCGCCGCGCCCGGCCTGGTGCATCTGGAGCCTGGCTTCGGCCCGGGTGTCGCCGCGACCCTGTCGGCCCGGGGCGAGCAGGTCCTCGAATGGCCCGGTCAGCGGCCGTTCTTCGGTGGCGTCGCGATGATCGGGCGCGACGGCGCCGCCGCCGACCCCCGGCGCGGCGGCACGGCCCTGCTGCTGGCCGACTGATACGGCGCGGGGTCCGGTGACCGGGTCCCACCAGGCCTCGTGCCGTCGGTCTCAGGCGGGCACGGAGCTGCGTACCCGGATGTCGCCGGACGTGCTGGTCACCGCGATCGACGCGGGGGAGCTGCTGTCCGGGGCCTCCGGGGTGATCTCCAGATCGCTGCCGGCCGTCCCGGAAGCGGTGTGCAGGGTCAGGGCAGCCGCGGTTCCGGGATGAACTCCGACGACGACATCACCGCTGACCGAGGTGATCTCGACCCCGCCGCCGATCAGATCGGCCACGGTGACCCGTCCGGACACGCTGCGCACCGAGGTGGGTGCCTGCACGGTGGTGAGCCGGACCGCCCCGGAGGTGGTGGCCACCGTGGCGTCGTGCTGCACGCTGCCCACGGTGATGTCACCGGACGCCGTCCGGATGTCGATCTGCTCGCCGGTGGAGCCGACGGTCACCGCGCCGGAGGCCGTCGAGGCGGCCAGCGACCCGTTCGCCTCCTGCAGGACGACGGTGCCGGAGGCGGTGCGCGCGTCCACGTGGTGGGCGGGACCGTGCACGGTCAGATCGGCGGCCTGTGACTGGACGCGGACGTCCGAGCCGGCCGGGGCGGTGACGACGACCGAGAACGCGGAGCGCCAGCTGGTCCGCGCCGGGTCGGTGTCGACGACCAACCGGGCCCTGCCGGCGGGCCGCTCGGTGGTGGACCGGTCGGCAGTGGTGTCGGCGGTCGGGTCGGTGCGGCCCGGGCGGGCGGGGATGAGTTCGACCCGGGGCAGCGGTTCGTCGCCGTCCCGGTTCACGCCCGCCGACCGCAGGACGCCGTCCAGGAAGGACATCGCACCGCCCGTCGCCGGTCCCACCTCGACGGTGGTGGTGTGCGTGTCGGTGAGGTCGATGCGGATGTCGCCCGCGGCGTTGCGGACCTCGACGACGATGGGCTCGGGGGTCAGGAAGGTGTCCATGGGTCTCCTCGGGGAAGCGGGTGGGCGGCTGAGGGTGTCGGCTGCGCGCGGTCGTGGCGTGCCGGTCGGCCCGATCAGCCCTGGACGAACCCGGTGACGGTGCTGCCGCCCGGCCTGGTGGCCGAGTGCTCGCGGTGGCCCTTCCCGGGCACCGCGGAACGCACCGAGTCGGCGACGGCGCGGGAGATGTAGGTGTTGAGGGAGACGCCCTGGTCACCCGCGGCCCGTTCGGCCTGGGACTTGAGCTCCTGGAACAGGCGCACCGTGGTCCGTGACAGTTCGCCTCCGACGTCCTGCAGGTGGCGGCGCAGTTCGTCGGGGGAGGTGGGCGTCCCGTCCGCCTCCACCCCGGTGGGGGTGTCGGCGCCGGGGCCGCCCGGGCCGGCGACCGGATGGTCGGTGATGCGGACCCGGACGTTGCGTCCGTCCAGGTGCAGGTCCACGGTCCGGCCGTGCAGCTCGCCGGTGACCTCGGCGGCCAGGTCGGACAGGGCGTTCATCAGCGCGAGGCGGGCGGCGGGTTCGATGGCGCCGGCGAGCAGGGTCGCCGCCCGCCGGGTGTCCTCGTCGCCGACGGCCGCGGCGGACAGCAGATCTTCACGGAGGGAACTCACGTACGGGGTCAGGTCCATGACATCAGTGTGACACCAGAGATGACGTCACTCAAGAGATTTGTGACGTCAGTTTGACGCCACATGGCCCACGCAGTGACGTCACAGGCTTCTCCCACCGTGCGAAGGCGTCAGTGCGGGTGGGGACCTCGACGGCGGCCGTTCCGCGGGCCGCGGTGGTCGCGCACATTCGGGTGGCCACCGTGCGGTGCCCATGGCGTCCCGATACCGGGCCCCGCTCGACACCCGCGCCGGTCGGCCCACCCGACACGTGCCGGAGCACCCGGCCGACCCGCCACAGCGGCGACCGGAGGGCATTGACCCGGTGTGAGAGGGTCGCCGGGTGAGCGCCCCCGAGTCCCCGTCCGCGCCTGGGGTGCAGTTGATCGGCCGGACGGAATTCCTCCCGCCGGCGGACGTGCCGTGGCAGACCGATGCCGACGGTGGCCAGGCGCTCGCCGAGTTCGCCGGCCGCGCCTGCTACCGGTCGTGGTCCAAGGCGGTGCCGGCCACCGCGACCAACGCCGGCTACCTCGAGCACATCCTGCAGGTCGGTCATCTATCGGTGCTCGAGCACAGCTCGGCCACGTTCTACCTGACGGGCATCTCCCGGTCGGTGTCCCACGAGCTGGTCCGTCACCGGCACTTCTCGTTCTCGCAGCTCTCGCCGCGGTTCACCCCGGCGGGCGGGCCGGGGGTGGTGGAGCCGGCCGTCATCGCCGCCGATCCCGCACTGCACGAACGCTTCTCGACCGCCGTGCAGGCCGCGGCGCAGGCCCACGCCGACATCCTTCGACTGCTGGACGAGGCGGCGGTCGATGCGCCCGACGGCGCGCTGGCCCGCAAGCAGGCGCGGCAGGCCGCCCGGGGCGTGCTCCCGGCGGCGTCCCGGACGGACCTGGTGATGACCGGCAACCTGCGCGCCTGGCGTCATCTCATCGGCACCCGGGCCACGGAGGCGGCCGATGTCGAGATCCGGTCCCTGGCCGTCGCCGTGTTGGAGCAGCTGCAGGCCCTCGCCCCGCATGCGTTCGCCGACTTCCGGATCAGCGACCTCCCCGACGGGACGCGGCTCGCCGCGTCGCCACTGGTCGGCGAGGGCTGATCCACGGGTCCTCGTGGAGCGGACGGGCCTCAGTCCGGCACCACCTCGGTGACCTGGAACATCCGCCCCTGCTGACAGAACGACATCCCGCCCTCGACGAACTGCCCGCGGACCTGCACGGGGTCGTCGCCGCCCTGGGCAAGCAGCTCCGCCGAGGGCAGGCCGACGAGGTTCGCCAGCACGCCGCCGTCAGCGGTGAGCACGACGCACCCGGACTCCACGCCGGGCCCGATCGTGCCGGTGAGCGTCTGCTCCGCTGCGCCGGGCCCGGCCGGGAGAGAGACCGAGACGGATGGCGACGGCACGATGCTCGGTCCGGCGGGATCCGTCGTCCCCGCACCGGAGGACGCACCTGAGGACGGGGCCGTGGTAAGGATCGGGGAGGTCGGGGCCGGGTTCGACGGATCGCTGCTGGACGGTGCGGCCGAGGATGTCGTGGTCGGGGCGGTGGCCGCGCCCGATCCGGCGTCGGTGGACCCGCACGCGGTCAGCACCAGGGCGAGCACCGTCGCGAGGAGGGCCGCCCCGAAGGCTCCTGCGCCGGTGCGGTCCGGACCCGGTGCCGGGGACGCGGGGTCGCGCAGGGGCCGGGTCCGTGTCGTCGTCCAGGTCATCGCGTACTCCGATCTGTGGTCGTGCGGTCGAGTGTCGCCGACCCGGGTGTCGTGCCGGGACTCCGGAAACGGGCAGACGCCCCGCCCCTGGAGGGGACGGGGCGTCTGCCCGATCGGTTGCCCGCCTGCGCAGGCGGCCGGTGTCAGCCGCGGAGGCTGACCACCTGGCCCTTGGTTCCGTTCAGCCCGTGCAGGTGGATGACGAGCGCCTGCGCGGCGCCGGTCCCGCCACGGGTGTACGGGATGGCGGTGTTGCTGTTGTCGAAGTACAGCGGGTCGGAGACCTGGACGGCCGGGGTCGCGACATCGAACGGGATCATCGGGGTGCTGTCGATGTCGCCCAGGTTGTACGGGGCGAGCCCGCTCTGGGTGCCCACCGAGTAGCTGATCGGGAAGCTGGTGTCCGCCGGCGTGATGCCGAGGAACGCCGGGTTCACCGGGATGAGGATCGTGTTGGTGTCGAACACGTTCGTGTCCACGTCGCCGAACTGGAAGTTCACCGGCTGGACGTCGAGGGTGTCCCCGGTGGCCAGGTCGGCCAGGATCGCGACGAGCACGTCGGTGCCGGTCAGGTTCTGCACCTGGGACCGCAGGTCCGGGGTGCCGTCACCGTTCACGTCGATGTCGACGTAGGGGTACGTGGTGTTGCCGACGGTCGCCCATCGGCTCCACGTGGTGGCACCGAACCACACGCTGCCGGTGGCCACGGTGCCGTCCGGGCCCTTGGTCGCGCCGGCCCCGACGTAGTGCAGGTCGCCGGCCAGGGTGGAGGCGTTGTAGGTGCACCCGGTGGTGATCGTCGCCGAGCAGATCGGCGCCCGGGGGCTGTCGTAACCCATGGTCATGACCGAGACCATGGAGTTGAACGACGAGCTGGACGGGGCCTGGCTGACGCCACGACCGGCGATGCGCAGCGCGCGGGAGGTCCCGTAGGCCGAGTCGTAGGCCCGGGTCAGCGAGGCGGGCTTCGCCGCACCGTAGACCGGCACCCGCAGAGCGGACTGATCGCCCGCGGGCTTGACCAGCAGGAGACCCGAGGCGGCGGACACGAACTGCCGCGGCACATCCAGCTGCAGGGCCTCCATCGTGGGATCGATGACCTTGCGCAGCTGCGCGGGCGACACCGTCATGGTGACGGTGGCGGTGACGGACCCGCCGGCGGGCACGGTGGCGGTGGTCGGGGAGACGCTGTACGCGACGCCCGGCTGCGGGGTGATCTCGTCGTAGGACATCGCCACGTCGGCGGCGGCCGATCCGGTGTTCTGGACGGTCACCGTGCGGGTGCGCGTCACGGTGTCGGCGGAGACGGGGGCCTCGACGACGCCGAAGGAGGCGCTGACGCCCCCGGAGACGTTGGTGGAGAAGGCGAGCAGCGGGGTGGTGACGGCGGCGAGCGCATCGACGCGCCCGGTGCCGACCCGGTTCGGGCCGTAGCGGAGACCGCTGCGGTCGGTGCCGGTGAACAGGTCGTTGTCGGCGGTGTTCATGACCGCCGCCTTGACCTGCTCGACGCTCCAGGCCGGGTGGGCGGCCCGCACCAGCGCGGCGATGCCGGCGGTGTGCGGAGAGGCCATCGAGGTGCCGGAGAGCACGGCCGCGTCGTCCCCGGAGCCGATGCCGGCGGAGGCGATGGTGTCACCGGGGGCGGCGACATCGGGCTTGACCACGCCCAGCGAGCCGTGCGAGCTGCGCGAGGTGAACGACGAGATCGTGTCGGTGATGGAGTCGTCGTAGGTCGGCAGGCTGCGGGCGAGCTCACCGGAGAAGGTGATCTGCAGGGTGCCGGCCACGGCCGCCGGGGCGAGCGCGGCGGTGGAGGCCGAGGTCAGCTGGACGACCGGGATGACCGGGCTTCCGGTGATGCCGGCGCCGAACACGACCAGGTCGGAGGTGAACAGGGCACCGATGGCGCCGGCGGCGGCGACGTTGGCGGAACGGGCGCCGGAGCCACAGGCCCGGGTGGCGTCGTTGTCGTCCCACTGCAGCCAGGCGATCTTGCCGGCGACGAGCGCGGCGTCCTCGGGGGACAGCGCGGTGCAACCGTCCGCGTTGGCGGCGCTGAGCGGGGTGACCGTGCCGGACACGTCCGGTGCGGACGCCCACGGGTAGGCGACGGAGAACTGGCCGCCGGCGACACCGGCGACATCGGCCGGGGCGTCGACGCGGACGCCGTCCCGGAGCTGGAAGGAGTCCACCGTGCTGGCCACGGCGATGCTGCGCACCGCGTTGCCCGGGGAACCGCCGGAATCGGTCAGATCGCCGGAGTTGCCGGCGGACAGGACCGGGATGACGCCGTAGTAGGCGAGCTTGTTGATCAGCAGGTTGTCCGGGTCGTCCACCACGCCGTAGTCACTGCCCAGGGACAGGTTGATGACGTCCAGGTGGTCGGAGAAGTCGCCGTCCGCGTTCGGGTCCAGGGCCCAGTCGAGGGCGACCATGGTGGCGTTGGTGCTGCCCTCGCAGCCGAACACCTTCAGCGCGTAGAGATCGGCCAGCGGCGCGGTGCCGGGGCCGATGCGCATCGCGTTGAGCTCGTCACCGGTGAGCGACGGGTAGTCGCCGGTGAAGGTGCTGCCGTCCGCGTTCACGCCGAAACCGGCTGCGGTGCCGGCGACATGGGTGCCGTGGCCCTCGCAGTCGATCGGGTTCGGGTCGGGGATCGGGGTGGAATCGGCCTCGACGTTCGCGTTGTAGGCGTCGCCCACGAAGTCGTAGCCACCGACGACCTTGGCGGTCGGGGTGAACGGTCCGGCCTCGTCGGCGGAGGCGGCCTCGAAGGCCTCGACGGTGCCCGGTCCACCGAAATCGGCGTGCGTGTAGTCGATGCCGGTGTCGATGATGCCGACGCTGACGTTCTTGCCGGTCTGCCCGGTGTCCTGCCACGTCTTCAGTGTCTGGGTGAGCTGGACGGCGTTGGAGTTCATCAGCTTCTTGGGCACCAACGGGGTGATCTTGGCGACGTCGTCCCGCTCGGCCAACGCGGCCAGGGCGGCCGGGGTGGTCCGGATGGCCACGCCGGGAACGGCGTTGGTGATGGTGAAGAGCTCCTCGGCGGCGGCATCGGTGGCCATGGCCTCGTCGACCACGGCGTCCGTGGTGCCCTCGACCTCGCTGGTGCGGGCCTGGGCCGCGGCCTGGGCGGCCGGGGTCCCGGCGCCGGCGGCGAGGGTCTCGGCGCTCGCGTCGGCCGCGCCCTGTCCGGTGAACTGCACGAAGACCGCCTGGCTGGCCCCGGAGGTCAGGTCGACCTGCTCGCTGAGCTTGCCCGTGGAGGGGGTGCCGGCCGCATCGGCCAGCGGAACCGGCTGCGCCGCCGGGGGGAGGGGAGCGGCCGGAGCGGCTGCGGAGGTGTTCACCCCCGTCACCGAGAGGGTGATGGCGGTGGCTCCCGCCAACGTCACCGCCATGAGCCGTCGCCGTGCCGTGCGAGGTGATCGCATCCGCAGTCCTGTCTTCGCGTGGGTGGGGGCCCCGGACGGGCGTGCTGTGGTGACAGCGAACACTCAGGCCGGTCACACGAAAACCTAACCCGACCCACCGACAGAGGCCACCCTCGGGGGTGATGAATCTCCCCCGACGGGTGACGGTCGAGGGACGTCCGGTCGCTTCCGAGCCCTTGCACCGCGTGTTCTCCTGCCGCCGTCCCACGTCGGAGGAGATGCGGTGCCCGGCGTCACCCGCCCGGTTTCCCGACCCGGCGGCCACGGGGATCCGCGGTGCGTCGACTGGTGGGTCGGTCGCGAGCGGCCTAGCGTGACGGGCGTCACGGTCGAGGGTGCGCATGTCGAACGACCCACCTCACGGCCGGACGGCGCCACCCATCGCCCCCGGAGGTTCCATGGCCCCCCCGTCCTCCCCACCACCGGAATCCGGCGGCGCACATCGCCCCGGGTCCGCCGGTTCCGACTCACCCAGGTCGTCCCCGGCGGTCGGTCCGCCCTGGGAGGAGCTCCAGGACAGTGCGCAGTTCGCCGATCTCCGGCGCGCCGTGCGCTCGTTCATCTTCCCGCTGACGGTCGCCTTCCTCGTCTGGTACCTGACGTACGTGCTGTGTGCCGCCTACGCCCGCGGCTTCATGGACACCCCGGTGTTCGGGAACGTCAACGTGGGGTTGATCTTCGGCCTGCTCCAGTTCGTCTCGACCTTCGGCATCGCGCTGGCCTATTCCCGGCACGCCGACCGCCGGATCGACCCGCTGGCCGACCGCATGCGCGCCGAGATCGAGGAGGCCGCCCGATGAACGCCGCCGGGACCGGTGCCCTCTCCACCACCACGACGGCGCTGGCCGCCCCCGGCACCGACACCTCCCACCAGGGGCTGACGATCACGCTGTTCGCCGTCTTCGTGGCGGCGACGATCGGCATCACCATCTGGGCGAGCCGGCAGACCCGGACGGCGGCCGACTTCTACGCCGGCGGGCGGTCCTTCACCGGATTCCAGAACGGTCTGGCCATCGGCGGGGACTACATGTCCGCGGCCTCGTTCCTGGGCATCGCCGGCATCATCTCCCTCTACGGGTACGACGGGTTCCTCTACTCCATCGGCTTCCTGGTCGCCTGGTTGGTCGCCCTGCTGCTCGTCGCCGAGCTGATGCGCAACACCGGCAAGTACACGATGGCCGACGTCCTGTCGTTCCGGATGCGTCAGCGGCCGGTGCGGACCGCCGCGTCGATCTCCACCGTGGTCGTGTCGATCTTCTACCTGCTCGCCCAGATGGTCGGCGCGGGCACCCTGGTCTCGTTGCTGCTCGGGATCTCCTCGCCGGCGGCCAAGAACTGGACCGTGGCCGGTGTCGGCCTGCTGATGATCATCTACGTGGTCTTCGGCGGGATGAAGGGCACCACCTGGGTGCAGATCGTCAAGGCCTGTCTGCTGATCACCGGCGCCGGCGTGATGACCTTCTGGGTGCTGGCCAAATACGGGTTCAACGTCTCCTCGCTGCTGGGCGCGGCGGCCGACAACTCCGGCAAGGAGGGTTTTCTCGAGCCGGGGCTGTACTACGGCAAGGAGACCGCGGACGCGACGGCGACGCTGTTCTCCAAACTGGACTTCATCTCCCTGGGCATCGCCCTGGTGCTCGGCACCGCCGGCCTGCCGCACATCCTGGTCCGCTTCTACACGGTCCCGGACTCCAAGGCCGCGCGGAAATCGGTGAACTGGGCGATCGGCATCATCGGCGTCTTCTACCTGATGACGCTGATCATCGGCTTCGGCGCTGCCGCCCTGCTGACCCAGAAGGAGATCGTCGAACGGAATCCCGCCGGCAACACCGCGGCGCCGCAACTGGCCGAGGCCCTCGGCGGCGTGGGGACCGGACTCGGGGCGGTGATGCTGTCGGTCATCGCGGCGGTGGCGTTCGCGACGATCCTGGCCGTCGTCGCCGGCCTGACCTTGGCCTCGTCGGCCTCGCTGGCCCACGATCTCTACGCCGGGGTCCTCCGACCCGGGCGGACGACGGGCAAGCAGGAGGTCCGGGTCGGTCGGATCTCGGCCGTGGTCATCGGCGCGGTGGCCATCGCGCTGGCCATTCCCGCGCAGGGTCTGAATGTCGCCTTCCTGGTGGCCATCGCGTTCGCGATCGCCGCGTCGGCCAATCTGCCGTCGATCCTGCTGTCGTTGTTCTGGAAGCGGTTCAACACCCGCGGGGCGACCTGGGGGATCTACGGCGGGTTGGGGTCGGCGCTCCTGCTGCTGGTGTTCTCGCCGAACGTGTCCGGCAAGCCCGTCAACCCGACCACCGGTAAGTCGCCCAGCCTGATCAGCGACCCCGGCGTCGACTTCTCCTGGTTCCCGCTGGACAACCCCGGACTCGTCTCCATCCCCCTCGGATTCTTCTTCGCCTGGCTCGGCACGGTGACCAGCCGGGAATGGAACAAGGCCAAGTGGGCGGAGATGGAAATGCGCTCGCTGACCGGTGCCGGCGCCGAGAAGGCGGAGGAGCACTGACGGTCCGGAACGGATCGGGGACTGACGCGGAAGGGACCGGGGAACCGGCCGGGGCACACCCGGCCGGTTCTTCGTTGTCCAGGCCCTGTCAGGCATCCGGGGCTTCGCCTCGAAGGGCGCTCGATGTCGTCCGGGCCGAAAGCTCAGGAAAACTCGGCGACACGCCCCGTCATGCTCCTCAGTAACACTGTTCACAGGATTCACATGCGTAACCTCCGACCCAGTCCGGCGGCAAGACGCCGGTGATCCTTATGGGAGGGGAACTGTGCGTACTCGTGGATTCCTGGCTCGATCGGTGGCAGCCACCGGTCTGGCCCTCGCGCTGGCAGCCGCCGCGCCGCTGGCCGCCTCGGCCGAACCGACTTCGACGGCTCTGCCGTCGCCGGACTGTGCCATTCCGAGCTTGACCGCCGTGCCGACCGATCTGGCCCCGGGCACGGTCGTCACCGTCTCCGGTCAGAACTTCTCCGGCTGCGCGACGACCGACGGCACCGCTCCGACGCCGGAGATCCCGGTCAAGGTCGGTGTGCTGACCGCCGAGGACGAGATGGGTGACCTGCTCGCCGAGACCACCACCGCGGCCGACGGCTCCTTCACCGTGCAGATCACCATCCCGGCCGTGAGCACGGCCGAGGACCAGATCGCGATCGGGGCGCAGTCCGAGGACCCGGCCACCGGGCTCGTGTACTTCTTCGCCCTGCCGCTGTCCTACACCGGCCCGACCGCCACCCCCACCGCCGTCCCGGCCGGTGTGGGCGATCTCGCCGCCAGCGCGAGCGACGGCGAGAAGGGCATGCTCATCGGCCTCGGCGCCGCGGGCTTCCTGCTCGTCGCCGGCGGTGCCACCGTTGCGGTGCGTCGCCGCGAGCACGCGCAGCAGCACTGATTGACTCCCTGCGGGGGCCGTGCGGCCCCCGCAGGGAAGCATCGGCCCGCCTGGAGCCAGGCGGGCGGCGAGTGGAGGACGATCGGACGTGGCAGCCCCCCGGGTGCGTCGGCGCGGGCTGACCCAGCGCGATCGCCTCACCCTGACGATCATGACCCTGGGCACCGCCCTGCTGGTCACCGCGATGGTCCTGTTCAACGGACTGACGCCGGCCCCCACCGAGTTCGGCTCGGTCTCCGCGGCCGCCGCGCCGGCGGCATCGTCCGAATCCCCCCAGGGCACTGTTCCGGCCCGGACGAGCGCACCCGGTTCGGTGGCCGCCGTCGCGGCCCCGGCCAGCACCGTCCCTCCGGCACCGGCCACTGCCTCCGCCGCCACCGACAGTTCGCCGGCCGTGAGCCCCGCCGTGACCGACGTACCGGCGGCCTCGCCGAGTGAGACGCCCGCGACCACGGAACCGTCCCCGGCCGCCCCCACTCCGGCTCCGGCCGCCTCCACGCCCGTGGCGACGACCCCAGCCGGGCCGAGAGCCGCTGTCGCGCAATCCATCTCGATCCCCTCGCTCGGCGTCACCGCGCCCGTGCTGCCGGTGGGCAGCACGGACGGAGTGGTCGATCCGCCGGAGGATCCGGCCCAGGTCGGCTTCTACACCGGCAGCGTGCTGCCCGGTTCTCCTGCCGGGAGCACCGTGCTGGTCGGCCACGTCAACTACGCCAACGTGCCCGGCGCCCTCATCGGCCTGACGAAGGTGAACGAGGGTGACACCGTCCAGGTGGCGACCCTCGGCGGTCGCACCGTGGAGTACCGCATCACCGCGCGGGAGGTGTTCGAGAAGGCCGAGGGGCTGCCCGCCGATCTGTTCGTGACCCACGGCCCGGCCCGGTTGGTCCTCATCACCTGCGGCGGCCCGTTCGACACCGTGGCCCAGCGTTACGAGGACAACGTCGTGGTGGTCGCCACTCCGGTGGTCTGACCCGTCGACACCCCTCGGTCGCCCGGCCCCGCTCCGTCGGCACCGAACCGACCCCGGGGTGGGCCGGGCTAGATTCGCAACCATGACCCTCGCGCAGTCCGAACGTTCCGCCCTGGCCGACCTCTTCCTCGAGCTCGGTCCGGACGCGCCGACCCTGGACGAGGGCTGGACCACCGCTGACCTGGCCGCCCACCTGCTGGTGCGCGAGCGTCGGCCGGACGGGGCCCTGGGCACCCTGCTCCCCCCGCTGTCCGGGTGGACGGACAAGGTCATGGCCGGGTACACCGCGCAGCCGTGGGCCCACCTGGTCGAGCTGTACCGCTCGGGACCCCCGGCCTGGAACCCGATGGGCTGGGGGAAGATCGACCAGCTGGCGAACTCGGCCGAGATGTTCATCCACCACGAGGACGCCCGCCGCGGCGCACCGGGGTGGGAACCCCGCGTCCTGGGCCAGGCCGAGACCGCCGAGCTGCGCGGGATCCTGAGCTCGTTCGTCGTCAAGCAGATGGTGCGCAAGGCTCCGATCGGGGTGCGTGCGGACACCGGGGGTGGCCCGGTGGTGACCCTGAAGAGTGGCGAACCGTCGGTGACGATGACCGGCGCGCCCGGCGAGATCCTGCTCTGGCTCTCCGGTCGCGACGCCTGTCGGGTCGAGCTCACGGGCGCGGATGCCGACGTCGCGGCGCTCCGGCGGCTGAACCGGTCGATGTAGGGCGGTGCCCGGGCGGTAGGTTTGCCGCTATGACTGCGCTCATCGCCGGACCGTCCGGCCGCGAGGGACGTCCCTTCGGCACCGTGCTGGCCGCGATGGTCACCCCGTTCACCGCTGCGGGCGATCTCGACCTCGACGCCACCTCCGCCCTGGCCGAACGCCTCGTCGACGAGGGCAACGACGGCCTGGTCGTCAACGGCACGACCGGCGAGTCCCCGACGACGAGCGACGACGAGAAGCAACGGGTCGTCCGGGCCGTCGTCGAGGCGGTGGGGGACCGGGCCACGGTGGTCACCGGAGTCGGCACGTCGGACACGGCGCACTCGATCCGCCTGGCCCGGCAGGCCGAGGCGGCCGGCGCCCACGGCGCGCTCGTGGTGACGCCGTACTACTCGCGCCCGCAGCAGCAGGGCCTGCTCGCCCACTTCGCGGCCGTCGCCGACGCGACCGAGTTGCCGATCATGCTGTACGACATCCCCGCCCGGTCGGTGGTGGCCATCGAGCCGGACACCCTGCTCCGCCTGGCCGAACACCCGCGGATCACCGCGGTGAAGGACGCCAAGGGAGATCTGTACGCCGGTTCGCGGGTGATCGCCGGGTCGGACCTGGCCTACTACTCGGGCGACGACCCGCTCACGCTGCCCTGGTTGAGCGTCGGCGGGGTCGGGATCGTCAGCATCATCTCCCACGTCGTGGGACCGCACGTCCGGGCCATGGTGGAGGCCACCGAGCGCGGCGACTACGTCCGGGCCCGCGCCATCCACGAAGCACTGCTCCCCGCGCACGTCGCGATGGGGCGTTGCGGCGGCGGGGCCGGCCTGGTCTTCGCCAAGGCCGCCCTGCGCCTGCGGGGGTTCGGCGTCGGGGATCCCCGGCTGCCGCAGATCCCCGCCACCCATGAACAGACCGAGGCTATCGCCCGGGACCTCGATGAGATCGGACCCTTGAGATGAGTTCAACCGGACCGGGCGACCGGTCGTACGGCGGCGGCGACCGAGGGGACCGCGGTGGCCGCGGGGGCGATCGCCCGGCCCGCGCCCCGCTGGCCCCGCCCCGCCTGCCCAAGGGTGCGCTGCGCATGGTCGCGCTGGGCGGCATCGGCGAGATCGGCCGCAACATGACCGTCTACGAGTACGACGGCCGGCTGCTGATCGTCGACTGCGGGGTGCTGTTCCCCGAGGACGCGCAGCCCGGGGTCGACCTGATCCTGCCCGACCTCCGCCTGGTGGAGAACCGCGTCGACGACATCGACGCGGTGGTCATCACGCACGGCCACGAGGACCACATCGGGGCCCTGCCGTGGCTGCTGCGACTGCGCAAGGACCTCCCGGTCATCGGGGCTCGCTTCTCCCTCGCCCTGATCGCCGCGAAGTGCCGCGAGCACCACATCACCCCGAAGCTGGAGGTGGTGAAGGAGGGCGAGCGACGGTCGGTCGGCGCCTGGGACCTCGAGTTCTTCGCGGTCAACCACTCCATCCCGGACGCCCTGGCCGTGGCCATCCGCACCCCGGCCGGCACCGTCCTGCACACCGGCGACATCAAGCTCGATCAGCTCCCGCTCGACGGCCGCCTGACCGACCTGGGCGGCTTCGCCCGGCTCGGTGAGGAGGGCGTGGATCTGTTCTGCGTCGACTCCACCAACGCCGAGGTCCCCGGGTTCGTCGCCCCCGAGCGCGACATCGGGCCGGTGCTCGACTCGTTCATCGCCAAGGCCCGGCAGCGGGTCATCGTGGCCTCGTTCGCCTCGCACGTGCACCGGGTCCAGCAGATGCTGGACGCGGCGGAGGCCCATCACCGCAAGGTCGCCTTCGTCGGCCGGTCGATGGTGCGGAACATGCAGATCGCCCAGGAACTGGGCCTGCTGACGGTGCCGGACGGTCTGGTCCGCTCGTTGGACAAGGTGCTGGAGCTGCCGCCGGAGCAGGTGCTGCTCATCTCCACCGGGTCGCAGGGCGAGCCGCTGTCCGCGCTGTCCCGGATGTCGCGCGGCGAGCACCGCCAGGTCAACCTCATCCAGGGCGACACCGTCATCCTGGCCAGCTCGATGATCCCGGGCAACGAGACCAGCGTCTTCACCGTGATCAACGAGCTCGCCCGGGTGGGCGTGACCGTCGTCCACCAGGGCGTGGCCAAGGTGCACGTGTCCGGCCACGCCTCGGCCGGCGAGCTGCTCTTCATGTACAACGCGGTCAAGCCGAAGAACGTCATCCCGGTGCACGGCGAATGGCGCCACCTGCGCGCGCAGGCGAAACTGGCCGTGCTGACCGGGGTTCCGTCCGACCGGGTCATCCTGGCGCCGGACGGCACCGTCGTCGACCTCATCGACGGCCGCGCCCGGATCTCCGGCCACATCCCCGTCGGCATGGTCTACGTGGACGGCAACGCCGTCGGCGATGTCGGGGAGACCACCCTGTCCGACCGGCTCGTGCTCGGTGAGGGCGGCTTCATCTCCATCACGGTGGCCATCGACTCGCACACCGGACGGGCCGTCGGCGCGCCGACGATCGCCGGCCGCGGGTTCTCCGACGATCCGAACGCGTTGGACGCGGTCGTCCCCATCGTCGAGGCGGAGCTCGCCCGCAGCGAGGCCGACGGGATCACCGATCCGCACCGCATCGCCCAGTCCGTGCGCCGCGTGGTCGGCCGGTGGGTCGGCGACGTCTACCGTCGCCGCCCGATGATCGTGCCGACCGTGCTGGCCGTCTGAGATGACGACGGCGGACCGGTCGGCCTCGGACGTCCCGCACGGGTCCGACGAGAGCCAGGGGCTGCTCTACCACTGCGCCACCCAGGCGCAGTGGGCCGATCTGCAACGGGACGGCGAATCCCGGGTCTCCACCCGGGGTCGCACCCTCGAGCAGGAGGGTTTCATCCACTGCAGCTACGCCGGGCAGGTCGCCGGTGTGCTCGAGCGCTACTACGCCGACGTGGACGAGCCGATGCTGCTGCTGCGCGTCGATCCGGCCCTGGTCGGCGCGGAGGTCGTGGTGGAGAACGGATTTCCGCACGTCTACGGCCCGCTGCCCCTGGTCGCCGTGTTCGACACCGTCCCGTTGACTCGCGGCGAACAGGGTTGGGAGCTCCCACTCGCCCCCGAGTGAGCGCTCCCGCCTCTGTTCGCGGATGTCCTCTGCCGCCCGCACCCCTGGCTCATCCCTCGCACCCACATCCGGTACCGGGAAGAGCCGGGGGTGTGTGCGTTCCGCCCCGGCACGGGCGGGGTACTCCCGAGGGGGCGGGTCAGCCGTGGGGAGCTTCCGGCCGCCCGATCACGAACCGGCCGCCACGTCCCCGATCCGCGCCACCACCACCTGCACCGAGGAGATCCATCCATGACTCTGGAACACCGCACCTTCGGACGACTCAAGCTGACCGGGGCGGCCCACGCCTCGGCCTCGGTGGTGGGCCTGGGCTGCTGGCAGCTCGGCGCCGACTGGGGTGAGGTCAGCGAGGACGACGCCCTGGCCGTCCTGCGGGCCGCCCACGACAGCGGCGTGACGTTCTTCGACACCGCCGATGTCTACGGCGACGGCCGCAGCGAGAAGCTCATCGCCCGGTTCCGGGCCGAGCTCGGGGACGCCGCGGCCGGGATCATGGTCGCCACCAAGGTCGGTCGGCGCGCCGACCCGTTCGTCGCGGAGACCTACTCCGAGGAGAACCTGCGGGCCTGGGTGGACCGCAGCCGCACCAACCTGCAGACCGACACCCTCGACCTCGTCCAATTGCACTGCCCGCCGCCGGCCGTCTACGACATGGACCCGGTGTTCGACACCCTGGCCGAGCTCCGTCAGGAGAACGTCGTGGCCGGATTCGGGGTGTCGGTGGAGACCACCGCGGAGGCGTTGACGGCCATCGCCCGGCCCGGGGTGGTCAGCGTGCAGATCATCCTCAACGCCTTCCGGCTCAAGCCGCTCGACGAGGTGCTCCCCGCCGCGATGGAGGCCGGCGTCGGCATCATCGCCCGCGTGCCGCTGGCCAGTGGGCTGCTGTCCGGGAAGTACACCGCCGACACGACGTTCGACGAGAACGACCACCGCAACTACAACCGCGACGGGGCCGCGTTCGACGTGGGCGAGACCTTCTCCGGCGTCGACTTCGCCACCGGACTGGCCGCCGTCGACGAGCTGAGAGCCGATCTGCCCCAGGATGTTCCGCTGCCGCAGGCTGCGCTGCGTTGGATCATCGACCAGCCCGGCGTCACCACCGTGATCCCCGGGGCCCGCAACGCCGACCAGGCCCGGCGCAACGCCGCGGCGGGGGAGTCCACGCTGCCCGCCGGGTTCGCCGACACCGTGCGCCGGGTCTACGACGCGCGTATCCGGGAGAGCGTCCACACCCGCTGGTGATCCCGGCGGGCCGGCGCTCCGCGCATCACGGCTCCCGCCGGGAGCGTCGGTTCAGGGCGAGGACGCCGGACCCGAGCACCGCGGCCACCAACGCCGCGACGACGGCGATTCGGGGTCCCGTCCACGAACCGGAGTCCGCGTCCTCCTGCGCCCGTTCGGTGGCCGCCCGGGCGTCGAACACGCTCTGCATGTCGTCCGCCGGCGGCTCGGCCGGGCCGAGGGCGGCCAGGTCGGTCGCAGCCACGGCGGCCAGGGGCGCGGTGCCGCTGCACAGGTGGGTGCTGATCCGACCGTCGGCGATCGTGCCGAGCACCAGGTACGGCCGGCCGGCGCGCAGGGCGATGCCGCAGGAGGCCTCGGACAGCGCCGAGTCGACCTCGACCGTGGCGGTGACCGGACCCCGGTGGACCGCGTCGACGCTGAACGACCAGTGCACCGGGGCGTCGGAGGACTGCAGGCCGTCGACCGGGAGCGGGACGTCCGCGGCGGTGGGGGTGCCGGTGAAGATGATGTCGGCCCTGGCCTGCTGGGCCGAGAACGGTTCGTTCGTGCAGCTGCACGCCGCGGCGGTCCCCGGGACCAGGAGGGTCACCGACCCGGCCAGGATCGCGCCGATCATCAGGAGGACCAGACGCCTCATCGGTTCCTCCGTTCCGCGTCGGCGCTCCTGTCCGGTTCCGCTCCGGACAGGGTGGGCGCACCGTCGTGCCGGGTGATCCGGCCGGCCCGTCCCGCACCATCGTGGGAGACGGGTCGGTTGCCGGCCACTCCAGGGATGACCGGCAGATCCCCCGCCGGGAGGACGGAAGGCGGCGCCGAGAGGTTGCCGGGCGGCGACGGGGGGAGTCGCCGCCCCGGCGTGACCTCAGTACCGGCCGCTGGACGCGACCTCCGGGTCGAAGGCCAGTCGGTAGCCGCGCTTGACCACGGTCTGGATGATGCGGGGCTCGCCGAGGGCGGTTCGCAGTCGGCCGATGGCCACCTCGATGGCGTGGTCGTCGGCGGATCCGCCGGGGAGGACGGCGGACAGCTCGGCCCGGGTGTGCACCTGGCCGGGGTGTTCGACGAGGGAGCGCAGCAGGGCCATGCCGCTGGGCCCGGGGCTGACGAAGCGGTCGTCGATCAACACACCGGTGCCCCGCAGCTCGAGCGTGTGCCCGGCGGCAACGACCCGACGGGCGAACCGGGCGGGGACCTGCACGGAGATCTCCCGGACCATCGCGCCCAGCCGGGACCGGTTGGGCTGCACCACGGGGATGCCGGCGCGGTCCAGCGGGGCGGCCGTGACCGGCCCCACCGCCACCGCCAGCACCTCGGAGTGCAGGGCGTCCCGGACCTGATCGCCCAGGCCGAGCTCGTCGGCGATCTGCAGGAAGCTCACCGCGGCCGGCGCGCTGGTGAAGGTGAGTGCCTGCATCTCCCGCGCGGCGACCTGCTGGCAGAGCTTCACCAGGGGGGCGGTGTCGACCGGCAACGTCCAGCGGTAGACCTGGATCTGCTCGACGGTGGCGCCCGCCTCGTGCAGCACGTCCACCATGTCCGGCAGCGGTTCACCGTGCAGCTGGATGGCCACCCGCCGGCCCTGCAGGTCCATGGTCAGCAGTCGTTCCAGCACCTCGGTGGACGACTCGGACTCCGGCGACCACTCGCCGAACAGGCCGGCCGCGTGCATCGCCCCGACCACCTTCGGGCCACGGGCGAGAAGGGTCGCCCGCTTCAGCACGTCCAGCAGGCCCTCGCCGAGGCCCCAGCCGTCGGCCGCCTCGATCCACCCGCGGAAACCGATGCCCGTCGTGGCGACCACGATGTCCGGCGGCGCGTCCACGCAGGCCTGGGTGGCCCGGCGGAGTTCGTCGTCGTTCTCCAGCGGCACGATGCGGATGGCGGGGCCGTAGAGCACGGTCGCCCCGCGGCGGGCCAACGCGGCCCCGAACTCCTCCCGCCGGCGGGCGGCGGTGATGCCGATGGTGAATCCCGCCAGGGAGCTGACGTCAGCCACGACGGACCTCGGGCTGGAGCTGGGTCGGCATGAACGGAAGTATCCCCATCCCATGTTTCCGGCGTGGGTCCTCGGCCCCGGGGCACGGGCTGTCCCGCTCCCTACCCCGGGCGACCACCGGATCTGCCGACCACCGGAACGCTGCCGGCGGTACCTCACAGCGACGGACCGTCGCCCTGTGCGCAGATCGGTACCAACGGGTAACGCGGGCGCAACCAGCGCCCGAGGGCGGGCGGACACCATGGGACCACTCCACCGGGTGATGGCTGCCCGGGGGGACACGGCGGTCCGGGCGGTCCGGCAGCCGTGGGCGCCGCCCCGACCGCCACGGCCCGACGGAGTCGCCGTGTCCACCCCCGATGTCCGCCGCTCGTCCCGTCCAGCCGCCGCCGCGCCCTGGGGGGCCGCACTCCGTGAGGGGGTCGCCCGTGTCCGTCGCCCTGCCCCTTCCCACCCGCGGGGCGCCGTCCCCCGGGCGTGACATCCCGACCGACAGCCCGACCGACAGCCCGACCGACACCCATTGCCCCTACTGCTCGTTCCAGTGCGGCATCACCCTGGTGGCCGGCAGTCGTCCGGCCACCCTGCAGCCGCAGGAGGACTTCCCGACCAACCGCGGGGGACTGTGCTCCAAGGGGTGGAACGCCACCGAGCTGCTCGACCACCCCGACCGGCTGCTCACCCCGCTGGTCCGCGCCGTACCCGGCGATCGCTCCAGTGCGCTGCGCCCGGCCACCTGGGACGAGGCGCTGGGCCGCGTCGTCGACGGGATCACCGCGAGTCAGCAGCGGTACGGGCGCGACTCGATCGGGGTGTTCGGCGGCGGTGGGCTGACCAACGAGAAGGCCTACAGCCTGGGCAAATTTGCGCGGGTCGCCCTGCGGACCGCGATGATCGACTACAACGGTCGGTTCTGCATGTCGTCCTCGGCCACCGCCGGGAACAAGGCGTTCGGGGTCGACCGGGGCATGCCGTTCCCGGTCTCCGACATCGGCGAGACTGCGGCCATCCTGCTCGTCGGGGCCAACCCGGCCGACACCATGCCGCCGGCCATGCAGTGGTTCGACGCGGGACGCGCCGCGGGGGCGCAGCACATCGTGGTGGACCCCCGCCGCACCTCCACCGCCCAGGGCGCCTCGGTCCACCTGCGGCCCACCCCCGGCACCGATCTCGCCCTGGCCAACGGCCTCCTACACCTGGCCATCCGCGAGGGTTACGTCGACCAGGCCTACATCGACGCCCGCACCACGGGTTTCGCCGCCGTGCGGGCCGGTGTCCGGTCGTTCTGGCCCGACCGGGTCGAGCGCATCACCGGCATCGCCGTGGACGATCTGCGCCGCACCGTGCAGATCCTCGCCGAGGCTCCCTCGGCGATGATCCTCACCGCCCGCGGTGCCGAGCAGCACTCCAACGGCACCGACACCGCGCAGGCGTTCATCAACCTGGCCCTGGCGCTCGGTCTGCCCGGCAAGCCGTTCTCCGGGTACGGCACCATCACCGGTCAGGGCAACGGACAGGGCGGCCGGGAGCACGGCCAGAAGGCCGACCAGCTGCCCGGGTACCGGCGGTTGGACGACCCCGCCGCGCGCGCCCACGTCGCCGCCGTCTGGGGGATCGACCCGGCCGAGCTGCCCCGCCCCGGGAAGTCCGCGTTCGAGATGCTCGACGCCATCGGCACTCCCGACGGCGTCCGGGTCCTGATGGTGATGGCGTCCAACCTCGTCGTCTCGGCCCCGGACGCCAACCGCGTCGCCGATCGCCTCGCCGCGTTGGACCTGCTCGTGGTGTCCGACATCTTCCTGTCCGAGACCGCGGCCCGCGCCGACGTCGTCCTGCCGACTGCCCAGTGGGCCGAGGAGGAGGGCACGATGACCAACTTCGAGGGCCGGGTCATCCACCGCCGTCAGGCCCTGCCGCCGCCCGCCGGCGTGCTCGACGACCTGCAGCTGATGATCGAACTGGCCCGCCGGCTCGACCGCGGGCAGTACTTCTCCGCCGACCCGCGCACCGTGTTCGACGAACTGCGCCGGGCCAGCGCCGGTGGCATCGCCGACTACGCCGGCATCAGCTACGAGCGCATCGACGCCGAGCAGGGCGTGTTCTGGCCCTGCCCGACCGACGAGCACCCGGGCACACCGCGGATGTTCCTCGAGCGGTTCCCCACGCCGGACGGACGGGCCCGCTTCATCCGGGTCGAGCACCGTGACCCGGCCGAGATGCCCGATGCCGACTACCCCTTCGCGCTCACCACCGGGCGGCTGCTCACCCAGTACCAGTCGGGCACGCAGACCCGGCGCAACAACGCCCGCATGGTGCCGGACCCGTGCGTGCAGCTGCACCCGGACCTCGCCCGCGGGCAGGGCATCGGGGCCGGCGACATCGTCGAGGTGCGCACCCGCCGCGGCGCCGCCCGGTTCCGGGCCCAGCTCGACGACGGCATCCGCCGCGACACCGTGTTCGTCCCGTTCCACTGGGGCGGCGCGTCCAACGCGAACACCCTGACCCTGGCCGCGCTCGACCCGTACTCGCGCATGCCCGAGTTCAAGGTGTGCGCGGCCGCCCTGGAGCGCGTCGGGGATTCCGACGACACGCACCTGCTGCAGCAGGTCCCCGAGCGGCCCGTCGCCGTCACCGCACGTCGGCCCACGCGACCCCCCTCCACCGCCGCCCGGGTCCGCTCCCCGTCCCGTCCGCAGAGCACATCGCCGATCACGTCCTCGACCAGCAAGGGAAGCCGCATGCACACCAAGAACCGTTTCCTGCAGGGCATCTACGCCTTCACCGGCCAGGGCATCGACAAGCCCGCCGTCCTGCACGCCGATCTGACCTACCTGGTCCCGGACGGGTCGGTGGCCCAGGCGTTGTACTTCCGCGGCGGGAACACCTCCGACGAGCTGGTCGTCGCGGTACTCATGCGCGACGGCGTCCCGATGCGCTACTTCCCGATCGGTGCCAAGAGCGACGTGCACATCCCGCTGCGGGTGGTCGAGGACATGGAGGGCGGCACCGCCGTCGAGCTGTACCTGGCCGCGCCGGACGGCGTGAGCGGCACCGTCGTCCTCGATCTGGGTCTGGTCGAGGTCTGATGACGACGCTGCAGGAACGGCCGGACACCGACACGGAGCCGCTGGACACCCGCCGCCGGCTGGTGGTCATCGGCAACGGCATGGCCGGGGCGCGCACCGTCGAGGAGATCCTGGAACGCGGAGAGGCACTGCAGTTCCGGATCACCATGTTCGGCGACGAGCCCTACGGCAACTACAACCGCATCATGCTGTCCCACGTCCTGTCCGGCGAGGAGACCGACGCCGACATCTTCCTCAACACGCTGCCCTGGTACGAGGAGAACCAGATCACCCTGCACGCCGGGGTGCGGGTCACCCGCGTCGACCGGTTCGCCAAGATCGTCTACGGCAGCGACGGCAGCGCCACCGACTACGACACCCTCATCTTCGCCACCGGCAGCTACTCGTTCATGCCGGCCATCGAGGGCCTGCGCACCGACGACGGCGAACTGCTGCCGGGGGTGTTCGCGTTCCGCACCATCGACGACACCCGTCGCATGGTCGAGTACGCCCAGCACGACGAGCACCGCCGCGCGGTGGTCATCGGCGGTGGACTGCTCGGCCTCGAGGCCGCGCGGGGTCTGCAGACCCACGGCCTGGTGGTCGACGTGGTGCACGCCGGGGCGCACCTGATGAACGCGCAGATGGGTCCGCAGGGCGGCGACATCCTGCGGCAGAGTGTCGAGAAGCTCGGCATCGAGGTGCACCTCAAGGCGCGCACCACCGCGATCATCGGCGAGGACCGGGTCCGCGGGGTGTGGCTGCTGGACCACCCGCAGCTCGAGTGCGACATGGTCGTCGTCGCCGCCGGCATCCGGCCCAACGTCGACGTCGCGCTGACCAGCGGGTTCACCGTCGAACGGGCCATCGTCGTCGACGACTACATGCGCACCGTGGACGACCCCGACGTGTACGCGGTGGGGGAGTGCGTCCAGCACCGCGGCGAGGTGTACGGCCTGGTCGCCCCGCTGTGGGAACAGGCCGTCGTGCTCGCCGACCAGATCACCGGCGTGGACACCAGCTCGGCCTACCTCGGCTCGCGCACCGCGACCAAGCTCAAGGTGGCCGGCGTCGAGGTCGCCTCCATGGGCGTGCTCGGCCCGGAGCGCGAGGGCGACGAGCACATCGTTTTCTCCGAGCCGACCAAGGGCATCTACAAGTCCATCGTCATCCGTGACGACAAGCTGGTCGGAGCAACGGTTCTCGGCGACACGTCCAAGGTCGCCTTCCTCATGCAGGCGTTCGACCGGGGGTTGCCGCTGCCCGACGAGCGCGTGGAGATGATGTTCAACCTGGGCAGTCCGACGGCTGAGGTCGGTGCGGCCGAGCTCGCCGACGACGCCCAGGTCTGCAACTGCAACGGCGTCACCAAGGGTCATCTGGTGGCGTGCGTGGAGAGCGGCGTCAAGTCCGTCGCCGGGGTGATGGACAAGACCCGCGCCGGCAAGGGCTGTGGTTCGTGCAAGACGATGGTCTGCCAGATCGTCGAGTGGGCCGCCGGCGGCGCCGTCGTCGAGGACCCGTCGGCGAACTGGTACGTGCCGGGGGTCCCGATGGACAAGCCGGCCCTGATGGTCGCCATCCGCGAGCAGGGTCTGCGCTCCGTCTCCTCGGTGTTCGCCGCCCTGGCCCCCGAGGGTGCCGAGGACGCGAAATCGAAGATGGGCCTGGCTTCGCTGCTCAAGATGATGTGGGCCGATCAGTACATCGACGAGAAGGACGCGAAGTTCATCAACGACCGCGTCCACGCCAACATCCAGAAGGACGGCACCTTCTCCGTGGTCCCGCAGATGAAGGGCGGGGTGACCACCCCCGATCAGCTGCGGCGGATCGCCGACGTGGCCGAGAAGTGGAACATCCCGCTGGTCAAGCTGACCGGTGGGCAGCGGATCGACCTGCTCGGCGTGCGCAAGGAGGACCTGCCGAAGGTCTGGGCCGATCTGGACATGCCGTCCGGGTACGCCTACGGCAAGAGCTTCCGCACCGTGAAGACGTGTGTGGGCAAGGACTTCTGCCGCTTCGGCGTCGGTGACTCCACCCAGCTGGGCATCGACATCGAGAGCCGGTTCCAGGGCATCGAGTCACCCGCCAAGCTCAAGCTCGCCGTCTCCGGGTGCCCCCGGAACTGCGCCGAGTCGCTGGTCAAGGACATCGGCATCGTGGCCATCGAGGGCGGGCGGTGGGAGGTCTACATCGGCGGCGCCGCGGGTGCGCACATCCGCAAGGGCGATCTGCTGGCCACCGTCGACGACCCCGAGACGGCCAAGACCCTCACCGGCCGGTTCATGCAGTACTACCGGGAGAACGCCAAGTGGCTCGAGCGCACCTACGCGTTCGTGCCGCGGGTGGGCCTGGACTTCCTCAAGGAGGTCATAGTGCAGGACAGCCTGGGCATCGCCGCCGATCTGGACGCCCGGATCCAGGAGGCGGTCGACGCGTACTCCGACCCGTGGAAGGAGGGGGCGGCCCCGGCCACCCCCGGTCAGTTCCGCTCCTCCCTCCCGCTCGAGGTCCTCCCGCAGGTGCCGGTCCGATGAGCACCCCACTCCTGAGCACGTCGAGCACCTCCGCCACCGCCGTCGGCACCGTCCACCGCCTGGGTTCCGTCGACCAGGTACCGGTCGGCGAAGGCCGCGCCTTCGCCGTGGACGGCCGGCAGATCGCCGTCTTCCGGCTGCGATCGGGCGCGGTGCACGCGGTGCAGGCCCGGTGCCCGCACAAGGGCGGTCCGCTGGCCGACGGGCAGATCGACGGGTCCATCGTGCTGTGCCCGCTGCACATGAACGCCTACGAACTGGCCACCGGCTGCTCCACCACCGGTCAGCCGGCCCTGGCCGGCTACACCGTCGCCGTCGAGGACGGCGAGCTGGTTCTCACCGTCCCCGGCTGACCCCCCACCACCTGCACCACGAGCACCGCCGCACCGCCGCACTGACGCCCCGGTGCCCCATCCGCCGCCCGCACCCGCCCCGGTGCGCCCCCGCCCGTCCTGGACCGCCGATGACGCCGGACCGACCCCGCCCGCCGCGCCGCCCCCGGCGCCGGGCCCTGGCTCCCCAGCCCCGCCGCCCCGACGGCCATCCGGAACGGACCCCACGATGAGCACACCTCCCGACACCTCCCGGGCCGGCGCCGCGCCGACCACCGCCACCCCGACCGCGCCCCCGTCCGGCCGGGGCTCGACCTGGATCGACGACTGGCGGCCCGAGGATCCGGTCTTCTGGGAGCAGACCGGGGCCAAGGTGGCCAAGCGCAACCTGCTGTTCTCCGTCATCTCCGAGCACATCGGGTTCTCGGTGTGGAGCATGTGGTCGGTCATCGTGCTGTTCCTCGGCCCGGTGTACGGCATCGACCCGGCGGGCAAGTTCCTGCTCACCGCGCTGCCGACCCTGCTCGGCGCCCTGCTCCGGCTGCCGTACACGTTCGCCGTCGCGACGTTCGGCGGCCGCAACTGGACCATCGTCAGCGCGCTGATGCTGCTGATCCCCACCATCGGCATCATCGTCGTGCTCGAGCCCGGCGTCTCGTACACGACGCTGCTGATCGTGGCCTGCCTGGCCGGGGTGGGCGGCGGCAACTTCGCCTCCTCGATGACCAACATCAATGCCTACTACCCGGCGCGGCTCAAGGGCTGGGCCCTCGGGATCAACGCCGGCGGCGGCAATCTCGGAGTGCCGGTCGTCCAGCTCCTCGGGCTGCTCATCCTGGCCACCGTCGGTGCGACCAACCCGCGTCTGCTGGCCATCATCTACATCCCGCTGATCCTGCTGGCCGCACTGGGCGCCGCGCTCACGATGAACAACCTCTCGCAGATGTCCAACAGCAAGCGGGCCATGCGGGACGTGGTGCGCGAGAAGCACACCTGGATCATCTCCCTGCTGTACATCGGCACCTTCGGGTCGTTCATCGGGTACAGCTTCGCCTTCGGCCAGGTTCTGCAGGTGCAGTTCGCCGACATCTTCTCCACCCCGGTCAAGGCCGCCTACCTCACGTTCATCGGTCCGTTGATCGGCTCGCTGATCCGTCCGGTCGGCGGCATGCTCGCCGACCGGCTCGGCGGTGCGAAGGTGTCCTTCGTCAACTTCATCGCGATGGCCCTGGGCGCCGCGGTGGTGCTGACCGCCTCGCTGATGCAGTCGCTGCCGCTCTACCTGGTCGGGTTCGTCATGCTGTTCACCTTCAGCGGCATCGGCAACGGCTCGGTCTACAAGATGATCCCGGCGATCTTCCGGTCCAAGTCGGGCTCCGAGATCATCGCCGGCGCCGAGCCCGCGGTGTCGATGGCCAAGTCCCAGCGGCTGTCCGGCGCCCTCATCGGCATCGCCGGTGCCATCGGCGCATTCGGCGGTGTGCTGGTCAACCTGGCCTTCCGGCAGTCGTTCCTCACCTACAAGACGGCCACCGCCGCCTACGTCGTCTTCATCGCCTTCTACGCGGTCTGCATCGCCGTAACCTGGTACGTCTACCTGCGTTCGTCGAAGTCCAAGCTGGAAGGCGTCTGAGGTCCGTGAGCTATCCGCTGCACTTGGACCTTGCTGGCCGCCCCGTGGTGGTGGTCGGCGGGGGACCGGTGGCCGCCCGTCGGGCCGCCGGCCTGGTCGCGGCGGGTGCCCTGGTGACCGTGGTCGCTCCGTACGCCTGCGAGGACGTGGTCGCCGCCGCGGACGCCGGAGACCTGGTCTGGCACGAACGGGAGTACCTCGCCGGGGACCTCGACGGGATGTGGCTCGCGGTCACCGCGACCGGTGACCCGGCGACCGACGAGGCCGTGGAACGGGCGGCCGACGCCCAGCGGACGTTCTGCGTGCGGTCCGACCGGGCCGACCGCGGATCCGCGGCCACCCCGGCCGTGCTCCGCCGCCCGGGCGTGACGGTCAGCATCGGGAGCGGGCCGATCGGCGGACCCGGGGACTCCGCGTCCGCCGGCCGGCAGGTCGACCCGCGGCGTACCCGGGCCGTCCGCGACGCCCTGGCCCTGGCCCTGGACTCCGGCGCCGTCCCGCTCCGGCGGCACCGCCCCGGGGTCGGCCGGGTCGTCGTGGTCGGCGGTGGCCCCGGTGATCCCGATCTGATGACGGTGCGCGCCCGGCGGGAACTCGCCGCCGCGGACGTCGTGGTGCACGACCGGTTGTCGCCGGTGTCGGTGCTCGCCGAGCTCGGCCCGGCCGTCCACGTCATCGACGTGGGCAAGACCCCCGGCCGACACCCGGTGCCGCAGGCCGAGATCAACGCGCTGTTGGTCGAGCACGCCCAGCTCGGCCGGCAGGTCGTGCGGCTCAAGGGCGGTGACCCGTTCGTCTTCGGCCGCGGGGCCGAGGAGGTCGACGCCTGCCGCCGGGCCGGGGTGCAGGTCGAGGTGGTCCCCGGGGTGTCCAGTGCGCTGGCCGTCCCGGCCGCCGCGGGCATCCCGGTCACCCACCGCGGGCTGGCCCGGCAGGTCACCATCCTCACCGGCCACGACGTCGACGGGTACGCCGACGCGGACTGGGCCCATCTGGCCCGCTCGGCCGGCACGCTCGTCGTGCTCATGGGGGTCGGCGCGTTGCCCGGGATCGCCGGCGAGCTCGTCGCGCACGGCCGCGACCGGCACACCCCGGTCGCCGTCGTCGAGCGGGGCTGCACCCCGGAGCAGCGGACGACCGTCGGCACCCTGGCCGACATCGGGGATCTGGTGCGCGCCCGCGGGGTGCGGTCTCCCGCGGTGATCGTCATCGGCCCGGTGGTCGCCCTGGCCGACCCCGCGGTGATCGCCGCGACGGCCGAGATGCCGCCCCTGACCGGGCGCTGACCCGGGCCCACCCGCCCCGGCCGCAGCATGATCCGTCCCCATTACCCTCAGCCCATGGCTCCGATCTCCGACCCCGCCGTGGTCGATCTGCTGTCCCGTGTCGACGCGTTGTGGGGGCCGGTGGTCCGCCGCCTCGGTCGGCCGCCGGAGGAGCTGCCGGCCGGACAGCGGGCGAAGTGGTGGGCCGACACCGTCTCCCGGTTCGCCGCGGTCGTGTCCGCCACCCCGCGGTTCGCCGGCAAGTTCGCCGATCTGCTCCCCCTGCAGGACGGGGTCGGCGCCGCCGTCCAGTCCCTGGTCGTCCTCGGGGTGGCCCACGAGCACGGCCTGACCGGTCCCACCGGGCGTGACCGTGCGGAGCGGGTCGCCCTGCTGGCGCAGGTCCTGCTGGACAAGCCGCTGACCGCCGACGAGGTGGAGTCGCTGCAGGGCAAGGGGCTCGGGGTGTACGTCGAGGAGGCCTTCGGGCCCGCGGAGGACCGGTCCGGGGCCTCGGGCGTGGTGAAGACGGTGCTGCGGGTGGCCGGGACGCTCGGCCGGGTCGGCGACCTGCTGGACGACCGACCGAAGGGCGGTCGCCTGGCCCGGTTGGTCTCGATCGTGCCGGTGGTGGGTGTCGTCGGCGGGTACCTCGCGGAGCACGAGGGACTCCGCAAGGCGGCCAAGGAGACCCAGCGTCGGCTCAAGGCGGACCCGCCGCGCGCGTCGGCCGCGCAGACCGTCGACGCCTGACGACGCCGATCCCGGGGCCGAACCGGGATGGGTGGGGGGAGGGGCTGCGACGGCCGGTGTGGCACACGGGGTCGATGGGACTGCAGCGACTAGCGTGATGGGCATGGCCACCAAGAGCAGCGGTTCCGCCGTGTCCGCACGCGGACGCTCCGGGTCCGCGCCCCGACCACCCCGTACGCGCACCGCCCCCGGCGGTACCGGTCGCAGCGGCTCGGCCGGGTCGTCCGGGCGTTCCACGGGCGCCCGTCCGGCGGCCGGCAAGACCAGGCCGAAGGCGTCCGGCGCCGCCCGGTCCGCCGCCCCCGCACCCCGACCGCCGCGCACCGGCCCCTCGCCGGTGGTGGTGGCCCTGCAGGCCATCGGTCGGGCGATCGCCGCCGTCTGGCGCACCCTGGCCCGCTGGGTCGGCGGCATGGTCCGCGCCGTCGGGCACGGCGCCGCCGGTGCGCGGGACATCGGTCCGGAACACCGCCGGGACGGGCTCGCGCTCGGTCTGCTGGCCGTCGCCGCGATCGTCGTCATCGGATCCTGGTTCGGCGCCGCCGGCCCCGTCGGGGAGCTGGCCGACGACGCGGTCCGCGTCTGGTTCGGCACCCCCGCGCTCGTGCTGCCGCTGGTCCTCGTCGCGGTGGCCGTCGTCCTGCTCCGCAACGCGCCGAACCCGCCCGAACGCCCCCGGCGCATCGTGGGCGCGGTCGCGCTGACCCTGGCCGTCACCGGCATCTTCCACGTGCTGCACGTCAACGGCCTGGCCGACCCCGCCCTGGACACGGTCGCGTTGCGCACCGATGCCGGCGGGACGGTGGGTTGGGTGATCGGTCAGCCGCTGTTCATCGGGATCACCACCGTCCCGGCGGTGCTGGTGCTCGTGCTGCTCGCCGTCTTCGGCGGCCTGCTCGTGGCCGGCATCCCGTTGCGGGACGTCCCCCGGCTCGTCGGGGACGGGATCGCCCACCTCCGTCGGCCGGCCGCCGACCATGCCGACGACGCCGACGGCGACGATGGAGTCGATCACGGGGACGACGGGTACGGGCCTGACGGGGACGAGTCGGCTCCGGCCGCCCGCACGGCCACCCGCCGTCCGCGCCGGTCCCGCGCCGTCCCGGCCACCGACGGATACGGGGACGATCAGGACGCCGAGCCGGTCGACACGGCACCCACCACGAGGATCCGCCGGCCCGCCCGCGGGTCGCAGGCCTGGTCGGCGCCCGAGGGGAGCGTCGACCCGGACTTCGATCCCCGGTACGAGGAGTCGGACGCCCCCGCGGCGTACGAGCCCCCGGCCGACCAGACCGCGACGCGGGCCATCCCGGTGGCCGCCGACGAACGCCCGACCACGGCCGTGGCCCGCCCCCGGGCCCGGGCGCTGACCCCGCCGGCGGCCGACCCGGCGCCGCCCGCGCAGCGCGAGGACCAGCTGACGCTGGACCGCGTCAACGTGGGTGCCTACCAGCTGCCCTCGCCGTCGCTGCTCAAGCTCGGCGCCCCGCCCAAGCAGCGGTCCTCGGCCAACGACGAGATGATCGAGCGCATCAACCTGGTGCTCGAGCAGTTCAACGTGGACGCCGCGGTCACCGGGTTCACCCGTGGACCCACCGTGACCCGCTACGAGGTCGAGCTCGGGCCCGGCGTCAAGGTCGAGAAGATCACCGCGTTGACCCGCAACATCGCCTACGCGGTGGCCACCGACAACGTCCGGCTGCTCGCCCCCATCCCGGGCAAGTCCGCCGTCGGCATCGAGGTCCCGAACAGCGACCGCGAGATGGTGCGCCTGGGCGACGTCCTCGCCGCACCGGACGCCCGCACCGATCAGCACCCGCTGGTCATCGGTCTGGGCAAGGACGTCGAGGGTGGGTTCGTCACCGCCAATCTGGCCAAGACCCCGCACCTGCTGGTCGCCGGGGCCACCGGCTCGGGCAAGTCCAGCTTCGTCAACTCGATGCTGGTCTCGTTGCTGCAGCGGGCCAGCCCGGACGAGGTCCGGATGATCCTCATCGACCCGAAGATGGTCGAGCTGACGCCCTACGAGGGCATTCCGCACCTGATCACCCCGATCATCACCCAGCCCAAGAAGGCCGCCGCGGCCCTGGCCTGGCTGGTCGAGGAGATGGAGCAGCGCTACCAGGACATGCTGGCGCACGGGGTGCGGCACGTGGACGACTTCAACCGCAAGGTGCGTACCGGGCAGATCACCACCCCGCCCGGGTCCGAGCGGGTCTACAAGCCCTACCCGTACATCCTCGGGATCATCGACGAGCTCGCCGACCTGATGATGACCGCCCCGCGGGACGTCGAGGACGCCATCGTCCGCATCACCCAGAAGGCCCGAGCCGCCGGTATCCACCTGGTGCTGGCCACCCAGCGGCCGTCGGTGGACGTGGTGACCGGTCTGATCAAGACGAACGTGCCGTCCCGGTTGGCCTTCGCCACGTCCTCGCTCACCGACTCCCGCGTCATCCTGGACCAGCCGGGCGCCGAGAAGTTGATCGGCATGGGCGACGGGCTGTACCTCCCGATGGGTGCGTCCAAGGCGGTCCGCATCCAGGGTGCGTACGTCTCGGACGAGGAGATCGCCGAGATCGTCGAGTTCACCAAGACGCAGGCGCAGCCGGAGTACGACGACCACGTCACCGCGCCCAAGGGTGACGCCGCCCGTGACGTCGACCCGGACATCGGTGCCGATCTCGATCTGCTGCTCGCCGCGGTCGATCTGGTGGTCACCTCGCAGCTCGGGTCCACCTCGATGCTGCAGCGCAAGCTCCGGGTGGGCTTCGCCAAGGCCGGCCGACTGATGGACCTGATGGAGACCCGCGGCATCGTGGGCCCGTCCGAGGGATCCAAGGCGCGCGAGGTGCTCATCAACCCCGACGAACTGGACGAGGTGCTCGCCTCCCTGGCCGGTGTTCCGCCGGCGGTCCCGGACGAGATCTGACCCGAGCGCCGACGGCCCCGGCCCCCAACCCGCCTCCGGGGATGGGGGCCGGTGTCGTCGCGGACGGTCATCTCGCACCGAGGGACTGCGTTCGGTGCCCACCGTGCGCCGAACGAGTGAGGTGGTTGACCTCCGAGCCGGCCTCTTCCACACTTCGCCCAGGTCAGACGGGTGGCTGCACGACCGGGATCCACGCCGTCGGGGTCAGGCGCGGGGGCGGCCATGAACGAGAAGCACGAGGAGCTCGTCGCCGTGGGTCGAGCAAAGCTGTCATCCGCCAGCGGGTACTTCGCGGTGCAGACGGCGATGTTGGGCTATCTGCTCGATGTCGGGGCCGGGAAGCTCGGCGGCCGGGAGCGGAAGTTCGAGCCCTGGAAGTTCCTGAGCCATGGGACGAGTGTGGTCGGGTCCCTGCTCACCGCCGTCGCGGGCCTCGCCGTCCTGGCCAAGTGGTTTCCCGAGTCGTCCGCGCTCTTCTGGGTTCCGGGTGCCGTCGCTCTGGGCGCGGCCTTCCTGACCGCGGTCACCACCACCGTGAACCCGGGCCGTCGAGTGATCCGGGTCGGCGTCGAGCGGGCCCTGTGGCGCGAGTTCGTCCTCCGGGTCGTCAGCGTCATCGACCAGGGTGCTTCCGGAAGGCTGGATGCCCCCGGGCTCGATCGGGAGATCGCCGCACTGCGGGGGCGCTGCCGGGAGCTCGAGCTCGCCGACGCCGAACAGCGGGCGTAGGACCCTCAGGCGACGGACTGGACGCCCGGCCCACGTGACTCGGCCGAGGCGGTTCGCGGTCGCGTCGCTCAGCCCAGGACGCCGGCCACCTGGGCCACGGCCCGGGTGAGCGTGGCGTGGCCGATGCGGGCGGCGTGTTCGACCCGGACGGGGTCGATGGTCAGGCCCTGCACACCCGCGTCCTCGCCGGGCGCCAGGGTGCGGAGGAACCGCCGGGCGCGATCGGGGTGCCGCGCGTCGTCCAGGACGTCCAGGATCGGGCGCAGCCGGCGGCCCTCCTGGGCCATGGCCCCCAGGCCCGGCGCCATCCGGTCCAGCGCCTGCGCCCACAGCGGAGCGCGCCGGACGGCGGCGATGCGCCGCAGGTGCGCGGCGGGCCGGTTCACCAGGGCCAGCACGTGCGTGCTGCCGTCGCGCAGCGCCCGCAGCACCGGGAGCGGTTCGGCCACCGAGCCGTCGATCCAGCGGCGCCCGTGCAGCTCGACCGCCCGGCCGGCCAGGAAGGGGATCGAGGACGTCGCGCGGAACGCCAGCTTCCACTCCGCGGGGCTGCCCGGCCGCAGCACGTGTCCGGTCAGGTCCGCCGCATCCGTCGCCACCACGTGCAGCGGGGTGGGCGTGCTGCCCAGCCGGTCCCAGGCCATCGGCTTGGCGTGCGTCAGGATGCGGTCGATCAGGTGGTCCAGGGACACCACCGGCCGACGGTCGCGCAGGCGCCGGGCGTCGATGAAGTCGCGGTCGGCCATGTCCTCGAAGAAGACCCGAGCCGTCCCCTCGCCGCCGCCCAGCACGACGGCGGCACCGATGTACGCACCGGCGGAACTGCCGTAGACGACGTCGAAGGTGTCGCACAGGCCGGCGTCGGACAGCGCGTGCGCCATCCCGGCCGCGTAGGCCCCGCGCATCCCGCCGCCCGCCACGACCAACGCGATCCGGTGGCCGTCGTCGCGACTGCCGGTGTCCCGACGGTGCAGCAGGGCACGCAGCACCTCGTCGTCCCCGGGGAGCTCGGGGGCGGGAGCGGTCACGGGAATCTCCTCGGGGCGGACGGAACGGGCGCACCGAGCATCGTCCCGGACGAGCCAGGATCCCACACCGCGCGACGCTCCGGGCGGGGGACGATCACGCCGGCGCGGGACCTCGACAGCCCGCGACGGGGGCGTGGCGGCCCGAGGATGGACCGATGACCCAGGAAGATCCGGAGACGGAACGCCTCTTCGCCCTGCTGGCCGAACTGGAGGCATCCTCCGGGGCCTCGTTCGGTGGCCTCGCCATGTCGGACGGCCGGACGTGGCTGGAGATCCGGCAAGCGCCGCCGGAGGTCTGGGGCGCACTGCGCACCGCGTTCCCCGACCTGCCCCTCGTGCAGGCGCCCGCGGAGGTTCTGCGCCGGGAGGGGGAATTGCGGCTCGGGCTCTTGCGGGCGCAGGAATCCGCCCTGCGGCGATCCGCCGAGGTGCACGCCCATCGCGGCGCAGGTGGCCGCCCTGGACCCGGCACACGGGCCGGACGGCGCCTGATTTCCGGGCCGGTCGGGAGCGGGAGCGGAGCACGATGGACGTGCGAGGGAGCTTGCTGTCACTCCGTGTGCCCGGACGGACCCGGACTCACCCGGTGGGGCGCTTCCCGAGCGGAGGATGTTCCCAGGGGTGATGAGTCGTGCGTTCGCAGAGTGACGAGCTCCGGAACGCGGGATGTCGTCCTTCCGGGGAGTGATGCCCTCCCTCGGAAGGGTTCGTTCTGACCGTGGGTGACGATTCGACACCACGGAACGGGTGCCCTGTCGTCGCACCACCTGTTTGCGTTAGCACCCTGTGCGATAGGTAACAGAAACGGCAGATATGTCCAATTCGTCCGGATGAGCATTTAATCTTGGGATCGTTCACGTGGGGGTGACCATGATCCGTAGGGGCTGAATCGGTCGCCTTTGCCTCACGGGGAGTCAGAGGCGAGACCGATCCCGACGGAACACGACTCGGCGGAGTTCATGTCATGCACGTTGTCCACGCTCGACCAGTACGCGACCCCAAGGTCACCATCATCGTCCCGGCCCGGAACGAGGCCCGGAACCTGGAGGTGATGCTTCCTCAGCTCCCCTCCAAGGCCGAGATCATCGTCGTCGACGGCCATTCCGTCGACGACACGCCCGCGGTCGTCGCCCGCGTCCGTCCCGACGCCCGCCTCGTGCAGCAGACCCGGCGCGGCAAGGGCAACGCCCTGGCCGTCGGGTTCGCCGAGGCCACCGGCGACATCATCGTCATGTTCGACGCGGACGGTTCGGCCGATCCGCTCGAGATCGACCGCTACGTCGCGGCTCTCCTCGCCGGCGCCGACTTCGCCAAGGGCAGCCGCGTGCTGACCGGTGGCGGCAGCGTCGACATCACTCCGATCCGCGACCTGGGGAACAAGGGCCTGACCCTGGCCACCAACATCAGCTTCGGCACGCGGTACACCGATCTCTGCTACGGCTACAACGCGTTCTGGCGCGACATCCTGCCGCACCTGGCACTGCCGTCCCCGCAGCCGGTCTCGAGCGACATGCAGTGGGGCGACGGGTTCGAGATCGAGACCCTCATCAACTGCCGGGTCGCCACCGCGAACCTGCTCGTCACCGAGGTGCCCAGTGTCGAGCTGGAGCGCATCCACGGCGAGAGCAACCTGCACGCGGTGAAGGACGGCCTGCGCGTCCTCAAGACCATCGGCACCGAGTGGGTCCGAGCCCGTCGCACCCCCACCCGCACCGCGTCCGGCGTCAAGCTCGGCCGCCGCTCCCGTCGGGCCGCCACGGCGACCGCGACCGTCAGCACCCCGGCCTTCCGCACCGCCGCCGAGCGTCCCGTGATCGAAGAGGCCTCCGCGTGACCGCCCCGGGGGGGACGGGCACCGCGCCCAGCGTGCTCGTGGTCGGATCCGGATGGCACTTCACGTCCGGCATCAGCTACTACACCTGCCGGCTGACCAATGCGCTGGCAGAGATCGCGCCCACCCGCGCGATTCTCATGCGGCGGCTCATCCCCAAGGCGCTGTACCCGGGCAAGGACCGGGTCGGCACCGCGGTCAACGACCTGCAGTACGCCGACTCGGTGGAGGTCTTCGACGGGGTCGACTGGTACTGGGGCAAGAGCATGCGCCGGGCCCGGAAGTTCCTGCAGGACTCGCCGCCCGACGTTGTCGTCCTGCAGTGGTGGACCGGCGCCGTGCTGCACTCGTACCTGCGGCTGGCCAAACTGGCCCAGCAGGCGGGCAGCCAGGTCGTCATCGAGTGGCACGAGGTGCAGGACACCGGTGAGGCCCGCATCCCGGGTGTCGTCAAGTACGTGACCAAGGCGATGAAGGCCCTGCTCAACAACGTCGACGGGCACGTGGTGCACTCCCGTTACGACCTCGACCTGCTCCGCCGGACCTACGAGCTGCCCGACGAGCGCGTCGTGCTGGCCGCCCACGGCCCGTACGACCACCACGGCACCCCGTTGGCCTCCGAGCTGCCGGCCGGCCCCAGCGCCCCCGCCGTACTCACTGTGCCGACGGTCATCGACGCCGAAGCCGCACTGGCCGCCGAGATCCCGTCGGACGAGTTCACATTCCTGTACTTCGGGATCATCCGGCCCTACAAGGGGGTGGAGGACCTCGTCGCCGCGTTCGACCTGCTGCCCGACGACGTGCGGAACAGCAGCCGGCTCGTGCTCGTCGGCGAGACCTGGGAGAACTGGACGGCCCCGCTCGACGCGGTCGTCATCAGCCCCAACCGGGATCGGATCACCGTGGTCAACCGGTACGTCACCGACTCCGAGGTCAGCCGGCACTTCGCCGATGCCGACGCCGTGGTCCTGCCGTACCGCCGGTCGTCCTCGTCCGGGCCGCTGCACATCGCGATGAGTGCCGGCCTGCCGGTGATCGTCAGCGAGGTCGGCGGACTGGTGGAGGCCGCGGGGGACTACGCCGGCACCACCTTCACCCCGGCGGCGGACCCGGCGGCACTGGCCGAGGCCATGCAGTGGATCGTCGAACGCAAGGGTGAGCGGTACACCGACCCCCACTCGTGGGACAACACGGTTGCGGCCTACCAGCGCCTGTTCCAGGCCATCGGGGCGGCACGCGTCCCGGCGGACGGCCTGCGCTCGGTCGCCTGACCCATCCCCATCCCGGGGTCCCGGATCCGTCCGGGCCCCGGCCCCCATCCACCCCGCTCCGGCGTGTCCGACGCGCGCCGGGGCGGGGTTCTCGACGGCCGGCCGGAACTCCGCCTCCGGTCGGCTCCTCCGTGCGCGCAGGTGGGGTCACGCCGATGACGGCGTGACCCCACCTGCCGCGCGTTCGAGTGCATTGGCGAAGTCGCGCTGCGCGGTGAACTCGGCCAGCCGTTCCCGGTAGGCCGCGGTGCGGATCGGGTCGGGCCGGTACTCCCGGGTCACCGGGTCGGCGAAGGCGCGGAGCTGGTCCCGCCCGGACACCTCCCCGACGGCGAGACCGGCCAGGAATGCCGCGCCGTGGGCGGCACCCGAGCCACTCACCGGTCGCTGCACCGGGACACCCAGTACATCGGCCTTGATCTGCAGCCAGGTGGCGTTGCGGGATCCACCCCCGGTGCTGAGCACCCGATCCACCGCGATGCCCCGGTTCACCAGGGCCGCGATGTCGGCGCCCAGGGCCAGCGCCACGCCCTCCATCGCCGCCACCACCAGGTCCGCGCCGGTGCTCGACAGGTGCACCCCGGTCAACGAACCCCGGGCCTGGGTGGCCCAGGTCGGCGTGCGCTCCCCGGCGAGGCTCGGCACCATCCGGACCGGGTTGGGTCGCGCGCGGGCGGCCAGCAGATCCGGGTCCAGCAGGGACGTCCCGCCGGCGAGGGTGCCCACCAGCCAGTCGATCACCGCCCCCGAGGTGACCTGCGCGGTGAGCACCAGGTCGGTGTCGGGGAAGCAGTGGTGCAGGTTGAGGAACCCCGGCAGTCGGACACCCCGGGGGACGGCGACCATGCCGACCGTGGAGAACCCGGTCATCTCCGCGAACGGGTCGCCCGGGGCGAGCACGGCGGACTCCAGGGCGGTGCCGACCGCGTCGATGGCCCCGGCAGCCACGGGACACCCCCGGGGCAGCCCGGTCAGATCGGCTGTGGCCCGGCTGATCTCGCCGACGACCTCGGTGGCGCCGTGGACCGGCGGGAGCAGGTGCATCGGCACGCCGTGCTCGGCCAGCCGTCCGTTGAAGGCCCCGTCCTCGGGCACCCAGGCCTGCATCAGCGACGCGGTCGTCACGTCCAGCGTCGCTTGTCCGGTGAGCCTGGACACCACGAATCCGTTGCAGGACAGCACGTGCCGGGCTCCGGTCAGCTGGTCCGGGCGCTCCCGGGCCAGCCATCCGAGCTTGGCCGTACCGAAATAGGCATCGGGAACGACGATCTCGTCCTCGGTCCAGGCGCGGATCCGATCCGCATCGGTCTGCGCCCGGCGGTCGGCCCACAGCAGGGCCGGGCCGGTGGGGTCACCGTGCCCGTCCACCGGCACCAGGGTGGGGCCCTGACTGGTCACCGCCACCGCCCGGACGTCACGACCGCTGACCAGCGCCGGGAGGATGCCGACCAGCGCGGCCCACCAGGCGTCGGCATCCTGTTCGACGCCGTGGCCGTCGGTGGCGAACGCGTAGCGACGGTGGTCCGCGGCGACCTCGCGACCGCCGGCATCGCTCAGCACCACCTTGACCCCGGTGGTGCCCAGATCGATCCCCACCCAGACGGGCCCGTCCCCATCGGGCGAGCGGCGCGTCATCGGGGTCCTGCAGTGGCCGGTCGGGGGTCCATCGGCGCCGCTCCTGTCCTGACCCGCGGCGATCGCGCCGGCGCATCGGACCCCGCGATGACCACCGCGGTGTGATCGTGCCGTCGAAGTTAACAGGCGCCCCGGGGCGCCACAAGGCCGGCGGCGCGCCTCCGACGGTCGAATCCCCTCACACCACCCGCACCTCGGCCGTCCATCGGCGACAGGCACCGACCCCGTACGGCCGGTTCCGGGCGGTTATCACAGCTCGTGTGATCTACTGCCCACGGCGGCGGGATGCCCGTCGCCGGACGGAGGGGCATCGATGGGGACGACCGACGCACGGGGTCAGGCCGATCGGCGCGCCGCCATCCTGCGCACGGTCTTCCGGGACGGGTTCGCCCGGATCGACGATCTGGTGGGGGAGCTGGGCGTCAGCCTGATGACCGTGCACCGCGACCTGGACGCGCTGGCCACGCAGGGGTACCTGACCAAGGTCCGTGGCCGGGCCACCGCGAACCCCGCGGCCACCCTGCAGATCCGGGTCGCCGAGAGGATCCGGCAGGGTGTCCGGTTCAAGACGGCCATCGCGGCCCGGGCGGCGCAGCTGTTGGCTCCGGGGCAGACGATCCACCTCGACGACAGCACGACCGCGTTGGCCCTCGCGCCCCATCTCGCCCGGCTGTCCGGGATCACCGTGGCCACCAACTTCGCCCCGTTGGTCGCGCAGCTGGCCGATGCCCCGGGGATCGAGCTCATCGTGATCGGGGGCCGGTACAACCGTGTGCAGGAGGCGAGTTTCGGCGCCCGGGCGGTCGAGTCGATCGACCAGATCCATGCCGATCTGGCGTTCCTGTCGACCACCGGGGTGCGCCGGTTGTCGTGCTACCACCCCAGCGAGGAGACGGTGGAGACCCGGAAGGCGTTCATGCGCAATGCCCGGCGCAGCGTGCTGCTCGTGGACCACGTGAAGTTCGGTCGACCCGCCCCCCACCTGCTGTGCCCGCTCACCGCGTTCGACCTGGTGATCTCCGACAGCGAGCTGGACCCGGAGGAGCGGGCCGAGCTGACGGCGGCCGGGGTGCACCTGGAGACGGCGCCGGTCTGAGCGGTCCGGAACGCCCGGGGATCAGCGGGTCAGGGCGCCCATGTCGGTCAGCACCGGGTCCTGATCGGCGAGCAGGATGCCGTAGCCGTCGGTGTTCTCGGTGTTGACCTGCCACAGCAGATAGCCGCCGGCACCGGCACCGAACGCGGCCCGCATCTTCGCGGTGAGCTGGTCGGCCCGCCGCTCGCGGGCGTCGGCGTCGGTCGCCTGGATGCCGGCCTCGCCGACCAGCAGCGGCTTGCCCAGGGCCGGAGCCAGAGCGAAGGAACAGCCGATCGGTGCCGTGCGGGTCTGGCACTCCGCACTCTGCGGGTCCGGCGGGGTGGCGCCGTCGCCCCCGGGCATGGCCTGGTCGTCGGCACCCCAGTAGCCCCAGTCGTGCACCTCGGCGAAGTCGAGCTGGGGCAGCGAGTACACCGCGGTGAAGTCGGTCCCGCTGGCACCGGGCGCGCCGTTGCTCTGGGTCCCCAGGGTGAGCAGGTGGTTGGGGTCGGCCGCCTGCACCACGTCGGCCATGTCCTTCGAGAACGGCACCAGGACGCTCTCGCCGGTGGAGTCCCGCGCCGAGGTGTCGGCCTCGTTGATCAGGCTCCAGCCCAGGATGGTGGGCTCGTCCTTGTAGTGCTGGGTGATCATCCCGACGTAGTTGCGGTAGGCCAGGGTGGCGTTGCCGTAGGGCTCCTTGTAGCCCTGCGAGTACCAGGTGTCGCCGGCGTACTTGTCCTTGGACTCGCCGTCGCTGGAGGTCGTGCAGTCGCCGGGCCCGTCCTCCAGGACGGGCAGGACGCGCATGCCGACCTCCTTCGCCGCCGTGATCACGCGGTCCACGCCGCGGTAGTCGGTCCCGCCCTGCGTGTAGGTCTGGTAGGCCCAGAAGCGGAGCACGGTCGCGCCGTGATCGTCGTGCAACCGCCGCAGGGTCTCGGTGAGATCGGCGTCACTGAGCCGGGTCCCGGGGTTGCAGGAGTACCGGTCACTGGCCGCGGCGTCGTAGATGTTCACCCCGACGAACGGGAACGGTTGCCCGTCCACGGCGAAGGACATGCCGTCGGTGGTGACGAAGGAGTCGGCATCCCCCGGGACGTCCGCGACGGCGACCGGCGGAGCCGTTGTGGCGGAGGAGGTGTCGTCGGTGGACAGCCCTCCCGTCGTGCATCCGGCGAGGACGGCCAGCAGGAGTCCTGCGGTGGCCAGGCGGGCGAGGGGGGAGGCGCGCGGGGTCCTGCGGTACGGCGTCATGCCGTCCAGGATGCCTGCAGGGCGGGATCCATCCGCTGCACGACGGCGTCCCAGCTGAACCGCTCCTCGACGCGGGCGCGTCCGGCCAGCCCCATGGCCCGGGCCCGGGCGGGGTCGGCCAGGACCGCGACGAGCTCGCGGGCCAGGGCGTCGACGTCTCCCGCGTCGACCAGGGCGCCGGTCTCGCCGTCGACCACGATCTCCGGGATGCCACAGCTGCGGGAGGCCACGACGGGCACGCCGAAGCCCATCGCCTCCAGCAGGACGAGCGGGAACGGATCGAAGTACGAGGGCATCGCGAACACCGCTGCCCGCCCGTACAGCCGGGCGATCGCCGCACGGTCGCGCACCCGACCCAGCACCTGCACGCCCGGCTGATCGATCGCGTCCGGGGGGTCGGTGCCGACCAGCACGAGCTGCGCGGCCGGGATCGCGGCCCGGACCTTCGCGAAGGCCTGGAGGAGCACCCGGCCGCCCTTGCGCACCCAGTCGTTGCCGATGAACAGGATGACCGGTTCCCGCGGGCCGGGGGCGATCTCGGGGAAGCGTTCGACATTGGCGCCGGCGCCGGTCACGGTGACCCGTTCGGCCGGAACGCCGTAGTGCTGGACCAGCGAGTCCCGAGTCTCCTCGCAGAACGCGAACAGGTGCGCGGCGCGGAGGTACCCGTCGCGTTCCCGGGCGTACCACTGCTCCAGCTGCGGGCCGGTCATCGGGTTCCAGTCCGGCCACTGCTCGGCCGACTGCCGGTGGGTGCAGTCCACGTAGAGCATCGAGCGGGTACCGGGCACGTCGAACAGGGCGTGCACCTGCACGACGGCGTCGTAGCCCTCGCGGACCGCGGCCAACTGGCGCACGGCGTTACGGCTGCGCATCCGGAAGGCCAGACCGCTCTTGAAGAACCGCTCCGCCCAGGCCGAGCGGTCGGGACGGAAGGTGGTGGCGGCCACCGAGTACCGCTGGGCCGGGGTGAGCTCGGGGTCGAGTCGACCGACCACCGGATAGCGGCGCTCCAGGGCGGCGAACAGATACGGGGTGAGGGCGTCCCCGCGTGACGCGAGCACCAGCCGTGGACCGGTGCGCGGAGACGGACGGGCCCCACCCGCCCGACCCGCAGGAATCATCGTCATCTCACTCATCTGCTGCTGCCGCCCCCGAACACGTTGCCGGCCGGAGGCGATCCGGCTCCCGGCCCCGTCATTGGTCGGTCACCGGCGCACTCGAAGCCCCCACACTTCGGACAACGCGGATGAACAGGGCAAGATTACCAAAACGACACGCCACGACGGTCCGATCGTCGGCTTCCGGGTCGGAGATCACCCGTTCCGGGGACAAACCGATGACCGGTGATGACCAGCGGTCACCGCGACAGGTGGTCGGGAGGTCAGCGCGCGGTGATCGGGGCCGACCAGGGGCCGCCGATCCCGGTGAGTCCGTAGGCGCGGATCCGGTACTGGGTGCCGGACACGGCCCGGGCGTTCGGATCGAGCACGCTGCGGTGATAGGTGACCTTCTGGTCGCGCAGGTTGGTGTAGACCGTGGTCCACGTCCCCCCGGGCGGCATGCGCTGCAGGGTGTACACCGACGCACCACCGACCCCGCGGTAGGCCAGCTCCACCCCGGACGGGGTGGCCCACGCGGTGCTGAACACCGGCGTGCCCGGGGTCATCGCCGCGGTGGCGGCGGCGGCGGACGACGCCAGGGCCCCCGGGCGGGACATCACCTCGGCGTGCCGGCGCAGCAGGGCCGAGCGGGCCCGCTCGTCGTCGTCCCGGCCCGGGAAGTAGAACTCGAAGCTGTCCTGGTGGTCGACGAAGCCCGCGCGGTCGGCGTGCGGGATGAGTCCCCAGAACAGGTCCCCGGCCGCGCCGGAGGTCTCCACAGCGGTGAGGAAGTCCGCGAGCCGGTCGCCGCCGGTGGCGTTGCGCCAGTCGTACTCGCCGACCAGGTAGGCCTTGCCGGCCGCACGGGTGCGGGTCACCGAGTCCCGCAGCCGTGCGATCGACGGCGGGTAGTGGTGGTCGTCGACAATGTCCACCGAGGCGATCTGCAGGGACGGGGCGTCCAGGCAGGCCGTGGTGCAGGCCGGATCGGTGCCGTGCCCGTCCACGACCAGCTGTCGGGGGGCGACGGACTTGATGTGGTCGGCGATCTGCCGGGTCCAGTCCGGGAACCAGGGATTGCCCGGGCAGGTCTGGCACCACAGCTCGTTGCCCGTCTGCCACGCCATGATCGTCGGGTCGTCGCGGTAGGCCAGCCCGGTGAGCGGGTTGCGGTGGGTGAGCACCGCGGTGATGAACGCCTGGTAGTCGGCGATCAGCTGGGGATCCGTCCAGAACCGGTCCTCGGTCGTCCCGCGCCACCGCGCGTAGGTCATCTTGCTGCCGTGGAACTGGTCCCAGTTGTCCAGCAGGCTGAGCACGAGCCGGATGTCGGAGCGCTTGGCCTCCAGGACGGCCCGGTCCAGGCTCGCGAACGCGGCCTGGTTGATCTCGCCGAGACGTGGGGAGATGCACCGCTCACAGCCCACCGAGTTGGCCCAGGCCCGGACGACGGTGACACCGGACGCCCGGGCGCTGGCGAAGGCGTCGACGATCCGGAACTCCGTGGGGTAGGTGGCGGCGCCCTGCTCGTCCTTGACGTTGTCGTCCAGGGCCAGCCAGTACATGTTGGTGCCCGAGAATCGGAACGGCGCCCCGCCCAGCGTGAGCGCACTGCCCTCCCGCCGGACGAAGTCGGTGCCGGCCGCCTGTACCGCCTGTGCGCTCGCCGGGGCCACGGTCGCCGTTCCTGTCCGTTGTGCGGGAGCGGCCAAGGCCACGCCCGTCGACCCCGCGGTCAGTAGGGCGAGGGTGCAGGTGGCGGCGGTCAGCAGGGCCAGGAATCGTCTCACAGGTCCGAGTATTCGGACATACCGGACGGAGAGAAGGGGCTCGGCCGGAGTTGAGCCCTGGGGGCAGCAGGTTCACCGCCTGGCGCCGGTCCGTGGTCCTGGCATCACTCAGGGTAAGATACAGAGCCCGGGATCAACTGCGGGTGACCGGCTCGACAGCCGGCCGTCCCCGCCCCGTCGGACCACCCCGGTGCCGGTGATCAGCCCGAGGCGGCCAGCAGCTCGTCGATGCGATCGAGCACCCAGGTGGGCCGGACCGACGAGGCGGCCAGCATGGGCAACGTGGTCTCCCCGGTGAGCACCAGCGCCGAGTCCATGCCCGCGGCGATGCCCATCGCGATGTCGGTGCTGAGCCGGTCGCCCACCATGACGCACTGCTCGGGGGCCAGCCCGATGCGGTTCATCGCGGTCCGGACCATGAGGCTGTCCGGTTTCCCGGCGTTCACCGAGCACCGCACCCCGGTGCACGCCTCGATCGCGGCCACGATGGCCCCGGCGTCGGGCTCCCCCCGGCCTCCGGGGAACGGGCAGAACACGTCGGGATTGGTGGTCACCAGCACGGCCCGCTTGTGGAAGGCCAGAGCGTCGTAGGCGATCTGCAGCTTGCGGTAGTCGAAGCCCCGGTCGTAGCTCGCCACCACCACGTCGATCTCCGCCGGGTCCTCGCTGAGCTCCAGGCCGGCCGCGGCGATGGCCGACTTCAGGGGCTGCTCGCCGATGACGAACACCTTCTTGCCGGCCGCGTGGTCGGTGAGCCAGGTGGTCATCGTGGACACGGTGTTGAGGATCTCCTCGAGGGAGACCTCGATGCCCAGACCGGTGAGCTTGTCCACGTACATCTGCGGGTCGCGGGTGGGGTTGTTGGACAGGAACACGATCCGCGACCCCTGCTCGCGCAACCCGGTCAGCAGCCGCTGTGCCCCGGGCAGCAGCTCCGAGCCCAGGTACACCGTGCCGTCGAGATCGAAGATGTACCCGTCGTAGGTCCGGGTGGGGGTCCTGAGCACGGCGTGGTCGCTTCCTGTGGTGGGTGTCCCGGTGCTGGTCCCGGTGGTGGTCACTGGGCGGCCGCCAGCGCGCCGAACAGATCACGCAGGGCGGGGTACATCTGCCGGTAGACCTCGTACAGCCGGTCGTAGGCCCCGACGTGGGTGTGGTCGGGGTCGAACGCCCGGCCGGTGCCCGTCATCTCGGCGGCCGCGGTCTCCACGGAGGGGTGGATGCCGACGGCGGCCGCGGCCAGCACCCCGGCGCCCAGGCAGGTGCTCTCGTACTCGCTGACCACCTCGACCCGGCGCTGCATGACGTCGGCGAGGATCTGGCACCAGATGCGGCTCCGCGACCCGCCGCCCAGGGCGACGATGCGGGTGACCTGGTCGCCCAGGGCCTCCTCGGCCCCCGTGGTGAGGAACCGCTGCTCGAAGGCCAGGGACTCCAGGATCGCCCGGTACACGTGTCCCTTGCCGTGCACCCCGGTCAACCCGATGAGCGCGCCGCGGGCGTGGTGGTCCCAGTAGGGGGTGAGCGCGCCCGTCCAGTACGGCAGGGCGATCAGCCCGTCGCTGCCCGGCGGGAGCATGTCGGCCGCGGCCTCCAGGACCTGCTCGGGGGACAGGTCCAACCCGAGCATCTGGGTGTTCACTCCGGCGAACTTCTCCACGAACCAGCGGATGTTGTAGGTGCCGCCGCCGATGAACGTCTCCAGCGTGTAACCCCCGGCGATCCCGGCGGCCAGCGTCCGGAAGCGCACGTCGCTGGCATAGGTGCGGCTGAAGGTGCCGGAGACGATCCCGGTGCCCAGGTTGAGGTAGGCCGTCCCGGGGGCGGTGATGCCGCAGCCGAGCTGGGCCGCCTGGCCGTCTCCGAGGCCGGCGATGACGGGCAGTCCGGCCGGCAGGCCGGTCTGCCGCGCGGCGGCCTCGGTGATGGTGCCCAGCTGCTCACCCGGTGCGTGCAGCGTCGGGAAGGCCTCGCGCCCCAGGCCCACGGTGGCCAGCAGCTCGTCGGAGTAGTCGAAGGTGCTCAGATCGACCACGCCCAGCGGGTCGGCGCTGGCCCAGCTGGTGCGGAACTCGCCGGTGAGCCGGTGGATCAGGAAGCCGCCCACGTCGACGACCATCGCCGTGTGCTGCACCGTCTCCGGTTCGTGGGTGGCCAGCCACAGCAGCTTGTACCAGGCCGGGGTCGGGTTCGGCGGCTTGCCGGTGATCCGGTGGACCTCCGCGGTGCCGTACTTCTGCACCTCCTCGGTCGCCCGGGTGTCCGCCCAGACCATCGCCGGTCGGAGCGGCATGCCGGCGCGATCCAGGCAGGCGAAGGTCTCCCGCTGGTGGGTGATCGCGATGGCCGAGATGCGTTCCCGGTCGACGGTCTGCACGGCCCGGCGGATGGCCTGCTGGGTGGCCGTCCACCAGTCCTCCGGGTTCTGCTCGGCCCAGGTCGACCGGGGGTGGCTCAGGTCGAACTCGGCCCGCCCCTGGGACAGGGCGATCCCGGTCGGTCCCCAGACCACGGCCTTGGCCGCGGTGGTCGAGCAGTCCACCCCGATGACCAGGTCACCGCGCGGCACGGTCGGCCTCCGCTCCGGCCACGGCCCGCTCGGCGGCCTCGAGGACCGCGGCGATGTCGGAGTCCTCCCACCAGCCGAGGGCGATGAGCAGATCGATCGCGGTCAACCGGTTGCGCATGTAGGCGCAGTTGGTGACGGCCCACACGCCGTGGTCGGCGTCGCCCACCGAACCCAGCTCGGTCAACCGGGCCGGGGCGCCGGCGGCGACGAGGGCGGTGGCCAACCGGTCGGGGGTGCGGACCAGCGGACGCAGGCGCTCGGCGGCCGCCGGCCACCCGGTCAGCAGAGCGGCCAGCTGTTCCCGGAGGCCGTCGAGGGCGGCGGCCTTCTTCCCGTAGTCCGACCAGCACTCGCCGCCGATCGCGCCGCTGGGGTCGACCGCGGAGAACGCGTCCCGCACGGTGTTCTGCGACGCGGTGAGGGGGCCGGTGCGGACCCGCTCGGTCAGCGCGTCGAGGTCGGCGTCCGCGAGCCGGTCGAACAGCAGCTGCCAGGTGGCGGCCGCGACGACCCCGGCCGCGCCGACCTGGGCCCCGTGCAGGCCGATGGGCCGGTGAGCCGCCCCGTTGGACAGGTCCAGCATGTGGCTGATCAGGTGTTCGACCCCGGACAGGCAGGCGGTCCCGCCGGAGACGCCGGTGGCGATGCCCCGAACGGCCAGGGCGCGGGCCAGCCGACCGGTGGCCTGCGGGTCGGTGTCCAGGGCGACCGACCAGTCGTCGATGTCCCGGGCGGCCTCGTCGAGGATCAGCACCGGCGCGCGGTGGAACGAGGTGTCGGTCCCGACCAGGGCCGCCAGCAACCAGTCGGCGGGGGCGGTGAACATCGAGGTGAACTCGCCGAACCCGGCGATCTTCATAGCCCGGGGGGCCTCGTGGACGGTGTCCACGTCGGCCAGCACGATGTCCGGCCACCGGGTGGGGGTGGTGCGCTTGACCCCGTTGCGCAGCAGCACGGAGACGTCGTCGGTGAAACCGTCCACCGACGCGGCCGTCTGCACCACCACCAGCGGGACCCCGGCGGAGGCGGAGGCGACCTTGCCGATGTCGGTGATGGTGCCGCCGCCGATGCTCACCACGGCGTCGGCCCCGGCGACCGCCGTCCGGGCGTCCTCGAGCACGGGCTCGGAGGCGTGCAGCTCGGAATGGCCGTCGTCCAGGACGACCTCGCGGACCGAGTACCGCTCGGCCAGCAGGCGGGAGATCTCCGGCTTGATCGCCTCGCCCCGGCGGCGGATGACCGTCCCGTCCATGAGCAGGGCGACGGTCCGGGGGTCCTGCCCGGCTGCGGAGTCGCCCAGCAGGCCCTGCACGGCGTCCGGGACGGTCGACCAGTCCAGGGAGCCGATGTGCACGGCCCGGATCCCGCAACGGGGCAGGGTGCCCTCCGGGTCCGCGTCGGCCACCACCCGGCGGGCCACGACCACCGGATCCTCCGTGGTCCCAGGGGTGGACGTCGTGGCCTTCGGCACCCCTGCGGCTGCGGCGGCGGCCCGACGGCGGGCGAGCGGGTTCTGGACCGACGGCTGGGTCGGCTGGTTCTGCACGGACACTGCGCACTCCTCGTCGAGCGGATGGATCAGGATCGGGGGCGGAACGGATCCGGGGGCCGGGTGCCGCCGCGGTCCGGCGGGGGATCGTCCGCCGGGGGCAACGCTGCGGGTCGCAGCCCGGTGGCGGTGCCGAGCGTGGCCAGCAGGGCGGCCTGCATGTCCTCGACCGACCCGACGAATCCGAGATCGGCTGCTGCACCCACGCTCTCGGGATCGCAGTGCAGGCCGAGAGCAGGATAGACCGCCCCGATGACGGCACGCAGCGGGGCGGCATCGGCGACGACGATGCTCCCGCCGAGCAGCAGGGCCCCCCGGACCCGCCGGCCCGCGGTGCCGATCAGCTTGACCCTGCCGCCGCCGTTCACGCTGTACCGCCCCGGGCAGTACTCGTCCGGCACGGGACCGACGCGGGCGTCCACCCCCCGCCCGCGCAGCACCGCGGCCAGCACCTCGCCGAGGGCGGCCAACCGGGCGACCGCGTCCGCGCCCCGGTCCGGCACGACCAGGTCGAAGCACAGGGTGGAGCGGTGGTAGGCCGCGGCCCGACCACCGGGCGCGCGCATCGCGGACTGGAAACCCTGGTCGGCGGCGATCGCCACCGCGTCGGCGAAGCCCGGTTCCCGGGCGTCCCGCCGGCTGAAGCCGACGGTGGGGGCGGGGGAGTACAGCCGCAGCCAACCCGCCCCGTCGCCCGCGGCGACATGGGTGAGCAGGGTCGGGCCGACGGCGAGATCTGCTGCCGCGGAGGTCATCTCGGACCCGGCGGCGACCCGGAGTTCGGGGGCGCCACCGAGCAGGACGGCGAGCTGTTCGCGCAGCGCCGTCCCCGATCCGACCTCCGCGGTCACGGTCACGCCGGGGAATCCGCCGACGGGTCGCCGTCCTCCATGGCCCGACGGATCGCGCTGAGCAGGGCGGCGCCACTGGCACCGTCCACGGCCCGGTGGTCGCAGGTCAGGGTGAAGGCGGCCAGCGGCCGCACCGCGACCTCCCCGTCCCGGACCACCGGCGTCGGCACGGTGCTGCCGACGGCCAGGATGGCGATCTGCGGGGGGTTGAGGATGGCGTCGAAGCGGTCGATGCCGAGCATGCCCAGGTTGGACACGGTGAAGGTGCCCCCGCTGACATCGGCCATGCCCAGCTTGCCGGCCCGGGCCCGGGTGACCACGTCCTTGCGCTTGCCGGCGATGGTGGCCAGATCCGCGCCCTGCAGATCGGTGAGCACCGGGACGGTGAGCCCCTTCTCGGTGGCCACGGCCAGCCCGATGTTGACCCGCTGGAACGTGGTGATCACGTTGTCGGCGAAGTGGGCGTTCAGCGCCGGGGTGGCCACCAGCGCGGTGGCGCAGGCCTGCAGGATCGCATCGGTGACCGTGCCGCCGAGGGACTTCAGGTCCGCGGACAGCACCCGGGTCATGTCGACGTCGACCCCGAGGTGGAAGACCGGGGCGGCCCAGGCCTCGACCATGCGGCGGGCGGCGACCTTGCGCATGCCGGCCAGGGGCTTGGCCACCCCGTCCGGGGCGGCGTCGGCGGTGGTCGCGGTGTCGATGCCACCGGCGGCGGCGGTCATCGGACGGCCGCCTTCAGGGCGGTCGCGGTGCCGGCGCTGCCCATGGCCTCGAACTTGGCCACGGTGGCGTCGATCATCCGCACGCGGCCCGCGTCCAGGACCTCCTCCAGCTGCAGGTCGCCCTGGGACCAGGCGTCCTCCAGTCCGGCGCGGAAGGCGTGCCGCAGATCGGTGTCGCCGTTCATCTTGTGCACGCCGTGGGCGACGGCCTCCTTGATCTCGGCGTCCGGGACGCCCGAGATCCCGTGCAGCACCAGGGGGACCGGCACGACCGCGCGGATCCGGTCGATCAGGTCGACGGCCAGCGGTTCCTGCTCCAGGCCGGGGATGACGCCGTGGACGACACCGGCCGAGATGGCCAGCAGGTCGACACCGGTCTCGGCCACGAAGCGTTCGGCCTCGTGCACGTCGGTGTAGTAGGACGCCCACTCCACCGGGGCGCCGACGTCCGGGATCTTGCCCAGTTCGGCCTCGACGGGGATGCCGTAGTCGTGGCACAGCTCGACCACGCGGCGGGTGAGGGCGATGTTCTCCTCGAACGGCAGGTGGGCGGCGTCGAACATGATGGAGTCGAAGCCGAGGCGGACCGCCTCCAGCACCTCGTCCCAGGTGCCGTGATCCAGGTGGATGGCGTAGAGCGCGTCGGTCTCCCGGGCGTTGCGCACGGTCAGCTCGAAAGCCTTCTTCACGCCCATGTGCGGGATGATCGCCCGCCCGACCTGCATGAAGATCGGCGCATCGGCCTTCTCGGCGGCCTGCAGCAGGGCCTGGGTGGTCTCGTCGTTGTGCATGTTGAACCCGCCGAGGGCGTAGCCGCCCGATCGGGCGGCTTCGACCCAGCGGAGCGGTTGGGGGTCGCGCATGACGCACTTCCTCTTCTCGGCGGTGGTGCCGGAGATGTGGGGGATGGGGACGGCGGACGGCCGGGTGGGCCGGCATGTCGGGAGAGCCGGGAGGTCAGGTGGATCGGGATCGCAGGCTCGGCAGGGTGCACTCGAGTGCGTCCCGCCAGCCGGCGTGGAGCTCGCCGCGGGCGGCGTCGGAGATCTGCGGGGTGAATTCGCGGTCGAGCTGCCACATGGCCTCGAAGTCGGCGACGCCGTCCCAGAGGCCGGCGCCGATCCCGGCCACGAAGGCGGCGCCCAGGGCGGTGCGTTCCAGCGAGGTGGGCCGCTGGATGACCTTTCCGGACAGGTCGGCGGTGAGCTGGCAGAGTAGATCGCTGCGGGCGGAGCCGCCGTCGACCTTGAGGATGTCGACGGGTACCCCGCCGGCCTCCAGCGAGTCGATGATGTCCGCGGTCTGGAACGCCATGCTGTCCATGCCGGCGCGCACCACGTGCGCCGATGTGGACTCCAGCGTCAGGCCCACGATCGCGGCCTTGGCCTCGCGGTCCCAGTGCGGTGCGCACATGCCACCGAACGCGGGGACGACGTACACCCCGGCGGAGTCGGGCACCGACCGCGCCAGGTACTCGATGTCGTCGTTGGACTCGAACAGGCGCAGGTTGTCCTTCATCCAGGACAGCGTCTGGCCGGAGTGGAAGACCACCCCCTCGAGCTCGTAGTCCGTCACCCCGCCGACGGTCCACCCCACGCTGGTGGTGAGACCGTCCACGGCCAGCGGCTTGTCGCCGGCGTTGGCCACCAGCACCCCGGCGGTGCCGAAGGTGTTCTTGACCGATCCGGGCCGGAAGCAGGCCTGGCCGAACAGACCGGCCTGCTGGTCGGCGAGCACCGCCCGGACCGGGACTTCCGCCCCCAGCACGTCGACCGAACTGACACCGAAGTCGCCGTCCGAGGCGATCGCCTCCGGGAATATCTCCAGCGGGATGCCGAGGGTGGCGCAGAGCTCGGCGTCCCAGGTCAACGACTCCAGGTTGAACAGGGCGGTGCGGGACGCGCACCCGTGGTCGGTCAGGTGCGACCGCCCCCCGGTGAGGTTCCAGAGCAGCCAGGTGTCCGGGGTGCCGAACGCGATCTCGCCGGCCTCGGCCCGCCGGCGCAGACCGGACACGTTCTCCAGCATCCAGGCGACCTTGGCCGCGGAGAAGAAGGAGTCGTTGAAGACGCCGGTCCGCTGCCGGAAGACGTCGTCCAGACCGTCCGCCGACCACCGGCGCACGATGTCGTCGGTCTGCTTGGAGATCCACACCAGCGCGTTGTGCACCGGCTCCCCGGTCGCCCGGTCCCACATCATCGCCGTCTCGCGGTGGGTGGTGATGGCCACCGCCGCGAGGTCGACGCCGTCGGCGCCGACGGTGCGCATGGCCCGCTCGATGGTGCCGAGCTGGTCCTGCCACAGCCGGACCGGGTCGAGTTCGACCCAGCTGTGCCGGGGGTGCACCCAGGCCACGTTCGCCCGGGACTCCCCGTGCATGGCGCCGGTGCTGTCGACGAGGATGGAGCGGCAGCTGCTGGACCCCTCGTCGAGGGCCAGCACCAGCGGCCCGGTCACGACGACGCGCCCACGACGACCCCGGCGCCGAAGCTCTCCGAACGGGGGCCGTCCGGATCCGGAACCTTGAGCTTGTCGAGCCACTCCCGGTACTCGGCGATCTGCGCCTGGGCCCAGGCGTCGTCCTGGTCGAGGTGGTCGGCGATGACCTTGGTGATGTCGTCGACCTCCTCGAGGGCGTGGCCCGGTTCGAACGCCAGCAGCACCCGGCGGGCGAGGACGTCGGTGAGCGAGCGGGCCAGGTCCTCGTCGAGGGCGAAGACCAGTTCGGCGGCCAGCACCCCGCTGGGGTGCACGGTCCGGTTGAGCTCCGGGTAGCGCTCGGCCAGCTGCCACACCGCGAAGGCGCGGCTGCCGTACAGGTCGACCAGCCGGGTGACCTGGTCGGCCGGCAGGCCGGTGCGGCCGGCGACGGACGCCTTCAGGGTGTCCAGGTCGACGAACTGCGCGCCGGGGTAGCGCCGGTTCTTGGTGGACACCGGCGGGGCCTTGCGACCGAGCCGGCGGAAGGCGTCGTCGATGGTGTCCTGCGCGAGCTGACGGTAGGTGGTCAGCTTGCCGCCGACGATGGTGACGAGCCCGGGCAGGCCGGAATCGCCGTGGTCGTGCAGCACGTGGCTGCGCGGCACGGCCGACTCGGCCTTGTCCGGCACGTACGGCAGGGGACGCACGCCGCTGAACGTGTACAGCACGTCCTGCAGCGAGAGGTTCGCCTCCGGGATCAGGGTGTTGACCTCCCCGAGGAGGTAGTCGACCTCGCCGATGTCGCACCGGGCCTCGTCCGGGTCCTGGTCGAACCGGATGTCGGTGGTGCCGATCATGTAGCGGCCGCGCCACGGGATGATCAGGACCAGCCGGCCGTCCTGCCGCGACTCGTAGTAGACGACGTCGGTCGGCGCACCCGGGAACGGGTCGACGATGAGGTGGGATCCCTTGGTGCCACCGTTGAGTCGGGGCTGTGCGGGCAGGGACGGGTCGGCCAGCAGCCGGTCGATGGCCGCGCCGGCCACGTTGTAGACGACCGACCCGCGGATCTCGAAGGTCTCGCCGGTGATGGTGTCCTGGGCGCGGACGCCGACGACCCGGCCGTTCTCCAGGAGCGGTGCCTGCACGCGCGTCTTCAGGGCGATGACCGCCCCGGCCGCGGCGGCGTCGACCGCGAGCTCCACGCAGAGTCGCTCCGCGTTCTCCACCTGACCGTCGTAGAACACCACCGATCCGGACAGGCCGTCGGTGCCGACGCCGGTGAACCGCGCGGTGGTCTTCTTCTTGGACAGGGCCCGGTGGTAGGGCGGGGTCTTGCGCAGGGAGAGCGCGTCGTAGGCGATCATGCCCAGCTCGACCATCCAGCCCGGCCGCCGGTTGTGCTTGTAGACCGGCACCATCAGGGGCTTGGGCTTGACCAGGTGCGGAGCGAGCTTGAACAACCGCTCCCGCTCGTTCAGCGACTCGTAGACCAGGCCGACGTCGTACTGCTCGAGATACCGCAGGCCGCCGTGCACCAGCCGCCCGGACCACGCCGAGACGCCGCTGCAGAGATCGTCCTGCTCGACGAGCACCACGCGCAGGCCGCGCAACGCCGCGTCCTGGGCGATGCCGACCCCGTTGATCCCGGCGCCGACGACGATGACGTCGAACGGCTCCCCGGTGAGCTCGGGCCTGACCATGGGTGGTTCCTCTCCTGATGGGCTGGTGGTGGTGCGGCGGGCCGGCACGCCGTCGTGCCGGCCCGCGTGGCCCGGGCCCCGGTGTCCACCGCAGGGCCGGTCGGGGCTGCTGGGTGGAGTCCGGGGCGCGGGCCGGGGTGGACCGATCAGTCGGTGGTCTCGATGACGGCCACCGGGGTGCGGACCTCGACGGTCTCGTCCTCGGCGACCAGGATCTCCACCAGCGTTCCCGCGGCCGGCGACTCCAGGGTCTCCTCCACCTTCTCGGCCTCCACCTCGGCCAACGGCTCGTCCTCGGCGACGGTGTCACCGACGGCCTTGAGCCAGCTGGTGATGGTGCCCTCGCTCATGCCCATGCCCCACTGCGGGAGCAGGACCTCCACTCGTGCCATGTCGTGTCTCCTCGTCAGGTGGATCGGTTGTGGATGCGGTCGTGGTGTCGGGTGCCGTCCCCGCTGGGGACGGCGGGATGGTGCGGGGTCAGCGCGCCGAGCCGGTGGCCAGCTCCTCGCGGTCGGCGCCCGGGGTGGCCACGCTGCCACCCCGACCGCCGTTCCCGGCGGCGCCGTTCGCGCCGGCGGCATCGGGGGCGATGACGCCCAGGGAGGCCCGGACCGCGTCCGCGATGGCGATGCGGTTCGGGTACAGCTGCTTCTCCAGCGCGGGGCTGAACGGGATCTGGATGTCCGGGGTGGTGATCCGACGGACCGGGGCCCGGAGCGAGTCGAAGACGTGCTCGGACACCAGGGCCGAGATCTCCGCGGCGGCACCACAGGTCCGGTGGGCCGGGTCGGCTACGACGACGCGGCCGGTCTTCGCCGCGGCGGTCAGGATGCCCTCGACGTCCAGCGGGACGAGCGTGCGCGGATCGAACACCTCGACCGAGATGCCCTCCTTCGCCAGGGTGTCGGCCGCGGCGACCGCCTCGGGAACGGCGCCGGACACGGCGATGACGGTGGCGTCGGTGCCGGTGCGCACGGAGCGACCGACCCCGAACGGGATCTTGTACTCGTTCTCGTCGACCTCCTCCTTGCTGCCCCACAGCACGCAGGCCTCGAAGATCAACACCGGGTCGTCGCTGTCCACGGCGGTGCGGAGCAGGCCCTTGGCATCGCTCGGGTACGCGGGGGTGACGATCTTCAGGCCGGGCACGTTCATGAACATGGGGTACGGCCGGTCGGAGTGGTGCGCGCCGGTGCTCAGCCCGTAGAACATCGCCGAGCGGAACACCACGGGGACGCTGGCCTGGCCGCCGAACATGTAGCGGTTCTTGGCCGCCTGGTTCACGAACTGGTCCATCGCCATGTACAGGAAGCTGGAATAGGACAGGTCGACGATCGGCCGCAGCCCGGTCATCGCGGCACCGACCGCGGCGCCCACGATCACCTCCTCGGAGATGGGGGTGTTGCGGATGCGGTTGCGGCCGAACTGCTGCAGGAAGTCACCCTCCGACGCCCGGGACTTCCCGGCCCCGCCGGTGGTGCCGTAGACGTTGGCCTCGACGTCCTCCCCGATGATGACGACCCGGTCGTCGGCCAGCATGGCCTCCTTCTGGGCGGCGCCGATCGCGCCGAGGTAGCTCATGACGGTCATCGCACGTTCTCCAGGGTGCCGAAGGTGGACTGGTCGTTCCAGGTGTGCACCGCGAACTTCGAGTCGGTGTACAGGTCGTCGAAGGCGACGGAGGGATCGGGGTAGGGGCTGTCGTTGGTGAAGGCGAAGGCCTCGTCGACCTCGCGCAGCACGTCGGCCTCCAGGGCGTCCATCTCCTCGGCGGTGGCCACACCGCGCTCGATGAGCACCGCGCGGAACAGCACGATGGGGTCCTTGGCCAGCCAGTCGGCCTTCTCGTCGGTGTCGCGGTAGTCCACGCCGAGCTTGAGACCCTCGGAGTGCTCGTTGAAGCGGTAGGTCACCACCTCGACGAGGGAGGGACCCTCACCGGCGCGGGCCCGCTGCACGGCGGTGGCGACCGCGTCGAAGACGGCGAGCACGTCCTGGCCGTTCTCCACCCGCACACCGGGCATGCCGAAACCGGCGGCCCGGTCGGCGATCACGCCGGAGGTGACGGTGTGGGCCGGGGTGGACAGCGCGTACTGGTTGTTCTCGCACAGGAAGATGACCGGCAGCTTCCAGACGCCGGAGATGTTCATGCCCTCGTAGAGGCAGCCCTGGTTGGCGGCGCCGTCACCGAAGAAGGCCAGCGACACCCGGCCGTTGTCCAGGACCTTGGAGGACAGGCCGGCGCCGACGGCGATCGGGATGGAGCTGCCGACGATGCCGGACTCGCCGAGACTGCCGACAGCGAAGTCGGCCAGGTGCAGGGAGCCGCCCTTGCCGCCGCACACTCCGCCGGACTTGCCGACGAGCTCGGCCATCAGCGGGCCCAGCGGGGCGCCCTTGCCGATGGGGTGACCGTGGCTGCGGTGGTTCCCGCTCATGTAGTCGCTGTCGCCGAGGGCCATGCAGGCACCGACGACCTGGGCCTCCTGGCCGATGCTGGTGTGCACGGTGCCGGGGATCTGGCCCCGCTTCACCATCTTGGAGGCGCGCTCGTCGAACCGCCGGATGCGCAGCATCCGCCGCTGCATCTCGACCAGCGTGTCGTTCGAGAGTGCATCCGTGAGTGCGGATGTCGTGACTTCTGTCGTCACCTTCGTGACCCTTCTTGGTGGGGAGGTTCGGCCGGGTGGGGTGGACCGGGGACGGCCCGGGCCGGCGGGTGGGGATTTCAGGCCGCGCGCAGGCGGTTCCCGGCCCGGTCGGTCAGCACGGCGGCCAGGATGACCGCACCGATGACCACCTGCTGCAGGTTCGGGTTGACGTGCAGCAGGGACAGACCGTTGTTGAGCACGCCGATGATGAGCAGACCGATGAACGTGCCGCCCATCGAGCCCACGCCGCCGGACAGGCTGGCACCGCCGATGACGACGACGGCGATGACGTTGAGCAGGTAGCCCGCGCCGGCCGTCGGCTGTGCCGAGTCCAGCAGGGAGATGTTGACCCAGCCGGCGACCGCGGCCAGCCCGCCGGCGATGATGTAGACGCGGGTCTTGGCCCAGCGGACGGGGAGCCCGGAGAGGCGCGCGGCCTGCTCGTTGCCGCCGATGGCGTAGAGCGCCCGGCCACCGGGACGGTAGCGCAGCCACATGCCGATGAGCAGGTAGATCACCACGAGCAGGATCCCCTGCACGGGAACCGATCCGAGCACGTTGGACGTGAGGTTGCTGAACCAGGACGGGAACCCGTTGATCGTGTTGCCCTTGGTGATGAACAGCGCCATGCCCGCGCACGCCGACATGGTGGCCAGGGTGGCGGCGAACGCCTGGACCTTGCCGTAGGAGGTGAGCGCCCCGTTGAGCAGCCCGACGGCCATCCCGAGCAGCAACCCCAGGATCATCGCCACCGGCCACGGCACCTCGATGACCTGGAACAGCCAGGCGCTGAACATCATGGTCAGGGCCAGGTTCGCGGCCACCGACAGATCGATGCCGCCGATGAGGATGACCAGGGTGGCCCCGGCGGCCATGATCCCGATGTCGGAGACCTGCGCGATGATGTTGCTCAGGTTGCGCGAGGTGAGGAAGAACGGCGACAGGAACGACATCGCCACGACCATCACGACGAGGCCGACCACGGGGCCGCCGAGGTTGCGGAGCCGGGTGAGCAGTTTGCTGCCCACGCCGACGGACGGCAGCGGGTCCGTCACCGGTGAATCGGGCGACTTCTGAGGCTGGGTGGTGGTCACGGCCGGTCGAGCTCCTTTGCTCCGTGCGTCCAGGTTGGGGCGGTCTGCGGGATGGGCGGGGTGGTGGTGGTCCGCCTGCGGGCGGGCGGGGTGATCGGACGGGTCACTGCTGGCCGGTGGGAACGGCGAGCTGCATGACCGTCTCGGCGTCGGCATCCGCGCGGGGCAGGATGCCCCGTTGCCGCCCGCCGGACATCACCATGACGCGGTGCGAGAGGCCCAGCACCTCCTCGAGTTCCGAGGAGACGACGACCACGGCGACCCCACGGGCGGCACAGTCGCGGATGATCTCGTAGATCGCCATCTTCGCGCCCACGTCCACCCCGCGGGTGGGCTCGTCCAGGATGAGCACGGTGGGCTCGTGGACCAGCCATTTGGCCAGCAGGACCTTCTGCTGGTTGCCGCCGGACAGCCGGACCACGGGCAGGTCCATCGACCCGCGGATGTCGAAGTCGGCGCGGCTCTTGGCCGCGGCCCTGTTCAGCAGACGATTGGTGATGAACCGGCCGCGGCCCATCTCCCGCTCCCAGGGCTGCAGGATGTTCACCGCGCTGGACAGCCCCAGGTTCAATCCCTGGCCCTTGCGGTCCTCCGGGACCATGACCACGCCGGCGGCGATGGCCGCGGCCGGGGAGTCCAGGCGGACGGGTCGGCCCTCGAGGAGCACCTCGCCCTCGTCGTAGCGGTCCGCTCCGGCGATGGTGCGCACCATCTCGGTGCGGCCGGCGCCGACGAGGCCGGCCACACCGAGGATCTCGCCACGCGAGACGGTGAAGTCGACACCGGAGAAGACGCCCTTGCGGCCCAGGCCGCGGACCTCCAGGACGACGTCCTCGCGGTGCGGCTCGGGAGCCTGGTGTTCGAAGGTGAACTCCCGGCCGACCATCGCCGACACCATCTCCGGGGCCGGGACGTTCCCGCGGTCCCAGTTCTTCACCAGGGCGCCGTCGCGCAGGCAGATGATCTGCGAGCTGACGTCACGGACCTCCTCCAGGCGGTGGGAGATGTAGACGACGCCCACCCCGTGCTCGGCCATGCGGCGGATCTGGTCGAGGACCCGGTCGGTCTCGTGCCCGGTCAGCGAGGCGGACGGCTCGTCGAAGATGACGTACTTCGGCCCGCGGGAGATCGCCTTGGCGATCTCGATGCTCTGCTGCACGGCCATGGACAGGCCGACGACCGACCGGCGCGGGTCGAGGTCGATCCCGAGCAGGTCCAACACCTCGCGGGACTGGCGGACCATCGATCCGGTGTCCACCTTGCCGCCGCGGACGGGGAGGCGCCCCAGGAAGATGTTCTCCGCCACCGAGAGCGACGGCACCATCCGGATCTCCTGGTGGATCAGGGCCACGCCCCGATCCAGCGCGTCCGACGGCGATGTCGGCGCGTAGCTCTCCCCGTCCAGCGTCATCTCACCCGACGTCGGCAGGACGACGCCGGCGATCATCGAGCTGAGGGTGGACTTGCCGGCTCCGTTCTCCCCGATCAGGCCGACGACGGCGCCGGCCGGGATGGCGAAGTCGACACCCTTGACGACCTCGATGCCCGCGTAGGACTTCCGGAGCGCGGAGCCGGTGAGTGCCCGCCCTCCGGGGCCGGGTGCAGGTACGTCGTCGGACATGCGGGTCTCCGTTCTGGCTGGCAGGTGAGGGGCGGTGGCGGGCTGGACGGGAGAACGCCGGTGCTACTTGACGTTCGGGCCGTAGAACTGCACCGGGTCGATGGTCGCCGCGTTGTCCTGGGTGACCAGCACGGTGTCCTGGTACTGCTCGGCCGGGACGGTGCCGCCGCCGAGGATGGTCAGTGCGTCCTTGATCGACTGCTGGCCCATGACGTAGGGCACCTGCGCCTGGGTGGCGTTGGTCAACTTGTCCTCGATCGCGGTGATCATGGTCGGGAAGCCGTCGATGCCCACGGTGTAGATCGTCCGGCCGGCGTCCTTGGCGGCCTTGGCCGCACCCATGGCCATGGCGTCGCTCTCGCCGAAGATGGCCTTGATGTCCGGGTTGGCCTGCAGCATGTTCTGCGCGGCCTTGTAGCCCTCGGTCTCGTCCCAGTTGGCGGACTGCTTGGCGACCACGGAGATTCCGGGGTTCTTGTCGAGCGCCTGCTGGCAGCCCTGGCTGCGCTGCAGCTCGGCGGTGGCACCGAGAACGCCCTGCAGGATGCCGATCTCGCCGGAGCCGCCCATCTGCTCGAACATCCAGGTGCAGAGCGCGTCGGCGGCCTTCACGCTGTCCGTGGCGATGTAGGTGGCGAGCTTGCCGTCGCCACTCTCCGGCTTCTGGTCGACGGCGATGACGGGGATGTCGGCCTTGTTGGCGGCCCGCACGCCGGCAGCGGCGGAGGTGGCGTCCTGCGCGATGAAGACGATGGCGTTGACCTGCTGGGTGATCAGGTCGTTGACCTGGTTGACCTGCTGGGTGGAGTTGTTGTCCGCCGAGAGCACGACGGTCTTCACGCCCGCCTCCTCCGCGGCCTTCTTCATGCCGTCGACCGCGGCGATGTAGAAGAGCGACTTCTGGTCGGCGACCGAGATGCCGATCGTGTAGTCCGAACTCGCGCCGCCGGCACTGGCGGCGCTGCTCGCACCGCCCGAGGTCCCGGCGGATCCCGCACTGTCCGACCCGCCGCAGGCGGTCAGGGTCAGTACTCCCGCCATGCCCAACGCCGCGACGATGCGGGTGCGCTTCCAGGCTGCCATTGCCTTCTCCTCGGGTCGTGCCGACGTCGACGTCGGCCCTTGTTCGAATAAATATTGACTAGTAGCATCAATACCCCCGGAGCCTAAGGCTGCGTCATTATGCTGTCAACGAGTGAATATTTACCCCGCAGAGCCGCTGGCCGGGAGGGAAAGATCCCACCGGAGACACCCGTGGTGCGGGAAACTCACCGGGACGGCACGCCGGGGGAGCACCGTCACGACGGGGAAGGGGAGGGTCAGCATGACGCGCACAGGAGAACGATCGCCGTGGTGAAGGCGCCGCCCGCACCCAGTGCCCGACGACTGATCGCCACGGTCGCCTGGCTGTACCACACCCGGGGCCTGCGGCAGAACGCCATCGCCGAACGGCTGAACATCTCGCAGTCCCGGGTGTCCCGCCTCCTGGAGCAGGCGGTCGGCCTGGACATCGTCCGCACCACGGTCGTGCTGCCGGCGGACGAGCAGTCGGTGCTGGAACGGGAACTCGAGACCGCGTACGACCTGCGCAGCGCGCACGTGTACGACATCGGCGAGGTGCTCGACGAGACCCAGCTCGTCCGCGAACTCGGCCAGTTGCTGGCCCTGCAGCTGCAGACCACCCCGCTGGACGCCGAGGTCATCGGGTTCACCCCCTGGAGCCGGACGCTGCAGGAGGCGGTGCGCAATCTGCAGCCGCTGCGCAACTCCGGGACCCGGTACGTCGTGGAGATGCTGGGGGATCTCGGTCCGCCGGCCCAGCAGCATCTCGCCGCGCAGAACACCCAGCAGCTGGCCACCCTCACCGGCGGCGAGCCGCTGTACCTGCGGCTGCCCGGGGTGCTGCCGAACCGGGAGGTCAAGGAGACGCTGCTGGCCCACGACAGCCACGCCCGGGAGACCCTGGCCAAGCTGGACTCCATCGATCTGGCGCTCACCGGGTTCGGATCCGGCGACATCGTGCCGCCGCTGCGGGCCGGCGACAACTTCTTCACCGCCGACCAGGTCGCCCGGGTCAAGAAGCTCGGCGCCGTCGGCGAGGTCAACCTGCGGTACATCTGCGAGGACGGCACCCCCGTGGCCAACGAACTCGACGAACTGGTGGTCGGGGCCACCCTGGCCCAGCTGCGCCGGGCCGAGCGGCGGCTCGGGGTCGGCGGGGGTCCCTCGAAGTACGCCGCCGTGCGGGCCGCCCTCCTCGGGGGCTGGATCAACGTCCTGGTCACCGATTCGACCACCGCGCAGTGGCTGCTGGACAACCGCACGCGCTGACTCCTGGAACGACGAAGCCCCCGCGGCCCGGAAGGGCGGCGGGGGCTTCGTCGTGCGTCGTCGGAGGTGTCCCCGGGCGGGCGGCGGTGACCGCCCGGGGTCGGGGTCAGCTCAGTCGGCTGACCACCTCGCGCACCAGCGGCCACACCTTGGCGACCGAGGTGTGGTTCACCGACTCCAGCGGCGAGTGCAGGGCGTGCAGCTCGGTGCCGATGGAGATGATCTCCAGGCCGGGGATCTTCCGGCTGAACATGCCCAGCTCCAGGCTGCACTGCGACACGTGGATGTCGGGCTCGGCGCCGATCACGTCCCGGTAGGCCTCCGCGGCCGTCTTCAGCAGGATCGAGTTCTCCTGGTACGGGAACTCGGGCGCGTCCAGGCCGAACTGCTCCACGCTCACCCCGCCCCCGGCCAGGGCGGCGAGAACCCGCACCCGGTCGAAGATCTCGTCCTTGCGCGAGGTCACCTGGGCGGTGATGGTGGAGGCCAGCCGCACGCCGCCGTCGATCGGGCGCAGGGTGCCCACGTTGTTGGAGGTCTCGACGACCCCGGGGGTGAGCAGGCTCCAGCTGAGCACCCCGTTCGGGATCAGCGCGGTGAGCCGGGCGAAACGGGCGGTGGCCTCGGCGGAGAACGCCCGCTCCGGCGCTGCGGTCTCTTCGAGCTCCAGGCGGATGTCGTCGCCGGCCCGCTCGTACTCGGCGTGCAGGGTGTCGGCGAGTTCGGCGATCAGCTTCGTCACCGCCGGGACGTCGTCGGGTCGCAGGGACAGCACGGCCTCGGCGTCGGCGGGGATGGCACTGTTCTGGGTGCCGCCGGTCAGACCGCTGACCCGGAAGTCGTACCGGGCCAGCACCGTGTTCAGCACCCGGGCCAGGACGAGGATGGCGTTGGCCCGCTCCAGGTGGATGTCGAACTCGCAGTGCCCGCCGAGCAGACCGCGGACCTGCAGCGAGCGCGTCGCCGAGAGCTCCGACGGGACGGCCTCGAACTCACCGGGGACGTCCACCAGGAAGGTGACGTCACCGCTGCAGCCGGCCAGGATCTCGTGGTCGGTGATCCAGTTGAAGTCGATCATCCGGGTGCCGGTGAGCACCGAGGTGTCGAACTGGCCCGCGCCGACCTTGCCCTTCTCCTCCATGGCCGTCATCACGGCCTCCAGCGGCGGGTGGGGCAGATCGGTGGAGTCCAGCAACGCCAGGATGTAGGAGCAGCCGATGCCGTTGTCCGCGCCGAGGGAAGTGCCGTCCGCGCGGATGAAGTCGCCGTCGACGACGAGCGTGATCGGCTCGGTGAGGAAGTCGATCTCCACCCCCTCCTTCTTCGCGCACACCATGTCCAGGTGGCCGTGCAGGATCAACGTCGGTGCGTTCTCCAACCCGCCCTGGCCGGGCTTGCGCACGACGACGCAGTGCTTCTCGTCCTGGAAAGCCTCCAGACCACGCTCCCGCGCGAAGTTCACCACCCAGTCGGCGGCCTGCTTCTCGTTCTCCGAGCCGCGGGGGATGTCGGACAGGATCTCGAAGAACCGCAGCACTTCCTGCGGCTGCAGGGACTCCAGGACGGGCATGGAACTCTCCTCGGTGGGTTCGGGACGGGAAACGGGCGGAACGGGTCGGCCCGGACAGGCCGGCGGCGGCGGACGCCCGGACCGGAACGGCTCGGGCGCCCACCGCCGGTGGACTACTTGACGATGCCGACGCGCTTGCGGCTGATGGTCAGAGCGACGGCGACGATGATGACCAGGCCGTAGACCAGGCTCTGCGCCTCGGACGGCATGCCCAGTGCGGCGGCGCCGATCGGGATGAGCGTCACGGTCAGCGCGCCGAAGACGATGTTCACCGGGTTGGTGATGCCGCCGGTGATGGCGGTGCCGCCCACGATGGCCGCGGTGATGCCGGGCAGCAGCAGATCGCTGCCCAGGCCCGTGCTGGACGCCGAACCCGCCTGCGCGATGATCATGATGCCGGCCACCGAGGCGAGCAGCCCGGACAACGCGAACGCACTGACCTTGGCCGCACGCGTCCGCACCCCGGAGAACAGGGCGCCGGTCTCGTTCAGCCCCACCGCGGTCAGGCTCTGGCCGGGCACGGTGAAGCGGAGCAGGGCCCACAGCACGATCGCCAGGACGACCCCGACCCAGAACGCCGAGGCCAGGCCGCCGATCGCGGTGCCGAACATCGGTGTGAGCAGGCTCGTGTCGGAGGCGTAGACCGTCGTCTTGTCGCTGACGACCAGGGTGACGGCCTGGAGGATGCCCAGGGTGCCCAGGGTCAGCGCGAAGCTCGGCACCTGGAACGTGGCGACCAGCAGGCCGTTCACCGCGCCGATGGCCGTGCCCAGGATCAGTACCAGCACGATGCTGCCGGCGCCCATCGGGCCCAGGGTCTTGGCCAGGAGGACCGCCGACAGCAGGGCGGTCGCCGCGTTCGACAGGTCGATGGAGCCGACGTGCAGCACCATGCCCTGCCCGAGGGCGACCAGCAGAATGGCGATGGCCTGGGTGGCCACGATGGCCAGGCCGCCGCCGCCCAGGAAGGCCGGCCGCAGCGAGACGACCAGGACGAACAGCACGATGAAGACGGCCAGCGGGCCGACGGAGGCCCACACGTCCAGGGCCGACCAGCGTCGGCGCGGACCGGGCTGCGGCGCTTTCGCCGGGGCCGCGCCGGTGGTGTGCCCGTCGTCGGTCGGGGCGTCGGCCTGGGTGGTGGAGGGGGTGGTGCCGGGTCGGGCCATGGTCACACCATCTTTTCGAGCAGGTCGAGGGTCGTCGGGGTGTCCACGGTCAGGTCGAAGCGGGCGGTGACCTCACCGTCGCGCAGGACGAGGATGTCGTCCCCCATGTCCAGGGCCTCCTCGAGCGTGTCGGCGAGCAGGATGATCGCGGCGCCGGCATCCCGGGCCGCTTTGATCTGCTCGTTGACCGTCTCGGCGGCCCCCGGATCCAGGCCGCGCAGCGGGTGGTCCAGGATCAACAGCTGCAGCCCCTCGGACTGCAGCCACTTGGCCATGACGACCTTCTGCTGGTTGCCGCCGGAGAAGCGCTGCAGGTTGAGCTTGATGTCGTTCGGACGCACGTCCAGCCGCTGGAACCACTCGCGCGCCAAGGTGTTCTGGCCCTTGCGGTTGAGCAGGAACTTCGACCCCTCGCCGGTGCGGGCCAGGGTGATGTTCTCGGCGGAGGAGAACCCGCCGACCATGCCCTCGGACTTCCGCTCGGCCGGCACGTAGGCCATGTGGCTGCGGGTGGCCTTCGTCGTCGACCAGGACTGCAGGGTCCGGCCCTGGTAGACGATCTCGCCGGAGTCGAACGGTTCCGCCCCGAACAGGGCCCGCACGAGGGACTCCCGGCCCGAGCCGAGGGTGCCGACCATGGCGACGCAGTGGCCGGGCCGCACCGAGAAGCTGACGTCCTTGTACTCGCCCTTGCGGGTCAGCCCGGTGACCGTGAGTAGATCGGGACCGGTGCCGGTGCGGTCGGCGTCGGTCCGCTTCCTGGCCTTGGACGCGTGTCCGATCATCAGCTTGAACAGTTCGTCCTCGGTGACGTCGTCGGTCGGCCGGTCGGCCACGATCTCACCGTGCCGCATGACGATGATGCGGTCGCAGATGCGGCGGACCTCGTCGAGTCGGTGGGAGACGAAGATGACCGACCCGACGGACTTCAGGGCGGCGATCTCCCGCTCCAGGATGGCGGTCTCGTTGCGCTCCAGCACCGCGGTGGGCTCGTCGAGGATGACCAGTGGGCTGGCCTGCAGCTGCTCGTCCACCCGCAGCGCCCGGGCGATCTCGACCATCTGCCGGTCCACGAAGGACAGGTCGCCGACGATGGCCCTGGGGTCGATGTCGGCGCCGACCCGGGCCAGCACCGCGGTGGCCTCCCGGTTGAGCTGACCCCAGCGGTACCAGCCGAACTTGGTGGCGTGACCGGCCGAGGACACCGCGCTCATCGCGATGTTCTCCGCGACGGAGAGGTTCGTCAGCAGCGACTGTTCCTGGTGCACCACCCCGAATCCCGCGGCGGCGGCGTCCTGGGGGCGGCGGAAGCGCACCGGCCGTCCGGCCACCTCCATCGTCCCGGAGGTCGGTTCGTGCAGGCCGGAGAGGATCTTGAGCAGGGTCGACTTGCCGGCCCCGTTCTCGCCGATCAGGCCGATGACCTGGTTGCGGGCGATCTCCAGCGAGATGTTCTTCACCGCGACGACCGGACCGAACGACTTGGAGATGCCGGTCAGCCTGAGCGCGGGGGCGTCGGAACGGCGGCTGTCGTCCTGCGGAGCGCCGGCGGCGGGACCGCCCGTGGCCCGGGTCATTTCATGATCCGGAGGCGGCTGCGCTGCGGCCAGGCCGCGACGACGATGGCGAGGATGAGGACGGCACCGGAGACACCGGACTGCACGCTGGAGTCGACGCCGGACAGGATCAGCCCGTTGGTCAGCACGGTGAGCAGCAGGACGCCGAGCAGCGTGCGCAGCACGCCGCCGCGCCCGCCCCCCAGCGACGTGCCGCCGATGACGACCGCGGCCACGGTGACGAACAGGACACCGCCGCCGACCGAGGGGGAGCCGGCGCCCAGCCGCAGCGTGGCCAGCACACCGGCCAGGCCCGTGCACGCACCGGCCAGGGCGAAGATGGCGATCTTGGTCCGGCCGACCGCGATGCCGTTGCTGCGGGCGATCTCCTCGTTGTCACCGATCGCGTAGGCGGACCGGCCGAGCCGGGTGAACCGGGTGATCACCCAGCCGATCGCGACGACGAGGACGGCCAGCCAGAACGAGTGGGGCAGGCCGAGCAGGGTGCTGTTCGGCCAGGCCTTGACGCCACCGTCCGGCAGCAGCGGGATCGTCTCGGTGCCGAAGAGCACGGTGGCGATACCCAGCCCCACGAACCAGAAGCCCAGGGTGACGATGAACGAGGGGACCTTCAGCCGGGTGTGGATCGCGCCGGCGATCATGCCCAGCACGGCGCCCATCGCGATGCCGATGACGAACGAGAGCGGGCCGAGATCGGCCGAGCCGCGGCTGTTCTCGGTGGTGAGGATGAAGGCCATGCCGCCGGCGCCCATCAGGCCCTCGACGGACAGGTCGATGGAGCCCATGAGCACGATCAGGGTGGCGCCGACGCCGACGATGAGCGGCGTGGCCGCCTGGTCGAGGATGGTCCGGATGTTGCCGATGGACAGGAACGTGCTGGGGTTGATGACCGCGAAGACGACGATGAGGACGACGAGAGCGCCCACCTCACCCAGGCTCCGGAGCTCGAAACGGCGGTGGTGGGCCGGGGGCGCGAGGGCCGCGCTCCTCCCGGGAGGGTCTTGGGTGACCTGGTGCGTCACGGCGTTCTCCGGATCTTCGTCGACATCAGAGGGGTCGTGCGGGCTGGTGCTGGCGTGCCGGACCCGGTGGGCCCGCAGGCGGCGGGGCGACCTCGCGGGTCGGTGCGCCGGCACCGACCCGCGAGGGCCTCAGGACTGCACGAGCGGACCGTGACACGGCCCGCGGCGGGGCTGGATCAGCCGGCCGGGATCTTCTCCGGGCCCTGCCCGACGAGCGGGGTCGGCTCGACGTTCCACGGGTCTTCCTTGGCCGTCAGCGTGTCGATCCACCCGGCGATGTCGTCGTCGTACTTCGTGAAGTCCTGGAAGTTCGACGGCGTGACGCAGGCGAGCTTGAACAGGCTGTCCCGCTTCTCCTGCGGCAGCGTGGACGGGTCGATCTTGCCGGTGGCGGCCAGGTAGGCGGTGTAGAGACCGATGGAAGCGGCCATGTACCCGCGGTGGAAGGTCTCGCCGACGATGGGGGAGTTCGGCTCCTTCATCATGTCGACGACCGGCGGGTAGAGACCGTCGGAGACGAACTTGATCTTGTTGTACAGCCCGGCGTTCTTGGCCGCGTTGGTGGCGCCGATGATCATCGCGTCGTCGGCGGCCCAGATGCCGTCGACCTGGTCCGGGTACTTGGTGAGCAGGCTCTGCGTCACCGAGAGGCCCTGCTGCGGGTCCCAGTTCGCGGACTGGACGTCGAGCAGCTTGATGTTCGGGTAGGCCTTGAGGGCCTCCTTGAAGCCGGCGACCCGGGTCTGGCTGGTGGTGCTGTCCTCCACGCCGGCCAGCCCGACGACATTGCCTTTGCCGCCGAGGCTCTCGGCCAGGGCCTTGCCCGTGCACTCGCCGCTCTCCACGCCGGAGTACTTCTGGAAGGCGACGAAGTTGTTGCCGACGTCCCACGGCTCGAGGCTGTCCGGCTTGTTCCACCAGACCACGACGTAGCCGCCGGCGGCCTTGACCGCGTTGACGATGGTGGGGGCGTCCGAGCTGGCCACGGTGTTGACCATCAGGGCGACCTTCTTGCCCTGGGCCAGGATGGCCTGGATCTTGGAGATCTCGGTCTGGCTGCTGCCGGCGGAGTCGACGATCTGCACCTCGACGCCGAGCTTCTTGCCCAGCGCCTGGGCGCCCTCGATCATCGAGGCCATGTAGGGGTTGGTCGTGTTGATGACCGAGGCGACGAGGACGAGGTCGTCGTTGGCGATGGGGGCCTGGCTCGAACCGCCCCCGCCGGCCGCCGTGGTGGTGGAGCAGGCGGCGCTGGTGGTCAGCACGGCGGCCGCCAGGGCGACGGCGGTGACTCGCCGGCGGAAATGCCTGATGCGGAACATCGAGACTCCTTTGTCCAATGTCGGGGAGGAGGGACCGTTCCCCAGGGTGGCAGGCCGCGAATGATTATGCAGACGCTGCATCTTGATGTGTGGAGTTTGGAGCAGAATGCTCATCTCGTCAAGGGTGGGTGTCCACCGGTCCCCGGTGGCGTAAGAGCCGGCCCCGGGCGCCGGGTCCAGGCGCCGGCGTGCAGCCGAACGCGGGGGCGCCGTGATCGGCGCCCCCGCGTGGTGGGTCGGTGCCCGCGACTAGCCGCGTAAGGTCCGGAAGAACGTCCGCACGTCGTCGACGTAGATGTCGGGAACCTCGAGCGGGGCGAAGTGCCCGCCCTCGGTGTGCACCCGGTACTGCTGGAGGTTGAAGTAGCGCTCGGTCCACTTGCGCGGCGGCTTGTAGATCTCCCCCGGGTAGATGGCCACCGCCGTCGGCGCGCCCACGACCGGGAAACGGTCGTGGGAGGGCGACCAGGGGTTGTTGCGGCATTCCCAGTAGTAGCGCGAGGACGTCCCCCCGGTGTTGGTCAGGAAGTACACGGCCGCGGTGGTGACCAGATCCTCCTTGGGCCAGACCTTCTCGAACGCCTCGGTGCCGACGCCGCGTTCGGCCAGACCCCAGAAGTAGCGCTTCTCGGTGATCCACGCGAGCTGGCCGGCCGGGGAGTCGGCGAACAGCGACGCCAGGGTCTGCGGCTTGGTCAGCTGCATCTCTCCGTAGCCGCTCTCGTTCTCCACGAACAGCTTGCCGCGCTCGAACCACCCCTCCTCGCCCTCGCCGTACTCGCCGGCGGCGGGCAGGCCGAGGGCCGGGTCGAACTCGACGTCGGCGGGCTTGTCCGGGTGCTCGAACAGGTAGTGGCTCATCTGCGCGGCGAAGTGGGTGTAGATGCCGTACACGTCGGCCTCGTACTTGTGCCCGTGCTGCTGGGTGACCAGGGCGCCCCAGTCCCCGCCGGCCACGGCGTACTTCTCGTACCCGAGAACCTCCTTCATCAGGGTGTTCTCGAGATCCGCCGTCTTCCACCAGTTCCAGCCGGTCTCGGTGAGCGGGGAGGAGAAACCGTAGCCGGGCAGGGAGATGAGCACGACGTCGAACGCGTCGGCGGCATCGCCGCCGTGCGCCGCCGGGTCGGTGAGCGGTCCGATCACCTTGCGCAGGTCCCAGAACGTCCACGGCCAGCCGTGGTGGATGAGCAACGGCATCGGGGCCGGCGCGCCCTCGGCACGCTTGCCCTTCACATGGATGAAGTGCAGCGGGACGCCCATCAGTTCGACCCGGAAGTGCGGCAGCTCGTTCATCCGCCGCTCGACGTCACGCCAGTCGTAGGAGTTGATCCAGTAGTCGACCAGCTGCTTGTGGTAGCCGGTGTTGTACCCGTAGCGCCAGTCGTCGTTCGCGAAGTCCTGCGGGAAGCGGGTGCGTCGCAGGCGCTCGTTCATGTCGGCGAGATCGGCCTCGGAGATGGCGATCTCGAAGGGTTGGACGTCGTACTCGGTCATCGTCGACCTCTCGTTCTCGGGGGGGAGTGGGCGGAACGGGTCAGCGGAGCTGGTAGAGGGCGCGGGCCTCGTCGTGGGTCGCGATGGGTCGACCCACCTCGCGGGCGATCTCCTGGGCCTGCTGCAGCAGCTCGAGATTGGTGGGGTTGCGGGCCGGGTCGTAGAAGAGCTCGAGACCGGTCTTGATGTGGCCGCCGAGCTCGATGGCGCGGCGCAGGATGGAGGTGTCGTCCAGCGCGCCCTGTCCCCAGATCGAGATGTACCAGGGGTGGGTGACCGTGGCCTCCTCGATCATGTGCAGGTAGTAGTACAGGCTCTCCAGGCTGGGCTTCATGCCGTTGGTGCCGATCGGCTCGGTGGCGGTCAGGCCGTAGTCGCCGATCAGGTAGAAGTCCCACATCGACCCCGGCGTGGACAGCCCCCGGTTGACGTAGTGCATCGCGTGCCGCAGGTGACCGGGCTCGTAGACCCCGTAGACCATCGGGATGTTCCGTTCGCGCAGCATCTTCCACTGGCTGGCCACGCGCTGGTAGTTGAAGCCGAACTCCGGCCCCGACAGGTAGCCCTCGGCGTCGACGTCGGTGGCGAACAGGGTGAGACCGGTGTCCACGCACGCGATCCGGGCGTTCGCGTGCTCGTTCAGGAACATCACGTGCTCCAGGCCGTTCTCGTCCGGGAGCAGCCGCAGGTTGTTGCAGGTCGTCGGGTACCAGGTGATGTCCGGGTGCTTGGCCAGGACTCGGTCCCAGGTCCGCATGTAGTCCTTGTAGGCGTTCTCGCCGAGCAGGTCGAAGCTGGTGTTGTGGGCGTGGATCGCGCCCGCGCCGGCTTCCCAGCAGCGGATCGCGTCCTCGGCGATCTCCTCGTAGCCGACCGGGGTGTTCGGGTTCATCTCCTTGGTCCGGATGCCGTTGATGTGCGACTCGATGATCACCGGCGAGGTCCAGGTGGGCTTCATGTCGGCGTACTTGTCCAGGGCGGTGACCACGATGTCTCCAGGCTGTCGAAGGTCCGGCGGACCACGCCGGGGGCGGGCCTCGGGGCTGTCCGGAGTCGATGCTAGGGAGAACCGGCGCTTTTGCCTAGATTGGCACGCCATGAATATTCAGTCAGACACCCGCTCGGACAGCGGAACACCCCCGCCCGGGAGACGGGCGGGGGTGTTCCGGGGGCACTGTCGGGGCGTGCACCGTCGCGCGGGAGAGAGGAAACTCAGCGCCGGGCCAACCGGACGGCCAGATCGTCCAACCGCCGGGCCGTGGCCTCGATGCCGTAGCGCGCGACCACGTCCGCGTCCGGCCGGGTCCGGTCGGCCGGGACGCGGGAGAACAGCTCCTCGACGGCGGCGACCAGGGCGACCCGCTCGGCGTCGGCGGAGGCATCCGACGGTGCCAGCGGCAGGGCGGAGGCGGGCTGCTCGGACAGCTCGTCCAGCGCCGGGCACTGGGCGTAGGCGACGGGCAACCCGGCGCCCATGCCCTCGATGACGGCCATGCCGAAGGTTTCGTCCCGGGACGGGCTGACCAGCACGTCCATCGCGGCCAGCACGGCGGGGACGTCCCCGCGAGGGCCGAGCACGTGCACGGCGTCGGCCACCCCCAGCGCCTGGGCGCGGGCGACGAGCTCGGCGCGCAGCGGGCCGTCGCCGGCCAGCACCAGTTCCCGTCGTCCCCGGCCGAGCGTCGGGGCCAGGGCCTCGAGGAGCTGGGGGAAGCGCTTGACCGGCTCCAGCCGGCCGACCCCGCCGACCACCTGCACGTCCGGACCGATGCCGAGCTCGGACCGCACCCGGTCGCGGGCCGCCGGATCGAACCGCAGGGCGGCGAAGTCGATCCCGTTGTCCACCACGGTGATGCGCCGGTCGGCCACACCCCAGGCCAGCAACCGGGTGCGGGTCATCCGGGACACCGCGACGGTGTGCGTGCTCAACGCCTCCAGCCCGCGGTAGAGCCACTTGAGCTGCGGGGTCAGCGGGCGGTTCTCGATGGTGGTGTCCATGAGCGAGTGCTCGGTGGAGATGACGGTGCGGATGCGGGCCAGGCGCGCGGCCGGGATGGCCCAGAGCTGGGCGGAGAGCAGATGCACCTGGACGACGTCCGGTCGCAGCCGCCGCAACGAGCGGGCGAGCCGGGGAACGGCGGTCAGCTTGGCCCAGCCGTCCATGCCCCCGAGGATCTGCACGTCCTGGCCGGCGGCGGCCATCGCGTCGGCCACCACCCCGCCGTGGTACAGCGCGATGACCGTGGTGGGGTGGCGGCTGTGGGCGGTGATCGCCTGCACCTGGCGCTCGGCCCCACCGGTGGTCAGGGTGGTGATGACGTGCACCACCCTCCCCAGGATCGGAGCATGCGCGTGGTCCGCAGGCTCGGTCCGGCGGTTCGCGTCCGCCGGGGCGGCGGGCGGGCCGGGGGCGGTGCCGTCGGTCATCCGCCGGCCACCCGGTCCGCCGGCGCCACCGCGCGGCCGACGACCTCCTGGTAGACCCCGGCAACCCCGTCGGCGCAGCGCTCCCAGGTGGGCAGGTCCACCTCGGGGCGGGTGCGCGGGGCCGTCGGGTCCTGCGCGCGCAGGAGCTGCAGCGCGGCGGCTGCGATCTCCTCGTTGCTCGACTCGGCGGAGATCCCGGTGACCAGGCCGTCCTCGACGAGGTCACCGGTGCCGGCGATGTCGAAGCCGAGCACGGGCAACCCGGAGGCGACCGCCTCCATGACGCCCACCGGGTGCGCCTCGTAGCTGGAGAGCGCCATCATCAGGCTCGACTGCGCCAGCTCCCGGGCCATGGCCGAGCGGTCCGCGGGCGGCAGATGACGGATGGCCACGCTGTCCTGCACGCCGAGCTCGACGGCGAGATCGCGCAGCGCCTGCTCGTAGGGGCCGGCGCCCAGGACGACGAGATCGGCGTCCGGCATCTCCGCCAGGATCAGCGGCATCGCCTCGATGGCCCGGTGGTGGCCTTTGTACTTCTCCAGTCGTCCGCTGGAGACCATCCGCCCCTGACGCGCCGTCACGTCGGCGGCGACGGCGGGCAGGGCGCCCCCGTTGCCGATGACCACGAAGTGGTCGGGGTCGATACCGGTGGCCGCGCTGAACCGCTTCTTCTCGAACCGGCTCACTGCGATGAGCTTGGCCGACCGCCGCAGCAGCGGGGCCAGCACGGAGAACTGCGCCCCGCGGGCCGCCGTGCGCCCGGCCGAGGAGTGACCGCCGCTGTGGAAGGTCAGCACGAACCGCTTGCCGGCCCGGATCGCGGCCAGCATGCCGACCAGCGGCACCAGGGTGTTGATGCCCTGGAAGTGGATGACGTCCCACTGGGGCTGGGCGATGACCTTGCCGATGCCGGGGGAGAAGTAGAAGTCCTGTTCCTTCGGCCAGCTGCGCCGGCGGATCACCGGGACGCCGCCGACCTCGTCGCGCTCGGGCAGGGCGCCGCTGCGGTCGGTGGTCAGGATGGTGACCTCGACGTCGGAGCGCAGCGCCAGCCGCTTGGTGACCTCGGCGACGTGCGTTTCCAGGCCGCCGAGTTCGGGGAAGTAGCGCTGCACCACGTGCAGCACCCGGATGGGTCGGTCGGCCGGGACGGGCAGCGGTGTCCGGCCGTGACCGGTGACCGCCGCGCGCAGCCGCGCCAGCGGGGAGGGGCGGGCGGTCATCGGGGGGTCCCGTCCAGGATGAGTTCGCGGACCGGGGTGCTCTGGCCCGGGTTGATCAGCTGCACGGTGACCGTCTCGCCGGCGGTCAGCGTCAACGGCACCTGCACCGGGACGTCGGGGTCGAGCACGATGCCGGTGGCCAGTACGGATCGCCCGGTGGAGGTCTCCACCACGATGTCGAGCGGGCCGGCCGCGCGGCCGGAGGTGATGGTGACCGTGGTGGCACCGTCGACCGCGGGGGGCGCGGCCATCTGCACGCCGGGCACCGTGACCTGATCGGTCGACACCACGGACATCACGATCGCCTCGGTGACGATGCCGCCGGCAATGAGCGTGCAGACCAGGGTCAGCACGGACACCTGCCCGCGCAGGCCGGCGGCCAGTGATGGTGCCGCCGGTCGGCCCTCGGCCAGGGCCAGGGCGAGCAGGGCGAGCAGGCTGAGCGCGATCGACCAGGTCAACCGGGTCAGGCCCCAGGGCAGCACGGTGAGCAGCAGCCCGGTGAGCGCGACGACGACCACGGCGCCGCCCAACCCGACGAGGACGGCATCGAGCCGGCCGCGGCGGCGCAGCCGGGCCACCCGCTCCAGCACGACCAGGGCGGCGACGACGACCACCGGGGTGGTCAACCAGGTGGGCGCACCGATGACGACCAGCAGCTCGGCGAGCAGCACCAGGCCGGCGCGCCACACCAGGTCGCGGCTGACCGCACGACCGGTGTCCCGGTCCTGGGTGGTGAGGGTGTCACTGGGCATCGCGGAGCTCCCGGAGGTCGTAGATCACGATGGATCCGTTGTCGTAGATGCGCTGGACACCGGCGACGCCGGTGAACTTGTCCAGGGCCTCCGGGGACACCGGGGTGGTGCGTCCCTGGCCCTCGAACTCGCCGTTCTCGATGTAGACCTGCTGGTTGGGCAGGCCGTTGGCCAGCCGCCGGTCGACGATGAGGTACTCGAGCTGGGCCCGCTTGATCAGGTCGAAGTCGGCGTCGGTGAGCTGCGGGTCGAGCAGCAGCCGGGAGGCGTCGATCAGGGTGGAGACGTGCCGGACGGTGAACTGGCCGCCGTAGGCCGCGGCCAGCAGGCCGCCCACCCGGTCGCCGTAGACCCGGCTCTCCACCGGCAGGTTCGCCGCCATCCACTCCGCCGCGGCGAGGTTGTCGGCGTCCACGCTGCGTGCGTCCGCCGAGATGAGGTACGGCCCCGGCAGCTGCTGGGCGGTGGGGCCCGAGCCCAGCACGATGTTGCCCAGGAAGGTGATCGTCGCGGCCACGGTCAGCACCGCGGTGCCGATCACGCTGCGCCGGCCGGTCCACCGACGGTGGATCAACCACCAGCCGACCACGGCGGCGATACCCAGGAAGACGAACCCGGCCGCCCGGTCGCCGACCTCGGCTGTGGCCCGGGTCAGGTGCCCACCGGGAACCACCGGGTACAGCAGGGCCAGCAGGGTGATCAGCACGCCGAACGCGTCACGGCGGCGCAACCGGGACCGACCGAACAGCAGGGCGGCGAGCAGCGCCACCGCGCTGATCAGCACCGCGGCGATGATCAGCACCTGCTCCCACGGCGCGGGTCCGGCGCCGGCGGTGTTGGCGAACAGGGCCTTGGTCTGCTCGCCCTCGGCCAGGCTCGCCACGTCGGTGGACGAGCTGGTCACGATGGCCAGCAGGTACGACCCGATGGGGCTGCCCGGGTTGACCGCGGTCAACAGCCAGGTGACGACGCTGGCGCCGAGCATGACGAGCAGGCCGCCGATGTCCCGGCGGTCGTCCGCCCGCCGCCCGTCGTCGACGGCGGTGCCGGTGGCCTTCCGGCTGCGCAGGATCGCGGCCAGGGCGACCCACACCGCGAAGGTGCCGACCAGCAGGATTGCGGTGACGTGGTGGGTCAGCGCGACCGCCGCCACCCCGGCCAGCGGCAGCACGAGCGCGGTGCGCGCCCCCCGCCGACGGGTGAGGAACAGGTAGATGGTCAGGACCGCCAGCGGCAGGGCCAGAGTCTGGTACGAGTACTGCGAGTTGAAGAACAGGAACTGCGAGTTCAGCACGTAGACGACGCTGGCGATGGCGCCGGCCCGACGGGACCCGGTCAGCAGGGTGACCAGTCCGATGAGGGCCAGCACCAGGATGACCCGCGCGGCCACCAGCACCACGGTGCCGGCGACGAACGAGCTCAGCCCGGTGGTCTGGTGCAGGGCGTCGGTGACGACCTCCAGGCCCGGGTAGTAGCCCGATACGGGCAGCAGCGGGTTCTCGCTGAACAGCCGGTGCGTCTCGTCGATCTGGCGCAGGGTGTTCGCGTGGATCAGCTCGTCGTGGAAGACGAACCGGTCCGGGGAGATGACCAGGCGGCTCAGCTGCAGCAGCACCGGCAGGGCGATGGCCAGGACCAGCCATTCGGCGTGCGGCGTGCGCGGCCACAGCACCCGCACGCAGGCCGGGACGAAGATGATCGCGAGACCGGCGACCCACAGCGTCTGCTGCAGACCGGTGGCCGTCGCCGTCCGGGAGGACGCGGCGGCGACGGCCATGAGCAGCAGGCCCAGGGCCATGACGACGAGCACCGGCCCGGTGAACGGCCGCCCGGGGACGACCACCAGCGGGGCCTGCGGGTCGGGGCCGGTCAGCAACCGCCGGAGACGGCCGGGTCGCGGTGACCCATTGCTCGGCCCGGGATCTCCGGTTGCGGCGTGCTGCTCGACCGGTCGTTCGGCGGTGGCGGTCCGGGCGCCGGCCACCGGGGTGGCGGCAGCCTCGGCACCGGCAGGGAGCTGCGGTGCGGGCACGTCCGGGATCCCCCCGGCACCGGCCGATGTCACTCCCGTGTCCGGGGTGGCGCGGTCCATGCGACTCTCCTCGTCCGGCCCGCGGCGCAGCGCCGACCGCTCGTCATCGTGCCCCCCGAGGCGTTCTTCTCCCGGTGAAGTCGACACCGCGACGGCGTTCTGCCCCTCGTTCGGGGTGGTTCGGGTCATCTGGCGGTACCCGCGGTACAGCGGGACGGCTAGGATCAACGCCTCGACGACCAGCACACCGACGAAGCCGAGACACAGGCCGACCGTGCCCCCCAGTTCGGCACCGATGGCCGCCGCGACCAGTTCCAGCACGGTGAAGACCACCAGCAGCAGGGTCGCCTCGGTGGTGCGCCCCTGGACCCGTCGCAGGGCCACGAAGTGGTCCTTGATCACGAACGGCAGGCCGGCCAGCACCAGTGCCCGCAGGATGTTCGCGCCCTCGTCGGAGTAGGCGGACCCGAAGAGGTTCAGCACCAGCGGGGCCAGCGGGAAGATGACGATGATGGCGGACAGGCTCACCGCGAGGCCGACCGGGATGGTCAGCCGCATGCGGCTGAGCACCTCCCGCTCGTCGCCGCGGGCCGCGGCGAACAGGCCCACGCTGATGGCGAACGGCAGGGCGAAGACGAACCCGGAGACCAGGACGGCCGAGTTGAAGTAGGCGTTCTCCTGGGCGGAGAGCAGCACCGTGACCATGATCGGCAGGATCTGCAGGGTCGCCTGGATGGTGATGTTCAGAGCGTGGTGACTGGCCGCGTCCCGGCCCATCCCACGGAGCAGGCGCAGGTCGATGAGCCGTCCCGAACCCGCGCGTCCGCCCCGGGTCCGGAAGGAGACCAGCGGCAGCGACACCAGCGAGCCGATGGTCCAGGCCAGGAAGATGGCCATGCCGCCGCCCGCCCCGAGGGCGTTCAGCCCCAGCAGGGCGCCGATCTTGACCACGCTGGCCACGATGTTGCGTTCCAGCTGCAGGTTGCCGACGCCGATGGTCAGCACCGCCTGGTCGAGCACCAGGATGACCGACATCAGGCCGGTGCCCAGGGCCAGACCGGCCAGCGCCAGCGGCGTGCCGACCAGGGGCCGCAGGTTGTCCGCACCGAACGCGTGCACGGCGACCAGCGGGACGACCACGGCCAACAGCCCGCCGGTGACCCCGGCCGCGAACAGGCTGGTACGGACCAGGACCCGGCGCGAGGACTCGTGGGTGTGCGGGAGCTTGGCGATCAGCAGGGTGCCCAGGCCCAGCGAACCGAGCGACCCCAGCAGCATCATCATGGCGACGGCGGCGCCGGCCACCCCGACGTCGGACTCGGCGAAGGTGCGGGCGGCGAGGGTCCAGAAGGCCAGGCCCAGGATGCTGGTGAAGGCCTGCGTGCCCACCAGGGACGCGGTGATGCCGGCCACCCGCTTCAGGCCGGAGGGGCCCGGTGCGGTGGTCGGCGGGGTGGCGCTGGCCTCCGTGATGGCTGGCTCCTCGACTGGTGAGCGCATGCGTGGGTACCGTCCGTCCGCTTCGATGATGTCCGTTCGTCGCCCTCCGCGCAGGAGAGCAGGACGAACCGTCGGAAACGGCTGTGTTCCCGGTGTCGAACCGGAACCCCCCGGACGACACGGCGGCAGAGAGCCACCCGAGCGCATCCCCGAATGCGCAGGACCGAGATTACGTCATGAGGTGGTCATTGTGGTGACCCAGAGCTGTGACAAAGGCCAACAACCGCCCGAATGAGGGACGGTTGTCCGTTTGCCCGGCACCCTGCGTAGTCGGTGCGTCGTTGTGGCCCCCGGTGGAACCCGGCGGCGGAGGGCGGCGCAGGGCCCCGGAAAGCCGAACGACCCGGCGCCGGAAGGGCGTCGGGTCGTTCGGGCGGTGCTGCTGTGGGTCGCTCTGCGGCCCACGTCCGTCACTGGTCGGGCGCCGGTCAGGCTCAGAGCAGGCCGAGGGCCTTGACCGCGTCGCGCTCCTCGGTGAGCTCCTTGACCGAGGCGTCGATGCGGCCGCGGGAGAAGTCGTCGATCTCCAGCCCCTGGACGATGGACCACTCACCGCCGGACGCGGTGACCGGGAAGGAGGAGAAGATCCCCTCCGGGACGCCGTAGGAACCGTCGGACGGGACGGCGGCGCTGGTCCAGTCGCCCTCGGGGGTGCCGTGGACCCAGGTGTTGACGTGCATGATCGCCGCGTTCGCGGCCGATGCGGCGGACGACGCCCCGCGGGCGTCGATGATGGCCGCGCCGCGCTTGGCGACGGTCGGGATGAAGGTGCCCTCCAGCCACTCCTGCTCGACCTGATCGGCGACCGATCGGCCGCCCACCTCGGCGTGGAACAGGTCCGGGTACTGCGTGGCGGAGTGGTTGCCCCAGATGGTGATCTTGTGGACGTCCGAGACCGGCACCCCCAGCTTCTCGGCGACCTGGCCCACGGCGCGGAAGTGGTCGAGGCGGGTCATCGCGCTGAACCGGGTGGTGGGGATGTCCGGGGCGAAGGACGACGCGATGAGGGCATTGGTGTTCGCCGGGTTGCCGACGACCAGGACGCGGACGTCGTCCGCGGCCCCGGCGTTGAGTGCCTGCCCCTGCGGCTTGAAGATGCCGCCGTTGGCCGACAGCAGGTCGCCGCGCTCCATGCCCGGCCCACGCGGGCGGGCGCCGACCAGCAGGGCGACCGAGGTGCCGTCGAAGGCCTGGGTGGCGTCGTCGGTGATCTGGATGCTGTCGAGCAGGGGGAACGCGCAGTCCTGCAGCTCCATCGCGGTGCCCTCGGCGGCCTTCAGGCCCTGCGGGATCTCCAGCATGCTCAGCGCGACGGGCGTGTCCGGGCCGAGCATCTGTCCGGAGGCGATGCGGAACAGCAGCGCGTAGCCGATCTGACCGGCAGCTCCGGTCACGGTGACCTTGACGGGGGCCTGGCTCATGGGTGATCTCCTCTTCGAGAATCGTCTGGTGTCTTGCGCGCCGCGCCGGTTCTCGGTCGCGGCGGGCGGGTGATCGACCCGCCGATTATCCCGGTCGGGGCGGAACCCGGGCGGGCCGAGTGGGCATCGTCTCCTGCGGTGCCGACCACAGCCCGTCCGGGCGACGGCGTCAGTGCGGGGGAAGATCCGTGGCGGCGGCCCGGTCGATCAGCCACAGCGTGCTGAGTCGCCCGCGGGCGCCCGCGGCGGGGACGTCGACGGGGTCGGCGCCGGACACTGCCCGGGCCACCGCCTCCGCCTTGCCCGCACCGGCGGTGATCAGCCAGACGTGGTCGGCCCAGCCGATGCTGGGCAGGGTCAGGCTGATCCGGGTGGGCGGAGGCTTCGGGCAGTCCCGGACGGCGGTGGCCGACTCGGTCGACCGCACGGCGGGGGAATCCGGGAAGATCGACGCGACGTGCCCCTCGGGACCGACGCCGAGCATCAGCACGTCGAAGTGGTCGCGCCCGTCGAGCGCCGCCCGGTAGGCGGCCGCGGCGGCGTCCGGATCGCCACCGGCGGGGCCGTCGTCCGCGGCCATCGCGTGCACCCGAGCGGGGTCCAGGGGCAGATGGTCGAGCAGGGCGTCGCGGGCCTGCACGTCGTTGCGTTCGGGATCGGCGGCGCCGAGGAAACGCTCGTCACCCCAGAACACCTCGACCCGACTCCAGTCGACCGCGTCCCGGGCCGGGGAGGCCTGGACGTGGGCGAGCACCCCGATACCAGTGCCGCCGCCGGTGAGGACGACCGACGGGACCCGACCTTCCGCCTGGACGTCGACCAGGGCGGTGATCAACCGGGCCGCCGTCGCCGCGGTCAGCAGGTCGGCGGAGGCGTGCACCACGACGGTGGGATCGGCGCTCATCGGGCGGTCCTGCGCGCGCGCCGGGCCGGCGTGGGGGTGGCGTCGGGTGCGGGGGCGGACTCAGTGGCGGCATCCTTGCGTCCGGCCGACTGCCGGGTCGCCGGCTTCGTCGACGCCGTCTTCGCCGGTGCCGCCCTGCGGGAGGCGGCCTTCCTGGGGGCCGCCGTGGTGGGTGCGTCCGCGGTGGCCGCGACCGCCGCGCGGGGGGTCCGGGTCCTCGGGGCCGTCCCGGCGCCGCGCCGGGCGGTGGTGCGCGACCGGGTGGAGCCCGACTCGGCCACGGAGTCACCGGCCTCGGCCGCCCGGCGGGCGGAGCCCGCGAGGTCGTCCGCGGTGTGCGTGTCGCCGTCGGTGGCCAGCGTCGGACCGTTGCCGGGCGCCCCGTCCGGAACGGTGGTCAGACCGGCGTCGGTCTTCCGGCGGCGGCCCCCCCGGGCCTTCGGGGTCGCGGGGTCGGCGGCGGCCTCGACCGGGGCGGTGGCCGGCGTCGCCGACTTCGTCCCGGCCCGGGTGGATGCCTTCGCGGCGGCCTCGGCGTGCTTGGCCACCATGGGCAGGCCCTTGGCGAGCACCTCGGCGAAGACGTCGTCCGGGTCGAGGCGGCGCAGTTCCTCGGCGATGCAGTCGCGCAGACCGCGGCGGCGCAGGGCCACCTCACGGCGCGGCTGGTCCGGGACGGACAGCGTGGCGGTGAGCTGGTCGGGCCGGATCAGGCTGGTGTCCCCGGACTTGCGGGTCAGCACGACCGAGCCCAGACCGCTGCCGGAACGGCCGCTGCGCACCCGGCGCACGGGGCAGCGCAGGCGGACGGCCAGCCAGGCCGCCATCAGATCGGTGGAGACCGAGTCGGGCGAACCCGCCACCACGGCGGAGATGACCTTCTCGTGCGGCGGCTGGTCCAGGGCGGCGGCCAGCAGGCCCCGCCAGGAGGTGAGCCGGGTCCAGGTCAGGTCGGTGTCACCGGGGCGGTAGCTGTCCTGCAGCGCGGCCAGGGTGGCGAGCGGCCGCTTGGTGCGGGCGCCGTCGGTGATCCGGCGCTGGGCCAGCGAACCGATCGGGTCCTCGGCGGGGACGGCGGGGCTCTCGCCGGGCCACCAGACCACGACGGGCGCGTCGGCCAGCAGCAGGGGGACCACCACGGTGGCGCCGTGGTCGGCGAGCTGCCCGTACAGGCGCACCACGACGACCTCGCTGGCACCGGCGTCACCGCCCACCCGGATCTGGGCATCCATCCGGGCGGCTCCGCGCCGCGATCCACGGCCGACCACGATGACCCGGCAGGGATGTTCGAAGGACGCGGCGTTGGCGGCCTCGATGGGCTCCTCGGACTCGCCCTCGTCGGTGACGATGACCAGGGTGAGCACGCGACCCAGGGCGACGGTGCCGCCCTTCTCGCGCAGGTCGACCATCGCCTTGTTGATCTTGGACGAAGTGGTGGAGGGCAGGTCGATGATCAACGCCGGACTCCCGTTCTCGGGGTGGTGAGGGAGGGGCCGTGGCCCGGTTCGGACAGGGCGGGCCGGCCCGCGCGGGGCGGCGTCACGGCCGGCGCCAGACACGGCCGTCGCGGGCCATCATGGCGTCGGCGGACGCCGGGCCCCAGGTGCCGGAGCTGTACGGCTCGGGCTGGGCGCCGTTGCGGGCCCAGGCCTTCTCGATCGGGTCGAGGATCTTCCAGGACAGCTCGACCTCCTCGTCCTGCGGGAACAGGGAGGGCTCGCCGAGCAGCACGTCCAGGATCAGCCGCTCGTAGGCCTCCGGGGAGGCCTCGGTGAAGGACTGGCCGTAGGAGAAGTCCATCGACACGTCGCGGACCTCCATCGCCGGCCCGGGCACCTTCGAGCCGAATCGCAGGGTGATGCCCTCGTCGGGCTGCACCCGGATGACCAGCGCGTTGGACCCCAGTTCCTCGGTGTCGGTCTGCGAGAACGGCAGGTGCGGCGCGCGCTTGAAGACCACGGCGATCTCCGACACCCGCTTGCCCAGCCGCTTGCCGGTGCGCAGGTAGAACGGCACGCCGGCCCAGCGACGGGTGTCCACCAGCAGCTTGACCGCGGCGTAGGTCTCGGTGGTGGAGGCCGGGTCGATGCCCTCCTCCTCGAGGTACCCGAGCACCTTGGCGCCGCCCTGCCAGCCGGCGGCGTACTGGCCACGAGCCGTGCCGGCGTCCAGGTCCTTGGGCAGGACGACCGCGGACAGCGCCTTGACCTTCTCCCGGCGCAGGTTCGTCGGGTCGAAGGAGACGGGCTCCTCCATGGCTGTGAGGGCCAGGAGCTGCAGCAGGTGGTTCTGGATGACGTCGCGGGCCGCGCCGATGCCGTCGTAGTAGCCGGCGCGTCCGCCGACCCCGATGTCCTCGGCCTGGGTGATCTGCACGTGGTCGACGTAGTGCGAGTTCCAGATGGGCTCGTACAGCTGGTTCGCGAAGCGCAGCGCCAGCAGGTTCTGGACCGTCTCCTTGCCCAGGTAGTGGTCGATGCGGAAGACGCTCTCGGCCGGGAAGACCTCGCCGACCAGGGCGTTCAGCTGCTGGGCGGACTGCAGGTCGTGACCGAACGGCTTCTCGATGACGACCCGGCGCCACTCGTTGTCCCGTTGCTCGCACAGCCCCGCGCGCTTGAGCTGCTTGAGCACCGTCGGGAACGCGCCCGGCGGGATCGACAGGTAGAAGGCATGGTTCCCGCCGGTGCCACGGACCTGGTCGAGATCGGACAGGGTGTGGGCGAGCTGGTCGAACGCCAGATCGTCGTCGAAGGTGCCCTGCACGAAGCGGAAGCCCTCGGCCAGATGCCGCCAGACCTCCTCGGAGAACGGCGTGCGGGCGTACTGCTTCACGGCGTCGTGGACGACCTGACCGAAGTCCTCGTGGCCCCAGTCCCGCCGGGCGAAACCGACCAGCGAGAAGCCCGGCGGCAGCAGTCCGCGGTTGGCCAGGTCGTAGATGGCCGGCATGAGCTTCTTGCGCGACAGGTCGCCGGTGACACCGAAGATCACGATGCCCGAGGGGCCGGCGATGCGCGGCAGCCGCTTGTCCCGGGGATCGCGCAGCGGGTTGCTGAAGGGGGTCGTCATGGCCTGGTCAGGTCCTTCCGTCGGCGTACGGCCGGCAGGGCGGCCGATGGGTTCGTCAGGGGACGACACACCCGCCGCGGGGGGAGGGGCCGAGCGGCGACGGTCGGCGGAAAGCGACGGGGCGGGTGGTCGGCCGGTCGGCCGACCACCCGCCCCGGTGGACTACTGGTTCTCGGTGCCGGGCTCGGCGAGGGACTGCTGGACGGTCTCCAGCAGCTCGGCCCAGGACTGCTCGAACTTCTCCACACCCTCGGTCTCGAGCACGGCGAACACGTCGTCGATGTCGACACCGACGGCCTCGAGGCTGCTGAACACCGCGGAGGACGCACCGTAGGTGCCCGCGATGGTGTCGCCGCGGATGACGCCGTGGTCGGCGACCGCATCGATGGTCTTCTCCGGCGCGGTGTTCACCGTGTGCGGCGCGACCAGTTCGACCACGTACTGGGTGTCGTCGTACGCCGGGTCCTTGACGCCGGTCGACGCCCACAACGGGCGCTGCGCGTTGGCGCCGTCGGCCGCGAGGGCTTCCCAGCGCTCACCGCTGAACTTCTGCTCGTACAGCTGGTAGGCCAGCCGGGCGTTGGCGATGGCCGCCTTGCCGAGCAGCGATGAGGCCTCCGGGGACCCGATGGCCTTGAGGCGCTTGTCGATCTCGGAGTCCACCCGGGAGACGAAGAACGAGGCCACGGAGTGGATCTCAGCGACGGCGTGACCGTTGGCCTTGGCCTGCTCGATGCCGTCGAGGTAGGCGTCGATGACCGCGGTGTAGCGCTCGAGGGAGAAGATCAGCGTGACGTTGACGCTGATGCCCTCGGCGAGCACGGCGGTGATGGCCGGCAGCCCCTCGACGGTGGCCGGGATCTTGATCAGCACGTTGGGCCGGTCGACGATCTTCGCCAGTTCCTTGGCCTGGGCGATGGTGTTCTCGGTGTCGTGCGCGAGGCGCGGGTCGACCTCGATGGACACCCGGCCGTCCACGTGGCCGCTGGATGCGAACACGTCCGCGAACAGGTCGCAGGCGTCGCGCACGTCGTCGGTGGTGATGGCGCGGACCGCGTCGTCGACGGAGGCCTTCTGGGCGGCCAGCTGGCCGGCCTGCTCCTGGTAGGACTCACCGTCCTTGAGGGCGGCGGCGAAGATCGACGGGTTCGTGGTGACCCCGACGATGTGCTTGTCCTTGATCAGGTCGGCCAGGTTGCCCGAGTGCAGGCGCTGGCGGGAGAGGTCGTCGAGCCAGAGGGAGACTCCGGCGGCGGACAGGTCGGCGAGCGGGCCGCCGGACTGGGGAGTGGTCATGGGTGAGCTTCTTCCAGATGGTCTGGGGGCCACCGTTTCTCGATGACCGGCAGGACGGGACTGCGGGATGACGCGGACCGGGCCCGGCCGTGACGGCCGGGCCCGGGGGCGTCAGTTGTGCGGGAAGGTGTCGAACACCGCGGGGGCGAGCTTGTCCTTGCTGCTCTCCGTGGAGACCCCGCCGCCGATCGCGGCCAGGGACTCCTTGGCCGCGCGGACGGCGGCCTCGGTGGTGATGTCGAACTTCTCGTACAGGGTGGCCGCGTCGGCCGAGGCACCGAAGTGCTCCAGCGAGACGGGGCGCCCGGCCGAGCCGATCCAACGCCACCACGGCTGCGAGATGCCGGCCTCGATGGAGACGCGGGCCTGCACGGCCTGCGGGAGGACGGATTCGATGTAGGACTGCTCCTGCACCTCGAACCAGTCCAGGCACGGGACGGACACGACGCGGGCGCTGATGCCCTCACCCGCCAGCACGGACTTGGCTTCGACGGCGATCTGCACCTCGCTGCCGGTGGCCAGCAGGATGACCTTCTTCTCGGCCGCGTCGTCCCAGTCCGCAAGGATGTAGGCGCCCTTGTCGACGCCCTCGGCGCTGGTGCCCTCGAGGGTGGGCACGTTCTGCCGGGTCAGCGCGAGGCCGACCGGACCGGACTTCCACTCGCCCTGCCGCTCCAGGAGCGCCTGCCAGGCGTAGGCGGTCTCGTTGGCGTCCGCCGGCCGCAGCAGGGACAGACCCGGGATCGCGCGCAGCGCGGCCAGGTGCTCCACCGGCTGGTGGGTGGGGCCGTCCTCGCCGAGACCGATGGAGTCGTGCGTCCAGACGTAGGTGACTGGCGCGCCCATGACGGCGGCCAGGCGTACGGCACCACGCATGTAGTCCGAGAACGTCATGAAGGTGCCGCCGTACGGCCGGGTCGGGCCGTGCATGGCGATGCCGGTCAGGATCGCGCCCATGGCGTGCTCGCGGATGCCGAAGTGCAGGGTGCGGCCGTAGAGGCTGGTCGTCCAGGCGTCGGTGGTCGCCGCGGGCGGGCCGAAGGACTCGGCGCCCTTGATGGTGGTGTTGTTGGACTCCGCGAGGTCGGCGGAGCCGCCCCACAGCTCGGGCAGGACCGGCCCGATGGCCGACAGGACCTCGCCGGAGGCCTTGCGGGTGGCGACACCCTTGGCGTCCACCGGGTAGGTGGGCAGGGAGTCTGCCCAGCCCTCGGGCAGCTCGCGAGCGGTGAGCCTGTCGAAGAGGGCCTTGTTCTCCGGGTTGGCCGCGGCCCACTCGTCGAAGCTCTTCTGCCAGGCCGCCTTGGCGTCCCGGCCCCGGTCCAGCAGCTGCCGGGTGTGCTTGATGACGGTGTCGTCGACCTCGAAGGAGGCCTCGGGGTCGAAGCCCAGGATCTTCTTGACCGCCTTGACCTCGTCGACGCCCAGCGCGGCGCCGTGCACCTTGCCGGTGTTCTGCAGGTTCGGCGCGGGGAAGCCGATGATGGTGCGCAGCTGGATGAAGGTCGGGCGGTCGGTGACGGCCTTGGCCTGCTCGACGGCGTCCAGGATGCCGACGACGTTCTCGCCGCCCTCGACCTTGAGCACGTGCCAGCCGTACGCCTCGTAGCGGGCGGCGACGTCCTCGGACAGGGCGATCGCGGTGTCGTCCTCGATGGAGATCTCGTTGTGGTCGTAGAACACGATGAGGTTGCCGAGCTGCTGCCGGCCGGCGATGGACGACGCCTCGGAGGTGACGCCCTCCTCGATGTCACCGTCGGAGGCCACCACGTAGATGAAGTGGTCGAACGGGCTGCTGCCGGGGGCGGCGTCCGGGTCGAACAGGCCGCGCTCGCGGCGGGCGGCCATGGCCATGCCCACGGCGGAGGAGAGACCCTGGCCCAGCGGGCCGGTGGTGATCTCCACACCCTTGGTGTGGTGGTACTCCGGGTGCGCCGGGGTCAACGAGCCCCAGGTGCGCAGGGCCTCGATGTCCTCGAGCTCGAGGCCGAAGCCGCCCAGGTAGAGCTGGATGTACAGGGTCAGGCTGGAGTGGCCGCAGGAGAGCACGAAGCGGTCCCGACCCACCCAGTCCGGGTCGGCCGGGTCGGAGCGCATGACCCGCTGGAACAGCGAGTACGCCAGCGGGGCCAGGCTCATCGCGGTGCCGGGGTGGCCGCTGCCGACCTTCTGCACGGCGTCGGCGGACAGCACGCGCACGGTGTCGACCGCGCGGGTGTCCAGCTCGGTCCAGTCGCTGGGGACGTGGGGGGTGGTCAGGGACTCGATCTCAGCAGTGCTCGTCACGGATGGCGGCCCTCCCTCGGGCAGGGCGATCGGCGCAGCACGAAGCGTGGCCGTCGCGAACGTCTGTGGTTCGTCGGATCGGACTGTCTTAGTCGCACGACGAGCGTAGTCCCCGGCTCCGACGGTCCGGACGGCGCCCGGTCGCCGACGGACGTCCGACCTCCCGTCACCCCTCGCCGCACACGGGGTGACGAGCGTGACGACCGGCCCGGCCCCCGGGAACCGACCCCGGCGGACGGTGAACACCTACGATGACGGGAGGAACGGACCCGCCACGGGTCCGGTCCGACGGGCCCGCCGTTCCCGTCGGCCGCCGCGCACCCCCGTCCGACTCCGTCGGACCGGTCGCGCGGCTCCCCGTACGTACGGCTCCGCATGATCGGCGTCCGCGCCGGCACCAGGTGAATGGAGTACCGGATCCGTGGGCGTCGCATCCCGGCCCGAGTCGAGCGTGCAGTCCGACGGCGAACGCGCCGTGGGTGAGCAGCCCGTCGCGGGCACCCCCGGCGCCGCCGTGGGGGCCGACCCGATCGGCGGACCCGCGGACGTGACCTCCCGGGCACTGCTGCGCGGCAAGGTCGGCGCCTACGTCGCGCTGACCAAGCCCCGCATCATCGAACTGCTGCTCATCACCACCATCCCGGCCATGTTCGCCGCCCAGCGCGGGGTTCCCCCGCTCGGTCTCGTCCTGGTCACCCTGCTCGGCGGGGCACTCGCCGCGGGCAGCGCCAACGCGCTGAACTGCGTCGTCGACGCCGACATCGACGCGATCATGCGGCGGACCCGGACCCGCCCGTTGGCCCGCCACACGGTGACCCCGCGGGCCGCGCTGGTGTTCGGCGTCGTGCTCGGCATCGCCGCCACCGTCGTGCTGGCCGCGTTCACCACCTGGCAGGCGGCCGTGCTGGCCGACGTGGCGATCCTGTTCTACGTCTTCGTCTACTCGATGTGGCTCAAGCGCCGGACCTCGCAGAACATCGTCTGGGGCGGGCTGGCCGGATGCATGCCGGTGATCATCGGCTGGTCCGCCGTCACCGGCGGGATCGGCTGGCCGGCCTGGGTCTTCTTCGGCGTCATCTTCTTCTGGACCCCGCCGCACACCTGGGCGCTGGCCATGCGCTACCGCGAGGACTACGCCGCCGCCGGCGTGCCCATGCTCCCGGTGGTGGCCACCGAGCGGGTGGTCATCCGCCAGATGGTGCTCTACAGCTGGGCGATGGTGGTCTGCTCGCTGCTGCTGGTGCCCGCCTCGTCGTGGATCTACGCCGCCGTGGCCGCCCCCGTCGGGCTGGCCTTCCTCGGCGCCGTGCACCGGCTGCACGTCCGGGTGCTCCGCGCCCCGGTCCGCCAGGACCGCACGCCCCCCGGTGAGTTCATGACCGTGTTCCACCTGTCGAACCTCTACCTCACGGCCGTCTCGGTGGCCTGGGCCGTGGATGCCGCCTTCGGCCTCGGTGTCGTCGGTTGGCCCTGGTGACCGCCCCGGTCGATCCCGCAGAGGGTGCGGTGGTGGTCCCGCCGAACGACGAGGCCGCGGTCGGCATCCTGACCCGGTTCGTCGACGAGCACGGACCCAGCACGGCGACCGTGGACCACCTGGGACGGAGCGGGGCACGCATCGTCGTCATGGCGGCCGATGGCCGCTACGGCGACGCGGTGGTCAGCTCGCTGCCCGTGGCCCAGGAGATCTGCCGCCGGGCCGCGGTGCCTCTCGGGGACTGGGACCGTGCCCGCACGTCCCGGATCACCCCGACGCCCGCCGACTGGAAGCGGATGGCCGGCAGCGGTCGCTGACCGCCACTGGCGATCACGGCAGATCCGGCGAGTCGGTCCGACGATCCGGACGGACGATCAGCTGCGGGGGATGGACCGGGCGAGCTCGGCGTCCCGGGTGGTGGTTCCCACGGCCAGGAACGCCGCCGCGGCCACCAGCAGGACGGCGCCCAGCACGTGCGCGACGACCAGGGCCTCGGGGACGCCGATGGCGAACTGCACGAGACCGATCAGCCCCTGCGCCAGGGTGACCCCGATGAGGACGACCGCGCGCTTGATCAACCGGCGCGGTGCGTGCACGGCGAGCAGGCCGACGGTCAACGCGACCACCAGACCCAGGTAGGTGAACATCAGGTCCGCGTGGATCTGGGCCAGGGTGCGGACGGGCAGCTCGAGGCGCGGGGTTTCCGCGTCACCGGCGTGCGGACCGGCCGCGGTGACCAGCGTGCCGGCCACGCAGAGCGCGCCCAGCACGCCCAGGGTCGACCAGGTGAGCACGCGGAGCGGGCGCGGGATGAGCTGCAGCTTCTCCCCGTCGGGCTCCTGCAGCCGGTGCAGCACGGCCACCGCGACCACCAGCAGCACCAACGAGACGATCATGTGCGGTGCGACGGTCCACCAGGTCAGGCCGGTGAGCACGGTGATGCCGCCGAGGACGGCCTGGAACAGCACGCCCAGTGGCAGCACCGCGGCCAGCAGGGGCAGGCCCCGACGCGCCGGCCGGGCCCGCCAGATCAGCAGGAACGTGCCCAGCGAGGCGACGAGGACCACGCCGGTGAGCGTGCGGTTGCCGAACTCGATGGCCTGGTGGAAGGCCGACAGATCCTCCCGGGAGACCGGGGTCAGCGATCCCGGCTGGCACTCCGGCCAGGTCTCGCAACCCAGGCCGGAACCGGTGACCCGGACGGTGGCCCCGGTGACGGCGATGCCGCCGTGGGTGATCACCGCGGCCCAGGCGAACAGCTTCTGCAGGCCGAGCGACGGGGTCCGCGAATACCAGGGGGTACGGGACGCCGGGGCGGGGTCGGGTGCAGCCGGGGGGACGGTCGAGGACGGGATCACTGCCACTTGAACCACGTTACGGTGCCGGCCCACCCGAGGGCGGTCCAGCCGAGCAGGACGAGGATCACCCCGGCCGACGGCGCATGACCGTCCTGGAGCACGGCCCGCAGGCCCTGGCTGAGCGCACCGGACGGGGTGAGTGCACCGACCGTGGCCAGCCAGCCGGGAGCCGAGGTCAGCGGCACGATGACCCCGCCGAGACCGACGAGCAGCAACCAGGCCAGGTTGGCCAGGCCCAGGACGGCCTCGGCGCGCAGGGTGCCGCCGAGCAGCAGGGCCAGGCCGAGGAAGGCCGCGGCCGCCAGGACGGTGAGCAGCACGGTCCAGGCCACGGCGGGGACGACGGCGCCGGCCGGACGCCAGCCGAGGAGGGCGGCCACGGCGAGCAGGACGACGTACTGGCCGAGGATGACCACGAGCGCGGCCAGCACCTTGCTCAGTACCAGCTGCAGTCGCCCCATCCCGGCCGCGGCCAGCCGGCGGAGCACCCCGTAACGCCGGTCGAACCCGGTGGTGATGGCCTGGGCGGTGAACGCGGTGGACAGCACGGCCAGGGCGAGCACGCCGGGGGTCACCGCGGCGATCCGGGGTTCGGGCAGATCGATGACGGTGATGTACGTGCCGCCGATCAGCGCGGCGAGCGGGATGACCAGGGCCAGCAGCAGTTGCTCCCCGTTGCGGACGAGCAGGCGCAGGTCGAGCACCGCGGTGGACACCGCCCGGCGGGCCGCCGAGGACGGCCGGGGGTCGGGGGTGAAGGTGCCGGCGGGGAAGCGCGGCGAGCCGCCTGTGGTGTTCCACGACGTGCTCATCGACGCACCTCCCGTCCGGTCAGTTCGAGGTAGACCTCGTCCAGGGTGCGCCGGCCGACCTCGAGATCCGACGGCATCACGCCCAGGCGGGCGCAGAACGAGGTGACCGTGGCCACGGTGGCCGGGTCGACGTCGCCCTGCACCAGGTAGCGGCCCCGCGAGGTCTCCCGGACGGCGAACCCGTCGGGCAGGGCGCCGATCAACGGCGCGACGTCCATCCCGGCGGCGGCGGTGAAGCGGAGGTCGGTGCTGGAGGACCGGGTCAGCTCGGCCGGCGAGCCGGCGGCGACCACCCGGCCGTGGTCGACGATGACGACCCGGTCGGCCAACTGCTCGACCTCGTCCAGGAGATGGGTGGTGAGCAGGATGGCCACCCCGTCGGCGCGGGCCGCGGAGAGCAGATCCCAGACCAGGTGGCGGGCCTGCGGATCCATCCCGGCGGTGGGCTCGTCGAGGAACAGCACCGCGGGTCGGCCGACCAGGGCCATGGCCAGGCCGAGGCGCTGGGCCTGCCCACCGGACAGCCGGCGGATAGGCGTACCGGTCACCTCGCGCAGCCCGAGCACGTCGAGCAGCCAGGCGGGATGCAGCGGGTGGGCCGAGCAGCGGGCCAGCAGGTCGAGCATCTCGCCCACCCGGGCGGCGGCCTGAGCCCCACCCGCCTGCAGCATCACGCCGATCTGCGGCCGGACCGCGGCACTCTGCGCCCAGGGGTCCAGTCCGAGCACGCGGACGGTGCCGCCGTCGGGGCGGGCGAAACCGATCAGGCAGTCCAGGGTGCTGGTCTTGCCGGCGCCGTTGGGGCCGATCAGGGCGACGAGGCTGCCGTGATCCAGCTGCAGGGACAGTCCGTCGACGGCGGTGGTCGACCCGTACCGCCGGGTGAGTCCGTCCACCGCCACCGCCGGTCCGTCGGCACGGGGGCGCGAGGGGGTGGTCACGAGGATCCAGGATAGGGGGGCCGCGCCGGGGACCGGCCGCAGCGTCGGCAGCCGACCGCCCGGGGGACCGGAAGGCCCGGTGGGAACGGGCTACCGGCCGGTGCCGGCCGCGCGCAGGCGGGACGGGGCGGCGACCCACCACGCGCCCTCGACCAGCTCGGCCAGGCGGTCCGGCGGCAGCTGCTCCAGCCGCACGAGCACCGAGTCGTGCCCGTCGTAGTGCGCGGTGGTGAAGAAGGGCTCTCCCTCGGCCAGGAAGGCGGCCTTCTCCTCCGCCGCGCAGCGGAACATGACCGCGCCGTCGTCGTCGTTCCGCAGCCGGGCCATCAGCGAGCCGGCCACCTTGAGCGCGGGCGTGCGGTACGACGTCGACTCCTGCACCTCGGGCAGTGCGACACCGGCCGTCACCACCTCGTCCCAGGACGTCGCGCCCCGGTTCTGCTCACTGGTCATGCCTGCACCCCCGTTCCGGTCGATCGTGCGGACCGTGTCTCGGCTCCGTCACCATCCGCAGTCTCCCCGCTCCGGAGGGTCGACCGTGGCATGCCCCTTCGGGCGAGCAGGAACAGGACGACCGCGACCACGACGGCGGCCACCGCGACGGCCCGCACGATGGTGAAGACCGGGATGGTCGCTCCGTTGGGCATGATGATGACCGAGAAGACCGCGGTCAGCCAGATCGTCGTCCGGCGCACCCGGGGGTCGGCGGTCGACGCGGCGAGCGGCAGAGCCGCCCACAGCAGGTACCAGGGTTGGATGACCGGGCTGAGCAGGACCACCGCGCCCATCCCGATGCCCAGGCCGAGCAGGGGTCCCAGGTCGTGGCGCCAGCAGCGCCACAGCACGACGGTGGCCAGCAGCAGACCGATCCCGGTGCCCACCGGTTGCAGGACGTCGATGGCCGCCTGGGTGTGGTCGCCCAGACCGAGCAGGAGCCCCAGTTGCCCGGCGCCGACCCCGAGGCTGGTGGATACGGACAGGAACGAGCGGACCGACCCGGGTGCGCCGAGCGCGCCGATCCAGCCGAAACCCGCCCCCGCGGCCAGGGTGAGCAGCCCGAACGTGCCGACGGCGACCGCACCGACCAGGCCGGCCCACCGGAACAGATCCGGCCACCGGCCACCCGACCGTCGGGCCAGTGCGACCACCAGGAAGGCCAGCGCCAGCGCCGCGGTGATCTTGATGCCCACCGCGACGGTGATCAGGGCCGTCCCGGTGATCACCCCGGGCAGACCCGCCCGCCACCGGGTGGCGGCCTGCGGGCCGGGCAGGGCCAGCACCAGGCCGGCCAGCATGCCGCCGATCATCAGGGCTTCGTTGTGAGCGCCGGCCACCAGGTGGAACAGCACCAGCGGGTTGAGGGCGCCGAGCCAGAGCGCCGCCACCGGGTCCAGTCCGAAGCGACGGGCCAGCCGGGGGAGGGCCCAGACGATCATCGCGACGCCGGTCACCTCGACCAGGCGCTGCAGCAGGACCCCGAGCACGACGTGGTCACCGACGACGGTGACGACCCCGCGGGCGATGAGCAGGAACGCCGGGCCGTAGGGGCTGGCGGTGTGCTGCCAGCGGGCGTCCACCTGGTGGGCGAACGGATCGGCGTCGCCGAGCGTGTCGTACGGGCCCGAGGAGTAGGGGTTGTCGCCCTGCGCCATCATCTGACCGACGGCCAGGTAGGAGTAGACGTCCCGGCTGAAGATGGGCGGGGTGACCATGAGCGGCACCGCCCACATGGCCAGCGTTGTGCTCAGCTGTCGGCGGGACAGCCGTCGGGGCCGGCCCGGGGCGGCGAGTCGCCCGATGAGGAACCAGCAGACGACGAGCAGGCCGATCCCGGTGGCCGAGCAGGCCAGGGCGGCAGGCCCGACGCGGGACAGCAGGCCCAGGACGCGGAGGCCGTCGACCGGGTTCGGGATGGGGCTGGCGGCGCCGTAGGACGAGGTGGATCCGACCATGAGGAGAAGGGCCCCGACCGTGCCCCATCGGCGCAGCCGGCCCAGTTGACCGTTCTCGACGTCGTCCAGGGGTTCGGCGGTCGGGAGTGCGGCCGGGAGTGTGCGGACCGGGACGACGGTGGCCTGTCGTCCGGGGACCGGGGCCGCCGCGGCCGGTCCCGACGCAGCGGTCGCGACGGGCTCGGACGCCGACGTGGCGGCGTCGGGGCGCGGCGCGGTCATCGCCGCAGTCTAGGAGTCGGCAAGGGAAGCCTTCCCCGGGTCCGCGGCCCCGGCCGGCGGTCCGCTGTCGCGGGCATGCAGGATGACCTGCGAAAACCCGGTCGCGTCCGGGATCGCGATGATCCACCCGGCTGTCCTCGCACCCACAGGCGCCCAGGCAAGGCTGCCCTGTGTGTCGGGATGCACAGCCAGGGCGGGCCGGCCACTTTGAAAGCCCTCCGGATAAAGCACACACTTGTGTTGTGAAAACCGCTGACCTCCCTGCGCCCTTGCGGGCCGGGGCGACGGTGGAGATCGTCCCGGACCCCGCCGCGCTGTCCGGCGTCGTGACGTCGGGTCTGCCGGAGGCCGAGGGGGGGACCCGGCAGGCCGTCGTCCACCTGCTCATGTCCGCCGGTCCGCTGACCGCTGCCGCTCTGGCCGACCGGCTGGGCCTGTCCACCGCCGGCGTCCGTCGTCATCTGGACCAGCTCGTCGAGGACGGCGAGGTCACCTCCCGGCCGGCCAGCTCGCCCCGGGGTCGCGGCCGGGGCCGACCCGCCCGCGCCTATCTGCTGACCGATGCCGGTCGCGCCCGCTTCCCGCACGCCTACGACCAGGTCGCCATCCAGGCCCTGCGCTTCCTGCGGGCCACGGCCGGCCCGGCCGCGGTCACCGCCTTCGCGCGGGACTGGGCCCAGGCGGCGCTCGCCCCGGCCCGGCCCGCGCTGGCCGCGGCCGCCGATGTCGCCGCCCGTTCCGAGGTGGTCACCGAGGCGCTCACCGACGCGGGCTTCGCCGCGTCGCTGCACCAGGTGGGCATCGGCCGGCAGTTGTGCCAGCACCACTGCCCGGTGGCCCACGTCGCGGCGGAGTTCCCCCAGTTCTGCGAGGAGGAAATGCATGTCCTCACCGCGGCGTTGGGCACCTATGCACAGCGGATCGCCACCATCGCCCGGGGCGACTCGTTCTGCACGACCTTCATCCCCCGGGCGGTGAACACGGCCGGACCGGAGCTCGTCGGCACGTCACCTTCTGATGAAGGCCCGCCGGCCGGAACGGAACCGCCCGAAACCGCCCCGCCCGAACCCCCAGCCCGTCGGACAGAACAGAAACAGATGACCGCCGCATTCCCCGTACCACCGCTCGCCACAGCACCGACCACTTCTGCACTCCCCACCACCGAGTCCGCACCACTGGGAAGGACATCGTCATGACGACTGCTCCCGAGAAGCCCCTCGACCTGCTCGACGAGACCGGAGCCGCGGCTCCGGGTGCTCCGTTGACCCAGGCCGAGACCATCGACACGCTGGGCCGCTACGCGTTCGGCTGGTCGGATTCCGACGCCGCCGGCGCGTCCGCCCGCCGTGGCCTGAACGAGGACGTCGTCCGCGACATCTCGGCCAAGAAGAGCGAGCCGGAGTGGATGCTGGCGCGTCGGCTCAAGGCCCTGCAGCTCTTCGACCGCCAGCCGATGCCGACCTGGGGCGCCGACCTGTCGGGCATCCACTTCGACACGATCAAGTACTTCGTGCGCTCGGGTGAGAAGCAGGCCGCCAGCTGGGAGGACCTGCCCGAGGACATCAAGAACACCTACGACAAGCTGGGCATCCCGGAGGCGGAGAAGCAGCGTCTGGTCTCCGGTGTCGCGGCCCAGTACGAGTCCGAGGTCGTCTACCACTCCATCCAGAAGGAGCTCGAGGACCAGGGCGTCATCTTCCTGGACACCGACACGGCCCTGAAGGAGCACCCGGAGATCTTCCAGGAGTACTTCGGTTCGGTCATCCCGTCCGGGGACAACAAGTTCTCCGCGCTGAACTCGGCCGTGTGGTCCGGCGGATCGTTCGTCTACGTCCCCAAGGGCGTGCACGTGGAGATCCCGCTGCAGGCCTACTTCCGCATCAACACCGAGAACATGGGCCAGTTCGAGCGGACGTTGATCATCGTCGACGAGGACGCCTACGTGCACTACGTCGAGGGCTGCACCGCGCCGATCTACAAGTCGGACTCGCTGCACTCCGCCGTCGTGGAGATCATCGTCAAGAAGGGTGGCCGCTGCCGGTACACCACCATCCAGAACTGGTCGAACAACGTCTACAACCTGGTCACCAAGCGGGCCAAGGCCGAGGCCGGCGCGACCATGGAGTGGGTCGACGGCAACATCGGCTCCAAGGTGACGATGAAGTACCCGGCCGTCTGGATGATGGGCGAGCACGCCAAGGGCGAGGTCATGTCGATCGCGTTCGCCGGCGAGGGCCAGCACCAGGACACCGGCGCCAAGATGCTCCACCTCGCGCCGCACACCAGCTCCACCATCATCTCCAAGTCGGTGTCGCGCGGTGGCGGGCGCACGTCCTACCGCGGGCTGGTCCAGGTCAACCCGGGCAACCACCACAGCAAGTCCACGGTGAAGTGCGACGCGCTGCTGGTCGACACCATCTCCCGCTCGGACACCTACCCCTACGTCGACGTCCGCGAGGACGACGTGTCGATGGGTCACGAGGCGACGGTGTCCCGGGTCAGCGAGGAGCAGCTCTTCTACCTGATGAGCCGCGGCCTGACCGAGGACGAGGCGATGGCGATGATCGTCCGCGGCTTCGTCGAGCCGATCGCCCGCGAGCTCCCCATGGAGTATGCGCTGGAACTGAACCGCCTGATCGAACTGCAGATGGAAGGGGCGGTGGGCTGAGCATGACCACGAGCACCGATGACACGAACACGCTCGCCGTCCCGGCCCACGTGACCACCCCCCACACGGAGGCCACGGACGTCGTCGACCCGATCGACGAGGGTGACGCGTTCCCGGTCGACGGGCCGGCCCCGGACGGCCTGACCACGCCGGAGGGGTTGACCACGGTCGCCTCCGTCGGTCCGAGCGCCGACCCGGCGCCGGACGCCGGTGCGCACACGCACGTCGGCGGGGTCACCGTGCCCGTCACCGGCGGCGCGCCGTTCCTGCACCCGGTGGGCTCGGCCGATCTGGCCGACCACCCGGTGCCGTCCGGTCGCGAGGAGATGTGGCGGTTCACCCCGCTGCGTCGCCTGCGAGGCCTGCACGACGACGCCCCGCTGACCGGTGATCCGCTGACCGCCACCTGGTCGGCCCCCGAGGGCGTGCACGTGGCCGAGCTGTCCGGGGACGAGGCCCGTGCGGCCCGCGGCCGGTCCGGCTACCTGCCCACCGACCGGCCCGCGGCGCGGGCCTGGCACGAGGCCGCGCGCACCCTGCTCGTGCAGGTGCCGGCCGACGCACAGGTCTCCGGGCCCGTCGAGGTCACCCTGACCGGGCAGGCCGGCGGCGAGGCCACGGCCGGCTGGACCGTCATCGAGGTGGGCAACCACGCGAAGGCGGACATCGTCCTCATCCAGCAGGGCAGCACCACGCTGACCGACGTCGTCGAGATCGTCGTCGGCGACGGCGCGCAGGTGACCGTGGCTGCGCTGGGGGAGTGGGCCGCCGACGCGGTGCACCTGACCCACCACCACGTCCGGCTCGGTCGCGACGCCACCATCAAGCACGTGGCGCTCTCCTTCGGGTCCGATCTGTCCCGCGCGCTGACCTCGGTGGACTACGCCGGACCGGGTGGTGACCTGGAGTTCCTCGGGCTGTACTTCGCCGACACCGGCCAGCACCTCGAGCACCGGCTGTTCGTCGACCACACCGCCCCGCACTGCAAGTCCAACGTCCTCTACAAGGGCGCGCTGCAGGGCAAGGGTGCGCACACGGTCTGGATCGGTGACGTGCTCATCCGGCGCACCGCCGAGGGCACCGACACCTACGAGATGAACCGCAACCTGTTGCTCACCGAGGGCGCCCGCGCCGACTCGGTGCCGAACCTGGAGATCGAGACCGGCGAGATCGTCGGCGCCGGTCACGCCAGCGCGACCGGCCGGTTCGACGACGAGCAGCTGTTCTACCTGCTGTCCCGCGGCATCCCGTCGGACGTGGCCCGTCGGTTGGTCGTCCGCGGCTTCTTCGGCGAGGTCCTGCAGAAGATCGGCGTGCCGTCCGTGGTCGAGCGGGCCAGCGAGACCATCGAGCGCGAACTGGCCGTCGGCGGCTACTAGGCCGCCCGGCCCGCCGGCACGGCCCCGGGCCCCCTGCACCGCACCACCTTCCGTCCCACATATTGGAGTCAAAGCATGGCAACACTGGAGATCCGCGACCTGCACGTCAGCGTCGTGACCGAGGACGGCCCGAAGGAGATCCTGCGCGGGGTCGACCTGACCATCGCGTCCGGGGAGACCCACGCGATCATGGGCCCGAACGGCTCCGGCAAGTCCACCCTGGCGTACTCGCTGGCCGGGCACCCCAAGTACGTCGTCACGTCCGGCACCGTCACCCTGGACGGTGAGGACGTGCTGGCCATGACGGTCGACGAGCGCGCCCGCGCCGGGGTGTTCCTGGCCATGCAGTACCCGGTGGAGGTCCCCGGCGTCTCGACCTCGAACTTCCTGCGTACCGCGGCCACCGCGGTCCGTGGCGAGGCACCGCCCATCCGCACCTGGGTCAAGGAGGTCAAGCAGTCGATGCTCGACCTGGAGATCGACCCGGTGTTCTCCGAGCGCTCGGTCAACGAGGGCTTCTCCGGCGGCGAGAAGAAGCGTCACGAGATCCTGCAGATGGCCCTGCTCAAGCCGAAGATCGCCGTGCTGGACGAGACCGACTCCGGCCTGGATGTCGACGCTCTGCGCATCGTCTCCGACGGGGTGAACCGCTTCAAGGAGCAGTCGGCCGCCGCCGGTGAGGGTGTCGGCGTCCTGCTGATCACCCACTACACGCGCATCCTGCGGTACATCAAGCCCGACCACGTACACGTCTTCGTCTCCGGTCGGGTCGTCGAGTCCGGGGGCCCCGAGCTGGCCGACGAGCTCGAGAGCACCGGGTACGTGCGGTTCACCGGGGTGGGAGCCGGCGCCGCGTCATGACCACCGTCATCGGTGGTCCGGACACCGCGTCCGGCACTTCCCCGCACCCGGCCACCGGGCGGGGCTTGACCGGCCTCGCCCTGGCCGCGGTGCGCGCCGACTTCCCGATCCTGGAACGCACCGTCCGGGACGGGAGGCCGTTGGTGTACCTGGATTCCGGGGCGACCTCCCAGCGGCCGATCACGGTGATCGACGCGGAGCAGGAATTCGTCACCACGAGCAACGCCGCCGTGCACCGCGGCGCACACCAGCTCGCCGAGGAGGCCACCGACTTCTACGAGGGCGCCCGGGCGAAGGTCGCGGCGTTCGTGGGGGCCGGCCGGCCCGAGGAGATCGTGTTCACCAAGAACGCGACGGAGGCCATCAACCTGGTCGCCTACTCCCTCGGCAACGCCGGGTACCTGGACAGCGGCGATCCCGCCCGGTCCCGGTTCGCGCTGGGCCCCGGCGACGAGGTCGTGGTGACCGAGATGGAGCACCACGCCAACCTCGTGCCGTGGCAGGAGCTGTGCCGCCGCACCGGCGCCACGCTCAAGTGGTTCGGCGTCACCGAGGACTTCCGCCTCGACCTGTCGAACCTCGACGAGATCATCACCCCGCGCACCCGCGTGGTGGCCTTCACCCACCAGTCGAACGTGCTCGGCACGGTCAACCCGGTGCACGTGCTGGTGGCCGCGGCCCAGAAGGTCGGCGCGCTCACCGTGCTGGACGCCTGCCAGTCGGTGCCGCACCAGATCGTCGACGTCCGCGAGCTCGGCGTCGACTTCGCGGCGTTCTCCGGGCACAAGATGCTGGGCCCCAGCGGCATCGGCGCCCTGTACGGGCGGTACGAGCTGCTCGAGCAGATGCCCCCGTTCCTCACCGGCGGATCGATGATCAGCCAGGTGTTCATGGACCACAGCACCTACGCCGAACCGCCGGCCCGGTTCGAGGCCGGCGTGCCGATGACCTCGCAGGCCGTCGGTCTCGGCGCGGCGGTGGACTACCTCACCGGCATCGGCATGGACGTCGTCGCCGCCCACGAGGAGGAGCTCACCGGGTTGGCCCTGCAGGGTCTCGCCGCCATCCCCGGTGTCCGGATCCTCGGCCCGGACACGGTCAGCGACCGCGGTGGCGCCGTCTCCTTCGCGGTCGACGGCATCCACGCGCACGACGTCGGTCAGGTGCTGGACGACGAGGGGGTGCAGATCCGGGTGGGGCACCACTGCGCCTGGCCGTTGCACCGCCGGTTCGGCGTCGCCGCGTCCGTGCGGGCCTCGTTCGCGCTGTACAACACCCCGGACGAGGTGGACGTGCTGCTCACCGCCGTCCGCCGCAGCCAGGACTTCTTCGGTCGGAGGCACTGACATGCAGATGGAGCAGCTCTACCAGGAGATCATTCTGGACCACTACCGCACGCCCCATCACAACGGGCTGCGTGAGCCGTACGGCGCGCAGGTGCACCACGTCAACCCGACCTGTGGTGACGAGATCACCCTGCGCGTCGAGCTCAGCGGGACGGGCACCGACGCCGTGGTCGCCGACGTGTCGTGGGACGCCATGGGCTGCTCCATCTCCCAGGCCTCCACCTCGGTGATGACCGATCTGGTCATCGGCCGACCGTTGGGGGAGGTGCTCGGCGTCCTGGGTGACTTCACGACCATGGTCACCAGCCGCGGCACCGTGCAGGGCGACGAGGAGGTCCTCGGGGACGGCATCGCCTTCGCCGGTGTCGCCAAGTACCCGGCCCGCGTCAAGTGCGCACTGCTGGGCTGGATGGCGTTCAAGGACGCCGCCGCCCAGGTCACCGACGGCCAGACCACCGCCGGACACAACAACGAGCCCGTCCACCAGACCGAAGGAGCGTCCCGATGACCGACATCGCCGACACCGCCCGACCCACCCAGGTCGGGCCGCCGATCGATCCCACCGGTCACCACGACCACTCCGATCACGACCACGCTGGCCACGACCACGCGGGTCACGACCACCCGGGTCACGACCAGGCCGGGCACGCCGGGCTGGACACCGATGACCGTGCGGCGCGCAGCGCCGCCGCGCTCGACGCGCAGCTCGGGAGTGCCGTGCCGGCCGGTGCCCCGGTCGCCATGCCCGCGCTGGCCGATCTGGAGGAGGCCCTGAAGGACGTCGTCGATCCCGAGCTCGGGATCAACATCGTCGATCTGGGTCTGGTCTACGACCTGTCCGTCGACCCCGGCCCGCAGGGGCCGATGGCCACCGTCGACATGACGTTGACGAGTGCCGCCTGTCCGCTGACCGAGATGATCGAGGAGCAGGTCTCGGCCGCACTGACCGGCGGCCCCGACGGCGGGCTGGTGTCGGACTTCCGGATCAACTGGGTCTGGCTGCCGCCGTGGGGCCCGGAGAAGATCACCGACGACGGCCGCGAGCAGATGCGCGCCCTGGGCTTCAACATCTGACGGGTCCATCTCGAGGGTTCCCGGTGAGCCCGTCACCCTCTGTCGCGTCCCCGGTCCTGTCTCAGGGCCGGGGACGTCGCTGTCTGTGGGAGGACATTCCCAAGCCGACACTTCCTGCCCCGGATGAGTGACCAGGGGCCCAGGGGGGGATGGCCTGGCGCGCAGCAGGTATCGGCGCGAAGAAAGTCTGCCGAAACCCTGGACTTCTGTGAGGGAACGCGTACTGTCCGTGATGGTTACTCTACGTCGTATAAGGGCGGCGTCGAGTGATTCGTGCAGGGCTGCACCGTCGACCTCGCCAGATCTTTGGTTGGCTCCTCGTCGCAGCTGTGCCAGACCCCCGGGAAGGGATGGGTCGGATGGCTGACAACACGATCTTCGGCGGTAAGCCGGTGCTGGAGTTCAGCACTGGTCTGCAGCGTCGGAGTTTCCTGAAGTACGCGGGGATGGTGGGGGTGGGTGCCGGTTTCGTGGCCGGTGGTCTGCTCGGCGCCCCGTCTGCAGGTGCGGTGACCAAGGCGCGTCGTGAGGCGGGTCTGGCGGCCACGGATGTGGACATCCTGAACTACGCGTTGACTCTGGAGTACCTGGAGGCCGATTTCTATGCGATGGGTCTGCAGGCGGGTCTGCTCACGGATCGGGAGTTGGAGTTGGTGACGCCGATCGGTGATCACGAGAAGCAGCACGTGGCTGCGGTGACCGCGGCGGTGACCTCGTTCGGGGGGACGCCGGTGGCGGCTCCGAAGATCACGTATCCGGCGGGCACGTTCGACTCGCGGGACTCGTTCCTGAAGAACGCGTCGGCGTTCGAGGAGCTGGGTGTGACGGCGTATCACGGGCAGGTGCCGTTGATCCAGTCGCTGGAGGTGTTGGCTGCGGCGGCGTCGATCGCGGGGGTGGAGTCGCGGCATGCCGCGGTGGTCGCTTCGCTGTTGGGGACGAACCCGTTCCCGAACCCGATCGAGAAGAACGCCTCGATGGACACCGTTCTGGCCGCCGTCAAGCCGCTGATCGCCTGAGCGGGAGAGAAGATCATCATGAGCAAGCGTGCAGAGTTCGTGCGGGGCGAGATGGCGTCGGTTCCGGCGTCGGTGGCGCTGGGGGCGTTGAACAACCGGTGGGCCTACGCGGCGCCGGGTGATTTCGCGACCGACATCGATGTCCTGAACTACGCGTTGACGCTGGAGTACCTGGAGGCGGCGTTCTACGTGCAGGGCAACAAGGCCGGTCTGGTCTCGGGTGTGGAGGCCGATTACCTCAAGCAGATCCAGGCTGATGAGGAGTACCACGTCACGGCGTTGACGGACACCATCAAGTCTCTGGGCGGGACGCCGGTGTCGGCTCCGGGTGTGGACTTCGGCGGGGCGTTCGATTCCCGGACCTCGTATCTGACGACGTCGGTGACGTTCGAGAACGTGGGTGTGGGTGCGTATCTGGGGGCGGCCGGGTTCATCAAGGACAAGGCGATCCTGCAGGCTGCGGCGGGGATCTTCGGGGTCGAGGCGCGGCATGCCGCGGTCGTCGCGGTGTTGTTGGGTCTGCCTGCTGAGGGTGGGGTCTACAAGGGTGCGTACGAGACGCCGATCGACAAGGCCACCGTGCTGGCCGCGGTGACCCCGTTCCTGACGCAGGTCTCCACCGTTCCCGCCGGCGGCATGGCCACCGGTGGCGGCGGGACGACCACGTCGGACAACTCGGGCCTGCTGGCCGTCGGCGGCGCTGCCGTCCTCGGGCTGGCCGGCGCGGCTGTCTACGCGTCGCACAAGCGGTCCGAGGTGGACGCGGACGTTTCCTGACCCATCGGTGGCCCGGGGCCGTGCGGCCCCGGGCCACCGGACCGTCCTGATCACGGCGGCGACCCCACGTGGGGTCGCCGCCGTTTTCCTGTTGCGGGACGCCGGGTCTTCCGGGCCCCTGTGTCGTCCGTCCCGGCCCGACATGACCGGTCGACATCGGGGAACCTGTCCCAGGTGAACCCATTCCCGCCCGTGACAGATGCCGACGCCCCCCTGCCCGTGTGCTGCTCCGGACACCGCAGGATGAACGGATGAATGCCGTCGCCCTGTTGGGGCTCCTCGTGCTCGGCGTGGTGGTCCTGACCCCGGTCGCCGACCGGGTAGGCGTGCCACAGCCGGTCCTGCTGACCGTCTACGGGTTGGTGCTGGGTGTTCTCCCCTTCGTCCCGGCACCCGAGCTGAATCCCGAGTTGATCCTGCCGCTGGTCCTGCCGCCACTGCTCTTCGCCGCGACGCAGAGCACGTCGGTCCGGGAACTGCGGGCGGCGGTGCGGCCGATCCTGGGACTGGCCGTCGGGCTCACCCTGCTCACGGCGACGGTGGTGGCGGTGGTCGGCCACGCACTCGGGCTGCCCTGGGCGGTCGCCGCGGTGCTGGGCGCGGTGGTCTCACCGCCGGACCCGGTCGCCGCCAGTGCGGTCGCCAGCAGAGTGCACCTGCCGCAGCGGTTGGTCACCCTCCTGGAGGGGGAAGGACAGTTCAACGACGCGACGGCACTGGTCATCTACCAGTTGTCGGTGACCGCCGTGCTCGTGGGTGGGGTGACCGTCGGCCAGATCGGCCTCGGGCTGGTCGTCGCCGTGGTCGGCGGTGCCCTCCTCGGTCTGGCCGGGGGATGGTTGACCCGCCGGGCCCTGGGCCTGCTGCACGACGCGGCGACCGAGACCACCGTGACCCTGGCCGTCCCCTTCGGTCTGTACCTGCTGGCCGAGGCCGTGGGTGCCTCGGGTGTGCTGGCGGTTCTGGTGGCCGGATTGTTCCTGCGGGTGAAGCTCTCCCGAGAGGTGACGTCGGCAGGCTGGGTGTTGGGCCGCTCGGTGTGGCAGTACGTCGAGTTCGCCCTGAGCGGGCTCCTGTTCGCCTTCCTGGGGCTGGAACTCACCGACGTGCTCGGGAGCACAGCCCTGCTGGACGACATGCAGACGCTGAAGGTGGCCGGGGCGGTGATCGCGGTCCTGGTGATCCTGCGGGCCGCAGCGATGTTCACCGCGTCGGCAGTGGTCGGTCGACGGGCACGACGGGCCGGGTCGGCCACCCCGTACGGCTGGCGGGAATCGGCGGTGGCCTCCTGGGCGGGCATGCGCGGGGTGGTGACCGTGGCCACGGCACTCGCCCTGCCGGAGGTCGTCCGGGGCGGCGGCCCGTTCCCGGCCCGGGAGGAGGTCGTCCTGGTCTCCCTGCTGGTCGTCCTGGTCACCCTCGTCCTCCAGGGGTTGACGCTCACGCCCCTGGTCAAGGGTCTCGGCGTGGCCGAGGAGGTCGATGTGCGCTCGGACACCCGACGACTGCACCGCGAGGTCGCCGAGGCGGCACTGGACCACCTACGCGGGGTCGAGGACGTCGATCCGGACGTCCTGGCCGCGGTGGTCCAGCAGTACGAGAACCGGCTGCATTACCGCCGGCAGGTCGAGGATCTGGTCGAGGGGGACATGGGCGGCGCCGACGCCGGGCCGCGGCTACGGGAGGTGCTGACCGCGGCGACCGAGGTGGAACGCGAAGCCGTGTTGCAGGCCCGTCAACGGGGAGAGGTCAGCCCCGCCGCGGCGGAGGACGTCCTGTTCGACGTCGAGGCCCGGGCGCTGCGCTACCGCTCCTGAGTCGGGTCCACCCTTCATGCCGCGGCCTCCTAGAGTGGGCCACCCGGGCGATCGGCGCCCGCGAGGGAGTCTGTCGAATGAGCATGCGCAGTCGAGCGGCCGACGCGGCCGACGCGTTCCGGACCCAGCTGTGGCCGGTCCCCGTCCTCGCCATCCTGGTCGCCCTGGTTGCCGGTGTCCTGCTTCCCCAGCTCGACACGGCCATCGACGACCACCTCTCCGAGGTGGTGTCCTCCTACCTCTTCGGCGGTGGGGCGTCCGCCGCCCGGACCGTCCTGGACGCCATCGCCAGTTCGCTCATCACCGTGACGTCGCTGACCTTCTCGCTCACGGTGGTCACCCTCCAGTTGGCGAGCGGTCAGTTCTCACCCCGCCTTCTGCGGACGTTCACCCGCGACCGGTTCGTGCACGTGACCCTCGGATTGTTCCTGGCCACCTTCGTGTACGCGTTGACCGTCCTGCGGACGGTCCGGAGCCCGGATGAACAGCAGGAGCAGTTCGTCCCGCAGGTGTCGGTCACCCTCGCCTTCGCGTTGGCCGTCGCGAGTGTGGTGACCCTGGTGCTCTTCCTCGCCCACCTGGCTCGGGAGATCCGGGTCGAGACGATGGTGCGCAGTGTCCATCGCGACGCCAGTTCGACCGTCAGCCGACTCCTCACCGAACCCTGGGACACTGCCGCCGAGGATCTGCCGTCGCCGCCACCGTGGGCCGCCCTGGTGGTCGCGCAGCAGTCCGGATTTCTGACCTCGGTGGACATGCAGGGCCTGACCGATGCGGTGACCGAACAGGACGGTCTGGTCCGCATCGACCAACTGCCCGGCGGATTCGTCGTCCGGGGAACACCGCTGGGGTGCTGCTGGGTGAGGTCCGGCTCGGACACCACCTCGGTACCGGACGACCTGGTGGAGTGCGTGGGCCGGTTCCTGACCATCGGGGTCGAGCGGACCGACACCCAGGACTTCGCCTTCGGTCTGCGGCAGTTGACGGACGTCGCGGCGAAAGCGCTCTCGCCCGGTGTCAACGACCCCACCACCGCCATCCACGCGCTGGGTCACACCTCGGCCCTGCTGTGCGAGATCGCCGGTCGGGACCTGTCCGACCAGGTCCACCGGGACGAGGAGGGCGTGGTGCGTGTCATCCGCCGCCGACCGACCTTCGACTCTCTCCTGGACGAAGCGGTCGCCCAGCCCCGGCGCTACGGCGCCGCCGACCCGGCCGTGCTGACCCGCATCATGGCCCTGCTGCGGGAGGTCGCGTGGTCGGCCCGGACTCCCGACCACGGCCGGTCGGTGAGCCGTCAGCTGGATCGCCTGCGCGGGACGATCGCCTCCGCCGACTTCGACCGCACCGAGACCGACGAGCTCGGTCGGGAAGCCCGCGCCGTCACCGCCGCTCTCGAGGGACGGTGGCCCTTCGGTCGCTGACGCCCGGGGACCGCGGCACCGGAACGTTCCTGTTCCCGTGTCGGCACAGTCGCGGCGATCCCCGGGGGTACGGTTCGCCGGAGCCTCCAGCAGCAGGGGCACGACAGTGGACGGACGCGCGCGGTCGTTCTCGGGCGGATCCCTCGGTCTGATGATCCCCGGGTGTCCGGACCATCCTCGCGAGCACCGGTCGGGAGGGATCCGGGTCGGCGATCCACGGGTCGTCACACGCGAGTGGGTCGGTGAAGGATGGGGGACTCCCCGAGTCGGCGGCGCAGACGTCCCTGCAGCCGGCACCGGTCCTCCCCAAGGGCAGTGATGAGCCCACGGCGGAGTTTCCAGGATGCCCACCGCCCGGCGGGTTCGAAAGGGCCGCCGGTCCACCGATGGCGAGGAGATCGACGATGGCTTCGGACTGGACACTGCTCTCCTCGGCACCCGACACCCAGGGACCTGTCGAGGTCTTCGGGGTCACGCTGGTCGGTATCAGCGTCACCACGGGCGTGAAGGTTCTCTTCACCCTGGTCCTGCTCGGGGTGGTCCTCCTCGTCCGGCAACTGATCCTGATGGCGCTCCGCCGGGTCCTGGGCGGGGAGGTCGCCGACCCGCGGCGCTTCTGGGCGCGGCAGGGGCTCCAACTGGTGGTCGCGGTGGTCCTGGTCATCGGGGTCATCTCGATCTGGGTCACCCCCGACACGGACATCACCACAGGGGTCGGTCTCATCAGTGCGGGCCTGGCCTTCGCCCTCCAGCAGGTGATCGTCTCGTTGGCCGCGTTCTTCGTCATCCTCCGCGGCGACACGTTCGCCATCGGCGACCGGATCACCCTGGGCGGAGTCCGCGGTGACGTCGTCAAACTCGGATTCCTGCGCACGACCATCATGGAGATGGGACAACCGCCCTCGGTCGCCGCCGCCGATCCCGCGGTCTGGGTGAACTCCCGGCAGTACACCGGCCGGTTGGTCACGGTCACCAACGGCGCCATCTTCAGTGACCCCGTGTACAACTACAGCCGCGATTTCCCGTACCTGTGGGAGGAGATCGTGCTGCCCATCTCCTACCGGGACGAGGCGGCCGTGGTCGAGTCGATCCTGATGTCCGCAGCGGCGGCACACGCCATCGTCGACGATCCGGCCGCCGAGCGGTCGTTGATGTCCATGCGCTCCCGGTACGCCATGTCCGACGCGTCGGTGGACCCGTCGGTGTACTGGCGGTTGACGGACAACTGGCTGGAGCTCTCCCTCCGGTTCCTCGTGCCCGTGCGCGGGGTCCGGGAGATCAAGGACCGGATGTCCCGGGACATCCTGCGTGGTCTGGACGACGCCGGCATCGCCATCGCCTCGGCCACCGTCGAGATCGTGGGGGTTCCGACGGTGAAGTTCCGGAGCGGCGGCGAGGGTGACTGAGGGCCGGCGCCCCGGGGGGCGGCGGTGACGTCGTTGTGGGGGCTGCCCACCGTGATCGCGGTCTTCGCTCTGGGCGTGCTCGCTCTGCGTCTGGCCCACCGCGCGCTGACCGTGCAGGACGCGCCGTCGACCGGCACCACCCCGTTCCTGTCGGGGTGGGCGCCCGCCGAACACGCCCTCTCCCGTTACCACGTCCGGTGGTACCCGGCCACGCTCCTGTTCCTGGCCTTCGACGTCGAGATGCTCTTCATGTATCCCTGGGCACTGGTCGTCCGCGAGGTCGGTACCTCGGCGGTGATCGAGATGTTCGCCTTCCTGGGTGTGCTCATGGTCGCTGTGCTCTGGGCCCGGCGGGAGGGGGCGCTGCGATGGGTCTGACATCGGCGGTCAGCCGTCTGGCCCGTCGGTCGGTGCACGTCCTCCCGGTGGAGGTGCCGGGCGGCTGGCGGGTGCGGGTGGGTGTGGAACAGGCGGCCCGGCAGCGGGGGTGGCGGTTGGCCTCCGGACCGGCCGACGCCGATGCCCTGGTGATCTGCGGGTCGCCGGACCGGTCGTGGGACGAGGTGCTCGAGCGGCTCTGGGGTCATCTCCCGGGACCGCGGGCCCGGGGCACGTTCACCCGGACCGATGAGGTGAGCGACGGTCTCGACCGCCTTGCCGAGGATCTCCAGGATCGGGACCGACAGATGCGCGACGCCGTGGATCGGGCCGCCGACCCCGCCCCGGTGACGGACGAACGGACCGACGGCCACCCGCACGGCGACGACACGGACATGAACAGCGACATGGACCCGGGCGACATGGACCCGGGCGCCATGGACATGGGCGACATGGACATGGCGCCCTCGGGTATTCCGCTGGCGACGGGCGGCAGTGACCGCGACGGACTGGAGATGGACGAGGTGCACGTGCCGCTCGGTCCGTGCCTGCGGCACTGGCCGCCGGGACTCGTCGTGCGGTGTGTCCTGCACGGGGATCTGGTGGTCGACGCGCAGGTCGAGCTGATGGCAGGAGCCACGGAAGGATGGGACGGGGCGGTGAACCCGGCGGAGGGTGCGGCCGGCTGGTGCGATGCTGCCGCGTCCACCCTCCGGTTGGCCGGAGCGCAGCTCGCTGCGGACCGGGCCGTACGGGTGAGGGACGCCCTCCTGGACCCGGCCCGCGCCGGGCAACCCGGGACAGCTGCCCTCCTCGTCCGGCTGGCCGCCGACGTCCGCGGGTCACGCCTGCTGCGGTGGTCGTTGGGCGGTCTCGGCGTCCGTCCGGGCGTCGGTCCCACCGGCGTGGACGGGGATGTCTTCGCGCGTCTGTGCGCCCAGTTCGACGCCGCCGCCGCCGCCCTGAGCGGTGGATCGGCCCCCCCGGTCGACGCGGGCCGCGCCGCCGCCGCCGCCCTGCCGGAGCTGCTCACCGGGAACGATCTGGCTGCTGCGAGACTCGTGGTGGCCAGCACGTGGCCCCCCGCCGTGGCCCGGACGGTGCCCGGTGATGCCTGACACCGCGGGTGACGACGGGCTGGGGCCGATCTGGGTGCTGCCCCTGGTGGTGGTGGCGATCCTGCTGGCTCTGGCTGCAGCCGGTCTGGACGGGGCCCTGCGAGCCCGCTCCTCCGGCCGTTCGGCGCTGTCCGGATCGGCGTCCCCGCTGGCGGAGGTCGCACGGCTGCTGGTCCAGCGGCGTCGCCGCACCCTGAATCGTGACCCCGTCCTGCATCAGGTCGGGATCCTGGGGCTCCCGCTGGTCGCGCTGCTCATGCTGACGGTGGTCCCGATCGGCGACCGTCCCGTTCTCGACCTGCCGGTGGGTGTCGTGTGGTTCAACGCGCTCGACGTCGTCGTCTGGGCGGTCGTCTGGTTGGCCGGCTGGGCCCCCAACAGCGACTTCGCCCTGATCGGCGGATACCGCTTCCTGGCGCTCGCGATGGCCTACGAGCTACCGCTCATGTTCGCGCTGACCGCGCCGGCGGTGGCGGCCGGGAGTCTGCGGCTGACCGGCGTCGTGGCGGCCCAGGGCGGCTGGTGGTTCGCCGTCTGGATGCCGGTGGCCTTCGCGGTGTACCTGCTGGGAGTGGCGGGGTTCGCCGTCTGGGGGCCCCTGTCCGCGCCGATGGGGGCCGATCTCGCCGGTGGCGTGCTGGTGGAGACGTCGGGACCGGACCGGCTGCTGCTTCTCGGGGGTCGCTACCTGCTGCTCGTCGCCGGGGCCGCGTTCGCGGTGCCGATGTTCCTCGGCGGCGGCGGCGGCCCGCTGCTGCCGGCCTGGCTGTGGGTGGTGGTCAAGACGGCTGCTGTGCTGGCCGCCCTCGTCCTCCTGCGCCGCCGCCTCCCCACGCTCCGTCCGGACCGGTTCCTGGAGGTCGGCTGGGTGGTCCTGCTCCCCGCCGCCCTGGTGCAGCTCCTGGTGGTGGCGATCGTGGTCGGGACGAGCGGAGGCGACTCATGACGGACGTGCTGTTCTGGTCGCTGTCGGTCGTCGCGGTCGTCGCGGGCGTGACGGTCTTCGTCGTCGATTCGATGGCGCGCGCCACCTACGCCCTGGCGGTGTCCTTCGTGGCGGTGGGCGCCACCCTGGTCCTGGTCGGGTCGGACTACCTCGGTGCGGTGACCGTTCTCATGATGGTGATGGAGATGGCCGTGATGGCGGTCTACATGGTCATGTTCATGGGGATGAATCCGGCTCTGATGCCGATGAGCATGGTCCACGACAAGCGCCTCGCGATCGCCGTCTCGGTCGCGGTGTTCGTCTTGCTGTCGGCCGGGGTACTGGCGGTGCCGTGGCCGTCCCGCCGGGGTGTGCCCGCGGTCGACCCGACCACCGAGCTGGGTCGCGACCTGATGGGCGACCACATGCTGGTCATGATGGGGGTCAGCGTGGTGATGGTGGCGACCATCGTGGCCGGACTGGTGCTGGCCCTGCATCGAGGCCGCTACCAGCGGTTCGGCGACGATCTGCGCACTCGATCCGGGCATCCCCGACACGGCGGTGGGCGATGACCCTGCAGACGGTGCTGCTGGTGGCTGCCGCCCTGTTCAGTGTCGGTCTCTACGGTGCGCTCTCCCAGCAGGTCCTGGTCATGATCATGATGGGTCTGGAGTTGATGATCAACGGGCTCCTGCTCGCCGCCGGGGCGTTCTGGTGGTTCCTGAATCCCACCCCGACCGGACAGGTGCTCCTGCTGGTGATCCTGGCGGCGATGACGGTCGAGATGGCGATGGGGTTCGCCGTCGCCACCCTGGTGCACCGCCACCGCCGCTCCGACATGACCGACGACGCCACCGAGTTGGCCGGGTGAACGCCGGGGTGGCGCTCTGGGCGCTGCTGGGGCTCCCCGCCGTGGTCGGTGCCCTGCTGTGCGTGGCCGGCCGGCGGTGGGACCGGTCTGCCGTGGCCGTGTCGCTGACCACCGCCGCCACCGGACTGGTGCTCGCCGTGATCGTGGCGATCACGCGTCCGGTGGTTCGGCATCCGTTCGTGGCCGGCGCCTCCTTCGAGGCGCGGGTCGACACGCTCGCCGCCCTCACGGTGCCGACCGTGGCCGCGGTGACCCTCCTGGTTCTCGTCTTCGCCGCCGGGGAGGGGATCACGCCGAGGCCGCGGTTCCACGGTCTGATGCTGATGTTCTCGTCCTCGGTGGCGATCACCGCCACGGCGATGACGCTGCCCGCCCTGTTGGTGGGCTGGGAGATCATGGGCGCCGCCTCCTACGCCCTGATCGGGTTCCACTGGCGTGAGGAGTCCCGGGTGGACTCCGGTCTGACGGCCTTCCTGACCACCCGGGCGGCCGATCTGGGGCTGTACCTGGCGGCGGCCGCAGCCTTGGCCGGCGGGAGCGGTCTCGGCCTGGCCGCACTGCCCGGGGCCACTCCGGGGTGGCGGGACGTCGCCGCGGCCGGCCTCCTGGTCGCCGCCGCGGGAAAGGCGGCCCAGCTGCCCTTCTCGTTCTGGTTGTCCCGGGCCATGGAGGGCCCGAGCCCGGTCAGTGCTCTGCTCCATTCGGCGGCGATGGTCGCGATGGGGGGCTATCTGCTCCTGCGCGTGGCGCCGTTGCTGCACGCCACGGGCTGGGCAGCGCACACAGCCGCGTGGCTGGGCGCCGCGACCGCCGTCGGAATGGGTCTGGTGGCGGTTGCGCAGCGCGATCTGAAACAGCTGCTGGCCGCATCGACCGCAGCTCAGCTCGGGTTCGTGGTGATGGCGGCGGGACTGGGGGCGGTGTCCGGCGGGATCAGCCAGCTGATCGCCCATGCCGCGACGAAGGCCGCGCTCTTCCTGGCCGCAGGTGCCTGGTTGTCCGCTCTGGGAACCAAGCAGCTGTCATCACTGCAGGGAGTGGCGCGTCGCTGGCCCGTCGTCGGGATCGCCGCAGGCGTGGCCGCGCTCGGCCTGGCCGGTCTCCCGCCGCTGGCCCTGTGGGCCGCGAAGGACGCGGTGCTGGCCTCAGCACGGCAGCAGTCGCTCCCGCTCTACACGGTCGGGTTGATCGGCGCGGCACTGGCCGCGGTCTACGCCACCAGAATCGTCGTCGTCCTCTGGCGACGACCGCCGCCGGGTCCGGCAGCGGGATGGGACGAGGAGCGCCCCGGTACCAGACACATCGGACGAGCCGAGCGGATCCCCGTGATCGTGCTCGCCGCAGCCGCTGTCGTCCTCGTGTTCCTCGCCCTGCCGCCGGTGGCCTCGGCGGTGCGGAGCGCCCTGGACGCCGGAGGGAGCCCGGCGCCGGGCCTCTCGGAATGGCTCGTCTCGGGCGTCATCGCGGTGGTGGTCGCGGCAGCGGTGGTCAGATGGGGGCCGCCGCGGTGGCGCTGGGCGGCCGGCTGGTGGGGTCTGCAGCGTGTGGTCGACCGCCTTGTCACCGTCCCCGTCCTGCACGGAGCCACTCGGCTCGCCCGATTCGACGATCACGTGGTGGACAGGGGCCTGATGACGGTGGCGACCCGATCGATGAGGGCCGGACGGGCGTCGGCGGGCTGGGACGACCGCGTCGTGGACGGCGGTGTGCACGACACGGTGCGGGTCACCCTGGCCGCTGCCGCGGCGGCCGTGGTGATCGACGCGCGGGGCGTGGACGCCTCTGTCGAGGCCACCGCCCGGACGGTCCGCCGTCTGGGGTCCCTGTCCCGGCGCCCGCAGACCGGTCAGGTGCACCAGTACCTGCTGATGATGGTCGTGCTGCTCGTCCTGGGCGCCGGTCTCCTGGTGGTGGTGGGTTGATGCTCAGCGCCATCGTCTTCCTCCCCCTGCTGGTCGCGGCGGTCCTGGCGGTGGCACCCGTCTCCGGGTCGGTGGCCCGGAATGCGTGGGTCGCCGTCACCCTCGTCGAAGTGGGCCTGGTCGTCGTCCTGTGGGCCGTCTACCGGACCCCGCCGACGGGGCAGGCGGCCTTCGCCGAGCGGGTCGACTGGATCCCCGCCGCCGGCACCGCCTACGCCGTCGGTGTCGACGGGCTCTCCCTTCCCCTGCTCGCCCTGACGGCGATCGTCTTCGCGGCCTGCGCCGTCGCCTCGCGGCGCAGCACACCGCGCCCCCGAACGCAGGCAGCGCTGTTCCTCTTCCTCCAGACCAGCTGCCTGGGTGTCTTCGCCGCACAGGACCTGATCGTCTTCTTCGTCTTCTTCGACCTGTCGATCGTCGGCATGTACTTCCTCATCTCCGGATGGGGGCATGCCGGGGCGGCACGGGCGGCCCTGAAGTTCTTCCTGTACACCTTCGTGGGGTCCATCGCCCTGCTCGCCGGTTTCATCGGGCTCTTCGCAGGTTCGTCCCCCCACACGTTCGACATGGCGGCGCTCGCGGCTGATCCCCCTCTGCAGGACCGGCCTGTCGCCGGCGGGCTGGTGCTCGCGGCGGTCCTCGTCGGACTGGCCATCAAGACCCCCACCATCCCCTTCCACACCTGGTTGCCCCCGGCGCACACCGAGGCCTCGGCCACCGGGTCCGCGGTGCTGGCCGGGATCCTGCTCAAGATGGGGACCTACGGATTCCTGCGCATCGCGATGCCGCTGCTCCCGGCCGCATGGCGTTCGTTCGCCTGGGTGATCCTGGCCGTGGGGGTGATCTCGGTGCTCTACGGCGCCATGGTCGCCCTGGGTCAGGCGGACTTCAAGCGCATGGTCGCCTACACCTCGGTCAACCACATGGGCTACGTCGTCATCGCCGTCGGGGCCGCCGGACTGATCGGTGCCGACCAGGAACAGGCCCGGCAGATTGCGGTGACCGGAGCGGTGGTCCAGATGGTCAGCCACGGTCTGATCACCGGCGCGTTGTTCCTCCTCACGGGACCGATGTGGGAACGCACCCAGACCTACCGGATGGCGGACTACGGCGGCCTCGCCGGGCCGGCCCCGCGGTTCACCGGGCTGCTCGCGGTCGGCGCGTTCGCCTCGCTCGGGCTGCCTGCCTTCTCCGGATTCGTCGCCGAGTTCCAGATCTTCGCCGGGTCCATCGCCCTGAGCCCGGTCGTCGCCGTGGCGTTGCCGGGCATCGTCATCACCGCTGCCCTGTGGTTGCGCGCACTGCAGCGGATCACCCTGGGGGAGACCCGCGGTGTCTCGGTCGGATTCCCCGATCTGACGGTGCGGGAGATGCTGCCGGTCACGGTGCTGCTGGGGCTGTCGCTCGTTCTCGGGATCGCCCCGGGTGTGCTGCAGGACGTGGTCGTCCCCGCCGCGGACAGCATCGTCCGGGCGGTCGTGCGGTGAACGGCCCCCGGCGTCCGGAGGGTCCATGACGTCCCTGAGTCCCGCTGTCCTGCTCCCCGAGCTGGTGCTCGTCGCCGGTGCCCTGGCGTGCCTCATCGGGGGGTCGTTCCTGCGTCGGACCCAGCAGTGGATGGCCCGCATCGGGGCTGTCGTCGCCCTGGCGGGCAGCATGGCGGCCGCCGGTGTCGCCCTGGCCGGCCCCGAACAGGTTGCGTTCGGCGGCAGCTACCGGACGGACCTGACGACCGGGATCGTCCGCCTCGCCGTCGCCGGGGCGACCCTCCTGGTCATCTGGCTCGGCTCGGACGAGCTGGCCGGGAGCGATCGGGAGAGCGAGACCTACACCTTGCTCCTGCTGGCCGCCACGGGCTCCATGATCCTGGGTGGGACCCAGGATCTGCTCGTCCTGGCGGTGGGTTTCCTGATCACCGGGATTCCGCTCTACGGCCTCATCGGGCTGGCCCGGGACAGGCTCAGCGCCGAGGCGACCCTGAAGACCTACCTCATCGGCGCCCTCGCAGGCATCGTGATGCTGCTCGGGATCGTCCTGCTCGCCGGTCTCACCGGCACCAGCTCCTATTCGGCCCTGACGGACCGGTTGCCGGAGGCGCCGGCCGCGGTGGTGATCCTCGGCGCCGTCGCCGTCCTCGTCGGTCTGCTCTTCGAGGCCGGTGCGGTACCCGGACACTTCTGGGTGCCGGACGCCACCCAGGCCTCGTCGCACACCGCCGCGGCCTTCCTCACCACGGTGCCGAAGATCGGTGCCGTGGTCGCCGTGGCGAGGGTGGTGGACGTGCTCCCGGCGGCCGCGCACCCGACGGTGCTGGTCGGCGCGGTGGCGGTGGTGACGATGACGTGGGGCAACCTGGCCGCCTACCCGCAGACCGACGCCCGTCGGCTGCTGGGGTGGTCGACCGTCAGCCAGGTCGGGTATCTCCTCGTGGCCGCCGCCCTCGGTCTCACGACCGGTGGTCCGGCGCTGCTGTTCTACCTGATCGGTTATCCGGTCACGAACCTGGCGGCTTTCGCGGTGGTGGCGGCCGAGCCCGCCCGACGAACCCTCGCCGATCACCTCGGAATGTCCCGGACCCGCCCGGTGCTGGCCGGGTGCCTCCTGATCGCGCTCCTGGGCCTGGTGGGTACCCCACCGACCGCGATCTTCGTCGGGAAGCTGCTCGTGGCGTCCGCGGCGGCCGCCGGGGGAGCGGCGTGGCTGACGGTGATCCTGTTGGTCAACACGCTGATCAGCCTCTTCTACTACCTGCGGTGGCTGATCCTGGTCTTCCGGTCAGCACCCGACGATCCGGGAACAGCCCTCGTTCGCCGGCCCTGGGCGACGGGTGCCGCGGTCGTCGCGGCAGCTGCGTCGGTCGTGGTCGGACTGGCCGCCGGATCGTTGCTCCCCGGATGATCCGGAGGTGCCGGGGGAGCAGCCTCTCCGGGCGGTGGGGCCCGGCGGACAGCCGGCTCGGAAACCCTGCGCGGGCCCTCGCGGGCCCGCCCCCCGCCGACAGCCGCCCTCAGTGTCCGATGACCGATGCCCGGGCCAGTGCCGCTGCTCCGACGACCCCCGCGTCGTCACCGAGTGTGGAGACGACGAACTGCAGATCAGGGTGCGGCTGCAGCACCCAGGGTCTGGTGGCCGAACCGATCCGGTCGGCCAGCGGTTGACCCAACTTCTCGGCCAGGCCCCCGCCGATCACCACCAGCTCGAGATCGAGCAGGTTCAGACAGGAGCCGACGGCCAGACCGATGCCGGCGACGGCGGCGTCGATCAGTTCGTGCGCCATCTCGTCCCCCTCGTCCAGGGCGCGAGCCCACACCTTGGACGTCAGCCGGGGCTTTCCCTCGTCCTGCTGGATGTCGAACAGACTGGTCGACCGACCGGCTTCCACCAGCGCAGACGCGATCCTGGCCATGGATCGCCGACCGGCGTACGCCTCGACGCACCCACGACGTCCGCAGCTGCACAGCGCACCGTCCGCGCGGATGATCACATGGCCCAGCTCGCCCGCTGCGCCGCGGGCACCGTGGTAGGGCCGCCCGTCGAGAATGAGTCCACCCCCGATGCCGGTGCCCATCCAGACCCCCAGGGCGTTGGTTGCCCCCTTGGCCGCCCCGTCCAACCACTCCCCGAGGAGTCCCACGTCCGCGTCGTTGCCCAGGGCGACCGGGACTCCCAGGCGATCGGCCAGCTCGGAGTCCACAGCGACGTGTTCGTGCCAGTTCTCCAGGTTGGGCACGGTCAGGACCCGACCGTCGTGCACGACGCCGGGAATTCCCACCCCGACCGCAGCGGGCTCCGCGCCCATCGACCGCACGAGATCTGCGATCGCGGTGAGGACCTCCTCCGGGCCCCCGTCCGGCGTGGCCACCTTGCCCCGGGCGCGCACCTCGTGCCCGTCACCCACCAGGCCGACCTCGATGTTCGTCCCACCGACGTCGACCCCGGCGACCAGCAGCTCCTCGGTTCCGCTCATCGTCTCGGCACACAGTTCTCGCTCGGCATCATGGTTCCTGTCTCCTGTTCTGATTCCCTCGATCCCCAGCCCGTCGGGCCTTCGGGTGCGAGCCGATCCCTCCGTCACCGTCGGCCCCGTGATCGGTACTGCCGCGCGGGCCACCGCGAGCATGGCCCCAGGATGCTCGGCACTCCACCACCCACCGCGGTGGCCCAGCTCGATGGTCGGGTTCGTCTCCAGGATGTACCCCCGGAACTCAGCGACGAACCGGGCGGCTCGCTCGAGGTGGCCACCGTCCGACGCGACAGAGCAGCGCCGAGCGAAGAGGAGAGCCCCGGATGCGCCGGTCGGCGGCGGTCACCCCCCGACCCGTCGAGACCGGACACCCACCGTGAGCTCCGCCCCGGCGGACGCAGAGCTGCCGAGGTACCTCCCGTTCGGTATCCGGCCGCGAACGGATCCGCCCGGCACCGTCCGCCCGGACCACCCCGGCGGAGCGGTGCCATGATGGCGGGGACGTCGGGCTGCCACAGTTGCAGGTGCGAGCGCCCGCCAGGCCGGCTCACGAACCGGGACCTGCAGCGTCCTCAGGTCGTCCCACGGCCGCTCGAGTGCTCCACCGCCCGAACGGATTCTCCCCGCGGTGAGGCGAAAGGGCAGGGTCCGACCACGCCGGACGGCGTTCCGCGTACTCGCCCACACAGGGGAAGGCACTCGACATGTTCTACGACAACCTGTCCGGCATCTACCGCGTGCTGATCGTCGGTCCACTGGGCTACATCTGGCTGATCGCCGTTCTCCGGGTCACCGGCAAGAGGACCTTGGCCCAGTTGAGCGCCTTCGACTTCATCGTGACCGTCGCGCTCGGTTCGACACTCGCCTCCATGGTGCTGACGAAATCGGTGGCCTGGGCCGAGGGAGCCGTCGGTCTGGCCGTCCTGGCCCTTCTCCAGCTGGCGGCCGCCTGGATGTCCGTCCGCTTCACCTGGATCCGGCGAGGACTGACATCGTCCCCCACAGTGCTCGTCCGTGACGGAGTCGTCCTCGAGGCCGTTCTGCGGGAGCAGCGGATCACCGAGCAGGGTGTCCTGCAGGCGATGCGCGCAGCCGGGGTGGGCGGGACGGAGCTGGTCGCCGCGGTCGTCCTGGAGACCAACGGCACCTTGAGTGTGATCACCGTCGAGCAGGCGGGAAGCCGGGACGCGATTCCCGCCCCTCACGACCCCGCTTGACCGGCGGCCCGCTGTTCTCGGCCGTCCACCAGGGCCGTGTGGGTGGTGGTGCGGGCTCAGGGCACAATCGGACTGCGTCAGCCCTGCACGGGAAAGAGGTTTGCCATGACCGGACCGACCCGCGGTTTCTTCGGCCGCACCCGCACGGAGCGCGACCCCCGGCTGCCTCCCGGCCAGTACGACACCGGATCCGGATGGCCGGTACTGACCGCCGAGGTCACCCCGCACCTGGATCCGCAGAAGTGGACGTTCACCATCGACGGCCTGGTGGAGAACCCGACCACCTGGACGTGGGACGAGATGCACGCCCTGCCCCAGTCGGAGTACCAGGGCGACATCCACTGCGTGACCACCTGGTCCAAGCTCGCCACCAGCTTCGGCGGCGTCTCCCTCGACGGCCTGCTGGCCACGGCCCGTCCGCTCCCCGAAGCGTCCTTCGTCATGGCCACGTCGACCACCAAGTACACGACGAACCTGCCGCTGGCCGACATCCAGGACGGCAAGGCGTGGGTGGCGTGGTCGCACGAGGGCAAGGCGCTGACCCGCGAGCACGGCGGGCCCGTCCGCCTGCTGGTGCCCCATCTGTACTTCTGGAAGAGCGCGAAGTGGGTGACCCGGCTGACGCTGATGGACCACGACGAGCCGGGCTTCTGGGAACGCAACGGCTACCACGACCGGGGCGACCCCTGGGCCGAGCAGCGGTACCAGGGTGACTGACCCCTCCATGCCTGCCTCCTCCCTCCCCGGCGCGACCGCCGGATCGGACGCGGCCATCCTGCGTCCGGGACGCGCGCCGGCCGGTGGTTGGCGAACCGCCACGGTGCGGGAGGTCGCCCATCCCACGCCGCGAACGGCGATGATCCGGCTCGACGTGCCGGCCCGGGTGGACCATCTCCCGGGCCAGCACTACGTGGTCCGGTTGACCGCCCCGGACGGGTACACCGCCTCCCGGTCGTACTCGGTGGCGTCCCCGCCGTCGGACCCGTTGATCGAGCTGCTGGTCGAGCGGCTGGACGACGGCGAGGTGTCCGGGTTCCTGGCCGATGTACTGGCTCCCGGCGACACGCTGGAGGTCCGGGGACCCATCGGCGGTTGGTTCGTCTGGGACGCCGATCGGCCGGCCGTCGCCGTCGGCGGCGGCACGGGGGTGGTCCCGCTGGTCGCCATGCTGCGGCACGCCCGTGACCGTGGCCGCCCCGAGCTGTTCACGATGGTCGCGGCCGCGGGCCGCTGGGCCGACCTGCCCTACGCCGAGGAGCTGGCCGCCGCGGGTGCGCGCATCGTGCTGTCCCGGGAGGACCGGCCCGAGCGACCCGCCGGCCGGATCGGGCTCGACGACCTCCCCGACCTCACCGCGGGTCCCACGGTCTTCGTCTGCGGGTCCGCCGCGTTCGCCGAGGCGGCCAGTTCATTGGCCGTCCGGGCCGGGGCCGACGAGGACTCCGTGCGGGTGGAGAGGTTCGGGCCCAGTGGCTGAGCCCACCGTCACCACCGTCACCACCGACGGCCCGACCGGCCCGACGAGCCCGGTGGGCCCGGTGGGTGACGCCGAGCCCGGCCCGTACAGCGTCACGATGCGCGACGACGACCCGCGCCTGGCCCGCCGGCAGCCCGAGGACGGTAGCGATTCCCGGGACGCCGGGATGGGTCGGAGCGGGGTGCAGGACGCGACCGAGGGGGCGTTCCGGGACGACCTGGAACGCATCCGGTTCTCGCCGTACTTCTCCCGGCTGGCCGCCGTCACCCAGGTCATCTCCCAGGGCGCCGCCGGGCAGGTCGTGCACAACCGGCTGACGCACACCATCAAGGTCACCTCGGTGGCCCGGGCCATCGCCGTCAGCCTGCGCAACGGCCCGCACCGGGCGCTGCTGGACGAGCTCGGCGGCTGCGACCCGGTGGTCGTGCAGGCCGCGGCGAGCGCCCACGATCTCGGCCACCCGCCGTTCGGGCATCTGGGCGAGCGCATCCTGGACCGGATCGCGCGCAACAGGTTCGGGCTCGCCGACGGCTTCGAGGGCAACGCGCAGACCTTCCGGATCCTCACCGAGCTCGACGTGCACGGGTACAGCGGGGAGGGGCTCAACCTGACCGCCGCGGTCCGGGCCGCGGTCCTGAAGTACCCGTGGGCCCGGCACCACGTCCCCGATCCGCACCCGAGCTCGATGGACGCCGCGCCCCGCGGTGGCGGGCCCGGTGAGGACGGACCGGGATCGGCGAAGTACTCCGCGTACGTGCTCGACCTGTCGGAGATGCTGGACGTGCTGTCCGCGTATCCGCGGATCGGCCCGCTGCGGCAGACGGTGGAGTGCTCGGTGATGGACATCGCCGACGACATCGCCTACTCCCTGCACGATCTCGACGACTTCCACCGCGCCGGAGTGCTGCAGCACGCGTCGGTGGCCGCGGAGTTCCGGGCCTGGACGCGCCGACGCACCGCGTTCGAGGCGGCATCGACCGCCGACCTGTTGCACAGGGAACGCCGGCCCGGATACTCCCTCGAGCTGATGCGCCGCCGCCTCGCGGTGAAGGACGCCTGGGTCTTCGACGACGAGTGCTTCGAGGTGGCTGTCGGCCGCGTGGCCACCGATCTCGTCGACGGACTGCTCGCCGTCCCGTTCGACTCGTCGTTGGACGCCGAGCGGTCGGTGGGGTCGTTCACCGCCTCGTGGATCACCCATCTCCGCGAGTCCGTCACGGTCTCCGCCGACCCGGCGGTGCGGTCGGCCCATGTCGAGCTCGGCCGACAGGGGTGGCACGAGGTGGCCGTGCTCAAGTTCGTGCACCAACGGTTCGTCCTGCATCGGCCGGATCTGGCCATGTACCAGCGCGGGCAGGCAGAGGTGCTGACCCGGCTGGTCGCCGACCTGGAGTCCTGGCTCACCGACCCGATCGACGCCGGCCGGGCGCCGCGCCGGCTGGTCGACCTCGTCGAGCTGGCCACCACCGACTACCGCCGAGTGGCCGAACAAGACCCGGCCCTGCTCGTCGACCCGCTGGGTGACCCGGCGCACTCCCGCGACGACGTCATCCGACTGGGTCGCGGCCGCGGCATCATCGACTACGTCGCCTCGCTGACCGACGACCGCGCCGCCGCGTCGTCCGCCACTCTGGCCGGGTGGAGCGGGCAGCTGTGGGACGCCGGTTCGGCTCTCTGACGGCCCGTGCCCGAGCATTCCGGAAGCGCGATCGGGGATCGGGCGTGCGTGCTCGCTTGCCGCCCAAGGGTGTCCCCGTCAGGTCGTCCCCGAGGCGATCCCCAGCGCGTCACCGGATCACCACGGCGGCGCAGTCAGTGCCCGGTCGATCACGAACAGCACACTCGGCCCGGGTTGCCTCCCGAACGACTCCGTGGACGACCACCCACCCGCCCGCCTGTGTGCACCTGCCGGGTCGGGCTTACCGAGGCGATGCATGTCTCATCGTGCCGTGCCGGTTGACCGGATCCGAGCTCGGGCGGGCACCATGACCCGATGGCTTCCTCTGAACCACCCGCGACGATCCCCGAAAAGCCAGAGAAAAATCCTGACGAACCGGCTGATTCGCGCGCTCCGCACCTGAAGAAGTGGGTGTTCTGGCCGGCGGCGCTGACCGTTCTGGGTTTCGTCGCGTTCACCCTGACCGCACCGTCTGCGGCCGAGGCGCTGTTCCTCGGATTGCAGGACACCATCGTGATGAACTTCAGCTGGTATTACGTCCTGATCGTGGCGTTCTTCGTCGGGTTCGCCCTGTTCGTGGGCTTCGGGCGCTGGGGCTCCATCAGGTTGGGCAAGGACACCGATGAGCCGGAGTTCTCCACCGGGTCGTGGTTCGCCCTGCTGTTCGCCGCCGGGATGGGTATCGGCCTGGTCTTCTACGGGGTGTCCGAGCCGCTGAGCCACTTCGCCTCACCGCGTCCCGGAGTGACGGGGACGCAGGAGCAGCTCGCCCAACAGGCCATCACCCAGACCTACCTGCACTGGGGTCTGCACGCCTGGGCCATCTACGTCGTCCTGGGCCTCGCCCTGGCCTACGCCATCCACCGCCGCGGGCGCCCGGTCTCGATCCGCTGGGCACTGGAGCCGTTGCTGGGACGCCGGGTGCACGGCGGCTGGGGGAACCTCGTGGACGTCCTCGCCCTGGTCGGGACCCTGTTCGGGGTCGCCACCTCACTCGGGCTCGGCGTCATCCAGATCGGCTCCGGACTGCAGAGCGCAGGCATCGCCGACAGCGGGACCGTCCAGCAGATCGCGATCATCGCCGTGGTCACCGCAGTCACCATCGTCTCGCTGGTCACCGGTGTGAACAAGGGGATGAAGATCCTGTCGAATTTCAACCTGCTGCTCGCTGCCGGCCTCCTGCTGTTCATCCTCATCGTCGGCCCGACGCAGTTCCTCCTGCGTGACTTCGTCCAATCCGTCGGCGCCTACCTGCAGAGCATCGTGGGCATGTCGTTCAACGTCACAGCCCAGCAGGGCGCTGCCGGCGAGGCATGGCAGGGCGCCTGGACGACCTTCTACTGGGGCTGGTGGATGTCCTGGGCGCCGTTCGTGGGGATCTTCATCGCCCGCATCTCCAAGGGGCGCACCGTGCGGCAGTTCGTCGCCGGAGTCCTCCTGGTACCCACGCTGCTGACCCTCCTGTGGTTCGCCGTCCTGGGAGGCGCTGCGATCCATCGGCAGACCGACGGCATCGGGGGGTTGATCGGCCCGGATGGATCCGTGGACGTCGAGGGCTCGCTGTTCGGTCTGCTCCGGGGGTTCCCCGGCGGATCCGTTCTGGCCGTCGGGGCGATCCTGCTGATCGGGGTCTTCTTCGTCACCTCGTCGGACTCGGGGGCCTTGGTCATGGCGATGCTGGCCTCCGGTGGGCAGATCTCTCCCCGGACCTGGTTGCGGGTGTTCTTCGCGGTCGTGGCGGCCCTGTTGGCGGTCGCTCTGCTCCTCACCGGCGGCCTCGACGCCCTGAAGACCGCGGCGATCATCACCGCACTGCCCTTCAGCGTCGTCATGCTGCTGGCCTGCTGGTCCACCGGCTTGGCCTTCGCCCGGGAACGACGGGCCTACGACAAGGCCGAACGGGACGTCCTGCTCGAACGCGTCGGCGCCCACTACGGCCTCGAGGTCGACGCACCCATGCAGGAAGGCATCCACACCGGTCTCACCCGGCCATGGAGGGCCGTCAGGAAACGCGTACGGGGCGAAGATCGAGCACCTGAGGCGCGCACGGGTGGGAGGACGGACGTCGAACGGGACCAGCACCCACCCGCTGCTCGAGCGCACCTGGAGGGGGCCGCAGTGCCGGGTCCCGATCGCCCGCGCTGATCCGAACAGCGCCCGCGGTGACGGCCACCCAGGACGGTCGCGCAGAAGGCGAACCCAGGACACGGGAAGACGCTGAGGTTGGCGGGGCTCTGCTGATGCTGGGTACTGTCCTGGCACTGGTGTGGGCCGACACCCCTGGTCGGACAGCTCCGAGGCGCTTCGGACACCGTCGTGGATCCCAGTGCCCTGGACCTGTCCCTGGGGGAGGCGCCGGCTTTGCTGCACGTCCTGCTCAACCTGTGGCTGCTGATGGCGTTGGCGCTCGTTGCGTGGGCGTTGATGCACGCCTCCGGTCTCGACACCTCCGTGGCCGGGGTTCGGCTCGGGTTCACCGTCCCGGTGATCCGGTCCCGAGGCGCCGGTGGCCCGGACGCGGGGTCTCGGGACGGCGAACACCTCCGGCACCTGTGGCGGCCGGTGTCCGCGGGGTTCGCGGTGCCGGTGTTTCGCGTTCTTCCGGCCGGGGGCACCGTGAGGGGGCTGAGCGGGCTGGTTGACTCTCTGCAGGATCGGGTCGCCCTGGGCATCGTCCTTGGTCGTCGGCAAGACCGTGGGCATCCTGGGTGCGACGGCGCTGGTTCCTCGATTCAACGCAGGCCCGGCTGGAGGAGAACCTGTCCTTCGGGTCCGGCAGCGTCCGCGCCGAGCACGTCAAGGGAGGAGTCCTGGCGGATTCGTTCCTGGCCGCAGCGCTGGCCGCGATCGTGCTGCGGGTGCATCTACCGGCGTCTGCACCAGAGGAAACAGTCCGGCACCGATCTCGACGGGCCCTGGGGCCCATGACGATGGCCGGCCTGGTCCGGCAGCCCGGCTCGGGCCGGCGGACCAGGACCCGGCACGAGCCGCGCAGTCGTGACGGGCGACGTCGATTGGACCCTGTCCCTCTGGCGACCCGCGGCTCACGACGCAGGCCGGAGCAGAGTTCCGATCGGTTCTTTCAGGCCTGGGGGCCCGCGGTTTCGGGGCGGGTCTCCCGGCGTAGCCAGGTGGTCAGGTCGGCCCGTTGGGAGGGGATCAGCGGTAGGTCGTCACTGGTGACGGCGACGTACCCGGCGTACTGACCGGGCAGGGGGAGCGTGAGGTCCGGGACGAGGGATTCCAATCGGCCGTGGCTGTCCAGATCCAAGCCCTGGGTGGGGTCGACGTCGTCGTGGCCGGGGGCGATGATCTCCCGGCACCAGTGCGGGTGGTCCAGGATGTCCTGGACGGCGCGGCCGATCTCGCGGAGCGCGGCATCACGGAGCCGGCCAGCAACCTGGTCGCGGAGGACGGAGACGGCGTGGGCGGCGGCCGCCGCGATGGCCTGTTCGGTGTGTTCGGCTCCCGGCATGGCCGGGTAGTGGTCCACGCCGGATATGGGCCCGGACCTCGGGAAGACGCCGACTGGCCCGGCGTCCCGGACATCGGGTACTCGCTGTGCCGTGGCTCGGAAACGGGGAGGGTGGTGAGCGGCGATACGTTCGACGGACATGGAGTATCCCGGGCGCCGGGTGGAACCTGAAGGGTTTGCCGGGTTCGATGCGGTGCGGCGGCGTGAGCGGCGGCACCGGCCCCGGGGCGGCTGGTGAATCAGCCGTTTCAGCGTAGTTCCACTCCGGGGTCGCTGCCAAGAGCGGAGTCATTCGGTGGCGGCGGTGGTGGGTTCGGGGCATGCCGAGCGGTCTGATGGCGGTCAGACGGTGCCGGGCGGCACGGCGGTCCAGCTCGGCCCCGCCGGCTGCGTGCCCGCAGGCCAGCAGCATCCCGATTGCCTGGGCGATCTTTCCGGCCTGGGAAATCGCGGTCCGCTGATGCTGCCGCCGGTGTGCCGTCGCGCAGGGTGCTGATCACGGTGCTGGCGGAGTCGGCAGGGCCGGTCAGCACCAAGGTGATGGACAGGCCGAGGAGGGCCGCGATGACCTCGGTGAGGTCGTCGTGCAGGACGGCCAGGATGGCATGCAGGTCTGTGCCGGGGATCTCCAGGGCGTCAGTGAGCACGGCGAGATGCTGACCACGATGAGCGGGCAGGGTGAGGGGGAACTCCGTGGGAGTCCTCGGCCCTCGTCGTCTCGATGCTGGGTCACCACTCCGGAAGATCGAGCGGCAGAGCGGGCCTTGGGGAGTGCCGATCGGGGGTCGGCAGCACGACAGGCCGAGCCGATCATGAGCCGCCGGTACCGGTTCTGGGGGCGTTCGTGATCCACTGTCGCCTTGTGTGCGGGGTTCCGCATCCGGGTCGAGGAGCGCGTGCATGTCTGAATCTGCGTCCGGTGGCTCCGCCCAGGACCGGGATGCTGACGAGGACCTGGCCACGAGCCTGGCCGGTTTGGCCGGTCTGACCTCGCTGGGTTCCACGCTGGAATCGGTGCTGACCCAGATCGCCACCTTCGCGGTCCAGGCCATCCCCGGCGCTGAAGGCGCCGGGTTGACCCTGCTCGAGGAGGGCCGGTCGGACACCATCGTGAAAACGGCGTCGTTCGTGGTGCAGGTCGATGACATCCAGTACAGCCTGGGTGAGGGTCCGTGCATCGACGCCGCCGCCCAGAGGCAGACGATGCGCTCGGGATCGTTGGGCGGGGACCCGCGTTGGCCGCGGTTCGGGCCCCGGGTGGGTCGTCTGGGCGTGCACAGCGTGTTGTCCCTGCCCCTGATCACCCCGGCCGGGGTGGTGGGTGCGATGAACGTCTACGCGCACGGCAAGGACAGCTTCGACGAACAGTCCGAACGCATCGGCGAGGTCTTCGCCGCACCGGCGGCCGTCTCGGTGCAGAACGCCCAGATCCTGGCCCAGACCCAACGTCTGGCCGGCCACCTGCAGGCTGCGTTGACCAACCGCGCCGTGATCGATCAGGCCATCGGCATCCTTCGTTCCCGAGGCGGGCTGACCTCCGACGAGGCGTTCGACCGGCTGCGGCACATCAGCCAGCACGAGAACCGCAAGCTCTCGGCCGTGGCCGCCTCGCTGGTCGAAGAAGCCGTCAACCGCACCCGGCTCCCCGCCCGACTGAAGACCCCACCTCCCCCGAGCTGAGGACCGCCACAAGGGGCACCGGTGGCGCAAGCACCTTCTTACGGTGTAAGTTCCTCTGAGGCTGGACGCAACAGCCGACCCGGGGCGGTGGCACCGCACACGCCGTGCCACCTCGAGACCCACCGCCCGGCCAACAGGACGCCAGGGGACGCGCAGAGGATCACCTGCGCGGGACCGTGGTTCCTCATCCTTCGATTCACCCCGGTGGGTGCCAGCGGCAGCTGAGTCCCCGGTAAGCAGAGCTCATCATGATGTCCTCGACCGCGCGCGACTTCTCCGTCCGGGTCCTGCAGAGCACCCAGTCCGCCGTCGGCGACACCGGCACGACCGACGTCACCGGCATCGCCGATCTCCTGGACATCGCGCTCGGCTGCGGAGTCGCCGACTACGCCGGCGTCTGCGAGCAGGACCCGCACCTACCCGGGTCATTCACCACCGTGGCCCCCACCCACCACCTGGTCCGCGCCGCCGATCGGCAGCAACTACACAACCAGCACGGGCCGTACCGGCAGACTCGCTCCCAGCTCGGCGTGCTCACCTCACCCGACGTCGCCGCCGACGCCCGCTGGCCGCTCTGGGGTCCAGCCGCCGCGGCCCTGGGTATCGGCTCGGTCATGTCCGTGGCCCTACGCGGCCGCCGCACCTTCGGGGCGGTCACCTTCTACACCGCCACACCACGACCCCCCACCGCCGATCAGATCGCCCAGGCAGCAGTGATCGCGACGTCCATCTCGATCGTGCTGGCCAGCCGGCCAGTGCGCGCCCTGATCACCTCTCCCCGATCCCGGGACCAGATCGGCCAGGCCCAAGGCATCCTGATGCAGCAGCATCAACTCACCGCCGATGAGGCCCTGGACATGCTGCGCCGGCTGTGTCACGACGACAATCGGACCCTGGCCGACCTCGCCGGCTCCGTGGTCGACGGATGGGCCTCATGACCATTCGTCCCGAACCCGCCCCGCGCCCGTCCGACGGGGAACGGCGAGATCGCAGGACCGGCTCAGGGTCAAGGAGAGCTTGGTCCACTGATCCCAGGGACCACGCCGAGTCGATGTTCTCGACGATGTCGACGCCCGCGATCAAGAAGTCCCAGCCTCCGGGAGTGCGACCACCACCGACATCGATCGGGGTACGAGCCCACGGAATGAACGTGGCCGCCAGCAACTGCGACCGATTGCACGTGGATCTCAGAACACCACGTCATCGATATTCGGACGAAAGACAGGAACCTGTGACTGAATGCCCACAAGACAGGGCGCACCTGATGACGCTGATCGCGGCCGGGGACAGGATGGCACTGGCCCACCTGTACGACCACACGGTCCCCGTCGTGTACGGCATCTGTCGGGGGATCCTGGGCAGCGAGGTCGACGCTGAGAAGATCACTCAGGACGTCTACATCGAGGTGTGGACGTCAGCTGCCCGCTTCCGCGAGTCCGACATCTCGGTCACGCAGTGGATCTGTCGCATCGCTTACCAGCGGGCCGTCGACGGACATCGTGCGCCAGGTGGTGGGCGTCAGAACCTCGGCCACAGCGCTCCGCCGATCTCGGGAGGACGACCGGCGACGAGGCCCGGTCGCACCTGACGAGCGAGGTAAGCATCTCGGATTCACGCCACCGTGCATGGTTAATCGGCTGTGGCCCGGGACAGTGCTCGCGATGGAGAATCTGAGACTGAACACGCGAGTGCAGCCTGTCTGATCGGGAAGTGTGAGATGGCGCCCGTCCTCCTGTCACGCAACGCTGGTCAGGCTGCCGCGGGACATCTCGCGGACATGGAGCCGTTTCGGTGGACCGTTGTGCCGGCGCAACCGAGCAATCGGGTCATGACGCGAGTGAGCCCGCGAAGATCTGCCACGCCAGCAGGGACTTGGCAACCAGACTCAGGACCAGGTAGGTGTTCTCGCCGAAGGCGTAATCCCGCCACGGGCCCACCTGGCGGTACTGCAGCCATTGATTCACCGCGAAGGTGAAGAACGCGATCAGCAGCGACACCGCGATACCGAGGACGAAACCTGGGATCTGCTCGGCCCCGACCAGGTTGATGGCAATCGCCACCCATGGCGCGAGGCCGGCGATCGTGCCGAACCAGAACGGCAGCATCGTCGTTTCGTTTCGGCCGGGTGGGTTGAAGCTTTCCTGCAGCCAGCCGAACAAGATCATCGCCACGTTGGCTCCGATGACCGTGACCATCGTGCTGATGCCGGTCAGGCCGAAATAGAACCGATCAACACGATCATGATCGTGGAGCTGACCGAGTACTCCAGCCACCGGAACCGGTTGATCCCGCGGCGCAGGTCCCGCTCGTAGACCGATCTGGCAGCCGTGGCGGTCAGCAGGTGGTCGACCGCAGCCAGGAACAGGAACACTGCGACGGCCGGTCCGACGGCGATGTCGAACAGCCCCGAAGGTGGATTCGGGGTGGACCCCGGGGGGCCCGACGGATAGGACGAGGTCACGGTGACGGCGAACCCGCCGCCGAGCACCAGGATCGCCACGGCCTGAGCCGCGTGAAGAACGGTCAGACCGAGATTCCATCGACGCAGTCCAGCCAGTCGTCGGTCGTTCACCCCAACCGCGACGTCCTGCGGAGATGTAGCCGTTCCGTCCATGTCGAGCCGCCGATCAGATCGAGGTTCGGTGCAGCTCGCGCCGGCCCCGGTGTCCGGGGGCTTGTCCAGCGTCGCACCCCGGGCAGGTAGGACCCCTGGCCGCGCCTGCCCGTCTGGCGTCTCTCGCGGGCAGCCGACTCAGCTGGCGGGCCGTCTGGGACCACCCGGGCGGGAGACGATCCGGCGGGCCATCGTGGTGATGCTGACGCCCGTGGTGGTGGCCCGGCGGAGCAGTTCAGGATGGGCCTGTCCGGGGGGGTAGCCCTGGTCGACGAGGAACCCGATGGCCTGGTCGACGGCGGACCGCTCCGCCAGATCGTTCAGCAGCCGCCGACTGTCCGATGCGGTGGGCGGGGGCAGGTGTCGGTCCAGGACCACCGACGTACCGAAGCCCGGAATGCGCTCGGCGTCGGCGGCCAGATCGACGAATGCACCTGGGTTCTGGGCGTACAGCACGAGGCGGTCGCCGGGGGCGGTCCGCAACGGCAGCAGCAATGATGTGGCCGCGACGCGGGAGATCATCACATCGACTGCGAGGGGTTGACTGCCCGCGGTCACCGTCATGACCAGACCGGAGAAGGAGCTGATCGCGGCGGTGAGATCCGCCACCAGCACGGCCAGGATCGCGGGAAGGTCGTCGCCGCTACCATCCAGGGCCACGGTCAGGGCATCGAGCTGATCGGTCAACTGCGTTCTGCGGGGCAGACCCACGGCCAGCACTCCCGGGCGCGTCCCGATCGCAGATTGTTCGAGCCCTGGGCCGGGTCCCGCGCCGATGGTGAGACCCGATGCGATCACTGCGGACGGGAGTCGGGTCCAGATCCTGCGGGTGACGCGCTGCCGACACTACCCGGTCGGCCGCGTCCGGTGGGGCGGGCGGTCTGGGATTATTCGGCGGGGCGACGAGTGCGGGCCCGGGCCCGGGCCCGGGCCCGGGTGGCGGCCTCGGCCACGATCTGCTGACCCACCACCGTCAGTTTGACGTGCTGGTTCTGACTCATCTGCCGCAATCGGAGGAATGCCTCCTCGGCGGTGTCACCACTGCGGCTGATGAGGATCCCGACGGCTTGATCGATCGCCGGCCGGCTCACCAGTGCCGCTTGCAACTGGGTGGCCAGCCGTTGGCTCTGGGCCAGTATCTGGGCGTTCAGGACGGATATCGCCGCAGGGACCGAGAACATCTCACCCAACTGCTCGGCTCGTTCGTCGAAGGCGTCCTTCGCGTGGGCGTACACGTTCATCGCTCCCACCACCCCGGAGGGGGTGCTCAACGGCAACGACAGCACGCTGTGCACACCCAGCCGCCCGGCGCGGGGCCCGAACCGCGGCCAGCGCGGGTCACCGCCCAACGACCCGGACCGCATGGCCGTGCCCGTCGCGGCGGCGCTGATGCAGGGTCCCTGTCCGATGCTGTACTGGATGTCATCTATCTGCCGGACGAAATCGGTGCTCTTGACGATGATGTCGGCCCGGTCCGGTTCCAAGAGGGTCAGACCGGCACCGTCGGCGCCGGGAATCGCTTGCACCGCCATCGTGGCAATCTTGGTGAGCAACTCCACCAACCCGACCCGGTCCGTCGACAACGCCGCCAAGTCGGACAAACTGGCGGCCAGATCCGCGTCCTGCTGCTCGGCCTCCTGCTGAGCCCGGTCTGCGCCCCCCTCCTGGGCGTCCAGATCGGCGGGGTGGTCGGCCAGATCTTCGGGGCGTCCCGCGTGGTCCATGAAGAGCTCCTGTCGCGACACCGATCGGCTGGTCACCGCGACGGTACCGCCGCGCCCGGCCTCACTCGGCAGGCGTTCCCGCGCCCGTCCACCCGTGACCACAGGTGGAACATGGTGTCGCTCCTCAGGTCAGGAGACGAACGAGCTCCCGGTCACCACCGCGTGTAGCCTGACGGAGACTGTTCGAACAGTCGGTCTGGAGTCTGTGGGCCTGTCACTCCCAGCAGTGATCGCGCACGGAATGGGCACCAACGCCCAGCAGCCAGGCAGCTCCGGGGTCATTTCCGCCACCCCTCAGGACGATCGACGTGAACCCCTTCGCCTTCAGCCGCCGCGCACTTCTCCAGTCGGCTGTGCCGATGCAGAGGTTGGCCGACGTTGCTCATCCGTCGGGCCACATCGATCGCGGTCCATCGGATCGAAACCGGCAACCCTCCGAGGCCGAGCAGGGCCGCAACGACGTCGGAGCGGGCCGATGACCAGTCCTCTCCTGGACACGGAGCGGACGCCCAGGCAGGCAAGCCGGCCCGCGCGGCGTAGAGACCTGGAACAGATCGTCGACGATGTCTGTGTCGAGTTGCAGGACGAGCCGGTGGATGTCGCGTCGCTGCGCCGAGCAGGCCGTGGACGATCTTCACCCCTCCATCAGTCCTGAGTCGCTGCCGGAGATGGCGGTCCGACTGACGCTCATCCGTGTCGCCGCCCTGGAGTGACCGGTATCGGAGGACGGCGGGAATCAGCTCACGGATACCGATGAGAGGCGGCGAGAAGCCGTACTCGGTAGAGAACATCGAGCCGCGCGGCCTCGGACCCGCCGTGCGGAAGCCATGACCCGCAAAGTGCCATGTTGGACGCCGATGAATACGCCGCACCACTCGTCGTGACCTGCGCCGGGGAACACGTCGGTTGGAGCGATGACAATCTCGTCACCGCCATTGGCGGGCTCGTCATCGGTGTCATCCTCGTCGCCACGCACTCTGCACAGTCTCGCTGTCAACCGACGTCCCCTGGTCCGGGGTCCCGGTCTCGGACCGGATGTGTCGACCGTCGGATCGGAGGCGGGGCTCGTGGCCTTGGAGGAGATCATCAGAATCCGGTCAGGATCAGGGTCGGTCCGCGGTGACAAACCGAACACTCAGGGGCTGACCGACCAGGGCGCCGCGGTGGGAAGTGTCCGCGACGTCACCATCGGATCCGGTGGATTGCACGGCCAGGCCGACATCGCCGTCCATGACAGCGATCCCGCCTCCGCCACCGTCGGGGCGCTTCCCCCTGGGGGCCGCGCTGTCGCCCGCGGTTGTTCCAACCGTCACCCAAGTACACCGGCTCGACCGGCCAGGCCGGTCATCCTGTCGGTCCGACCATCGTCACCCCGTCGGTCAACGCACCAAGGAGAATGAGATGCCACTGTCGGAAGACGACCAGCGCGCCCTGGCCCAGATCGAACTGGCGCTGAGCCAGGACGATCCGGCCTTCAGTTCCAGCATCGCGGACAAGCGGTTTCAACGCCTGCAGCGCCGCAGGATCCTCATCCCGGTACTCCTGTTCGGAGTCGGGGCCGTCCTGCTCGTCGCCGGCCTGGTCATCACCGACGCGCTCCTGGGTGTGGGCCTGGGTGTCGTGTTCGGAGCATTGCTGATGCTGGCTTCAGCGGCGGCCCTGTTCTACCGGCACCGCCATCAGGTGCTGTTCCGCACATCGAGTGAACCGGCTGCCGACCGCAAACTCCTCTAGCCGCTGACCGATCTCGTCCTGCGCTCCGCCGAGCTCCTGGCTGTTCCGCGACGCCGACAGACCCGACGGACCGTCGCGCCGGGGCGATCCGTGCTCCCGGCGGGAAGAGACGGGCGGGGAGCTCGACCCGCTGTGCTGGCGCGGCATGCCCACTGGACAATCGGTGTGCTGGCCGCCCCGGTGTTCGTCGCGTGGTGGCTCAGCGGCATCAGTGCCGCGTTCGGGCTCCCAGAGACCGCGCCAGTGGGCCGACGATCTTTTCGAACCCCGCCTCGTCCTTGACCGCCACCCGGAGTGCACGGACACCCAGGGCTCGGCCCATGGACCCCACGTCGCGCAGGAACACCCCCTATTCCCGGCACTGGTCCACCACCTCGGCCGCGGTCGGTCCGTCATCCCGGATGTAAGTGAGCAGGAAATTCGCCATTCCCGGGACCACCTCGAGCCCCAGAGCGGACAGCCGCCGGTGCAGGGCATCGCGCAGGACGGCGGTGTACTCCCAGCGGCCCCTGTAGTGGCACTCGGCCGACAGGGCACGCACGGCGGCGAGTTGCCCGGGCAGGCTCACCGCCCACGGTGGGGTTGACCGGCGCAGTTCGTCCATGGGTGCGGCTGGTCCGCAGAGGTAGGCAACGCGCAGACCGCTCAGGGCGTACGCCTGGGAATCGACTTGACCGCGACCACCGACGAGGACGCGGCGACATGACCGCCACCGCGGCGGCCGCGAGACCCAGGACTCGTCGGAGCCAGCCCGGCGGCGCGATGAGGACCAGCAACACCATGACGGCGGTGTGGCCGGAGAAGAACAGGTCCCGGGTCGGGGGAGTGTCACCGGGATAGACAAGATGATTCACCGGGTCCACCAAGGGGACTGCTCAGACTTTCGTTGACTCGTGTTGTTGGGGTTGTCAGGCGGCGCGAGTGGTTTGGTGCAGGGTCTCGAATTCGATGGGGGTCAAGCGGCCGAGGGCTTCCTGCCGGCGGCGGCGATGGTAGGTGCGTTCGATCCAGGTCACGATGGCCAGCCGGAGCTGTTCGCGGTCGGTCCATCGTTGCCGGTTGAGGACGTTCTTCTGCAGCAGGCTGAAGAACGATTCCATGGCGGCATTGTCGGCGCAGGATCCGACCCTGCCCATCGACCCGCGGAGCTGGGCGTCGCGCAGTGCCCGGACGTAGACGTGGGAACGGAATTGACTGCCCCTGTCGGAGTGCACGACTGCGCCGACGGCGCCGCGTAGCGCCAGCGCGTTGCTCGGTGTTCTGACCGAGAGGTCGGCGGTCATCCGGGCGTCGATGGAGTAGCCGACGATCCGCTTGGAGCAGGCTTCCTTGACCGCGCAGAGAAAGAGCTTGCCCTCACCGGTGGGATGGTCGGAGGGGCACCTCCCGCTTGCGGGGGCATGTCGGCGAGCCACAGCTAGTTGGGACGCTGCGCGGTGAACTCGCGGCGCAATAGGTCGTCGTGGACCGGCGGTCCGGGCTTGCGGTGCAGACCTCGGCGTCGGGAGTGCACGAACCACAACTGCTGCTGGGAACACAACCGGTGCACGCGGTTGCGGCTGGCCGTGATGCCGGCGGTGGCCAGCTCGTCGGCGATGAACCGGTACCCGAACTCGGGGTCGTCGTGGTGGATGTCGATCGCGGCGTTGATCAGGTGCGCGTCGTCCCAGTCGCGTCGACTGACCGGGTCGGGGCGCCACTGGTAGAACGCCTGCTTGGAGCAAGCCGAGCACCCGGCAGGTCACCGCGACCGGGATCCGGTCCGCGGCTCGGTCTGGACCAGCGGGTACATCATTTTGGGAGGGTGTCCCGAGAAAAGTGGGCGGTCGCTCGGCGCAGTATCTCGTTCTCCTGCTCGAGCTGTTTGGTCCGCAGCTCGCAGCTCGCAGCTCGCGGTCTCCAGGTCCACGGCCGAGCTGGTCCCGGTCGGCGACGCCGGGCTGGGGACGTTGTCATGCCGGTCGGCGATTTGGAGCCACCGCTGCAGGCAGCTCGGGGAGACACTGAGTTATTAGCGACTTGCGCGATCGGCTGGTCGCCCTGGCGGGCGACGGCGACCACGTCCCGGCGGAACTCTGGGGGAAACGGCTTGGGCACGGTTCTGATCTTTCCAGCAAGGCCCGAGGCCTCACAGGAAAGGAGTCAACCGAAGTCTGGGCAGTCCCATGGCTGTTCCTGTTCTCCCCGTTCCGCCACCGCACGCAATTTCCACCCTCATCTCAGGTGATCGCTCGAAGGCCAGCTCCAGCGCGCCGAGAGCGTCCGACGGTGACCGCGGCACCCAGAAGTCGGGCCAGCGCACCCAGCGTGATTCCCAGCCCCGTTCATGGTGGGGCCGAGCAGTGAGATACGCACCGAACTCCGGCATGTCCTGGCCCTGTGGTGCGCCGTCCCGCAGAGCGCGCCCCCGGACCCGGCGACCATCAGGCAGAGCGACGACACCTGCTGACTCGATGCTCCAGGTACCCACCTGCCAAGCCTGCCCCGTGAGCAACCAGCTCGAAGTGCTCCGGTTACTGCGAGTCCCTCCTACCTGCGATGTGTCACAGACGACCGTTGTCGTTCCATGCTCGGCAGGTCTCCAGACCGACCCGGCATCGAGCGTGCGGCTTGGTGCAGAGCACCGCTGGCTCTCCTGTCAAGCCGATGGAGAAAGGCGACCTGCACACAAGCCGCGAAACCGGCTCTCACGCCGCCTCGGAGACCAGCCCATCCCGGGCGGCCTGGTGAAAAGCTCGGGACGGGCTTCCTCGGGCACCGCGGACATCGACCAGGGGCCGTCTGCCACACCTCGTCCGGGCGCAGCACGTCCCGCCCGGTCGGCCACCGACCGGTGACCCGGTCGCGGGTACGGTCTGTCGTCACCCCTCGAACGGCGGCCACGGGACGGCGCGTGCCCGGTGCCGTGGATCCGGGGGGAGCGGCAGGCGTGGGGCGCGATCACCGGCCGATCCGCCGGGTTCGTCCGGCCAGGCGAGCGTGGGGATGATGCCGAGGTGGCCGTGACGCCACATCCAGGCGCGTGCGTACCGGTCGACGAAGGGCGTCATCCGCCACACCCGGGCCCACCAGGGCATCCCCTGAAGGTGCGTGACCAGCCCGTGCCCGGGCGGTTGCCAGTTCCAGCCGGGCAGCACGCCGGGGGGTGCGACCCACCCCGCAGGTGACCGCGCCGCCGACCACGGGTCCACCGGCCGCAGGGCCCGCCGGGTGGCACGGACGCGTTTGCGGAGCGCCCGCACATCGACCGGGTGGCGCAGGCCGCGGATCTCTCGGCCGAGAGCCCGGCTCGCCGATGCGTGCCAGCGGGCGCGGACGCCCAGGAAATCCCGGTGGCGGCGTCGGGATCGTCGGGCCATGGTGACCACCCCCGGTCCAGATGCTGCCCCCGGTGGGGCGCATCGGCCAGTCGACCGCGAAGACGGACCGCGTCAGGCGTGCAGCGCCGGGCGCAGCTCGGAGGCGAGCTGGACCGCTGCGTCGATCTCGACGCGACGGGCCGAGACGCTCTCGATGTTGAGCCCGGCCGGGACGCCCAGCCGACGGCAGTAGTCGAGCATGTCCAGGCCCACGGCGCGGGAGTGGTCGAGGGAGGCGGCCAGGGTGTCCTGGCTCCGTTCGAGATCCCGCTGCATCCACCGCGGCACCTGCACGCCGAGCCAGGTCAGGAACTGCAGCGTCTTGAGCGAACCGCACACCGAGAGGGTGAACGCGATCGGTCGGGGGGCGACCCCGCGGGCATCGCACTCGTCGCGGTAGTCCGACACCAGGTTCTTGGCCGCGTCCGCGTCGTAGAGCACCTGACTGACGAAGAACGAGCATCCCGCCGTCTGCTTGGCCAGCATCCGCAGGTGCTCGTCGCCGCGGTTGGTGTGGCGTTCGGGGATGACGACAGCTCCGGTCAGCAGATCCGGCTGCGTCTGCTGACGCAGTTCCTGGGCTCGCGGCAACGTCGTCAGACCCGGGTGGGCACTCGACGAGGCACCGACGAGCACTGTCGCCACCCGGTCCGTCGGCTGCTGCCGCAACCACTCCGAGAGGTGGTCCTCGGGGTACTTGCCCACGGCTCGGTAGACGATCGCGGGTTTCGTCCACCCGGCCAGGTGCTGGTCGAGGTAGTCGGCCGGATCCAGCGTGGGTAGGAAGGGGAAGGGTCGCGTCTCGGGGTTGCGATCCCGCTCCTCCAGGATGTCGTAGATGACCACCCCATCGGGGTCCAGCGACTGCAGACGGGCCACCGTCGAACCGGCGATCCGATCGAGGTCCACACCCGCGGCACTCGCCTTGGGTGGGGTGAGACCGAAGAGCAGGAAACCGCCCTCGCCTCGGCCGAGCCGCTGCACAAGATCCACCGAGCGACCCTAACCCCATCATCGGCGGCTCCGAGACGGGATCCCGTGCGGTGGCTCAGAAGTCGGAACAGCCGGCGGCGGCGACCCCCTGGGTCACCGCCGCCCGTCGGAGATGCTGGTCGCTCAGGCCAGCGTCGCGGCCAGGCGATCGGACAGAGCGGCCACGAAGGCGGCCGGTTCGGCCAGCTCGCCGCCCTCGGCGAGCAGGGCCATGCCGTACAGCAACCGCGCGGTGGCCTGGATGGAGGGATCGTCCGCGTTCGCCTCGAAGGCGGTGCGGAGCCCGACGACCAGCGGGTGCGAGGGGTTGAGTTCGAGGGTCCGCTTCACCGTCGGCGGCTGCTGGCCCATGGCCCGGTACATCTTCTCCAGGGTCGGGGTCAGGTCGCCGGCCTCGCCGACCAGGCACACCGCGGAATCGGTGAGCCGGTGGGAGAGCCGGACCGCCTTGACCTCGTCGGCCAGATCGGTGGTGAGCCGGCCGAGGAGCGCGTCGTAGCCCTGCTGGGTGTCGGCGTCGACGTCCTCGCCGCCCAGGTCCACTTCGCCCCGGGTGATGGAGACGAACTGCTTGTCCTCGAACGCCGGGACGGCGTCGACCCAGACCTCGTCGACCTGGTCGGTGAGCAGCAGCACCTCGTAACCCTTGGCCCGGAAGGCCTCCATGTGCGGCGAGTGCTCCAGGGCCGCACGGGATTCCCCGGTGGCGTAGTAGATCGCGTCCTGCCCCTCGGGCATCCGCTCGAGATAGGCCTGCAGGGTGGTGGGCTTCGCCGCGTCGTGGGTGGACGGGAACGAGCAGACCTCGAGGATGGCGTTCTGGTTGTCCCGGTCGGAGAGCAGACCTTCCTTGAGGGCCCGACCGAACTGCGTCCAGAAGGTGTCGTACTTCTCCGTCCCGGACTCGTCGGTCATCATCGACTTCAGCGTCGACAGCACCTTCTTGACCAACCGCTTGCGGATCAGCTGGATCTGCCGGTCCTGCTGCAGGATCTCGCGGGAGATGTTGAGCGACAGGTCGTGCGCGTCGACGACACCCTTGACGAAGCGCAGGTACTCGGGGATCAGCGCCTCGCAGTCGTCCATGATGAAGACGCGCTTGACGTAGAGCTGCACCCCGCGGGCGGAGTCCCGGTAGAAGAGGTTCATCGGCGCCTGCCGGGGCAGGAACAGCAGCGCCTGGTACTCGAACGTGCCCTCGGCGGACAGCCGGATCGTCTCCAGCGGCTCCTGCCAGTCGTGGCTGACGTGCCGGTAGAACTCGGCGTACTCCTCCTCGGAGACCTCGCTCTGCGGGCGGGCCCACAGCGCCTGCCGGGAGTTGATGACCTCCGGCTCGGCCGGCGCCGCCGACTCGTCGGCGTCCTCGCCGTCGATTGCGGCGGGGGTGGTGAGCGGGGCCATCCGGATCGGCCAGGTGATGAAATCGGAGTAGCGCTTGACGATCTCGCGGACGGTGCGCGGGTTGCTGTAGTCGTGCAGGGCGTCCTCGGTGTCCTCCGGCTTGAGGTGCAGGGTCACCGAGGTGCCCTGCGGCGCGTCCGGCGCGTCGGTCACCGTGTACGAGCCCTCACCGGCGGACTCCCATTGCACGCCGCCCTCGGTGCCCGCCTTGCGGGTGACCATGGTGACCCGGTCGGCGACCATGAAGCTCGAGTAGAAGCCGACCCCGAACTGACCGATCAGATCGGCGGTGGCCTGCTCGGACCCGCCGGCCTCCCGCGCCTGCCGCAACTTGGCCAGCAGCTCGCCGGTGCCGGACTTGGCGATGGTGCCGATGAGGTCGACGACCTCCTGCCGGGTCATCCCGATGCCGTTGTCGGCCACGGTGACCGTGCGGGCCGCCGGATCGGTGCTCAGCGAGATGTGCAGGTCGGAGGTGTCGGCGACCAGGTCCTTGTCCTGGTAGGCGGCCATCCGGACCTTGTCCAGCGCGTCGGAGGAGTTCGAGATCAGCTCGCGCAGGAAGACGTCCTTGGACGAGTAGATGGAGTGGATCATCAGCTGCAGCAGCTGACGGGCCTCGGCCTGGAACTCGATCGTCTCGGTCGACATCGGTGACGGTGCTCCTCGTACTGGACTGGCGGGTACCGGCCTGGCGGGTACCCGACGGACAGGTCCGGGGGAGCGGCGCGGCCGTACCCCCGGTGCACCGGACACGATAATTGGCCCCCACGACACCGGGTGACCGTCGGCCGGCCCGGCCGCCGTCGCCGCTCGCTGGAGACCCCGATCCGGCACGGCCGACGGCCGATCCCCTCTACGGTGGATCGATGCGCCCACCCGCCGAGTCGTCCCCCACCGCGGCCCGCCGGTGACGAGCCGCGCGCGGCCGGCCCCCGGCGGCGGCACCGTCGTGGAGATCGCCCCCGAGCGACTGGTCGGCTGGGTGAACCGCTTCTCCGGGCGCAACGACGGACTCGCCGACATCACCGCGGACGCCGACGGCGTCACCGTGCAGGGGGGCGACGGCACCACCGCCCGGTTGCAGGCGCCGTTCGGGCCGATGGATCCCGCCGCGGGAGAACCGTTGGAAGCGCTGCTGGCCCACCTGGCCCATCTGGGTGGCACCGGCATGGGGCTGATCCTGGTGCGGGCGGGGGCCCATTCGGTGGGGGTCGCCCGGGACGGCCGGGTGCTCAGTTCGTCCACCGACCGCGCGTACGTCCAGGGCCGGACGGCGGCGGGCGGGTGGTCCCAGCAGCGCTTCGCCCGCCGGCGCGGCAACCAGCGCACCGCCGCCCTCGAGGACAGCGCCGACGCCGCCGCCCGGGTGCTCGGCCCGCTGGTGACCGGGCCGGCGGCGGCCGTCCGGCTGCTGGTCACCGCGGGCGACGGGCCGGCGGTCACCGAGGTGCTCTCCGATCCGCGACTGGCGGCGGTGGCCGCCCTCCCACGACGGCACTTCGGTGACATCGCCGAACCGCGGCGGGCCGTGCTGGACGAGGTGGCCGGGCGCAGTCTCGCCGTGGAGATCCTCGTCCGCGGGGTGGATCCGCCGATGAGTCGCGCCCGGGTGCGCTGAACCGGCCCGACCACGGGGGCGACGGCACCGCCGGGTCCGCCCGGCGGTGACCATCCGGCCGATCTCCCGTTCCTGTGCGTGTCCCGACCGCTCGGCACGGCCCCGGACGGGTCGGACGTGGCCGGGAGAACCCCCCTGTGGTCCCCGTCCGGTCACGGTGGGTGCACGGTTAGACGAGGTAACGAAATCGCTTGCGCCCCGGTACGCGGGCGAGGCCGCGGGATCTCGTGCCGTTCCGTCGCCGCCGGGACACCGGGTGATGAACGACGGTCGAGGACGGGTTGACCTGATCATCACCACTGTCCGGTCCTGCGCCGTTCAACTATCGTCGGTGCAGGTCAGGATGCCTGCCGCAGGCCGGACGAGGATCTCGTCCGGCGGACCGCACGGTGTTTCGCCGACCCTCTGCACCGATCACCTCCTGCCTTCTCGGCAGATCCAGCTCGTCCTCCTCCTCTTCTTCCGTGTGCCTTCCGTCAGGAGCAACCATGTCCATGTCCGTGTCCAGGTCCCTTCTCGCCACCACCCGCCGCAAGGCCGCCGTCGTCGTCGGGGCGGGTGTCCTGCTCCTCGGCGGCGGGGTCGCCTACGCCTACTGGAGCAGCACCGGCACCGGTTCCGGTGCGGCCGAGACCGGCTCGGCGCCGGCCTTCGTCGTCGCGTCCGACCCGGCCACCGGTGACCCGCTCACCCCGGGCGGGCCGGCGCAGAGCGTCGCCTTCAGCGTCACCAACCCCTCCACGGGTGTGCTCAACCTGGCCAGCGTGCTCGTCACCGTGGCCAATGCGGACGGCACCACGTGGACGGCCGGACCCACCGGGGCCTGCAGCGCCGCCGACTACAGCGTGGGCACCCCCGCGATCACCTACGGCCCGATCGCCGCCGGGGCCGCCGCGAACGGCTCCGTCACCATCGCCATGGTCAACCGGTCGGCCAACCAGGACGAGTGCAAGAACGTCACCGTGCCGCTGTACTTCGCCGCCAGCTGATCCACCGCCGCCCCGAACAGGAAGCCGTGCAGACGATGTCGAACCACCGCGACCGGGCCCTGCGGGTACCGGTCGCGGTGGTGCTGTGCGTCCTCCTGATGCTCTGCTCGGTCAGCGCGTCCGCGGACTGGGGTACCGCCGGGCGTGGCGGCGGCGTCGCCCAGACCGGCACCCTCGCTCCGCCCTCCGCGCTCACGGTGCCGCGGCTGACCAACATGGCGTCGCTCCCCGTGCGGTGGGCACCGCCGGCCCGCGGCCCGGTGCCCACCGGGTACTTCGTGGAACGGGTGGGGGGCGGCACCACCCAGCCGGTCTGCAACTCCGGCCCCGCCCGTCCGCTGGCCGCGCTCTCCTGCGCCGACACCGGACTCCGCACCGGAGCCGTCAGCTACCGGGTCACCGCGGTCTACCGGTCGTGGACGGCGACCGCGGTCAGCGACCCCGTCCAGGTGGCCCTGCCGGCCGCCGTCGTGTTCTGCCAGCAGCCCACCTCCACCATCGCCGGCACGCCCGTCTCCCCGGGCGTCGAGCTGTGCCTGGTCACCGCCACCGGGGATCCGGCCGAGGTCGCCGGCATCCCCGTCACCATCGGCCTCACCGGTGGTGCCGGGCAGGGCGTGCTGAACGGCACCCTCACCCGGACCACCGACGCGCAGGGCGCCGTGACGTTCGACGACCTCTCCGTCAACCGGGCCGCCGACGACTACCACCTGCAGGCGACCGCGTCCGGGCTCACCCCGGCGACCAGCAGCACCTTCGCCGTCATCCCGGCCGACGGGTACCACCTGGTCATGACCACGGCAGCACAATCGGGCCCGGCGGCCACCGGCGCGACGCTGGGGCCCATCACCGTGCAGCGGCAGGACTGGCTCGGCAACCCGGTCGTCCTCGGCGCCGCGGCGTCGGTCGCCCTCACCTCGTCGACCACCGGGACCGCCCGCTTCGCCGCCACCTCCGGCGGGACCGCCGTCACCACCGTGTCCATCCCGGCCAACTCCTCGACGGCGACCTTCTACTACGGCGACACCCGGGCCGGGTCGCCGGTGGTCAGCGCCACCGCCGCCGGTCTCGCCTCCGGTTCGCAGGCGCAACGCATCACCGCGGCGGCCGCCAGCAAACTGGCCGTGACCTCGCTGGCGGTGACCGGGACGGCCACCGCCGCCCCCACTCTCGGGCCCCTGACGGTGCAGCGGCAGGACGCCTTCGGCAACGCCGTGCCCACCACCGCGGCGATCACGATCACCCTGTCGTCGAGCTCGACGGGGACGACCGGCTTCTCGACCACGGCGGGTGGTGCGACCATCGGGACGGTCACGATGCCGGCCGGTACCTCCACCGTCTCGTTCACCTACGGCGACACCCGGGCGGGATCACCCGTGGTGACCGCGGCGACGACGGGCCTGACGTCGGCCACCCAGACCCAGACGATCCGCGCCGGGACGGCCACCAGGCTCGCGGTCACCTCGGCGGCCCGCACCGGCGGTGCCTCGTCAGCGGCCAACCTCGGCGCCATCACCGTGCAGCAGCAGGATGTGTTCGGCAACGCCGTGGTCGCCACCGCCGCCGTCCCCGTCGTCCCCGCGTCGAACTCCGCGGGAACCACCCGCTTCGCGGCCCGGGCCAGCGGCACCGCGCTGACCTCGACGACCATCGCCGTCGGTGCGTCCTCGACCACGCTCTACTACGGCGACACCCGGGCCGGCACACCGGTGCTGACCTTCACCTCGCCCGGTCTGACCGCCGTCTCGCAGGGCGCCACCATCGTTCCCGCGACCGCGCGCAAGCTGGTCTTCCTCACCCCGGTCATCACCGCCGCGCCCACGGCCGCCCCGAGCCTGGGCCCGCTGACCGTCCAGCGGCAGGACACCTTCGGCAACGCCGTGGTGGCGACCACCGCGCTCACCGTCACCCTGTCGTCGTCGGCCACCACCACCGGCCAGTTCGCCGCCACCCCCGGCGGCGCGGTCACCACGACGGTGACCATCGCGGCCGGCGCCAGCACGACCTCCTTCGGCTACGGGGACACCCGAGCGGGCACCCCGAAGATCACCGCCGCGAGCAGCGGGCTGACCTCCGCGACCCAGACCGAGACCATCACCGCCACGGCGACCCGGCTCGTCGTCACCACCGCGGCCAGGACGGCGACCGCGTCGTCCAGGACGAATCTCGGCGCGGTCACCGTGCAGCGCCAGGACGCCTTCGGCAACGCGGTGCTGGCGCCGACCGGCGGCACCCCGGTCACCCTGACGTCCTCCACGGCCGGGGTACCCGTCTTCTCCACCACCTCGGGCGGCACCGTGCTGACCACGGTGACGATCCCGGCCGGATCCTCCGCGGTGAGCTTCTACTACGGCGACACCCGCGTCGGCACGCCGACTCTCACCGCGGCGGCCGCCGGTCTCGCGTCGGCGACGCAGGTGCAGACCATCACCCCCGGGACGGCCGCCAAGCTCACGCTGATCACGCCGCCGACCACCGGACCCGCCGCCGACACCGCCACGCTGGGGCCGCTCACCGTGCAGCGGCAGGACACCTTCGGCAACGCCGTGCCCGCGCCGACGGGCGGTCTTCTCCTCACCCTGGCCTCCTCGTCCAGCGGCGCCCGGTTCGCCGGCCTCGACGGCGCCGCCCTGACCACGCTGGCCCTGCCCGAGGGTGCCTCGACCGCGTCGTTCCGGTACGGGGACACCCGGGCCGGGTCACCGGTGGTGTCGGTCGTCCTCAGCGGCCTGACCACGGCCACCCAGATCCAGGTGGTGACCCCGGCGCCGGCGAGCCGCCTGGTGATCACCACGGCGGCACCCACCGGGACGGCGAGCGCCGTCGCGTCGACCGGGCCGATCAGCGTGCAGGCCCAGGACGCGTTCGGCAACGCCGCGCCCGCGCCCGACGGTGGCCTCGGAGTCCAGCTCGGCTCGAGCACCACCGGCACCGCCACCTTCTCCACCACCGCCGGCGGTCCGGCCACGAACCTGGTGACGATCCCCGCCGGGGCGGCCACGGTGACCTTCTACGCCGGCGACACCCGTTCCGGGACGGCCACTCTCGCGGTGACCGCGGCGGGATTGACCGGGACGAGCCAGACGGTCACCACGGTGCCGGCCGCCGCCACCCGGCTGGTCTACCTCACCGCCCCGGTGACCGGACGGGCCGCCACGACGGCCACGCTGGGGCCGCTGACCGTGCAGCGTCAGGACCCGTTCGGCAACCCGGTGGGCGGGGGTGCGATCACCGTCGCCCTGACCTCCAGCACCACGGGAACGGCCCGGTTCGCCACCGCGGCCGGCGGGTCGGCCGTCACCGCCGTGACCATCGCGTCCGGCGCCTCCACCGCGACGTTCTACACCGGCGACACCCGGGTGGGGACGGCCACTCTGACCGCCTCCGCCACCGGGCTGACCGCTGCCGCCCAGCCGTTGACCAGCACCGGGTGAGCGGAGCGGTGGCGGTCGGTCAGGCCGCCGAGAGGGTCAGCACCTGCGGCCCGTCCGGGGTGATGGCCACGGTGTGCTCGGAGTGGGCGGTGCGCGACCCGTCCGCGGACCGGATCGTCCAGCCGTCCGGGTCGAGAACGATCTTGTTCGTGGTGCGGGCCAGCCACGGCTCGATGGCCAGGGTGAGCCCGGAGCGGAGCGTCTCCCCGCGGTGCCGCCGACCGTCGTTGGCCACGTGCGGGTCCTCGTGCATCGTGCGGCCCAGACCGTGCCCGCCGAACTCCAGGTTGACCGAGTACCCGCGCTCGCGGATGACCGACCCGATGGCGGCGGAGATGTCGCCCAGACGATTGCCCGGCCGGGCCTGATCGATACCGGCCGCCAGCGCGAGCTGCGTGGTCTCGATCAGGTGCAGGTCCTCGGGGGCCGCCGTGCCGACCACCACCGAGCGCGCCGAGTCGGCCACCCAGCCGTCGATGCCGACCGCGAAGTCGGCAGTGAGCAGATCCCCGTCGGCCAGCACCTGGTCCCGCGGCAGGCCGTGCAGGACGGCGTCGTTGACGGCCAGGCAGACCACGTTGCGGAACGGGCCGCGGCCGAAGGACGGGGAGTAGTCCCAGTAGCAGGACTCCGCGCCCCGGTCGGCGACCATCGCCCGCGCATGGTGCTCGAGTTCCATCAGGTTGACCCCGGGGGCGGCCATCGCCACCAGCTCGTCCAGGACCTGGGCCACGAATCGACCCGTGACGCGCATCGCCGCGATCTCGTCGGCCGTCTTCAGCTCGGTCATCCCGCTCCCTCGTCCCCTCGTCCGGACGGGCACGGCGATCGCCGGGCGACCGCAGCCCCGTCGTCGGGAGGGTAACCCGGCCCCGGGAACCGCCGGGCGACCGTCGCACCCGCCGGCCGGCACCCGCGCCCGGCGCGGGGCGGCAGGTCAGGTCAGGGCGGCGCGTAGATCCCGGGCCGCCGCCACGGGGTCGACGGCGCCGATGATCGCCTGGCCGACGACCACCACGGCCGGGCCGGCGGCCAGTGCAGCGCCCACCGTGTCGGGCCCGATACCGCCCGCGACGACCAGGTCGAGGGGGGACGCCAGCCGCCCGGCATCCGCCCACCCGCCCGCGCCACCGTCCCGACCGGCCAGCCGCGCGTCGGTCGCGGTGTGCAGGGCGAGCGCCGTGATGCCGTCGGGGTATCCGCGTCCCAGGGCGGCCAACGGATCGGCCTCCAGGATGGTGTCCAGCACGATTGCCCGCCCGCGCGCCCGGGCGGCTCGACCGGCGGCGACCAGGGTGTCCGGACCGGCGGTGGAGAGCACGGTGACGAAGGCCGCGCCGGCGTCGAACAGCATCGCGCACTCGTCGGCCGCCCCGTCCACCGTCTTGCTGTCGGCCAGCACCGGCACCCCGGGGGCGAGCGTGGCCACCGTGGTGATCGCCGCGAGCCCGAACCGCTTGAGCAGGGGAGTGCCCACCTCGACGATGTCGAGGAACGGGGCGATGGCGGGCAGGACGGCGAATCCGGCGGGGGAGTCCAGGGCCACCTGCAGACGGACGGACATCGCCTCACCTCCGGCCGGTCGGAACCGGGCGGGGTGGGAACGCGCCGGTCGATCCGTGAAAGGTCTCACAGGTCCGCCGGGAACCCCCGCTCAGGGGGCGGCGCCGCGCCCACGAGCAGGCCGGACGGCACCCGGTCCATCGGTATCGTCGGCGTCATGACGGTAGCCCTCCGCCTGGCCGAGACGTCCACCGCCGAACTCGGAGGGGTGGCCGGCTGGGTGGTCGGTCTGATGGAGACGCTCGGCGTGGCCGGCGCCGGTCTGGCCGTTGCCGCGGAGAACCTGTTCCCGCCGTTGCCCAGCGAGATCGTCCTCCCGCTCGCCGGCTTCACCGCCAGCCAGGGCACCTTCCACGTCATCCCGGTCATCCTGGTCACCACGCTGGGCTCGCTCCTCGGTGCCCTTGCGCTGTACTGGCTCGGCCGCCGGGTCGGCCAGCAGCGCCTCTGCGCGTTGGCCGAACGCATCCCGCTCATGCACGCGGGCGACATCGACCGCACCGTGGCCTGGTTCACCCGGCACGGCGGCAAGGCGGTCTTCTTCGGTCGGATGATCCCGGTGTTCCGGAGCCTCATCTCCATCCCGGCCGGCGTGGAACGGATGAACGTCGTCAAGTTCAGCCTGCTCACCACGGCCGGCAGCCTGATCTGGAACACCGCGTTCGTGCTGGCCGGCTACCTGCTCGGGCAGAACTGGGCCGTGGTCGAGGAGTACGCGGGCGTCCTGCAGTACGTCGTCATCGGCCTGGTGGCCATCGCGCTGACCGTGTTCGTCGTCCGCCGGGTCCGGCACCGCAAGGAGCCGCACGGTCACCCGGTCGACGCGCCCGAACCGGCTGCTGCCGCCGCCGTCGATCGCGCCGGCTGACCCCGGACGACCGCTCGCCGGCCGTCAGACGGTCGCGCGGCGTCGACCGGCCACCAGGCCGCGCAGACCCAGCACGCCGACCGCGATGCCCACCGTCAGGGCGACCGCGATCAGCGCGGCGTGGACCCAGAGGAAGGCCGTCGGCGTCGAACTGCCGATCGCGCCCTGCCAGGCCCGCTGGTCCTGCCAGATCGCCGCGCCGAACCGCGGCCAGATCCCGATGTTGAACAGACCGGCGAGCACGAGGAAGACCGACCAGCGGCGAGACAGGATCACCTCCGAAGTATGCCGCGCTACCGTGGGCGCCCCCGCGAGCGCGGACCGTCGTCCACGGCCCGCGAACCCGGGCGCCCGTCGAGTACGCCCGAGAGGACATCCGTGTCGAGCCTGGTCCCACCCGTTCCCGACGCACCCACCACGCCGCCCCTGCCGCAGGTGGCGCCGGTCCCGGTGCCGAGCGTCGCCCGGCGCATCGCGGACGAGCTGGCCGTGGCCCTGCGCCAGGTGCAGGCGGCGATCGACCTGCTGGACGGCGGGGCAACCGTCCCGTTCGTGGCGCGGTACCGCAAGGAGGCCACCGGCGGACTGGACGACGCCCAGCTGCGCACCCTGCAGGAACGGTTGGACTACCTGCGCGAGCTCGACGAACGCCGGGACGCCGTGCTGGCCTCCATCGCCGGCCAGGGCGCGTTGACCGTCGAGCTGGCCCGGGCGCTGGCCGCGGCGGACACCAAGTCCCGGGTCGAGGACATCTACCTGCCGTTCAAGCCGCGCCGCCGTACCCGCGCCCAGATCGCCCGCGAAGCCGGTCTCGGACCGCTGGCCGCGGGCCTGCTGGCCGATCCGAGTCAGGACCCGCGCCAGGTGGCGGCGCTGTACGTCGACGCCGACCGGGGTGTGGCCGACGTCGACGCGGTGCTGACCGGGGCGCGGTCGATCCTGTCCGAGACGTTCGGGGAGGACGCCGATCTGATCGGGGAGCTCCGCGAACGGCTGTGGCGGGAGGGTCGCTTGACCAGCGCCGTCAAGGACGGGCGGGAGGTCGACGGGGAGAAGTTCCGCGACTATTTCGCGTTCACCCAGCCGGTCCGGGCACTGCCGTCGCACCGGGTGCTGGCCCTGCTCCGCGGTGAGTCCGAGGGGGTGCTCGACCTGGCCATCGGGGCGGCGGAGGAGCCCACCCGGGATGCCGGACCCGGTCCCTTCGAGCGGGCGATCGCGGCGCGGTTCGGGATCGCCGCCCGCGGGCGGGCCGCCGACGCCTGGCTGCTCGACGCGGTGCGCTGGACCTGGCGCACCCGGTTGTTCGTCTCGCTCGCCGTCGACGTCCGGGCCCGGCTGCGGGCGGCGGCCGAGGAGTCCGCCGCGGCCGTCTTCGCGGCCAACCTGCGGGACGTGCTGTTGGCCGCTCCGGCCGGCGGACGCACCACCCTGGGCCTGGACCCGGGCCTGCGCACCGGGGTCAAGGTCGCCGTGGTCGACGGCACCGGGCGGGTGCTGGCCACCGACACCGTGTACCCGCACGTCCCGCACCGCCGCCGGCAGGAAACGCTGGACACGCTCCGCCGGTTGGTCCGGGTGCACGGCGTCGAGCTCATCGCCATCGGCAACGGGACCGCGTCCCGGGAGACCGACCAGCTGGCCGGGGAGCTCATCGCCGCCCTGGCCGGCGACGGGGTGACCGGAGTGCGTTCGGTGGTGGTGTCCGAGGCGGGGGCGTCCGTCTACTCCGCGTCCGCGCTGGCCGGTGCCGAACTGCCCGGCATGGACGTGTCGCTGCGCGGGGCCGTGTCCATCGCCCGGCGTCTGCAGGATCCGCTGGCTGAGCTGGTCAAGATCGACCCGAAGTCGATCGGGGTCGGGCAGTACCAGCACGACCTCACGCCCGGTCTGCTCGCCCGACACCTGGACAGCACCGTGGAGGACTGCGTGAACGCGGTCGGCGTCGACGTGAACACCGCGTCGGTGCCGCTGCTGGCCCGCGTCTCCGGCATCAGCGGCACCGTGGCGGAGAACATCGTGGCCCACCGGGAGGCCAACGGCCCCTTCCCGACCCGCCGCGCGCTGAACGCCGTACCGCGACTGGGGCCCAAGGCCTACGAGCAGAGTGCAGGGTTCCTGCGGATCGCCGGGGGAGCGGACCCGTTGGACGCCTCCGGGGTGCACCCGGAGGCCTACCCGGTGGTGCGCCGGATCCTGGCCGCGACCGGGACCGCCGTGGACTCCCTGATCGGCAACACCGCGGTGCTCACCGCGTTGCGCCCGACCGACTTCACCGACGAACGCTTCGGCGTTCCCACCGTCGCCGACATCCTCGCCGAGCTCGACAAGCCCGGTCGTGACCCGCGTCCGGAGTTCCGCACCGCCACCTTCACCGCGGACGTGCAGACCATCGGCGACGTCCGGCCCGGCATGGTGCTGGAGGGCGTCGTCACCAACGTCGCCGCCTTCGGAGCTTTCGTCGACATCGGGGTGCACCAGGACGGCCTCGTGCACGTCAGCGCGCTGGCTGACACCTTCGTGGCCGACCCGCGGGACGTGGTCCGCTCCGGGCAGGTCGTGCGGGTCAAGGTGCTGGAGGTCGACCCGCAGCGCAAGCGCATCTCGCTGACCATGCGCCTGCAGGACCCGGTGGAGGGCGCGGGCCCGGACGGCGCAGGACATGGCGGCTCCGGACGTCGCGACCGGGGGGCCGGACGGGGCGCGCCGGGCGGTGGCGGTACGGGCGCCGGACGGGCGGCCGGTCGGTCGGCCGGCGGCGGCGGGGGACAGTCCGGCGCGGCGGCCACCGAGCGGCGGTCCGACGGCCGGCCGGCCGATCAGAGGCGCGGCCCGCGGCGGGAGGGCGGCACCGGCGGCACGCCGAAGGGTCCCGCCGGTGGGCGCGGGACGGGACAGGACGACCGATCCGGTGACCGTCGGCCCGGTGGGTCGCTGGCCGACGCGCTGCGCCAGGCGGGCTGGCGTCGGGACGGCTGACCCCGGGCGGGGCGGCCCCGCCGATCCCCACCCGTCCTGGGCCGGCCGGCGGGTCGTCCCGTCCCGGGTCCTCAAGCCCGGGGCCGGGGGCAGGGTCGGGGAGCTCCTGTCTGCGGCCGGCCTGCATCGGCCACGACCCGGGGGTGGTGCGACGAACACCGTCGGCGACCCTCGGGTGGGGGGCCGCGCCGGTAGACTTCGGCCACGTGATCACTGCTACCGGACTCGAGCTGCGGGCCGGCGCCCGCATTCTGCTCGCCGACACCAATGTCCGGCTGCAGCACGGCGATCGGATCGGCCTCGTCGGCCGCAACGGCGCCGGGAAGACGACCACCCTGCGGGTGCTGGCCGACGAGGGCATCCCCTACGCCGGGTCGGTGAGCCGGAAGGGACCCATCGGCTACCTCCCGCAGGACCCCCGTGAGGGCGACCTCGACATGATCGCGCGGGATCGGGTGCTGTCCGCCCGCGGGCTCGACGTGATGGTGTCGCAGCTGGCCAAGGTGCAGATCCAGATGTCCGAGCTCACCGGCAGCCAGCTCGACGACGCCACCAACCGGTACGGGCAGATCGAGGAGCGGTTCTCCTCGATGGGCGGGTACGCCGCCGAGTCCGAGGCGGCCCGCATCTGCTCCAACCTCGGTCTGGCCGACCGCATCCTCGAGCAGCCCATGCGCACCCTGTCCGGTGGCCAGCGTCGCCGCGTGGAGCTGGCCCGGATCCTGTTCGCCGCCGAGGCCGATGCCGGTGCCGGCGGGCAGAGCACGCAGCTGCTGCTCGACGAGCCCACCAACCACCTCGACGCCGACTCCATCACCTGGCTGCGCGACTTCCTCAAGACCTTCAGCGGCGGGCTCATCATCATCAGCCACGACGTCGAGCTGCTGGCCGCCGTCGTCAACAAGGTCTGGTTCCTGGACGCCGTGCGCGGCGAGCTCGACGTCTACAACATGACCTGGGGTCGGTACCTCGAGGCTCGGTCCACCGACGAGCAGCGTCGTCGCCGCGAGCGCGCGAACGCCGAGAAGAAGGCCTCGGCGCTGATGCTGCAGGCGGCCAAGCTGGGCGCGAAGGCCACCAAGGCCGCGGCCGCCCACCAGATGGTCAACCGGGCCGAGAAGCTGCTGTCCTCCCTGGACGAGGTGCGGGTCAGCGACAGGGTGGCCAAGATCCGGTTCCCGAACCCGGCGGCCTGCGGCAAGACCCCGCTGACGGCGAGCAACCTGTCGAAGACGTACGGCTCGCTGGAGATCTTCACCGGCGTCGACCTGGCCATCGACCGGGGGAGCCGCGTCGTCGTCCTCGGGTTCAACGGTGCCGGCAAGACCACCCTGCTCAAACTGCTCGGGGGCCGTGAGAAGCCGGACACCGGTGAGGTGGAGGCGGGGCACGGCCTCAAGCTCGGGTACTACGCGCAGGAGCACGAGACCCTGGACCCGGACGCCACCGTGTGGGAGAACACCCGACACGCAGCACCCGACGCGAACGCCCAGGAGCTGCGAAACCTGTTGGGCACCTTCCTGTTCACCAGTGAGCAGATGGACCAGCCGGCCGGCACGCTGTCCGGTGGCGAGAAGACCCGGCTGGCGTTGGCCGGTCTGGTCTCCTCCGCCGCGAACGTGCTGCTGCTCGACGAGCCGACCAACAACCTCGATCCCGCCTCGCGTGAGCAGGTCCTCGACGCCCTGCGCCGGTACGCCGGCGCCGTCGTCCTGGTCACCCACGATCCGGGTGCGGTGTCCGCCCTGCATCCCGAGCGGGTCATCCTCCTGCCCGACGGGACCGAGGACCACTGGTCGGCCGACTACCTCGAACTGGTCGAACTGGCCTGAGGCCGGCGCGCACCCCTGCCCGACGCGGCACCCCGACGCGGGGACCCGGCCTGCCCGTGGGGGACCGGGGAGAACACGCCGTCGGCGACGCCGGGAGGCGGCCCCCGGCACTCCGAGGATCTTCCTGCCCGAACCCGCATGAAAATGTGCCCGTTTGTCTGCCCGTTTGATGCCCGAGTGAACGTTCACCCAGGCGCGAATCGTCGTGCCGGTGTCGGGCCACAGAGCCGAGTGGGCGCAGGTGAACGCCGTGAACTCATGATCATCGCGCGGTCGGGTGATGCTCGCCGTTGATGCCCGTTCTCGGCTTCGAAGCGTGATGCAAACTGGCGCGGGAGGGTGATCTGCTCGAAGATTGACGCGCTGAGGGGTCCGCACAGGGCAGACCACCGTCGACCGCAGCAGCCAGGGAGAGGTGGGGGTACGTGGCTACCGACACGACCACATCGCCAGCATCACGGGCGCGAGCGAAAACCACCCTGAAGAAGGGTGCCCGCATCACCGGGGTCGCTCGGGAGAAACTCGCCGCGGATCTGCGCAAGAAGTACGAAAAGGGGCAGAGCATTCGGGCGCTCGCCGAGGGGACCGGACGGTCCTACGGTTTCGTGCACCGCTTGCTGATGGACGCCGAAGTGCCCTTGCGCGGCCGGGGCGGGGCGACCCGCAAGAAGAAGTAGGTCGACACCAGGACTCCCTCCGCACACGGAGCGGGCGGAATCCCGGCGTCGATCGGCATCAGGGCACCGGGCGGAGGACAGACCGCCCGGTGCCCTTCTGCGTCCGGCCGCTGCCGCCCGGCGGGGGAGCGGGAGCGCCGGGGATCGCCGTGCTGGGCCGGACGTCCGGACAAGCGTTGTGATGCAACGGATCTGAGAGCGTCGCCAGGTCGTGGGGGAACGGCGCCCCGGTGGGTCGCTCGGGATGGAAGGCTGGGGTGATGTCCGAAACCCCTCCGTCCGCCCTCACCACCCCGAGCGGCTCCGACGGTCTCGACGTCATCATGTCCGGCACCGTCTTCTTCGACATGGTGCTCACCGGTCTGCCGTCCCTTCCTTCGGCAGGCACCGAACTGCCGGCCGAGGGAATGGGCGCCTGTCCCGGGGGAATCGCCAATCTGGCCGTCGCCGCCACGCGATTGGGCCTGCGCACGGGGCTCGCGTCCTCCTTCGGCGACGACGTGTACGGCGATTTCCTGTGGCGCACCCTCGTCGAGGAAGGGGTCGATCTCTCCCTTTCCCGACGCATCGATCAGTGGCATTCACCGGTGACGGTCTCCCTGGCCGTGCACCGCGACCGGGCGATGGTCACCCATGCCCACGATTCACCGCTGTCGGCCGCCGACCTGCTGGGCGACCCGCCCCCCGCCGCGGCGGGCGTGGTGCACCTGGGTGAACAGCCCGAACCCTGGGTGGCGCAGGCCCGGGCTCACGGAACGTTGCTCTTCGGGGACGTCGGCTGGGACGCCACGGAGCAGTGGCCCACCTCGACGCTCACGCAGTTGGCGGATCTGCACGCGTTCCTGCCCAACAGCACCGAGGCGATGGCCTACACCCGCACCGAGGACCCGCGAGCCGCGCTCATGCATCTGGCCGATCTGGTGCCCATTGTGGTGGTGACCTGCGGTGGTCAGGGTTCCATCGGCCTGGACGCGTTGACCGGCGAGGAGGAATGGGTGCCCTCCCTGCCGGTGAACGCCGTCGACGCCACCGGAGCCGGGGACGTCTTCGCCGCGGCCTTCATCGCCGGCACCCTGCGCGAGTGGCCGCTGCGGACCCGGATGGCCTTCGCCAACCTGTGTGCGGCGTTGTCGGTGCAGCAGGTCGGTGGCTCCCTGGCCGCACCGGGCTGGGGCGACGTGAGCGACTGGATCGCCGGTGTCCGCAAGCAGGCTGCCGCGGGCTCGCGATCGGCAGCCGTTCTCGCCCACGGGTACGAGTTCCTCGACGAGGCCATCCCGGAGGGCCCCCGCAATGCCGTACGGAGAGCCGGCGCGACCATCGCCCGCTTCTCCGACGCCTGAGCCCCCGCCCGGACGGGCCGGTGCGCACGAACCGTCCGAGGTAGTGAGAGGGTGGAGGCTGCTCACCGATCAGGAGGACTCCATGTCGTTGGCCGCCAAACTGCGCCGTGCCCCGGGCCGCATCGCCGCCGGTTCGTACATTCTCAATTCCGGGCTGGGCAAGCTGAAGGGTGACCAGGCGACCGCCACGGCCATCCACGGCCAGGCCGCCGGTGCCTACCCCGTCCTGCACAAGGTGCAGCCCAGCATCTTCCTCAAGGGTCTGGCCGTCGGGGAGGTCGTCGTCGGTGCGGCGCTGCTCGCCCCGATCGTCCCCGCCGGACTCGCCGGGATCGCCCTGACCGGGTTCGCCGGGAGCCTCCTCGGCTTCTACATCCGGACGCCCGGCGTGCACGACAAGTACCTGCGCCCCACCCCCGGGGGCATCGCCCTGGCCAAGGACGTGTGGCTGGCCGGGATCGGGATCGGTCTGGTCATCGACGCCGCCCTCAGCGAGTCCCCGGTGACCCGCACCGACTGACCTGCTCAGCATCCTGTCGACCGCCGGGCCCGGATGCATGGGGCCCGGCGGTCGCGGTGCGTCGGGGGACCGGTGCCTCTTCCGCGCCCGTCCCCAGCTGGGTGAGCCCAGGTCCGGCCAGCACCGGATCAGTGCGTGGGACGCAGCTGTCGAGCCATGCGGACGAGCAGACCTGCCGCCACCCCTGCGGCACGCGCCGACCTCCGCCACGACTCCGCGACCTCCGGTCGCGGGCGGAGGGGGTGGCGTCCCGGGAGGTGGCGCGGGTAGTCCGGGTGCGTCGTCGGCTGGTTCGTGTCGTGTTCCGGCATCACCGGTCTCCTCGGGTCGAGTGTCGAGCCGCGCCCCGCTGCTGCCCACCGCCCAGGGTAGCCAGAGTTCGATCCTGGCCCGGGGGAGAATCGGCTGAGGTCCGCGAGCATCCGACGGGGGGAGGTCACCCGGTCGGGTGCGACGGGTTCCCGCTCCGCGCCGGGCGTGGTCAGTGGATGTGCGGAGGCGTCCCCGCCAGCAGTCGCTCGTATCGGCCCTCCGCCGGATGGGCGGATGCCGGCGGGCGTCGGGCGACGAAGAGCAGGGTCACCGCCGACGCGACAGCGGCCACCGCCCACACCGGGGTCCGCACGATCGCCGCGGCAACCTCGATGCCCGCCGCTGCCGCCAGTCCCAGCATGGCGACCACCCGTTGGGAGCGGGGGGTGTCCTTCGCGTCCTGACGGAGCCGGCGGATGGCCAGGCGGTCGATGATCGGGTCACCGCTCGGCTCCCCGGTCCGCATGACAGCGGCGAACCGTTCCTGCCCCCTGGGTGACAATCTGCGCACCGGTCGATCGCGCCACCACAGGGCGAAGCGGACCACCAGGAAGGTCCCCGCCATCTGGGCGACGAACTGCCACGAATGGAAGAGCGCCGACAGCGCCCCCACCGCGGCGACGAACAACACCACCGCCCAGACCACGGTCCTGTGGGGGGAGAGCCTCACCGTGCGCGGACCGACCCCTCGACCAGGTCGAGCACCTCGGCCAGATGCCCGACGGGGAGCCCGGCCGCCAGGTGGGACACCAGCCCCTCCAGGACCAGGGCGAGATACCCGGCCAGGACGTCGATCTCGACGTCGGCGCGAAGCACTCCCGCGTCCCGCTGACGGATCAGGCGGGCCCGGGTGGCGGCCGCGATGGCCTCGGTGCGGGACTGCCAGCCGTGCCGGAAGACCGGATCGGTGCGCAGCCGGCGGGAGACCTCGAGCTGGGTACCCAGCCAGCCCGCGTCGGGTGCGGTGATCAGGTCACGCATCACCTGCACCAGACCCTGTCGGGCCACCGTCGCGGCCATCTCCTCCGCGTCCTCCACGGCCAGGGCCAGGAAGAGCGACTCCTTGTCCGGGAAGTGGTGGAAGATCGCCCCGCGGCTCAGGCCGATCCCGTCCTCCAGCACCCGCACCGTGGCCCCCTCGTACCCGTGCCGCGCGAACGCGGCACGGGCACCGGTGAGGATCTGCCGTCGGCGCGCCAGCAGGTGATCGGCGCTGACCTTCGGCATCGGGGCTCAGCCGCGCCGGACCGCGCCGGATCGCACCGTCACGCCGTGCCGGCCAGCAGGTTGCGCAGCACGTACTGCATGATGCCGCCGTTGCGGTAGTAGTCCGCCTCACCGGGGGTGTCGATGCGGACGACAGCATCGAAGCTGACGACCGTGCCGTCGGCCTTCGTCGCGCTGACCGCGACGGTGCGCGGGGTGCGGCCCTCGTTCAGCCCGGTGATGCCGCTGATCGCGAAGGTCTCGGTCCCGTCGAGCCCGAGCGATGCGGCGTTCTCCCCGGCCGGGAACTGCAGCGGGATGACGCCCATGCCGATGAGGTTGGAGCGGTGGATACGCTCGAACGACTCGGTGATGACCGCCCGCACGCCGAGCAGCGCGGTGCCCTTGGCCGCCCAGTCACGGGACGAGCCCGAGCCGTACTCCTTGCCGCCCAGGATGACCAGCGGGGTGCCCTGCTCGGCGTAGTTCTGCGCGGCGTCGTAGATGAACGCCTGCGGCGCGTCGAGGCCCTCGCCCTGGGTGAAGTCGCGGGTGTAGCCGCCCTGCACCCCGTCCAGCAGCTGGTTGCGCAGCCGGATGTTGGCGAAGGTCCCCCGGATCATCACCTCGTGGTTGCCGCGGCGCGAGCCGTAGGAGTTGAAGTCGCGACGCTCGATGCCGTGCTCGGTCAGGTACTTCCCGGCCGGCGTGTCCGCCTTGATCGCCCCGGCGGGGGAGATGTGGTCGGTGGTGACGCTGTCACCGAGCAGGGCCAGCACCCGGGCGCCGGCGATGTCGGTGACCGGGGTGGGCTGCGCGGGCATCCCGTCGAAGTACGGGGGCTTGCGGACGTAGGTGGAGTCCGCGTCCCACTCGAAGGTCTTGCCCGTCGGCGTGGGCAGCGCCTTCCAGCGCTCGCCGCCGTCGAAGACGTCCGCGTAGCTGTCGGCGAACATCTGCTTGTTGATCGAGCTGGCGATCGTCTCCTGGATCTCCTGCGGCGAGGGCCACAGGTCCTTCAGGAAGACGTCGGTGCCCTGCTCGTCCTGCCCGAGGGGCTGGGTCTCGAAGTCGAAGTCCATCGTCCCGGCGAGGGCGTAGGCGATGACCAGCGGCGGGGAGGCCAGGTAGTTCATCTTGACGTCCGGGTTGATCCGACCCTCGAAGTTCCGGTTGCCGGAGAGCACCGAGACCACGGTCAGGTCGGCCTCGTTGACGGCGGCGGAGATCTCCTCCGGCAGCGGACCGGAGTTGCCGATGCAGGTGGTGCAGCCGTAGCCGACGAGGTTGTAGCCCAGCTTGTCCAGGTACGGCCACAGGCCGGCCTTGGTGTAGTAGTCGGTGACGACCTGTGACCCCGGCGCCATGGTGGTCTTCACCCACGGCTTGACGGTCAGGCCACGCTCGACGGCGTTGCGGGCGAGCAGGGCCGCGCCCAGCATCACCGACGGGTTGGACGTGTTGGTGCACGAGGTGATCGCGGCGATGACGACGGCGCCGTGGTCCAGGTCGAACGTGCCGTACTCGGACGAGGTCACCCGGGTCGGCCGGCTCGGCCGGCCGTCGGCACCCGAGGCCGCGGAGTGCACCGTGGTCAGCGTGGGCTGGTCGGCGTCCTCCTGGTCGCTGCCCGGGGAGAACGACGCCGGGTCGCTGGCCGGGAACGTCTCCTGCACCGACTCGTCGACCGAGGTCTCCGGGGTGGCCGCGTTGTTGGTGATGTAGTCGTGCACCGCGGTGCGGAACGCCGGCTTGGCCGCAGCCAGCTCGATGCGGTCCTGGGGACGCTTCGGCCCGGCGATGGACGGCACGACCGTGGACAGGTCGAGCTCCAGGTACTCGGAGAAGACCGGCTCGTGCGACGGGTCGTGCCACAGGCCCTGGGCCTTGGCGTACTGCTCGACCAGGGCGACCTGCGCGGCGGGACGGCCGGTCAGCTCGAGGTACTTGATGGTCTCGTCGTCGATCGGGAAGATCGCCGCGGTGGAGCCGAATTCGGGGCTCATGTTGCCGATGGTGGCCCGGTTGGCCAGCGGGACGACCCCGACGCCCTCGCCGTAGAACTCCACGAACTTGCCGACCACGCCGTGCTTGCGCAGCATCTCGGTGATCGTGAGCACGACGTCGGTGGCGGTGGTGCCGGACGGGATCTCGCCGGTCAGCTTGAAGCCGACGACGCGGGGGATGAGCATGGAGACGGGCTGGCCGAGCATGGCCGCCTCGGCCTCGATGCCGCCGACGCCCCAGCCCAGCACGCCCAGGCCGTTGACCATGGTGGTGTGCGAGTCGGTGCCGACGCAGGAGTCGGGGTACGCGACACCCCCACGGTCCATGACGACGCGGGCCAGGTGCTCGATGTTGACCTGGTGCACGATGCCGGTGCCCGGCGGGACGACCTTGAACTCGTCGAACGCGGTCTGGCCCCAGCGCAGGAACTGGTAGCGCTCGAAGTTGCGCTCGTACTCCAGGTCGACGTTGCGCTCGAAGGCGTCCGCACGACCGAACACGTCGGCGATGACGGAGTGGTCGATGACCAGCTCGGCCGGGGCCAGCGGGTTGATCTTGTCCGGGTCGCCGCCGAGGTCGGCCATGGCCTCGCGCATGGTGGCCAGGTCGACGACGCAGGGCACGCCGGTGAAGTCCTGCATGATCACCCGCGCCGGGGTGAACTGGATCTCGGTGTCCGGTTCGGCGGTCGGATCCCAGTTCGCCAGGGCGAGGATGTGGTCCTTGGTGATGTTCGCGCCGTCCTCGGTGCGGACGAGGTTCTCCAGCAGCACCTTGAGCGAGAACGGCAGCTTGGCCGCGTTCTCCAGCCCTTCGACATCGCTGATCTTGTAGATCTCGTAGTCGTGGTCCCCGTCGGCGGAGGTCACGGACAGGGTCTGGTGGGCGGCGAAACTGTTCTTGCTGGCGGCAGGCACGGCACTCTCCTCGGTGGCACGCGGCGGCGGTTACCGGGTCGAGCGGCGGCGGCGCACGACCTCGGGCGGAGCGGGACCGTCGCCGACGTCGGCAGGCGATCCAGATCAAACAGTACGCTTGTCCTGTTAGAGCGGCAACACGATCGAGCGCATCCTCCCGCACACGGCCGACGGCCCGGACCGCGGGTGCGGTCCGGGCCGCCGGCCGGTGCTGGCAGGTCCCTGCGGGTGGGCGGGTCAGTTCCCCGCGAGGCTGATGAAGTAGTCGATGTCGGCCGGCTCCAGGCCCTTCATCAACGAGATCAGCACGTCCGATCCGGTGCGGATCGGGCTCACGTACCACTTGCCGTCGACCTGGGTGGTGACCACGCCGAGCCCGATCAGCTGCTTGAACTCCCGCTTGACGATGTCCAGCACCTGCGGGTCGAGGTCCTCGCCCATCTGGCTCGCCAAGGACTCCAGGGTGGCGTCGTCCAGGGTGATGGTCGGCTGGTCCGGGATGCCGCTGATCGTCAGCGTCCCGGCGGCGACGTCCCGGGTGATGGTGACGGTGCCCTCGGGGGTCTCCACATCGGCGCTGAGGAGGGAGACCTTGCGACCACCGGCCACGTCGGTGACGTCCCACTGTGCGTTGCTGAACCCGACGCCACCGAGATCCTCGGCGGTGGGCTCACCGGTCTGCTGGATCAGCAGCTTGCCGTAGTCGTGCACGACGCCCATCTCGTCCGGCGGGAGCAGCCCGATGACCTTCTCCAGGTCGCCCGCGGTGGCCGCGGCGATCAGCTGGTCCACGGCGGCGGACTCGGAATCGGCGCCGGCGGCGGGGATCGTGTCGGCCGCGGTCGGCTGGGCCAGACCGGCGGCATCGGTGGCCAGTCCGGCCACCGTGTAGAAGACGCTCGGGTACCACTCTCCGTCCCGCATCACGGTGGCGATGCGCAGCGGGTGGCCCAGCTCCTGGGTGGCGTCGGCGATGTTCACGGTCTGCGTCTGGGCGGAACCCTGCATCTCGTCCCACTGCGGACCCAGGGCGTCGCTCAGGGCGGTGTCGATCTTGTCGGTGAACGGCACCTTGCTCGGGTCACTGGTGACGGTGAGGGTCCCGCCGGTGACCTCGACGAAGGCCAGGTGATCGGGCTGCGGGGTGGTGGTCGCCCCGTAGGTCAGCCCGGACACGGTGATCGTCGACCCGGTCAGGGAGTTGGGTTCGACATCGGACTTGATGATCTCGAGTCGCTTCATCTCGTCCAGGATCGCGACGTTGAAATCCTGGTAGACCGACCCCTCGGCCGGATCCAGCGCGGTGGCCATGCCGACCAGGTCGTTGGACGACAGAGCGGTGGCGAAGGTCTCGACCGCAGCCTGCGGCGTGGAGGCGCCGGCAGCGGGCTTGGTGTCGCGGTAGGCGAAGTACCAGACCCCCGTCCCGACCAGCAGCAGTGCGACCAGGGCGGCCGCGATGACCAGGATCGGCCCGCGTGACTTCTGCTTGGGGGGCTCGGTGTCCTGCTGGAAGGTCGGCTGCCCGGTGTTCGGGTCCCATCCCTGCTGCGGTGCGGCGGGATCGCCCGCCCAGCCCTGGGGGGCGCCGGCGGGCGGGCTCTGCCATCCCTGCGGGGCGCCGGCGGGCGGCTGCCAGCCCTGCGGGCCCGGCGCGTTCTGCCAGCCCTGCTGGGGGTCCGGCTGGGCGGGCGCACCCGACCAGCCCGGTGCGCCGGCGGCGGGCGCAGCGCTCGGGGCGGCCCATCCCGAGCCGTCACCCTGCTGACTCGCGGGCAGGCGGAGCGGGCCGGTCTGGTCCTGGGAGCCGGCGGGCGGCGTGCCCTGACCGTCTCCGGGTCGGCGCGGATCGCTCTCGCGTCCCGGACCGTTCGGCGGGCCGTACTCACTCATGGGCTGTCCTTCTCACCTCGGGCGCCGGGTGGGCACCGTTGTCCTGGTCGCACTCGCGTTCTGGTGGAACCCGGATCCCCGTCGATCCGGCCGTGCCGTGCCGTTCGTGGGTGGCTCGCTCTCCCGGGGAAGAGGTCACGGATCACCCACGGCCGGTCACATTCTCCGGTCTCGCCGCTGTCAACCGGCCAGGTGATCCGAAGAACAACCCGAAAGAGCCGGTGGCGTCGCCGGAGCGAGGACTCCGCACGCGGGTGAACAGCGCTGGAGCGGATAGCTCCCGACCGTCGTGAGGATCGACGGCCCGCCGTAGCCCTCGCCGTCGCTCCGGACGGTCGGTCACCCGGGAGCAGACCGGGACCCCGGACCACCCGTGGGGATGGGCTTCGCCCCGATCGGTCGGGCGCGCACCAGCAGTAGGACGCCGGTGACCACCAGACCCGCCGCGCCGAGGGCGAGCACCACCGGCCCGGCCGGGGCGAGCCTGATCCCGGCGCCGGCCCTCCCGGAACCGAGGACCAGGGTGGCCACCCCCAGGCCCAGGGTCAGGACCCCGACGGTCAGCGCGCACCCCCCGGCCCACCGACGCAGACCGGTCACCAGCAGGGCGATCGGCACCAGCACGACGACCGCGACTCCGGGCCAGGCGTCGGGCAACCAGGACAGCGAACTGTCGCGGACCAGAGCGAGCCGGTCGATGACCGCCGCCACCTGGAAGCTGTTGCGCTCGACCGATCCCGACCGCAGCCACGGCAGGAACAGGCCCGCCACGACCAGCGCGCACGACAGGACGAGCAGGACGGCCGGAGCGCCGGTCCGGGAGCGGACGAGGGGGCGGCTGTCGGTCATCGGATCAGTCTGCGGGCTGCCCCGTGTTCTCCCGGCGATCCCGGTCGCGGTTCTCCCGGCGATCCGCGGTCGGCGAGGCATCGGGCCGGAACCCGGGCCAGGCGGCGACGGGCGTGTCCCAGGTGTCGTGGCCCACACGCGGAGCTCCCCCAGCGCGGACGACCTCCCTGTGTCACGCAGAGTGATGGATCTCGGCGTCCGGGGGGAGGCGACACGCGGACGGGGCATTTGTTACACATGGGCACCAAGGGTTTACCGGGACTGCTGGTCAACAAGGGGGCCAGAGTGAGAAGGTGCTCCCTGGCGTGTCGAGTTGACATGCCGCCGGTCCGAACTCATGTCCGGATCGACATCGCGCCGACAGGCGCAGCGAAGGGAGTGACGTGGCAGCGTCGAGTCGCGCACGTAGAGGCTTCACCCGCATCGTGAGTGGAGTTCTCGGCGCCGCCATCCTGGCGAGCACCCTGGTGCCGTCCGCCGCCGCGGTCCCGCCGCCGCCGGACAACCCGTCCGATGCTCAGCTCGAGGACAGCCAGGACCAGGCCACCCAGGCCGCGGCCGAGGTCGGTCGCCTCGACGGCGTGGTCTCGCGCACCGAGGGTGACATCCAGCGGTTGCAGCAGGACCTCGAGCTGAAGGCCGAGCTGTCCAACAAGGCCGCCGTCGACCTCCAGATCGCCCAGGCCGACGCGGCCGATGCCGCCGCCGCGGCGGCCGCCGCCCAGGCGACCGCGGCCGAGTCCGCCGCCGCCATCACGAAGGCCCGTCAGGACGCCGCCGCTTTCGCCGCCGCCTCCTTCCGGCAGGGCTCGGTCCTCGGCTCCGTGTCCGCCCTGCTGGATTCCGGCAGCGCGACCGATCTCCTGCAGCGCCGAGAACTGCTCGACCAGATCTCCGCATCGCAGCTGGACGTGATGGCCAAGCTCGAGGCCACCCGGAACGCCAAGGCCAACCTGGATTCCGCGGCCCGGGCCGCGGTCGACGAGGCCCAGGCCGCCCAGGCCCGGGCCGATCAGGCGAAGGCCACCGCGGACGCGGCCCAGCAGAGCGCCGCCGCGGCTTACCAGGACGGGCAGGACCAGCTCGCCGCCCTGCAGGCCCAGCTCGGCCGCCAGCAGGCCGAGTACGACGCGGCACTCGCCTTCGCCGGCACCCTGCAGGGGCAGCGCGAGGAGTACAACCAGTGGCTCGCGGCGAAGATCGCCGAGGAGGAAGCCGCCCGCAAGGCGGCAGAGGAGGCTGCCCGCGTGGCGGCCGAGGAGGCCGCGCGGAAGGCGGCCGAGGAGGAGGCCGCTCGACAGGCCGCCGAAGCCGCGCGGGTCGCCGCCGAACAGGCCGCCGCCGAACAGGCCGCCCGCGACGCTGCGGCCGCCGCGGCCCAGGCCGCCGCGGACCGCCAGGCCGCCGCCGAGCGGGCCGCCGCCGAACAGCGGGCCGCCGACGCCCAGCAGGCCGCCCAACTCGCCGCCAGCCGTGCCGCGGCTGCGGCATCCGCCGCCGCGGCTGCCGCGGCCGCGAGCGCACCCTCGCCCACCTACTTCGACACCTGCGACGACGCCCGCGACGCCGGCGCCGCGCCGATGAACCGGGGCGAGGACGGGTACCGCAACGCCCTGGACCCCAATGGCAACGGCGTGGCCTGCGAGGGGCAGGCCAGCAGTGCTCCGGCATCCTCCGGATCCGGCTCCTCCGGGGGCGGCTCCACCGCACCCGTCGCGACCGCACCGGTGAGTTCCGCGTCGTCGTCGAGCCGGGGCCAGCGCGTCGTGGAGGCGGCCAAGCAGTGGCTCGGCACCACCTACGCCTGGGGCGGAGGCACCGCCTCAGGGCCGTCGCGGGGCATCCGCGACGGCGGCGTGGCCGACAGCTACGGCGACTACAACAAGATCGGCTTCGACTGCTCGGGTCTGGCCCTGTACGCCTGGGCGCAGGTCGGCGTCTCGCTGCCGCACTACTCCGGATATCAGTACAACAGCGGGACCCGGATCTCCCAGAGCGCGCTGCAGCCCGGCGATCTGGTGTTCTACGCCCGCAACACCTCCGATCCGAGCACGATCCACCACGTCGCCATCTACATCGGCGGGGGACAGGTCATCGAGGCGCCCAACTCGGGCAGCGTCGTGCGCATCGCGACCATGCGGACCAGCGGCTACATCGGAGCGGTCCGCCCCGGGTGACCCGCGTGCTGGACGCGGCCGTCGTCCTCGCCGGGGGATCCGGCCGGCGACTGGGCGGCGTCGACAAACCGTCACTGACGAAAGACGGGCGATCCCTGCTGGACCGATGCCTGGCCGCCGTGGGGCCGGTCCCGACGGTGGTCGTCGGGCCGTCTCGGATCCTGCCCGCCCACTGTCGGCAGGTGCGGGAGGACCCGCCCGGTTCCGGGCCCGCCGCCGCGGTCGCCACTGCCCTGCCCTTGATCGACGACCTCGCCGGGCGCGCGGTCGTCGCCCTGCTGGCCGCCGATCTCCCGGGGATCACCCCGACCGTGGTGGCCAGACTGGCGGGCGCGTTGACCGGCGAGGGGGACGGAGTCGTCCTCGTCGATCCCGCCGGCCGCCGTCAGATCCTGCTGGGCGTCTGGCGGGTGGGCGCGTTGCGCACGGCCGTGCAGGCCCGCGGGGACTGGACCGACATCGCCCTGCGCCGACTCCTGGCCCCCCTGACCGTCCTCGAGGTCGCCGGCGGCGCCGAGGAGTCCGCAGATGTGGACACCCCGGCTGACCTGGCTCGATGGCGAGGGATCACAACGCCCTAACCCTCTACCAGAGGTTGAAAGTTGGGTCGACGAAGCCGTTCACCCCGTCCCGACGTCCGGTGTGTTCGGCTCGGGCCGGGTGTCACTGCGGCAGCTCACGGCGGGCCGGCTGTCCGCCGTCGGACGGGCTGAGGTCGGGTCCGGTTCCCGGGCCGGGCACCATGAAGGGCAGTGGCACGCGGTGGCGGTCGACGACCGGCACGGACGATCAGGAGATCTGGGTGACGGGTTCGGGCAACGGCACGACGGGTATGCCGGCTGCGGGGGGCCACGGTGGTCCGACCGGGGGGATGGCGGGCGGTGGACCGGGCGGCCCGGCCGGCTCACCTGCGGGGCCCAGCACTCCCCGGGCCGACGCGGCGCTGCTCGAACGGACCGTGTTCGAGGTCAAGCGCGTCATCGTCGGTCAGGACCGGCTCGTCGAGCGGATGCTCGTCGGGCTGCTGGCGCGCGGACACCTGCTCATCGAGGGCGTTCCCGGGGTGGCCAAGACCCTGGCCGTGGAGACCTTCGCGCGGGTGGTCGGCGGCACCTTCTCCCGCATCCAGTTCACCCCCGACCTGGTCCCGTCCGACCTCCTCGGCACCCGCATCTACCGGGCCGGACGCGAGGAGTTCGACACCGAACTCGGCCCGGTGGTGGCCAACTTCGTGCTCACCGACGAGATCAACCGCGCCCCGGCCAAGGTGCAGTCCGCCCTCCTCGAGGTCATGGCGGAGCGGCACGTCTCCATCGGCGGGGTCACCTATCCGATGCCCGACCCGTTCCTGGTCATGGCCACCCAGAACCCCATCGAGAACGAGGGCGTGTACCCCCTGCCCGAGGCCCAGCGCGATCGGTTCCTGTTCAAGCTGCTGGTGGGTTATCCCGAGCCGGACGAGGAGCGCGAGATCATCTACCGGATGGGCGGGACACCGCCGGTGGCCGGGCAGATCCTGCCGGTCACCGAGCTCGTCCGGTTGCAGCAGGTGGCCGCGTCCGTGTTCGTCCACCACTCGCTCGTCGACTACGTGGTGCGGCTCGTCTTCGCGACGCGCACCCCGGCCGAGCACGGACTCACCGATGTGGCCGGGTGGCTGTCGTACGGGGCGTCACCCCGCGCCTCCCTCGGGATGATCGCGGCCGCCCGGGCACTGGCCCTCGTGCGGGGGCGGGACTTCGTCGTGCCCCAGGACGTCATCGACGTGGCCGCGGACGTGCTGCGTCACCGCCTCGTGCTCTCCTACGACGCCCTGGCCGACGGCGTGCCGGTGGACGCGATCCTGGAGCGGCTGCTCCAGGCCATCCCGCTGCCGCAGGTGAGCCCGTACGTCCAGCCCGGGGTCGCCTGATGTTCGGTCGGCGCGGGGTCGGGCTCCCGGACCCGGAGGCGGCCGGGGCGGCGACGGACCCCGGACCCCGACCCGGACAGCCGCCGTCGACCGCCGACCCGGACCGGTTGGACGCCGCCCTGGCCTCCCTGGAGCTGGTCGTGCGCCGCCGACTGGACGGGGTCCTGCAGGGCAACCACCTCGGCCTGGTTCCCGGCCCGGGGAGCGAGCCCGGTGATGCCCGGCCCTACCACCCGGGGGACGACGTCCGCCGGATGGACTGGTCGGTGACCGCCCGGACGACCGAGGCTCACATCCGCCAGACGGTGGCCGACCGCGAGCTGGAGACGTGGCTGGTCGCGGACCTGTCGGCGTCCCTGGACTTCGGCACCGTCGGCTGCGAGAAGCGGGACCTGGTCGTCGCGGCTGCCGCCGCCGTCGGACACCTCACCCGCGGGGGCGGCAACCGCATCGGCGCCGTGGTCGCCGCCGGGCCGGGCCTGCTCCGCATCCCCGCCCGCGGTGGTCGACCCCATCTGCAGTACCTGCTCCGGACCCTGGCCGGCGCTCCCCGCAGTGCCCCGGGCGACCGCGCCGACCTGGTGACCGCCATCGAGCAGCTGCGCCGACCGCCCCGCCGCCGGGGTCTGGCCGTGGTCATCTCCGACTTCATCGGCCCGGTGGACTGGGAGCGATCGCTGCGCGCCCTGTCCGGCCGCCACGACCTGGTGGCCATCGAGGTGCTGGACCCGCGCGACCTCGAGCTGCCCGCGGTCGGGACCGTCACCCTGCAGGACCCCGAGAGCGGCCGCACGCGCGAGGTCGACACGACGCCGGCCCTGCGGGCCGCCTTCGCCCGGGAGGCCGCCGAGCACCGGGCCCGTGTCGCCTCGGCCGTCCGGCGGGCCGGCGCGGCCCAGCTGACACTGCGCACGGACGGGGACTGGGTGGCCGACATGCTCCGGTTCGTCATCGGCCGCAAACGGGGGTGGACCGGCGCCACCCCGTCCGGCCCGGGATCGACGACGGACCGGCCGGGCGGGACCGCACCGGGCAGGACCGTGGCATGAGCTTTGCCCACCCTGTCTGGTTCGCCGCCGGAGCCCTGGTCCTGCTGCTGCTCGTGGGCTACGTGCTGGCCCAGCGCCGCTCCCGCCGGCACACCCTGCGGTTCGCCAACCTGGAGCTGCTCGAGCGGGTGGCGCCACGGCGACCGGGGCGTCGTCGGCATCTGCCCACCGCGCTGGTCCTCGTCGGCCTGATCTCCCTGACCGTTGCGCTGGCCGGGCCCACCGCCGAGGCCAAGGTGCCCCGGAACGAGGCCACCGTGATGCTGGCCATCGACGTCTCCCTGTCGATGGAGGCCACCGACGTCTCGCCGAACCGGTTGGAGGCCGCCCAGGAGGCGGCGACCCAGTTCGTGGACGATCTGACGCCCGGGGTGAACCTGGGCATCGTGTCCTTCGCCGGGATCGCCACCGTGCTGGTCGCGCCGACCCCCGACCGGGCCGCGGCCAAGGCCGCCATCGCGTCGCTGAAGCTGGACGAACGCACGGCCACCGGGGAGGCGATCATCTCCTGCCTGCAGACCATCGAGTCCTTCTCCCGGACCCTGGCCGGAGCCGGAGCCACCGCGCAGGCGCCCACCGCGGACGGCAGCACCCCCGACGGCAGCAGTCAGGACGGCGCCGAGGCTCCGACCACCGTGCCGGCCCGCATCGTGCTGATGACCGACGGCAAGCGCACCGTCGGGCGGACCGAGCAGGACGCGGCCCAGCGCGCGGCGGACGCGAAGATCCCGGTCTCGGTGATCGCCTTCGGCACCGACAACGGCTCGATCGACTTCCAGGGCGAGAGGATCCCGGTCCCGTTGGACACCGCGTCGATGCAGGAGATCGCGCAGATCTCCGGCGGGGATTTCCACACCGCGGCCACCACCGCCGAACTCAAGTCGGTGTACGCCGAGCTCGGCGAGCAGATCGGCTACGAGACCCAGGAGAAGGACGTCTCCCGACCCTGGCTCATCGCCGGGACGATCATCGTCGTGCTGGGTGCGGGCGCCGCACTGGTCATCGGCGGCCGCATCCCCTGACCCCGTCCGGGCGACCGGACGCCGGGGTCCGGCGTCCCGGAGCCGCTCCCCGGCGCGGGCGACGATCGCGCCCGGAGCCCGGCAGATAGGGTCTGCGGCGGGCATCGCCGACCGGGCGGTGCGCAGTCCAGGCCCCACCGGTGGAGGCAGTACCCGTGAGCAGTGCCGAGAAGCCGTCCCCGCCGTCCCGTTCGGTGCTCGTCACCGGCGGCAACCGGGGGATCGGACTGGCCATCGCCCGCCATCTGGCCGCCGCGGGCCACCGGGTGACGGTCACCCACCGCTCCGGGGAGGCCCCCGAGGGCCTGTCCGGTGTGCTGTGCGACGTCACCGACGCCGCCTCGGTGGATGCCGCGTTCTCCGCCGTGGAGGCCGCCCAGGGCCCGGTCGAGGTACTGGTCTCCAACGCCGGCATCACCGACGACACCCTGCTGCTGCGGATGTCCGAGGAATCGTTCACCGGTGTCGTGGACGCCAACCTCACCGGCGCCTACCGGGTGGCCAAGCGCGCCGCGAGCGGCATGCTCCGCAAGCGGTGGGGCCGGATGATCTTCATCAGCTCGGTGGTCGGGCTGTCCGGCGGCGCCGGGCAGGTCAACTACGCCGCGTCCAAGTCCGGACTGGTCGGCCTGGCCCGGTCGGTCGCGCGCGAGCTCGGGTCCCGCAACATCACCGCCAACGTGATCGCCCCGGGGTTCGTGGACACCGACATGACGCGTGGTCTGCCGGACGACCGCCGCAAGGCCATCGTCGAGCAGGTCCCCCTACGCCGGTACGCCGAGGCCGACGAGGTGGCGGGGGCCGTGGCCTTCCTGGCCTCCGACGCCGCCGCCTACATCACCGGGGCCGTCCTGCCGGTCGACGGTGGTCTCGGCATGGGCCACTGACCTCCCGGACCGCGAACCCGCCGGATCACCACCCCCTCGGGCACCGGGACCCCCCGGGCCGCCCGACCCCCGACAGACAAGGACCTCACCGCATGACCGATCACCTCGGCACCGGCCTGCTGGCCGGCAAGAACCTGCTCATCACCGGCGTCATCACCGAGGCCTCGATGGCCTTCCACACCGCCCGCCTGGCCCAGGAGCAGGGCGCGACCGTCGTGCTCACCGGGTTCGGCCGGCTCTCGCTGGTGGAGCGCATCGCCAAGCGGCTCCCGCAGCCCGCCCCGGTGGTCGAGCTCGACGTCACCGACCAGGCGCAGCTGTCCTCGCTGGCCGCGCGGGTGGGGGAGCACGTGCCCAGCCTGGACGGCGTGCTGCACTCCATCGGGTTCGCCCCGGCCACCGCCCTGGGCGGCGTCTTCCTGGACACCACCTGGGAGGACGTGGCCACCACGGTGCACGCCTCGGCGTACTCGCTCAAGGCTCTCGCCGTCGCCGCCCTGCCCATGATGAGCGCGGGCGGCAGCATCGTCGGGCTCGACTTCGACGCCCGCCAGGCGTGGCCGGCCTACGACTGGATGGGCGTGGCCAAGGCCGCCCTGGAGTCCACCTCCCGGTACCTGGCCCGCGATCTCGGCCCGCAGGGGATCCGGGTCAATCTGGTCTCCGCGGGACCCGTCCGGACCCTGGCCGCCAAGTCCATCCCCGGCTTCGGCGATCTGGAGGACGCGTGGACCGACCGCGCACCACTGGGCTGGGACACCTCGGATCCGACCCCGGTCGCCCGGGCCTGCGTGGCCCTGCTGTCCGACCTCTTCCCGGCCACCACCGGGTCGATGGTCATGGTGGACGGCGGTTTCCACTCCCAGGGTTTCGCGGCCCGACGGGCCGCCACCGAGCCCGCCGCCGACTGATCCGTTCCGCGCGGTGCGACATGCACCGGATTTCCATCGATCACAGGGTGTTCACAAATCAGACGCTGTGTATCGTCTTGCGCGGGGCCAGGACGTCCACCGGACGGTCCGGTCCCACAGCGACACCGACATCGCCGGGCTGCAGGGATGTGGGTCCGGAACGACCGAAGGGAAGCATCATGAGCCTGGGTGACAAGATCAAGAACGCCGGCGAAGAGGCCTTGGGCAAGGTCAAGGAGGGCGTCGGCAAGCTCACGGACAACGAGAGCCTCCAGGCCGAGGGCCAGGCCGACCAGGCTTCCGCCAACACCAAGCAGGCCGGCGAGAAGGTCAAGGACACGGCCAAGGACGTCTTCGGCAGCTGATCCGACCTGTAGCGCACACGACGGGCCGGGTCCGGGACGAGAGTCCCGGGCCCGGCCCGTTCTGCGTGACGCACTGATCCGCAGTCCCGTGGGAGGTCCCCGCGGGGGCCGGGTGCGGGGCGGCTCAGAAGCCGGTGCGGACCCCGGTACCGGTGAAGGCGTGCACGGTGGCCGCGACCGCGGCGCGCCGGCCCTCCCGCACGGCCATGGTCAACGGCCGCAGGGCGTCGTCGACCACGGCGAGCTGGTGGCTGTTGACCGCCCCGGTCTCGTGGTGGCCGGCGGCGATCAGCACCGCCTCCAGCGAGATGACGGTGGCCAGCAGTTCCGATGCGGCTCGCGGTGTGCCGGGCGGGAAGTCGACCGCCTCGGCCAGCATCAGACCGCGGATGCGGTCGTGCACGGCGGGGGACTCCCGGGCCACGTCCAGCTGGACCAGGGTGGCGGTGGCGGCGGCCACCGCCTGGTCGAGCAGGGTGCGGGCCTCGCGCAGACCCATCGCGGGGTGCGAGCCGGTGCACGGATACACCCGCCAGAAACCGTCCTGGGGGATGAGGGCCAGCCCGGCCGAGGGCAGCGACACCACGGCCCCGGCGTCCAGCGCGGGCACCACGATGCTCCCGCGCACCGGGAGACCGCGCAGGTCACCCGCGGTGGGCAGCAGCAGGGTCACGGCCGGATCGCGCAGCAGGGGCAACAGCGCGGCCGAACCGGCACCCGGGGAACCGGGACCGGGCAGACCGGTGGACTCGGCCACCTCGGGGCCGGCGGCGCGCACCCCGGCGCGGTGGCCTGCGCCGTCGATCGCGGCCAGCACATCGTCCGGGGCGCAGCCTGCCTGCCACGCGGCGGCCCAGACGGCCACCGTGGTGGCGGCGTGGACGCTCGACATGCGCTCAACGGTACGGCACCTCACCGACGGTCCGGCTTCCTGCGGCCGGGTGACAGGCCGGGACGGAGCGCGGGGGACGGGCCGGGACGGAGCCCGGGGGACGGGGCGGCGGACCCGACGCGTCGCCTCCCCCCGGGCGGAGCCTCCGGCCCGTACCGTGCCCCGGGTGACCGGCTCCCCGCCCCCTCGCCGCCGCCTGCCGACCGCTGCCGGCCCACCGCCGGTCCCGCCCCCCGCGGGCGACCGGTACGGCCGGGACGTGCTGGCCGCCCCCCGGGCCCGCCGCGCTCCGGACCGGGTGCCGGCCACGCCGGACGTGGTCGCGGAGGACCCGCTCTCCGGCTTCTGCGGAGCCGTCGTCAGCTGCACGTCCTCCGCGGTGACGTTGGAGGACCGGCACGGACGGCGCCGGGTGTTCCCCCTGGAGGACGGCGCGTTCCTGGTCGACGGCCGCCCCGCCACCCTGGTGCGGCCCACCGCCGCCCCCGCGGGTCCGCGCCGGTCCGCCTCCGGATCGGTCGAGGTCGCCGGGCTGCGCGCCCGGACCGCCCGGGCGAGCCGGATCTGGGTGGAGGGGATCCACGACGCCGCCCTGGTCGAGCGGGTCTGGGGCCACGACCTGCGGGTCGAGGGCATCGTCGTGGAGCCGCTGGACGGCCTGGACAACCTGCCGGCCGCCCTGGCCGAGTTCGGGCCCGGCACCGACCGCCGGGTCGGGGTGCTGGCCGACCACCTCGTCGCCGGATCCAAGGAGTCGCGCATCGCGGCGTCCGTCAGCTCCCCGTACGTGCTGGTGACCGGCCACCCCTACATCGACATCTGGCAGGCCGTCCGGCCCGGTGCCGTCGGCATCGCCGCGTGGCCGGTCGTCCCGCGCGGGCAGGACTGGAAGACCGGCGTGTGCCGGCAGCTCGGGGTGAGCGACCCCATCACCATGTGGGGACGGATCAACGGTTCGGTGCGCACCGTGCGCGATCTGGACACCCCGCTGATCACCGCCGTGGAACGGCTCATCGACTTCGTCACCGGCTGACGGGCGCCCGCATCACGTCCTGATCACGCCTGCTCGCACCCCCCGGGCCCGTCGGACGGTTCTGGCACAGTGGGGGACATGCCCGCCTGGATCTGGCTCAGCGGCGCCGTTCTCCTCTCGATCGCCGAGGCGATGGGCGCGGAGTTCGTGCTGCTCATGCTGGGCGGCGGGGCGCTCGCGGCCGGCGGGGTGGCGTTGTTCGCGCCGGACCTGCTCTGGCTGCAGCTGCTCGCCTTCGCGCTCACGTCCCTGCTGCTGGTGGTCGGGGCGCGGCCGTACCTGCTCAAGCGTTTCAACCGGACGCCCACCCTGCAGACGGGTGCCGGTGCACTGATCGGCGGCAAGGCCACCGTGGTGTCCACTGTGGACGCCGACGGCGGTCAGGTGAAGATCGGCGGGGAGGTGTGGTCGGCCGTCGGCATGGACGGACACCGACCCCTCACCCCCGGTACGCCGGTCACCGTCGTCGAGGTCCGCGGAGCCACCGCGGTCGTGATCTGGGGGCCGTAGAGAAGATGCCTGATCCGTTGTTGATCGTCACTCTGATCATCGCCGTGCTGGTGGTGCTGCTCGTCGTCCGGTCGGTCAAGGTCATCCCGCAGGCGCAGTCGGCCGTGGTGGAACGCCTGGGCCGGTTCAACAAGACGAGCAACGCCGGCCTGCTCTGGCTGATGCCCTTCGTGGACCGCATCCGGGCCCGCGTGGACCTGCGGGAGCAGGTGGTCTCGTTCCCGCCCCAGCCGGTGATCACCGAGGACAACCTGACGGTGTCCATCGACACCGTCGTGTTCTTCCAGGTCACCGACCCGAGGTCGGCGGTCTACGAGATCGCCAACTACATCGTCGCCGTCGAGCAGCTCACCACCACCACCCTGCGCAACGTCGTGGGCGGGATGACCCTCGAGCAGACGCTGACCAGCCGCGACGCGATCAACGGGCAGCTGCGCGGCGTACTGGACGAGGCCACCGGCAAGTGGGGCCTGCGGGTCGCCCGGGTGGAGCTCAAGGCGGTGGACCCGCCCCTGTCCATCCAGGACTCCATGGAGAAGCAGATGCGCGCCGATCGCGACAAGCGCGCCATGATCCTGACCGCCGAGGGCCAGCGCGAGGCCTTCATCAAGACGGCCCAGGGGCAGAAGCAGGCCGCGGTGCTGACCGCGGAGGGAGCCAAGCAGGCCGCCATCCTGCAGGCCGAGGGGGAGCGGCAGCGCCGCATCCTCACCGCTCAGGGCGAGCGGGCCGCGCAGTACCTGCAGGCCCAGGGGCAGGCCAAGGCCATCGAGAAGGTCTTCGCCGCGGTCAAGGCGGGCAAGCCCACCCCCGAGCTGCTGGCCTACCAGTACCTGCAGACCCTGCCCGAGATGGCCAAGGGCGACTCCAACAAGGTGTGGGTGATCCCCAGCGAGTTCTCCTCCTCCCTCGAGGGGTTCGCGAAGATGCTGGGGGCCAAGGGCGACGACGGCGTGTTCCGGTACGAGCCGTCGACGACGCAGGACGCCCCGGCGAGCAGTCCGGCCGCGGACGACGAGGACGTGGCCGACTGGTTCGGCGGGACCAGTGCGGACGAGGTGGCCGAGGCGGTGCGGGCGGCCGAACGCGAGGCGGCCATCAGCATCGAGGACAAGGACGCCGCGCTCGCCGCAAAGTCCCGCGCCGAGATCGACGCCCAGTTGCGGTATCCGCCCCAGCCGGTGCTGGGCGCCCCGGTGTCCGCCCCGGCGACCTCGGACGCCGCGCCGCAGATCGCCGCCGGCCCGGACCCGGCGGCACCGCCCGCCGGCTGATCCGGCCGGAGTGGCCAGGGTCTCAGCTGTTCGGTGCGGGTGGCAGGGGTGTCGCGATGCCATGATGTCGCGCAATCTCTGCCACCCGCCCGGCTCCGGGCGGGGCACGAAGGGACGTCGATGACGCCGAGGACGCGCTACCGCTTCCACCCGCTGGTCGCCGCCGCGATCACTGCCCTGACCGTCCTCGCCGGATGCTCGGCGGGCTCGTCGGTCCAGGAGCCGACGGCCGGAACCACCGCCGGGTCGAGCGGGTCCGCCTCGCCCCCGGCACCGGCGGACGCGTCACTGGCCATCGGGTTCGTCCTCGAGCCGGGGAGCCTGGACTTCACCCAGGCCGACGGGGCCGCCATCCCGCAGGTGCTGCTGGACAACGTGTACGAGACCCTGGTCAGCCAGGACCAGAGTGGCGCCATCGTGCCCAAGCTCGCCGAGAGCTGGACGGTCTCCCCGGACGGGCTGACCTACACCTTCCAGCTGCGCAGCGGGGTCACCTTCTCCGACGGCGCCCCGTTCACCGCGCAGGACGCCGCCTTCTCCATCGACCGGGTCAAGGCCGACTGGAAGCCGGCGGTCAAGGCGGGGATGGACGTCGTCGCGAGTGCCGTGGCCACCAGCGACACCGAGCTGACCGTCACCCTGACCGAGCCGAGCAACTCCTGGCTGTTCCGGATGACCACCCGGATCGGCGCGATGTTCTCCCGGACGGGCGTGGCCGATCTCGCCACCACCCCCATCGGCACCGGGCCCTACGCCTTCGGGTCGTGGAACCGCGGCGAGCAGATCGTGCTCACCCGCAACCCGACGTACTGGGGCACCCCGGCAGCGTTGGCCACGGCCACCTTCCGCTACTTCCAGGATCCGGCGGCCATGGACAACGCCATGCTCACCGGCGGCATCCAGGTCATCTCCGCGGTGCAGACGCCGGAGTCGCTGGCCCAGTTCGCCGACACCACCCGCTACCAGGTCATCGAGGGCACGACCAACGGCGAGGTGATGATGGCCATGAACAACGGCCGGGCCCCGCTCTCCGACGTCCGGGTCCGGCAGGCCATCAGCTACGCGCTGGACCGGCAGCAGATCCTGGACGGGGCCTGGAGCGGGTACGGCAGCCTGATCGGCGGCCACGAGGCGCCCACCGACCCGTGGTTCACCGACCTGACCGGGGTGTACCCGCACGACGTGGCCAAGGCCCGCGCCCTGCTCGCCGAGGCCGGGCAGAGTGACCTCCGGCTGACCCTGAAGCTGCCGCCGGTCCCGTACGCGCAGGCCGCCGGGGCGATCGTGGTCTCCCAGCTCGCCGAGGCGGGCATCACCGTCGAGGCCAGTTCGGTGACCTTCCCGGTGTGGCTGGACCAGGTCTTCGGGCAGGCCGACTACGACCTGACGATCGTCAACCACGTCGAGCCGCGGGACATCTCCACCATCTTCGGCGATCCTGCGTACTACACCCGGTACGACAACGCCCAGGTGCGCGACCTGTTCGCCGCCGGCGACGCCGGTACTCCGGAGGAGTACGTCGCCGACTACCGGGCGGCGATGGAGACCATCACCCAGGACGCGGCGGCGGCGTGGCTGTGGTCGTTCCCGAACCTGGTGGTGGCCGACGCGTCCGTCCGCGGTCTACCGCAGAACGCCATCGGTGAGTCGTTCGACCTGACCACCGTCTCCGTGGGCTGAGCACCGCCGTGTCGACCCGGCCCAGCGGGCGCACCGGGGCCGTCCGCGACCGGTCCGAGCCGCCCCGGCCACCCGTCTGGGCGGGCCGCCGATGACCTGGCCGTTGCTGCGTCGGGTGGGCATCTTCCTGCTCAGCGTCCTCGTCGCCTCCGTCGCGGTCTTCGCCCTGCTCACCGTGCTGGGTGACCCCGCCCGCACGGCCCTGGGCACCGGGGCGACGGACGAGGCCGTGGCCGCCCTGCGGACCCGGTTCGGGCTCGACCGTTCCCTGGTCACCCAGTACCTGGACTGGGCCGGCGGGATCCTGCACGGCGACTTCGGGGTGTCCTACGTGTCCGGGGTGCCGATCGGTCCGCAGATCGCGGACCGGTTGGCGGTCACCCTGTGGTTGGTCGCCGGCGCGGTGGTGGTCTCGCTGGTCGTCGCGGTGCCGTGCGGGGTGCTGGCCGCCGTGCGTCGGGGTCGGCCGGAGGGCACCCTGGTGTCGGTGCTGTCCCAGGTCGGCGTGGCCGTCCCCGCCTTCCTGGCCGGGCTGTTGCTGGTCACCGTGTTCGCCGTGACGCTCGGCTGGCTGCCGGCCAACGGCTACCGGGTGCCGGCCCAGGACCCTGGGGGCTTCCTGGCGCACATGGTGCTGCCGTGGCTCTCCCTCGGGCTGGTGCAGGGCGCGGTGCTGACCCGGTACGTGCGCAGCGCGGTCCTGGACGAACTCAACCAGGACTACCTGCGCACCGCCCGGTCCACCGGGTTGACCACGATGCAGGCGGTGGTCCGGCACGGGCTGCGCAACGCGGCCCTGCCGGTGCTGACCGTGCTCGGGGTGCAACTGGTGACCGTGCTGGTCGGTGCGGTGGTGGTGGAGCGGGTGTTCGTCATCCCCGGGATCGGTTCGTGGCTGGCCGATTCGGTGGGCCGGCAGGATCTGCTGGCCGTGCAGGGCATCGTGCTGGTCCTCGTCGTGTTCGCGCTGGCCGTCTCCTTCCTGGTCGACGTGGCCGCGGCCGCGCTCGACCCGCGGGTGCGGCGCGGATGACGGCGGCCCCGGTCGCGGCCCGCTCCCGCCGGCGCGACCCCTCGCTGGTGGTCGGCGCCGTCCTCGTCGCGGTCATCGTCCTGGTCGCCGTCGTGTCGGTGTTCTGGACGCCGTGGTCGACCATCTTCACCGACGTCGCGCACCGGAGCGTCGGCCCGGGGACGGCCGGCCATCTGCTCGGCACGGATCTGCGCGGACGGGACATCGCATCGCTGCTGATGGCCGGGGCACGGACGACGGTGTACGTCGGCATCGTCGCGGTCGGCATCGCCGCCGTGGTCGGGGTCCCGCTCGGCGTCCTGGCCGGGATGGCCGGTCCCCGGGTGTCCGAGCTGCTGCTCCGGGTCACCGATCTGTGGTTGGCGTTCCCGGCCCTGCTGACGGCACTGATCCTGGCGGCCGTCCGCGGTGCGTCGGTGACCACCGCGATGATCGCCATCGGGGTCGCCACGGTGCCGGGCTTCGTCCGGGTGGTCCGCACGGGCACCCGACGGGTGATGGGTACCGACTACGTCCAGGCGGCGCGGGTCGCGGGGGTGTCCGGGCCGGGCATCGCGCTGACCCACGTGCTGCCGAACGTGCGCGGGGTGATCATCGTCCAGTGCTCGGTGTCGTACGCGATCGCCATCTTGGCCGAGGCGGCGCTGTCCTATCTCGGGTTGGGTGCCGGGCCGACGACGGCTTCCTGGGGCCGCATGCTCTACGAGGCTCAGCCGGCCCTGTCGTTCCAGCCGCTGATGCTGCTGTGGCCGGGGCTGGCCGTCCTGCTCGCCGTGCTCGGTTTCACCCTGCTCGGCGACGGGCTGCGGGACCGTTCCGATCCGATGCTGGAGGTCCGGTGACCGGGAGCGCGGCGGTGCGCGTGCGGGGGCTGACGATCACCGGCGCGGCCGGGCCGCTCGTCCGCGACGTCTCGTTCGAGGTCGGTGCGGGGGAGCGGGTCGGCGTCATCGGAACCTCCGGGTCGGGCAAGACGCTGACCTGTCTGGCCGTGGCGGGCCTGCTGCCCGCCACCCTGGCCATGACCGGGTCGATCACCCTGGCCGGTGGCGACCTGGAGCTGACCACCGCGTCCGAGCGGGAGCTGGCGGCGGTGCGCGGGAGCCGCGTCGGGATGGTCTTCCAGGAGCCGATGACGGCCCTGAACCCGACCTGGAAGGTGGGCCGACAGGTCGCCGGGGCGATGCGCCGTCGGGTCCCGCCTCGGCGATCGGCCACGGCGGTCCTCGATCTCCTCGCCCGGACCGGGTTGGACGACCCGGCCCGCATCGCGGACTCCTACCCGCACCAGCTCTCCGGGGGCCAACGGCAGCGCATCGTGCTGGCCATCGCCCTGGCCGACCGTCCCGATCTGCTGGTCTGCGACGAGCCGACCACCGCCCTGGACGTCACCGTGCAGGCCCGGGTGCTGGCGCTCATCGCGGCGCGGACCCGGGAGGTCGGTTCGGCCCTGCTCTTCATCTCCCACGACCTCGCCGTCGTCGCGTCGGTGTGCGACCGGATCCTGGTCATGGACGACGGCGCGATCGTCGAGTCGGGGCCGGTGGTCCGCCTGCTCACCGCGCCGGAGCACGACCGCACCCGGGCACTGCTGGCCGATGCCGACCTGGGCGGGACGCGATGACCGATCCCGTCGTCCGGATCACCGGGGCGCAGCGCGTGTTCCGCCGACCACGCACCTCGCTGTTCACCGCCCCCGGCCAGGTCACCGCCCTGGCCGGGGTCGACCTGACCGTCCGGCGTGGCGAGCGGTTCGGCATCGTCGGCGAGTCCGGGTCGGGAAAGACGACCCTGCTGCGGGCGCTGGCCGGCCTCGACCGGCTCACCGCCGGCACCGTCGAGGTGGACGGCCGGGACGTCACCGCGTGTTCGGCGGCCGACCGGATGCACCTGACCCGCCGGCTGCAGATGGTGTTCCAGGATCCGATGGGTTCGCTCGATCCCCGCATGCGGGTCGGCGCCATCGTCGCCGAGCCGTTGCGGGTGCACGGCGGCGACGGGGGAACGGCGGAGCGGGTCCGGGCGGCGCTCGCCCGGGTCGGGCTCGACCCGGACGCCGTCGACCGCTATCCGCACCAGTTCTCCGGCGGGCAACGCCAGCGGATCTCCCTGGCCCGGGCCGTCGTCGGCGGCCCGGCGATCCTGCTCGCCGACGAGGCGGTGTCCGCACTGGACGTGACCGTCCGGGCGCAGGTCCTCGACCTGCTGGCCGAGCTCGTCCGTGAACGATCGCTGACCCTGGTCTTCGTCTCGCACGACCTCGGGGTGGTCCGCCGGCTGTGCGAACGGGTCGCGGTGATGCGCGCGGGGGAGATCGTCGAGACCGGGGCGACCGGGGACGTGCTGGACGCCCCCACCCACCCGTACACGGCGGAGCTCGTCGCCGCCGTGCCCTCGGTGCGGGGGGCGCTGGAGGCGGCCAGGGAACGGGAACGGGCGGCCGCCGAGGCTGCGGCGGGCGGCGCCGACACCGCGTTCCCGCCGCCCGACTGAACCGATCCGGATCCCGGCGGGGCTGCCGCGCCGGGGCGGGCGGTGCCAGGCTGGGTGCATGTGTCGAAACATCCGCGTCCTGCACAACTTCGAGCCCCCGGCGACCGGGGACGAGGTGCACGCCGCCGCCCTGCAGTACGTCCGCAAGATCAGCGGGACGACCAAGCCGTCGGCGGCCAACCAGGCCGCCTTCGACGAGGCCGTGCTGGAGATCGCCGCGGCGACCCGGCACCTGCTCGGCCACCTGACCACCGCCGCGCCCCCGAAGGACCGGGACGTGGAGGCGGCCAAGGCCAGGGCCCGCAGCGCGCAGCGGTTCGCGACCACCTGAGCCGCCGCCGTCGGTGACCGGAGCCGGTGTGACCGGACCAGATGATGGGCGCCCGGCCGGCGGCGGGTCACAATGAGGCCATGGGGTCGCGGGTGGGTCGAGCGTGCGTGGCCGCGTGCTGGCTGCTGTGGATCGGCGTGCAGGCCGGCGCCGGCGATCCGTTGATCCCGGACATCTCCTACAGCCAGTACGGGTTGGGTCCGCGCGGCTGGATGTTCTCCCTGTGGGCCGTCCTGCTCGGGATCGGACCCCTGCTGCTCTGGCGGGCCCGGCCGGTGCCCGGCCGCGCGCCGATCCTCTGCCTGGCCGTCGGCACCGTCGGGACGCTGGTGATGGCCGTCGTCCGGACCGACGCGGGCGGCCTGCAGCAGTCCCTGCAGGCCCAGGTGCATGCGGCCGGGGCCATCGCCGCCATGGTCGCCCTGCCCACCGGGATCGTGCTGGCCCTGCGGTTCGCGCCCACCCGCGTCGCGCGGACGGCCGCCGGCCTGGGTCTCGCGTCGTTGGCCGGTCTGCTGCTCATCGGCGCGGCGGCGGCCGGGGTGGACATCCTGGGCATCGGTCAGCAGGACGCCTGGGCCTTCTGGCAGGGCTTCACCGTGCTCGTCGACATGCTGCTGCTGGGTCTGTACGCCGTCGCGGTCGGCTCGCTGCCGGTCCGTCCCGCGGCGGGGCGTCCGGACGCGCCCCCGCCCGCACCGCGCGTCCCGGCCGTTCCGGACGGGCCGGCGGGGTCGGCGCCGGAGCGAGCAACATCACAGCGCCCACACGCCGGCTGACTCCCCGGGTGCCGTTGGATGGACGAGGACGGCCTGCAGCACGACTCGGGTGACGTCCGCGGGGGGCCGTCGGCGTTCTCACGCCACGCACCCGCCACCGTCTGAAGGACGCCATGACCCCGCCGCTCGACCTCGGTCTCGCACCCTCCACCGCCGGCCCGTCCGCCGGCATCTCCACCGGCCCGTCCAGCGACGCAGCCCCGGTCCCGCCCGCCGGGCTCGACGCGGAACGGTCGGCGCCCGTCGCTCCCGGGCCGCGGTCGGTGACTCCGGCTCTGGTCGCGCTGGCGCTGGGTGGTTTTGCGATCGGCGTCACCGAGTTCGCCTCGATGGGTCTGCTGCCGACCATCGCCGGATCGCTCGGGGTCTCCGAGCCGACCGCCGGACACCTGATCTCCGCCTACGCCCTCGGGGTGGTGGTCGGGGCACCGGCCCTGGCCGTCCTCGGCGCCCGGGTGTCCCGCCGGGCCCTGCTGATCGCCCTGATCGGTCTGTTCGCGGCCGGGCACGTGGCCGGGGCACTGGCCCCCGATCTGACCAGCCTGACCATCGCCCGGTTCGTCTCCGGACTCCCGCACGGCGCCTACTTCGGGGTGGCCGCGGTTGTCGCGGCCTCGCTGGTACCCGCCGCCCGCCGGGGCCGGGCCATCGCCTCGGTCATGCTCGGGCTCACCGTGGCCAACATCATCGGTGTGCCGGTGGCGACGGCGATCGGGCAGGCCTGGGGCTGGCGGGCCGCGTTCTGGCTGGTCGCCGCGCTGGGCGTGGTCACCATGGTCGGGGTCAGGCTGGTCGTCCCGGCCGTGCGGCGGGACGCCTCCGCCAGCATGACCCAGGAGCTGACCGCGCTGTCCCGACTGCAGGTCTGGCTGACCCTGGCCGCGGGTGTGGTCGGCTTCGGCGGGATCTTCGCCGTCTACACCTACATCACCTCGACGCTGACCGAGACGGCCGGGCTCTCCCTCGGTTGGGTCCCACTGGTGCTGGCCCTGTTCGGCGTGGGCATGACGCTGGGCACCGTGATCGGCGGTCGGCTGGCCGACTGGTCGGTGCCGCGCACGATCCTGCTGGGCATGGTGGGCATCGTCGCGGTGATGGTGTTGTTCACCGTGGCCACCCGGCACCCGCTGACCGCGGCCGGCGGCGTCTTCCTGCTCGGCCTGGCGACCGCCTCGACCATGCCGGCGATGCAGGCCCGGTTGATGGACGTGGCCGACGGCGCCCAGTCGCTGGCCGCCTCGCTCAGTCACGCCGCCGGCAATCTCGGCAACGCGTTGGGGGCCTGGTTGGGCGGTGTGGTCATCGCGGCCGGGCTCGGCTACCCGTCGCTGGGCTGGGTGGGCGGGGCACTGGCCGCCGCGGGCCTGCTCGTCATGGTGGTGGCGTTCGGGATCGACCGCACCACCCGGCCCCACCGTTCGGTCGTCATCGCCCGCGGGCGTGCGGTGCTGGGGCGATCCACCTCCGCCACCGACGATGCGACGTCGAAGCCGGGCACCCGGTAACATCACCGAGCCGGTCGAGCGCCGGGCCGCGATCCGCGGCTGCCCGGGAGCGCTCCGATCGGTCGATGTCGTACGGGCCGGTTACGGTGAGGACGACAGCACTGCGTGACACCGGATCGTCGACGAGGCCCGTCCGGTCCCCGGCCCCATCAGCATCGATTTCGAGGGATCCACATGAGTGAATCGGTCCTCCCCGTCCGCGCCGCCGCGTCGGCTCGCCGGCGCCCGCACGTCGTGATCGTCGGCGGTGGTTTCGCCGGTCTGTCCGCGCTGCGCTCGCTGCAGAGCTCCGATGTCGACATCACCCTGGTCGACCGGCACACCTACAACGCCTTCCAGCCGCTGCTGTACCAGGTCGCGACGGCCGGGCTGAACCCCGGCGACGTCACCTTCTTCCTGCGCGCCGCGCGGATGCGGCAGCGCAACGTCAGCTTCCGCCAGGGTCTGGTCACCGGCATCGACACCGAGAGCAACGAGCTGTCCTTCCAGGACGGCGCGACGATGTCGTTCGACTACCTGATCCTCGCCTCGGGCGCGACGACGAACTACTTCGGCACCAAGGGTGCCGAGGAGAACTCCCTGGCGATCTACACCCGCGCCCAGGCGTTGACCCTGCGCGACCGCATCTTCACCAACCTCGAGCACGCCGCCGCCTCCAACTCCGGCGACGACGTGGCGATCGTGGTCGTCGGTGCCGGCCCCACCGGCGTCGAGATGGCCGGCGCGCTGGCCGAGCTGCGCAACGACGCCATGGCGGCCATCTACCCCGAGCTGGATCCGCGTCGCACCCACATCGTGCTGGTCGAGATGACCGACAAGGTGCTCGGGCCGTTCGCCCCGAGCCTGCGCGAGTACGCGGCCAAGGCTCTCCGCGAGCGCGGCGTCGAGCTGCGGCTCAACACCTCGGTGGCCGAGGTCCGCGAGGACGGCGTGCTGTTCGGCAGCGGCGAGTTCCTCAAGGCCGGCGTGGTCATCTGGGCCACCGGCGTGGCCGTGCCCAAGATCGTCGGCGAATGGGGCATGCCCCAGGGCCGCGGCGGGCGCATCACCACCGATGCCGATCTGCGCGTCACCGGGTTCCCCAACATCTTCGCGGTGGGTGACGTCGGCCTCGCGCCGGACCCGCAGCCGCAGCTGGCCCAGCCCGCCCTGCAGGGCGGCAAGCACGCCGGCAAGCAGATCGCGGCCCTGGTCACCGGTCGCCCGACGCAGCCGTTCGTGTACCACGACAAGGGCACGATGGCCACGGTCGGCCGTCGCGCCGCGGTGGCCGACATCGCCCTGCCGGGCAAGCGGTCGGTCCGTCTCACCGGTACCATCGCCTGGCTGGTGTGGCTGTTCATCCACATCATCATGCTGCTGGGCAACCGGAACCGGTTGGCTACGCTGATCAACCTCACCACCAAGTACCTGGCGCCCTCCCGCCGGACGAACCCGATCGTCGGGGACGTGCCGGTGTTCGAGCACCAGCGTTCCTGACCGGCGCCCGGCCGGGCTCCCGATCGGATACTGACGTGTCAACTACTGCCGCGTACGATGGTGGTGTGACGGTGCGATGGTTGGACGATCGGGAGCTCGCCGGGTGGCGTGGGCTGCAGCGGCTGCGAGGCCCGCTGGCGGCTGCGCTGAACCGCCAGCTCACCCAGGACTCGGGTCTGTCCAACGCCGACTACGAGGTGCTGGTGGTGCTCTCCGAGCTCGAGGACGGTGTCCTGCGCGTCGGTGAGCTCGGTCGGATGACCGGGTGGGAGAAGAGCCGCCTGTCCCACCACCTCAAGCGCATGCAGACCCGTGGGCTGATCAGCCGGCGGGAATGTTCCACCGACGGTCGTGGCGCGTTCGTCGAGATCACCCCGGTCGGTCGCCAGGCCATCGGTGAGGCCGCTCCCGGGCACGTCGCCGCCGTCCGCCGGTTGGTCGTCGATCTGCTGACGCCCGCCGAACTCGACGCCCTCGCGGCCATCGGGGACAAGGTCAACGCCCGGCTCGCCGCCGAGGGCTGCTGCGAGACCGACGGCGAATGACCGCCCCCGGGCCGGACGCGCCGAACACCGTGGACCCGCCGGAACGCTCGACGGCGTCGCGCGGAACGGACGTGCCGACGCAACCCGACGGGCAGGACGACCCGCAGGACCGGATCTCCCTGCGCAAGGACGTCCGTCCGGACGATCGTGACGTGATTCGCGCGGGGACGACCGAGGTCTCCCGGATCGATCCCGGCGACCTGCCGGAAGCCGTCCCGTCGACCCCGTCCCTGGCCGCTCGGGCCACCCGTGCGGTCACCACCACCCGGGACCGTGCCGCGGGCCAGCTCACCACTGTGGTCGTCCCGGTCATCCGGCTCGCCGCCCACGCTCTCCGCATCGTCGCCGCGGCGCCCGTCCTCGCCGGTCTGCTGCTCCTCTGGGCGGCGATCTCCCGCGGCGGCCCCGTCGTCCGCGAATCCCTCCTGCTCGTCCTCCTGGGGTGCATCCCCGCCGCGTGGCTGGCCGTCCGCCGCCACCAACTGCTCCGCGCCGTCCGCGCGCCCGCGGAGCTCACCGCCGACCTCATCGCCGTGGTCAGCGGTCGCGAGCTGTGGGAGGGGCTGGCCGGCAACCTGCGCTCCGGCCCGAAGCCGGTGTCCTCCGGCCGCGCCCTGTGGGCTCTGCGGGGGTTGTGGCGCGGCGTGAAGGCCGGTGGTGGTGTCCTCGACTCGCTCACCGGCCGGCCCACCCTGGTGCCGCTGATGCCCGGTCGACTGCGGGGCCTGCTGATGCTCTGCGTGGCCTGCCTGGTCACCGCGGGCATCCTGCTGGCGTACGCGGTCATCAACGCCCTGCTGGCCGGGATCGGCTGAGCCGGCCCGCCGGTCCACCGAGCCTGAGCGGGGATCGACCCGGGGACCCGGCCGGTGACGCCCCGGCGCAGGACCTGGTCGGAAGCGGCGGCCGAGGTCGGACCCCGACGGGCCGCGCCGATCCGACGACTACGGTGGACCGGGGCGCAGATGCCCACGGCGCGGATCGCAGCGCGCCGACCATGCGAGAGGACGTCACGTGTCGAACCCGTTGGAAACCCCCGAGCAGATCGACGAGAGCAACGCCGGCACCGAGGTGCACGGCGCCGACGGGGTGGCCGAGCAGCTGACCGCCGGGGACACCCTGGACCCCCGCGCGCTGGGTGACTCGTTGGACGAGGGCTACTCCCCGCCCGACCGCGAGCCGTCGGTGCACGTGCCCACCGAGGCCGAGGAGGAGGAGGGCGCCAGCCTGGACGAACTGCTGGCCGCCGAGACCCCCGAGGTGTGGGACCGCGAGGACACTTCCCTGTTCGACGAGGAGGGTGACGAGGTCGGCACCGAGCGGGCCGGCCGGTTGATCGACACCGACGGCGGCCTCGGCGACCTCGAGAAGGACCTGCTCGCCGAGGATGTCGGCATCGACGGTGCCGGGGCCAGTGCCGAGGAGGCCGCGGTCCACATCGTCGCCGACGACGAGCGCTGAGCGCCCGCCCGCCCGCTGACCCGTCCGCCCCGGTGGGTGGGCGATGACGGGCTGGGACGCGGTGCTGCTGGTCGGGGCCGGGGTGGCCGGCGGGCTGACCGGCAGCATCGCCGGACTGGCCTCGCTCTTCACCTATCCAGCGCTGCTGCTCACCGGACTGACCCCGGTGGCGGCGAACATCTCCAACACCGTGGCGCTGCTGTTCGGCGGGTTCGGGTCGGCGGCCAGTTCCCGACCCGAACTCACCGGGCAGGCGCGCCCGCTGCGGATCTGGGGTCTGCTGGCCGCGGTGGGCGGGATGTCCGGGGCGGCGCTGCTGCTCCTCACCCCGGCGGACAACTTCGCCCGCATCGTGCCGTTCCTGGTCGGCCTGGCCGCGCTGACCATCCTCATCCCCCGCAGGAGACGGCCCGCCGCCGGCGGGGTCCCGGCCATGTTGTCGGGTCGGGTCCGCCCGGTAGTGGCGATCGGGGTGTTCGCCGTCGCCGTGTACGGCGGGTACTTCGGGGCGGCTGCGGGCGTGCTGATGCTGGCCCTGCTGCTGTTCGCCGGGGGAGACACCCTGCCCCGGGCCAACGCGGCCAAGAACATCCTGATGCTGACGGCCAACGGGGTCGCGGCCGTCGGCTTCGTGATCTTCGCCGACGTGCCGTGGAGCCATGTGCTCCCGCTGGCCGCGGGTGCCGTCGTCGGGTCCTGGCTGGGCCCGAAGGTGGTGCGCCGCGCCCCGGCCACGGTGCTGCGGGCAATCATCGGCATCGCCGGCCTGGGGTTGGCCATCCGGTTGGGCATCCAGGCCTACGGCTGAGGCCGAAGAGCATCGCCGGGCCCGCCGGGCGGAGGTCCGGCCGGACCGACGACGTGCCCCCTCCGGTCAGCTCGTAATGGTGCCGGACGAGCCGCCGGCCGGCACGAACGACCACACCTCGCTGGACACCCCGACGTGCGCGGGGGGCGCCTGGCCGGCGCGCTCGGCCGCCGAGCGGTGCCCGTGCGCGAAGGACGAGGACGACACCCACGCCTGGAAGGCCTCCTCGTCCCGCCAGCGCGTGACGACCAGCCAGGTGTGCCGGTCGTCCGTGGGCTGCAGGAGCTCGAACCCCTCGAAGCCGTCCTGCCCGTCGACGGCACCGGCCCGCGCCGCGAACCGGCGGGCCAGCTCGTCGCCGCTGTCGGCCTGGACGGTGATGGCGTTGATCTTGACGATGCTCATGCCGTCCATGGTGCCCGGCGGCGGACAGCATCGGCTACCGGGGTCCACCACCCCGGAGAGGGTCAGGCGAAGACGATGGTGCGCCCCGCGTACAGCAGCACCCGGCGTTCGGCGTGCCAGGTGACGGCCCGGGCCAGGGCCATCGCCTCCAGATCACGGCCGCGGGCGGTGAGCTCGGCCGGGCCGTGCGCGTGGTCGACCCGGACGAAGTCCTGCTCGATGATCGGACCCTCGTCCAGCGCCGCCGTGACGTAGTGCGCGGTCGCCCCGATGACCTTGACCCCCCGCGCGTACGCCTGGGCGTAGGGCCGTGCGCCCTTGAAGCTGGGCAGCAGGCTGTGGTGGATGTTGATGATCCGGCCGGGGAAGTCACCGCACAACCGGTCGGAGAGCACCTGCATGTACCGGGCCAGCACGATGGTGTCCGCCTCGTACCGGGCCACCACGGCGCGCAGGTCGTCCTCGGCGGCCTGCTTGGTGTCCGCGGTGACCGGGATGTGGTGGAACGGCAGGCCGTGCCAGGTCACCAGGTCCTCGAAATCGCGATGGTTGGACACCACGGCGACGATCTCGGCGGGCAGCGCCCCCGAGCGGGAGCGGAACAGCAGGTCGTTCAGGCAGTGCCCCTGCTGGGACACCATGACGACCAGGCGGGCGGGCCGTGCGGTGTCGGCCAGCTGGTAGGTCATCGCGAACTCGGTCGCCACCGGGTCGAAGCGGGCGCGCAGGTCGTCCACCTCGATGGCGCCGACCTCGCTGCGCAGATGGACCCGCATGAAGAACTGTCCGGTGGAGGCGTCGCCGAACTGCTGGCTGTCGAGGATGGTGCAGCCCTGGTCGGCGAGGAACCCGGCCACCGTCCACACGATGCCGCGCCGGTCGGCGCAGGACAGGGTGAGCACGAAGGCCCGTCCGGGTTCCCGGGTGGGCGGGGACAGGGTGGTCACGTGACGGGTCCGTTCCGGTGCAGGAGGGGCCCCACCCGCCGGGCGGGGGGACGACCGCGCTGGTGCCGCGGCGTGTCGACGGTACCGGCTGGGTCGGTCCGCGCCGCTCGGCCCACGCGACCGGACCCGGCCGGGGCCCGGCCTCGGCGGGGTCAGCGGGCCGCGTGCAGAGCCGACCGGGGCGAGGTGGGATCCAGGGTCGCCCCGGGTTCCAGGACGGCGCCCGCGGCCACCCGTCGGCGGGCGCCGATCAGCACCGGCACCGGCTCGTCGGCGGTGTTCGAGCCCACCCGGGCGTCCCGCCCGACGGATGCGTTCTCCGCCACCACCGACCGTTCCACCCGTGCCCCGGCCCGGATCACCACGTCGTGCATGAGCACGCTGTCCTGGACGTGCGCGCCCGCCTCGACGCGCACGCCGGGCCCGAGGATCGAGTTCACCACCGAGCCGGCCACGTCCGCCCCGGGGGACAGCCAGGCCCGCTCGAGCTCCGCGCCCGACCGCACCCGGGCCGGGCTGCGGATCGGCATGGAGGTGAGCATCGGCCAGTCCTCGTCGTCCAGCCGTAGCGCCGGCCGGTCGCGGAGCAGATCCAGCTGTCCGTCCAGGTAGGACTCCGGGGTGCCGAGGTCGCGCCAGTACCCCTGGTGCCGCACGGCGCCGACCCGGCCCCCGTCCACCATCGACGGGATCAGCCGGTCGCCGTAGTCACCCAGCTCGCCGCCCGCGGCGGTCAGCGCCGAGAGGTGCTCGGCCAGTGCGGCCGGGGAGTACAGGAACACCTCGGTCCCCACCTCGCGGCCGGCCGGCTCGTCGGGCTTGTTGTCCACGGCGGTGACCCGGCCGCCGTCGCTCCGCACCACCAGCGCCCGCGCCGCGTCGGCGGCCCGGGGGACCGTGGTGGTCACGATGGTGGCCTCGTTCCCGCTCTCCAGGTGTTCGGTGATCACCGGCCGGTGGTCGAGCCGGAACAGGTGGTCCGCGCTGCAGACGACGAGGACGTCCGGGTCCAGCGCCTCGATGACGGGCCAGTTCTGCAGCAGGGCGGAGGCGTTGCCCTGGGCGAAGCCGTCCTGGTCCTGGCCCTGGTAGGGCGGCAGGGTGCGGAAGCCGCCGCGGGTGCGGTCCAGGTCCCAGGGTCGGCCGCCGGCCAGGTGTTCGTCGAGCAGGTGCGGTTCGTACTGCTGCAGCACCCAGACGTGCCCCAGCCCGCTGTGCGCCGCGTTCGACAGGGCGATGTCGATGAGGCGGTAGTGCCCGCCGACCGGCAGCGAGGGCTTGGCCCGGCCGACCGTGAGCGGTCCCAGTCGGGACCCCTGTCCGCCGGCGAGCACGATGCACAGGACACGCGGGGAGGACGACATCCCGACCATCCTGCCGGGCGGCCCGCCCGGCCGCACCGGGGAGACCGGCCGGCGGCCCCGACCGAGCACGGCGGGGGGAGGACGGCGCCGACCCCGGGTGCAGCCGCCCACGCGGCGACGACGAGACTGGCGCACACCCGCCGGTCGACTCCGGTCATCCGACGGGCCCTGTACCCCACGTCCCGACACCCGATGGTGCCCTGACCTCCCGGAGGCCCCCATGAGCCCGACCGCATCCGATCCCTCCACCGGGTCGACCCAGCAGTCACCGGCCTGGCAGGCGCTGCGCGATCACCTGCCCACCGTCGAGAACCTGCACCTGCGGCAGATCTTCGCCGACGACCCGGACCGGGGCAGTGAGCTCGCCGCCCACGCCGGTGACCTCTACGTCGACTACTCCAAGCACCGGGTCACCCGCGAGACCCTCGGTCTGCTGCGGGATCTCACCGCGGCGAGCGGTCTGCGGGAGCGGATCGACGCGATGTTCGCCGGGGAGCACATCAACTCCACCGAGGACCGCGCGGTGCTGCACACCGCGCTGCGTCTGCCGCGTCACGCCGAGCTGACGGTCGACGGGCAGGACGTCGTCGCGGAGGTGCACGAGGTGCTCGACCGGATGGGCGAGTTCGCCGGACGGGTCCGCTCCGGGGAGTGGACCGGTGCCACCGGCAAGCCCATCGCGGCGGTGGTGAACATCGGCATCGGCGGGTCCGATCTGGGCCCGGTGATGGCCCACGAGGCGCTGAAGAGCTACGCGCAGCGGTCCCTGGATTGCCGTTTCGTCTCCAACATCGACCCCACGGACGTCTACGAGAAGACCCTCGATCTGGACCCCGAGACCACGCTGTTCATCGTGGCCTCTAAGACCTTCACCACCCTGGAGACGCTGACCAACGCCCGGCTGGCCCGCACCTGGCTGACCGACGGTCTCGCGTCCGCGGCGGGGCTGACCGCGGAGCAGGCGCAGGACGCCGTCGCGCAGCACTTCGTCGCGGTGTCCACCAACGAGAAGCTGGTCGGCGAGTTCGGCATCGACACCGCCAACATGTACGGGTTCTGGGACTGGGTGGGTGGGCGGTACTCGTTCGACTCCGCCGTCGGGCTGTCGCTCATGATCGCCATCGGCCAGGACCAGTTCGCCGAGATGCTGGCCGGCTTCCACGCGATGGACGAACACTTCCGCACGACGCCGTTCGAGCAGAACGTGCCCGTCCTGCTCGGCCTGTTGAACGTCTGGTACGTGGACTTCTTCGGCTCGCAGACCCACGCCGTCCTGCCGTACTCGCAGTACCTGCTGCGGTTCCCGGCCTACCTGCAGCAGCTGACCATGGAGAGCAACGGCAAGTCGGTGCGACTGGACGGCACCGCCGTGCAGTGCGACACCGGCGAGATCTTCTGGGGCGAGCCGGGTACCAACGGCCAGCACGCGTTCTACCAGTTGATCCACCAGGGGACCCGGCTGATCCCGGCCGACTTCATCGGCTTCGTGGAGCCCAACCACGCCCTCTCCGACGCCGACGGTGGGCAGGTCGCCGGCGGGACCGACGTCCACGACCTGTTCATGTCGAACTACTTCGCGCAGAGCGCGGCGCTTGCCTTCGGCAAGACCGCCGAGGAGATCGCGGCGGAGGGCGTGGCCGCGGACGTGGTGCCGCACAAGGTGATGCCGGGCAACCGGCCGTCCACGTCGATCATGGCGCAGCGCCTCACCCCGTCGGTGCTGGGCCAGTTGGTCGCCCTCTACGAGCACATCACCTTCGTCCAGGGCGTGATCTGGGGCATCAACAGCTTCGACCAGTGGGGGGTCGAGCTGGGCAAGGCCATGGCCAAGGAGCTGGCCCCGATGCTGACCGGCGAGCAGAGCACGCAGGGCCAGGACGACTCGACGGTCACCCTGGTGCGCCGCTACCTGCAGGGCCGCGGGCGGGCCCAGGCCTGATCCGTGCACGGCGCGTCCGGTCGGTCGCCCGGTCTCCAGGACCGGGCGCACCGACCGGTTCGATCTGGTGTCACTCTTCGTCACGTGACGGCGGTCACCAGGGGTGACGGGACCCGTTTCCGCCCCGGACGACTGGGCGGAGTACCCCCGATCGAGTGAAAATTGCCACCCCGAAAGGCCCAGCGTCGATCGGGGCAATCCGGCAGGCCACCGGCAACGATCTGGGAAAACGATGGAAGAGACCGTTCGGACACTGGATCGTGACCGGTTCGAGATACGCCGGGAAGTCCTTGCACGTTCAGGTTCGGTCCGTATGGTCGCCTTCGGTCGAGGGGAAGCCCACGGCCACCCACACCACCTCGAGACCCAGCGCCGAACGCTGTCCACCCGGGTCTCGGGACCTCCCGATCGGAAGAAAGCTCGGACAGCGGCGGGGAACCCACCGAAGTACGGGGATCGCACCACGATCCCCTCGGGGTGAAGCCGGAGAGATCCGGCCGGGCGATGACCCCCTGGACGTCCTGACACGACGACCAGCGCCCGAATCCGACAGCTCACCTCGCAGGCGCAGCCAGGGGATCAACATGTCGAACTACATCGGACGCCACCGCAAGGCCTCCAAGACCCGCTCCATCGCCGTCAAGGGCGCGACCGTCGGTGTCATCGCCGGTGCCGCCGCCCTCGGCCTGTCCGGCACCGCCTCGGCGGCGCCCGACTCCACCTGGGACGCGGTCGCGCAGTGCGAGAGCAGTGGCAACTGGTCGATCAACACCGGCAACGGCTACTACGGCGGCCTGCAGTTCTCGCAGTCCACCTGGAACGCCTTCGGCGGCCAGGAGTACGCCTCCCGCGCCGATCTGGCCACCAAGGCCCAGCAGATCGCCATCGCCGAGAAGACCCTGGCCGGCCAGGGCTGGGGCGCGTGGGCCTGTGCCTACGCCGGTGGCCAGGAGGGTCCGACGCAGCGCAGCGTGGCCGCCGACAGTGGGTCCTCCAGCCGTTCGCAGGCTGCGGAGACCGAGCAGGCGCCCGCCGCCTCCCGCTCGCGCTCCAGCGAGCGCACGGAGTCCGTCGAGTCCACCCGGGCCACCGTGTCCGAGGGCGAGTCCCGCTCGAGCCGGCACAGCGAGTCCGCTGAGGCGCCGGTCGTCGCGGCCAGCGCGGCCGACGGCACCTACACCGTCGTCTCCGGCGACACGCTGTCGAAGATCGCCACCGCCCAGGGCGTCTCCGGTGGTTGGGAGGCCGTGTTCGCGGCCAACCAGGACATCATCAGCAACGCCGACCTGATCTACCCGGGCCAGGTCATCCGCCTCGGCTGATCCACCCTGCGACACCTGACGGGCGTCCCACCTCCTCGCGGAGATGGGGCGCCCGTCCTCGTACCGGGACCCTCGGGCCCAGCTGCGGACCCGCCGCGACACCCGCCCGGCGGCCGACGGCCTCGGACTGTCGGGAGGGGATGTCCGCATCGCCGTCCGGCACTCGGTCAGCGGGGGACCGGCACCACCGTGTAGCCGGCGGTGAGCGGCGACTCCACCCCGAAGCGCGCGTTGACGGCCCACAGCGACCCACCGGACCGGGTGACCGTGGTCGGCACGTCGAACTGCGGGCTGGTGATGGTCCGCACGAGCTCACCGCGGTCGCCCGTGCGGGACAGCCGGAACTCCGCGATGCGGTTCAGCCGGTTCTGCACGACGTACAGGGTGCGGCCCTGCCGCAACAGGCCGTCCCCGTTGAGCACGTCGACCCCGCCCAGGTCGACCGGGGTGGTCACCCCGGTCCGGGGATCGAGCCGGAACAGCAGCCCGGCGTTGGACTGCACGACGAGCAGACCCTTCCCGTCCGGCGTGGTCTCGATGCCGTTCAGGTTGGTCGCACCGGGCACCACCTGCACGGCGCCGGTCAGCGGCAGGGCGGAGAACGAGTCCGGCAGGCTACGGCCGGTCAGCGCGACGACGTAGACCACCGGGAACCGTGAGTCGGTGAAGTAGGCGGCCCGCTCGGTGACCACCACGTCGTTGATGAACGCCGCGCCGCTGCCGTCGAAGGTGTACCGGGCGAGTTCCGCGCCGGTCCGGGTGTCGTAGACCGTGCCCAGTCCGGTGGACCCGCCGGCGACCCACAGGCGCTGACGGGAGTCGACCTCGGTCCCGGCCGCGAATCCGCCGGTGGTGCCCGGTACGAGGACGGCACCCTCACCCGTACGCAGGCTGCCCCGGTAGATGGCTCCGTCGGTCCGCGAGCCGACGAAGAAGGTGGAACCGGTACTGGAGATGCCCTCGGGCTGGAAACCGGCGGGCAGGTCGATGGAGGTCGGCCGGCCCGGACCGCCGCCGGGATGGGCGGTCGCGACAGGGGCCGACACCACCCCCACGGTGAGGGCGAGCAGGACGGGGGTGAGGACTCGGACCCATCGCACACGCATGCGGCTCCACGTCGAGGGATGTCGTCCCTCCTGCATACGCGATACCCGACCGCGCCGTTCAGTGGGCCCGAACGGGCTCCGACGCGCGACGACAAGAAAAGTTGTCCACGACAATCAGGATTGTCGTTGACAACACAGGTTGTCGGCGGGCATGCTTCCTGCATGGAGCTGGCCGAGATGTACGACTACATCGAGTCCCTGCTGGCGGAGGCGGTCACCATGCCGCATCCCCCGGAGGACGAGATGGAGGCGGAGCTCCGCCGCATCAAGCTGCTCTCCCGGGCCCGGCTGGTCCTCGACATCATGGAAGCCCAGTCGGTGCACGCGCTCCGCACCACCCTGCCCCAGGCCAGCTACGACACCATCGGGCACGCCCAGGGCATCAGCAAGCAGGCCAGCCGGATCCGGCACACCAAGCTGGAGCAGGTGCTCAAGGTGCACCAGATGGACGGCCGTCGCCACAGCCTGGCCAAGGCGGTGGTCAGCACCAAGCACCGCCGGGCGGCCAAACCCGTCCGCCGCGCCCGTCGCACGCCGGCGTCCCCGCCGGACTGATCGATCGGCCGCCGGCCGACCGTTGGGGGTCGTGACTGCCGAAAATCCCTGTGGGACATCGACTCCGCCACCTCACAGCAGCATCCTGCACCCCGCCGGTGCCGCGGCCCGATCTGTGCGGCACCTGCTCGCCCGTCCCGCACCGTCCACGCAGTCCCGTCGGGCCTGCGTCCCTGGAACGACCCGAAAGGAACCCCTCATGTCCGATCCCAAGCTCGTCGAGGAGCACACCTCCGCCTTCTTCGGCACCGCCGTGGTCTTCCTCGGTGCGGTCGCCGTCTGGAACGCGGTCAACGTGCTGCTGCTCGACATCACCGTGCAGCAGCGCTACACCCTGGCCATGGGGTTCCTGTGCTCCATGTTCGCCGTGGTCGTCGTCTCCAAGGTGGTGCGTGACCGGGAGGAGTCCCGCAAGCTGGTCAACGGGATCCAGCGCGCCCGCTACGAGGAGATCCTCACGAGCACCCCGGCCCCGGGTCTCGGCAAGTTCTGAGCCGGCCGCGCCGATCGCCCGGTCGCACCCGGCTCCACCACGACAGCGGTCCCGTTCCCGACCGGGAACGGGACCGCTGTGCGTGCCGGGCAGGTGCCGGGTCAGTGGCCTTCGCGCAGGTGCGTGAGCACCTCGGTGAGCGTGGAGGTCGCCAGCCCGATGCAGGTGTCGGCAGCCCCGTAGTAGAGGCGGATCTCGTCGGTGGGTTCGTCCCAGACCAGGCCGCAGGGGAAGACGACCCCGGGCACGTCGCCGACCAGTTCGTACTGCTCGCGCGGGCTCATCACCCACTCCTCGCAGCGGGCGATGACCTTGCTCGGGTCGTCCAGGTCGAGCAGGGCCAGACCGGCCCGGTACAACGCCCCGGCCACGGTCTGCCGCACCCCGTGGTAGACCAGCAGCCAGCCGTCGGGGGTCTCCAGCGGCGGCGGCCCGATGCCGATGCGGGCCGAGTCCCAGGACCCGCCGGTGCGGGCGCTCATCACCGGTTCCGGCTCGCCCCACTGCTGCAGATCCGGTGACCGGCTGAGCCAGATGTCGGCCCGTCCGCCGGACACGGTCATCGGCCGGTGGAACAGGATGAACTGCCCACCCACCCGGCGCGACAGCAGCGCCGCGTTCTTGTCCTCGGGGGGCCGGATGACGCCCAGGCGCTCGACGGTGCGGAAGTCGCGGGTGGTGGCCAGCGACACGGCCGGCCCGCCGGGGCCGAACGAGGTGTAGGTGATCGTCCAGAGGTCGAGTTCGTCGATCCGGGTGATCCGGGCGTCCTCCAGACCCCAGGACTCGCCGGGCACATCCGGTTGCGGAGCGAGCAGTGGGGTCTCGTCCACGACCCAGTTGGAGACGCCGTCCTTCGACCGGGCGACCGTCAGGTGGCTGATCCCACGGCGGTCCTCGACGCGGCACAGCAGGACGGTCTCGTCCCCGACGGTGGTGGCCCCGGCGTTCATGACCGCGTTGATGCGGTACGGCCAGCGGTTGGGGGCCAACAGCGGGTTGCCCACCGCCCGCCGGAAGAGGTCGTCACTCAGTGCGCTCACAGGGCGGTTCATATCACTCAAGGTAGCCGCTCCACCGCTGTGCGATGGACCCGCCCCTCCGGTTGGCGATCTTGTCGGTCGCGAGGCGGCGGGGCGATCGGGTGGTCAGCGGGAACTGGAGGACGACGGCGGGAGCGAGGACTGCAGACCGGCGTTCTCCAGCTCGAGCAGGGCCTGCAGGAAGGCCAGTGTCGACTCCGCGCCCTCGTTGTCGTTCAGTGCCTCGTCACCCAGGCCGTCGTGGCACCCACCGGTGGCGAAGTCGTACACCGGCACGCCGAGCCGGTTCCGGCCGTAGAACCACTCCAGCGAGCGCACCGCCAACACCCCGTGGGCCTCGTCCCCGGTCACCCGCCGTGCGTCGGCGAACGCCTCGGCCAGCGCGGAGGCATCGAGTGGCTGCTCGTCACCCTCGCTGGGCGGGGAGTCGCCCACCGGCAGGTCGGGGTCGTCGTGATCGTCCTGGGCGCTGCGCCACCGGTTGCCGACCAGCCGCACGTGCTCGCCGGCCAACCCGCACTCGTCGGCGTACCACTGCAGCGCCTCGAGTCCGGCGTCGACCATGCCGCTGTCGCCCAGGCGCTCGCCGGCGGCGATCAGGGCCTGCGGCAACCGCGCGTTGTCGTAGGTCAGCGTGGGTTCGAACCAGTGCCAGCCCTCACGGTTCCAGTCCCGGTAGGCACTGAGCAGACGGGTGGACAGCGCGCGCAGCAGATCGACGAGATCACCGGGCAGGGCGTCGAGTTCCGGCCGGGTGAGACCGACCACCGTGAGCGCGGCGGCCCGCAGGCTGTCGACCGTGCGCAACCGATCGGCCATGGCCCGCAACAGATCCAGAGCGGGGCGCCGGACCGACCGGGGCGGGTGGGCGGCCACCACGGCCCCCAGGGCCCAGGCCGTGCGACCCAGGTGGTCACCGTCGTGCGGCTCGTCGAGCCACTGCCGGTCGTAGCCCATGAAGTTTCGCATCAGGCCGGTGTCCGGGTCGAAGGCGTGCAGCAGGAACGCCAGGCCGCGGGCGAGCATGCGGTCGTACACCCCGGAGTCACCGGACCGTTCCATCCCGATGGCCACGATGACCTGACGGGCCACGTCGTCCACGCAGTAGCCACTGGAGCGCAGCGGGACGACACCCCGGGCGTGCTGGATGATCCCGACGTCGTCGCTCAGGCTCAGCAGGTGGTCCGGGCGCAGGCGCGGCCCGGAGGCCGGGGCGACGGGCTTGCGGCGCCCGGCGGGGCCGAGCTCCCGCGCCTCGCGCAGCACGGTCATGATCTGTCCGCCGACGGCCGGCCAGGCCAGCTTGGCGCCCACCCGGCGGGCCTCGGTCCGCGCCGCGGCCAGCCGCTGCGGGTCGTCGAGGAAGTCGATGACCGCGCGGCCCAGCGCAGGGGAGTCGTCGAACGGCACGAGCACGCCGGCACCCGAGGCGAGCAGGTCCTCGGCGTAGTAGTACGGCGTGGACACCACCGGGCAACCGGCAGCGACCGCGAAGGTCAGGGCGCCGGAGACGATCTGCTCGCGTGAGCGGTACGGCGTCAGGTAGATGTCGGTCGAGGCCAGCAGGGCGGCCAGCTCCTCGTCGGTGAGGAAGCGGTCCAGGAAGTGCACGTGATCGGTCAACCCCAGGTCGCGGACCAGCCGCTCCAGGCCGAGCCGGTACTTCTCGCCCTCGCGCTTGACCACCTCGGGGTGGGTCTGGCCGGCGATCAGGTACAGCACCTCGGGGTGGGCGGCCACCACGGCGGGCAGCGCCCTGATGGCCACCTCCAGCGCCTTGCCCTCGGAGATCAGGCCGAACGTGCTGAGCACGGTGCGGCCCTCGAGGCGTTCGATGGCCGGCCGGGAGGTGTCGGCGGCCGCCGGGCCGCCCACGGCCACCCGGACGTCCTTGCTCGGCGAGTGCGGCAGCAGGATGGTCGGGGCACCGTGCGGGACGACCCGGATGCGTTCCGGGGCGACCAGCCGCTGGCTCACGACCATCCGCCGGGCGGTCTCGGTGAACACGGTGACCAGGGTGGCGTGGCGGCACAACGCGCGCAGCGTCTCGGCCTGCGACACCGACGGGCGGGACAGCACGGTGTGCAGGGTCAGCACCAGGGGCTGGCTGAGCTCCTGGACCAGGGACAGCAGGTAGGCCCCGTCCGGACCGCCGAAGATGCCGTACTCGTGCTCGACGAGGACGACGTCGGTCCCGCGGGAATCCACGATCTGGGCGACGGCCGGGTAGTCGCTGCGGACGTCCTGCCGGATGAGCGGGAGGACGTCGGGGTCGGTCTGCTCGGTCTGCTCCCGGACGATCGAGATGATGTCGACGTCGATGGTCGGCGAGCTCTCCCGCAGGGCGGCGCGCAGATCCTGGGAGAACGTGCCGATGCCGCAGGGGCGCGGCGGGAAGGTGCTGACGACGGCGACGCGCACCCGGGGCCTCCAGAGACCGTGAGGGCCCGGACTCTGCCGCCCGGACCAGGCACCGAACCTATACCGCGTACGGGGGGTGGGCCGACGTGCCGTCGGGCGCCCCGACCGCCCCGAACAGGTGGAACCGGCCCGGGCGGGCGGGTCGGTGTTGATGGGGGACGCCGGGCGGGGGAGGATCGCGACGTCGGCGCCGCTGCGTCGGGTGGGGACGTGCGGGGGGCCCGCCCGTCGACGATGGGGCGATCCGTGAGCACACCGACCGCGACGGCGCCGGGCACGACGGCGCCGGTCGACCCGGCGCTCGTCGCCACCGCGGACGACGTCACCGACGAGGACGACGGAGCCGCGCACGACATCGGCGCCCGCCCTGCCACCGCAGCGCGGGTCCAGGCCCGCGGCCGGTGGCGCCGGCGGACCCTGGTCACCGCCGTGGCCGGGGTGCTGCTGCTGGCCGGGTGTTCGGCCGACCCGCCCGTGGTCGACCTGCCCGGCGGCCCGGACCTGGTGGCGCGGTCCGCGACGGCGATGCGCGCGGTCACCAGTGCCTCGTTCGCCATCGCGGTGACCGGGCAGTTGCCGGAACTCACCATCACCAAGGCCGACGGGGTGCTCACCGCGGAGGGCGACGCCCAGGGCACCGCCACCGCGTTGCAGTTCGGGCAGCTCCTCGAGGTCGAGTTCGTGGTCACCGCGGGCGATCTCTACCTGAAGGGCCCGACCGGCGGATACACCAAGCTGGCCGGCGCCTTCGCCGACGCCGTGTACGACCCGACCGCCATCCTGGACCCGGACCGGGGGGTGGTGAAGGTCGTCGAGTCGATGTCCGACCCGACCGTGGCCGGCCGGTCCGACGGCGGCTACCAGCTGACCGGGGGAGTACCGCAGGCCGTGGCCGTGGGTCTGGCCCCCGGGATCACCTCCGACGTGGCCGCCACCGTCACGGTCGACGCGGCCACCTCCCGGGTCACCGATCTGCGCTTCGACCTGGACGGCGCGGACGGCCAGGCCGCCTCGGTCGGCCTGACCTTCGCCGACTTCGACCAGGCCGTCTCGATCACCCCGCCGTCGTGAACCGACGGTGGGCCGTCGGCGCGGCCGGGTTGGCCGTGCTGGTCGGCGCGCTGGACGCCTACGTGGTCGTCGGGCTGCTGGTGGACATGGTCCGCGATCTCGGCATCCCGGCCAACCGGCTGGAGCAGGCCACCCCGGTGATCACCGGATATCTGCTCGGGTACGTGGCCGGCATGCCGCTGCTGGGGCAGCTGTCGGACCGCTTCGGCCGCCGCGCCGTCCTGCAGGCGTGCCTGCTGGCGTTCGCGGCCGGCTCGGTGGTCACCGCACTGGCCGGTGACGTCCCGGTCCTGGTCGCCGGCCGGGTGGTGCAGGGTGCGGCCGGCGGGGCCCTGCTCCCGGTGACCCTCGCCCTGGTCGCCGATCTCTGGGACCGCGGCCGGTCCCGGGTGCTCGGGGCGGTGGGCGGCGCGCAGGAGTTGGGCAGTGTGCTGGGCACGCTCTACGGCGTCGGCGTGGCCGCCCTGGCCCAGGCCTGGTCGGTCACCCGCGGTCTGGAGGCGGAGAGCTGGCGCTGGGTGTTCTGGGTCAACCTGCCCCTCACCGCGGTGGCGATGGTGGTCGTGCAGCGGACGGTGGCCGGCGGGCGACCGCCCGGGGCGGCCACCGCCCGGGTGGACGTGGTCGGCGGCGCGTTGCTGGCCCTGGCGCTCGGCCTGGTCGTCGTGGGGCTGTACAACCCGGACCCGGAGAACGCCGTGCTGCCGCGCTGGGGGCTGCCGGTGCTGGCCGCGGCCGTGGTCGCCGGGCTCGTCTTCGTGTGGTGGGAGCGCCGGTCCACGGTGATGCTGCTCGACCCGGCCGGGGTGGCGATGCGGCCGTTCCTGGCGTGCCTGGGCGTCAGCCTCGCCGCCGGCGCGGCGTTGATGGTCACCCTGGTGGACGTCGAGCTCGTCGCCCACACGCTCCTGGGCACGGAGTCGGGGGCGGCGGCGCGCATGCTGCTGCCGTTCCTGGTCGCGCTGCCCGTCGGCGCCCTGGCCGGCGGGTCGTGGTCCGCGCGGTTCGGCAACCGGGGCGTCACCGTTGCCGGGCTGATCCTGGCCGCCGGGGCCTATCTGCTGATCGCCGGTTGGCCGGTCGACGCGCTGTCCGCCCGGCATCTCGGGATCCCCGCCGTGCCGGTCGATCTGGCCCTGGCCGGACTCGGGCTGGGTCTGGTGATCGCCCCGGTGGCCAATGCGGTGTTGCAGGTGGTGCCCGCCGGCCGGCACGGCATCGCCTCGGCCGCCGTCGTGGTCGCCCGGATGACCGGGATGCTCGTCGGGGTGGCGGCGTTGACCGCATGGGGGCTGCACCGGTTCCGCGAGCTGACCGCGGATCTGGACACCCCGCTGCCGATCGGCATCACCGAGGACGAGTTCACCCGCGAACTGGCCGCCTACCAGGACGCGTTGTCCGCCGCACTGCTCACCGAGTACCGGGAGATCTTCTGGATCACCGCGGGCATCTGCCTGCTCGGGGCGGCCGCTGCGCTGCTGCTCCCCGGGCGGGTGCACGCCGAGCGCCCCGACCGGGCGTCGGCCGATCCTGTCGGGTGATCCGGGGTCACCCGCGCACGGTGTCGAAGAGCCGGGCAGCCCGGCGGCTCGTCAGCACGTCCTCGAGGCCGATCGGTGTGCCGTCCGGGCCGGACAACGGCACCCGCCAGTTCGGGTACTCGTCGATCGTCCCCGGCTGGTTCTGCGTCCGGGGGTCGCCCACCGCGTCGGTCAGCGAGACGCAGAGCAGACGGGACGGCGTCCAGGTCAGGTAGCGGTGCAGACCGATCACCAGGTCCTCGACGCTCACCTCGCCGTCGGCGGGGACGGCGCCGCGCTCGCGCAGGGTCTGCAACCACGCCTCCCGCTCGGCGCCGTCCGCGGCCAGTTCGTCCTCCAGCGTGCGGGTGAGCAGGCCGAGCCGGTGCCGCAGCCGGACGTGCTCCCCGGCCAGGTACCCGGCGGTGGGCGGCAGGTCGTGGGTGGTCACCGAGGCCAGGCAGTACTCCCGCCACCACTCGGGACGCAGCGGCCGGTCGCCGCCGTCCGGTCCGGCGCCGTACTCGAACTCGAACCACAGGATGGACGTGCCGAGAATGCCGCGTTCGCGGAGGAAGTCACGGACCCACGGCTCGACCGTGCCCAGGTCCTCGCCGACCACCAGGGCGCCCGCCCGATGGGCCTCCAGGGCCAGGATGCCGATCATCGCCTCGTGGTCGTACCGGACGTAGGTGCCCTGGGTGGGCTCGTGCCCGGCCGGGATCCACCACAGCCGGAACAACCCGATGATGTGGTCGACGCGGACCCCGCCGGCGTGGCGCAGCACGGTGGCGACCAGTTCCCGGAACGGCGCGTACCCGAGCTCGGCCAGCCGGTCCGGCCGCCACGGCGGTTGTGCCCAGTCCTGCCCGGCCTGGTTGAAGGCGTCCGGCGGGGCGCCGACGCTGACCCCGGCGGCGTAGCTGTCCTGCAGGCTCCAGGCGTCGGCACCGCGTGGGTGCACCCCGACGGCCAGGTCGTGCACGATGCCCAGCGTCATCCCCGCGTCGACCGCGGCGGCCTGCGCGGCGCCGAGCTGTTCGTCCAGGCACCACTGCAGCCACCGCTGGAAGTCCACCTCGTCGGCGTGCTCGCCGGCGAACGCCGCCACCTCCGGGGAGCCCGGGTGCCGGAGCCCGGCGGGCCAGTGCGCCCAGTCCGGCCCGTGCACCGTGGCCAGCGCGCACCACAGGGCGAAGCTCTGCAGCCCCGGGCCCTCCCGGTGCTGGAAGGCCGCGTAGGCGATGTCCCGGCCGGGGGTCCGGCCGGCGGCGTGCACGATGCGCAGCGCCGCCGACTTGGCCGTCCATGCGGTGTCCCGGTCGATCCGGTCGAGATCGTCCAGCCGGGTGTGCACGTCGGTGCGCAGGGCGAGGACGGCGTCGCGGTCGCCGGACGCGAGGTCGGCGAACTCCGGGATGCGCTCGACCCGCAGGTACAGCGGGTTGGCGAAGCGCCGGGTGGTCGGGAGGTAGGGCGAGGGTTCCATCGGGGCGACCGGCTCCGCGGCGTGCAGGGGGTTAACCAGCACGTACCCCGCCCCGTGGCCGGAGCCGGCCCAGACGGCGAGGTCGGTGAGATCGGTCAGGTCGCCGACACCCCAGGACTGGGCCGACCGCACGCTGTACAGCTGCGTGGCCACACCCCAGGTCCGCCGGTCGCCGGTACGGGCGGGGAAGCCGAGGAACGCGGGGGTGATGACGACGGTCGTGCTGGCCTCCTGTCCACCCGACCACACGCGCACGGTGTGGTACCCCAGGGGCAGGTCGGCGGGCAGGGCGAAGCTGGCCTCGCCGATGTCCCGGCCGTCCACATGCTCCGGTGGGGTCCAGTTCTCGAGCTGCACCAGGTCGTCACGGCGGCCGCCGTCCTCGAGATCGACCCGGATGTCCACCGCGTCCCCGTGGGTGACGTGCACCCAGCAGGTCACCGAGTGCCCCTGCCGGCCGACCAGGAAGGCGGGCAGGGTGCGGGTCCAGTGCGCACGGTGGAGGGCGGCCAGCGAATCCTGCGCCTCCTGCTCCGATCCGGCCGGCACGTCCAGGGCGGCCAGCACAGCGGTGACGGTGTCGTGCGCGACCTCGGTGTGCTGCCCCCGCCAGTCCCAGAACTCCGTGGCGATGCCGTGGGCCTGCGCCAGGGCGCGCACCGCGGGATCCAGTTCGCTCACACCGATCTCCGTCCGTCCCGGCCGGTGCTCCGGCCCGTCCGCCGACCGGACGGAGCGAACGGTAACCGACCCGTCCCACGGTGCGGCAGGGTGCGTCGGGTCAGCGATCCTGGTAGCGACCGGGCCGGTGGTTCAGGGCCAGGACCAGGTTGAGCACGATCGCGCCGGCCGCGGAGATCAGCACGTTCCCCGGGGGGACCACGGCCAGGGCGGTGAGCACCACCACCACGTCCAGTGCCATCTGCACGTACCCGGCGCGCCACCCCGTCCGCTCCTGCACGACCAGGGCCAGGATGCCGAAGCCGCCCAGGCTGGTGTGGTGCCGGAACAGGACGAGCAGCGCCACCCCGACCAGCAGGTTGCCCAGCAGGACGCCCACCACCGGGTTCAGGTGCTCCAGCCCGATGACCGACGGCAGCAGGGCCGACAGCACGGACACCGCCGCCACGCACACCGCCGAGCGCACCGTGAAGGCCCACCCCTTGGCCCGGACGGCGAGCACGAAGAACGGCAGGTTGACCAGGAAGAACAGCGCCCCGAACGGCAGCGGCGTGGCGTAGCTGACGAGCAGGGCCACCCCGGCGGTCCCCCCGGTGACGGCATGGCTGGCGGTGAGCAGGAACAGGCCGAGCGCGGCGAGCACGGTGCCGGTCAGCAGGCCCAGCGTGTCGTCCAGCACGGAGTGGTGCAGGGGGGAGCGGGCGGGAACGGGCCGGACCGGGCGATCGGTCGACGCGCTCATCGGGCGGACCCGGCGAGTGCGGTGCCGGTCGGTGCGGCGGCGGCGGTGGGTTCGGGGTCGGTGGGGTGGTGCGACCGGAGCACGGCCGGGTGGGTGAGGACGGCGACCACCCGGTCGTTGTCGGCCGGCGCGCCCAGGGTGATCCGGACCCCGTCACCGGGGTAGCCGCGGACCAGGATCTCCGCATCGTCGAAACCCCGGGTGACCCGGAGCCGGTCCGGGTCGGACAGCCGCAGGAAGACGAAGTTGGCGTGGGTCTCCGGGACGGCCCACCCGGCGGCCCGCAGGACGGCGACCACCCGGGTGCGCTCACGGTCGAGATCGGCGACCCGGACGGCCATCTCGTCGGCGGCGGCCAGCGAGGCGATCGCCGCCCGTTGGGCCAGGGCGCTGACCCCGAACGGCAGCGCGGTGCTGCGCAGCCCTGCGGCCAGGGTCGGTCGGGCCACCGCGTAGCCCACCCGCAGGCCCGCCAGGCCGTGCGCCTTGGAGAACGTCCGCAGCACGCAGACATTCCGGTGCGCGCGGTAGACGGCCAGGGCATCCACCGGCTCGGCGACGTCCGCCACGTCGGAGGTGCCGGCCGGCGGGACGAACTCGACGTACGCCTCGTCCAGCACCACCAGCACCCGGGTGGGCACCCGGGCCAGGAACGCGTCGAGGTCCGCGGCCGGGATCGGGGTACCGGTCGGATTGTTCGGGGAGCACAGCACGATGACGCGTGTGCGGTCGGTGACGGCCGCGGCCATGGCCGCCAGGTCGTGCGACTCGTCGGCCCGCAGCGGCACCCGGACACCCGTCGCGCCGGCGATCCCGGTGAGGATCGGGTACGCCTCGAACGACCGCCACGCGAAGACGACCTCGTCACCGTGGTCGCACACCGTGGTCAGGATCTGCTGCAGGACACCGACCGACCCGGGGCCCACCGCGATCTCGTCGGCACCGACGGACAGGTGGCCGGCGAGCGCCTCGCGCAGGTCCACGCAGGCCGGGTCCGGGTACCGGTTCAGTGCCCCCGCCGCGTCGCGCACCGCACGGAGCACCGACGGCAGGGGTGCGTGGTGGCTTTCGTTGGCGGCCAGGGCGGCGGTGCCCGGGGTGGCTGCCCGACGTCCGGCGACGTACGCGGGCAACGCCCGCACCGCCGCACGCAGCACGGGGGCGCGCAGGCCCGGCTCGGTGAGCCCCGCGGTGGTGGCGGGGGGAGAGGTGGCGGGGGAGGTCATCATGGGGCCGGACGAGGCCGGGGGCGGGGTCGCGGTCATCCCTCCACCGTCGGCGAGATGAGCCTGCTGCGCAACACCCCCGCAACTGACTGCGCAGAAGAGCACCAAAATTGGTTCGTGCGTGTCATTCTGCTCAAGTGACGAGGTTGGATGCCCTGGATGCCCGGTTGCTGCTGGCGCTGGAGGTCGACCCGGACGCCACCGCGTTGTCGCTGTCCCGGTCGTTGGGCATCGCGCGCAACACCGTGCACGCCCGCCTCCGGCGGATGACCGAGACCGGCGCGTTGCGGGGGTCCAGTCTCCGGGTCGATCCGGCCGCCCTCGGCTACCCCCTGGTCGCGTTCGTCTCCATCGCACTGAGCCAGTCCGACGGTTCGTTCTCCGTCGCCGGCCTGCGCGGCATCCCCGAGGTGGTGGAGATCCACTCCACGACGGGCGAGGCCGATCTGCTGGTCAAGGTGGTCGCCCGGGACACCGCCGACCTGCTGCGCATCACCACCGGGATGCTCGGCGTGCGCGGGGTGACCAGGACGAACACCACGGTCAGCCTGGTGGAGACCATGCCGCTGCGCCTGACCGCCCTGCTCGACCGGGCCGCCCGCCCCGACGGCTGATCCGGCCGGACGCCGGGGGCTCAACCGGGCAGGATCACGTCCTGCGGCCCGGTCAGTGGCACCCAGCGGCTCGGGTCCACCTCCCGCACCCCGGCGCCCACCGGGGCCAGGACGTCGACCTCGGACAGCGCGCCGAAATCGAGACCGGTGAGGGCGGCGATGTCGGCCACCGGGACCTGGAAGGTGCGGTAGGCCCCGAGCGGCGGGCCGTCCGCTCGCGAGCGCACGCTGCCGGGTTCGGCCAGGTCGACCAGCTCGCTCTGGTCCAGCAGATAGCCCGCCGACGCGAGACCGGCCACCGTCACCCCCGGGCTCGGCGCCACCGTGTCCGCCGTGTCCACTGTGTCCGCCCCGTCCACCGTGTCGACCGCCACGACCGCGACCTTGAAGAAGCGCAGCGGGATGCGGATCCCCCGGTACAGCGGGTCCGCCGGGGCCAGGACCGGCCCGGTGAACACCGACAACCGCCGTCCACCCGATTCGGCCGTGCCCAGCAGCTGGTCCTCCAGCCCCAGCCACAGTTCCTTGCCCTGGTTGAAGTCCGCGGCCTGCGGGGCGGCATTGGTGTACCGGAACGTCTCGGCGTTCGCCCGGGCCGCCTCGGCGGCCCCGCCCCACACCGGGTCACGGCGGCGGACCAGGTGGCCGCGGTCCAGGTCGTTGTCGCGGTACAGCTCCGGCCCGGCCTGCTGGTCGGCCGGCAGACGGGGATCGAGCTCCCAGTCGATGCCGGCCCGGTCCAAGTCGCGCAGGGCGGCGCCGTCGATGTTGACGGCGGTGACCGCGGCCAGCCGTCGCTGCAGGTCCATCACCACCGAGAAGTGCGTGGACGGCAGCACTCTGGTCGGCCGGCCGGCGGCGGCAGGCAGCGGGACGGGGACCCCGAGGAAGGCCGGGTCGTATCCCGACCCGGCCGCGGCCGGGATCGCGGCGGGGTCCTGCGGGGCCGGGGGAGGGGCAGAGGTCATGGGCGCACCGTAGCCAGCAGGGCCGACACCGGCCCGAGACCGGACGCGGCGGACGGAACGACACCGGCGTGGGCGGGGCCGAGCCGGTCGGCCCCGCCGGGTGGTCGGAGAGTGAATCAAGCCTCGAGGGGCCGGTTCTGGTGTCACGCCGACATCCGTGGCATGCTGTACGTGGTTAGCGATTCTGCGTGACGCGAGGAACGACGGGGCGAATACCCCGCACGATCTCGATTCGCCAGAGTTGGCTTGGTCCGAAGGACCTTGTGTTTGACGTTCCATCGTCGACTAGCCCGTCGCGATGCGTCCGCTTCACGATGTTCAGCAAGACCAGTAGGAGATACACATGGCCCAGGGAACCGTCAAGTGGTTCAACGCTGAAAAGGGCTTCGGCTTCATCACCCCCGCGCAGGGTGGGCCCGACGTCTTCGTCCACTACTCGGAGATCCAGTCCGGCGGGTACCGCTCGCTCGACGAGAACCAGCAGGTCTCGTACGAGGTGACCCAGGGCGCCAAGGGCCCCCAGGCCACCGGCGTCACCGTCATCTGATCTGGTGATCCCCTTCCGCCTCGGCGGAACATGATCGCTGTCCACCGGCCCCGTGCCGATGGCAAAGCTGTCAGTCAGGCCCAGCAGGCTCGCCCTGCTGGGCCTGATGTCTGTCCGGGGCACGATGCCGGGTCGGCGTCGTCCCACCTGCCCGATCCGCCACCGGGTTCGTGTCCACCTGTCGGTACCGGCCCGATCGATCCGCGCACCCTTCCTCCCGTGAGAGCAGCCATGACCCAGCACGACACCGTCAGTCCCGGCGATCGCCAGCGACGGGAGTCCGGTCCGCTGCGCTGCACCGTCATCGTCAACCCGGTGCGGGTCACCGACATCGACGAACGACGGGCGGTGGTCGACGCCGAGCTGGCGGCCGCCGGCTGGCCCGCGGCGCACTGGGTGGAGACCACCGAGTCCGATCCCGGCGCCGGCCAGGCGCGTCAGGCCGTCGCGGACGGGTACGACGTCGTCTTCGCCTGCGGAGGCGACGGCACCGTCCGCTCGTGCGTCGAGGGCCTGGCGGGAAGCGATGCGGCCCTGGCCGTTCTCCCCGCCGGTACCGGAAACCTGTTGGCCGCCAATCTGTCCCTGCCCGACGACCCCGCCGAGGGCGTCCGGCTGGCCGTGGAGCGGGGCCGCCGTCGGATGGACGTCGGGGAGGTCGACGGTCAGGTCTTCGCCGTCATGGCCGGGATGGGTTTCGACGCACAGCTTCTCGATTCCGCGTCCACCAAGCTCAAGTCCGTGATCGGCTCGCCCGCGTACGTGGTCAGCGCCCTGAAGCATCTGCGCGACCGGTCGATGCAGGTGGAGATCCGCATCGACGACGACGCCCCGATGCGCCGGTCCGCGCGGTCCGTCCTCGTGGGCAACGTCGGGCGTCTGCAGGGCGGGGTCCGCCTGCTGCCCGACGCCGAACCCGACAACGGTCAGCTGGAGGTGGCGATCCTCGCCCCGCGGAACCTCGCCCACTGGGTGGCGTTGGCCTGGGGCGTGCTCCGCCGACGGAAGCGGGTGCCGAACATGGAGGTGCTCCGCGGGCGCCACATCGTGGTCACCAGCGAACGGTCCGAACCCCGCGAGATGGACGGCGACGTCATCGAGCCCGGCCGGGTGCTCGACGTCCGGGTGCGGCCCGGTGCGTTGTGGCTGTGCGTGCCGCAGCCGGACCGCACGCCCGACATGGCCCAGCGCGCCTGAGGTCTCGGTGCCCGTGTCCGTGACGCGAGGTCGCGGTCACCCGGCCAGGGCCTCGCGGACCGCGGCAGCGACCCGGCCCGCCCCGTCGTCGGTCATCAGCACCGTGTAGTGGTTGTCCGGGGTCTCCCGCACGGTGAACCCCGCCCGGTCGGCGGCGGCGTCGATCGTCGCGCGCGGATACAGCCCGGGCGGTTGGTCGGTCAGGCCGCGGGGTGCCCACAGGAACCGGACCGGGGGCAGTCCGGCGCGCCACGCCGCGGCCACCGGGCCCTCGCCGAAGAGCTCGACGCCGTCGGCCAGCATCGCCTCGCGCCGGGTGCTCGGATGCATCTCGGGTGGTTCGCCGACCAGGTCGTGGTCGGCGAAATCGCTGATGTCGGGGGAGAAGTGCGTGCCCAGCGCGGGATGGGCCCGCCAGAAGGCCCGGTAGCTCTCCCGGTCCGGGAAGGTCTGCGAGAGCCGATCGGCCGCCGGTCCCAACGTGGACAGCATCTGCTGCTGCGCGTCCACACCGTCCGGCAGTGGGAAGGGGACCCCGCCGTCGACCAGCACCAGGGAGCGCACGAGATCGGGGCGGGCGTGGGCCAGGAGGACCGCGACGAACGCGCCCATGGAATGTCCGACGACGACGACCGGCCCGGCGGTGCACCGCTCGAGCACCACGGCGACGTCCTCCGCGTGGGTGCCCAGTCCCCACGGCCCCGGCAGGTCGGCCGACCCGGCCCGCCCGCGGAGATCCGGTGCCACGAGCCGGATGTCGGGTACGGCACGAGCCAGCGCCAGGAAGGCCCGGTGCGAGGAGGTGATGCCGTGGATGGCCAGCACCGTGGTGACACCGCTCCCGCTGTCCGCGCCGCCCGGGTCGGTCCGGTGGGCTCCGGTCGGTTCCCAGATGCCGACCCGGAGCGGCCCGCCCCGCACCGGTACGTCGATCTCCCGGACCTGCCGCACCTGCTGCATGTCGCCCGCTCCCGCCGTCATCGAGCCGTCCACCCGCCGTCCATCGCGTAGGAGGCCCCGTTGATCATGCCGCTGTGCTCGCCGACCAGGAACACCACCAGCCCCGCGACCTCACCCGGCTCCACCAGGCGCTTGTTCGCGGACTCGGCCAACAGGACGTCCGTGATCACCCGGTCCTCGTCGATCCCGTGCAGGCGGGCCTGGTCGGCGATCTGCCGGGTGACCAACGGGGTGCGGACGTAACCGGGGTTGACGCAGTTGCTGGTGACGCCGTGCGGCCCGCCCTCCAGGGCGACGGCCTTGCTCAGCCCCTCGAGACCGTGCTTGGCCGCCACGTATCCGACCTTGAACTCCGAGGCGACGAGTCCGTGCACGGAGGACAGGTTGACGATGCGACCCCATCCCCGCTCGTACATGCCGGGCAGGCAGGCGCGGATGAGCAGGAACGGCGCTTCGAGCATGACGGCGTGCAGGAGCCGGAAGTCGGCGGGGGAGAACTCGTGCACCGGCGCCACCCTCTGCAGTCCGGCGCAGTTGACCAGCACGTCGACGTCCAAGGAGAGGTCGTCCAGGGCGGCGGTGTGGGCCAGATCGACCACCCATGCCCGGCCGCCGATCTGCTCGGCCACGTCGGTGGCGGCCGCGGCGTCGAGGTCGGCCACCGTGACCTGGTCGCCGAGGGCGGCGAGGGCCTCGGCGCAGGCCCGACCGATCCCGCTCGCGCCGCCGGTGACCAGGACCCGGCGCGGTCGGCGCGGGGCGATGGGGGAGGCGGCGGCGACCGCGTCGGTCATCACGATCGGGGGCCTGCGGGGGTCACGGCTGGCAACCTACCGCCGGTCCCTCCCGTCGGCGCGGACGGGCCGGAGAACGCCGGACCCCTCCGGTCGCTCCGGTCGTCAGGAGGCCGCTCCGGTCGCCGGGAGGAACGATCGGTCGTCGTCGCCGCGGTGCGCCGCAGCCGATCGCCGGGGGCGGGCCAGCAAAGCGGCGAACCCGCACAGCACGACCAGGAAACCCACCACGAGAACCACGGCGTACTCGGCCATGACGGACTCCGTCCGGGACGGGGCGGGGCGCTGTGCCCCGCGTCTGTCATCAGTGGACTCGCGGCCGATGGGAGCGGACGGAACAGCGTGGGCGAGACATCGGGGCAAGGGCTGCCAGCGGGATGGGAACGTCCTGGCACCCCGCTGTGCGGCGTCGACGGTGCTCAGCCCCGGGTGATCCGCCGGAGTTGGGCCAGGGCGTACTGACGGGCCCGGCGTTGCCCGCCGCGCCGGTCGATGGCCTCCAGCAGGGCGTGCAGCTGGCGGGCCAGGGCGTCCCGGTCGGGGGTGCGACCCAGTTGTTCGCACTGCGTCGCCCAGTCGGTCGGCGACCGGTGGCCCCGCTGCCCGTTGCACCGGGGGCAGGCGGCGACCTCGTTCTCCAACCAGGAGGGGCCGCCCTTGACCCGCGGCACCAGGTGGTCGGTGGTCGGCCGGGTCAGTCGTCCGAACGGTGTTGCGCACCAGCAGCACCGGTCCCCGTCGCGGAGCAGGATCAGATCCATCCGGTCACGGCGCGGTCGCCCGTCGCCGAGTCCGGTGGGCGGGCCGGTCAGGGCAGCAACGCCCGGAGCAGGCGGTGGAGTTCGAGCCGGTCCGCCTCGGGCAGGGCGGCGAAGAACCGGTCGGCCTCCGCTGCCCGGGCCTCGCCGATGGCCGCCCCGGCGGCGTGACCGGCCGGGGTCACCGTGACGAGAACGGCCCGGCGGTCGGTCGGGTCGGGCCCGCGGGCCACCAGTCCGCGGTCGGCCAGGGCGTCGACGACCTCGGTGGCCGAGCGCGGGGCGATGCGCAGATCGGCCGACAGATCGCTGAGCCGGATGCTTCCCCGGCGCAGGAGCACCACCAGTGCCCGGGCCTGGGCCGGGGTGATCTCCCAGGGTGCGGTCGTCTCCCGGAAGGTCTCACGCAGGCGACGGGCGACGGACCAGAACGCATCCGGCAGGGACTCGCCTGCGTGCCGGTGATCGTGTCCCGGCGCGACCGTACGGGCAGGGTCCTGCGCGGCCGGAGCCGCCGGCGCGACCGGAGGGGTGGGTGCCGTCGGTGCGGATGCCCCGGACACGGCGGGCGGTGCCGCCGGCGCGGGCTGCGCGGACGATGGAGTGGGGAGCACGGGAACATCCTAGCCGCATGTTGTGTTGCAGCCTCATGATGAGGTAACCTCAGGTTGTTGGGTCGGCCCGGATCGGATCGCTGTTCCGTCCTCGAGAGCGGCACCATCGCCGCCGTCGATCCCCTCCTGTCTCCGCCCCGTCCCTCACACCCGTTCCAGGGCCGAGGCTCCCGTTCCGGTGAGCCCGCCCCCTTCCTCCTGGAGGACCCATGGTGTTCATCCACTCCCCGAGCCGCCCCGGCTCGTCCCCGTCCCGTTCCACCGACCTGCCGGGCAGCGCACCGGTCGGCTCCCCGTCGATTGACCCGCCGATCGTCGGCCCGTCCGGTCGGCCCGTGCCCGTCGGCGCGGGTGTGCCGACCGACCTCCCGGACGAGCCCGGAGCCTCCGGCCGAGGCGGACGGGGTGGCGGCCGGGTCAGCGCCGAGGAACGCGCGCAGGCCCGGTCGGTGTCCTGGCGACGCATCGCCGGCCTGTTCACCGATCACCGGTGGCCGCTGATCACCGTCCTGGTCATCATCGTCATCTCGTCGGTCGTCGCGATGGCGTCCCCGTTCCTGCTGCGTGCCGTCATCGACGAGGCCCTGCCCGACCGCGATGTCGGACTGCTCGTGTGGCTGGTGGCCGGCATGCTCGGGGTCGCGGCCGTCACCGCCGTGCTGGGTGTGCTGCAGACCTGGATCAGCACCACCGTCGGCCAGCGCGTCATGCACACGTTGCGCTCCGGAGTGTTCACCCACCTGCAGCGGCAGTCGATGGCCTTCTTCACCCGCACCCGGACCGGCGAGGTGCAGTCCCGCATCACGAACGACATCGGCGGCATGCAGTCGGTGGTCACCTCCACGGCCACCTCGGTGGCCTCCAACCTGACCACCTCGGTCGCGACCGCCGTGGCCATGGCCGCCCTGAGCTGGCGGCTGTCCCTCATCTCGCTCGTCGTCATGCCGCCCGCCATCGCGCTCACTCGCACGGTCGGTCGGATGCGCCGGGAGATCACCGCCCGCCGACAGCGCGAGCTGGCCGACCTCACGGTGACCATCGACGAGGGGCTGTCCATCGGCGGGGTGCAGCTGAGCAAGACCATGGCCACCGGACCGGCTCTGGCGCAACGGTTCTCCGACTCCTCCCGCCGACTGATCGACCTGGAGCTCCGCTCGGAGCTGGCCGGCCGGTGGCGGATGGCCACCATGAGCGTGCTCTTCGCGGCGATCCCCGCGGTGATCTACCTCGGGGCCGGGCTGCCGGCCACCTCCGGCGGGATGTCCATCGGCACCCTGGTCGCCTTCACCGCCCTGCAGGCCGGGCTGTTCCGCCCGCTGATGGGGCTGCTCAACGTGGGCGTCTCGCTGACCAGTTCGCTGGCCCTGTTCGCCCGCATCTTCGAGTACCTGGACCTCCCGGTGGAGATCGCCGAACCCGAGCACCCGGCCGCGCTGGACCTCGGCGGGGTGCGCGGACACATCCGCCTGGAGGACGTCACCTTCGCCTACGAGGGCAGCGGGACGGCCGCGGTGGCCGGCGTCAGCCTGGACGTCCCGGCCGGCACCACGCTGGCCCTGGTCGGTGAGACCGGTTCGGGCAAGAGCACGCTGGCGGCCCTGCTGGCCCGGTTGCAGGACCCGACCGGTGGGCGGATCACCCTGGACGGGGTCGACCTGCGGGACATGGCCCTGGCCGACCTGGCCGCGGTCGTCGGCGTGGTGAGCCAGGAGACCTATCTGATGCACACCAGCGTCCGGGAGAACCTGCGCTACGCCCGGCCCGACGCCACCGACGAGCAGATCGAACAGGCGGCCCGCTCGGCCCGCATCCACGACCTCATCGCGTCCCTGCCCGACGGGTACGACACCATGGTCGGCTCCCGCGGGCACCGGTTCTCCGGCGGTGAGAAGCAGCGGATCGCGATCGCCCGCACGCTGCTGCGCGATCCCCGGGTCCTCGTCCTCGACGAGGCGACGAGTGCGCTGGACACGGAGACCGAGCGCGCCGTGCAGCAGGCGTTCGACGACCTGGCCCGCGGACGCACCACCATCACCATCGCCCACCGGCTGTCCACCGTCCGCGACGCGGATCGGATCGCCGTGCTGGACCACGGTCGCGTCGTCGAGTCCGGGAGCCACGACGAGCTGGTCGCGGCCGGCGGCCGGTACGCCGCCCTGGCCCGCTGACCGCTGCGCTGCAGGATCCCGCCCGACCCGGCCGTGCGCCGGGCCGGGCGGTGGTGTGCTCCCCGGCCGTCCGTCCGGCCAGGCGTGGCCGACGGTCAGCCGATGCGGACGACCAGATCGGCGCGGGGACGACTGCGGCGGATGCGCTCGGCGTTGACCTCGTCGGTGCCCGTCGCCCAGGCCAGCGCGTCCTCGGGGGACTTCCCGAAGGCGACGTGCCGATCGACCAGTCGCTGCAGGCGGACCTTGTCGTCGACCTCCAGGAACCAGACCTCGTCCAGCAGCCCGTCCAGGGCGGCCTCCTCCTCGAGGAGGTAGTTGCCCTCGGTGAGGACGATGCGGACGTCCTGCGGCACGGCGACCGCCGAGGCGATGGGTTCCTCGATCTCCCGCAGGAAGGTCGGGGCGTAGACGACCGGTTCGTCGTTGGCCCGCAGTCGACGGATCAGCGCCCGGAAACCACCCAGGTCGAAGGTGTCGATGGCGCCCTTGCGGCCCCGGGTGCCGTTGGCCTCCAGCACGATGTTGGCCAGGTGGAACCCGTCGAACGGCACCACGACCATCGATTCGGTCAACACCCCGGCCAGCATCGTGGACAGGGTCGACTTCCCGGCGCCCGGCGTACCGGTCACCCCGATGATCACCCGGTCCCGATCCTCGAGCAGGCCGGCGATGCGCCGGGTGAGCGCGGCGAGATCGATGCCGCCCACCTCGACGACGGCGGGATCGGGCGGGGTGGTGGGCCTGGACTCCGGACCGGTCATCGGGATGGATCCTTTCCTCGCAACAGTTTGCGCAACGTCTAGAATGCCGGGATGGGCGGAAGCAGACCCCGCCGGACGGCGTCGATGGCCGACATCGCCCGGGCGGCCGGGGTATCGGTGACAACGGTGTCACACGTGGTCAACAAGACACGGCCGGTGGCGATCGACACCGAGCGGGCTGTCCTCGCGGCGATCGCGGACCGAGGATACGTCCCGGACAACGCATCCCGGTCCATGCGCTCGGCCGGGTCGCAGACCATCGGCCTGGCCATGTCCGTCCTGTCCAACCCCTACTTCACCGAACTGGTCAGTTCCATCGAGCAGGCCGTGTCCGGGGCCGGCTTCTCCCTGCTGCTCGCCGAGACCCACGACGACGCCGCGGAGGAGTTGCGCGCCGTGACGGAGCTGGTGGCGCGCAAGGTGGAGGCCGTCGTGCTGGCTCCGTCGGCCGATCCGTCGGCCGCGCTGGAGGTGGCCCGCCAGGCGGACATCCCCGTGCTCCTCATCGACCGTTTCCTGGACGCCGATGTCGACCAGATCGCCTCGGAGAGCGTGGTTCCCACCGCGGAGCTGGTCGATCACCTCGCCGGGTCGGGGCACCGGCGCATCGCCATGATCAGCGGGCTGGCCGGCCTGAGCACCACCGAGGAACGCATCGCCGGGTTCCGGCTCGGCATGCGCCGCCACCGCCTCCGGGTCGATCCCGAGCTGGTCGTCAGCGGCGAGTCCGACGGTGCACGCGCCGAGATCGTCATCCGGGAGCTGCTCGCCCTGCCCGAACCGCCCACGGCCGTCCTGGTCGGCAACAACCAGATGACCATCGGCGTGATCCGCGGGGCGGGCCGGGCCGGGGTCGACGTGCCGGGGGATCTCGCGGTCGTCTCGTTCGACGACTTCGAGTGGGCCGATCTGTTCCACCCCCGGTTGACGGTGGTGGCGCAACCGGTGCAGGCCATGGGCCAGCAGGCGGTGTCGATGGTGATGTCCCGGCTGCGGGACCGGAGTCTGCCGGCCCGCCGTGTCGTGCTCCGGCCGACCTTCGTGCACCGCGACTCCTGCGGCTGCCACCGGGACTCGATCGTCGCTGTCGTCCCCACCGACGTCCCCCGGGCCATCGCCGACGCCCTGCCCAGTTCCACCGGCGCTGCCTGACCTTCGTCGGGGCCCGACCCGGCGCGACGCAGGATGTCCCGGGATCCTGCCCCTGCCCGCCGCTCGGGCCCGACGACAGCAGAACGCCCGGCCCGACCCCCGATGCAGGGCGGACCGGGCGTTCTCCCGGGTGGCACAGGTGGTTCGGCCGTCGCTCAACGCGGCCGAACCACCTGTGGCATCTCACTTGTCGTGGTACGAGCCCCAGGTGCAGGCACGGGCCGGGTCCATCGGGGTGGCGCCCGTCATGATGGCGACCGCCTCGGTGGGGGTGTGCGACTGCGGGGTGATGACGCCCGCGCGGCCGCCCAGGCGGGCGATGTGGATGCGGTCGGCCACCTCGAACACGTTGGGCATGTTGTGGCTGATCAGGATGACCGGCAGACCACGGGCCTTGATGGAGCGGATCAGGTTGAGCACCTGCCCGGTCTCCTTGACGCCGAGGGCCGCGGTCGGCTCGTCGAGCACCACGAACTTGGTGGCGAAGGTGGCCGCCCGGGCCACCGCGACCGCCTGGCGCTGCCCGCCGGAGAGGGTCTCCACGGACTGCGACATGTTCTGGATGGTGCCGATGCCCAGATCGGACATCGACTTGCCGGCCGCCTTGTTCATGCCCTTCTTGTCCATCATGCGGAAGATGCTGCCGAGCGGGCCCGGCCGCAGGGTCTCCCGACCGAGGAACAGGTTGCTGGCGATGTCCAGCGCCGGGGCCACCGCGAGCGTCTGGTAGACGGTCTCGATGCCCGCGTGCCGGGCTTCCTGGGGGGACTTGAACGCGACGTGCTCGCCGTCCAACTGGATCTCGCCGGCGTCGGGGATGACGGCGCCGGTGAGGGCCTTGATGAGGGTCGACTTGCCGGCGCCGTTGTCGCCGATGATCGCGAGCACCTCGCCGGGGTACAGGTCCAGGTCGACGCCGTCGAGACCGACGACGCGGCCGAAGGTCTTGACCAGACCCCGGGCGGAGAGCACGGGAGCGGCGTCGTAGTTCGGCTTGCCGAGTCCCTTCTGGGCGCCCGGGTTCTTCTCGGTGCTGGTGAGGGGAGTGCTCATGGTCAGGCCTTCACTTTCCGGATCCACTGGTCGAGGGCGACGGCGATGATGATGAGGATGCCGACGGCGAGCACGCGGTACTGGTCGTCCACGCCGGCCAGGGAGAGCCCGAACCGGAAGGCGCCGACGATCAGCGCGCCGAGGATGGTGCCGATGATGGTGCCGCGGCCACCGAAGAGGCTGGTGCCGCCGATGACGACGGCGGTGATGCTCTCCAGGTTGGCGTCGACGAATGCGTTGGGGCTGGCGGTGCCGGCCCGACCGATCGCGATCCACGCGGTGATGCCGAAGATGACGCCGGCGACGATGTAGACGCTGAGCAGGACGCGGTCGACGCGGATGCCGACCAGGCGGGAGGCCTCGGCGTCGTTGCCGACGGAGTAGACGTGCCGGCCCCAGGAGGTCTGGGACAGCACGAACGCCATCACCGCGGCCAGGATGATGACCAGCACGACGCCGGTGGTGATGGAGAAGGTGCCGAAGATCGGGATGACCTTGCCGGTCCAGTTCATGATGTCGGGCATCGCGCGGGCCTGCACGCTCTGGCCACCGGAGTACAGCAGGGCGATGGCGGTGAAGATGCTCAACGTGCCCAGCGTGACGATGAACGGTGGGAGCCGGAGCCGGGTCACCAGGATGCCGTTCAGCGCGCCTGCGGCGCCGCCGACGGCGATGCCGATGAGGATGGCCAGGAAGCCGGGGACGCCCCCGGTGGCGGCCAGGTTGGCCGACAGCAGCATGGCCAGGATGGTGATGGCGCCGACCGACAGGTCGATGCCGGCGGTCAGGATGATCAGCGTCTGGCCGATGGCCAGGGCGGCGATGACCGCGACCTGCTGCAGGATCAGCGAGATCGTGCCGCCGCTGGCGAACCGCGGGTTGATGATCGTGAAGATGATGAACGAGATGACCAGCACCAGGAACGGGCTGATCGAGGGGTGGGCGTGCAGCACGCTCTGGATGCGCTGACCGGGCGATTGCCGGCGAAGAGCGAACTGTTCAGCGGCATTCGCCGGCGCGTGGGTGGGGGTGTCGGTCATGGCATCGTCCTCTGGGGCAGTACCGCAGCGATGGTGGCACTGGGTGGGCGGGGAGCTGGTGCGGGTTCACGCTTGTCGGGACGACCGGCGTCGTCGAGATGGGGCCGTGGAATGGGATCAGGGTGGTCCGGTGGTGAGGCGGTCCCGGGGGAGGGACGGGGAGAGCGGTGGGGGAGGTCGGACAACCAGGCCCGGGCGCCGCGCCGCGCGCACCGCACCGCGGCCACCGACGCCGCCCCTCCGAGTCGATCGGTGAGGCATGTGTCCTCCTGGGTGGCGAAGAAGCAGTAGGCACCGTGGAAGACGTCCCCCGCACCGAGCGTGTCCACCGCCGCGATCCGCGGGGGAACGATCTCCCCGTGCCGCCCACCCTCCCACCACAGGACCGCCTCCGCGCCCTGAGTGGTGATCACGATCCGGTTTCCGTCGGCGACCAGGCGCGCGGCGCTCTCCCGCACGTCGTGCGAACCGGGCACGCGGAAGTCGCCGGAGCAGATCACCGTGCCGGCCTGGGGGACGAGAGTGGCCATCTGCGGCTTCCAGCGACCGGCGTCGATGACCACCGGTACACCGAGGCGGTTCGCGGTGCGGGCGGCCACGTCGGCCAGCGCGGGGTGGTGCCCGTCGATCAACAGGATGTCCGCCGGCCCGATCCACGGGGCCAGGTCCGGGATCTCGGCGAGGTCGAACCCGGTGGCGTCCATGCTGACGACGCTCCGATCGCCGTTGCCGCTGACGGTGATGGCGGACAGGGCGGGTTCGCTGTCCACCTCGGCGGACAGGTCGACGACCCGGACGCCGTACCGGTCGAGGTCGGCCCGGATGAGGTCCCCGACCGGGTGTCGACCGATCGCGGTGATCAGGACGGCGTCCCCGCCGAGCCCGGCGAAGGTGACGGCGGCGTTGGCGGCCGGACCACCGGCGGCGATGGAGGAGTCGGTCGCGGTGACCTTCTCGTTCGCACCGGGCGCGACGGGCAGGTAGTGGATGACGTCGAGCGTGGCCAGTCCGACGAACACGCCGACGGGTCGGGCGGCGGCGACGGAACTGTCCGGGCGGTGGGATGCGGTGCGTTCAGGCACGTTCCACCCCACTGCACACGTCAGGACCCTCCGCGACCGTGCGGCTCGCCCCACCGACGGCTGCGTCGGGTTCCGGAACCGGTCCGCGAACCATAGCCACCGGGAAAGGCGCTGCGCAAGGATTTGCGCACAGTCTCCGGCCGGCCGCAAAGGCTTGCGCACGATGTTGCCAAGGTCGGGGGCGGTCCGTAGCTTGCGGGGATCCCGTCCACCCTCCGACGCAAGGACTCCCATGCCCATCGCCACCCCCGAGCAGTACCGCGAGATGCTCGACCGGGCCAAGGCCGGCGGATTCGCCTACCCCGCCATCAACGTCACCGGTTCGCAGACCCTGAACGCCGCCCTGCAGGGCTTCGCCGAGGCCGAGAGCGACGGCATCGTGCAGGTCTCCGTGGGCACCGCGCAGTACCTGTCCGGTGGGCGGGTGAAGGACCGCTTCCTGGGGTCGGCCGCGCTCGCGGACTACGCGCACCGGGTCGCCGCCGGGTACGGCATCACCGTCGGGCTGCACACCGACCACTGTCCGACCGGTTCGCTGGGGGACTGGGTGGAGCCGCTGCTGCAGGATTCGATCGAGCGGCGTGGCCGCGGTCTCGGCCCGCTGTACAACTCGCACATGTGGGACGGCTCGGCCGTCGGGATGACCGAGAACCTGGACACCGCACGGCGTCTGCTCGACCTCTCGGTCCGGGCGGACACGGTGCTGGAGATCGAGGTCGGCATCATCGGTGGTGAGGAGGACGGGGTCTCGCACGAGATCAACGAGAAGCTCTACTCCTCGGTGGACGACGCCCGGGCGGTCGTCGAGGCCCTGGGTACGGGGGAGCGCGGCCGGTACCTGGTCGCTTTCGCGTTCGGCAACGTGCACGGCGTCTACAACCCTTCCTCGGTGCATCTGCGGCCGGAGATCCTCGGGGAGATCCAGCGGGACATCGGTGCTCGGACGGGGACGGAGAAGCCGTTCGATCTGGTCTTCCACGGCGGATCCGGGTCCAGCGCGGCGGACATCGCGGCCGCCGTCGGCCACGGCGTGGTGAAGATGAACATCGACACCGACACCCAGTACGCCTTCACGCGATCCATCGCCGGGCACATGTTCAGCCGCTACGACCACGTGCTGAAGATCGACGGCCACTACGGGAACAAGAAGTCCTACGATCCGCGTTCGTGGGGCGCGACCGCCGAGACGGCCATGGCCGCCCGGGTTGTCGAGGCCACCCAGCAGCTGGGCTCGGCCGGTCGGAGCATGGGCCGCTGACCCGCGGCCGACCGCCGGCCCGCCGCCCTGGCTCCACACGAACGGCCCCGCCCGACGAGAGTCGGGCGGGGCCGTTCGGCGTTCGGCCTGCGTGGTGCTCGGATGCTCTCCGATGCGCGCCGCCGGTGAGGCGATGCGGGTGGAGCGGGGTGGGTCACCGGCGCCGGAGCGCCGGTGACCCGGGAGGGATCAGCCCCAGCAGAGGTTGGTGCCCTCGGTGGTGTCGATGCTGTCCACGCCGTCGACCGGCTTGTCCGTCACCAGCGCGACGCCGGTGTCGTAGAAGTCCAGGCCCTCGGTCACGGCCGGCTTCTCGCCGCCACGGGCGATGGTGACGATCGCGTTGACGCCGAGCTGGGCCATCAGCAGCGGGTACTGCTGCGAGGTGGCGCCGATGGTGCCGTTCTTGACGTTGGAGACGCCTTCGCAGCCACCGTCGACGGAGACGACGAGGGTGTCGGTCTTGCCGGCGGCCTGCAGCGCGCTGGCGGCACCGATGGCAGCCTGCTCGTTGATGGTGTAGACGACGTTGATGTCGGGGTTGGCGGCCAGGCAGTTCTCCATGGCCGTCTTGCCGCCGTCAGGGGTGGCCTGCGAGGCCTCCTGGCAGGCGATCTCGTACTCGCCACCGTCGTACGAGCCGGTCTTGGCCTCGTCGCCCTTGACGGTCTTGTCGGCGACGTCGATGCCCATGCCGGACAGGAAGCCCTGGTCGCGGTTGACGTCGACGGTCACGATCTTGTCGTTGAACGCGTCGAGCAGGGCGATGGTCGCCTTCTGGCCGGCCAGGGAGCCCTTGGCCCACTCGCCGACCAGGTTGCCGGCCGAGAAGTTGTCGGTGGCGAAGGTGATGTCGACCGTGTCGGCCGGGTCCGGCGGGGTGTCCAGCGCGATGACGAAGAGGCCGGCAGCGCGGGCCTTCTCGATCGCCGGGTTGACCGCGGGGCCGTTGGGGGTGATCAGGATGCCCTTGTCGCCGCGGGCGATGGACTGCTCGATCGCGTCGACCTGGCCCTGCTCGTCACCGTCGGCCTTGCCGGCGGCGATGGTGATGGTGACGCCGTTGAGCTCGCCGGCGGCCTTCTGGGCGCCTTCCTGCATGGCGATCCAGAACGGGTTGGTGGAGTCCTTGGTGATCAGGGTGACCGAGACCGGGTCGCCGTCCGGAACCGCGGCGCTGGAGGCGCTGGAGGAGCCGGCCGAACCGGAGGTGGCCGACCCGGAGGCGGCGCTGCTCGAGGCGGTCGCGCTGCTCACGGCGCTGCCGGCCGCGGAGGTCGCGGACGACACGGCGCTGCCGGCGGCGCTGGTGGCCGAGCTCGCCGTGTCGGAGGCGCCACCACAGGCGGAGAGCACCAGGGCGGAGGCGGCCACGAGGGCGAACGGGGCCGTCCACCGACGGAGGGAAGAGGTCTGCATGTGTTCTCCGAGCACTCATCTGGTGCGCACTCACGCACCATTGCGGATGTCGATTCACCCTCGGTGACGCCGGGAACTGGACGGGGACGAGCCGGGCCGGAGCCCAGCTGATCACCGCGTTGTGGTCGCCGTCACGAAGACTGTGCGAGGACCATAAGGCTGCCAACATGCTTGCGCAACCACTTGCGGTAACGCTTCGGACTCGGTCTCCTGTGCCGCGCAAATCATTGCGCGAACCCTTGCCCTGTGGGACGCTCGCCGGGCCCGGATCACCGTCGACGCGGCGGCGATCCAGGTCCGCCGCGCACGGGCCCGCTCTCTCACCAGCCCCCTCGCGCGCGGCCCGGTGTCAGCGCAGACGTGTTGTCACCTCCCGTCGTCCCACGGAGGTTCCCACCCCATGACAGCAGCCACCTCGGTCGTCGCAGGCGAGACCCTGCCGAGCAGCATGCGCGCCAGCGTCCTGACCGGCGCGTTGAAGATCTCGATGGACGAGCGCGCCGTTCCCACCCCCGCGCTGCATCAGGTCCTGGTCCACGTCTCGAAGGTCGGTGTCTGCGGGTCGGACATCCACTACTACCGCGAGGGCCGGGTCGGCCCCTTCGTCGTGGACGCGCCGCTGGTCCTGGGGCACGAGCTGTCCGGCCGGATCGTCGCCGTCGGCGAGGGCGTGGACACCTCCCGGATCGGCGAGCGTGTCGCCGTGGAGCCGCAGAAGCCGTGCCGGCTGTGCAGCCAGTGCAAGGCCGGCCGCTACAACCTGTGCCCGTTCATGGAGTTCTACGCGACCCCGCCGATCGACGGTGCGTTCTGCGAGTACGTCGTCATCGAGTCCGACTTCGCCCACGCGGTGCCCGACGCGGTGAGCGACGAGGCCGCCGCGCTGATCGAGCCGTTGTCGGTGGGTATCGCGGCGTCCCGCAAGGCGCGCATCGTCCCCGGCTCGCGCGTGCTCATCGCCGGCGCGGGCCCCATCGGCGTCATCGCCACCCAGGCGGCGCGCGCGTTCGGTGCCGCCGAGGTCATCGTCAGCGACCCGGTCGCCGAGCGCCGGGCCATGGCCATGCGGTTCGGCGCCACCTCCACCATCGACCCGATGACCGAGGACTCCCGTCCGCTCAAGGTCGACGCCTTCGTCGACGCCTGCGGCATCCCGCGCGCCATCGTCTCCGGCCTGGAGTCGCTGCGCGGAGCCGGTGTCGCCGTGCTGGTGGGTACCGGGTTCGACGAGGTCTCGATGCCCATCCCGACCATCATGAACAACGAGCTGGTGGTGACCTCGGTGTTCCGCTACACCGACACCTGGCCGCTGGGCGCGCATCTCGTCGCCTCCGGCCAGGTCGACCTGGATTCCCTGGTCACCAGTCGTTTCGACCTGGACACCGTCGAGGACGCGTTGAACGCGGACAAAAACCCGGACAACCTCAAGACCATCGTGGAGGCCAAGTGAGCGTCCTGGACAGCTTCTCCCTGGCCGGCAAGCGGGCCCTGGTCACCGGGGGCAACCGTGGGCTCGGTGAGGCGTTCGCCCGCGGGCTGGCCGAGGCCGGTGCCCAGGTGATGATCTCCGGGCGCGACGAGGAGCGGAACGCCGCCGCGGTGGCGTCCGCCGCGAGCGACGGCCTGACCCTGCACAGCGTCGTCGCCGACATCACGAAGGACGCCGACATCGCCGCGATGACCGCGGCCACCGTCGAGACCCTCGGCGGCATCGACATCCTCGTGAACAACGCCGGCATCTGCTACCACCGCGATTCCTGGGACGTGCCGGACGACGAGTGGGACCACGTCTTCGATCTGAACGTGCGCGCGCTGTTCAAGTGCAGCCGCGCCGTCGGTGAGCACATGAAGGCGACCGGCGGGTCGATCGTCAACATCGGATCCATCTCGGCCATGATCGTCAACCGCCCGCAGAACCAGGCCGCCTACAACGCGTCCAAGGCCGCGGTGCACCAGTTGACGAAGTCGTTGGCCGCCGAGTGGGCGCCGTACAAGATCCGCGTCAACGCGGTGTCGCCGGGGTACGTCAAGACGGAGATGGCCCCGGTCGACGAGCCGCAGTTCAAGCGGATGTGGATCGAGGACTCCCCGCAGCAGCGCTACGCGGTGCCGTCCGAGATCGCCGGCAGCGTGGTCTTCCTGGCCAGTGACGCGGCCGCGTTCTGCACCGGCACCATCCTGGTCATCGACGGCGGTTACACCGTCTACTGATCCGCGGCGGGCCTGCCGCGCGTGGTGCACCCCGGCGGGCGGTGCGGTCGGTCGTCCCGGCCGCGCCGTCCGCCGTCGTGCATCACTCCGCGCGCGGGCGGCAGCCGGTTCAGACCGGATCCGGGAAGCACCCGCAGGATTCCCGGTGCACGAAGGACGGGGTCATCACCACCCGGCGGGTCTCCCGGCCGGGGGTGGCCAGCCGGGACATGGCCAGTTCGACGGCCTGCTCGGCCATCCGCCCGGTGGGTTGGGCGATGACGGTGAGTCGTGGCCGGAACAGGTCGGCCCACTCGAAGTCGTCGAAGGCGACGAGGGCGACGTCCCGCGGCACCTCGAGCCCCAGGCGGCGCAGGGCGCGCATCGCCCCGATCGTCATCCGGTTGTTCCCGACCACCAGGGCCGAGGGCGGCCGCGCGGAGGTCATCGCCCGCACGATGAGCTCCTCGGTGCGGCCGGCGGCGCCGTGCCCGGGCAGGATGTTGTCCGGTCGCACCTCCAAACCGTTGCGCGCCATGGCCTGTCGGAAGCCCCGGGTGCGCTCGTCGGTGGTGCTGATGCCCGGGAACCCGCTGACCAGGGTGATGTCCTGGTGACCGAGACCGGCCAGGTGGTCGACCAGCTGGCCGGTGGAGACGACGTTCTCCGAACTGATCTGGTCGACGTCGGCGTCCACCGTGCGGTCCAGCAGGACGACGGGGACGCCCTGGCCCTGGGTGTACCGCAGGGCCGCGGTCGGGTCGGCCGACGGTGCGAGCAGGATGGCCTCGACCTGACGGGCCATCAACCCCGACAGCGCCCGCAGCTCGACCGAGACGTCGTCGTGGGTGTCGCTGAGCAGCAGCGAGTACCCGAAGCGTGATGCCGCCCGTTCGATCCCGTTGATCAGCTCGTCGAACGACTGGTTGGAGATCGCCGACATCGCGACCCCGAAGGTCCGGTTCCCGGTGTTCGGACTGCCCAGACCGCTGTGCAGGTAACCGACCTCGGCGATCGCCGCGAGCACGGCCTCCTCGGTGGCGGCTCGGACGGGGCGCGTGCGGTTGATGACGTGGGAGACGGTGGTGATGGAGACGCCGCTGGCCCGGGCGATGTCCGCCATGGTCGCCGGGCGGCGGTGTCCCTTCGGCGGCATGTGCGGATAGTACGCGCGTACCAGCCATTTTCTCCCCCGCCAGGGGCGATCAGCGGCGTCCCGCACGGGCTTTCGGCCGAGCGCGACCCGCCGCTCGGGACGCCTGCCCGGACCCGGAAGGCCCACCTCCCGGGGGAGGTGGGCCGTCGGGCAGATCGGCGGAGCGGGATCAGCGGGTGGAGCCGACCAGGTCACCCCGCGGGTCGTCCGCACCGGTGGCACCGCCGCCCTGGCCCCCGGCGCCGGCCGCGCTCGGGGTGGACGGCTGCTCGTCCTGGGTCAGCGCACTGCCCTCGACATCCAGGTGCGGCAGCTTCTGCAGCCAGCGCGGCAGCCACCACGCCCGCTCGCCGAGCAGGGCGAGAGCGGCCGGCACCAGGATCATCCGCACCACGAAGGCGTCGAACAGGATGCCCGCGGCGAGCGCGAACGCGATCGACTTGATGGTGGCGTCGCCCGCCGGCACGAACCCGGCGAACACCGAGAACATGATGAGCGCGGCGGCGACGACCACCGGGGCGGCCTGCCGGAACCCGGTCCGGATCGCCCCGGCGGCGGACTCGCCGCGGGTGTGGGCCTCGTGCATCCGGGACACCAGGAAGATCTGGTAGTCCATGGCCAGCCCGAACAGGATGCCGATGACCAGGATCGGCGTGAGGCTGATCAGCGGACCGGCACTCTCCAGATTGACCAGGGAGCCCAGCCACCCCCACTGGAAGACCGCGGTGGTCGCACCGAGGGACGCACCGATGGTGAGCAGGAAGCCCAGCACTCCGACCAGCGGGACCAGCAGCGAACGGAAGACCAGGATCAGCAGTACCAGGGCCAGACCGACGACCAGCAGCAGGTAGATCGGCAGGGCCTCGTCCAGGCTCTGCGCCACGTCCACGCTGACCGCGGTCGCCCCGGTCACCGAGGCGGTCGTGCCCCCCGCGTTGTCGGCCAGGAACGCCCGGAGGTCGGCGACCAGGGTCTCGGTCGCCTCGGTGGTCGGACCGGAGCCGGGGACGACGGTCAGCAGGGCCGCGGTACCGGCGGGGTTCGGGATGGGCGGGGTCACGGTGACCACGTCGGCGAGCGCGGTGATGCCCGGGGTGGCGGCCGCCGCGGCCTGGGTCGCTCCGGCTCCGTCGAACAGCACGGTGATCGGCCCGGTGAAGCCGGGCCCGAACCCGTCGACCAGCAGCTGCTGGGCGCGGGCCTGGGTGGTGCCGTCCGGCGGGGTCTGGATGAGCGTGGTCTGCATCGAGGCGAACGGGACGGCCACGGCGCCGAGGGCGACGACGGACAGCAGCAGCGCGACGACGCGGTGGCGGGTCACCGTCCCGATCCAGCCGGGCAGGAACCGGCCCTCACGGGGGGTGACGGGGGCGGCGTGCGCCCCGTACTGGGCGGCCCGCTGCCGACGCGGCAGCACGCGGCGGCCGAGCAGGGAGAGGACGGCCGGCACCAGGGTCAGCGCGACCAGCACGGCCACGACGATGGTGGCCGCGGCAGCCAGACCCATCTGCGTCAGGAACGGGATGCCGACGACGGTCAGCCCGGCGAGCGCGATGACCACCGTGATGCCGGCGGTCACCACGGCCGATCCGGCCGTGCCGACCGCGAGCGGGATGGCCTCGGCGACGCTGCGGCCGCGGGAGAGTTCCTGCCGGTACCGGCTGATGATGAACAGGCCGTAGTCGATGCCGACGGCCAGACCGAGCATGGCCGCCAGGATCGGGGTGGTCGAGGACAGCTCGGTGAAGCCGGTGACGATGGTGATGCCCAGCACGCCGACGCCGACGCCGATGAGAGCGGTCAGCAGGTTCATGCCCGCGGTGATCAGCGTGCCGAAGGTGATGGCCAGGACGACGAGGGCGACGACCACGCCCAGGATCTCGGCGATGCCGCCGATGTGCAGCGGAGCCTGGGCAGCCTCTCCGGTGACCTCCAGGGTCAGGCCGGTGGCGGCCGACTCCGCGGTGAGCGCGTCCGTCATCGCGGTCTGCTCCTCGGCGGTCACCTCGCCGGGCACTGCGGTGTAGGTGACGGTGCTGTAGGCGGTGTTCTGCTGCTGGTTGACCGTCGGCGCGGTGGGGCTCAACGGGTTGCTGGCCGACGCCACCCCCGGCAGGGTGCCGAGCTTCTCCACCAGGGTCGTCACCGCGGCCGCGTTCTGCGGCGAGGTCAGCTGCTGACCGTCCGGCGCCCGCATCACGACCTGCGCGGTGGCCCCGGACCCGGTCCCGAACTCCTGGCCGATGCGCTCCAGGGCGATGGTCGACTCCTGGCCCGGGATGGAGAACGAGTTCGACGTCTGCGGGGTGACCGAGACGGCGCCGGCCGCGCCGCCGATGAGGACGGCGAGCCAGACGAGGACGACGAGCATCCGGCGGCGGTGCGCGAACGCACCGAGACGGGACAACAGAGCAGCCATGGATCAGGCCTCCAGCTGGTGGGGATCGGACGGGTGCACGCCGGGGCTGCGTCGGCCGAGCGTGTCGAGACAGGTGGTGAGGATGAGCGGACGCCACGTGATGGCCTGGTCGTGCTCGGTGGCCGCCAGGGTGAGCAGGGCCAGCGCGGCCAGGGCGCCCAGGACGCGGACCGTGCGTTCGGTGACCGCGGCGGCCGGGTCGACGCCGAACAGGGCGATCACCCGGTCGCCGATGCGGTGGATCTCCTCGTCGGGCCCTTCGGCCGGCCCGTGACCGACGGGGGACAGCAGCAGGGCGACCAGTCCGGGATGGGCCAGGGCCAGATCGACCAGGACCTCCAGTGCGCGGGCGTCCCGGGACGGGCCGGTCGGCACGTCGCCGATGGCCTCGACGGCCTGGGCCTCGAGCGACGCGGCCCGCGAGAAGACGGCCGCGCGCAGCGCTTCCTTGCTCGGGAAATGGTGCAGCAGACCGGCTTTGGACAGCACGACCGCGTCGGCGATGTCCTGGACGGAGGTCTTGGCGAATCCGCGCTGTGCGAAGAGCGCCGCGGCCCGGTCGACGATGTCCGCGTCGGCCTGCGCGCGGAACGCTCGGGTGGTCACGCAGACGACAGTACGCCGCCGGCGACCAGGGCGGTCGGTTTACCGACCAGATCGGTCGGTCGGGTGCGTCATAGAATCGGCAGGATCAGGTGCGACGGCCGTTCCGCGTCGTGGAACACCTCGAACGTGCACCGCACCCCGCCGGTGGCCGTCGCGAAGGGCTCCCCGGTGCCGTGGTTGCGGGCGAAGCGGGGGAAGGCGCCGCCGCTGACCTGGACCCGGAGCCGGTGCCCGGCGCCGACCCGGTAGGCGGTGGGGAACAGTTCGACGTCGACCGCCAGCACTCCGTCGGCACCGACCGTCACGTCCGTGGCCGGGACGGTGCGCGGGTCCAGGCGCCGGATGCCGTCGGTGATGTTGCGGGACACCCCGGCGGGGTCGACGTCGCACAGCCGGACGAACACGTCGGCGTGGGGGAGCGAGGTACGCGCGTAGACGCGGGCGCCGACCGGCCCCACGAGGTCCAGATCGGCGTCCAGCACAGGCCCGGTGAACACCAGAACGTCGTCCCGGGCTTCGACCGGCGCGTTGTCCGCCTGCTTGCCGGGGCCGGACAGCAGGGGACCGCCCACGGTCGGCGTGGGGTCGGCCGGGTCGTAGGTGAAGCGGTCGGCGTCCTCGTCGCCCGTCGGGGCCGCTCCGGACAGCTGTCCGGACGGGGCGAGGTACAGCGGCGTCGGGATGCGGTCGGCCGGCGGCCACAAGTCCAGACCCAACCAGCTGCCCGACTGCTGCAGGTGGATCCGCACGGGCGGGCCGCCCGGTGCGGGGCCGCCGCGCAGGTGGTGGTCGAGCCAGACCAGGTCGCTGTTCACGGCGGCCTTCAGCTCGGCCGGTTCGCCGTGCTGCCACGGGCCCACCACGAGTCGGGCCGGGACACCCGCGCGCTGCAGGGCGGTGAAGTCGTCGAGGTTGCCGGCCAGGAACAGGTCCCACCAGCCGGTCACCATGCTTACCGGCGGCATCCGCGCGACCTGGGCGGCGTGGTCGGCACCGGACCAGAAGTCGTCACCCGGTGCGGCGTGCCCGGCGAAGTCCCGCCAGAACGGCACCGGCGCCCCGGCCACCGCGACATCCGCCGCCTGCAGCGGCAGCCGGTCCAGGGCGCGGCGGAGCCGGTTCTGCTTCCCGGGGCGCAGGGCGTCGAGTCCTCCGCGCTCCTGTCGGCCGATGCCCGCCGACCAGCCCAGGGCGGTCTGCGTCGAGGGGGCGCCGCCGGGGTAGAAGATCCGCTGCGCGATGTCCGCCGAGGTGATGTGCGGGGACGCGCAGACCAGGGGCGGGTCGGCATAGGGAGCCACCGCCCACTGGGTGTGGCCGAAGTAGCTGCCGCCGACCATGGCGACCCGGCCGTCGCACCAGGGCTGCTCCCGCAGCCAGGCCAGCGTGGCCATGCCGTCCTCGTGCTCGGTGGTGAACGGTCGGAACTGACCGCCGGATCCGAAGGTGCCCCGGGTGGCCTGGATGAACACCTGGAAGCCGCGCCGGGCCAATGGTGCCGGGTAGACCTGCCCGAACGCTCCGGCCCGCCCGTACGGCAGGCGGATGAGCACCACCGGCATCGGCCCGCTCTGCCGCCGTGGGGCGTACCGGTCGCCGAGCAGGGTCACCCCGTCCGGCATCCGGACGGCGATGTCACGCTCGACGTCGTACCGGGTGGCGCGGGGCGAGCGACCGAGGGCGAGGTCCGCCGCGGCACCGATGAGCGTCCTGAGCACGGTCAACTCCTGCATCTTCGGTGGACCCGATCCATCACCCGGACGACAGCAGGATGCACGAGGGCCCCGGAGTGGATGCTCCGGGGCCGGTCGGCGTGCCGGTCGGGGCCGGCCTCGAAAGGGTCGGCCCGACAACCGGGTCAGAGGTTGAGGCTGGCCCGGAACGCGTTGAGCTCGACCTCGTGCTTCTCGCGGTCGGCGGGGTCCATGTCGTCCTCGTCGGTGCGCAGGGAAGCGGGGGCGGTGTTGCCCTCGTGCTCGTCGGCCTGGGTGGGCTTGTCGTCGGGCGTCGTCATGATGGCTCCTTCGATGGTGGTGCTGGATCCCCAGGCTACGAGGTCTGCCGACGGGCCCGGACCGTGCCGGCGCGCCGGTATCGGGCCGGTCGGCGGCGGAACGGGGAGTTCGGGCCGAGCCCGTGAGGATCAGGTGGATCGTGGTGTCCGAGGGGGGACTTGAACCCCCACGCCCTTGCGGGCACTAGCACCTCAAGCTAGCGCGTCTGCCATTCCGCCACCCGGACAGGTGTGCCACGGCCGTGTCGGCCGCGCTGGACGAGCTTACTCGATCCCCGGGGCCCGGCGTGCCACCGCGGACGTCCCGGCGATGACCACCATCGCCGCGCCGACGGGGGACGCGATGGTAGGAACAGGTATGCCTGCCGACCACCCCGCCACCGCCCCCGCCCGCAGCGCCGCCGAGAACGAGGTGGTGCAGCTGTGCAGCGAGCTCATCCGGTTCGAGTCGGTGAACACCGGAGATCCGGCGACCATCGGGGACGGGGAGGCGCGGGCCGCGCGCTATCTGCAGGACAAGCTGGAGGAGGTCGGGTACGAGACCACCTACCTGGAGGCCGCACCCGGCCGGGGCAACGTCATCTGCCGACTGGCCGGCGCCGACCGGAGCCGCGGTGCCCTGCTGGTGCACGGCCACGTCGACGTCGTCCCGGCCAACCCGGCCGAGTGGACCGTCGATCCGTTCTCCGGTGCCGTGCAGGACGGGTTCGTCTGGGGTCGTGGCGCCGTCGACATGAAGGGCATGGTCGCCATGTCCGTCGCGGTGGCCCGGCAGCTCAAGGCCGAGGGGGTGGTGCCGCCCCGGGACATCGTCTTCGCCTTCATGTCGGACGAGGAGGCCGGCAGCGCGTACGGCGCCCAGTGGCTCGTGGAGAACCACCCGCAGCTGTTCGACGGGGTCACCGAGGCCATCTCCGAGGTCGGCGGGTTCTCCGTCCCGCTCGACGACACCCGCCGCGCCTACCTGGTCGCCGCGGCCGAGAAGGGGGTCGCCTGGGCCACTCTCACCGCCGACGGCACCGCCGGGCACGGCTCGATGGTGCACGAGGACAACGCCGTCACCCGGGTGGCCGAGGCTGTGGCCCGGCTCGGTCGGCACGAGTTCCCCATCACCCGCACGGCCACCGTGGACGCGTTCCTGGCGCGCATCACCGAGCTCACCGGTCTGGAGTTCCCCGAGGACGACCTGCTGGGCGCCGTCGGCAAGCTCGGCCCGGTCGCCCGCATGGTCAACGCCACCCTGCGCAACACCGCGAACCCCACGATGCTGCAGGCCGGCTACAAGGCCAACGTCATCCCGTCCACCGCGCAGGCCACCGTCGACTGCCGGGTGCTGCCGGGCTCGCAGGACACCTTCCGCGAGCAGATCCAGGAGATCGTCGGGGACGGGATCACCATCGACTGGACGTGGCTCAAGCCGCTGGAGTACCCGTTCGAGGGGAGCCTGGTCGACGCGATGAGCGCCGCGCTGCGGGCCGAGGACCCGGACGGCCACCCGGTTCCCTACATGCTGTCCGGCGGCACCGACAACAAGGCCTTCGACGACCTCGGTATCGCCGGCTACGGCTTCTCACCCATGCGGCTGCCCGCCGATCTCGACTTCTCCGCCCTGTTCCACGGGGTGGACGAGCGGGTCCCGGTGGACTCCCTGATGTTCGGTACCCGGGTGCTGAACCGCCTGCTGCGGGCGGGCTGACCGGCTGCGGTCAGAGGCTCAGGCCGGGGAGGATCCCGGCGGACCGCTTGCGGCGCAACCACACCCGGCGGCTGCCGTCCGGGAAGCGCAGCACCCGGGACAGTTCCCAGCCGGAGAACTCGGCGCGGACGGCCAGCATGGTGGCGGCGGCCGCCCGGGACACCGTCGGGTCCAGGCGCAGGGCCTGGTACTCGAACTCCGGCCCGGCGGACGACGCGGTGCTCGGTGACGCTGACGTGACGATGACGCCCTCCTGACGCGCTCGTGGTGGCCGGCGGCGGGCCGTCCCGCAGGGGGAACGCCGCCGTGCCGGTCATTCTTCCGGCGGTTCCTCCATCTCGTCGAACGGCTCGTCCGGATCGCTGTCCGCATCGCCGTACCCGTCGGCGTCGACGGCATCCCCGGTGTCGACCGGGGGATGCCGCACCAGGGCGGCCAGCCGGGTGCGTCGGGGCACCGTGCCGATCTCGTGCACCGCGCGGGCCAGGGCCGGGCCGGCCGCGTGCACCACGGACAGGTGGATCCGGGCCCGGGTCAGCGCGGTGTAGAACAGCGGCCGGGACAGCATCGAGCCCGCCTCCGGCGGGACCACCGCGACCACCGCCTCCCACTCCGATCCCTGAGCGCGGTGCACGGTGATCGCCCACCCGTGCAGCAGGTCGTTCAGGGCCTTGCCGCTGATCTCGGCCTCGCCGCCGGTGAACGCCACGCGGACGCCGTCCCCGGTGGACACCACCGTCCCGACCTCGCCGTTCGCGTAACCCACCGGTTCGGCCTCGGGATGGTTCGCGGTGGCCACCACCCGGTCACCCTTCTGGAACCCGCGCACGGCATGACCGGCCTCGGCGGGCGGGTTGAGCCTGGCCTTCAGGGCGACGTTCAGCGCCTGCGTGCCGGCCGGACCGCGGTGCACCGGGGTGACCACCTGCACCTGGTCGCCGCTCACCCCGAACACCCGGGGGATCGAGTCGGTGACCAGCTGGGCGACCCGGTGGGCGGCCTCGGCCGAGCCGCGCGCCGGCACGAGCACCACCTCGCGGTCGGGGTCGTCGATGACCGGCAGTTCGCCGTCGCGCACGGCGGTGGCCAGCCGCGCGATCGCGCCGCCCTCGCTCTGCCGGTAGAGCGTCCGCAGCTCGGTCACCGGGAACACCCCGGAGTCGAGCAGGTCGCCGAGTACCCGGCCCGGCCCGATGGACGGCAACTGGGCCGGATCGCCGACCAGGAGCAGGTGGGTGCCGTCCGACAGGGCGTCGATCAGGGCGGCGGCCAGCTCCACGTCCAGCATCGACGCCTCGTCCACCACCACGAGATCGGCCTCGACGGGGTCGTCCGCGGTGTGCTCGAACATCGCGGACGCGGCGCCGGCGGCGCGGCGGGCACCGAGCAACCGGTGCACGGTGGTGGCCGGTGCCCCGGTCAGCTCCTCCAGCCGCTTGGCCGCGCGACCGGTCGGTGCGGCCAGCGCGACGGTGGCCGAGACCGCCTGGGCCAGGGCGACGACGGCGGACACCGTCCGGCTCTTCCCGGTGCCGGGACCGCCGGTGAGCAGGCTGACCCCGGCGCCGGCGACCTGGGTCACCGCGCCGGCCTGCACCGCGTCCAGCTCGCCGACCACCCGCTTGACCGCACGGGCACCGGCCAGCGACGTCGCCGTGCGCTGGAGACGCAGCAGCCCCAGGGCGATGTCGTCCTCGGCCGCCGCCAGCACGGACCGGGCCAGCCAGGTGTCCTGCGCGTCCGGCTCGCCGGCCCGGGCCGGATCAGTCACCCGGTCCACGGCCCCGGCGTCCGCGGCGGCGGCCACCGCCGAGGCCGCCTCGACCCCGAACGGTCGGAGCGCCTGGGCGACGAGGTCGGCCGGCGCGGCCGTGTGCCCGTCACGGGCGAAGCGGGCCAATGTCCAGTCGACCAGGGCCTTCCCCCGGCGCGCGTCCTCCCGGGAGACCTCGGGCTGGACGGAGCGGGCGAGCTGGTCGGCCTGGTTCACGGTGGCGTCCGGCAGGGCCAGCAGCCGCCAGGGATCGGTCCGCAGCACGCCGGCGGCGTCGTCGCCCAGGGCCTCGATGAGCCGCCCGGCCCAGCGCACCGGCAGGTCCAACGGGACGAGCAGTTCGGCCACCGCGTAGGTCTGGCCCGCGCTGATCCACGAGGTGTACAGCCGGTCGGCCCGACGATCGGTCACCCGGGGCAGCGTGCGCAGTCGCTGGGCGGTGACGGCGGCGGGGGAGGTGATGCCGGCCTCGGCGAACTGGGCGGCCAGGGCCTGCCCGACACCGGGCCACAGGCCGTTCGCGCAGAACTCGGCGAAGACGGCGGTCTGGTCGGGCACGTCCGGACCCTACCGGCGCACCGGCCCCGTCCCGGGCCGATGGGGACAGCTCAGATCGGAGCGTCGAACGGGTCGCTGACCTCGTCCAGGGCGGCCCGGATCTCCGCGGGCAGGATCAGCTCCTCGGCGGCCAGTGCGGCGGTCAACTGCCCCGCATCCCGGGCACCCAGCACCACCGAGGCGATCCCGGGCCGGTCCCGCGCCCACGCGCAGGCCACCGCGAGCGGCGTGCAGCCCAGCCCCTGGGCGGCGGTCACCGTGGCCTCGACGATCCGCGCCGCCCGCTCGGTGCGGTGCTTGCCGACGTACCGGGCGAAGTGGGCGGAGGCCCCGCGGGAGTCCGGGGGAGTGCCGTGCCGGTACTTCCCGGTCAGCACCCCGCGACCCAGCGGTGCCCAGCCGAGCACGCCCCAGTCGTGCACGGCCGCCGCGGGCAGGATCGCGTCCTCCGCCGACCGTTCCACCAGCGAGTACTCGACCTCCAGGGACACCACGCGGTACCGGCCGGTGCCCAGGTGGGCGGACAGCGTGGCGGCCTGCCAGGCGTTCTGCCCGGAGAGCCCGATGTAGCCGGCGCGACCGGAGTCCACCGCGATCTGCAGGGCGGTGGCCGTCTCCTCGTAGGGGACGCCGGTGTCGAAGCCGTGCACCTGCCAGAGGTCGACGTGATCGGTGCCCAGCCGGACGAGGGTGGCGTCCAGCGCGTCGAGCAGGGCCCGACGGCCGCCGCCGACGCCCACCGTGGTCGTGCCGAGCACGATCGACGAGCGCGGCACCACGACGGGGACGAGCGAGCCGAGCATCTCCTCGGCCTTGCCGTCGCCGTAGACGTTGGACGTGTCGACGAAAGTGCCTCCGGCGGTGACGAACGACTCCAGCTGGGCCGCGGCGGCCTCGGCGTCGGTGTCCCGGCCCCAGGTCATGGTGCCCAGGCCGAGCCGGGAGACCCGCAACCCGCTCCGCCCCACCCGGCGTCCGTCCATGGCCGCCAACCTACGGCCCGGCCCTGCTTCACCCCCGGGGGACTCGCCCGGCTGTACCGTCGGCCCGCGCCCGGACCGGGCTCGACCGGGAACGATCGTGACCGCAGGGAGATGCCACGTGCGACTGGGAGTGGGCATCGGCTACGCCACCACCGCCGCCGAGCTGGCCGACAACCTGGCCCTCGCGCAGGCCGCCGACGAGTTCGGCTACGCCACCGTCTGGGCCGCCGAGGCCTACGGAAGCGACGCGGTCAGCGTGCTCACCGCGGTGGCCGCCCGCACCCGCCGGATCGGCATCGGGTCGGCCGTCCTCCAGATCCCCGGTCGCACCCCCGCGATGACCGCGATGACGGCGGCCACCCTGGACGCGTTGTCCGACGGGCGGTTCTCGCTCGGACTGGGCGTCTCCGGCGCGCAGGTGTCGGAGGGCTGGCACGGCGTCCGGTACGCCGACCCCATCGGCCGGACCCGGGAGTACATCGGCATCGTCCGGCAGGCGTTGGGTCGCCGGCGGGTCGTCGCGGACGGCGAGCACTTCACGCTCCCGCTGCCCGACGGCCCCGGCAAGTCGCTGCTGCTGTCCCTGCGCCCCGTGCGCCCCGAGGTGCCCGTCTACCTGGCCGCCCTGGGCCCGGCCAACCTCGCGCTCACCGGGGAGATCGCGGACGGCTGGCTGGGCCTGTTCGTCGACCCCGCGCACGCCGCGGCCCCCGGCGGCGCCGTCCACGCCATCCGTGCCGCCGCGGCCGCCGCCGGCCGACCCCCGGGTGCGGTCGACCTGTGCGCACAGGTCTCCGTCGCACTCGGCCCGGACGTCGCGACCGCCGCGGACCGCGTCCGGGGACACGCCGCGCTCTACCTCGGGGGCATGGGCTCGCGGACCGGCAACGTCTACGCCCGGCTGGCCGCGACCATGGGTCACGGGGATGCGGTGGCCACCGTGCAGGACCGGTACCTGAGCCGTGACCACGCCGGTGCGGCGGCTGCCGTCCCGCTGGAGTTCCTCCGCTCGACCAGCCTGCTCGGCCCACCCGGGGAGATCGGCGAGCGGCTCCTGGCCTACCGGGACGCCGGCATCGACGAGGTCACCCTGGGCGTGTTCGACGCCGATCCCGCCGCCCGCATCACCACCCTGAGAACCGTGCTGGAGACAGCCGAACGAGTCGGAGTCCTGGCGTGACGATCTTCCAAGCGATCATCCTGGGCATCGTGGAGGGCCTCACCGAGTTCCTCCCGGTGTCCTCGACGGGGCACCAGACCGTGGTGGCCAAGATGATGGGGCTGACCATCGACGACCCGTCGATCACCTCGTTCATCGCCGTCATCCAGGTCGGCGCCATCGCGGCGTTGATCCTCTACCTGCGCAGGGACATCGTCCGGCTCGCCGTCGCCTGGTTCCGCGGCCTGCGCGACCCGGCGGCCCGGCGGGTGGACGACTACCGGATGGCCTGGCTGACGATCATCGGGTCGGTGCCGATCGTGCTGGTCGGGTTGTTCGCCCGCGATCTGATCAAGGGACCGCTGCGGTCGCTCTGGGTGGTGGCCGCGGGGCTCATCGTCTGGGGCTTCGTGATGCTCGTCGCCGAGGCGGTGGCCAAGCAGAACCGCCGCGAGCAGGACCTCACCCTGCGCGACGTCGTGATCATCGGCGTCGCGCAGACCCTCGCGCTGATCCCGGGTGTCTCGCGGTCCGGCGCGACGATCTCGGCCGGTCTGATGCTCGGCTACAAGCGGGCCGAGGTGACCCGGCTGGGGTTCCTGCTCGGCATCCCGGCCCTGGCCGGCGCGGCCGTCCTGGAGACACCGGAGGCACTGAGCGGGGGAGTCGGTCTCGTGCCGACGTTGGTCGGCACGGTGGTCAGCTTCGTCGTCGCCTACTTCACCGTCGGCTGGATGCTCCGCTTCGTCTCCCGGCACACCATCCGGGTGTTCGTCTGGTACCGCTGGGCACTGGGTGTCGGCCTGATCATCGCCCTGTCCACCGGGGCCCTGGCCGCGACCTGAGCCGCGGGCGGGCACACTGGCCCCGTGAGTGCACCCCAGACGACCCCCGCCACCCCCGCCGGTGACCCGCCCGCGGCTGCACCCCCGGTGATCACCACCGTCATCCTCATCCGGCACGGCCGCTCGACCGCCAACACCGCGGGCATCCTGGCCGGGCGCAGCGCCGGGGTGAACCTCGACGACACCGGCACCGCGCAGGCCGCCGCGGTGGCCGGCCGGCTCGCCGGGGTGCGGGTCGACGCCCTGGTCAGCTCCCCGATGGACCGCTGCCGGCAGACCCTGGCCCCGCTGGCCGAGGCGCTCGGCCTCCCCGTGCAGATCGACGACCGGCTCGCCGAGGTCGACTACGGCTCCTGGACCGGCCGGGCCCTGAAGGACCTGGGTGACGAGCCGCTCTGGCGCACCGTCCAGCAACACCCGTCCGCGGCGGTCTTCCCGGACGGGGAGGGACTCGCCCAGGTCTCCGCCCGCACCGTTGCCGCCGTCCGCGACTGGGCCCTGGGTGACCCGGACCGGCCCGCGGCCGACGACTCCCCGGTCGTCCCGGGTCCCGACGCCCCGCTGATGTCCGGGGCGGCCGCCCGCGCGGCCGCCGTCCCCGGTCAGGGCCGGTGCCTGGTGGTCTGCTCGCACGGCGACGTGATCAAGGCGATCCTGGCCGACGCGCTGGGCATGCACCTGGACGCGTTCCAGCGCATCGTGGTCAACCCGGCCTCGGTGTCGGTGATCCGGTACACCCCGCTGCGCCCGTTCGTCGAGCGGGTCAACGACACCGGTGACCTCGGCTTCCTGCGGCCGCCGCCGCCCGAACCGGTCGCGGCGGGCGGTCAGGACTCGGAACCGGCGGTGGCCGACCCGTCCGACGCGGTGCCCGGGGGGACGACCCGGTGACCGGGCGCACCCACCCACGGCACCACGACGATCCGATCCGATGGTTAGGCTGAGAGAGTCATGGCCCGTCAGGTTCACATCTTCCGTTCCCCCGAGCGATTCCTCGCCGGGACCATCGGCCAACCCGGAGAACGTGAGTTCTACCTCCAGGTGGTCGACGGTCGCCGCGTGCTCTCCGTCTCCTGCGAGAAGCAGCAGGTCGCCGTCCTCGCCGACCGGTTGGGCACGCTGATCACCGAGGTCGGCAAGCGCTTCGGCGCCCAGGTCGACCCGGTCGCCGGCGCCGATGCCACCGCCGCGATGCTCAGCACCCCGGTCGACGCCGAGTTCCGGGTGGGCACCATGGGCCTGGCCTGGGACGGCGAAGGCTCCCAGGTCATCGTCGAGCTGCTCGCGATCTCCGAGGAGGAGGTCGGTGAGGACGTCGTGCTGGAGGACCGGGAGGACGGCCCGGACGCCCTGCGGGTCTTCCTGTCCCTCGCCGAGGCGCAGCAGTTCGCCGACCTGGCCGGGCGCCTCGTCGCGGCCGGCCGCCCGCCGTGCCCGCTGTGCGCGAACCCGCTCGATCCGGAGGGGCACATCTGCCCCCGACTGAACGGGTACCACCGCGGTGTCCTCGGCTGACCCGACACCTGCCGACGCGAACGGCCCGGGGGACGAGGAAGACCTCGGCGACGAGGGCACCTACTCCGACGAGCCGGTCGAGATCACCGTCCACGCGCCCGATCTCGACCCGGAGGTCGTCCGGATCGTGCTCACCGAGGGTGAGATTGAGGTCGACGGCCGGATGTCCGACGCGTCCAACCTGACCCTGCTGGGGCAGGCCGAGCTCAACGGCGTCTCCGTGCCCTGCATCTACAAGCCAACCCGCGGCGAGCGGCCGCTGTGGGACTTCCCGGACGGCACCCTGGCCGAGCGGGAGTACGCCTCCTACCTGATCTCCGCGGCGGCCGGCTGGCACTGCGTGCCGCTGACCCTGCTGCGTCCCGGCCCGTTCGGTAGCGGCATGGTCCAGCAGTGGATCCCAGACGCCGACCCGGACGACATCGTGGATCTCGTCCCCGCCGGCCGGATGCCCGCCGGCTGGCTCCCCGTCCTGCGGGCCCGGGACAACGACGGCGATCCCGTCGTGCTGGCCCATGCCGACGTCGACGGGCTGGCCCTGCTGGCCGGGTTCGACCTCGTCGTCAACAACGCCGACCGCAAGGGCGCGCACATCCTGCCGCTGCCCGACGGGCGGGTGCTCGGCGTGGACCACGGACTGTGTCTGCACCACGAGGACAAGCTCCGCACCATCCTCTGGGGGTGGGCCGGTCGGGATCTCCCGGAACCGGTGCTGGCCGGTGTGCACGCGCTGCGCGAACAGCTCACCGGTGAGCTGGGTCGCGAGCTCGACGGCCTGATCACCCGGGGCGAGAAGCGTGCACTGGGACGGCGTCTCGCCGCCCTGGTGGACAACCCGGTGTTCCCGCACGCCCCGCAGAACCGCTCGCCGATCCCGTGGCCGCCCCTGTGACGCCGCCGCGCCGGGGTCCGCTGGACCTCGCCGGACGGGCCGCGTTCGGCGCCGTCCGCACCCTCACCCGCACCGCGACCGCGGCCGCCGCCGACCTGACGAGCGGGGTCGCCCGGCTGGGGGAGGCCGCCGCCGATCTGGTCGGCGGAGAACGCACCGGACCGGCCACCCTGCGCGTCCGGGTGTTGATCCTGTCCGACGAGGGCGGCACCGCCCTGACCACGCCCGCCGCCGTGCAGCCGTCCCTGGACCGGGCGGACGAGGTGCTCCGCGAGGTCGGGATCCGGGTGCGGGTCACCGCGGTCGACACGATCACCGAGCCCGCTCCCACCCCGGCGCTGGACCCCCGGGCGAACCGGGCCCTGCTGCTCGACGACGTCCTGGGCCGCACCGAGTTCTACCGCCGGCACCTCGCCGTCCCGGCCAAGGAGATCACCCTGGTGGGCGCCCCGGTCACCGTGATCGTGGTGCGCGACATCGCCGGCTTCACCACGGGCTGTTCGCTGGGCATCAATGCCGACTGGGTGATCGCCCAGGCGCCGCTGTTCGACGCCGGACGACCGGACGCCTACGACGAGACCGTGCTCGTCCACGAACTCGGCCACGCCCTCAACCTGCCGCACCACCGCGACGTGCAGAACCTCATGTTCCCGTCGTCCTCGCCGCCCGATCGCGTGCGCGGGAGCGATCTGCGGCCGTGGCAGGGCGCCGTCCTGCAGGCCAACCGCCACGTCCTGCCGGGCGTCCGCGAGTCCGGTGTCGGGCCGTCCGCGTCGCGTCACGAGGAGTAGTCCACCGGCGCAGTAGGCTCGCGTCGTGCTGTCCTGGAACCCGCCCTCCGTCCCGTCCGTCCCGGGTTCCCCGGTCACCCTGAACCTGTACGACCATGCGCGGGATGCGGTGTGCGCCACCGCACCCGGCCCGACCGCGACGATGTACGTCTGCGGCATCACCCCGTACGACGCCACCCACCTCGGCCACGCCGCGACCTACCTCGCGTTCGACCTCGTGCACCGCATGTGGCTCGACGCCGGCCACCAGGTCGACTACGCGCAGAACATCACCGACATCGACGACCCGCTGCTGGAGCGGGCCGAGCGCGACGGGGTGCCGTGGCGCAAGCTCGCCGACCGGGAGATCCAGCTCTTCCGCGACGACATGGTCGGGCTGCGCGTCATCCCGCCGAAGCACTACGTCGGCGCCGTGGAGGCGATGGACGAGATCTCCGCCGCCGTCGACACCCTGCTGCGCTCCGGGGCCGCCTACCGGCTCGACGGCGACGAGTACCCCGACGTCTACTACGACCTGACCGCCGCCCCCCGGTTCGGGTACGAGTCCCGCTACGACCTGCCGACCATGCTGGCCCTGTCCGCCGAGCGCGGCGGCGACCCCGACCGCGCCGGGAAGCGTGCGCCGCTGGATCCGCTGCTGTGGCGGGTGGAGCGGCCCGGCGAGCCGGCCTGGGAGTCACCGGTCGGCCGGGGCCGGCCCGGCTGGCACGTCGAGTGCGCGGTGATCGCGGGCAACTACCTCGGCGACACCATCGATCTGCAGGGCGGGGGCAGCGATCTCGTCTTCCCGCACCACGAGTGCTCCGCCGCGCACGCGGAGACCCTGACCGGCGAGCACCCGTTCGCCCACCACTACTCGCACGCGGCGATGATCGGCCTGGCCGGCGAGAAGATGTCGAAGTCCCGCGGCAACCTGGTCTTCGTCTCCCGGCTCCGGGCGCACGGGGTCGACCAGGTCGCCCTGCGGGCTGCGCTGATCAGCGGGCACTACCGCGTGGACCGCGACTGGTCCGACGAGCTGCTCGTGCAGGCCCAGGAACGGGTCGCCCGCTGGCGGTCCGCCGCCACCCGTACCGGGGGCGGGGCCGAGGCCGTGGTGGCCGAGCTGCGCGCCGCGCTGGCCGACGACCTCGACACCCCGCGCGCACTGGCGGTTCTCGACCGGTGGGCCGCCGACGACGCGCTGGACGGCGACCTCGTCGCCACCGCTGCCGACGCCCTGCTGGGGCTCGACCTGCGCTGAGCCGCAAGGCAGCGCAGCGCTCGGCGGACCCACCGACGGGACGCCGTCGGTCTGCGGCGCTATCGTCCCGTCATGACGACGCCCCGCGTGACGGCACCCGAACCGCCGGCCGACGGCAGCCGACCGACGGGGCCGGCCTCGTACTTCGCCGGCATCGAGAAGACCCATGGCCGGCCGATCCAGGAGTGGCTGGACCTCGCCGCCGAGAGGCTGGCCGTCGAGCCCCACATGGCCGTGGTGTCCTGGCTGAAGAGCGAACACGGGATGGGTCACGGCCACGCCAACGCGGTCGTGGCCTACGTGCGCAGCTCTCTCGCCTGATCGGCGAGCCGGCGCCCGGTCAGCGCGGTGCGTGTGGACGGTCGCGCGCGGGCGAACGGGATCAGCGGCGCCCGTCGGGACGGGGCCCGCGCCGGCGGAGATAGCGCTCGAACTCGGCGGCGATGGACTCGCCGGACGCGGGCTCGAGCGGCGGCTCGTCGGCCTCCTCGCGTTCCTCCAGCGACCGGATGTACTCGGTGATCTCCTCGTCCTCGGCGGCGATCTGGGAGACCTCCGCCTCCCACTCGGTGGCCTGCTCCGGCAACGCACCCAGCGGCACCTCGACGTCGAGGATCTCCTCGACCCGGTGCAGCAGGGCCAGCGTCGCCTTCGGCGAGGGCGCCTGCGAGACGTAGTGCGGCACGGAGGCCCAGAACGACACCGCGGGGATGCCGGCCTGTACGCACAGATCCTGGAAGACACCCGAGATGCCCGTCGGACCCTCGTAGGTGGACCGGGTCAGGCCCAGCCGCTCGGCGGTGGCCTCGTCGTGCGCGGACCCGGTGACCTGGACGGGTCGGGTGTGCGGCACGTCGGCCAGCAGTGCCCCCAGGCTGATCACGGTGGTCACGTTGTGGTCGGTCACGACCTGCAGCAGCTCCGCGCAGAACGCCTTCCACCGGAAGTTCGGCTCGATGCCGTGCACGAGGATCACGTCGCAGGCGGCCTGCGGCAGTCGACACACCGACATCCGGGTGGTGGGCCACTCGATGGTCCGGGTCACCCCGTCCACCAGCTTCACCGTCGGTCGGGAGACCTGGAAGTCGTAGTAGCCCTCGGGATCCAGTTCGCCCAGGGGAACCGCGTCCCAGGTCAGCGAGAGTTGTTCGACCGCGGAGGTCGCCGCGTCCCCCGCGTCGTTCCACCCTTCGAACGCGGCGATCATCACCGGATTCCGCAGTGCAGGAGCCTCACTCACCCGACCAGCCTACGTCGGGCGGGTCGGGCCCTCGGTCACCCCGCGACCCGGCGACCCGGGCGGGGGACCCGATCGGCCACCGGGCCCCCACTAGGCTGGGCGGGTGAGCTGCCTGACGACGTCCGCCGACCCGACGTCCCCGATCCGCGGATGAGCCGCGACCCCGGGCGTGTCCCGCTGCGGGCGGTGCTCTTCGACATGGACGGCACGCTCACCGACTCGGAGAAGCTCTGGACGATCGCCCTCGAGCGGTTGGCCGTGGAGCTGGGCGGGACGATGTCCGCGCAGGCCCGGGCGGCGATGGTCGGCAAACCCATCGGGCCGGCCATCGCGCTGCTGCACGCCGATCTGGGCATCGAGCGCGACGCGGCCGCGTCCACCGCCCGCTTGATGGAGTTGACCGGGGAGGTGTTCCGGGCCGGCATGCCGTGGCGGCCGGGCGCCCGCGAGCTGCTCGCCGACGTCCGGGCCGCCGGGTTGGCCACCGCGCTGGTCACCGCGACCTACCGCTCGCTCGTCGAGATCGCGTTGGAGACCCTGGGTCGGGACAACTTCGACGTCACCGTCTGCGGGGACGAGGTCGCCCGGGGCAAGCCGCACCCGGACCCGTACCTGCGGGCCATGGAACTGCTCGACGTGGCCGCCCCGAACAGCCTGGCCGTGGAGGATTCGCCCACCGGCACCCGGGCCGCCGAACTTGCCGGCGTTGCCGTTCTCGTCGTGCCCTCCGAGGTGCCGGTGCCACCGGGACCGGCCCGGGCCTTCGCCCCGACCCTGGTCTCCATGACGGCCGGGTCGCTGCGGACCATCCACGCCGAGTTCGGCGCCGGGGACTGGGTCGGGGTGCAGTCCTGATGCACCGATTGCTCACCGCGCACGGCGACGCCCCGGCCGACACCGTGTGGATCCGGTACGTCGAACCCGCCCGCTGGCCCGGATGGTCGCCGCAGATCCGGCGGGCCGAGAGCTCCGACCCGGTACTGCGATCCGGCAGCACCGGCCGGGTGTTCAGCCTGCCGGGGGTCTCGTTCCCCTTCACGGTGCTGTCCGTGGACGACGACCGCCGCCGCTGGGCCTGGAAGGTGCACCTGCCGCTGGGCGTCGTCCTCACCCTGGACCATCTGGTGCAGCCGGACGGCGACGGCAGCCGGACCGCCCTGCGGGTGCACGGTCCGGCGCCGCTCGTCCTGGCCTACGCTCCGCTCGCGCAGATCGCGCTCAACCGGCTCGTCCGCCGCTGAGCGCGGCCGGACTCAGGGCGCCCGGGAGCCCCGTTCGTCCTCCTGCTCGACCAGCGCCTCCAGATCGGACAGCCGGGTCAACCCCATCAGCGGCTGCTTCATCCGGAAGTTGCCGGACAGACCGTCCCGGTGCCGGTTCAGGAACCACCAGTACCCCGCGGTGAACGGGCAGGCCTTCTCGCCGACCCGGACCGTGGGGGAGTAGGCGCAGGGCTTGCAGTAGTCGCTCATCCGGTTGATGTACGCGCCGCCGCCCGCATACGGCTTGGTGGTGATCCGCCCGCCGTCCGCGTACTGCGACATGCCCACCACATTGGGCACCATCACCCAGTCGTACCCGTCCACGAACGCCCGGTGGAACCAGTCGGTGAGCTGATCGGGGCGCCAGCCGCGCTGCAGGCCATAGTTGCCCAGCACCATCAGCCGCGGGATGTGGTGCACCCAGCCGTGCTGCCGGACGTCGCGCAGGATCGAGGACAGGCACCGGGCCTGCACGGCGTCGGCGTCCAGATCCGCGAACCAGGCCGGCAGCGGTTCACGGGCCTGCAGCTCGTTGCCGTGCCGGTAGTCGTCCCCCAGGTGCCAGTACAGGTTCCACATGTAGTCGCGCCAGCCGATCACCTGCCGGACGAAGCCCTCCACCGCCTCGATCGGCGCGTCGCCGGCGCGGTAGGCCTGCTCGGCGGTGTGCACCACGTCCACCGGATCCAGCAGACCCAGGTTGAGCGAGGAGGACAGCAGGGAGTGCGCCATCCACGGGTCGTCGGCGAGCATCGCGTCCTCGTACCGGCCGAACGCGGACAACCGCCCGTCCAGGAAACGGCCCAGGGCGCTCTGCGCCTCGGCGGCGGTGGCCGGGAACAGTCGGGGCCCGTCGTCTCCGATGAAGGTGACGTCGCCGTCGGCCGCCCAGCGATCCAGGTCGGCACGCACCTCGGCGTCGATCTCGTCCTCCTCGGGCCACCACGGCGGCGGCACGTCCAGCACGCCGGCGCCGTCGCGCTGCACCCGCTCCGCCGGCTTCGGCGGGCCGCCGCGATTCTCGGCGTCGAAGTTCCACCGACCCTGCACCGGGTCGTCGCCGTCCATCAGCACACCCAGCCGCTTGCGGGCGAGCCGGTAGAAGTCCTCCATGAGCAGGGACTTCGACTTCCGCCCGCCGGCCCAGTCGGTGAACTCGTCCCGGGAGGTGGCGAATCCCCGGGCGGGCAGCATCCGGACGTCGTCGAGTCGCTCGACGAGCCGCACGGCGGCGAACGACGTCGGCTGGCACACCGAGAGGTCGACCCCGTCGGCCTGCGCGGCGGTGACGGCCTCGGCGTACGTGTCGGCCCTGACGTAGGTGCAGCGGTCACCGAGCTCGGCGGCCCGGTGCCGCATGGCCGACAGCACCAGATGGGCCTTCTGGCGGTGGAACCGCCGCCGGGCGAAGACCCGCCGGGACTCGATCATCAGGACCGGCTGGTCGGCGGCGTCCAGGAAGTGCGGTCCCAGTTGGTCGCCGAACAGCCAGCGGGTGCCCGGATCGGCGCTCGCGACCTGACCACTCACGACTCGAGGCGCTCGGCGGCGACCAGGGCGAGCAGGGACAACGCCGCCCACCCTCCGGTGACGGCGAGGATCTTCCCCTTCGGCGCGGGGGCCGGGAGTGTCGAGGCCAGGACGATGCCGTCGCCGAGATCGAAGACGACACGGGCGGCGGTGGCGATCCGTCGGGCGCGGGGGGTGGAGGCGGCGGCGAGGACGGACCCGCTGACGACGTCTCGGACACCCAGGACCCGGCCGACGGTGCGCAGGCGCCGGGCGATGATCGGGTGCGTACCCGCCATCCTCGTCTGCTTCGCGAGCAGGTCGGGCTTCAGGAGCTCGAGGACTCCGTAGGCGGCGGTCAGGGATCCCACGACGGTGGTGGACACAGGCATGCTCCGATCATCACCCATGACCGGATCGGGCCTGGTGGCGGGCCCGATCCGGAGGCGGGTCGGCGGGCGGGGTCAGCCGACCGGGGCGATCACCGCGGCGGTGTTGGCGGGCAGGGTGACCGACGAGCCCTGCACGCTGATGGCGTCGTCGGTGGCCAGCAGGAGGTCGCCCGCCGGTGCCCGCAGCGGCACGGTCCGGGTCGAGGTGCTCAGGTTGACCGCGATCCGCACCCCGGACCGGTCGATGACCAGCCAGCGTTGGTCGTCGTCCCACTGCGCGCTGACCTCGGTGAACCGCGGATCGGTGAGCTCCGGGCGGGCCCGGCGGAGGGCGGCCAGCCGGCGGTAGAGGTCGAGCAGGTCGGCATGGCCGGGCTCGGTGGTCTCCGACCAGTTCAGCTTCGAGCGGGTGAAGGTCTCCGGGTCCTGGGGGTTGGGCACCGTGTCCGGGTCCCAGCCCATCTCGGCGAACTCGGCGAGTCGGCCCTTGGCGGTGGCCTCGCCCAGTTCGGGCTCGGGGTGGGAGGTGAAGAACTGCCACGGGGTGGACGCCGCCCACTCCTCGCCCATGAAGAGCATCGGGGTGAACGGGCCGGTGAGGACGAGCACGGCACCGACGAAGAGGTCGGAGGAGGTCAGCTTGTCGCTGATCCGGTCACCCGCCGCGCGGTTGCCGATCTGGTCGTGGTCCTGCAGGTAGCCGACGAACCGCCAGGCCTGCAGGGTGGACGGGTCGATCCGGCGGCCGTGCTTGCGCCCCCGGAAGCTGGACCAGGTCCCGTTGTGGAAGAAGCCCTCGGTCACCACCTTGGCGATGGCCTCCATGGACCCGAAATCGCTGTAGTAGCCGACCGTCTCACCGGTGAGGGCGACGTGCAGGACGTGGTGGAAGTCGTCGTTCCACTGCGCGGTGAGCCCGTAGCCGCCGGCCTCGCGGGGGGTGATGAGCTTGGGGTCGTTCAGGTCCGACTCGGCGATCAGCGTGAGCGGGCGGCCGAGGTGGGCGGACAGCGCAGCCACCTCCTGCGCCATCTCCTCGAGCAGGTGGACCGCCGAGTGGTCCTGCAGCGCGTGCACGGCGTCCAGTCGGAGGCCGTCGACGTGGTGGTCGCGCAGCCACATCGTGACGTTGTCCAGGATGAATCGGCGCACCTCGCCGGAGTCGGGACCGTCCAGGTTCACCGAGTCGCCCCAGGTGTTCCCGCGGCCGTCGTCGTGCAGGTAGGGGCCGTAGGACGGGAGGTAGTTCCCGCTCGCGCCCAGGTGGTTGTAGACCACGTCCTGGATGACGCCGAGACCGGCGGCGTGGCAGGCGTCGACGAACCGCTGGTAGCCGGCCGGGCCGCCGTACTGCTCCTGCACGGCGAACCAGAGAACCCCGTCGTAGCCCCAGTTGTGCTCGCCGTTGAATGCGTTGACGGGCAGGATCTCCACCAGGGTCACCCCGAGCCCGACGAGGTGGTCGAGCTTGTCGATGGCCGCGTCGAAGGTGCCCTGCGGGGTGAAGGTGCCGATGTGCATCTCGTAGATCAGCCCGCCGGCCAGCTGCCGCCCGGTCCAGGCGGTGTCCTGCCACGCATGCGCGGCCGGGTCGTAGGTGCGGGACAGCTGGTGCACGCCCGCCGGTTGCCGCCGCGAGCGCGGATCCGGCAGGACGGTGTCGGCGTCGTCGAGCCGGAACCCGTAGTCGACCTCAGCCCCGTCGGCGACCACGTCGGCACCCACCTGCGCCGCCCACCACCCGTCGGCCGAACCGGTCATGGGGACCTCGTGGCGGGCGCCGTCCACGGTCGCCCCGTCCAGGACGAGGGTGACGGTGTCGGCCCGGGGGGCCCACACGCGGAACGGTCGGGACATGGTGCTCCTTCGGAACTGCCGGACCCTTGCAGGCGGCGGGTTGACGGGCGGCGGGATGACGGACGGGTGGCGGGGAGGGGTCAGCGCTCGGTGGGGGCGAGCAGGGCCACCGGGTAGTGCGCGAAGAGCTCGCCCACCTCGGTGGTTCCCCCGGCCAGCTCCCGACCGGTGAGCACGTCGGTCAGGTCCGCCGACAGCTCGACGGTGGTGCCGGACCACCCGCCGACCCGCTCCAGTCCGACCGGCAACCGGGTGGCCAGGGTGATCGCGCCACCGCGGTCGAAGCCGAGCAGGTGATCGGCGGCCGGGCCCGACGCGGTGATCGGGGTGTACCCGGTGAACAGCTCGGGGCGGTCCCGACGCAGGTGCAGGGCCCGGGTGGTGACCAGGAGCTTGGCCGCGCCCTCCTCGTCGACGGGGGGCACCCAGCCGCCGTCGATCCGGGTGAGCAGCTCGGCGCGCAGTGGGTGGTCCACCGGGCGCCGGTTGTCCGGATCGACCAGCGACCGCTCCCACAGCTCACTGCCCTGGTAGACGTCCGGCACACCGGTCGAGGTGAGCTGGACGAGTTTGGCGGTCAGCCCGTTGACCCGCCCGGGACCGGCGAGCCGGTCGACCGTGCGCAGCACCGCGGCGTGCAGCCGCGGGTGGTCGTAGATCGCGTCGACCAGGGCGTGCATGGTCTTCTCGAAGTCCTCGTCGCCGTCGATCCACGCGGTGGAGTTGCCGGCCTCGCGGGAGGCCTTCTCCGCGTAGGCGTGCAGGCGCTCGCGCTCGATCGGCCAGGCGCCGACCGCCGCCTGGAAGAGCAGGTTGGCGAGCGGGCCGTCGGCCAGGGGTGCCCAGGCCAGCCACTGCCGGACGTCGGCGCTCCAGTCGGCGGCGATCTCGGCGACCACAGAGATCCGTGCCCGGGTGTCCTCACTGCGCTTGGTGTCGTGGGTGGTCATCGTGGTCATCGCGTACGGGCTGCGCCGGCCGCGCTCGATCTGCACCCGGTGGAACTCCTGCGGGGGCAGGGAGAACTCGGCCGGGTCGGCGCCCACCTCGGTAAGGGAGGTGAGCCGGGTCCACCGGTAGAAGGCGCAGTCCTCCACACCCTTGGCCATGACCATGCCGGAGGTCTGCTGAAAGCGGGTGCTGAACTCGGTGCCGATCTCCCGGAGCCGCTCGGACACCTGTCGCAGCGTGTCGGCCAGATCTGGGCGAGTGGCGGTGGCGAAGGCCAGCGCCTCGTCCAGGTACTGCTCGCCCAGCGGCAGGTAGGTGCGGTAGACGCTGAACGAGGACAACAGCTCGGCGATCGCGTCGTCGGCCCCCTCGATGTCCGGCACCAGGCGCGCGAGGCGCAGGACCTCCGAGCGCAGGATGCCGTCGGCGACCGCACGCTTGGTGCTGCGGGTCATCCGGCCCCAGTCGACGACCAGGCCGCCGCGCAGATCGGTGTCCAGCAGGTCCAGCGCCTCCTGACCGGCCGGGTCGACGAGCACCCGGTCCAGCGCGGCCAGTGCCTCGTAGCCGGTGGTGCCGGCGGTGGCCCAGGAGGCCGGGACGGTCTCGTCGCCCTCGATGATCTTCTCGACCAGCACGTACCGGCCCCCGGTCAGCTGGGCCAGACGGTCCAGGTAGGCACCCGGGTCGTACAGGCCGTCCGGGTGGTCGATGCGCAGCCCGTCGATAAGGCCCTCGTCGATCCACCGCTTGATCTCGGCGTGCGACTCGTCGAACACGGCGGGCAGTTCGACCCGGATCCCGGCGAGGGTGGTCACCGCGAAGAACCGACGGTAGTTCAGCTCGGCGTCGGCCCGGCGCCAGCTGACCAGCTCGTAGGCCTGCCGGTCGTGCACCTGCTTCGCCGTCCCGCCGCCGGTCCCGGCCGCGATGGGGTAGCGGTTGTCGTAGTAGTGCAGCTCCCCGTCCTTGACCACGAGCTCGTCCAGCTCGTCCGGGCCGTCGCCGAGGACGGGCAGCCGGAGCCGCCCGTCGCCGGCAGCCCAGTCGATGTCGAACGCTTCGGCGTACCGGGACCCCCGACCGTGGGTCAGCACGTCCCACCACCACACCGACTGCGCGGCGGTGGCCACGCCGACGTGGTTGGGGACGATGTCCGCGAGCACGCCGAGACCGGCCGCGTGCGCCGCCTGCGCCACGGCCGCCAACCCGGCCGACCCGCCCCGGGACACGTCGACCCGGGAGTGGTCGGTGACGTCGTAGCCGTGCTCCGAGCCCTCCTCCGCCTGCAGGATCGGCGACAGGTAGACCCAGTCGGCACCGAGGCGGGCGATCTGCGGCACCAGGGCGGCCGCGGCGTGCAGATCGAACGACTCGGTGATCTGCAACCGGTAGGTGGACACAGGGATCTTCATGGCGGGACCACCTCTCCCGCCGGCGCGCTGCAGCGCCGGCGGGTCGGACTGAACGGAGCGGATCGGCAGGGAGTGGCGGGTCACGACGGTCAGCTCTGGCCCTGGGTCCCGTCGTCCGGATCCATCGTCGCGCCGGCCGCGGCCGGGCTGGGGCTCAGATCGTCCGGCAGGGGATCGGCGTTCACCGGCTCACCGGTGGGCGGCTGCTCGTGCAGCGCGACCTGGGTGGCCACCGGCACCGGCGCGACGGTCGGCACGGCTGCGGCGGCGGGCGCACCCGAGGCGACCGGGGTGTCGACGGCCATGACGGCCTGCAGCACGACCAGACCCTTGTCGGCCACGGTCACCGAGGCTCCGGCCGGCAACGGCTCGATGTGCTCGGGCACGCCGGCGGTGTCGATGACCAGGCGCCAGGCCGTGCCGTACTCCTCGTGCGGCAGGGTGAAGTCCAGCGGCTGGTCGTGCGCGCTGAACAGCATGAGGAACGAGTCGTCGACCACCCGGCTGCCGCGGCGGTCCATGCCGCGGATGCCGTTGCCGTTGAGGAACACCCCGACCGATCGGCCGAACCCGGAATCCCAGTCCTCCGGGGTCATCACCTCGCCGGCGGGGGTGATCCAGGCGATGTCGGGCAGCGGCTCGCCCTCGCCTCGGGCCACCGGGCGGCCGTCGAAGAACCGGCGGCGACGGAACGTCGGGTGCTGCGCACGCAGCCGGTTGACCGAGGCGGTGAACTCGATGAGCGCCTCGTCGGCGTTGCTCCAGTCGATCCAGGACAGCTCGGAGTCCTGGCAGTAGGTGTTGTTGTTGCCCTGCTGGGTGCGGCCCAGCTCATCGCCGTGGGCGATCATCGGCACGCCCTGCGAGAGCATCAGGGTGGCCAGGAAGTTCCGCTGCTGGCGCTGGCGCATCGTGACGATCTCGGGATCGTCGGTCGGGCCCTCGACGCCGCAGTTCCAGGACCGGTTGTGCGATTCGCCGTCGTTGTTGTCCTCACCGTTGGCCTCGTTGTGCTTCTCGTTGTACGAGACGAGGTCGGCCATGGTGAAGCCGTCGTGCGCGGTGACGAAGTTGATCGACGCGACCGGACGGCGACCGGAGTACTCGTACAGGTCGGCCGAGCCGGTGAGCCGCGAGGCGAACTCACCCAGGGTGGCCGGCTCACCCCGCCAGAAGTCGCGGACGGTGTCGCGGTACTTGCCGTTCCACTCGGTCCACTGGGGCGGGAAGTTGCCGACCTGGTACCCGCCGGGGCCGATGTCCCACGGCTCGGCGATGAGCTTGACCTGGGAGACGATCGGGTCCTGCTGGACGAGCTCGAAGAAGGTGGAGAGCCGGTCCACGTCGTAGAACTCGCGGGCCAACGTGGCCGCGAGGTCGAAGCGGAAGCCGTCCACGTGCATCTCGGTCACCCAGTACCGCAGCGAGTCCATGAGCAGCTGCAGGGAGTGCGGATGCCGGACGTTCAGCGAGTTCCCGGTGCCGGTGTAGTCCATGTAGAACTGCTTGTCGTCCTCGACCAGGCGGTAGTAGGCCGCGTTGTCGATACCCCGGAACGACAGCGTGGGGCCCAGGTGGTTGCCCTCGGCGGTGTGGTTGTAGACCACGTCGAGGATGACCTCGATTCCCGCGGCGTGCATGGCCTTGACCATGGCCTTGAACTCCTGCACCTGCTGCCCGCGGTCGCCGAAGGCGCCGTAGGTGTTCTGCGGGGCGAAGAAGCCGATGGTGTTGTAGCCCCAGTAGTTCGACAGGCCCTTGTCCATCAGGGTGCTGTCGTTCACGAACTGGTGGACCGGCATCAGCTCGAGCGCGGTGACGCCGAGGCGGGTCAGGTGGTCGATGACGGCGGGGTGGGTGACACCGGCGTAGGTGCCGCGCTGCGCCTCCGGGATCTCCGGGTGCAGCTCGGTCAGGCCCTTGACGTGCGCCTCGTAGATGACCGTCTCGTGGTACGGCGTGCGGGGCTGCCGATCGCCCGTCCAGTCGAAGAACGGGTTGATCACGACGCCGTACATCATGTGGCGGCCCGAGTCGTCGTTGTTCACCGAGTCCGGGTCACCCAGGTTGTAGGAGAACAGCGACGGGTCCCAGTCGATCTGGCCGGACACGGCCTTGGCGTACGGGTCGAGCAACAGCTTGTTGGGGTTGCACCGTGTCCCGGACGCGGGGTCGTTGGGGCCGTGCACGCGGTAGCCGTACCGCTGGCCCGGGCCCACGACGGGGATGTAGCAGTGCCAGACGTATCCGTCGACCTCGGGCATCGGGATGCGGGTCTCCTTGCCGCGCTCACCGATCAGCACCAGTTCGACCTTCTCGGCCACCTCGCTGAAGATCGCGAAGTTGGTGCCGGTCCCGTCGTAGGTCGCGCCCAGCGGGTAGGCGGTTCCCGGCCAGACCTCCATGAAGATGCTCCTTGGTTTCTCAGCGTGCAGGGGCGGCACGCCACCTGCTGGGCGCGCCATCACATCTGCGTGTCGGGGGCCGGCGCGATGCGCCTCCCCGGGTCGGAGGTACCCCGACCGGACGGGTTCTATCTAACCGCAGGCCACCGACACCGGGTCCCGCGGCCCACGACTGCGGCCCGGCCCGCGGTCGGGCCGACTGTCGGTGGGTGCGCATTACCCTCGCTGTGTGGCCGACCCCTCGACGTACCGACCGGCGCCGGGTTCGATCCCGGAATCCCCTGGTGTGTACCGATTCAGCGATGCGCAGAGCCGTGTCATCTACGTCGGCAAGGCCAAGAGCCTGCGTTCCCGGCTGAACTCCTACTTCGCCGATCTGTCCGGCCTGCACCCGCGCACGGCCCAGATGGTGACGACCGCCACCTCCGTGCAGTGGACCGTCGTCTCCACCGAGGTCGAGGCGCTGCAGCTGGAATACAACTGGATCAAGGAGTTCGACCCGCGCTTCAACGTCCGGTACCGCGACGACAAGTCCTACCCCGAGCTCGCGGTGACCGTGGGGGAGGAGTTCCCGCGGCTGCAGGTGATGCGTGGCCCGCACCGCAAGGGGGTTCGCTACTTCGGCCCCTACGCCCACGCCTGGGCGATCCGGGAGACCCTCGACCTGCTGCTGCGGGTGTTCCCCGCGCGGACGTGCTCGGCCGGGGTGTTCCGCCGCTCGCAGCAGATCGGCCGGCCGTGCCTGCTGGGGTACATCGGGAAGTGCTCCGCCCCGTGCACCGGGCAGGTCAGCCCCGAGGAGCACCGGGACATCGTCGAGCAGTTCTGCGACTTCATGGCGGGCAAGGCCGACGGCCTGATGCGCCGGCTGGACCGGGAGATGGCGGCCGCCTCGGCCGACCTGGACTTCGAACGGGCCGCGCGCCTCCGGGACGACCTGGGTGCGCTGCGCCGTGCCGTGGAGAAGCAGGCGGTGGTGCTGGGTGACGGCACCGACGCGGACGTGGTGGGCATCGCCTCGGACGACCTGCTGGCCTCGGTGCAGGTCTTCCACGTGCGCGGCGGCCGGGTGCGCGGGCAGCGCGGCTGGATCGTCGACGTGGCGGAGCCGGCCGACGACCACGAGTCCCGGCTCGGCGACCTGGTGGAGAACTTCCTGCTGCAGTTCTACGGCTCACGGGCCGACGACGAGGGAGCCGCCGCGGTCCCCCGGGAGATCCTGGTCCCGGCCCTGCCCGGAAGCCTGACCCGCGAACGCGCCGGCACGGAGCCGGCCGACCCGGAGGCCGACGCCGGTGGCGCGGAGGATCTGGATGCCTGGCTGTCGGGCCTGCACGGATCCCGGGTGTCGCTGCGGGTGCCCCGGCGCGGGGACAAGCGCGCCCTGGCCGAGACGGTGACCCGCAACGCCGCCGAGGCGCTGGCCCAGCACCGGCTCAAGCGGGCCAGCGACCTGACCGCCCGGTCCGCGGCGTTGGCCGAGCTGGGCGAGATGCTGGAGATGGAGAGCGCCCCGCTGCGCATCGAGTGCATCGACATCTCGCACGTGCAGGGCACCAACGTGGTCGCTTCGCTGGTCGTCTTCGAGGACGGGCTGGCCAAGCGCAGCGACTACCGACGGTTCGCCATCCGTGACCGCCCCGGCGACGACGTCGCGTCCATCGCCGAGGTCGTCCGGCGCCGCTTCACCCACGGGGCCGCGGGCAAGGGCGCGCTGGAGGAGGCCCCCGAGGAGACCGCAGGTCCGTCCGCCCCGCTCACCTCCGGGCCGGTCCCCGAGGCGCCGACCTCGAACGTGCCGCCCGCCATCGATCCGAACACCGGGCGGATCCGCCGTTTCGCCTACCCGCCCCAGTTGCTGGTGGTCGACGGCGGCGCGCCCCAGGTCAACGCGGCCGCGGCGCAGCTCGCGGAGCTGGGCATCGTCGACGTCACCGTGTGCGGCCTGGCCAAGCGGCTCGAGGAGGTCTGGGTCCCCGAACAGGAATTCCCGGTGATCTTCCCGCGGACCAGCGAGGCGCTCTACCTGCTGCAACGCCTGCGGGACGAGGCCCACCGCTTCGCCATCACCTACCACCGGGCCAAGCGGTCGTCGTCCATGACGGTGTCCGCGCTGGACTCGGTGCCCGGGCTCGGGGAGACCCGCCGCACCGCCCTGATCAAGCACTTCGGCTCCGTCGCCGCCATCCGCCGGGCCACCGTCGAGGACGTGATGGCCGTCCCGGGCTTCGGTCGCCGCACCGCGGAGGGCGTGGTGAAGGCGCTCGGTCCCGGGGCCACGCCGCCCTCGGCCGACCCCGATGCCGCGGCTCCGCCGATCGCGGCAAAAGCGTGACCGCGACGCCACCGCGGGTTAGCGTCTCGACCCATGACGCGGCCGGTGCGGCCCCGTCCCGACCCGCGGCGGCCCCGGCCCCGGCGACCCCGGAAGGGTGACGCGTCCATGACCCAGCCACCCGATCGACCGCGGGAGCGTCCTGCTCCGCTGTCGCTCGTCCCCGATCTGCCCGCCCCGGCCGCGGACCCGCCCGAGCCCCTGGGGCCGCGGCGCGCACCGCTCGAGGTGGCCGAGCCCCAGGACCCGGACTCGGGCATCCAGGTCGCCATCGTCTCCGGCCTGTCCGGGGCGGGTCGGTCGACGGCGGCCAAGTGCCTGGAGGATCTCGGCTGGTTCGTCGTGGACAACCTGCCGCCGGAGCTGATCGCGACGATGGTCGAACTGGGCTCGCGGGCCCAGGGGGAGGTCACCCGGATCGCGGTGGTGCTGGACGTGCGCTCCCGGGCATTCACCCACGACCTGGCCGAGGTGATCCGGGATCTGGACAACCGGGGCTACCGGCCCCGGGTGCTCTTCCTGGAGGCCGGGGACGCGGCCCTGATCCGACGGTACGAGGCCAACCGGAGGGCCCACCCGCTGCAGGGTGACGGGCGCCTGGTGGACGGGCTGGCCGCCGAGCGCGCTCTGCTCGGGCCGCTGCGCGACGAGGCCGATCTGGTCATCGACACCTCGGACCTCTCCGTCCACCAGTTGCGGGCCGAGGTCGAGCGTGGTTTCACCGGCACCGGGCGCCGCCCGACGATGACGATCGTGTCGTTCGGCTACAAGTACGGTCTGCCGCTGGACTCCGACCTGGTCATCGACATGCGCTTCCTGCCCAACCCGCACTGGATCCCGGAGCTGCGCGACCACACCGGGCAGGAGCGGGCGGTGTCGGACTACGTGCTGTCGCAGGAGGGCGCCGCGGAGTTCCTCGATCGGTACGTCCAGCTCGTCGACCTGGTCAGTGCGGGCTACCGCCGCGAGGGGAAGCGGTACCTGACCCTGGCGGTCGGCTGCACCGGCGGCAAGCACCGCAGCGTGGCCGTCGCCGAGGAGATGGCCCGGCGGCTGTCCAGCGACGCCCTCACCGTCTCCGTGGTCCACCGCGACCTGGGTAGGGAGTGAGTTCCCCGCGCCGCCCCCGGGTCGTCGCGTTGGGCGGCGGGCACGGCCTGTACGCGATGCTGCAGGCCCTCGTCGGCCTGGACGTCGACATCACCGCCGTGGTGACGGTGGCCGACGACGGCGGGTCCTCCGGTCGGTTGCGCCGTGAGGTGCCGGGCATCCTGCCGCCCGGTGACCTGCGGATGGCGCTCAGCGCGCTGAGCAGGGACGACGGAGCCGGACCGTTGTGGTCCAGTACCTTCCAGCACCGGTTCGGCGGCCAGGGGGCGCTGGCCGGGCATCCGGTCGGCAACCTGCTGCTGGTCGGGCTCACCCAGGTGACCGGCGATCCGGTCGCCGCCCTGGATGCGGCCGGGGACATGCTCGGCGCCCGCGGGCGGGTCCTGCCGATGTCGACGATCCCCCTGGACATCGCCGCCGAGGTCGAGGGACTCGACGAGGACCCGACCGCGCTGCGCCGCATCCGCGGCCAGGTCGCCGTGGCCAGCACCCCCGGCCGGGTGCGGTCGGTCTCCCTGGAACCGGCCGACGCCCCGGCCTGCCCGCAGGCCCTGGCCGCCATCGCGGGGGCGGACCTGGTGACCCTGGGGCCCGGGTCGTGGTTCACCAGCGTGCTCGTCCACCTGTTGCTGCCCGAGCTGGCCGCCGCGCTGCAGTCGACCACCGCGCACCGGTTGCTGGCCCTCAACCTCGTCGCGCAACCCGGCGAGACGGACGGCTTCTCGCCCGAACAGCACCTGGACGTGCTCGCGGCGCACGCGCCGGGTCTGCGACTGGACACCGTGCTGGCCGACCGGGGTGCGGTGAGCCTGCCCGGGCGGCTGTCCCGGGCCGCGGAACGCCTCGGTGCCCGGGTGGTCCTGGACGACATCGCGGTGCCCGGCGAGGACCGGCACGACACCCGCGCGTTGTCCCGCTCGCTGGACCGCATACTGTCCCGCGGTCCGGTCTCCGCGTCCGGCAGTGCACCGCCCGACGCCGGGCCGTCCCGCCCGGGCACGCCGCCGGGCCGGACACCGGCGGACGCCGGGGATCGGGTGCGCACGGCGGAGACCGACGGACCGACCGGTATCGGCCCAGCAGTGGGAGTCAGGGAGGGTGCCCGATGGCGATGACGGCCTCGGTGAAAGACGAATTGAGCCGCGTGGTGGTCAGCAAGGTCGCGGCCCGCAAGTCCGAGGTCTCGGCCCTGCTGCGCTTCGCCGGCGGGCTGCACATCGTCGCCGGCCGGGTGGTGGTGGAGGCCGAACTGGACACCGGGTCCGTGGCCCGACGGCTGCGCAAGGAGATCAACGAGCTCTACGGTCATGCGGCCGAGGTGCAGGTGCTCGGCCCGTCCGGTCTGCGCAAGGGCACCCACTACCTGGTCCGCGTGGTGGCCGGCGGCGACGCCCTGGCCCGGCAGACCGGACTGCTCGACCAGCGGGGCCGGCCCGTCCGCGGCCTGCCCCCGCAGATCGTCTCCGGGTCGGTCGGGGACGCCGAGGCGGCCTGGCGCGGCGCGTTCCTGGCCCACGGTTCCCTCACCGAACCGGGCCGCAGTGCCTCCCTGGAGGTCACCTGCCCGGGCCCGGAGGCCGCGCTGGCCCTGGTCGGGGCCGCCCGCCGGATGGGGATCGGGGCCAAGGCCCGCGAGGTGCGCGGCGCCGACCGCGTGCTCGTCCGTGACGGGGATGCCATCGCCGCCCTGCTCACCCGGCTGGGGGCCCATTCGTGCATGTTGGCGTGGGAGGAACGGCGGATGCGCCGCGAGGTGCGGGCGACGGCCAACCGGCTCGCCAACTTCGACGACGCGAACCTCCGCCGCTCGGCCCGGGCCGCCGTCGCGGCCGCCGCCCGGGTGGAGCGGGCGCTGGACATCCTGGGTGATCAGGCCCCGGATCACCTGACCCAGGCGGGCCGGCTGCGCATCGCGCACGGGCAGGCCTCGCTGGAGGAGCTCGGCCAGCTGGCGGACCCGCCGATGACCAAGGACGCCGTCGCCGGACGCATCCGCCGGCTGTTGACGATGGCGGACAAGCGGGCCCACGACATGGGCATCCCGGACACCGAATCCGCCGTCACCGCCGACATGCTGGACAGCTGACGCCCGGCACCGGTGATCACGATCGGGTGACAGCGGCCGGGCCCGGCGGGCGGGTCGTCGTCCCGTCGGCGGGGTCGCCCCGGTCGAACCGCGGTGTCGCGGGCCGCTAGAGTGGCACCCGCGACGCTCCCCAATGCCGTGGTCGGCGTCACTTGATCGATCCCGTGAGGGCAGTCACCAGGACTGTGGCGGGAACCATTCGAGGAGGGCTGACAGACGTGACAGTGCGTGTCGGTGTGAACGGATTCGGCCGTATCGGTCGTAACTTCTGGCGAGCGGTCGATTCCATCGGCAACGATGTCGAGATCGTCGCCGTCAACGACCTGACGGATACCAAGACGCTCGCCCACCTGCTGAAGTACGACTCGGTGCTGGGCAAGCTCCCCTACGAGGTGAGCGCCGGCGAGGGCGTCATCACGATCGACGGCAAGGACCTCAAGGTCCTGTCCGACCGCGACCCGGGCGCACTGCCCTGGGGCGATCTGGGCGTCGACGTGGTCATCGAGTCCACCGGTTTCTTCACCAAGGCCGAGGCGGCCCGCAAGCACATCTCCGCCGGCGCCAAGAAGGTCATCATCTCCGCGCCGGCCACCGGTGAGGACCTCACCGTCGTCGTCGGCGTGAACGACGAGCAGTACGACGGCAGCCAGACGATCCTGTCCAACGCCTCCTGCACCACCAACTGCGTGGCCCCGATGGCCAAGGTGCTGCACGAGAACTTCGGGATCGTCAAGGGTCTGATGACCACGATCCACGCCTACACCAACGACCAGGTCATCCTGGACTACCCGCACAGCGACCTCCGTCGTGCCCGGGCGGCGGCGGTCAACATCATCCCGACCTCCACCGGTGCCGCCAAGGCCACCGCCCTGGTGCTCCCGGAGCTCAAGGGCAAGCTGCACGGCTACGCCCTGCGCGTGCCGGTGCCGGACGGCTCGGTCACCGACCTCACCGTCGAGCTCAGCAAGTCCGTGTCCGTCGACGACGTGAACGCCGCCTTCCAGGCCGCCGCGTCCGAGGGCCCGCTGGCCGGCAAGCTCGTGTACTCCACCGATCCGATCGTGTCCTCGGACATCGTCGGCTCACCGGCGTCCTGCACCTTCGACGCCCCGCTGACCCTGGCCCTCGAGGGCAACCTCATCAAGGTCGTCGGCTGGTACGACAACGAGTGGGGCTACTCCAACCGCCTGGCGGACTTCACCGCCATCGTCGGTTCGAAGCTCTGATCCATCGACCGCGGCGCATCCCTGAGGTCCCGGGGATGCGCCGCGGTCGTGCTGTTTCCGGCCGGACGCCCCGGCCCGTGTCGCCCCGCCGCCCCACCCCGCTGGAGGAGAACCGCCGTGCTCACCCTGGATGACCTGCTCGCCGACGGTGTGGCCGACCGGACCGTGCTGGTCCGCGCCGACCTGAACGTGCCGCTCGACGGCTCGACGATCACCGACGACGGCCGCATCCGGGCCTCCCAGCCGACGCTGAACGCGCTGGCCGGCGCGGGCGCCAAGGTCGTGGTCATGGCGCACCTGGGTCGCCCCAAGGGTGCCCCGGAGGACCGGTACTCCCTGGCCCCGGTGGCCGATCGACTGGGTGAGCTGCTCGGCCGGCCGGTGGCCTTCGCCACCGATCTGGTGGGGGAGTCGGCCCGCTCCACCGTGGCCGGGCTGTCCGGCGGGTCGGTGGCCCTGCTGGAGAACGTGCGCTTCGATCCGCGGGAGACCGCGAAGGACGAGGCGGCCCGCGGTGAACTCGCCGCGGAGCTGGTCGACCTGGTCTCCGGTGGCGAGGGTGCGGCCTTCGTCTCCGACGGCTTCGGCGTCGTGCACCGCAAGCAGGCCTCGGTCTACGAGGTCGCCCGGTTGCTCCCGCACTACGCCGGCTCGCTGGTCTCCGCCGAGACGGAGGTGCTCCGTCGGCTGACCGGCGAACCCGAGCGGCCGTACGTGGTGATCCTCGGCGGGTCCAAGGTGTCGGACAAGCTCGGCGTCATCACCGCCCTGCTGCCCCAGGTCGACGCGCTCCTCATCGGCGGCGGCATGGCCTACACGTTCCTGGCCGCCCAGGGGCACGGCGTCGGTGACTCCCTGCTCCAGGCCGACCAGATCGACACCACGCGCGGTCTGCTGGAGAAGTACGGCGACAAGATCGTGCTGCCGTCCGACCTGGTCATCGCCGACGACTTCGCCCCGGACGCCGCGACCGAGATCGTGGACGCCGCCGGCATCCCCGACGGCTGGCAGGGGCTGGACATCGGCCCGAACACCCGCGAGGCGTTCGGTCGGGTCATCGCCCAGGCCCGCACCATCTTCTGGAACGGCCCCGTCGGCGTCTTCGAGATGAAGGCGTTCTCGGCGGGCACCCTGGCGGTCGCGCAGGCCATCGCGGCCAGTGACGCCTTCTCGGTCGTCGGCGGGGGCGACTCCGCCGCTGCCGTCCGCACCCTGGGCGTCGAGGAATCCGGCTTCTCCCACATCTCCACCGGGGGCGGTGCGTCCCTGGAGTTCCTCGAGGGTGCCGAGCTGCCCGGTATCGCCGTCCTGGAGGACTGAACCGTCATGAGCCCCACCCCCGCCGTCCGCAAGCCGCTGATCGCCGGCAACTGGAAGATGAACCTGAACCACCTCGAGGGCATCGCCCTGGTCCAGAAGATCGCCTTCACGCTCCCCGAGAAGTACTACGCCCACGTCGAGGTCGCGGTCATCCCGCCGTTCACCGATCTGCGGTCGGTGCAGACCCTGCTCGACGGGGACAAGCTGTCCCTCGTACTGGGCGCGCAGGATCTGTCCCCGAAGGATTCCGGTGCGTTCACCGGTGACATCTCCGGCTCCATGCTGGCCAAGCTCGGTGTGCACTACGTGCTGATCGGTCACTCCGAACGCCGGGAGATCCACGGCGAGTCCGACGCGCTGCTGGCCCAGAAGGTCGCCGCCGCCTACCGCCACGGGCTCACCCCGCTGCTCTGCGTCGGTGAGGGCCTGGAGGTCCGCGAGGCGGGCAACCAGGTGCAGCACTCGGTGGATCAGCTGCTGGCCGCGCTCGCCGATGTCACCCCCGAGCAGGCCGCCTCGCTGGTGCTGGCCTACGAGCCCGTCTGGGCCATCGGCACCGGCCGCGTCGCCACCCCCGCGGATGCCCAGGAGGTGTGCAGCGCCCTGCGCGCCGCGCTCGCCGAGCGCTTCGGATCCGAGATCGCCGGCGCGACCCGCATCCTCTACGGCGGTTCGGTGAAGTCCGGCAACGTGTCGGAGATCGTCGACCAGGACGACGTCGACGGTGCGCTGGTGGGCGGAGCGGCGCTGGACGCCACCGAGTTCGCCACCCTGGCCGCCAACGCGGTCGGTGTCCTGGCCTGAGCTGCGCGGTACGATCGGCGCGTTCCACCCCCATTTGATCCGTGTCCGCCGCCGCCCCGCTCCCGGGGCGGCGGCCGCACGCAGAGTGCAAGGCAGTCATGAAACTGTTCCTGGAGATCCTGCTCGTCATCACCAGCCTCGCCATGATGGCCTTGATCCTGCTGCACCGGGCCAAGGGCGGCGGGCTGTCGTCGCTGTTCGGTGGCAGCATGCAGTCGTCGCTGTCCGGGTCGTCGGTGGTCGAGAAGAACCTCGACCGACTGACCCTGTTCATCGCCGGGGTGTGGACCGTCTGCATCATCGGGATCGGCCTGCTGCTCAAGGTCGGGGCCTCCTGACCGTCCGACGCCGGTCGCGGCACGTGCACGGAGCCCCGGGACGTCCCGGAGCCTGAACCGAGGGGTCAGACATGGCGGGTGGCAGTCCCATCAGGGGATCCAGGATCGGTGCCGGGCGGATGGGTGAGGCCGACCGCGGCGAGTCCGCGCCCCGTCAACGCATGATGTTCTTCTGCGCCAACGGCCACGCCACGCGGTTGGCCTTCTCGATGGACGCCGAGATCCCGCAGACCTGGGACTGCCCGCGCTGTGGGTTGCCGGCCGGCCAGGATCAGCAGGCGCCGCCGCCCGCCCTCCGCAACGAGCCGTACAAGTCGCACCTGGCGTACGTCAAGGAACGGCGGACCGACGCCGATGGCGAGGCCCTGCTGGCCGAGGCCCTGGCCAAGGTCGCCGATCGCCGCACACCCCTCGGCTGATCCGCAGGGCGCACCCCGTCAGAGGTGCTTGATCATCCTGGTGTTGCCCAGGGTGTTCGGCTTCACGTAGGGCAGATCGAGGAACTCGGCCACGCCCGCGTCGTAGGAGCTGCGCAGCTCGGCGAACGCCTCCTGGGAGAGGTCGAGCTCGCCGATCGGGGCGAACCCGAGCGAGGCGAAGAAGTCCACCTCGAACGTCAGGACGAACAGCCGGGTCAACCCGAGGCGACGGGCCTCGACGAACAGTTCCTCGCACACCGCCCGACCCACCCCGCGCCCCCGCGCCCGGGGGTGGGTGGCGATCGTGCGGAGCTCGCCGAGGTCCTCCCACAGCACGTGCAGCGCTCCACAGCCGACGGCCGGAGCCGGGTCGGATCCCGGGTGCCCGTGCCGCTCGTCGCGGGCCACCCAGAACTCGGTGACGTCCTCGAACAGGTTGGCCAGACTCTTGCGGAGCAGGATCGGCCCTGCGTAGAAGTCCACCAATTCCTTGATCGCCCGGACGTCGCTCGCACGGGCCCGCTCGACCGACACGCCGGCGCCGGTGGGGGCGGGGGAGTGCGAGGGGGCGGGGTGCGCGACGTCGTTCACGCCGACCACCCTAGGGGCGGATCGGGACCCGTCCCGCACGGGGCCGGCGCGGCCCGGGGGGCGCGATCACGTCACCCCGGGGCCGTGGAGGTCCGTCGGGCGCGGCGGCGGCGACTAGGGTGATCGGGTGTCCACAGCCCCTCCGTCGACCGGTCGCCGGGTCAGCATCGTGTCCCTGGGTTGTGCGCGCAACGAGGTCGACTCCTCCGAGATCGCCGGACGGCTCGACGCCGGCGGCTGGTCCTTAGTAGCGGAAGGCGCCGAGGCCGATGTCATGGTCGTCAACACCTGCGCCTTCGTGGCCAGTGCCAAGAAGGACTCGATCGACACCCTGCTGGCCGCGGCCGACACCGGCGCCAAGGTCGTGGCCGTCGGCTGCCTGGCCGAGCGGTACGGGCAGGAGCTGGCCGCGGCGCTGCCCGAGGCCGACGCCGTGCTCGGTTTCGACAGCTACCCCGATCTGGCCAACCTGCTGGGCGACGTCCTGGACGGGCACGCCCCGCCGTCGCACGTCCCCAGCGACCGGCGGACCCGACTGCCGTTGACCCCGGTCTCCCGTCCGGCCGCGGCCGCGGCGGTGTCCCTGCCCGGCCACGCTCCGGCCTCGGGCCCGACACTGGTGCGGACCCTGCTGCGGTCCGGGCCGATCGCGCCGGTCAAGATCGCCTCCGGGTGCGACCGGCGCTGCACGTTCTGCGCGATCCCGTCGTTCCGCGGGGCCTTCGTGTCCCGCCCGGCGGGGGAGGTCGTGGACGAGGCGCACTGGCTGGCCGGCCAGGGGGTCCGGGAGATCGTCCTGGTGAGCGAGAACTCCACGTCGTACGGCAAGGACCTCGCCGGTGAGCGGCCGCTCGAGGAGTTGCTGACCGCTCTGGACGCGGTGCCCGGCATCGATCGCGTCCGGCTCTCCTACCTGCAGCCCGCCGAGACCCGGCCCTGGCTCATCGAGGCCATCGCGCAGTTGCCGTCGGTGGCCGACTACTACGACATGTCGTTCCAGCACGCCAGCGCGGCGACGCTGCGGCGCATGCGGCGGTTCGGTTCGCCCGATTCCTTCCTCGGGTTGGTCGAGCAGATCCGGGCGGCCGCGCCCGAGGCGGGAATCCGGTCCAACGTCATCGTCGGGTTTCCCGGGGAGACCGAGGAGGAGCTGGCCGATCTCGAGCGGTTCCTCATCGCCGCCCGCCTGGACACCGTCGGGGTCTTCGGTTACTCCGACGAGGACGGGACCGCGGCCATGGACCTGCCCGACCACCTGCCGGAGGAGGTCGTCGCCGAACGCGTCGAGCGGATCACCTCGCTGGTGGAGGAACTCACCGCGCAGCGCGCCGAGGACCGCATCGGCACCGTGGTCGAGGTGCTGGTGGACGAACAGGATCCGCTGGACGCCGCTCCGGGCGAGCTGATCGGCCGCGCCGCCCATCAGGCGCCGGAGGTGGACGGCAGTACGACGCTGTTGCTGCCGGCGGGTCTGTCCCCGGAGGACGAGAGCCTGCGCCCGGGCCGGATCGTCCGCGCCCGGGTGGTCGCCTCGGACGGGGTCGACCTGCGCGCCGTTCCCCTCGCCCATGGGCCCGACGGAGTGCGTCTGCCGTGAGCACGCCGCAGCCCGTCCCCCTGGTGAACCTGCCCAATGCGCTGACCGTGTTGCGGCTGGTCCTGGTGCCGGTCTTCCTGCTGGCCCTGTTCGCCGGCGGCGGGCACGACACCACCTGGCGCTGGGTGGCCTTCCTCATCTTCGCGCTGGCCGCGATCACCGACCGGTTCGACGGTCACATCGCCCGCAAGCGCGGGCAGGTCACCGACTTCGGCCGCATCGCCGACCCCATCGCCGACAAGGCACTCACCGGCTCGGCGTTGGTGGCCCTGTCCATGGTCTCCGACCTGGCCTGGTGGGTGACCGTCGTGGTGCTGATCCGGGAGATCGGCATCACCCTGCTGCGATTCGCGGTGATCCGTTACGGCGTCATCTCGGCCAGCCCGGGCGGCAAGGCCAAGACCCTGGCGCAGGTGTTCGCCATCGGGCTCTACATCATGCCGCTGCCCGACGTCTTCGACTGGCTGCGCTGGCTCACCATGGGTATTGCCGTGGCGCTGACCGTGATCACCGGGATCGACTACCTGATCCGCGCCGCCGGCGTCGTCGCCCGTGGGCGGATCGCCGCCGCCGTCCGTCGCGGGCCCACCAGCCGGTCATGACCCTGGCCGACGCGCTCGGTCTGGACGCGGACCTGTTGCCGACCGTGGTGTCGGCGCTGCGCGACCGGGGTTGGACCGTGGCCACCGCCGAGTCGCTGACCGCCGGTCTGCTCACCGCCGCGCTGACCGAGGTGCCGGGGTCCAGCACGGTGGTCCGGGGTGGCCTGGTCGTCTACTCGACGGACCTCAAGCACACGCTCGCCGGGGTGGACACCGACCTCCTCGCCCGCCGGGGTCCGGTGGATCGGGAGGTGGCCGAGGCCCTCGCCCGAGGAGCCGCCGCCCGGTGCGGCGCCGATGTCGGGGTCGGCCTGACCGGTGTGGCCGGACCGGATCCGCAGGACGGGCATCCTGTCGGAACCTGGTTCGCCGCGGTGGTGGGACCGGGCGGCCTGCTGCGCGAGGCCCGTGGACCGGGGACCGGCGGGACCCGGCACGAGGTGCGTGCGGCCGTCGTCCGGGCCGGTCTGCAGCTGCTGCGGGATGCGGCCGCCGCCGCGGACCCGGATTCGGCACACGACTGACCGCCCTGACCCGCCGGCGGTCCGTCCAGGTCGCGGGAAGCCCCGTCACCCACCACCCGTCCGAGTGATCGTGCCGGACAGGGCCTTCCGGACCGTCCTGACACGGTCCCGTAACCCGGCCATCACGAGCCGGGTGGAACATTGCCGGACAGGAACACGTTGTGCCTTGTGATGAGAACTCGCACCACATCCGCGGGGGTCCGCTCCCGCCCGACGGCGCCCGACGGCGTCGTCACCGCAGTCGTCCGACCCCGTCCCGCTGCTCCGTCCGACCCGACACCGCCGCCCCGAGGCGTCCTGTCGGGATACGCCGGTAGCGTGATGGGGAACAGTGCAGGGAAGAGCCGGTCGTCCGACACAGACCGCGACGCGGTGGCCCAGGCCGCCGTGGCCACGGTCGGCACGAGGGAGGAGGTGCGACGTGCTACTGCGTAATGCTCTGGGTGAGACCCTGCGGGAAGCCCGCACGCAACAGAACCGCACCCTGCGGGACGTCTCCACAGCGGCGAACGTTTCGCTCGGGTACCTCTCCGAGGTGGAACGCGGCCGCAAGGAGGCCTCCAGCGAGCTGCTGGCCTCGATCTGCGACGCGCTCGACCTCCAGCTCGCCGAGGTGCTCGACACGGTGAGTCGCACCATCCGGACCGAGATGGCCGCCGCATCGGCGAAGTCCGCCGTCACCGCCAACTCCAGCAAGCTCGGCCTCGACCCGGCCCGGCGCCTGGATCCGGCCCTGCGCATCGTCATGCCCTACAACGGTCGGCCAAGCACCCCGGTCGGCTGACCGGACGCGGCCCCGGTCCCCGGGGCCGCCGGCTGTGGGAGGGTGGTCCTCCGGGGGTCGACCTCCGGGGGAAAGAGGTACGCCCTCATGGCGTTGCACGACGAAGCTCGCGAGCTGACCGCTGACCTGAGCGCTCTGCGGCGCGCCCTGCACGCGGTTCCCGAGGTCGGACTCGACCTCCCGGTGACCCAGCAGGTGATCCTGGACGCGCTGAGCGGGCTCGACCTGGAGATCAGCACCGGGACCGACACGACCTCCGTCACCGCGGTCCTGCGCGGTACCGGCGACGGCCCGGTCGTCCTGCTCCGCGGCGACATGGATGCGCTGCCCGTCACCGAGCTCACCGGGGAGTCGTTCGCCCCCGCCGCCGACTCCCCGCACCACGGATCGATGCACGCCTGCGGCCACGACCTGCACATGGCCGGTCTGGTCGGCGCGGCCCGACTGCTGGCCGCCCGCCGGGCCGAGCTCACCGGTGACGTCGTCTTCATGTTCCAGCCCGGCGAGGAGGGCTTCGACGGCGCCTCGGTCATGCTGGCCGAGGGCGTACTGCAGGCCGCCGGTCGCCCGGTGGACGCGGCCTACGGCCTGCACGTCTTCTCCGGCTACTTCCCCAACGGGCAGATCACGGCCCGCCCGGGTCCGCTGATGGCCTCGTCGGCCGGCCTGCACGTCCGGGTGGTCGGCGCCGGCGGCCACGGTTCCGCGCCGCACATGAGCAAGGACCCGATCCCGGCGGCGGCGGAGATGGTGCTCGCCCTGCAGACCATGGTCACCCGGCGGTTCAGCGTCTTCGACCCGGTGGTCATCACGGTCGGGTCGTTCCACGCCGGGACGAAGCGGAACGTGATCCCGGACGAGGCCGTCTTCGACGCCACCGTCCGCACCTTCGACTCCGCGACCGCCGAGCGCGTCGCCGCCGAGGCCGTCGCCCTGTGCGAGGGCATCGCCCGGGCCCACGGACTGGTCGCCCACGCCGAGTTCCAGGGCGAGTACCCGGTGACGGTCAACGACGACGCCGAGTACGCGTTCGCGGCCGAGACGGCCCGCGCGGTGTTCGGCGACGACCGGTTCGCCGAGTTGCCCTTCCCGCTCACCGGGTCCGAGGACTTCTCCCGGGTGCTGGCCGAGGTCCCGGGGGCCTACCTGTTCCTGGGGGCCGGGACGAAGCCGCTCGGCGAGGCGGCCAGCAACCATTCGCCGCTGGCCTCGTTCGACGATGCCGTGCTGCCCGACGCGGCCGCCCTGCTGGCCGAGCTGGCCGTGCGCCGGATGGCTCGCGGCTGAGTCCGGGACGGCTCGGCCGCATCCGGTCAGCGGCCGAGCCCACCCAGGATCTCCAGCGCCTCGTCCGCCCGGTCGGCGGGCACGAAGAGGTGGTCGTGGGTGTACCCGGCGACGACGTTGGCCGGGATGCCCCGGCCGGCCAGGGCGGTGGCGACGGCCGCGGTCAGCCCGACCGCGTCCAGCGCCGAATCCACCCCCAGTTCGATCCAGGCCAGCACCGGCTCGGCGGGGAAGCCGCCGGCCGCCGCCCCGTCCCGCGCCAGCACCAGGGTCAGGCCCTCGTCCTCGGTCACCGTGACGACGGGCGCGAGCCCGTCTGGGACCAGGGCCCCGGGGACGCGGCAGTACACGTACTCCCCGGCGCGGCGCCGGGGCCGCAGATCGGCCAGGAGGGCGTCGAGGTCCCGCACGGGTGTCCGCCGGTAGCTGACGAACCGGAAGCCCTCGCCGGGCTCGTCCCGGGTGACCTCCCACCGCGTCCGGTCGATGACCGGGAAGGTGGTGTCCCCGGCGACCTCCGCGTCCACGTGGGTGATCTCCAACCTGTCGGCGAGATCCAGGGTCTGCCGGTAGATCTCGCCGCCGCCGACCACCATGATCTCGCCGTCCCCGGCCAGCGCGATCGCCTCGGGCACCGAGGCGGCCGTCTGCACGCCGTCGACCGTCCAGTCGGCCTGCCGGGTGACCACCACGGTCTGCCGTCCCGGCAGGGGGCGGCCGATGGAGTCGTAGGTGCGGCGACCCATCACCATCGTGTGGCCCAGGGTCAGCGCCTTGAACCGGCGCAGGTCGGCCGGCAGCCGCCACGGCAGCCCGCCGTCCGCGCCGATGACTCCGTTGGCGGCCACGGCCGCGACCAGGGTGATGCTCATACCGCGATGGGGGCCTTGATGCCCGGGTGCGGGTCGTACCCCAGGACGGCGATGTGCTGCTGGTCGAAGGCGTCCAGTTCGGTGATGGTCGGATCCAGCTGCAGGGTCGGCAGGGGCCGAGGTTCCCGGGTCAGCTGCAGTCGGGCCTGGTCCAGGTGGTTGGAGTACAGGTGCGCGTCGCCCAGGGTGTGCACGAAGTCGCCCGGCTCCAGCCCGACGACCTGCGCGACCATCTGCGTGAGCAGGGCGTAGGAGGCAATGTTGAACGGCACCCCGAGGAACACGTCCGCCGACCGCTGGTAGAGCTGGCAGGACAGCTTCCCGTTCGCGACGTAGAACTGGAACATGGTGTGGCACGGCGGGAGGGCCATGTCGCCGACCTCGGCGACGTTCCACGCCGACACCAGGTGGCGTCGGGAGTCGGGGTTGGTCCGCAGCGAGGTCAGCACCTGCTGGATCTGGTCGATGTGTCCGCCGTCGGGGGTGGGCCAGGATCGCCACTGGTGCCCGTAGACGGGGCCGAGCTCGCCGTCCACGTCGGCCCACTCGTCCCAGATGCTCACCCCGCGCTCCTGCAGCCATCGCACGTTCGTCGAGCCGCGCAGGAACCAGAGCAGTTCCACGACCACCGAACGGACGTGCACCTTCTTCGTGGTGACGAGTGGGAAACCCTCGGCCAGGTCGAAGCGCATCTGGTGTCCGAAGACGCTGCGGGTCCCGGTGCCGGTCCGATCGGACTTGTCCGTCCCGGTGGTGAGGATGCGGTCCAGGAGATCCAAGTACTGCTGCATCGGCTCAGCCTAGGCGGGCGGCGGGCTGCCTTCCGTCAGATCGTCACGGCGCAGGCCGATCATCGCGTGGCCGTCGATCGGTGGGGTGTCGGGTCGGACGGCGCCGTCCGGCCGCCATCCGAACGCGGTGTAGAACGCCAGCGCCGGGGCGTTGAACCCCCACACCCACAGCCGGCCGGCGCGATGACCGGCCGCCGCCCAGGTCGACAGCGTCTCGGCCATCAGCAGCGAACCCGCCCCGGAACGGGCGACCGTGGGGTCGACGTGCAGCTGATGCAGCTCGCGGGTGATCGCCGGGTCGGCCTCGGGGTGGTGGGGCGGCCCGGAGTGGGCCACGCCGATCACCCGGCCCGCGCGTTCGGCGACCAGCACCAGCCGGCCGGGATCCGGCTGCAGGTGGGCGGGCCAGGCCGCCGCCGCCGCGGCGTTGCTGCGGTCGAGCGCCCCACTCCCCAGATGGCCGCGGTAGTAGCCGGTCCGTGCGGCCAGGTGCACCTCGACGATCCGACCGAGATCAGCCGGGCGGGCCGGCCGCACCGCGGTCCGGGCGTCGTCGGTCACGACAGGGTGAGGTGCTCGACCTCGTGCAGGGTGCTCCGCTCACCGGGGGAGCTGGCCTTGGCCAGCCGGAGCTCGGCGCGCCGGCCGGACAGGGCGAGCACGGCGATCTCGTCCCCGAAGAACGGCCCGGCGTCCCGGGTCCAGCTCAGCGGGGGGACCGGCACGGTGGCCAGCAGGCCGAGCACGACGCGGGTGCAGCGTTCGGCGGCCCGGCTCCAGGCCCCGCGGAACAGCATCTTCATCACCGGCGGGACGTGGTTGTGCAGCGGCGAGCAGGTCAGCTGGTAGACGGCGGAGTCGACCGGTTCGGGGTAGTGGGCGGTGGCCACGTAGGCGTGGTGGACATCGCCCGACAGCACGCAGACGGTCGCCGGGGCGACGCCACCCGGGGCGTGCTCGCCCGCAGCCACCGATCGGATCAGCCCGGACAGCCGGGCGAACGACTCCCCGAAGGAGGCCCAGTGCTCGAGATCGGCGGCGCGGCGCAGCTTCTCGGAGACCGCGGCGACGACCCTGCCCCGGCGGCCCGCGCCCAGGACCTCGTTCCAGGCCTCCACGTCGTGCATGGCCCGGGGCAGCAGCCAGGGCAGCGACGTGCCGAGCAGCAGGTGGTCGTAGTCGCCGGCGACCTGCTCGATGATCCAGTCGAACTCCGGATCGCTGACCATGGTCCGGCGATCGTCGGCCAGGATGCGCCCGCACCGCGAGTCGACGACCAGCAGCCGGACCCGGCCCAGATCGCGACGGTAGGACCAGCGGTAGCCCTTGGCCCCGTCGGCCTCTCGGTCGGCCGCGGCGGCGAAGACCCGCAGCAGCGGCTCGACGTCCCCGTCGTGGGTGAGAACCCGCTGGTAGAGATCGTCCGCGGCCAGCTCGGCCGGGGAGAGGTTGCCCAGGTGCTGGTACACCCAATAGCTCGACAGGGCCCCAATGACGCGTTCCTGCCACCAGGAGGTCCCCTGCATGTCGCGGCGCCAGGCGTGCGAGGTGTTCCAGTCGTCGTGCACGTCGTGGTCGTCGAAGATCATCGAGGTGGGCAGGACGGAGAACAGCCACCGCACGTCCGGATCGGTCCAGGACTCGTCGTAGAGCCAGGTGTACTCCTCGAAGTCCGCCACCTCCTCCTTCGCACCGACGGTCGGGTCGCGCCGGGCGGCGATCCGCTGCTTCGTCGCCGCCGAGGTGTCGTCCGCGTACACCTGGTCGCCCAGCATGAGAAGGGCGTCGGGCCAACGGTCCTGCGGGGTGTGGACGAGATCCCGGGCGTAGCAGTCCAGGGCGTCGTCGGCGAACTTCTGGCCGCGCACCGCGTCCTCGGTGGAGAACCGACAGGATCCGAAGACCACCCTGACGTCGTCGCCGCCCCCGAGGGTGCGGATCCGGCAGGCGGGCCGGGGATCGTCGGGCCGCGGCCAGACCAGGTCGTCGTCCAGTCTGACCTGGTACGGGTGGTCGGAGCCGGCCGCGAGCCCGGTGATCGTGACCAGGGCGTAGTGGTGGCCGGCCATCGTCCAGGTGCGGGCGCGGTGACCCAGGATCTCGACCTCGCACGGCCCGTCGACCTCGACCCAGACGGTCGCGTCGTGGGTACCGACGTGCCGCAGCACCGGGCCGATCAGCAGACGGGTCACCTGATCTTCTTACCAGGGGCGCCGCGTGACCCCGGTCGATCGGACCACCGACGGTCGCCCGCCGGTCAGGCCCGGTCGGCGGTCTCCAGCCGGGAGCGCAACTGGGCGACCGTCCCGGAGCGGGGAAGGGCGCGGGCGGTCAGCTCGGCCTGGAGCCGGGTCTTGGTCCAGCCGCTGTAGTCCGCCGGCGGCGGGGATCCTGCGGCAGTGGATGGACCGGGAGCGGCGGGTGCGCTGGGCCCGATCGGGTCGACGGTGGGCACCGTGTCGTCGGGTGTCGTCCGGCTGGGCGCGACCGCGGGCTCCGCGTCCGACGCAGCCACGGTGGTGTCTGCCGCCGTGCCGGCCGGGGGCGGTGTCGTCACGCGGTCGGTTTCCTGGTGGATGCCTGCCGAACCGGTGACGGAACCCGCTGCCGCCCGGGCCACGTCGACGGCGTCCTCGGCCCGTTCGCGCAGGGCGTCGGCCAGCCGTTCCGCCTGCTCCCGCGCCTGCTCGAGCTGCTGCTCGACGAGATGCGCGGCGGTCTCGACGTACGGCCGGATCGCTGCCACCACGGACTCCAGGTAGGGACGGACGGCGTCCCCGGTGTGCTCGGCCCGCTCACGGGCCGCGGTCCGCACGCCGGCCTGCGCGTGGTCGACGGTGGTGGCGAGTTCCTGCTGCAGGTGGAGGATCTGCTCGGCGAGCGAGGCCGCCTGGTCGATCACCTGCTGCGGGTGCAGCGTGCCCGGACGGATGTCCTGCACCTTGTGGAGCAGGTCCTGGGTGGTCCGGGCCCAGGCCTGCACCCCGTTGACCACGGCCTCCTGCCCGGCGCGCAACACCTCGCCGTACTGCTCCTGCGGACTGGGCACGTCGTTCCCCTGATGTCGGCGGTGATCCGGGGCGGACCCCGGTCCCCGACCAGGCTAGCGGCCGGGCGCACCGATCCCCCTGGCCGTGGTGCCGGCAGCACGGATCGCCGGAGCGCTCAGAGGCCGACGGCGCCCACGAGTTGACCGACCCCGTAGGTCACGGCCATGGCCAGTGCCCCGCCGACCACCAGGCGCAGGACGGCCGGGCGCTGCCGGGCGCCGCCCAGGCGGGCACTGATCGCGCCGGTCAGGGCCAGGGCCAGCAGGACCACCACGAAGGTCACCGGAACGCGCGCTCCGACGGGCGGGAGCAGGATGGCCAGCAGGGGGAGCAGCGATCCGGTGGTGAACGCGACGGCCGAGGAGACGGCCGCCTGCCCGGGGCTGGTCAGATCGTCGGGGTCGATGCCCAGCTCGGCGTCCACGTGCGCGGCGAACGCGTCGTGGGCGGTGAGTTCCTCGGCCAGGGTCCGCGCGGTCTGCGGGCTCGCCCCCTTGGCCACGTAGATCGCGGCGAGTTCCTCGAGCTCGGCCTCCGGGAACTCGGCCAGTTCGGCCCGCTCCTTGTCCAGCAGGGCCTTCTCGCTGTCGCGTTGACTGCTCACCGAGACGTACTCACCGAGCGCCATCGACACCGCCCCGGCCACCAGACCCGCGATCCCGGCGGTGAGGATGGGGCCGGTGGCCGTGGTCGCACCGGCCACGCCGACCACCAGACCGGCCGTGGAGACGATCCCGTCGTTGGCGCCGAGCACCCCCGCGCGCAACCAGTTCAGCCGGGCCCCCAGGGCGCCGCTGTGCGGTTCTGCGGGGTGCTGGGTGGGGGTCGGGACATCCGATCCGTCGTCGCTCACGATGCTCCCGGGTTCGTCCTGCTTCCACTGCTCACGCCGGTCGAACGCTAGCGGGCGACGACATCTCCGGCCAGCAAGGCAAACCTGGGCTCACCCGGCACCTGGCACCCATCACGTCCAGTAGAGGAACCGGGCCGCCGGGAGGCGTTCGGCCAGGGCCGACGGGAACCAGGCCTTCATCTCGTTCATGATCGGGGTCGGGTAGACGTACTTGACGGCGCCGAACTTGCCCCGCTTCTGCCGCCGCAGGTCCTCGTCCATCTCCAGCCGGGTGCGCGGATACCAGTCGAGCAGGATCTCCTTGCTGCGGGCGGTGAACCTGTGGGTGATCAGCTCCGCGGTGAGATCGAGCCCGGGAACCCCGCCGAGGATGCGCTGCGCCGCGTCGAACAGCTCGCCGTACTGCTCCTGCCAACCCTCCACCGGCATGATCGGCGCCACGGTCAGGCCGACCGGATAGCCGGCCCGAGCGAGACGACCCAACGCGGCCAGCCGGGCCGGAACCGGCGAGGTACCGCCGTCGAACCGACCGGCGACATCAGCGGCGTTGACCGACATGCGGATGCGGGTGCGTCCCCCGTGGTCGAGGGTCAGCAGCGGTTCGACGGCGGCGAACTTGGTGGTGGCCCGTAGTTGCACGGGGCCGGCCCAGTCGTGCCGGCCGAAGTGCGCGATGGTCGCCGACAGGGACCCGGTGACGTCCTCGATCCCGAGCGGGTCGGTGTAGCAGGAGGCCTCGAACGTCGTGCCCTCGTGCCGACGGTCGGTGCTGCGCGAGGTGACCGCCCCCTGGCCGACGGCCGGATCCAGCCCGGCGAGGATCTCCGGCAGGTTCGCGTAGGCGCGGATCACCGGTGGACCGGTCAACGATCCGGCCAGATAGCAGTACTGGCAGTGCGCCGGACATCCGACGGCCAGGTCGAACCGCCAGTCCGCGCTGGGCGGGATGGGCTGCAGGGCCCGCTTGGACGGCGGCGCGACGACGACGGCCAGGGTGGACTTGGCCAGGGCGTAGGCGGCGCGGGGGTTGTCCCCGCCGAGCGACGGCAGCCGGTCGGAGGTGAGCAGATCGATGTTCGCCACCCCGGCGGCCGCGCACCGGCGCAGGATCTCCTGCCCGTGCGGCAGCTCGGCGGCCGAGCGGGTGATCATCACCCGACGCGGTCGCCACCGTCGACCGGAACCCGGGGTGTCGTCGCCGTCCGTGTCGACGCCGGTGTCCGTCGGGTCCAGCGGGTCGGCGAGCGCCGGTGCCGGGAGGGCCGCGCTGGAGGAGGTCACACCACAGTCAACGCGAGGCGGCCGCCGGTGCTGCCCGCGCCCGGTGTGACGTGCGACGACAGCCGTGGTATCCACACGTCATGGGTCAGCCGAACGACGATCTCGCCGCCGTGGACGAAGGTGCGTCGGCAGGCGAGCGCGCGGTGGTCGACGAACGCATCCTGGGTCGGCAGGTGCTGCGAACCCGCGGGTCCTGGTGGCGCTTCGCCGGGGCCTCGGCGATCGTCGTCTGCCTCATCGGTTACATGGTCGCCGAACGGGGATGGGTGGGTCTGATCTGGATCGTCTTCCTCGTGCCGGGCGCGGTGCAGCGGATGATTCGGCCGCCCACCCTGGTCACCCGGACCGGTATCCGACGTCGGTGGCGTCGACCGGACGACCTGTACTGGTCGGCAGTGCAGGGGGTGGCCGCGCCTCAGCGCGGTGTGCCGATGGTCCGGCTGATGCTGAACTCGGGCCGCCCGGTCGATCTTGAGGACATCGCCGCTGAGCATTCCGCCGCGGTGGCCGCCCTGGGCGGCAAGGAGGTACTGGCCCCGCCGCGGCGAACTCCGCCGGCGGCCCGGGGTGGGGAGGTCGGCGACGAGCAGCGTGAGCTGGACGTGGAACGACGGGCGGCCCGGTTGGCGGCGGAGCGGGCCGAGATGCGGGCCCGCGAGCCGCGGGACCGGTGAGGGCGGGCGTCAGCCGGCGCGGTTGGCGTCGATCGCGTCGTTGATGCGCTCGAGCAGGCGTCGCAGGGACTCGGAATCCTGCTCGTCGCCGGCCCTGGTGACGGCGGCGTTGACCTCGGCCTGGATGCGGGTGAGCACCTCGTACTCGCGGTCCCGGCGGTCCGGATCCCCGCCGCTGCCGCTCTCGACGGCGGTCAGGATGGTCTCGATCTCGGTGACGTCCGGTCCGGGCGCGGTGTTCTCGGGCATGCCCGGATGCTACGCGCGGGGCCCTCGACGCCGGGTCGCCCAGTGCGCCGGTTGGGTCAGCCGCGGGGGGAGCGCGGTGCTGTCGTCCCCGCGGGCGGACTCCAGCTGGGCCTGCTGGACGAACAGCGCGGTGCGGAGATCGGCCCCGCGGAGGTCCGCTCCGCGGAGATCGGCGCCGGTGAGATCGGCCAGCGCCAGGTCGACGCGACGCAGGTCCGCCCCGATCATCAACGCCCCGCGCAGGCTGGCTCCGCGCAGGTCCGCCGGCCGGAGATCGGCCCCGAACAGGTCGGCGCCGCGGTGGTCGGCCCGGGGGCCGGGGGAGGCGGAGCGGGCCTGGTCGGACGCCGCGCGGAGCAGCACGTTGGTCGAGGCGTGGAGGGCGTCGACGTCGAGCCGGCGCAGGACCTCGGGGGGAGCCGCCCGGTGGGCGGAGAGGGCGTCGACGCTGTCCTGCAGTCGACGGCGCAGCGCACCCGTGGTGACGTCCCGGGCGGCCACGACGAACCACAGCAGCTCGTGCAGGTCGCGGGCGACCGGGAAGGTGGCGAACATGTCGCGGGCGAGGGCGGGGGACCCCTGCCAGCTGCGGCCGCCGAAGCCGACCTGGGTCAGTTGCTGGCCCGCGCCGAAGCAGTCGTAGACGGTGCATCCGGCGAAGCCGCGGTCCCGCAGGCGGGTGTGGATGCCGCACCGGGTGTCGGGCTGCAGATTCGGGCACGGCGTCCCGGCGGGCTTGTCGATCGCGAAGTCGGCGGATCGGGCGAACGCCGGGACGACGCAGCACAGACCGGCGCACCGGCTGCAGTCGGCGGCCAGGTCGGTGAGCTCCAGACGGGAACCGTCCACGTCACGTCACCGCCCCGTCAGCTCTCGTCGTCCGGACGAACGAAAAGGCCCGCCCGGGGACTCCCGGACGGGCCTCTCGCACTGGTGGAGGACCCAGGAATTGAACCTGGCGAGGCGCCCCAAGTGCGCATCCCCCTTGTACTGAACGTGACTGTACAACACCGTTCCGGCCGGTGCAAACCCCGCGGAGATGATCACCGCGGGGTTCACCCGGAGGTGTCGATCAGTGCCGGACGACCGACAACATCTCACCGATGCCGGCGTTCGGCAGGTACGCACGGGTGATGGCCAGGCCGATCCGGGGCAGGTCGGCCTCGTCCCGGTAGACCATGTACATCGGGGTGAGCCGGGGCTGGAACTTGGCCTTGAACTTGTGCAGGGAACGGAATCCGTACACCGGTTCCAGGGTGGCGCCCAGGGTGTTCAGGAACTTCTCCACCGCCTTCTCCGGGTGGCCCTCCTCGCCCTCCGAACGGGCCAGCGGCGCACCGGACAGCGAGACGAATTTCGCCCCCTGGTCCTTGAACCACAGGCAGGACGAGGCGATGAGGAACTCCATGGTGGCCCGGAAGCCACCGTCGGCCCGGCGCATGAGATCCAGCGTCCACCCGGCGATCTCGCCGTCGCGGCCGTAGACCGGCATCCACGAGGTCACCCCCTGGACGATCCCTTCCTGGTCCAGGGCCAGGCCGACCCGGACCTCCGGGTCCAGGGCCTCGGTGAGCCCGCCGAGGGTGAATCCCATCTCGGGGAGCTTCTTGTCGCCCAGCCATTCCTGGGAGAGGTTCTCGACCTGTCGGACCAGTGCCCACGGCTCGTCGGAGAGGTTGACCATCCGGAAGGTGATGCCTTCCTTGGGGGCCTTGTTCAACGCCGTGCGGATGTCCTGCCACTTCTTGCCCTTGAACTCCAAGGCGGGCAGGTCGATGACGTTGTCCTCGGCGACCTGGGCGCTCTGCCACCCCAGGGCATCGGTGACCGCGGTGGTCTCGGCGGTGCACGAGAAGATGTAGGGCACCATCCCGGCCCGGTCGCACAGCGTCACGAAGGCGTCGATCGTGGCCTTCTTCGATCCGGGGGGCCCGACGGGATCGCCGAGGGCGACCGCAACGTTGGCGTGCCGCACGAACGCGATGAAGCTCTCCCCGTCCTCGGTGATCATGTGCCGGTTCTCCGACCAGGTGGTCATCCAGGAGATCGTGTCGCCGCCCCACTTCTTGATCAGCTCGCGGGCGGTCTCGGGGTGGGCGCTGCTGGTGGCGAGCCTGCGCCGGCTACGCCGGGGGACCCGGAAGGAGCGCCGGGTGACGATGAGCATGACCAGGAAGGACGCGGTGATCACCGAGGTGGCCACGAACTCCGGGATGCCGTCGAGATCGAGATCGGCGTCGGGGAAGATCAGCGACAGGATCCAGACCGCGATGACCAGGACGACGAGCAGCAGCGGGAGTGCGAGCAACACGATCTCGGTCACCCACGCCCAGCGGTACCCGCGGCGGAGCCCGTTGGCGATGAGGACGGTCAGCAGCAGGATGCCCAGCACGAACCAGGTGGCGGTGTCGTCGACCCCGTCGTCCACTCCCAGGGGGGTGATCCGGTTGGGCAGCAGATTACCGATGATGAGCATGCCGGTGGTGACCAGCGACATGGCGAACGCCAGGAGCCGGACCTCGTGCCGGGTGGGCAGCGCGCGGGCCCGCAGGCCACGGGGCCCGGCCAACCGGGTCGAGAACGGGAGCGAGAGAGCCACGGCGACCAGGTGTTCCGCATCGGCCATCTGCCCGACGAAGAGGAACGAGAACAGGACGTAGATCCAGATCGCCAGCCGCAGCCGCAGTCGCCACGGGGGACGGACCGCTGCGGAGGCGACGCCCAGCACGGCGAGCATCCCGGCCGAGAAGCCGACATCGGTCTCCTGGGCGCGGTCGGCCGCCCAGGTCCAGCCGGTGTTGCGGAAGATCAGGAAGACCAGGGCCACGACGAGGACGGCGACGACCTGGTACGCGACGGTGAGGACGATGGTGCGCCGGGTGCCGAGCTTGTATTCGGCGAACCCGGTGAGCAGGGCGAAGGCGCCGGCCACGAAGAGGTAGTAGACGGGGTACAGGGCGAAGAAGTTTCCGGTGACCAGCGTCCACCAGCGACCGGCCTCGAAGGAGGGGAGCCCGTAGGAGATGTCCGGGTACCACGGCTTGTCCTCGGCGTTCGACCAGAGCGTGCCGAACGCTATCGACAGGGCCATGGTGATCAGCACGTAGGCGGTGGTGAACGGCACCCGCTTGGCCACGGCCAGGAACAGTGCCCGCTTGCGACCGGGCGCCGTGTCCGCGGCGACCGCCGCGGCCGTCGGGCCGCCGGTCGCCGGAGCCGCCACGCTTGCGCCCCCCGGCTTGTGCTCCACATCGGTCATGACGGCCAACCTCCCCCTGCCCGGAGCCGGTGGCTCGGGGCTGTGTCGTGCATCCTAGGTCCCGACCGCCAGGTCGGACGAGTGTTCGTGCAGGTCATGAGGGCCTGCGCAGTGCGGCGGGATCACCGTCCGGTGACGGCGGTCCGCCGGGTCCGATGTCCGCCTGCTGCCCGTCGAACCCGTCCGGTCGCCGGTGCGCCGACCGGGTCGCAGGGGTCGCCGTCGACCGCCCTCGTGGCACGCACGTGCCGCATGTGGTCACCCTAGGTGGCCGGGGTGAACTCAGGGTTGCCGCCCAGCCGGCCGCTGGTCGAGGTCAGGTGGACGGGCGCCACCCCAGGGCCGGGCCGAGGTGGGTGGCCATGTCGGTGAGGATCTGGACGTAGTCCTCGTGCCGGAAGCTGAACGGCAGGGCGAAGGCCACCTCGTCGACCTCGCGGAAGGCGGCGTGGGCGTACAACTGCTCGGCGATCTGCTCGCCCGTCCCGATGAGGTCCGGGGCGAACATCATCCGGGCCGGGCCCTGCGGGGTCCGGGTCCGCGGGTGCCGGGCGTCGACGTACTCCTGGTAGCGGCGGCGCTGGTCGGGGGTGGCCGAGTCCGTGGGGATGACGACCAGCCCCTGGGAGACCCGGGCCCGTTCCCCGTCGGGGTGGGCGGCGCGGAAGGCCCGGATGTGGCCGAGCTGGACGGCGGCGAAGTCGGGGTCGTCGGCGGACCCGTCCGCGGGTTCGGCCCGCACGACACTGCTGGCCAGCAGGTTGAGCCCCTGTTCTCCGGCCCAGGCCGCGGACCGGGTGCTGGCCGCGCCGTACCAGAGCCGTTCGGCCAGGCCGGCGGCCTGCGGCTGGACCCGGTCGGAGAACTCCTCGATGCCGGCGGTGCCGCGGAAGTCGGTGACCGGCTCGCCGGCGAGCATGCGCCGCAGACGGAGCACCCGTGCGTAGCTGAAGTCCTCGATCTCGGCGGTGTCCGGGTACAGCGCACCCTTCACCTCGTCGTACCGCATCGGCGGCCCGACGCTGAGCCCCGGGTTGAGCCGGCCCCCGGACAGCAGGTCGACGGTGGCCCAGTCCTCCGCGAGCCGGAGCGGGTTCTCCCAGCCCAAGGGGGTGACGGCGGTGCCCAGCCCGATGCGGGAGGTCCGCTGCGAGGCGGCGGCGAGCACGGCGACGGGGGAGGAGACGCCGAACTGCAGATGGCGGTGCCGCAACCAGGCGCTGTCGAAACCGAGCTGCTCGCCCAGCTCGATGACCTGCAGCAGGTTCTCGTGACCGGCGCGGGGGTCGGCCTCGTCGAACAGGCCGATGGTCAGGAACCCGAGCTGGCGCAGCGGGACGTCCGGGGTGGGCATGCCCGTGATCCTGCCAGCACCGTCGGTCCCCGCGGAGTCCGACGGCGGGCCGGCAGATCGGTGAGCATCAGGACAGCAGCTGTCCGCGGGGAGTCCTAGCGTCTGCGGGCATGACCACCACATCCGCCAGCACACCCGACGCCACACCCCCCTGGGAACCGCCGCTGGCCGGTTCCGATGTCGAACAGGTGGTGGCGTCCCTCGACCGGATGCGCTGGACGTTCCGGTGGAAGGCGGGCGGGCTGGACGCCGCCGGACTGGACACCCGCATCGGGGCGTCGGAGCTGACCCTGGGGGGCCTGCTCAAGCACCTGGCTTTCGTCGAGCACGAGAAGTTCGGGGTGAACCTGGTCGAGGCCGGGTACGGGCCGCCGTGGTCGGAGGGGGACTGGTCTCAGGGTCCGGGTTGGATCTTCACCAGCGCGGCGCAGGACACGCCGGCCGAGCTGTACGCGCTGTGGGACGGGGAGGTCGCCCGGGCCCGGGAACGCCTGGCCGGCGTCCTGGCCGACGGTGATCTCGACCAGCCCGTCCCGGGGATGGCCGACGACGAGGGCCACCATCCCAGTCTGCGGCGGCTGCTGTGCGATCTGATCGAGGAGTACGGCCGGCACACCGGCCACGCGGATCTGTTGCGCGAGGCGGTGGACGGGTTGGTCGGGGAGGACCCGCCCGCGGGCTGGCGCCCCTGAGGACGAGCGCGGGCCCGCCCCCGCGGAGAGCGGCGACGGGCCCGGGACCGCACTGCGGGAATCAGCGGGTGCGGTCCGGGTGCGGCCGGTCGTCGTCGGCGTGCGGACCGGGAACGGCCAGCACCGGATCGGACGCGTCCGTCACCGACACCGGGGCCAGCCCGGCGAGGGCGGACTCGTCGGCGACGGCCTCGCCACGCGCGATCATGCCGGCCTCGTCGGACAGCGGGATCTCCGGTAGCCAGAAGGCCAGGGCCAGCGCCACGAGCGCCGCCGGGATCAGGTACCAGAACACCGGGGCCAGGGCGCCGGCGTAGGAGTCGACGATCGCGGTGTGCAGGGGTTCACCGACCGCCTTGACCTGGGCGGGCACCAGGGAGGCCGGGTTCAGGCCGCTGGTCGCCGCCTGCTCCGGGTTGGCCACGAACGCAGCTCCCAGGCTGTCGACCAGCCGGTTGGTGAAGATGGATCCGAAGATGGCGACACCCAGGCTGGCGCCCACCTCGCGGAAGTAGTTGTTCGTGCTGGTCGCGGTACCCACGTCGCGGGGGTCCACGGCGTTCTGCACGACCAGGACGATCACCTGCATGATGAAGCCGAGGCCGGCGCCGAGGACGAACAGCATGGCGCAGATCAGCCAGATCGGGGTGTTCCCGGCCAGGGTGGTCAGCCACAGCATGCCCAGGGCGGTGACCACGGAGCCCAGGATCGGGAAGATCTTGTAGCGCCCGGTCCTGGTGATCTGCCGCATCGAGACCGTCAGGGTGCCGATCAACCCGATGATCATGGGGATCATCAGCAGCCCGGAGATCGATGCCGAGGTCCCGGAGGCCATCTGCAGGAACGTGGGCATGAAGGCCAGGGCGGAGAACATGGCCAGGCCGAGGACCAGACCGATCGAGGTGGCCAGCACGAAGGCGCGGTTGCGAAACAACGCCATCGGGATGACCGGCTGCTCGGCGCGGTTCTCCACCACGATGAACGCGATCACCGCGGCCACGAACGCGGCCATCAGCCCCAGGATGGTGGGCGAGGTCCAGGCGTACTGCTTCCCGCCCCAGTCGGTGAACAGGATGAGGCAGGTCGTCGCGGCGGAGAGCAGCACGATGCCCAGGTAGTCGACCTTCCGGGTGTTGCGCTTGCGCGGCAGGCTCAGGGTCTTCCAGGCGATCGCGAAGGCGATGACGCCGACCGGGATGTTGATCCAGAAGCACCACTCCCAGGTCAGGTGGTCGGTGAACAGGCCGCCCAGCAGCGGTCCGCCGATCGAGCTGACGCCGAACACGGCGCCCATCGGGGCCAGGTACTTGCCACGCTCCTTGGCCGGCACGATGTCCGCGATGATCGCCTGCGAGAGGATCATCAGCCCGCCGCCGCCGAGCCCCTGGATCCCGCGGAACAGCACGAACTCCCAGAACCCGGTGGACAACGCGGCGCCCAGCGAGGCCAGGGTGAACAGCGCGATGGCGATGAGGAAGAGCGTGCGGCGGCCGAAGATGTCACCGAACTTGCCGTAGATGGGCATGGCGATCGTGGTGGCCAGCAGGTAGGCCGTGGTCACCCACGTCATGTGGGCGACCCCGCCGAGGTCGCCGACGATGGTCGGCATCGCGGTCGACACGATGGTCTGGTCCAGGCTGGAGAGCAGCATGCCCGCCAACAGGGCCGAGAAGATCAGCCAGATCCGGCGTTGGGTCAGCACGATCGGTGCTGCGGGGGCGGTGGTCACGGGCGCTCCTGGGTGGTGGGGCAGACGGGGGACGGTTCGCGGGAGGCTGTGGGGTCGGGACCCAGTTCGGTCATCGCGACGGCCAGTCCGGCGTCGAGATGCGGGCGCAGGGGACTGTCGTCGTCAGCGGTGACCCAGTCCGTCACCGACCGCCGCAGGATCGCGAGCGCCACGGCCGACACCGTGCGGCACGCGGCGTCGGCCGCGGGCAGGCTGCGCCGCTCCGCGATCAGACCGGCGATCCGGTCCTCCTGGGCCATCGCGTGGGCGAGCTGCCGGGCCAGCACCCGGGGCTCTCGCAGGACGACCGCGTGCGCCAGGTGCAGCTCGGCGCGGTCCACGTCCTGCACGGTTGCGCTCGGGTCCATCAGCTCCAGCAGGTCGGGCAGCAGGGCGCCGGTCGGGCCGCCGGCGACGAACCGGCGGGCGGCCGCCTCGTCACCGAAGGTGGGCTGGTCACCGGCCAGGGCGTCGTCCTTGGTGGGGAAGTAGTTGTGGAAGGTACGGACCGAGACCCCGACCTCCAGGCAGATCATCTCGACGGTCACCGCGTCGAGTCCGTGCTCCAGGGTGAGTCGACGGGCGGCGGAGGTGAGTTGCTCGCGGGTGGCCTTCTTCTTGGCCTCTCGTAGCCCTCCGGGGGCGACAACATGCATGAACTGCATGATTGCAGACTCTGCAAGTTCTCACCAGCCCCGGGCGGGTGACAGGCGTCGCCACGGTCCGCCACCGGTGCGGGCCGGGTCGGTCTCGCGGGAAACGGGGTACCGGCACGGCGACTCCGAACCGCCGACCACCCGGCCGTGTCGGCGGACCGATGAGTTCCCGGCCCCCGGGCCGTCCACCCCCCGAACGACCGGCGGCGGCGCCGGCGGCTGACGGAGGGGAGGCACCGGTGACACCTGCCATCGAGGCCGTGGGCCTGGTCAAGGTCTTCGGCGACAACCGGGCGGTCGACGGGCTGGACCTGACGGTCGCGGCCGGGTCCGTGTACGGGGTGCTCGGACCGAACGGGGCCGGCAAGACGACGGCGGTGCGGATGCTGGCCACCCTGCTCCGCCCGGACGGCGGACAGGCCTCGGTGTTCGGGCACGACGTGGTGCGCGAGGCCGATGCGGTCCGCGGTCTGATCAGCCTGACCGGGCAGTACGCGTCGGTCGACGAGGACCTGACCGGGGTGGAGAACCTGGTGCTGCTCGGCCGGCTGCTCGGGTCACCCCGCCGGTCGGCCCGGATCCGCGCGACCGAGCTGCTGGAGGCGTTCGGGTTGACCGAGGCCGCCGACCGGCAGGTCAAGCAGTACTCGGGCGGGATGCGGCGACGGATCGACATCGCGGCGAGCATCCTGTCCACGCCGCAGCTGCTCTTCCTGGACGAACCCACCACCGGTCTGGATCCGCGCAGCCGCAGCCAGGTGTGGGACATCGTCCGGGCCGTGGTCGCCCAGGGCACCACCGTGCTGCTGACCACCCAGTACCTCGACGAGGCCGACCAGCTGGCCTCCCGGATCGCCGTCATCGATCACGGGGCCGTCATCGCCGAGGGCACCAAGGGAGAGCTCAAGGCCTCGGTCGGGGTGGGCTCGGTGCACGTGCGGCTGCGGTCGCCCGAGCGGCGCGCCGAGGCGGCCGGGATGCTGGGCCGGGCGCTGGGGTCCGAGGTGGCGCTGGACGCCGATCCGGTCGCGCTGACCGCCCGCATCGGCGAGCGCACCGACCACGTGGCCACCCCGGTCACCGAGCTCGCTGCCGAGCAGGCGGCCCGCGCGCTGGCCGAGCTCGCCCGCGCCGGCATCGTCGTGGACACCTTCTCGCTGGGCCAGCCGAGCCTGGACGAGGTGTTCCTCGCCCTGACCGACGGCGCCCACCCCCACAGCCCCGCCACCACCGGAAGGGAAGCGGCATGACCGCCGACACCAGCGTCAGCACCCCGGTCGACCGCGAGGTCGACACCCGCGGGCTGGGCACCGTCCTGGCTACCGGTCAGCGTCCGCCGCGGCCCAGCGGACTGTCCGCGTCGGTCACCTTCGGGTGGCGCGCCGTGCTGAAGATCAAGCACGTCCCCGAGCAGCTGTTCGACGTCACCCTCTTCCCGATCATGATGACGTTGATGTTCACGTACCTGTTCGGGGGTGCGCTGGCCGGCTCGACCACCGACTACCTGCAGTACTTCCTGCCCGGCATCCTGGTCGCCAGCATCGCGATGATCACCATGTACACCGGGGTGTCGGTCAACACCGACATCGCCAAGGGGGTCTTCGACCGCTTCCGCACCCTGCCGATCTGGCGGCCCGCCCCGATGGTCGGCTATCTGCTCGGCGATCTGTTCCGGTACGTCATCGCCTCGGTGGTGATCGTCGTCCTCGGGTTGATCCTCGGGTTCCGCCCCGCCGGGGGAGCGGCCGGGGTGATCGCCGGAGTGCTGGTGCTGTTGGTGTTCTGCTTCGCCTTCTCCTGGGTGTGGACGATGTTCGGCCTGCTGCTCCGCTCGGAGAAGTCGGTGATGGGCGTGAGCATGATGGTGCTGATGCCGCTGACCTTCCTGTCCAGCGTCTACGTCGACCCGCTGACCATGCCCGGGTGGCTGCAGGCGTTCGTCGCCGTCAACCCGGTCACCCACGTCGCGGATGCGGTGCGCGCCACCATGTCCGGCACGTTCGACGCCGCCCAGCTCGGCTGGGTGGCCCTGTGGTCGGTGGGCCTCACGGCGGTGTTCGGCACGGTGACCATGCGCCTGTACAACCGGAAGTGACCGGTCAGGCGACGGGGGTGCGAGCCGCGAGCCGGGTGGCCAGGAGGGGGAACACGGCCACCGAGAGCACTCCGGCGCCGACGAGGGCCGCCGCGTTCTCCGGCAGCATGATGCCCGAGCTGACGCCGATCTCGGCCAGGGCGACCAGCAGCGGGAGCGCCGTCGCGGTCAGCAGCATCAGGGCCGTCCGCTCCCGCAGATCCAGGGTGCGGCGGTAGATCAGCAGCGCCGGCACCCCGCGGACGACGACCAGCAGGACGAGGAACACCAGGAGGCGCAACGGGTTCTCGACGATGGACACCACGTCCAGGGCCATCCCGGAGCTGACGAAGAAGACCGGGATGAAGATGCCGTACCCGACGGCGTCGAGCTTCTCGTCCAGTTCGGGGTTGGCGCCGGTGGTCCAGCGCAGTACCATGCCGGCGAAGAACGCCCCCAGCGCCGCCTCGATGCCGAACTGCTGGGTCACCAGCAGCAGGCCGACCAGCAGCACCACGGTGATCCGCAGGGTGAGTTGCGAGGTGGCGTGCTGGTTCTCCCCGACGACGGTGGCCAGCCGGGTGCGGGCCAGCACCCTGGCGACCAGGGCGAGCACGTAGGCCAGGGCGGCGATGGACGCGATGACCAGCGCCTCCCACCAGGTCTGCTCGGATCCGAGGAACAGGGAGATGGCCAGGATGGGCAGGATCTCGCCGATGGCGCCGGCGGCGAACACCGTCCGCCCGAACACCCCGCCGAGGATCCCGTTCTCCCGCATGATCGGCAGCAGCGTGCCCAGCGCGGTGGTGGTCAGCGCGATGGCGACGGGGACGAAGGCGCGGACGAAGCCGGTGGCGGCCAGCAGCCCCACCACCGAACGGCCAGCACCGCACTGACCACCCACGAGGCGACCGCCTGACCCCCGGCCCGCTGCCGCAGCAACCGCGGATCCAGCTCGTACCCGGCCAGCAGGAACAGGAATCTCAGGCCCAGTCCGGAGATGAGCTGGATGCTGGACGACTCGGTGGTCCCGAGGACGTGCGGACCGATGAGCACCCCGCCCAGGATGAGGAAGAGCACCTGCGGCGGCCGGCCCGGGACAGGAGCGGCGCCAGGGTCGCCACCACCATGACGAGCAGCAGCGCCCAGAGCGGGTTCGTCGTCACGGGCGGGCCCTTCGCGGGGATCGACGGTGGGGGTCGAGGGCATCCTGTCAGCGGTGGGGGTAGCGGGGCGGTGTGCCTGTCCGGCAGTGGCCGGCTTCGGTCGGCGGGGCGGGGCCCGGGTCAGCGGGTGAGCGACGGTTCGTCGGGCGCGGACAGACTGAGCACGGCCCCGACCACCGCGGGCGTCCGCACGAGCCGGGCCTCCAGATCGCGCAGGCGTACCGCCAGGTGCGACTCCCGGTCGTCGCCGGTGAGGTCGACATCGGCGACCAGGTTGATCTGTCGCGGTCCGACGATCTCCAGCCGCAGGTAGGTGACCCGGGCGATCTCCGGCAGCGCGAGGATCGCCTGGACGGACGCCGCGCGGACCCGCGGGTCGACCACCTCGCCGACGAGGAAGCGCCGGTTGCGGTTGATCAGCACCAGGGCGACGACGCCGAGCAGCAGGCCGATGACGATGGACGCGATCGCGTCCGGCACGGCTGACCCGGTGATCTGGTGGGCGGCCAAGCCGGCCGCGGCGACCAGCAGACCGATGAGCGCGGCCGCGTCCTCGAAGAACACGGCGCGCAGGGTGGGGTCGGAGGTGGCCAGCACGTGCTCGAGCAGGTCACGTTCCAGGGTGCCGGCCTCGCGCCGGGCCTGCCGGGTGGACTGCAGGAACGACACCCCCTCCAGGACGAAGGCCACCGCCAGCACCACGTACCCGACGACGAAGTTCTCCGCGGGCGACGGATCCATCAGTTCCGTGATGCCGTGGGTGAGGGACACCGCCGAGCCGGCCGCGAACAGCCCCAGCGCGGCGAACATCGACCAGACGTACGCCTCGCGACCGAAGCCGAGCGGGTGGTCCTCGTCGGCCGGCCGCCGGGAACGCCGGTCGGCGATGAGCAGGAAGATCTCGTTGCCGGCGTCGGCCCAGGAGTGCGCCGCCTCGGCGAGCAGGGAGGACGAGCCGGTGACCGTCGCGGCCACCGTCTTGGCCACGGCGATGAGCACGTTGGCCGCGAAGGCGACGATCACCGTCACCAGGCTCTCGCTCTTCTCGGGCGCTGCGCTCCCGGTCGGCGTGCGGGAGGTGGGGCGGGCCGGGGAGGGCGGGGCACCGGCGGGGAGGGGAGAGCTCACCGGTCGGTTCTACGCCTGTACGGTTCCGCCCCGCCATCGAGGTGGCCACGGGCGGCCCGCGGTCCGTCCCGTCCCGTCCCGTCCCGGGCAGACCCGTTCCACCGCATCGACGTCCGGTCAGTCACGCCCGCGGAGCGCCCGCACCCGCTCGTTCCAGCTGCGCAGTCCGCGCGCCATCGGGACGAACCCGGGCAGTGGACGGGTGGGATCGCTCGCGGCCAGCTCCGCGTCCAGAGCGGCCAACCGGGTCCGGAGCTCGGTGTCCAGCGACGCCCCGGGCGGCAGGGGCGGCCCGATGTCCAGGTACGCCTCGGCGGACTGCTGGCCGCGGAGCAGTACCCGGGTGGCCACCGGGTGCAGGGCCGCGCCGGCGCGATCGGCCAGCCAGGTGGCGCCGCGCCGCGTCGGTCCGAGCGGGCCCGGGTTGCGCATCTCCCCCTCGGGGAAGACGACGAGCACCATCCCGGCCTCCACCAGTCCGACCGCGGTCCGGAGGTGATCGGTCCCGACCGCCCCGACCCGGCCGAACAGTCCCTGCCGGCCGATGTTCATCGGGTCCATCAGGACCCCGACGTCCTTCCGGCCGGCCGCGCGCAGGGCAGCGGCCGCGGCGAAGAAGTCCCACCAGCTGTGGTGGTTCGCCGCCCAGACGACGGGGCCGGTGGGGACGACACCCCGCACCCAGACCCCCCGCAGGCTCAGCTTGACCAGCCGGTCGATCCCGAAGCGCAGGGCGGCACCGCCGGCGTTCCACCGGGTCGCGTCGAACGGCTCCCGTGCTCCGGCCATGCTCGTCACCCTGCCGGTCCCGGTCGGCCACGCCGCCCCGTTCCCTCCGGCACGGCCCGGCGGTCCGGCTCGGTGGCAGGCGGTCCGGGATGCATCCGCCCATCCTGCCCGGTGGGAGTGGTCGGCGACCCGGGGGCCCGGTGGAGCCGGACACCGGCGGGTGCGCGGGCATCGCGGTACGGTGTGCACCTGCGTCGCCGCACCCCGCTCGTTCACCTGCCAGGTGCGCCTGTCGTCCCGGTCAGGGTTGAACCCACCAGCTCGCGCAGCCCCTGCCCCGCTCCCCGCGGTGGCGGGGCCTTCCCTGCTGAGTGACCCGTGACCCGCGGAGCTCCGCCCCTTCGGGCTCGAGGAGCTCTCCATGTCGCATCCCCCCCCTGGCCGCCCATCGCCCGTCCCGCGTCCGGCCGCCCCCGCATCCCGGCCGGACCCCGGCCACCCGGATCGGCAGGTTCCCCCCGTCATGGACCCCCAGCAGGCCTTCGCCGAGCTGGGCACGATCGTGGTCGGCACGGCTCCGCTGGTCGAGGTGCTGACCCGGACGGCCGAACTGGCCCTGGCCTGCGTGCCGGGCACCGAGGAGGTGTCGGTGACGCTGGTGGAGAACGACCGCCCCTGGACCATCGCGTTCAGCGGTGGGTTGGCCGCGAGCCTCGACGAACGTCAGTACGAGGACGGTTTCGGCCCGTGCATCCATGCCGCGCAGACCGAACAGATCGTCCGGATCGACGACACCGGGAACGAGGACGTCTACCGCGACCTGGCTGCGGCAGCCGCTCGCCAGGGGGTGCGCAGCATCGTCTCGGTGGGCATGCCCATGCCGCAGAAGATCGCCGGCGGGATGAACGTCTACCGCTTCGACGAGGGCACGCTCGACGACGACGCGGTCGGCCTGCTCCGGGTCTTCGCCGGTTATGCCGCCGTCGCCCTGGCCAATCACGCCCTGTACGCCTCCGCCGTCGCGTTGAGCGAGAACCTCGTGGTGGCGATGCAGTCGCGGGAGATCATCGACATGGCCAAGGGCGTCCTGATCGGGGTGCTGCGGTGCACTCCCGACGAGGCGTTCGCCCACATGGTCCGGCAGTCCCAGGACACGAACCGCAAGGTCCGGGACATCGCCGCCGAGGTCGTCGAACGGGCCGCGCAGGCCTGACGCATCGGGGGGCACCTGGCGCCCGCCGGCTCGTCACCGACCCAGGTCGTCCGGGGTGAGGAGTCCGTCGACGAGGTCCCCGGCGACCTCGTCCACCGACCGCCCCGCACCGAAGGCGTGGGACCGCAGCACGGCCAACGCATCGGCCTGTCCGAGCTCCAGGGCCACGTTGAGCATCCCGATGGCCACCGACACCCTGCTGCGCTCTGACCACGGGGCCGCGGCGGTCGGGTCGGACTGCAACGAGGCGACGACGTCGTCGGCCAGGAGAGACACCAGGATCTCCTCGGCGACCATCCGTACCGCCAGGAGATCGACGGCCCCGGCGCCCGTGGCTTCCACGGAGTAGACGTCCAGCGCGCCCAACCGGTGTCGGAGCGGAACGGCGAGCACCGACCGGAACGGCGTCCGGATCAGCAGGTGGTCCGCGAAGGCGGGCCAGTCCCGGGCGATGCCCGTCTCGTCCGCGACGACCGCCACCTGCCGCGCATAGGCGGTCAGGCAGGGCCCCTCGCCGGCGGTGAACTGGGCCCGCTCCGCGGCCGCGGAACCCTCGCTGCTCGCTCCCCACGGCCAGCGCAGGTACGACCCCGCTGCGATGCTCAGGCCCGCGCCCTGTCCGCCGAGGACTTGGGCGGCGGCCCAGGCCAGCCGGGACCCGATCAGATAGGACCCGGAAGTGGCGGGTGCGCGTTGCGCGATCTCGACGAAACCGCGGAAGCTGTCGATGATGGCCATGGTCCGTCGGTCCGTCCCGCCCGCGGGAGCGGCGCACTCGGCGCGACTCGACCGCATGATTCAGGCGGCTGGACCTTCAACCTGACCGAAGGGTAACCCGCGCACCCTGTCGCCAAACGCCGGCACGGTCACATGCCGCCGGAGAACGCCGAGCGCCGGATCGGCGTGACCGCTGGGCCACTCGCCGTGCCGCCGGACGACGGAGCGGCGGGAAGGTGCGGTCAGACCGGCTGTTCCGCGTCCGGCCAGAACGGCTGGACGCGCTCCCGCGCCTCCTGCAGGGCCGCACCGTCCAAGGTGGTCACCTCGCGGATCTGCCGGGACGGGATGGCCACCACCACGACGACGGGTCCGGCGGGCGGGACGGGGGAGAGCAGCACGGTGGTCGACACCGCTCCCGGCAAGCCGCCGCCGGGCAGACAGTCCAGGGTGATCGCCGGTCCCGCGGACTGCGCGGTCCCGTGTTCGCCACGACCCCACCCGGCGCTCATCGCCGATCTCCCGTCGGCGAGCTTGACCCCGATCCGGATGTCGCTGCGGTCGAGGAAGGACGGGGACCGCCGCCGACCGGACACCTTCCGGACCCTGGGCACAGGTCCGTCCGGCCCCGCTGCCACTGGGTTCGACACCGCCCTGACCACCAGGCGGACGGAGAACATGATCGTCCCGCTGAACACCAGCACGTCGCTCAGCAGGAGGACGAGATCGGGTGTGCGCAGCAGCACCTGGTGAACGGGCACCGTCACGCTAATGTCGCCGAACAGGGCATGCTGCCGGATCATCGCCCGGCGCAGGCCTTCGGTCTGCCGCTGCGTTTCGCCGTAAGCCGGCACCGGGTGCATCCGCCCAGGGAACACGCCGGAGACACCGGCCGCAATGCCCCGGGACAGCCGAACGGCCGGTGGGCGCGCTGCCCACCGGCCGTCCGATCACCACCATCGCAGCGTTCGGCTGCTCAGAGGTCGACGCGTTCGTTCTCGCCGCCGTCGTAGGGCTTGCCGGTCACCTTGGCCTTGACGAAGCTGATCACCGTGGCGATGCGGCCACCGGGGCTGTCCCAGTACTCCGCGCCGTGCGCCTCGATCTTGATCAGGACGACGTTCGGGTCCTCGGGACCGTCGGTGAACCAGGCGCCGACGAAGGCGTTCCACAGTTCCTTCTTCTTGGCCAGGTCGTCGACGACGACGGCTTCGCCCTCGAGGGAGATCCAGGTGTCGTTCGAACTGAGCGTGACGCCGACCTCGGAGTTGGCGGTGATGTGCTGGACCTTGCGCGAGGTGCGCTCGGCGAAGAACCAGAGGTCGCCGTCGAACTCGACCTCCTGCTGGGCCATGGGCCGGGAGATGTGGTGCCCCTCGGCATCCATCGTGGTGAGCATGGCAATGCGGATGTCCTTCGCCAGTTCGGCGACCTTGGCGGCGCCGGTCTTGTCGTCAGCCATGACGTGTCCCTTTCCGGGATCGGGATCGTGGACCACCGGACTCGATCGTCCGGTGGTGTCCGACGGCTGGGGGCCGGAAGGCCGCTCTGCCGTCGCCGACGACGCTACCCGCGCGGTTCCCCGGTCCTCCGGCGCGGTCACCGACTCCAGGAAGGCGACGACCTTGGCGGCCGGCATCTCGCAGGGCCGGAACACCCCACCCGCGTAGAGGTTTGCACTGATCACGTCGGTGCCACCGAGTTCCTCGGCGTACACCTTCTGGATCCGCCCGCCGGCCGACACGGTGCGGGTGAGGCCGTACCGGCGACCGTCGACGATCACGGACGACCACCCTGGCGGGACCCGGTCGAACAGGCTCGCGATGTCCGGCTCGGTCATGTCCCCAGAATGCCGGACGCATGAGGGGACGCGGCCGTCCTCGGGTCAGTGCAGACGCGATCGCCGTCGGGTCCGGCCCAGCAGGACGAGCCCCGCGCCGCCGATCAGCACCCCGAATCCCAGCCAGGTCGTGCGCGCCGCGGGTACGCCGGTCGCGGCCAGCTGCCCGGTGACGGGATCACCGTGGTCCTCCGCATGGCCGAACCCGTTCGATCCGTACCCGACCGGGCCGCGGGAGGTCCAGATCGTCACCACGGACACCGTCACCACGGACTCCGTCTCCGTCTCCGTCTCCGTCTTCGGTGTCGGTGTCGGTGTCGGTGTCGTGGTGGTCTCGCTCGTGCCCGGCGTGTCGGTACTGGTCGGCGTGGTGGTGTCGGTGCTGGCCGGGGTGGTGGTGGTGTCGGTCTGCGTGGTGGGCACCGGCGGCGTGGTGGGCGTCGGGGCGGGGAGCACCTGTGCGGTGCCGCCGGTGCCGGTCACGGTGACCGACCCGTCGGCGTCCAGCTGGACGGTGGCGCTCATCGCCGCCGCGAGGTCGAGCCGCTGCCAGGACCCTTCGCCGGTCATGGTGCGGTCCAGTGCGTAGCCGGCGGGGATCTGCGTCTGGGCCAGGACAGCGTCGCGCTGCGCGTCGGTCAACGTGGGGAAGGTGGTGAGCAGCAGGTTCTCCGCCCCGGCGGGGACGGCCGGAGCGGCCCCGGAGGCGGTCACCGACGGGAAGCCGTAGGTGAGCCGTTCGGTGTAGGCCGCCACCGCGGACGCCCGGTCGGTGACGATCTGGGCGGTCCCACCCGGCATCGCGCTCCCGCCGTACGGATCGGCCTGGTAAGGGGTGGAGCGGGCGATGCACGCCGTCAGCACGTCCCCGCACTGCGCCTGCAGATAGGCCACCAGCTCCGCGCGTGCCGGCAGCAGCACGCTGCTGACGTACTGCGCGTCGGACCACTGCGCGGCGATCCCGGCCTCCCCACTGATCCGCCCGCCCATGAGGTCCAACGGGTAGTGCACCCCGAGGACGAGCCGGTTGTTGGCCTGTTCCGAGGCGCGGGAGAGGATCTCCGGTGCGAGTTCGGGCAGCAGTGTGGCCAGGGTGATCCCCGACTGGTAGGCCGTGGCGGTGTGGCCGCTGGGGAACGACCCGGCCGTGCACAGACCCGCGTAGCCGGGATCCAGGACGACGTCGTGGTCGGCGTAGGTGTGCGTGGTGTCGACGGCGGTGCCGACCCGGGTGACCAGGAGGTTGCCGGTCGCGTCCGCATACGGCTTGCCGACCCGGTTGGCCTGCAGTGATTCTCCGTTGTCACTCTCGCTGCACGGCTCGCCGGCCGGGGGAGCCGCGGTGTCCGAGGCCAGGAACGGGCGGGGGTAGCTGTAGGCGTCCTTGGCGGCCCCGATGCCGGTCAGGAAGTCCCCGCTCGAGCCGCCCGTGCTGGCCAGCAGGGCGTCGGTGAGGGGGAGGGCGTCGGTCTGCCGGCCCTGGACGTAGATCGGGGCCAGGACGGAGCCGAGCCCGGGAGCGACGGTGATCGACTCGTCGTAGGTGTCGTCCTTCTTGTTCTCGTACGCGGAGGTCTGCAGGGCCGAGAACTGTTGCGCAGCGGTGGCATTGCCGTTCACCCAGGTGACGACCTGATCGTTGCGGGCCAGGGTTGCGGCGTCCAGGACGGTGCCGTGCAGGTCGTTCGTCCCGTCGGAGGTCCACAGGGCGGCGAATCCGTCGAGCAGGGTCACCAGGTCGGGCTGGGCGGCACTCGGTGCCGATGCAGCTGTCGACCCGGGTGACGACACAGGTGTCGTTGGGGCTGTCGTGGCGGCGGGTTCGGCGTGGGCGGGGGCGGACAGCACCACCAGGCCGACCATCGCGACGGCTGCGCTGACGCCGAGGTGTCGTCGGGAGCTGGGTCGCCGGAGGGCCGGGGAAGGAGACATCCGTGGTGGCCGCCGGGCACCGGGTCCCCCACGGACCTGCGATCGCGCCGGTGGCACTCCTCTCTCTTGCCGCGGAATTCTCCGGCCACTCTCACCCAGGGTGCAAGAAAGGTCACTCCTTGTGATGAGAGGTGGCTGAATCCTCCGATCCTGTGACCAGCGCGCTCACCATCCCGCCGGCGAAGGAATCACCGAGCCCCACGGTGTGCGGGTGGTCCACCTCCAGCAGCAGCCCGGGCTCGCACCACAGATCGCCGGCCCCGTCTGCGTTCAGCTCGCAAGCGAAGGCCGCGCCGTCGGGGTGGGGCGGGCCCGCGCCCACCCGACGGTGGTCGGCGGGGGTGAAGGTGTCCCCGTGGCAGAACCGGGTACTGGCCATGGTGATGCCGCCGCGCAGCACAGGTGCCCAGCGGGCGGCGTCCGCCCCGATGGCGACGGACCAGAACTTGGTGTGCACCACGAGGGTCCGGGCGGGGACCAGAGCCTGCAGCTCCTGAAGGCCACGCCGCGCGTCGAGCGGATCGAGCAGGTCGACGGTCCGGCCGAGGTGGTTCTGCCATTCGTCCTCGTTCATGCTGAACAGCTCGACCAGTTCGGCGACACCCGCCCGGACCTGTGTGCCGATGGCCCGGTCGTGGAAACCGCCGTCCTCGTAGAGCACCACCCCGCCCGCGGGCATCCGCGCGACCACCCGGCGGAGCCGGTCCAGCCGATCGGCGACCAGCGCCGGGTCCTTCATCGTGTTGAAGCCCGACAGGAGCAGGACGGGAGCATCCATGACCAGCGTGTCCAGCTGCTCGCTGAGGACCATCAGCTCGTTGGGGACGTCGTTGGCCAGGATCACCCGGTTGGGATGTGCCGCGGTGATGCGGGTGCCGGCCAGGACGACGCTCGACCCGGCGGCGAACTGCACGATCAGGTGCGGATCGGTGCTGTCGGCCGCGGCACTGCAGACGTGCGCGACGCCGGCCGGCAGCAGCCGGCGGACGTCGTCGTCGATGCTGACCAGGTGCACCACGCTCGGCAGCCCCAACCGGTCCATGGCCAGGGCGGCGCGCACACAGGTGCCGCCGAGGTCGACCCGGGTGGGGAAGTGCGCGGCGAAGGTCGTCACCACCCGGGGCGAGGCGACGAACCGTTCGCCCCCGGTGCCCGTCGCGACGAAGGCGAGCAGGCACACCAGCAGGGATCGCTCGTCGTCGATGGGGGCGTAGCGGTGCAGCTCGTCCACTGTGATGCCGTACCGGTCGACCAGGGTCTGCACCGACGCCGGGTCCCAGTCGACGACGTAGTCGACCGTGCCACCCAACCCCAGGACGGGCAGACCTGACGGGAGACCTGATGTGCCGGAACGCTTTCCAGGTTCTCCCTGGGAAGGCTCAGTAGAGGTCGGCACGGCCGGCAGCACCGAACAGCTCGATCTTCTGGGCGGCGACGACCTGTATGGCGGCGATGCACCGCGGCTGGATCGAGTTGGGCTCGCGCAGGCCGCGATCGGTCAGCACCTCGCGCATCGCGTCGTGGTACGCGACCTTGATGTCGCTGGAGATGTTGATCTTGTTGACGCCGGACCGGGCGGCGCGCCCGATCTCGTCGTCGGGGTTGTTCGACCCGCCGTGCAGCACCAGCGGGATGTCGACCGCGGCCCGGATCTCGTCGAGCAGATCCAGGCGCAGCGCGGGCTTCATCGAGGCCGGGTAGATGCCGTGACAGGTCCCGATCGCGATGGCCAGGCTGTCCACCCCGGTCCGCTCCACGAAGGAGACCGCGTCCGCCGGCTCGGTGTAGATGATCGTCGCGGTGCCGTCCTCGGCCTCGTCGTCGGTCTTGCCGATGGTGCCGAGCTCGCCCTCCACCGAGACGCCGACCGCGTGGGCGATCTCGACGACCCGGCGGGTGAGCGCCACGTTCTCCTCGAACGGCAGGAGCGAGCCGTCGATCATCACCGAGGTGAAGCCGGCCTGGATGGCGGTGAGCACCTGCTCGACGGAGGCGCCGTGGTCCAGGTGGACGGTGATCGGCACGGATGCACGGTGGGCCTTGGCCAGCACGGACGGCAACACGTCGGTGCCGATGTGGCTGAGCTCGTCGGGGTGAATGGCCAGGATCACCGGGGAGCGCAGCTCCTCGCAGGTCCGGACGACACCGTTGAGCATCGCGTAGTCGCTGATGTTGAAGGCGGGCACCGCGAAGTCGTTCCGGTGGGCGACGCCGAGCAGATCCGTGCCGTTCAGCAACATGCGGGGAGCTCTCCTTGGGGATCGACCGGGTGGACCGGCCTGCGGGTTCCTGCAGAGTCTTGCGACTTTGTGCGGATTCGTGCGACGGTAATGGCAAGGCCGGCACGGGTCAACCCGAGCGGTCGCCGGCGGAGGAGGCAGCGTGGAGGACGCATCCCGGGCGGCACGAGCACGCCCGGACGAGGACGACCGCCGACTGCCCGCGGGGCGCAAGGCCGACCTGGCCGCCTTCGTCGTCGAGCGGGGGCAGGTCACCGTGGCCGCCCTGGCCCAGCACTTCGGGGTCTCCGCGGACACCGTGCGGCGCGATCTCGACCAGCTGGACGCGGACGGGGTGCTCATCCGCACCCACGGTGGCGCGCTGGCCCCGCAGGCGCTGCCCCGCCCCGACACCACCGTCGACGTGCGCACCCGGCTCCGCTCCGACGCCAAGGAGATCATCGGCGCGCTGGCCGCCGGCCTGGTCCAGGACGGTCAGGTGGTGATGATGAACGCCGGTACCACCGTGCTGTCGGTGGTCCGCCATCTCGAGCACCACCACGACCTGATCCTGGCCACGAACAACCTGCGGATCCCGGCCGAGGTGCCACCCGGGGTCTTCCACGAGCTGTACGTGTTCGGTGGCACGGTGCGGCTCTCCGCCCAGGACACCACCGGTCCGGTCAGCTTCCCCGTCGCGGCCGGGGGTGAACCGATGGCGGTGCGCGCCGATCTCGCGTTCGTCGCCGTCGGCGGGGTCTCGGCCGGGAACGGGTGGAGCACCAGCCATCTCGCCGAGGCCACCATGATGCGGGAGATGGCGGAGCGGGCCCGGTCGGTCGTCGTGCTGGCCGACTCGTCGAAGTTCGGGCGCGACCTGTTCGCCCGGGTCGGCGATCTCGCCGTGGCCGACGTGTTCGTCACCGACACCGCGCCCACCGGCGACCTGGCCCGGGCGCTCGCCGATGCCGGGGTGCGGGTGGTCAGCCCGTCGGGGTGAGCCGACCACCCGGGCATGCGCAGGGGCTCAGCGGGTGAACTCCGTGGCCGGCCGGGCCGGATCGGGAAGGCGGAGATCCCGCAGGGGCGGGTTGTGCAGCGGCACGGTCTGCCACCGGGCGGTGAACGTCCCGTCGCCGGGGTGGCAGAACAGCGAGAGCCGGTGCGGGGTCTCCACGAGGACCACGTCGACCTGCAGGTCGGATCCGCTTCCCGCGACGGCGGTGGCCATCGCGTCGGTGACGGTCCAGGCCCCTTCCCGTGCCGTCATCGTCAGCGTGTCCGCCCCCTCGACCAGTCCGACGGTCCACCCGCCGCCCGCGGGGTGCAGACGGACCGCGGTGAGACCGGGTTGGTCGTTGCCGTCCCGGGCGCTGAAGGACCCGGTGATCGCCGGATCGATGGGCCCGTCGGAGGTAGGCAACGGGAGCACCAACGCCTCGAGGTGGGCCGCGAGATCCGTGTCCGTGGCCGGGGATCCGGCAGCACCCAGCGCGGGCAGCAGGTACTCCCACACCAGGTCCAGCACCGATTGCATCTGCGGGGTCTGCGAGGTGATGGCCAGCACGGTGTCCTGCTCGGGCAGCACGATGCAGTACTGCCCGAAGGCACCGTCGCCCCGGTAGCCGTGACGCGCCATCCAGAACTGGAAGCCGTACCCCTGCTCCCAGTCCTGGTGCCCCTCCGGGTGCTGCCCGGTGGAGATGTGGCTGCGGGTGGCCTCGGCGACCCAGCCGGCCGGGAGCACGCGGCGGCCCTCCCACACCCCGTCCTGCAGGTACAGCTGGCCGAGCGCCGCGACGGTCTCGGTGGTGGCGTGCAGACCCGACCAGCCGATCTCCCGTCCGCCCCGGTCGGTCAGCCAGCCGGTCGGTGCGGCGGCGAACGGCGGGAACCGGTCGGCGAGCAGGGCGGACAGGCTGCCACCGGTGACCCGTTGGACGACGGCGCCGACCGTGAAGGTACACGGCTGGTTGTAGGCCCACAACGAGCCCGGGTCCGCGTCGGGCGGGACGGACAGGAACCCGTGGACGAGATCGTCCGGGTCCGCCGCCAGGGCCCGGGTCACCACGTCGTCGCGGTGCCCGCTGGCCATGGCGGCCACGTGCCGCACCAGCATCCGTCGACTGCGCGGGTCGGCGATCCGGGCGTCGAGCTCGGGGAAGTGGCCGAGCACGGTGCCATCCAGGTCGACCAGCCCGTCACCGACGGCCAGGGCCAGTGCCGTCGAGGTGAAGCTCTTGCTCAGCGAGTAGAGGAGGTGGGCCCGGTCCGCGGCGTACGGCGCCCACCAGCCCTCGGCGACCACCCGGCCGCCGCGCAGCAGCATGAGGCTGTGCGGGTCGATGCCGGGGGTGGCTTCCAGAGCGCGGACGAAGGCCAGCACGCCGGCGGCGTCGACCCCGGCCGCGCTCGGGGTGGCGCGGGGGAGCGGGGTTGCGGTCACGGCCGTCCTCTCGGGATGACATGGGCCCCCGCGGTGGCGACGGCGGCCCGGCGCCGACCAGCGTCGCACAGCGGGCCCGGCCACCCGGTGCACGAGGTCCGCCGGCGTCGGCGCGGGTGGGGCGGGGGAGGCTGGGTATGGAACGGACCGGTACATTGGTTGACACGTCTACAAGCCGGGTCCGCATCGGGATTCCCGGGATCGACAGGGGAGAACACCATGCACGTCGGAATCGACAGCTTCGTCTCGGCGGTCACGGACCCGGCCACCGGACACCTGGTGGGCCCGGCGGAACGCCTCGAGCACCTGCTGGAGGAGATCGCCCTGGCCGACACGTCCGGTCTGTACTCGTTCGGCATCGGCGAGCACCACCGGGAGGAGTACTACGACTCGGCCCCGCCGGTGATCCTCGGTGCTGCCGCGGCCCGCACCTCGCGCATCCGCCTGGGCAGCGCGGTCACCGTGCTGAGCGCGGCGGACCCGGTCCGGGTGTTCCAGCAGTTCGCGACCCTGGACCTGATCGCCAAGGGCCGCATCGACCTGGTCGTCGGGCGCGGGTCGTTCACCGAGGCGTTCCCGCTCTTCGGCCTGCCGCTGCAGGACTACGACAGCCTCTTCGCCGAGAAGCTCGAATTGCTGCTGAAGATCCGCGACTCCGCCCACGTGACGTGGAGCGGCCGGCACCGTCCGCCGTTGACCGGGCAGGGCGTCTACCCCCGCCCGATGCAGGATCCGCTGCCCATCTGGGTGGGGGTCGGTGGTTCCCCGGAGTCGTTCGTCCGGGCCGGACTGCTGGGCCTGCCGCTGATGGTGGCCATCATCGGTGGCGAGCCACGTCGGTTCGCCCCGTTGGTCGACCTGTACCGCCGGGCCGGCGCCGAGGCCGGGCACGCCCCGGAGAAGCTGCAGGTCGGCCTGCACGTGTTCGGGTACGTCGGGGAGAGCGTCAAGGCCGCGGCCGACACCATCTACCCGGGCTGGCACCAGATGTTCTCGTCCATCTCGCGTGAACGCGGGTTCGCCGCTCCGTCCCGCGCCCAGTTCGACGCGACGAGCGGACCGAACGGCGCCTTCTTCATGGGTGATCCGGACACCATCGTCGACAAGCTGACCCGGACCAGCGAGCAGCTCGGCGGGGTCGACCGGGTGTCCATCCAGATGACCAACCCCCGCCTGGCCCACGCGGATCTGCTGCGGGGCATCGAGCTGCTGGGCACCGAGGTCGCGCCGCGGGTCGCCACGGTCTGAGCTCGCGCCTCGCGTGACAGCAGGAAGGGCCGGCCCCGATGGGGCCGGCCCTTCCTGTCGTTCGGCGGGATCAGGCGCCGGCCACGTCCACCGAGAGGTCGACCTGGATGTTGCCGCGGGTCGCACGGGAGTACGGGCACATCTGGTGGGCCTTCTCGACCAGGTCGCGGGCGACCGTCTCGTCGAGGCCGGGGATCTCGACGTGCAGTGCGACGGCGAGGTTCGGGCCGCCCTCACCACCGAGGAACGACACGTCGGCCACGACGGCGGTGTCGGTCAGCGTCTGCTTCTCGATGCGGGCCACGGCCTTGAGCGCTCCGTGGAAGCACGCGGCGTACCCGGCGGCGAAGAGCTGCTCGGGGTTGGTCAGCGCGCCGCCCGGGCCACCCATCTCCTTCGGCACGGCCAGGTCGAACCCGAGGACGGAGTCCGAGCTCTCGACGTGTCCGTTGCGCCCGTCGCCCGATGCGGTGGCGGAGGCGGTGTACAGGGGAGTTGCGGTGGTCACGATGGGCTCCTCGAGGTCGGCGGCATCCAGGGACGGATGCCAGCAGGGACAAGGTCGCCGCACGCCGAACCATTCCCGTCCGGGCGAATCGACCGCCCGGGGGTGTCCCGCCTTACCCCGGCCACCGCCGGCCCGGTGGGTGCAGCAGGATCGGAGACATGTCCGAGGAGAACCAGTCGTCGCAGCCGTCCCCGCGGCGCCGGCCGCCGCGTCGTCCCGTCCGCCCGGTCTTCTGGGTGCTGGCCCAGGTGGGATCGCGGGTCCGGGTCAAGGCGCCCGCCGCCCTGCGGCCGGGCCCGGCGGCACCGCCCCCGGAGACGATCCGCATCCCCACCCGGCACGGGGCCCTGCGGGCCCTGGTGCACCGCCCGGCCGGGGCCGGCCGGGCGACGCCGGTCGTCGTGCACCTGCACGGCGGCGGTTTCGTGAACCGGTACCCCGAGCAGGACAGCCACATCGCCGGGCACCTCGTCACCGAGCTCGGGGTGACCGTGGTGCTGCCGGACTACGACACCGCCCCCCGGGTCCGGTACCCGGTCGCCGAGGAGGAGGTGTTCGACGTCGTGCGGTGGGTCCAGCAGGCGGACGGATGGGACGGTGCGCGCCTGCTGCTGTCCGGCGTGAGCGCCGGGGCCAAGCTCGCCGTCAACGCCTGCCAGCACCTGCGCGACACCGGTGGGCCCGGGGCATTGGGCGTCGGGCTCTTCGTGCCCGTCCTGGACGTCACCCGCACAGATCGCACCTCGGTCATCCCCCGTCCGGCGATCGGCCCGTTCGTGCAGCGGTTCGTCGGCTGGAGCTACTTCCCGGAGGTCGCCCGCCAGCGGGAACCGCTGGCCTCCCCCTGCCGGGACCCCCACCTGGCCCGGGCCATGCCGCCCACCGTGATCCTGACCGGGGAGCAGGACACGCTGGCGCCGGAGGGCGCCGAACTCGCCCGTACGTTGCGGGCCGGCGGCGTGCACGTGGTGCACCGGGAGTACCCCGGGGTCGACCACGATTTCATGGCCACGGCCCGGGTGGACACCGCCCGCGCGGCACTCGCGGAGCTGGCCGCGTTCTTCGCCGCCCGACTGGACGCGGCGACCGGCTGACCGGGGAGGCCGGTCGACCCATGCGGCGGCAGCCGGTCAGGCGCGCCGCAGCACCACCGTCGTCCAGTCGTTGTGTCCGCGGATGTCGATGACCGGGCCGCCCGGACCCGCCGGGGCGCCCGCCTTGTCCTTCAGTGCCGACATCGACCCGCCCTCGAAGTCCTGCGTCCGCACGGACATGGTGTCGCCCAGGCGGATCTTGACCGTGCTCCACGACGTCAGCACGGTGATCACGCAGCCGGTGGCCGGGACGGTGGCCTCGCGGAGATCGAGATCGGCGGTGCCCATCGCTCCCCGGATGATCAGGTGGGCCGGGACCTGCCACGGTCCACGACGCTTGCGCGTGGTCCAGTCGATCTCCATCGTCTCCGCGCCGGCGGTCGGCTCGGTGCCGGTGGCCACCATTCCGACCGGTGGCGGGGGCGGGAACAGTCGGGCGCCGGCGGGCAGGTCGGCCAGCGCCGAGCGCAGGTCGCCCCTCGTCCGGGCGGCGTACACCGTGCGGGAGCGTTCCTCGAACTCGGCGAGGTCGAGATAGCCGCCGCCGACCGCGTCGTGCAGGACGGTCACCGCCTGCTCCCGCTCCCGGTCACCGACGCGCAGTCCATCCGGATCGGGTCCAGTCATCGGCCGATGCTATCCAGACCCCGCCCACGGCGGCCCGTCCGACGGCGCCGACCCGGCGAGCCCGGTCGTGGCAGGATCGCCGGCGTGAAGCTTGCCGAAGCGCTGATGACCCGGGCCGATCTGCAGCGCCGGGTGGAGCAGTTGCGGTCCCGGATCATCGCCAACGCCCGCTTCCAGGAGGGCGAGGAACCGGCCGAGGACGCCGGCGCCCTGGTCACCGAGGCGTCCGCGGTGCTCGACCAGGTGGCGGACCTGGTGGTGGCGATCAACCTTTCCAACGCCACGACACGGCTGGCCGACGGACGGACGATGACCGCGGCCCTGGCCCGCCGGGAGACCCTGCGGTCCCGGCACTCCCTGCTGACCACCGCGGCGGCCGCCGCCCAGGGCTCCGACGCCGGCTACCGGCAGATGCGGTCCGAGCTGCGGCACTTCGCGGCCCTGCCCGTGGTGGACCTCCGGCGTCAGGCCGATGTCGTCGCCCGCGAACTGCGCGAGTTGGACGTCGAGATCCAGCGCACCAACTGGGAGGTCGACCTGCAGGTCTGAGCAGGCAGCGAGTCGGTAGACGAGACCGGAGCGAGCACGAACCCGCGGTCGGCGGGCAACCCGACCTCCTGTCGGCGCGCGGGCGGCGCCATCCTTCGCACGATGCACGCCCAGCACGACGTACAGGTGACGCCTCATCGAGGACGTCGCATCACCGTGTGCTGGCCGGTCGCGTCGAGGGTGGGTTCGGGGACCTCGCTGTCCGGCATCACGCTGCTGTCGTGGCGCCAGGCACACTGCCCGCGGGGCGCTCTGTGATCGAGGATGACTGTGCGTCACACTATGGGTATGAGGGACTGGGCATGACGGACACCGTGGCGGTCGGTACGACCGGACGGCGCGCGGGCAGGGCGGCGCCGGTGGGCGGAGCCGCCGCCATCGGCGCCCTGGGCATCGTGTTCGGGGACATCGGCACCAGCGGCCTCTACACCTACCAGCAGGTGGTCACCACACCGGACAGTCGGCTGGACAAGGTCATGGTGCTCGGCACCGTGTCGATGTTGATCTGGTCGCTTTTCCTGGTGGTGACCGTGCTGTACGTCCGGCTGCTCATGCGCACCGACAACGCCGGCGAGGGCGGGCTGCTCGCCCTGTTCGGTCTGCTGCGACTCAGCGGTGGCGGGCCCCGGATCACCCAGGTGTGCGCGGTTCTCGCGATGATCGGGGCCGCGACCTTCCTGGGTGATTCGGTGATCACCCCGGCGGTGTCGGTGCTCTCGGCGGTGGAGGGGATCGAGACCTTCGACACCGATCTGGCCGGTGTCGTGGTGCCCATCGCCGTGGTCATCCTGACGGGGCTGTTCCTGCTCCAGCGGTTCGGCACCGAACGGATCGGCGGGTTGTTCGGCCCGGTCATGGTGGTCTGGTTCTCGATCATCCTGGTCGTCGGCCTGCTCTCCCTCGTCCGTAGTCCCGAGGTGCTGGCCGCGCTCTCGCCGCACTGGATCGCGCTGCTGGTCGCCGAGCAGCCGTGGGTCGCGTTCGTCGCGCTCGGCGGTGTGGTGCTGGCGATCACCGGGGCGGAGGCGTTGTACGCCGACATGGGCCACTTCGGGCGCCGGCCCATCGCGCTGGCCTGGCTGGCCGTCGTCTTCCCGGCCCTGGTGTGCAACTACCTCGGGCAGGGGGCGGAGGTGCTGCGCAACCCGGACGCGGTGAACGACCCGTTCTGGGGCCTGATCCCGCACTGGGCGACCATCCCCACGGTCGTCATCGCCACCCTGGCCACGGTCATCGCCTCCCAGGCGGTGATCTCCGGCAGCTTCAGCGTCGTGCACCAGGCCGGCCGGCTGGGGCTGCTGCCCCGGCTGCGGGTCACCCACACCTCCGACGAGAACTCCCGCCAGATCTATCTCCCCGCGGTCAACCTGCTGCTGGCCGCCGGGGTGCTGACCCTGGTGCTCACGTTCCGCAGCTCCGAGGCGCTGACCGACGCCTACGGGCTGGCCGTGACGATGACGATCGTCATCACCACCACCATCTACCTGGTGCTGCGGCACGTCACGCGGCAGTGGAGCTGGGAGTTCGCCGTCGGCGCGTTCATCTGGGTGATCATGCTGTTCTTCCTGGCCTCCAACGCGCTGAAGATCCCGACCGGCGGATGGCTGCCACTGTCCATCGGCTTCGTCGTGGCCTCCCTGATGGGCATCTGGTCGTGGGGGACCCACCGGTTGCGCCGCCGTCTGCAGGACGACGCGGGCACCGCCGACTACAGCATCGACACCGAGATCGCCCAGCACATCGGGGCGGCCCGCGTCCCCGGCACCGCGGTCTACCTGGGCCGCGCGGCGGACATCGCCCCGCTGGCCATGCGGTCCATGCTGGACTTCACCCACGCCCTGCACGAACACGTGCTGATCGTGCACTCCACGGTCGCCGACCTGGCCGTGGTGCCCGCGCAGGAGCGCATCCGGGTCGTCGACCACGGCAGCGGGGTGTACGAGATCGCCTTCCACATCGGCTACTACGAGCGGTTCTCCGTCCCGGAGCTCGTCCGGCTGGCCTGCGACGAGGCGCCGGAACTGGCCCGCGTCGACGTCGCCGCGGCCATCTACTTCCTGTCCGACGTCACCCCGCACTACCGGGCCCGCACCGTGGTGGCGACCTGGCGGCAACGGGTCTTCATCGGGCTCGACCGACTGGCTCCCGAACGCATCGATTCACTCGGCCTGCCCAACGGCCGGACCGTCGTGGTCGGACGGGATGTCGACATCTGAGCGGGCGGGCGACATCCGGTCGTCGCTGGGATCTGCGGACTCCTACGGTGGACCGGTGACGGATCGACAGCAGGGCGCCGGGCCGGTGGTGCGGGACGCGACCGCGGCGGACGCGGCGGCGTGCGCGGACATCTACGCCCCCTACGTCACCGACACGGCGATCACCTTCGAGACCGACCCGCCCACGGTGGCCGAGATGGCCGCCCGTATCGCCGCCGCCCAGCTCGCCCACGCCTGGTTGGTGCTCGACGCGGGCGGCGACCCGGACGGCGACAAGAGCACGGTGATCGGGTACGCGTACGCCGTGCCGCACAAGGCCCGGCCCGCCTACCGCTGGGCGGCCGAGGTGAGTGTCTACCTGGCGCCGGGCGCCACCGGTCGCGGCGGCGGACGAGCGCTGTACACGGCGCTGCTCGAGCGCCTCACCGCCCGCGGGTTCCGCACCGTCACCGCCGGGATGACCCTGCCCAATCCGGCCAGCGCCGGCCTGCACGCGGCGCTGGGTTTCGAGCCGGTCGGCACCTACCGGCGCATCGGTCACAAGCTGGGTGCCTGGCGTGATGTCGCGGTGGTGCAGATGCAGCTCAGCGCACCGGATGTCGAGCCGCCCGGCGAGCCACGGTGAGGCACGGCTGTCACGGGCGCTCCACGACGTGGCAGACCGGTCGCGATGGCCCCCGTCTCCGGAGGCCGGTGACCCACCCTCCCGACAGAGTGACGCGGGGGTGGGATCAGACCACCACGGCTCGCCCTGCTACCCGCGGGTCTGAGGTGCCGGCGTGATCCGGTACTTGAAGCCGCGGTGGGAGCCGACGAAGCCCAGCTGTTCGTAGAACCGGTGGGCGTCCGTCCGTGCCTCGTCGGACGTCAGCTGGACGAGCGAGGCCCCGACCGCCGGGGCGGCGGTGTCGACGACCCATCGCATGAGCGCGCCGCCGATGCCGCCGGAGCGGTGGGTGCTGCTCACGCGGACCGCTTCGACGAGCAGGCGCCGCGTGCCCCGGCGGGCCATCCCGGGGATACGGGTGAGCTGGAACGTGGCGACCACCTCGCCGGAGGACGCGGTGGCCACCAGGATCTCGTTGGCCGGGTCGTCGATGATCTCCTGCAGGGCGGACCGGTACGCCTCGGTGTCGGCGTCCCGGGCGCGGTCCCCGCGGCCGGCGCTCACCGGGTCGTCGGAGAGCAGGTGGACGAGCGCGGTCAGGTCGTCGCCGGTGGCGCGGCGCAGCAGGAGGTCCCGGCTCCCGGCCGACACGGTGGCGGGGAGCGGCAGGGCGGCGATCACGGGGTCGATCCTGCCCTGGCCGGCTGTCCACGGGGCAGCGCGGGTCGCTCCCACCACTGGTGGTTCGGCCCGCGGACAGTCAGTGGCCGGCCGGGCTCAGCCGCAGGGTGGTGGCCACGGCCTGCTCGGTGCACATCCGGTCCGCCGACGCCGCCCCGAAGGACCCGTACTTCGCCCGGTAGGCGTCGTCGACCGCCGACCGGGCCTCGCTCGAACCGACGTGCGCGAGGAAGACGTCGATCTCGAGGCCGGGCACACGCACGCGGGCCCGCCCGGAACGGAGCGCGGCACCGAACCAGCCGGTCTCGCGCTGGAACCAGGTGCGCACGAAGACGTCCGGGCCGGCCACCACCACCCAGATCGGGGTCCACGGGCGCAGCGTCGCGTCGAGACGCGTCACCGCGATCTCCAGCTCACCGGCGGCGCCGATCGTCTCGAGCTCGGCGGCGGTCCAGGAGGAGGTCACCAGCCCAGTCTGCGCGCGGTGGTGGCTCACCCCTCCGGTCGGAGGGGGCCGACGGCCTGCGGGGACGAGAACACGTCGTGCGGATCCCAGCAGGTCTTGACCCGGCGCAGTCGGTCGACGTTCGCGCCCCAGTAGGCCCGCTCCGCGTCCGCCATCTCCGGGTTGGGGACGTTGATGTACGCCCCGTCCACGTACGGGGCGAGCGCCGCCGAGAACTCCGCCACCCAGGTCAGACACGCTGTCGTCTCGCGGGCGTCCGCATCGCAGTCGCCGGCGCCGGGACCCCGCCGACCCCAGCCGGCACCGGGCTCGGCGTAGAACAGGGCGTCCCGGTGGGCGAAGGCGGCGCCGCCGGACGGCTCCGCGGTGGGCAGCGCTCCACCGAACGCGTTGGCGAACCAGTTGCACGCGGCGGTGGGTGCGGCGGCCATGAACTCGCCGACGACGGCGATCGCCGTGGGAGGCAACGGGGTGCGGACGATCTGGGAGGCGAACTTCCAGTTCGCGGGTTCGGCGTCCAGCGGGATCTGCAGGTCTGCGTAGAGATCGGCCCATGAGCCCTGCGTGGTGGTGACCTCCGGGTCGCCGAGGGCGACCAGGTCGGCGAGCAGGCCGATGGCCTCCGCCGCCGTTCCGTCGACGAGCGCGGCGATGAGCACGACCTCGTCGCGACGGACCTCCAGCTGGCTGGTCAGGCGCGGATCGCCCGCCGGTGCGGACCCTTGCCACACCTCGAGCACCTCGGACAGGTGCGCCAGACCGGGCCAGCGAGCCACCAGGGTGGCGGCCTGCGACACGGGATGCACCCGGTAGGTCAGCGCGGTGACGACACCCAGGCTCCCGTTGCCCGCCCCGCGCAACGCCCACAGCAGGTCGGGGGAGTGCGACTCGTCGACGTGCACGGTCCGGGCGCCGCCGCGGTCGTCGGCGACGACGATCTCGACAGCCAGGAGGTTGTCACAGGCCATCCCGAAGGCGCGGGTGAGGAGTCCGAACCCGCCGCCCAGGGTGGCGCCGGCCAGCCCCACGCTGCCTTCCGTCCCGGTGGGCGCGGCCAGTCCGTGGGCGCCGAGCGCGGCCACCGCCTCGAGCTGGGTGAGGCCGGCGCCGAGCGTCGCGGTCCCGGCCACGGGGTCGATGTCCACCGACTTCAGCCGGCTCACGTCGATGACCAGCCCGCCGTCCAGGGACGACCACCCCTCCAGGCTGTGCCGGCCGCTGCGGATCCGGAAGGCGGTCCCGGTCCGGCGGGCCCAGTCCACGGCATGCACGACGTCGGCGGTCGACCCGGCGAACACGACGGCAGCCGGCCGGCGGGTGACGAGCAGGTTCCACGGGGTCCGCGCCCGCCCCCAGGCCTCGTCGCCGGGCCGGACGACCTCTCCCGTCAGTCGCGGGGGCGAGGCGGCTCCGGTGGGGCGACCCAGCGTCGAGCCCCCCGCGGTCACCGACGCGCTCCCGCGACCCCGCCGGACGGTGTCGGCCGCACGACCATCTCCAGGACCCCCGCGCGCCTCGGTGCCGCAGCAACCCCCCGGTGCCGTGACCAGCGTCCGGAAAGCGAAGTGTGCCGGACAAGATCCGCTAGCGGACATGTCCGGTTCCGGGCGGACGGGCGGGGCGGCGCCACGGCGTCGTGGGGGGTTGTGACAGGGCACCGTTCGGCAGTGGTGCGACCACCGGGCCGGACCTAGCGTGGAACCGGTACGTCGCCCGTTGCCCACGTCGTCGCGGTCCCACCCGGGGCTAGCCCGTCGGAGCGGTTCCGAGATCCGAGGAGACACCCGTGAAGATCACCGCCAGCACCACCGACACCCAGCGCGGCCCGGAGGGCTGGTTCACCGGTGCGGTGTTCATCGACGGGATCCGCAACCCCGACGACCAGTCGGCGATCGGCTGCGCCCACGTGCGGTTCACCCCCGGAGCGCGCACCGCCTGGCACCACCACCCGCTGGGCCAGACCCTCTACGTCACCGACGGGGTCGGCCTGGTCGCACGCCGGGGTGGTGACCCCGTCGTCATCCGGCCCGGTGACGTCGTTGTCATCGAGCCCGGTGAGGAGCACTGGCACGGCGCCACCTCCACCCGGTTCATGGCCCATGTGGCCATGCAGGAGGCCGACGACCAGGGCCAGGTCGTCACCTGGCTCGACCCCGTCTCCGACGAGGAGTACACCGCCCCCGCGGAGTGATCCGCCCGTCCACCGAGGTGCGGCGCTGACGTGCCGGAGCCGTGCTCGTGTGGTGGGATCCCGCCCGGCGGGGGCACCCGGCCGGTGTGGACGGACGCGGGGGAGCGATGGCGAAGAAGGTCAGGTTGGCGTGGCGGACCCATCGGCCGCTCGCCGAGGTCGACGCGTTCCTGACCAGCACGGTCTTCGACGCCCTGCGCTCCTACGACTACCTGTTCGAGCCGCCCACCGACATGCCTCGGGACGGCCTCCCGGGGACGGAATGGGTGGCGATCCGCAGGGCGGCCCGGCCGGGGTGTGGCTGTTCAGCCTCCTGTTGTGGTGGCTCACGCCGAACACCCACCGTGCCGTCTTCTGGGTGGGCAGCCTGGCCGACGGCCGGACCGAACTCCTGGCGGCCGGTGACCTGCCTGGTGCCGTCGCCCGCACCCTGCAGGACCTGGCCGACTGACCCGTCCGGCCCGGTCCGCCGCGCTGCACATCGGGGTCGGACCCGTTACGGTCATCGGCACCCGGACCATCACCGGAGGGGGTATCGATGACCGGCCACCGCATCTTCACCACCCCGTATTCCGCCATCCGCCCGCACTACGTGGCCAAGGCGGAACGGAAGGGGCACACAGCCGCCGAGGTGGACCAGGTGGTCTCCTGGCTGACCGGATACGACGAGGCCGGTCTGACCAGGGCCGTGGCCGAGGACATCACCCTGGAGGAGTTCTTCGCCGGTGCCCCGGCGCTCCATCCGAACGCCACGCAGATCACCGGCCTGATCTGCGGGATCCGCGTCGAGGACATCGAGGACCCGCTGATGCAGCAGATCCGGTGGATGGACAAGCTCGTCGACGAGGTCGCTCGCGGGAAGAAGATGTCGTCGATCCTGCGCGGGTCGTGAAGCACGGGCTCGCCGCCCGGGTCCGCGGCGCGGTCCGGCCGGTGGCAGCCTCGTCGCCGTCGACCAGGAGGCGCGGGCAGGTGACCGCGGGCAGCGGTGCCCGCAGGTGAGTCCCCTCCGGCATCGGAGATCCCGGTTCAGGCTGTCGGCGGCCCGGGCGGCGGCGCGGTGGAGTCCCGGACGATGAGGCTGGTGACCAGCTCGTAGTGATGCGCTTCCGGTGCCTGCCCGCGGGACTGGGCGAGCACGGTGCGCAGGGCCAGGCGCCCCATCTCGCGCAGCGGTTGGTGGATGGTGGTCAGGCGAGGGGAGGCGGACTCCGCGGCGTAGGTGTCGTCGAAACCGATGATGCTGAGTTCCTGCGGCAGGCGCAGCTGCCGGTCCCGGGCGGCCGCGATGACCCCGAGCGCCCCGGCGTCGCAGCTGGCCACGATGGCCGTCGGCGGTGACGGCAGGTCGAGGAACGCCGCCGCCATGTCCCGGCCGTCCTCGTACCGGAAACCGTCCTGCTTGGTCAGCGCCGGGTCGTTCGCCAGCCCGGCCGCGCTCAGCGCCGCCACGTGCCCGTGCAGCCGCTGCCGGGCGGGTTGGGACTCCGCGGGTCCACCGGCGAACCCGATCCGCCGGTGGCCGAGGGCGATCAGGTGCTCGGTGGCCTGGTAGCCGCCGGTCCAATTGGTGGCGCTGACGCTGACCAGCCCGTCGTCGTCCACGTCACGGGCGGTGACCGGATCGACCAGCACCAGACCCAGGCCGGCGCCCGTCGAATCACCGGCGACCTCGGGGCTGACCTCGGTGGTGACGACGATGACCCCGACGTGGCCCTTGTCGGCAACCCGATGGAACCACTCGGCGCTCAGCGGGTCGTGCCGGTGGGCGCCGGTGGGATTGGTGGTCACCACGTCGATGTCCAGCTCGAGTCCGGCGGCGACCACGCCGGCGAGAACCTGTGCTGCGTAGAGGCTCTCGTAGGCATCGAACAGGACGGTGACGACGGGGTGCAGGGAGCCGGCGGCCCGGGCCGTGCTGGGCTCGTACCGGAGCCGCTTCATCGCCGCGAGCACCCGTTGCCGGGTCGCGTCCGACACCCCGTCCCGATCGTTGAGGACCTTGGAGGCGGTGGCCTTGGAGACGCCGGCGGCGGCGGCCACCGCATCCAGCGTCGTGCGTTCGGGTCTGCCCACAGCGTCACTCCGTCCGTCCTGGTCCGGCGATGATCTTCCTCCCGGTACGAAATAGTTTCGCACACCCCGCAATCACCCGTTCGCCGGGTACATCCGGCCAAGACAGGGCCGTGAGGTGGTTGTCAGCGAGCGTGAGCTCTCTGTACGGTCGGCTCATCCCCGAAACAATTAGTGAAATTGTTTCGCGGCCCGGAGTCCCCCTCGGAAAGGCAATGACGCCCTTGACCAGAATTTCCCGACGGCCCCTCGTGGCGCTGACCCTGCTGGCCGGCCTCACGCTCGCCGCCTGTGGCGGGGCTACCCCGGGCGGTGCCTCCGGTGCGGGCGGTGCGGCCCCGGCCGCGGCCGGTGAGGCCAACGCCTGGGTGCTGACCGGTGGCGGCTGGCCCGTCATCGAGCAGACGTTCCAGACCTGGAACGCCGCCCACGCGGACCAGAAGATCGGCGTGGAGGCGTTCGCGAACGACGCCTACAAGGAGAAGATCCGCACCTCGGTCGGCTCCGGGCAGGCCCCCACGCTCATCATGAACTGGACCGGTGGCGCCCTCAACGACTACGTCTCCAACCAGCAGGTCGACGACATCACCGACGCCACCGCCGATCTCGTGAAGCGTGTGACGCCTTCGGTGGCCCAGAACGGCGTGGTGGACGGCAAGACGTTCGCCGTGCCGCTCAACGACGTCCAGCCCGTGGTCATGTACTACAACAAGGCGGTGTTCGACCAGGTCGGCCTGTCCGTCCCGACCACCTACGACGAGCTGCTCGCGTCCATCCCGACGTTCAAGGCCGCCGGCATCGCGCCGCTGTCCATCGCCGGGCAGTCCGTCTGGCCCGAACTGATGTGGCTGCAGTACCTCACCGACCGGATCGGCGGCCCCGAGGTCTTCGAGAACATCCTGGCCGGCAAGCCCGACGCCTGGTCCGACCCGGCCGTCACCGAGGCCCTGACCAATATCCAGGAGCTGGTGAACGCCGGTGCCTTCGTCGACGGCTTCGCCTCCGTGACCGCCGACGCGGGTTCGGACTTCGCGCTCGTGCACACCGGCAAGGCCGCGATGATCCTGCAGGGCAGCTGGGGCTACCCGACGTTCAAGACCGACAACCCGGAGTTCGCCGCCAGTTCCCTGGGCTTCTCAGGACCAGGATCCCCACCAGGCCGACGACGGCGCCCTGTCAGCCCTGGGCGGTCGCGCTGGTCGCGGTGGAGGACGGAAGCGAGATCGACGCGGGAGGTGATGCGTCGGTGGAGAATGCAGGAGTCGGCGTGGTGATCTGCGTCCCGGGAACGGTCGGGGCGGGCGTCTCCTCCGTGGAAGGAGCGACCGAGGAGGTGGGGTCGTCGGGGACGGGCTGCGCGGCGACGAGGAGGTCCACCGCGCTCTGCTGGCTCGCCGCGCTCACGTGGTCGAGCGGACCCGCCCAGTGCAGTCCGTACTGGTCATCGGGGGTGCGGTCGTTCTCGTAGGCGACAGCCGCCAGACCGGCGAGGTAGTCCTGGTACGGATGGTCGTCCAATGCCCGGTTCAGCTCGCCGACGTTCCTGACGTAGATGCCCTTGAAGCTGGGCCCGTTGACGTCGCAACCGGTCGCTTCGCAGGGCTCGGTGAGGACGCCGTCGACGTGCAGGCCACCGGCGGCCGTGGACGCATCGGCCAACGTCCGGGCGCGCTCCAGGTACCGCGAATCCCCGGTCGCCTGAGCCAGCGCCACCAGCGCGCCCAGCACCACTCCCTGGTTGTACGTCCAGGTGATGCCCCTGTTGTTGCGGCAGGTCGAGGTGTTGAGCCCGTCGTTGACCAGCCCGTCGGCGTTGATCATCCCGGAGGCCCGGAACCACTGCCAGACGTCCACCGCCCGCTCCAGTTGAACGGCACCGGCCGGCTGGTCGGTACCCAGTCGCACCGCCAACTGCGCCGCCGCCTTCACGTAAAGCTCGTTGGAGATGGCGTTCTTGTAGCGGCGGTCGTCCTTCCACCACAGGCCTCCACCGCAGGTCTCGTCGCGAGCGGTCCACATGTGGTCCACCCCGCGCTGCGCGGTCTGCAGGTAGCGACGGTCCCCGGTCAGGTCGTAGGCCTTGATCCAGGCCAGCGCCCACCAGCCGGTGTCGTCGGTGAACTCGTTGATGAAGTCCCCCCGCGCTGCATCCCGCTTCTGCGTGTAGGTGTTCTGCACGACCCAGACGTACCGCCGGTCGCCGGACTCGAGCATGGAGTCGATCAATGCGGTCAGGGCGTTGGCGCTGTTCCACCACCCGGTCGTCGGCCAGACACCGCTGCGTTGGTCGTACAGGCGCACCAGCGCGTCCACGGCCGGTAATTCGGACGGCACTCGCGCACCACAGCCGACGACGGCCAGCAGGATCAGAGCCAGGGTGGCAAGCCGCGAGCGCCGCAGGGAGGACAAACCGCAGGCCTCGATTCTGGTTGGGTGGGGACGGACTCCGCCGTGGCGGATCGGGCGGACGTCGGGAGAATCATGTCAGCAGTTCCACCACGCGAGGCGCCGGGAAGGCCGGCGCACGGGGTTCGGGCGAGGGTTCGGCGTTCTCTGCTCCGCGCCTGGACGGCCCTGATCCTCGGTGTCGTGCTGTCGGCCTGCGCCACCACCGGTCCGGTTCCGTCCGACGCCGTCGGAACCTCCAGGCCCGTGGCGACCTCGACCCTGCCGCCGCCGGCGTCACCGGCCCCCATCACGTCCACCGTGACGCCGGTGGCCGGCACCGAGACGACCTCCGTCGACACGGGGCGGTCCGAGGTGGCTTCCGATCACACCGTCCTGCCGTCGAGTTCGGTGGACCCTGACGCCGGCACGGGCCTGCGGATCGGTCTGATCGCGGCCGCCGGATCGGACGCCTTCAGCCGGGCGGTGACCGATTCCGTGGCCGCGCAGGCCACGCTGTCCGGGGCCGAGCTCATCCGATGCGACCCCGGCGACGACCCGGCGCTGGTCCTGGACTGCGCGCGGCGCCTGGCCACGCAGGACGTCGACGGATGGATCGTCCACCGCGCTGCCGGTATCGCGGTGTCCCTCTGCGAACTGGGGCCCGTCGGGGTCCCCCTGGTCACCATCGATGCGGACCCTGTGCCCTGTCGCACCGTCGCGGTGGGATCGGACGACACGCGGGCGGGACACCTGGTCGGAGCAACCCTGGGTCGCGCTGCGCGACAGCGCGACTCCTGTCCGGACGCCCGGCTCGTCGTGGTCGGCGCAGCCGCCCCCGCCACCGAGGATGCCGCCGCGGACCCGGCGGACGCGGGAACCACGGAAAGGCGCGTGGCGGGCATCCGCGCCGGCTTCGCGGACGAGTGTCCGGGCCGGTCGGATGCCGAGGTCTTCGTCGATCCCGGTGACCCGAGCGCCCTGGGAGCCATCCTGGGCGAGCTGCCCCCCGACGCCGATGTCCTGATCGCCGCGATCGACGATGTGCGTGCCCAGCAGGTCGCGGCCGCCATCGCCCTGCTGCCGCCCGGGGGCGGCGACGTGGCGGCGGTCGCCGCGGTGGGCGCCGGAGAGTTCGAGCGCTGTCAGCTCCGGACCGATCGGCGGTGGGTGGGAGCGGCGGCTCTCTTCCCGGACCGCTACGGCCAGCTCGTCCTCCCGACCCTGCTCGCCGCGATGGCGGGGGAGGCGGTACCGGAGTTCCTCCACGTCCAGACCGTTCTCCTCACGGCATCCACGGTCGAGGAGTACTACGACACCACCGGGTGCACGGGCCGATGACGCGGGGGAACTCCTGGGCCGTCCACTGGCCGACGGTGACCGAGGTTCTCCTCGTGATCACCGGTGTGCTCGCCTGCATCGTCTTCGCCGTGTCCAGCCCGTACTTCCTGTCCTCTGGCAATCTCGTCAACGTCCTGCAGGACCTCGCCGTGGTCGGAGTTCTCGCCGTCCCGGCCACCTTTCTGATCATGACCGGCAACGTGGACCTGTCCGTCGGGGCGGCAGCGGCTTTCGCCGGCATCGTCCTGGCGGCCACCGCACCCAGCATCGGTCTGATGCCGGCGGTTCTGCTCGCGGTCGGCACCGGCCTGCTCACCGGCCTGACCAACGGTCTGCTGGTCACCCTCGGTGGTATCAACAGCATCGCCATGACCTTCGCCGCGATGGCCCTGCTCCGGGCCCTGTCCTACCTGGTGCCCAGCGGCCTGGCCCTGGGCCTGACCGGGTTTCGCACCCTGGGCACCGCGGAACCCCTGTGGGGGCTGCCGCTCCCGGCCCTGATCTTGCTGGGTGTCGCCGTCCTGGGTGGGGTCGCCTCCCGATCCCGTCCCGGGCACCGGTTCAGGGAGATCGGTCGTCTCCCGGCCCCGACCCGCCTCGACAGTGGCCGGGAGCGCCGCACCGTCCTCGCTCTCTTCGTGCTGTCCGGTCTGGCCGCCGCCGTCGTCGGCCTGATGCGCACCTCCCAGCTGGGCACCGGGCTCCCGTCGGCCGGCACCGGAGCCGAGGTCGTCGTCATCGCGTCGGTGATCCTCGGAGGTGGCCGCCTGGCCGGCGGGCGCGGCTCGATCCGGGGGACCGTGCTGGCCCTGCTGGTGATCACCGTCCTGGACAACGGCCTCTCCCTGGCCAACGTGACCGCCTACGCCTCGCAGGTCCTGCACGCCACCCTGCTGGTCGTGGCCCTGGTGGTGAACAGCGCCCATCCCGCCCGACGCAGCGACGAGCGCGCGCACGGCACGACGGCCGGCGAGCGTTGAGCTGTGTGGGGCCCGTGCCGGTGGGTTCGAACCGGCGGCGTTCGCCGGAGGACCTCTCCTGACGGCGGGGGCTGGACCCTCGTCATCCCCGGGCAGTGCCGATCTGTCACAGGCGGAGGAGCCCGGCGGTGGTGGGGGTGAACCCGCAGGCGTCGAAATAGAACGGACGGAGGCGGTCCTCGAAGTCAACATGCAGCCATTCGCATCCGGCCTCGCGTGCCCCGCGGCCGGCCCGCTCCACCAGCCGACGACCGATGCCCTGGGACTGGTGGGTGGTGGACACCATGGTGTCCTGCAGCCACGCGTGAGCGCCGCCGTCCCAGACCACGTTGACGAACCCCACGAGCTCACCGTTCTGGCGGGCGGTGACCCATCCCAGACTGTGGTTCAGGACCAGCTGCTCCCAGTCCCATTCCTGCGCGGTATGGACGCGGGTACCGAAGGCGTCGGCGTGCAGTCGGTGCGCCTCGTCGTTGGCGAACGGGCCTCTCCAGGCCAGGGCTGCGGTCATCGGACGAAACCTAGCCGGAGGGCGTGCACCGAGCCGGCCTGCCCACGTCCGTGTGCGGGGGCGCGCCGGGAACCCGGTTCTCGGATTTCCGCCGTGTGACGGGTCGTGAACATCGCGCGACATCTCCGCGAACCCTTGTCGAGCGAACGTTCGCGCAATACGGTGAGCGAACGTTCGCGCACCTGCGTGGGCGGCAAGCTCAGAAGGGTTCCGCATGCGGGTGTCGCTGGTGTCGACCGGGGGAACCATCGCGTCCCGGCGGGGAGAGCTCGGGCTGGAGGTGGCGGACGACGTCCACGACCTGGTGGCGAGCCTGCCGACGACGACCGGGATCCAGATCGTTCCGGTCGATTTCAGTGGTCGACCCAGCTATGGCCTGAGCATCGCGGACATGCTCGCCGCGGTCCGCTGCGTCCAAGCCGAGTTCGACAGTGGTTCGTACGCCGTCGTTCTCACGCACGGCACGGACACGCTGGAGGAGATGGCCTTCCTCTGTGGCCAGTACTTTCCACGCGACGCCCGGTTGGTGCTCACCGGCGCGCAGCGTGCCGCCGACGTGCCCGACGGTGACGGAGCCCGCAATCTCGCCGATGCGGTCGCGGTGGCGACGGCCGACGTCCCGGTCGGCCCGGCGATCGTCATGGGCGGTACGGCTGTCGCGGCGATCGAGGGTCGCAAGGTGCACACCTCCTCGCTGGTCGCCTTCTCCGGCGGCGCGGCTGGTGCCTCCGCGCTGGTGGAGGCGGGTGTGCTGCTTCCCCTGTCGACACCGAGCCGTGGTGGCCTGCTGGCCGACCTCCCGGTGCCCGACGATCTGCCCCGTGTCGACCTGGTGACCCTCTCCGCCGGGGTGGACGGCACCCATCTCCTGGCTTCCGTCGAGGCCGGCGCCCGGGGCATCGTCGTCGAGGCCTTCGGGAGTGGCAATGCGAACACGGCCACCCTCGAGGCCGTCCAGACGGCTGTCGGCAAGGGCATCCCGGTACTCATCACCAGCCGGACCCGGAACGGCGTGGTGCGGCCGGTGTACGGCGACGGCGGGGGAGCCGACCTGGAGCGCGCCGGGGCGATCTTCGCCGGTGACCTCACCGGGTCGCGGGCCCGGATCGCCCTCGCTCTCGCCCTCGCGCACAGCTCCGCGGACGACGGCGTCGCCCCGCTCGTGCACCGCATGATCACGGCGGGTGCGCCGTGCTGACCGACGCCGTGGTGATGGACGGTCTGGGTGACGTCGACGTGCTGCGCTATCGACGGACGGAGATCCGCGAGCCGGCTTCCGGAGAGGTCGTGCTGCGCGTCTTGGCCACGGCCGTCAACCATCTCGATCTCGAGCTCAGGTCCGGCGCCTCCCGGATGCCGCTGACCTTCCCGCACGTGCTGGGTCGCGAGGTCGTCGGCGAGATCATCGAGCTGGGCCAGGATGTGACCGGCTGGGCCGTGGGTGATCGCGTCGTGGTCCTGCCCAACACACCCTGCGGAACCTGCCTGGAGTGCACCACCGGCCGGTCGAACCTCTGCCTGCGCGGGTTCATGCCCGGGATCACCGGGTGGGGCGGGTACGCCGCCCACATGACGGTGTCCGCACGCGGCCTGCTCCGCGCTCCGGATGTCGATCCCGTGCTGGCCGCGGCCACGCCGATCTCCTTCGGTACCGCCTGGCGGATGCTGTACTCCATCGCGAACCTCGTCCCGGGCGAGACCGTCGTCGTCGCGGGGGCGGCCGGTGGCCTGGGCCATGCGGTGGTGCAGGTCGCCCGGTTCGGTGGGGCCCGGGTGATCGGCCTGGTCAGTTCACCGGCCAAGACCGACTTCGTCCTCGCGTGCGGGGCGAGCGCCGTGCTGGACACCACCGACGAGCACTGGCCCGACCAGGTCCGCGAGCTCACCGACGGGTGTGGAGCGGACGTCGTCGTCGAGCACATCGGCGGCACGGTGTTCGAGCAGGCGCTGACCTCCCTGGCCCGGTCCGGGCGGATGGTCGTCGGCGGGGGGCATGGCGGGGAGCACCCACGCTTCGACGTGATCGAGGCGTTCCGCAACGAGTACCGGGTGTTCGGGAGCCGCAGTCAGCAGCCGCACGAGGTCGCCCGGGTCCTGCAGCTGCTCGCCGACGGACACATCCGCCCTGCGGTGGACGACGTCCTGCCGGTGGCCGAGGCGGCCCGGGCCCACGAGTTGATCGCTGCCCGCGGTGTCCGCGGGAAGCTGGTGTTGACGCCATGACGACCGTCCTGGACGAGGTCCTGCCGACCCTGGTCACCACGGCGGCCGACGTGGGGGAGCGCTCCCGGAGCGACGCCGCCCTGGGTGAGATCTCCCGACGACTGCTGGCGCGCTCGGTGGCCGGTGCGATCGCCGGTGGCGCCGATCCGGCCGTGTCCGCGTTGACCACCATCGCCGGCGCGGGTGATCACCCCCTGCTCACCGGGGGAGCCCCGGTGGCCACCCCCGCGGCAGCGGCCGGCATCCACGCCGCCGCCGTCACCGTCGGCCAGTGCGACGACGGGCTCCGCGAGGCCGCCGGTCATCCCGGGCTGCACGCGTTCGGCGCGGCCTGGTCGGTCGGGCTGACCGTCGACGCCGCACTCGGCGACGTGCTGGCCGCCTTCGCCACGGGCTGGGAAGCCGGCGCCCGGCTCGGCCTGCTGCTCGGCCGTCCGCGAACCGGCATCCACCCCCACGGCGGCTGGGGCACGGCGGCCGCGGCCGTCGCCACCGCGACCATCCTCGGCGGGGACCTCCAGGCGCAGGAAGCGGCAGCGCGCGCGGCGCTGTCCGTGGCCCTCACCGGGCCGGATTCCACCCTCGTCGCCGGGGCGTCGACGCACTACCTGTTGCCCGCGCTGGGCACGGCCAACGGGGTCACCGTCGGACTCCTGGGGCTCGACCTGGCCGACACCCCGGTCGATGCCGTGTCCCACTTCGCCTCGGTGGCCCACCCGAGGGCGGCAGCGGCCGGCGGTCCCGACACCCCGTTGCTCCTGCAGGCCTACCTCAAGCCGCTCGGCCTGTGCGCCCACACCCTGACCGCCTGGCAGGTCGCCGACGACCTCCGCCGGGAGGGCGGCGCGGACCGGGTCGTCGGGACACACGTCCGGACCTACCGCGCCGCGGCGGCCCTGGCCGGTTCCCACGGCCGAACCGTGCTGGCCCGGCGGTTCAGCGTTCCCTGGGCCGTGGCCTACGGCCTGAGCGGTCGCCGTCCCGGGCCGGACGACGGGGATCTGGCGGCGCTGGCCGCGTCGGTCCTCATCGACCACGCGCCGGAGCTCGACGACGGCTACCCGCGCGGCCGGCCCACCCGGGTCGACTTCCACTTCGACGACGGGCGAACCGTCGCGCGGCAGGCGGTCGTCCACCTCGGCGATCGGGAACGACCCCTGAGCGACCGGGCCGAGATCGACGTCTGCGCGGCGCTTCTCGCCGACGGCGGCCGGGCCGATCTGCGGGCCTGGCTGGACGAGCTCCGCCGGGCGCCGGGTGACACCCCGATCCGCACCCTCGCCTCGCGTGTCAGCGGCGACCGCACCACCACCCCCGACCTGGAAGGCAGACGATGACCCGCTCCGAGACGGTGCCCGCCGTGGGAACCGAACGCGATTTCGTGGGCTACGGACGCGACATACCGGTGATCCGATGGCCGAACGACGCCAAGGTCGCCGTGAGCCTGTGCCTGAACTACGAGGAGGGCGCCGAGCACAACCTGCTCGACGGCGACCCGCACAACGAGACCATCGGCGAGATCTCCTACGTGCCCTCCCGTCCCGGGGAGCGGGACCTGAGCCAGGAGTCGGTGTACGAGTACGGCAGTCGGGCCGGCATCTGGCGGCTGATGCGCCTGTTCGAGAGCACCGGGACGCCCGTCACCGTGTACGCCTGCGCCCTGGCCCTGCAGCGCAACCCGGAGTTCGCCGCGGCCATCCTGCCGGCCGGGCACGAGGTCTGCTCGCACGGTCTGCGCTGGACCGAGCCGTCGGAGATGACCGAGGACGAGGAACGTGCCGAGATCGCCCGAACGGTCGAGATGATCACCGAGCTGTGCGGGGAACGGCCGGTCGGCTGGTACTCCCGTTACGCGCCCTCGGTGAACACCCGCCGACTGCTGGTCGAGGAGGGCGGGTTCACCTACGACTCCAACTCCTACAACGACGACCTCCCGTTCTTCACCCCGGTCGGCGAGGCCATCCAGCTGGTGGTCCCGTACACCCACACCTACAACGACGGCCGGTTCGCGTTCAGCCCCGGGTACGGCCATCCCGGCGACTTCTTCGAGAACTGCCGCCGGGGGATCGAGTACCTGCTCCGCGAGGGCGCCACCCATCCCAAGATGATCTCGATCGGGCTGCACGCCCGGCTGGTGGGCCAGGCGGGCCGGGCCGGTGCGCTGGCCGATCTCATCGACTGGTGCAACGCCCAGGACGGCGTCTGGTTCGCCCGGCGCCGGGACATCGCGGACTGGTTCCACGAGCACTACCGCGACCTCGCACCGACGACGGGACGCTGACATGCGCATCGAGATCGACTCCGTCAGCAAGGGCTACCGCACACCCACCGGTGAGCCCCTCCCGGTCATCGCCGACCTGCAGGCCACCGTGCACGAGCAGGAGTTCATCTGCATCATCGGGCCGAGCGGGTGCGGCAAGAGCACCCTGCTCGGTCTGCTGGGCGGCCTGCACCAACCGGATTCCGGCTCCGTGCGTTTCGTCGGCACCCGGACCGCCACCGGCCCGATGACGTCGATCGTCTGGCAGGACTACGCGCTGATCCCGTGGCGCAGTGTCGTCGACAACGTCGCGTTCGGTCTGGAACTGCGTGGGGTGCCCCGCAAGGAACGTCGGGAGATCGCGATGGGGCATCTCGCGACGATGAATATCGACGCGTTCGCCGACTCCAAGCCCCACCAGCTGTCCGGCGGGATGCGCCAGCGGGCCGGGATCGCCCGGGCCCTGGCCAACGACCCAGAGGTCCTGCTGATGGACGAACCGTTCGCGGCCGTCGACGCGCAGACGCGCACCCTGCTGCAGGAACAGCTCCTCCAGGTCTGGAGCGCGGACAAGAAGATCGTCCTGTTCATCACCCACAGCATCGAGGAGGCCCTGCTCCTCGGCGACCGGGTGATCGTCCTCGGCCAACGGCCCACCCGGGTGGTGGAGGAGATCGTCGTCCCCTTCCCGCGGCCGAGAGGGCTGAGCACCGAACGCGATCCACGGTTCGCGGAACTGAAGGAGCACCTGTGGAACCGACTGAAGGGCGCGACCATGGCCGCCGAGTGGGCCGAAGCGGAGGGACGGAAGTGACCGCCGATCCGCACACGACCCCTGGCTCCAGTGCGACGACGCCCCGTCTCCCGGAGCGCACGACGGACGCCGAGCCGGTGGTCGTCGAGTACCGCAGCGGGGGCCGGGTTGCCCGTGGGCCGTCCCGGGCGTTCCGCATCATCTCCTCGCCGCTGGGCACGCTCATCCCCGTGCTGGGGGTGTTGCTGCTGTGGGAGATCGGCAGCCGGTCCGGCATCATCGACGACACCTTCTTCCCGGCCCCGTCCGACAGCCTGGCCGCCCTGTTCACGCTCAGCTCCAACGGCGACCTGTGGCCCAACATCGGTGTCTCGATCCGCCGCATCACGCTGGGCTTCCTGCTCGGAGTCATCCCGGGCATCGCCGTCGGGATCGCCATGGCCCGCCTCAAGTGGGCGCGGGTCATCCTGGATCCGTTGATCGCGGTCGCCTACCCCATTCCGGTGGTGGCGATCCTGCCGATGCTGCTGGTCATCTTCGGCATCGGCAGCACCCCGATCATCGTGCTGGCCGGCATCATCTCGTTCTTCCCCGCCGTGGTGAACTCCATGGCCGGGGTCCGCCAGGGTGACGAGCGGCTGATCCTGATGGCGCAGAACATGGGCGCCGATCGCCGACAGGTGTTGCTGCGCATCGTGCTTCCCGGGGCCCTGCCCTCCATCTTCGCCGGCATCCGGCTCGCCGCGGGCCTGGCCCTGCTGGGCGTCATCGCCGGTGAGTTCCTCGCCGCCTCGGACGGCATCGGGTCGTTGACCTGGCGGTACTGGCAGATCTACCAGATCGACAACATGTACGCGACTCTCGCCGTGATCGCGGCGATGGGGTTCCTGCTCACCACGGCGTTGCTGCGCGTGCAGCGGCGCTTCTTCGGATGGACGGAAGGTACGACGCGATGAACTTCACCCGCACCCGGCGCTCGGCGCTGACGGCAGTGCTCCTGGCCGCGACCCTGATCGGGGTCAGCGCCTGTGGATCGTCCGACCCCGCGCCGGCCGCCGGCGGTGGCACGGCCTCCGGCGGTGCCGCCGGGGGAGACACCGTCACCGTCAACGCCCTGAACATCGTCTCGCTGGCGCCACTGTTCGTCGCCCAGGACAAGGGTTTCTTCGCCGATCACGGCATCTCCAACGAGTACAGCACCAACGACATCTACTCCACGCTCAGCGTGCAGAGCCAGGGCAGCATCGACGTCAACATCCCGGGCCTGGGCGGTGCGTTCTTCAACGCCGTCAACCAGGGCCTCAAGATGAAGGCCGTCGCCGACCGCAACCAGTACCGGTGCACGTCCGACTCCATGCTGGTGTCCTCGACCGCGGCCGGCATCACCGATGCGGAAGGCTTGCGCGGCAAGAAGGTCGCGATCCTGGCCAAGGGCTCGTCCACCGAGTACTGGCTGGACCTGTTCCTGCAGAGCGCCGGGATGAGCCAGGCCGACCTCGGCGGGGTGGTCAACCTGACCTACCCGGACACCGTCAACGCCCTGAAGACCGGCGCCGTCGACGCGGGCTTCCTGACCCAGCCGCTGGCGTACCAGTCCATCGCGGACGGCACCGCGCAACGGGTGAAGGCCACCTACGAGATCGCGCCCGACGAGCAGCAGGGCCTGATCACCATGTCGCAGAACTTCCTCGACGGATCGCCCGACGTCGCGACCCGCTGGCTGGCCGGCTGGCTGGAAGGCGTGCGCTACTACCAGGACCCGGCGAACAAGGACGACGTGGTGGCCATCGTCGCCGCCCACACCTCCGTCCCCGCCGAGACCGTCGCCGCGCTCTACGGCACCGACCAGTGGCCCTACATGGACCCGAACGGCGCCGTCGACACCGCCACCGCGATGAGCGACGACGGCCAGTGGCTCCTGGACAACAAGATCGTCGAGACCCTGCCCGAGCCGTCGGTCTGGTACGACGCCACCCCGGTGACCAAGGCCGTGGAACTCATCGGCTCCGCGCCCGCCGGGAACTCCTGTGGCGACGCGTCGGCGACCACCGGCTCGTCCGGTGCGTCCGCTTCCGCCTCGACCACCGCCACGAGCTCCTGATGTACCCACAGCCCAATCGCGTTCTGCAGGCACTCGGCGAGGACCGGGTCAGTCTCGGCAGTCTCACCCTGCTGCAGGAACCGGCCATCGCGGAGATCCTCGGTAGCCTCGGCTACGACTTCCTGATCATCGACACCGAGCACGCCGCCGCCGACGAACAGACCGTGCTCGCCATGGTGCGGGCCGCCGAGGCCACCGGTGCGACCCCGCTCATCCGGGTGCGTCACGCGGAGGAGAAGGAACTGCTCTGGGCCCTGGACACCGGCGCGGGCGGGGTCGTCATCCCCGTCGTCGAGACCGCCGAGCAGGCGTCCCGCGCGGTGGACTCGGCGAAGTACCCGCCGGTCGGCCACCGGACGCTGTGCTCGGCGGCCCGCGCCGCCGCCCACGGCACCCGCCGCCACGACTTCCCGGCCTACCTCGAGTGGAGCATCGCCAACACGGTGGTGATCGGGCTCGTCGAATCCGTGAAGGGACTGGACAACCTCCCCGAGATCCTCGCCACCGGTATCGATGTCGTGTTCCCGGGGCGGGCGGATCTGTCCATGGACATGGGTCTGGGGTACGCCCCGCACCACCCCGACGTGATCCAGGCGGCCGAGTCGGTGGTCAAGCAGGCGGTGGCGGCGGGGAAGCACGCCGGGGTGCTGGCGTACTCCGTCGAGGACGCCCACCGCTGGATCGATCTCGGAGCCCGGTTCATCGTCTACAACCAGCCGGAGATGATGCTGTCCGACGCCTACCGGGAGGCGCACCAGGCGATCCTGGGGCCGCGATGAGCTCGCTGCTGGTGACCGGGGGCAGCGGCGGGATCGGGGGAGCGGTCGCCGATCTCGCCCGTGCCCAGGGCCGGCGGGTCGACGTCCTCGACCTGTCGGTCGGGGTGGACTGCAGCGACCCCGATGCGGTCGAGGCCTACCTGGACTCGATCCCGACGCCCACCCACGTTGTCCATGTCGCGGGGGTGGTCGGCGCCGGCGGCATCGAGTCGATCGACCTGCTGGAGTGGGAGCGGGTGATGCGGCACAACCTGACCTCGGCGTACGTGGTCAGCCGCGCCGTGCTGCCCCGGATGGTGACGGCCGGCGGCGGGGCGATGGTGCTGATGAGCAGCCTGAACGCGCGGGACGGCGGCACCGAACTGTCCGGGGCCGCGTACGCCGCGGCCAAGGCGGGGGTGCTCGGCCTGATGCGGCATCTGGCCGTCCACTACGGGCCGCGGGGGGTGCGGGTGAACGCCGTCGCGCCGGGGCCGGTCCGCACCGCCATGCACGACCGGCTTAACGCCGAGCAACGCGCGTGGCTGCTGTCCCGGATGCCGCTGCCGCGGGTCAGCGAGGCCACGGAGGTCGCAGAGGTCATGCTGTTCCTGTTGTCCGACGCCTGCGCATCGGTGACGGGCATGACCTTCGACATCAACGGCGGCAGCCACCTCAGCTGACCGCGGCCACACCCATGCTGGAGCGTCCGATGACCGCACGACAGGCCACGCTGCGCGACGTCGCGCAGCTGACCGGTTTCCACGTGTCGACGGTGTCCCGGGTGTTGCGGGGCGACGCGGCGCGGATCAGCCCGGAGACCATCGCCTCGGTGGAGGCCGCCGCCGCCGATGTCGGGTACCGGGTGAACCGGTGGGCGGCCAGCCTGCGTAGCGGGCGGACCGGCATCGTCGGCGTCCTCGTGCCCCGGATCACCGACATCGTGCTGGCCACCGTGTTCGAGGCCATCCAGCGGGAGGCCGCGGGTCACGGCATCCAGGCCGTGGTGAACAGCACCTGGGACGTCATCGACGATCGCAACGCCCGGATCGAGAACTACCGCGCCGAACGGGTCGACGGGCTGATCGTGGCCGATGCGCGCCTGGTCGACCCCTATCTGCGGGGGCTGTACGACGAGGGCTTCCCCTTGGTGCTGGTCAGCCGGGGGAGCCGCGGGCTGCCGTCGGTCACCGGGGACGACCGCACCGGGGGAGCGCTGGCCGCGGCGCACCTGGTCGACCGCGGCTGCCGGCGACTCGCCGTCCTCGCCGGCCCCAGCTACGCGACCACCGCCGCCCACCGCTCGGCCGGGTTCCGCGCCGAGGCCGCCCGCCGCGGCGTCCCCGTGGACACGACCTTCGTCGTCCACTCCGGCTTCGACGTCGCCGGCGGGCGACAGGGGATGACCGAGCTGCTCACCCGGGGACGGCCCGATGGGGTCTTCGCCGTCAACGACTTCTCCGCCATCGGCGCGATGGGCGTACTCCGCGAGCGCGGCCTGGCGGTGGGGGAGGACATCGCGGTCGTCGGCTACAACGACATGCCCATCTCCGCTGAACTGAGCGTGCCGTTGAGCTCGGTGCGGGTCGACCTGGAGCAGATGGGGGTGGCGGCGTTCGCGGCACTCAACGAGGTGCTGGGTGGGCGGCAGGCGAGCTCGACACGGTTGCGTCCGGTGCTGATGCCGCGGGCATCGTCGGGGTCCACTGCAACGTCGTGACGGGTGCCTGGCAGGTGAGTTGCCACTATCGGCCACAACACCTCGCAAGCGCTGGGCCGGCGGACTTGAGTAGAGGCTGGCGACCACAACCTCTGTCGTCCCTGCCGCGGGGCAGCAACGATCCCATCGGCGTCACCGGGCCCGGCATCCGCGCTCGACACCGACCAGAAAGCGGGCGCCGGCACAGTCGGCGCTGCGGTTGTCGACGCCGACAACGAGGAATTTTCATATGCAGGTGTTTGAGGGCCTTTCGAAAAAGGTGGGCTACCACCGCGTCAACACCGCCACCTGAACGACGCCGTCGTGAAGATGCGAGCTGCATCGCCTTCACGAGCGCAATTCCTCTCCCGATGCACGTCACTTCGGAAAGTAATTAGGCGATTTTCGATAGAACCGTATGTTGGCCAGAGAATTTTGTCATCACCCTGCACTAGGGCAAGACATTGGTACAAGCCGGTGGACGAGTTGCCCAACGATCGAAAATGGTGAGCGGTGACTCACGCACGTGGAACGACTGTAAGGGGACCTATGTTGTTGAGCGCGGAAGAGTTTTACACTAAGGCTCGGATCGGGATCATAAATATTTATATTGGCGCCTTGCAAAAAAGATGAGCACAGGTCTCGTTGGGGATGTCTGGTAATCAACCTTCAAACACATATCCCCATCTCTGAAATTTCGGGACCTGCGGGCTCTGAGCTGCTTGTCACGGGGCGTCCAACAGCCCCGGGCGGTTGCCGTAGGCCAGCTCGTGGTCCTCGACAGCGAGACGCAGCCAGACGTCGGCAGTGACGCGCCGCCTGTATCGCGGAGCTCTCGCTACCAACCGACATCCGCGCGGCCGTCGCGTGAGAGGGGATCGTGCAGCGGGACAGGCTGGCGCCGCGTTCTCGTGCGCCCGGCGCCGCTTGAGCCAGTCCCGCCCGGGGTACCACTGCGTAGTGACGTTGAATCATGTGAGGCGCGGAAGCGGAAGCCCCCTGTTGCTCGTGCACGGCCTAGGCGCTGGGTGGCGATCTTGGGCGCCGATCCTCGACGAACTCGCCGAACATCGTGAGGTCGTCGCTGTCGACCTGCCGGGTTTCGGTGAGACCCCACCCTTGGCCGGGGAGGTGTCGATCGCCACCCTGACCGACGCCGTGGCGGAGTTCATCCGGGAACAGGGGCTGGACGGGGTCAGCACCGTCGGCCAGTCGTTGGGCGGACGCATAGTGCTCGAGCTCGCGAGGCGGGGAGTCGGCGGCGACACCGTGGCGCTGGACCCGGGCGGCTTCTGGAGCGACCGTGAACTCCTTGTCTTCAGCGCCACCCTGCGGCCGTCGGTCGCTCTGGTCCGAGTTCTGCGAAAGTGGCTGCCTCTGCTGCTGGGGAGCGCAATTGGAAGGACCCTGCTGCTGGTGCAGTTCTCGGCGCGACCCTGGGCGCTCTCGCTGGAGACGGTGCTGCCGGACGTGCGTGGCCTGGTCGAGTCCCCATCGAACGGAGCCGCCCTGGACGCCCTCACCAAGGGCCCGAAACAGCAAGGCGCCCCAGCAGGAACCGCGCCCGGCAGGGTGACGATCGGTTGGGGACGTCGTGACCGGGTGACCGTGCGGAGCCAGGCCGCACGGGCCACGAGTCTGTTCCCCGATGCGATCCTGCACTGGTTCGACCGTTGCGGCCACTTCCCGCAATGGGATGCACCGAAGGAAGCGATACGACTTATCCTCGACAGGACCCTTTGAGATCCGTCGCCCTACTGAGCCGACGACCGTCCACGAGCCAATCCGCTCAAAGGCGCGCCGATCGCGGACTACAGGGCGGCGGCCAGCGTACGGGTGCGGTAGTCGCTGGAGACGCAGGTGTAGAGGGCCGTGGTGGAAGCGTGCTCGTGCCCGACCTGCAGCTGGACGAACAGCAGGTCGATGTCATCCTCGATCAAGTGCGTGACGTAGGACCGTCAGAACGAGTGGAAGTCCAAACCAGGGGACAGGTTCGGCTCGTCTCGGTAGCGGCTGAACCGCTCGTTGATCGTGCCGAGGCCGACCATGGAGCCGCGCTCGGACGGGAACCGGTCGGTTCTGCCGCCCGCCGAGGGGAGTCCGACCGACAGCCACTGCTCGACGACCTCGTCGGACTAGTCAAAGACGGTCAGGACACTGCGTCGCTTGGGTGCCGAGCCGGTTAGTTGCGTTTCGGACGCTCGCACATCGACGACACGGTCCAACTAGCCGCCCTCCTCTCGCCCTCAGGGCCCCGGAGGAGTGTCCGGATCCTAATTCGTGAGGGAAGCTAGCTCCCTGCGGTCTGCTTCTATCTCTGCGCTCAGCCCCTCGGCTCGTTGACTGGTCAGCCCGACCCATTGCTGGAACAGGACAGCGTGTGCCTGGATCTTCTCGAGTCCGAGGAGGTCCTGCACCGCACGGGTTGCCTCGTCCTGGTCCCGGCACCCCTTGATCACGGCCAGGACCTCGTCCGACCGTGCGAGAGAGGTCAGCAGGGCAGTGCGTATGTGAAGCTGCCGTCTGATCGTCTCGGCGGCGATTTCAACCTCATCCGGATTCAGCATGGAGGTCAGCTGTTCCGAGCGCGGCGCCGAGCCTGGAACAGCTGCCAGGCGGACCAAGTCGCGAATCCGACGACGACTACAGACAGGGACCGGAAGATGATCTTCCCGGGGGAGGATTCGCCATCGGTGATCATGGATATCAGGGTCCATACCGTTGCGACGAAGGCGAGGCTGATGACCACGAGAACGACCGGGTGGCCGAGCAGGCGAGACGCGGGCAAGTCCGACAACGGCTGGCGGGGCTGGTCAGGCATGACGGGACTGTAGTCACAACCCCTTTGGGTCCGCGTCGTCCAGCTCAAGGTAGCGGTAGATAGTGGGTCGGCTGACGCCAAATTCGGCGGCGATCTGGGCAACGGTGAACCTGGCCTTGCCGTCATCACCGGTCTGGTCGTACATGGAGCGGGCGGTTCGGCCTGCCGGGGTCGAAGCTTGGGTTTGGGTCCGCCGACCCGGCCGCGAGCCCGGGCCGCGGCGAGGCCGTCGCGGGTGCGCTCGGACATCAGGGCGTGTTCGAACTCCCACCGCACCATGCTGGCCGGGGGTACAAAGATCGTCTCGTTGATCGTCGCCGACATCCTCGACGCAGCACGGGATCTGGCGTCGGCCTCGGAAGGGGCGCAGTTGGACCCGCCGTTGCCGATCATCGCCGACGAGTCGGTGAACACGTGCCGCCTGCCGGACTGGGAGACGGTGCTGTCGGACTCGCGCCGCTGGGGGATCAGCGCCCACATGGTGGTGCAGACCCGGTCATTGCTGCGCGGCGCCTACGGCCGGGACCAGGGCGAGGCGATCCGGAGCGCGGCCGGCATGCGGATGACGGTCGGCGGTGGAGAGGGCGCCTCGGACAGCAAGGAGCTGGCCGAGGCGTTCGGTGACGTCGAGGTGGCCACCTACTCCCGGGACGCCTCCGGTTCGGTCAACTCCCTGTCCAGCCGTCGTCAGGCCACCCGCACCGTCGCCGACACCCGCAACATCCCACCGGGCCGGGCGATCGTGCTGCCCTCCCAGATGCCGCCGGTCGAGATCGAGCTGACCCCGTGGTGGCGTCGCACAGACGCCGAACAGATCCAGCGCGCCGCCCGCGACTTCGACGACCCCCGCGCCCACGACCTGCCGCTGGCCGGGCGGCGACCGTGAGCGACCAGCCGCCCTGGGACCCCGACCATGACCCGTACGACGACGACGAGGACCCGGACACCGACGGCTACTCCACTCCTCTGCCATCCAGGCTTTCAATCTGATGATTATGGTGACCGACCAAGACGTGCTGGTGCCGGAGAGAACGGACGTCGAGCACGATGACGTGGACGCAGGTTTGAGCCACGGCTGATTCCGGCGGGCCGGGGAGGCATCTTGGAATTTAGCCCTGGCGCGCGTCGTAGAAGACATCTCCGTCCTCGTCTGGCTGTGCCGCCAGGACGGCGTTGCGAACGGGCGCCGCCTGAGGGTTGACGACCGCCACCGGCGGGAGTGGATTGACGACCTGCCCGCCGCCCGGGGCCCCCAAGGGCTGCAGGCGAGCCTGGAAATCGTTCTGGGCGCGGATTTCAGCTCGAGCACTCACTGCCCCTTCGGTGTAGCTGACCATCGCCGCGCCGTTGGCCACTGCTCCTTCCAGCACGGCGGTGCCGAACTTCCCAGTGTCGAAGGCGGTGGCCTGGCCGGTGGCGAGGTCGAGTCCCTGGCCGATCGCGTGAGCCTCCGTAGCCCCGACCGCTCCCTCGACAAAGCCCAGGGCGAATGATCCGGCCGCCCGAACGAGCAACGACCGGGAGGAAGCGATGGCCAGGAACGCCCCGTCTGTCGCGGCGGCCAACGCGACATCGATCATGAATTCCAGGCCGATCGCGAGCCAGTCTCCCCACGTGGATTCGCCGTCGCTCGTCCCGCGGGGGTCATCGCGGTTGATCGGGTCTTGTGAGGCGTAGTCGTAGGCGTTGAGGCCGCCGCCGATGACGGGGTCGGGCTGGGTAAACCGGCCGAGCACGGGCAGGTAGACCCGAGCGCCCATCAGGAGGTAGGCGGTCGACAGGCCGATCGTGTCAAGCCCGTTCTTCTGCTGCCAGGCCGGTGTGGCCGCTGACGGGTCGAGAGCGACTTGCCCGTTCAGCGCGTTCCCGAAGGGGTCGTACAAATGGGGCGGCGTAGTGGCAGGCGCGCCGTCGGCGCCGGTGTCGAACCAGCGGTCACCCCGCAGATCCGGATAGCCCCAGGTAGCGAGCGGGGCCGCGGGGTCGGCTGCCGCCACGTCCTGTCGGAGCATCGTCGAGGTGCCGACGGCCCCAGCGGCCGGAGCCGCCGGAGTGGTCCGTGTCCCCGCGGCGGGGGAGGCCGTCCCGACGATCTCGCTCGAAGAATCGGCAGACGGAGACTGCGTACCAGCCGAAGTCTGAGGCACCGCGTCGGGCGTAGCGATGGGACCGGGTGTGGGGGTCGGGGGATTCGGGAAGGTCATCAGCGGTGACGGTGCCGGCGTAGTCGGCGGCACCGCTGCGCTGCTGACGGCCGGGGGCGGTGTCGTGGTGGGGGGCGTCGGCTGCGTCGGCGCTGCGCTCAGTGAGGTGGGCGGGGCGGTGGAGGTGGTTTGCACGGTGACACCGCCGGCCAGGGTCAGCGTCCGGGAGAGCACGTGGTTGGCCTCGTCCAGCAGGTACCCGCCTTGGCTGTACCGGGCGGTCACCGCCGGCGCGCCTGCGGCAGTCATGGTGCGGGCGATCACCTGCCCGCCGCCGTCCCGGTGGTAGTCCACCGTGGTGGTGGCGTCGGCGGCGCGGACGAGCGCCCCGGTGTGGTCGTAGGCCAGAGCCAGTGCGCCCACCCCGACGAGGTCGGCCCCGGTGAGCTGGTCGTAGGTGAGGGCGCCGACCGTCGGGTCGGTGGTGGACAGCAACCGGCTCCCGACGGCGTCGTAGGTCCAGGTGGAGGTGGCGCCGTCGACGGTCTGGCTGGTGCGGTTGCCGTTCGCGTCGTAGGTCCATGCCCAGGCGCGGTGATCGACCTGGGCCGTGGTGTCCAGGGCTGCCTGGACCAGACGGCCGGAACGGTCGTAGCCGTAGCGGAAGGTGGCACGGGTGTCCGGGGTCGTCCGCTCGTCGACCAGGATCCGGCCCGTCGCGCTGATCCGGTGCTTGTCGGAAAAGGTGCGGCCGTCGGCGGTGGTGTACGTGACCGCGGTGGCCCGTTCGTTGGCGTCGTAGGCCAGGGTCGCCTTCACCCCGTTGCCGAAGGCGACCGAATCCGGCCGGCCGTCGGCGAGGTACCGGGTGGTGGACAGCAGGGCCCCGTCGAGGGTGACGGCCAGCGGGCTGCCGTCCGGGGTGTGACTGGTGGTGGTGGTGCTGCTGACCGGGGCAGTCCCATCGGTCGGCGCGGTGGTGATCGTGGTGCTGACGGCCAGTCCCGAAGCCGGATCAAAGGTGGTTCGGGCGGTGGTCCCCCAGCTGTCGATGCTGGCGGTCAGCCTGCCGGTGATGTCCACCACCGACGTCGTCGTGGTGACCGTTCCGTCGGCCGCGGTGGCCGTGACCCGGGTCTGCAGAGGGTTGTTCTGGTAGCGATGGTCGGTGTCGGTGCTGGAGGAGGCAGTCTGGTCCCGTGCCTCGTGGTGCACCACCCGGCCCGCGGCGTCGAACTCCGTGCAGCTCGTGCGATGCCCGTCGGAAGTGGCCGACGTGCGTCCTGCGTTGTCGTACCAGGTCGAGTAGACGGCCGACGGGTCACCTGTGCCCGTGCGGTTCGGGTCGGTGGTGGCGCGCGGGTGGCCGGCCTGGTTCGCCGGGACGCTTCCCGGGCACGGTGCCGTGGCCTGTTCGTCCACCCCCCAGTAGGTGAGGGTGGTGGTGTCCCCGGCCGGTGACTGGGCAGTCAGCTGTCGACCCCAGGCTCCGGCGGCCGTGTCCAGCGACTCGTAGGTCTGCCGGGTGGTCAGTCCGCCGTCGTCGGTCCGGCTGGTGAGTTGTCCGGTCGACGGGTCCTGGAACACCGCCGTCGCGGTGGACGTGACGGGCTCGTCGGCGTTCAGGTTGTCCGCGGTCTTCTTGGCCGTCTTGAGCTGGTAGTCCGGGCTGAGCTGGTCCATCGGGATGGGCGACGGTGACAGGCCGGCGGGGCCGGCACTTAGGGTCAGGGTGCCGGCGCTGTCGGCGACGGGCGTCGCGACGGAGGTGTCGATGCGGATGCGGTGCGGGCCGGCCTCGAGATCGAGGGAATCGCACGCCGACTGCACGCAGGCCACGTTGTCGACCCACAACCGGCTGGTCGAATCCGGCTCGACGGTCACGGCGTAGGTGCCCTTGGCGCCCACGGTCCAGAGACCGGTGAGGCGGGCGCTCCAGGGTTGTTGTTCCCCCCCGACCGGGCTGCGCGGCCAGTTCAGGGCCAGCGACTGGATCGGTTGCCCGGCCAGGGTGGGGCCGGTCTCCGTCCGGGCCGGTGCGCCGGTGTAACTCGGGTTGGCCCAGTAGGTGGTGGCCAGTCCGGTCAGCGGCTTCCCGTTCACAGGGTCGTCGGTGAAGGTGCGGTCCAGTAGGTAGGTGGTGGACGGCGACGAGTCACCGACCCCTCCGATGGTGGGTCCGGTCGTCCGCGTGCGCACGCCGTCGGTGTAGTCGAAGGTGGACACCCCGCCGGCGGCGTCCGTGACCGACTTCTGGTGGTCGGCCGCGTTGTCCCAGGACTGGGTGGATGTGCGGGCCGAGGCGTCGCGCCAGGTGGTCGGGGTCAGATACGCAGGGTCGAAGTCCACCTCGCCGAGGTAGCCGGCCGGGGTCGAGACGCCCGGCGTGCTGATCGTCGTGGTACCTGACCGGTAGGCGTAGGTGCGCGTCATCCGCACCGACGGGTCCCCCGTGGCCGGGGCGTCGATGGCCACGACGCGGCCCTGGTCGTCGTAGTGCAGCAGGGTCGTGGTCCCTGCCGCGTCCACGCCGGGTACGGCAGCCGCGACGGCGGCGGCGGCGAGGGGGGTGCGCAGGGCGGACATGCGACCGGCCGCGTCATAGGCCGCATCGGTCACCTGGGCATCCACCCCGGCCCCCGACATGTCGACCGCCCGCCCCAGCTGAACACCGGATCCGCTGGCGACGTAGTGCATCTCGCTGCGTGAGCCGTCCCAGAAGTCGACGGCGCACAGGGCCCCCGCGGGCGCCGGGACGAACCCCGTCGGTTCGACGGTCGGGCACCCGGGGCCCCCGCCGTACCGGAGCTGGATCTGCTGCCCGGAGATCGGATCCGACAGGGACTGCAGCCGGTCATCGGCCCAGACCTGCTGCACGGAACGGACTCCGCTGTGGCTCACATCGGTGACGAAGGCGGTCGCATCCTGCGCGGGGGCGTCCGGCGTGGCCGAGAACACGGTGGTGACCTGGTCCTGTCCGGTGGTCGTCCAGGTTCCGTCGGCGTTGCGGGAGACCCAGGTGAAGGCGCCGGTGGGTTGCTGGCCGGACCCCCAGACCGGCGCGTAGAGGCCGGGGGAGGCCTCCACGAAGCTGACGGCGCTCCCGGAGGTGCCGGTGAGGGTGATGGAACCGTCGACCCGGGCGATGAGCCCCGTCCACGACGAGCCGGAGGGGACCTCGAGCCGCCAACCACTGGGGACACCCTCCTGAGCGCGACTGTTCGGCGCGTAGGCCAGGGTGACGCCCAGGGCGCCGCTTCCACCGCTGACCGTGTGCGAGCTCCACGACGTGGCGGGTTCGCCGGTGGCCAGGCCGACCGTGATGGAGGAGAAGGAGTCGGTGGGTTGTCGTTGGGCGCGTTGGGCGTCGACCCTGAAGTAGTAGGGACCCTGCGTGCTTCCGTCGGGTCGGACGGCGACCCACTGGTACGCCGCTCCCTGCTGAAGGCGGCCGGACGGGTACCGCAGGGTCGGACTGGAGATGGTGTCCGACCACGACACCGTGCCGGCCGCGGCGGACAGGCCCCGGACCGTGAACGTGTACTGACCCTGCTGCGGATCGGGCGGCTGCAGCGTCGGGGTCAGCGAGCTGGCGATACCGATCTTGTCGGACACCACGGCACTGCCGTAGTCGGGGGCGAAGGGCTGCCCGGCTCCGACGGACGAAGTCGGAAGTGCCGCGAGATCCGCAGCAGCCCCAGAACCGCCGGCCGACAGGACATCGACGCCGGCGGAGCTCGCCGGCGCCGCTGCGGCGACAGCGGACCGCACCGGATCTGTCGTGGCGGCCCGGGGCACGGGCACCTGCCCCGTGCATGCAGCGACCGTGAGGGCGGCGGTGACCGCGAGCGCGACGAGGCGGCAGGGCCGGGAGCGACGGGTCATCAGCGGGCCGGCACCGGCAGCTGGGTGGTCGGCAGCGGGGGTCGTCGGCACGGGTCTCCTCGGAGTCGGGCGAAATCCCGGGCGAACGTCCCGGGCAGTGGGGAGGTCGGAAGGTCAGACCTGGCGGTACTGCTGCAGGACGGCGACCCAGGAGTCGTGGGCCTCGGTGAAATCCGCGACGCAGAAGGGTCGATCAGCGGCCGGGAGGTCCGCGGCGAGGTCTGCGTGCCCGCCCGGGTCGTTGCCGTAGACCAGACACCGCAGGCGTGCGGCCCGCAGCTGAGCCGGCAGATGGTCGTCGAACAGATCCACCGTGGTGGTGCGATCGCCATAGCCCTGGAGGAAGTCCGCGTAGGCCAGTACGTCCTGGTCCAGGCCCTGCACCCGGTCACCGACCAAGCGCACAGCGGCGGCGGCGAACGTGTCGGCGACGACCTCCTCCCCGCCGAGTACCGGCAGGCGGTAGGCCTCGACCAGCACGTGACCGATCTCGTGGAGCATCACCCCGGACGTCGCCTGCACGGTGGCGATGTCCAGCTCGGCCACAGTGGCGGTCGGCCGCTGGGACGACAGGGCGGCCCGGACCTGCGCGACAAAGGCGTAGGGCACCACGAGTTCGTGGCGGGCAGCGTCATAGGCGGCCCCACCGCCGCCCGCGGAGAACCGGACCCGGACATCGTGGGGAAGCGAGAGCTGCTCGGTCATCTCCGTCGTCAGGGCAGGAAACACCTCAGCCCGGCGCACCAGGTCCGCGGGCCCCTGCTCGGCAGGGTCGGTGGGCTCATCGAAGGCGAGGACGACCTCACCGGCCGGGGGCGCCTGCCCCTCCACGAAGGATCGACCGGCGACGAGCATGACGGCGGCTGTCACGACAGCGGCCGCCACCAGCACGACGGGCATCCACCGCCGTGCAGCGGGCGCGCGTGGGTTCCCACAGTGCGAGGCGGGTGCGGCAACGGGCGCCGACGCCGCCCGTGCCGACCGTCCGGCGGAGCCCGAGCCGGCCCCGGGCATCACTTGGAGATCTCGACCAGAACGGTGCTCGGCCCGGAGTTCGACCCCGCCACCACCACCCTGCACTTCAGGGTCGAGGTCGTGGTCGGCGAGGAGACCTCGCACTTGGTGGCCGGACTCGCCTTCGTGGGGTCGTCCTTGTTCACGGTGGCCTGGATCTCCAGCGTGACACCCACGTCAGTGGAGACGGCAGCTTCGGTCGCCTCGTATTCGACCGTCAAGGTGGCGTCGGTCTGGTTGGACCGATAGCCCCCGTAATACGCCCGTCCGCGCCCGTCGCCGCCGTCGGCGGTCAGGGTGGCCCTGTCGTCAGCCTGATTGGTCGCCGTCGGATCGGCCAGGATCCCGGCCATGGTCGCCGGGCGCTGCTTGGTGAGCACGAGCCCGGGCACGTTGTTGTGGACCTCGACGGTGATCGGACGATTGCTGAAGGTGAAGTGGTAGTCCGCGCTGTAGGCCTTCTCGCCGGGGTCCTGCTTGCTGCAGAAGAGGAACTCCGTGGCGGTGCACCCCGACGAGTTGCTTCCGACATAGGGCATGTCGATGGAGTACCCGACCACGTCCTCGGTGCGGAACGGGTCCTCCTGCACGTGGTACTTCACGTACGCCTCGATCCCCGCCCCCTTGGACTGGTAGGAGGACCAGACCGGATCTCCGCTCCCGGCAACGGGACTGACCGGTCCGTGGTTGTCGTAGATCTCGCCGTGGTTCTCGTACTGGTCGAAGGAGGCGAGGCTGAAGGCCCCGTTGAGCTGACCCGGCCCGGTGAACCTCTCGAGGTCGGCGTGGTAGTAGACGCACGCGGTGATCGAGTTCCCGCCCCGGTCGCAGTTCGTACCGGACATGAACGAGATCGGCCCCTGCACGTCGGCGCGGACAGGAGCCGCGTCCGTGGACCCGGTGGACGTACCCGGGGGGGACACCCCGCCCGCGTCGGACACGGTTGCGGGAGAAGAGCTCAGTTCATCTGTGCTCGAAGCGTCCTGCGCGCCGGAGGAACACCCCGCCAAGGCGAGAAGGGCGATGACAGGCAGCACGAACCGAAGCCTGGAGTTGATCATGGGGATAAGGACCCGTCCGTCCGGAGGGATCGGCTGACCGGCGGCCGAGACGCCACGGCCGAGGAACGACCGTGCATCGGACAGTAGTCGATCAGTACTCTCTGTGGTCTTATCTGTGGAGGGACATGTCATCACGCAGCGTGACAGCGGACTCCCAGATGCAGCGACCGGGAGACGGCATGGGGGAGCACCCTCGGTGCGCTACAGCGGCCGCCAGCCACGATCACACGTAAAGACGGCCATCAGGAAGAGACCACCGGCGACGCAGTGAACAAGTGTTTGAGGGAGAGTGGCCGGCCCCTGAGCTGGCTTTCCGCTTCCTCCCGGCTTGGAACTGCATGGCCGGCGCAGGTCAAAAAGCTTTACTGACAAGACCTCGAATGGGACGCGCGCGTTGGCCTCCTGAAGTTTCGCTCATCGGTTCCTTTGGGTCTTGTGCGCACAGGGCCAGGTTGGCGAGTCGTAAGGTGCCGAAGTGCGGGTCCTAGCCTGACATAATGCACATTATCGGCACAACGATCCGTGCTGAGCGACGGTAGGTCGCGGCGATGTCCGGGCCTGCTCACCGAGGCTGACACCATCCGGCCAATCCTCAGCCAGGCTCCTGACTGCAGCGCGGCTGGATGGTTGCTGGGCTGCTCGGCCGCGCCGTCGGTATCGGAGTTCTTGGTCCGACCGGCATGGGGAGTTGGTGGCCGGCGAACCTTTACGAGGGGCTGCTCCGGGCGCCAGCGACTCACCATCCAGCCCGACCTGCCGGCCCCGTCCGTCCCCACCCGGACCCGCGCCTATACGTCACGTGACGCAATGAGCCGAGTCCCAGGGAAGCAGTCAACTGCTACCGATCTACCTCCTATGCAACCGCTCGTCCCGCCCTTCCGTCTGTCCGGTGACGTCGCCGACCGGGAGGAACCCTCATGAGCGCCACCCAGACCAGAGTCGTGTTGGCCGGGCTGGCCGGACTCACCACCGTGCTCGTGACGGCGTGTTCTTCCGGCGCCGGGAACGACCAGGCCGTCGATACCGGCGGCGCCTCTCCACTGTCTCCGACCCAGCAGGCCGTCGAGGCCGTGGCCGCTGCTACGACGAGCGCCGTGCCCGATGCGCCGTCCGGTGGTCTGCGATTGATCACCACGCTCGGCACCGGACAAGCCACCGGCGTACCGGACATCGTCACAGTGACGCTTGGCGTGCAGACCGCCGCCGCGACTGCGCAGGCAGCGTTGGACGACAACAACCAGCGGTCCGCCGGTCTCCTCACCGCCTTGAAGGCCCAGGGCGTCGCCGACGCCGACATCCAGACCAACCAGGTGTCGGTCCAACCGAGCTACGACCAGGCCGGCGGCATCACCGGTTACCAGGTCAGCAACATGGTCACGGCCACGATCCGCCCGCTGGCCTCGGCCGGTGCTGTACTCGATGCGGTCACCCAGGCGACCGGCGACGCCATCCGCATCCAGTGGATCGCCCTGTCGATCGACGACGACACCCCCGTCAGGGCGCAGGCCCGAGCCGACGCGGTCGTCAAGGCGAAGGCTCAGGCCGAGCAGTTGGCCGCGGCCGCCGGGGTGACTCTCGGACCGGTGTTCTCAGTGGTCGAGACCCCCCTGAACGGCGGCGGGGCGTACCAGAGCTACGCCGCGTCCTCTGCAGCCGCCGGATCGCCCGTCCCGATCGAGGCCGGCACCCAGGACGTGTCCGTCCAGGTCCAGGTCGCCTTCGAGATGCGATGAGCCGGCCCGAACCCCGCCGAGGCAGGTTGACGGGTCACCGGGTCGATCCGTCACCCTGAGGAAGCACCGAAAGCCACCCGCCGAGCGGTCACGCCAGCTGACACGATGCCGTCGTGAACTTCTTCCTGTCCGCCGGGTTCGGCGGCCTGTGCGCGGTGATCGGCGCGGCCATCGCCTACGCGGCCGCGACCCTGGCCACCCGCCAGAAGTCCAAGACCGACGCGGACCAGCGCAGGCAGGGCGAGGTCGCAGCTGCGTGGGACCGGTTCAAGTGGGTCATGGACCACCGCGATGAGTTCTCCCCCGCCCTCACCATCAGCCTGACCATCCAGCTCACCCAGACCGCCGACCGGCTCGGTGACCCCGACCTGGTCGCCATCGGTCGGGAGATCGGGACGGAGCTCCTCCGTCAGGGCGAACTGGCCCCGGCCGATCCGTCATCGACAACCGGGGATGATCCGGCGGATACTGAACTGGATCAGGAAGGGACGTGACCGCGATGTCTGCACCCACCACCCGTCGCAACCCGTTCGACGGCCTCACGCCGGACCAGCGCAAGGACGCCATGCGCAAGGCAGCGGAGATGGTCGACTGGCAGAGTCGCATCCTGGGCCAGCCCACGCCGGCCATCGCCAAGAAGTACCTCCCGCCGAACCCCGCCACCCGCTGACCGCTCGCGGCCCCCTGACCTCACCGCTCCTTCTGCACCTCGCCGTCGCCGATCCGTCAGACATCCTCCGCGGCCATGCGCCGGCGTCGGCTCGACGGATGCGAGGCTGACGGCATGTCCGGAACCGCCGTCCCGTCACCCGATCCTCTCCCTGTCGACCGCAGTCGAGGTCCGGAGGCAAGCAGCGGGGTCGACGTCGCGCAGCGGCCGGTGAACGATCCCGATCCGGTGACGCGCACGGTCTCCCGATGGTTCGCTCGGGACGCAGTGCTCCCGACCGGCCCGGCCCGGGACGTGTCGTTCACCGCCGCGGCCGGCGTGCTGACGGACGTCGCCGTCGGGTCGGAGCCCCATCCCGACGCCACCCGCCTGCCCGGCGTCGTGCTGCCCGGTCTGGCCAACTGCCACAGCCACGCCTTCCACCGCGCGCTGCGCGGGCGCACCCACGGCGACGGCGGGACGTTCTGGACGTGGCGCGAAGGCATGTACGAGGTGGCCGGCCGCCTGGATCCCGACCGGTACCTGGCCCTGGCCCAGGCGACCTACGCCGAGATGGCCCTGGCCGGGATCACCGCCGTCGGCGAGTTCCACTACCTGCACCACCAGCCCGACGGCCGGCCCTTTGACGACCCGAACGCCATGGGTGCAGCACTCGTCCAGGCCGCCGACGACGCCGGGATCCGCCTGACCCTGCTCGACACCTGTTACCTGGCCGGGGGTCTCACATCTCAGGGGCACCAGGAGCTCGGTGACCGGCAGCTCCGGTTCGGCGACGGCACCGCGGACCGGTGGGCCGAACGCGTCGCCCTGCTGCGCGACACGGACGCCGTGCGCATCGGCGCCGCGGTGCACTCCGTACGGGCGGTTCCCCGGGGCGCGCTCCGGGTGGTCGCGGACGCCGCGGCCGGCCGGCCGCTGCACGTGCACCTGTCCGAGCAACCAGCGGAGAACGAGGCCTGCCAGGGCTTCTACGGCCTGTCCCCCACGGCCCTGCTCGATGCCGAAGGCGTGCTGGGCCCGCGGACCAGCGCCGTCCACGCGACCCATCTGACGGGAGGAGACATCGCCACCCTGGGCCGCACCGGCACCACCTCCTGCTTCTGCCCGACCACCGAACGGGATCTCGCCGACGGGATCGGCCCGGCCCGGGCCCTTCAGCGGGCCGGGTCGCCGCTGTCCCTCGGGTCCGATCAGCACGCCGTCATCGATCTCCTCGAGGAGGCGCGGGCGCTGGAGATGCACGAACGGCTGGACAGCCGGGAACGGGGCCGCTTCTCCCCCGTCGAGTTGCTGACCGCGGCGACCCGGTACGACTCCCTGGGGTGGCCGTCGGCCGGCCGCCTGGAGGTCGGGGCGGCCGCCGACCTCGTCGCCGTCCAAACCGACTCCCCGCGGACGGCCGGATCGCTCCCGGGGCAGATCCTGCTGTGCGCCACCGCATGCGACGTCGACACCGTCGTGGTCGCGGGTCGGACCGTGGTCAGCGACGGCGCCCACGTGCTCGGTGACGTCGGGCGCCTGCTCGCCGAGGCCATCGCGCCGCTGTGGGCGAGCGACTGAGCCGACCGCCCGGCCGGCCGATCAGCGCGGCAGCCGACGGGTCTGCCGGACCCGGGCGACGAGGCTGCCCTGCTCGTCGTGCAGATCGGCCTCGTCCACGCACACCCCGCCGTCCTGCCAGGCCGTCCACTGGTCCACCCGCACCCAGGCACCCAGCGGGGGCGGGGTGCCGATGACATGCAGGGTCAGTTCGACCGTCGGCACGATGACGGGCGCCGACAGCACGGCGTAGAGGCTCGGCGGCAGACAGTCCACCAGCACCCCGAGCTGGGTCGTCGCGTCCGGCAGGTGGGCGGGCTCCCGCAGCCGCACCCAGGCGGTCAACCGGGGCTCCGCGCCGCCGGCCAGGGGCCGCCCGGTGCCCAGCGCCCGGAACTCCAGGTGCGTGGTGAACGGGACGAAGTCCGCGGGCTGCACCAGGGCCTCGCCGCCCTCCGGACCGACGAACCCGGCGGGCAGATCCCCGGCGTGCGTGGTGGAGGAACCCGGGGCCGAACCGATCGCCAGCACCTGGGTGACCGCTCGCAGCGTGCCGGCCTGCCACGTCCCGCTGCGCACGCTCGACGTCGACCCGAGCCGGTCCGGTTCGACCCGCGCCGTCACCGCGAGATCGGGGGCCACGGCCTGCAGGAAGTGCGTCGTGCTCGTCCGCACCACCGGCCGCCGACCGGCCGTCGAGGTCAGGTCGGCCAGGGCGGCGGCCACCGCGTGGCCGACGATGAGTCCGCCCTGGATGGAGGTGAACGACCGCCAGGACCGGTCCCAGGTCGTGGTCTGTCCCTGCGCGGTGTGTTCCGGCACGGCGCTCGCCGGTGTGCTGCGTTCCTGCTCCGCCTCGCTCATGACCCCCATCCTCGCCCTCCGGTCGGAGCGGCATGCCGCCGACGTCGGCCCACCGACGGTGGCGGGACGTCAGGGTCGGATGAGACCGCGTCGCGGCAGGTACTCCCGGGTGTCCTTCTCCTTGCTGCACAGGGTGCAGGCCCGGTAGCCCTGCTGTTCCAGGCCGCGGGTCTCGGGGTTGGGATCGGGGAAGTCGACGAAGTGGTGCCAGTGGATGCGGCAGCGCCAGTGTCGCCCGGTGGGCAGCGCGTCCTGGGCGCCCAGCCGGACGGGTCGGTCGTCGTCGGAACGGGCAGCCGTCACGCCGGACCCTCCTCCCCTGCGAACAGACCGCGTCAGGCTGCCGGTCTCCCCACCGCGGGTCCACCGACCCCGAGACGGTGCGATGGCACCCACGCCAGTGTGCGCCGGGAGTCGGACTCCTCGGAAGACCCCACGACCGGGGACCGAGCCCGCGTTCCCCGATTCGCCTTCGGGACGGACCATCTTCCCCCACCGGTGCGGTAGGGAATTCCGACGGCGCTGTTATCGTCGTCAGCGGTGATGAGCGTCAGCATCGAGCCCTGGCTTGCTGACCGGCAACCCTCCCTGCGGTGGGGTGCTCCAGGTGACAACCGGGCCGTGTCGATCGACGCGGCAAGCGCACGGAGCGGGCGGACGCCCGCGGAAGCAGGTCGAACGCCATGAGCAACTCGCCGGCCCTGACCGCCCGGTGGGTGACGCGCCGCCACATCGATCTGCAGCGCTCGCACAGCGCACTCTGTCCGCGCTGACCGCAGCCGCCCCTCCGTTCGCCCCTGCTCCCTGACGCGTCTCCGACGCCCGGGACCGCACCCATCCCCGAAGGTTTCCATGACCCCCCTGCATCTCGCCATCGCCCTCGACGGCGCCGGCTGGCACCCCGCCGCCTGGCGCGAACCCACCGCCCGGCCGGCCGAGCTGTTCACCGCCGGCTACTGGGTCGACCTGGTCCGCTCCGCCGAGGCCGGCCTGCTCGACTTCGTCACGGTGGAGGACTCGTTCGACCTGCCTCCGCTGTCCCTTGACCCGCAGCACGTCCAGGGGCGACTGGACGCGGTGCTCACCGCCTGCCGCGTCGCCCCGCTCACCGAGCGGATCGGCCTGGTCCCCACCCAGGTCGCGACGCACACCGAGCCGTTCCACGCGGCCAAGGCGATCGCCACCCTGGACTTCGTGTCCCGGGGCCGGGCCGGCACCCGCATCCAGGTGTCCCACCGGGCCACCGAGTTCGCCAACGTCGGCCGGCGCACCCCACCCGACGTCAGGGACGCCGACCAGCTGGGCGTCCTGTTCGACGAGGCCGCCGACCACGTGGAGGTCTCCCGCCGGCTCTGGGACAGCTGGGAGGACGACGCCGAGATCCGCGACGCGGCCACCGGTCGGTTCATCGACCGGTCCAAGGTGCACTACATCGACTTCGCCGGGGACTTCTTCTCGGTGAAGGGCCCGTCGATCGTGCCCCGCCCCCCGCAGGGCCAGCCGGTCGTCACCGCCCTCGCCCACGTGGAGCACGCCTACCGGCTGGCCGCACGCAGCGCCGACATCGTGTTCGTGACGCCCCGCGACGCGGACGACGCCGCGCACATCGTGGGTCTGGTGCGCGAGGCGGAGGCCGAAGCCGGCCGTGAGCAGGGGGAGGTGCGGGTCTTCGCCGACCTGGTCGTGTTCCTCGACCGGCCCGGCGAGTCCGGCGCGGCCCGGCGGGCCCGCCTGGACGCCGCGGACGGGACGGAGGGGACCGAGTACGCCTCCGACGCCGCCATCCTCACCGGGTCGGCGGCGCTCGTCGCCGATGTGCTCGCGTCCTGGCAGCACGCCGGGATCTCCGGGTACCGACTGCGCCCGGCCGCCCTGCCCGACGATCTGGACGCCATCACCGCCGACCTCGTTCCCGAGCTGCAGTCCCGCGGGCTGTTCCGGCGGGAGTACGCCGAGACCACCCTGCGCGAACGGCTCGGCCTGGACCGCCCGCCCAGCCGCTACGCGTCCGCCGCCGCGGCCACCGCGGCCACCGGCAGCACCGCCGTCACCACCGGAGGAGTGGCATGAGCCGCCCACGCAAGCAGATCCATCTCGCCGCGCACTTCCCCGGCGTCAACAACACCACCGTGTGGAGCGACCCCCGCTCGGGCAGCCACATCGACTTCGACTCCTTCCGCCGGTTCGCCCAGGTCGCCGAGCGGGCGAAGTTCGACTTCCTGTTCCTGGCCGAGGGTCTACGGCTGCGGGAGCAGAACGGGCGCATCTACGACCTGGACGTCGTCGGCCGCCCGGACACCTTCGCGGTCCTGGCCGCGCTGGCCGGGGTGACCGATCGACTCGGGCTGGCCGGCACCATCAACTCCACGTTCAACGAGCCGTTCGAGGTGGCGCGGCAGTTCGCCACCCTGGACCACCTGTCCGCCGGCCGGGCCGCCTGGAACGTCGTCACCTCCTGGGACGCCTTCACCGGGGAGAACTTCCGCCGCGGCGGCTTCCTGCCGCAGGACCAGCGCTACGAACGGGCGGAGAGCTTCCTGGACGCGGCCGGCGTGCTGTTCGACTCCTGGGCCGGGGTCGAGGTGACCGCGGACAAGGCGGCCACCTTCCTGGGCGGTGTGCCCGGCGACGGCCCCGGCCGATACGCGGTGCACGACAACCACTTCGACATCTCGGGGCAGTTCACCGTGCCGCAGAGCCCACAGGGCCGGCCGGTGATCTTCCAGGCCGGTGACTCCGAGCAGGGCCGGGAGTTCGCCGCCGCGTCCGCCGACGCGATCTTCACCCGGCACGGCACCCTGGAGGCCGGACAGGCGTTCTACGCCGACATCAAGGGCCGGCTCGGCCGGTTCGGCCGGACCCACGACCAGCTCCTCGTGCTGCCGGCGGCCACCTTCGCCCTCGGCGACACCCAGGAGCAGGCGGAGGAGAACGCCGCCGACATCCGCCGCCGACAGGTGTCCGGGCAGACGGCGATCAAGCTCGCCGAGCAGCTGTGGAACCTGGACCTGTCCGACCACGACCCGGACGGACCGGTACCCACCGTCGACCCGGTCGTCGGCGAGAACACCATCGCCCGCGGGCGGGCCAGCGTGCGCCAGCACACCGATCCGCGGGAAACCGCGCAGAAGTGGCGGGACCTGGCCGCGGAGAAGGGACTGTCGCTGCGCGGGGTCGTCATCGAGATGAGTGCCCGGCAGACCTTCGTCGGCACCCCGGAGCGGGTCGCCGACCTGATCGACGAGTACGTGCAGGCCCACGCCAGCGACGGCTTCATCCTCGTCCCGCACATCACCCCCGACGGGTTGGCCGACTTCGCCGACTCCGTCGTCCCGATCCTGCAAGAGCGCGGGGTGTTCCGCACCGAGTACACCGGGACGACCCTGCGGGAGCACCTCGGGCTCGCCCTCCCCGCGAACACGAAGAAGGCTGTGGCGTCATGAGTCTGTTGACCTTCCCCAACCCGGTGAACGAGAAGGCCGCCCGGTCGGTGGCCGGCCTGGTCGTGCTGCTGTGCGCCCTGACACTGGTGACGCGCAGCCCATGGCTGCTCGCCGTGCTGGCCGCCGGGTTCCTCGCCCGGGTGGCCTCCGGGCCCCGGTTCTCGGTGTTCGGACAGCTCGCCACCCGGGTGCTGGCCCCCCGGTTCGGCGCGCTGCGTCTGGTGCCTGGGCCGCCGAAGCGGTTCGCCCAGGCCATCGGGGCCACACTGTCGGTCGCCGCGCTGATCAGCTACATGGCCGGGGCGCACGGCGCGGCATGGGTGCTCGTCGGCCTGATCACCGTCGCCGCCTTCCTGGAGGCCGCGTTCGCGATCTGCCTGGGCTGTCTGATCTTCGGACGGCTGCAGGCGCTCGGCGTCATCCCGGCCTCGGTGTGCGAGGCGTGCAACGACATCCGGCTGCGGCACCCCGCGCGCGGGACCGGCCGTGTCGGGGGCGCCGTCTAGCGTCCGGGCCATGACCGACCGCGTGGGCCACCGCCCGACCGACCGGTGGGGGCTCGTGCGGGCGGCCTACGACACGGTCGCCGGGAGCTACGCCGACCTGGTCAGGATCGACGAGGCCGAGGCCGATCTCGACCTGGCAATGCTGGCCGGGTTCGTGGCCCGGACGGCCGGTCGTGGCCCCGTGCTGGACGCCGGGTGCGGACCGGGCCGGGTCACCCGCCACCTGGCCGACCGCGGGGTGCGGGCCTTCGGTGTCGATCTCTCCCCCGAGATGGTCCGCATCGCCCGCGGTCTGCATCCGGACCTTGCGTTCGCGGCGGCGAGTATCGACGCCCTGCCGGTGGCCTCCGGCTCGGCGGCCGGGGTACTGGCCTGGTACTCGGTGATCCACACCCCACCCGTCGACCTGCCCGTGGTCGTCGGCGAACTGCTGCGGGTGCTGGCGCCCGGCGGTTGGCTGCTGGTGGCCGGGCAGAGCGGGACGGGGAGCCGGCACATCGCTCGCGGCTACGGGCACGACCTGGACCTGACCGCGTATCTGCACACCGCCGATGAGCTCGCCCGGGTCATCGCCGCACACGGCGGGACCGTCCGCGTCCGGATGACGCGGGGTGCGGAACGGACCGAGCGGCACGAGCAGGCCTTCGTCCTGGCCCAGCGGGACTGACGCTCAGGTGCAGGATCCACTCGTCGGCACGCCGAGGGTCAGCAGGAAGTCGCCGATGGCCGCGTCCACGCAGGTGTCCGTGGCCGCGTCCGACGAGACGGTGAGCAGCAGCCCACCCCAGGCGTCGTCGGTGCTGCCCGCAGCGGTCTTCCCGACGGCGCCCGCAGCCGGGGCGACGAGCAGCACCGGCGGGATCACGCAAGTGGTCGGGGCGGCCATCAATCCGTCCGATCCACCCGGCGGAAGTGTCGCGGGGCCGGGGCTGCACGACCGGGCGGCCACCCGGATCTGCGCTGCTGCCGGCCCCGCCGCGGTGAGGGTCATGGGGTCGCCGGTGGTGTCGATGGTGCTCATCACGGGCCCGGTGGTCGTGGCCGGGGTGGGTCGGTCCAGCACGGCGGCGCGGGTGCGGTCCGGGTGGGTCACCGCGTAGTCGGCGACGATCCCGGCCGTCGTGCCTGTCCCGATCAGACTCCAGGTCTGCTCCCCCAGCGCCACCCGGACCGTCTCGAGATCGGCGACCGACCGCGCGGACACGGCCACCAGATCGAAGGTGCGGACCAGCGGGGTGGACGGTTCGCCCAGGACGGCGGAAGCCAGATCGTCGATCGGCGCATCCGGCCCGATCACCATGAGGGCCACCCCTGTCCGGGCCACCGCATCCACCACGGGGCGCCGGACGACGACCGGATCGGTCGAGGTGGTCGAGGCGCCCGCGGTGAGGCTGCCGCACTGCAGTCCGGCCGCCGCGGCGGCGGCGCCGCTGCACGACCGCCAGATGATCCCGTCGTGGCCGGCGATCGCCTCGGCCCGGTCCGCCGCGATGCGCAGGGCGCGCATCTCGGAGTACGCGACGTCCTTGCGGGCGGCGCCGGGGACGGGGTTGAGCCCGTCGAAGTGTTCGGGGTCGATGGCACATCCGGTCAGCAGAAGCAGACAGCCCAGCAGGAGACTCAGCCATCCTGGGGAGGTCCGGGACACGACACCGGCTGGCCCATCATCCCGATGAGGGAGTGAGGACACCGCATCAGTGTGGCACCCGGACAAGCTGTCGCCGCAGGTCAGCGGGCATCATCAGCCCCCGGTGCCCGAGGTGGACCTGTGCGGACGACAGTGCGGCCGGCCCGAACAGCACTGCGTGACGGCCGCGGAGATCCCGTCACCGGAACGAGCACGGGCCGGGCGTCCGCGGTCGGCCCGTATTCTCGGCGTCCCCCCCAACCACCACCGATGCCGTGCCCCCGGGAGCAACCGTGCAGGTCGAACAGATCACCGACCCCGTCGCCTACCACGGAGAGGGCCCGGCCTGGTCGCCCACCTGGGGCGGGCTGCGCTGGGTGGACATGCTCGCCGGCGACATCCTGACCCTCGGCGACGACGGCACCGTGCACCGTCGGCAGGTCGGCACCGTCGCCGCGGTCATCCGGCCCCGCACGGCCGGCGGCGCCATCATCGCCGTCGAACGCGGGTTCGCCCTGGAGGACGACGAGGGCCACCTGACCGCGCTGCCCGAGGTCTTCGGCGACCCGACCATCCGGATGAACGAGGGCGGCTGCGACCCCGACGGCCGCTTCTACTGCGGGACGATGGCCTACGACCAGCGGCCGGGCGCGGCGCAGCTCTACCGCCTCGACCCGGACGGCTCGATCCGCACCGTGCTGACCGACCTGACCATCTCCAACGGTCTGGAGTGGAGCCCGGACGGTTCGCTCGCCTACTTCGACGACACCCCCACCGGCCGGGTCGCGCTGTTCGACTACGAGACCGCCGCCGGGCTGACGAACCGGCGCACCTTCGTCGAGATCGACCCCGACGACGGTCACCCGGACGGCCTCACCGTCGACTCCGAGGGCGGGGTGTGGGTCGCGCTGTTCGGGGGCGGCGCCGTCCGTCGCTACCTCCCGGACGGCACCCTGGACGCGGTCCTGGAGGTGCCGGCCCGGCAGGTCACCGCCTGCACGTTCGGCGGGCCGGACCTGGACCAGCTGTTCATCACCACCTCCCGGGAGAACCTCGAGCCCGACGACGATCCGCTCGCCGGGTCGCTGTTCCGCGCCTCGGTCGGGGTCCGCGGTCTGCCGCTCCGACCGTTCGCCGGCTGACCCGCGGCTGCGGGGAACGCGGGGGGACGGCGTGCGGCGGGGGTGGGGAGCCCTGGGCGGGTGGTTCCGGGACCACGATCCCGACCGTGTCGCGCTCCGGCGTGCGGTGCGGGTGGCCCTGGTGTCCACCGTCGTCCTGGCCGTAACCGATCTGCTCATCGGCCGCCCGCAGATCGTCTCCTTCGGTGTGTTCGGCACCTTCGCCCTGCTGCTGTTCGCCGAGTTCCCCGGGACGCGGCAGGCCCGGGCCGCCGCCTTCGGACTGCTCGCCGTGCTCGGAGCAGTGCTCATCGCCCTCGGCACCCTGGTGTCGACGTCGTGGTGGCTGGCCTCGGCCCTGATGGCGGTGGTCGGGTTCCTCGTGGTCTTCGCCGGGTTCCTGTCGGCCGCCACGGCCGGCGGCACCCGCGCGGCGCTGCTCACCTTCATCCTCCCGGCGACGGTGCCGGCCCCGCCCGCCGACATCCCCGACCGGCTGATCGGTTGGGCCATCGCCCTGGCCCTGGCCGTGCCGGCCGCGCTGTTCCTCTGGCCGCCGGCCGACCACGACCGGATGAGACTGCTGTCCGCGGCGTCCTGCCGGGCGCTGGCCGGCCGACTGCACGGAATGCTCGACGACGCCCCGCACCCGGCCGGTGCGGCACCGGGGGACGGGGACCCCGATCCGGTCCGGGTGGCCGACGATGACCTCCGGCGGGTGATGCGGGCGAGCGCCGCCCGGCCCGTCGGCATGACCACCGGCAGCCGGCTGCTGCTGCGCCTGGTGGACGAGGTCGACTGGCTGGCCACCCTGACCGGCCGGGCCAGTGCGGCCACGGTGCGGGCGTGGCCGTCCTGGACCCGGGAGATCGTCGCCGGATGCGCCGATGTCCTCACGGCGGCCGCGAAGCTGCTGCCCGCCGCCGAGCGGAGCCGAGCCCACCGGGATCGACTCGACGCCTGCCTGACGGCGCTGTCGGCCGCCCGCGACCGGGCCACCGACCGACTCGCCGACAGCCTGGCCGGCAGTGGGCTGCGCGCCGGCCTGCTCCGAGCCGAACACCGGGCCCAGCTGGTCCACGAGTGGGCCTATGCCTGCGATCTGCTCGGCCGCACGGTGCGCGACGCCGCGGACGCCGACGCCCGCCCGGTCTGGCAACGGCTGATCGGCCGATCCACCACCACCCTGGCCGTCGGCACCGGGGACGCGATCCGGCTGCTCACCGTGCGGCAAGCGCGCCTGGGCTCGGTCGCCGTCCAGAACGGCCTGCGGACGGGGGCCGGCCTCGGCGTGGCCGTGCTGATCGCCCAGGTCAGCCACGTCCAGCACGGGTTCTGGATCGCCCTGGGCGCCATGTCGGTGCTCCGCACCTCCGCGGTGAGCACGACCGCCACCGTCGGCCGGGCCCTGCTCGGCACGGTGGTCGGGTTCGTCGTCGGGTGGGCCCTTCTCGCGCTGGTCGGCACCGGCCCGGGCACCCTGTGGGTCCTGCTGCCCCTGGCCGTGCTGATCGCCGGCTTCGCCCCCGCCACCGGATCCGTGGCCGCCGGCCAGGCCGCCTTCACCGTCGTCGTGCTCGTCCTGTTCACCCTCCTGCAGCCGGTCGGATGGACACTCGGCCTGGTGCGCGTCGAAGACGTCGCCCTGGGCTGCGGGGCGGCGCTGTTGGTCGGCGTCCTGCTCTGGCCCCGCGGCGCCGCCGACTCCGTCCGGGAGGCCCTGGCCGATGCCTACCGGGCCTCGACGGACACCCTGACCGGGGCGGTCACGGCCGCCCTGCGCGGCCGATCGGCGCACACCGCGGTGCCGGCGGCCGCGCCGGCCTCGGTCCGGCTGGAGGGCGCGCTACGCCAGTACCTGGCCGAACGGACCCGGCCGATCGGCGTGGCCGAGCTCAGCCTGGCCGCCAACGGGGTGGGCCGGCTCCGACTGGCGGCCGAGGCCCTGGCCGGCCTGCCCGACGCGTCGATGCCGGTCCACCCGCGCGCCGGGGCGGCGCACCGGGTGGAGGACGAGATCCGGGTGCGCGCCCAGGAGTCGGCGGTCTGGTTCCGGGCCTGGGCCGACGCCCTCACCCGCCCCACCGGCGCGCTGCCGCCGCCCCCGCCGGCCGACCTGGAGCACCGGGTGGTCGCCACGCTGCTGGCCGACCCGCCGGGGGCCGATCGACCGACGGGGATCCAGCTGGCCCTCCGGGTGACCTGGGTGGGCCTGTACCTCGACGACGCGGCCCTGCTCGCCCACACCCTGGCCGGGCTCTCCCTCACCACACCGACCGCGGCCGGGCCGACCCACCGGCCCTGAGGCTCCCCCGGGCTGCGGCGGCATCGCCGGCGTGACGTGCGGTGGGAGGGGAGGAATGACCGGGCACGCCGGTAACGTTCATCCGGGTACCGGCCCCGCCGACCAGCACCGACCCGCACCGACCCGCGCGACCGACCACCGCACCGCCGAACATTGCATCCCCGAACACTGAGGAACCCCGTGCCCGACCTGAGTCTCGTCCGCCCCGACGCCACGGAGGCACTGACCGCCCTGCTGCGGTCGCGCATCCTCGTGCTCGACGGCGCGATGGGGACGATGATCCAGCGGCACACCTTCAGCGAGGCGGAGTACCGCGGCGACCGGTTCGCCGACTGGCCGAGCGACCTCAAGGGCAACAACGACCTGTTGACGCTCACCCAGCCCGAGGCCATCTCGGCGATCCATCGCGCCTACCTGGACGCCGGCGCGGACCTCGTCGAGACCAACACGTTCAACGCCCAGGTCATCTCGCTGGCCGACTACGGCATGCAGGAGCTGGCCTACGAGCTGAACCACGAATCGGCCCGGCTGGCCCGCGCGGAGTGCGACGCGGTGACCGCGGCCGACCCGTCCCGACCCCGCTACGTCGCGGGAGCCCTGGGCCCCACCAACCGGACCGCGTCCATCTCCCCCGACGTCAACGACCCGGGCGCCCGGAACGTCACCTACACCGAACTGGTGGACGCCTACCTGCAGCAGGCCAACGGGCTGGTCGACGGCGGCGCCGATCTGCTGCTCATCGAGACCATCTTCGACACGCTCAACGCCAAGGCGGCCATCTTCGCCCTGGAGACGCTGTTCGAGGAGCGCGGGCGGCGCTGGCCGGTGATGATCTCCGGCACCATCACCGACGCCAGCGGGCGGACCTTGTCCGGGCAGGTGACCGAGGCGTTCTGGAACTCGGTGCGGCACGCCCGGCCGCTGCTGGTCGGCCTGAACTGCGCCCTGGGCGCCGCCGAGATGCGCCCCTACCTGGCCGAGATCTCCCGCATCGCCGACTGTTTCGTCTCCTGCTACCCGAACGCCGGGCTGCCCAATGCGTTCGGCGAGTACGACGAGCTGCCCGACCAGACGGCCGGCGTGGTCCGCGAGTTCAGCGAGAGCGGCCTGCTCAACCTGCTGGGCGGCTGCTGCGGCACCACCCCCGACCACATCGCCGCGATGGCCGCCTGCGTGCAGGGCGTCACGCCACGCGTCCCGCCGGAACGCGAGACCGCCTGCCGGCTCTCGGGTCTCGAGCCGTTGAACATCACCGCGGACTCGCTGTTCGTCAACATCGGCGAGCGCACCAACATCACCGGGTCGGCGAAGTTCCGGAACCTGATCCGCGACGGTGACTACCCCGCGGCGCTGGCCGTGGCCCGGCAGCAGGTGGAGAACGGCGCGCAGATCATCGACGTCAACATGGACGAGGGGATGATCGACGGCGTCGCGGCCATGGACCGCTTCCTCAAGCTCATCGCCTCCGAACCCGACATCAACCGGGTCCCGCTGATGGTCGACTCGTCCAAGTTCGAGGTCATCGAGGCCGGCCTGCGCTGCGTGCAGGGCAAGCCCGTCGTCAACTCCATCTCCATGAAGGAAGGCGTCGACAGGTTCGTCGAGCACGCCCGGCTGTGCCGCAAGTACGGCGCGGCGATCGTGGTGATGGCGTTCGACGAGGACGGGCAGGCCGACAACCTGGCCCGCCGTCAGGAGATCTGCGAGCGGGCCTACCGGATCCTGGTCGACGAGGTCGGTTTCCCGGCCGAGGACATCATCTTCGACCCGAACATCTTCGCCGTGGCCACCGGCATCGAGGAGCACGCCAACTACGGCGTCGACTTCATCGAGGGCACCCGCTGGGTCAAGCAGAACCTGCCCGGCGCGCTGGTCTCCGGGGGTGTCTCCAACGTCTCGTTCTCCTTCCGCGGGAACAACGCCGTCCGCGAGGCCATCCACGCGGTGTTCCTGTTCCACGCGATCTCCGCGGGGATGGACATGGGCATCGTCAACGCCGGGGCGCTGGTCGTCTACGACCAGGTCGACGTGCGGCTGCGCGATCGCATCGAGGACGTGGTGCTCAACCGCCGCCCGGACGCCGCCGAACGCCTGCTGGAGATCGCCACCGAGTTCGCCGGGGCCGGTACCAAGGCCGCCGGCGCGGACGAGACGTGGCGGGAGCTGCCGGTCGGCGAGCGGATCACCCACGCCCTGGTCAAGGGGATCGACAGCTGGGCCGAGACCGACACCGAGGAGCTGCGGCAGCTCATCGCCGACCGCGGCGGCGAACCCATCGAGGTCATCGAGGGTCCGCTGATGGCCGGGATGAACGTGGTCGGCGACCTGTTCGGCGCGGGCAAGATGTTCCTGCCGCAGGTGGTGAAGTCGGCCCGGGTGATGAAGAAGTCGGTCGCCTACCTCATCCCGTACATCGAGGCGGGCAAGTCCCCGGAGGACGCCGGCCGGTCCAACGGCACGGTCATCATGGCCACGGTCAAGGGCGACGTGCACGACATCGGCAAGAACATCGTCGGTGTGGTCCTGCAGTGCAACAACTACGACGTGATCGATCTCGGCGTGATGGTCCCGGCCCAGAAGATCCTGGACGCGGCCAAGGAGCACGACGCCGACGTCATCGGGCTGTCCGGGCTGATCACGCCGTCGCTGGACGAGATGGTGAACTTCGCGACCGAGATGGAGCGGCAGGGGTTCGAGATCCCACTCATCATCGGCGGGGCGACCACCTCCCGGGCGCACACCGCGGTCAAGGTCGACCAGCGCTACCACGGCCCGGTCATCTGGGTGAAGGACGCGTCCCGGTCCGTCCCGGTCGTCGCGGCGCTGCTCTCCCCCGACCAGCGACCCGGGCTGCTCGCCGACGTGGAGGCCGACTACACCGCCCTGCGGGAGCGGTACGCCGCCCGCAGCGAGGCCAAGAAGATGCTGTCCTACGCCGACGCGCGTACCGACGCCACCCCGATCGACTGGACGGGATACCGGCCGCCCCGACCGCGGCTGCTCGCCCGCCAGGCCCCGGACGTGCACCGCGACGGCGGCGCGGTGGGTACCGGACGGGCCACCGCCCGCCAGTTCGTCCAGACGTTCACCGACTACCCGCTGGCCGAGCTGCGTCCGTACATCGACTGGCAGCCGTTCTTCAACGCGTGGGAGATGAAGGGCCGCTTCCCGGACATCCTCAACAGCCCGGCCACCGGCGAGACCGCCCGCCGGCTGTACGAGGACGCCCAGGAGATGCTCGATCGCATGATCGAGGAGCGCTGGGTCCGGGCCGCCGGGGTGTTCGGCCTCTTCCCGGCCAACACGGTGGACGACGACGACATCACGGTCTTCACCGACGAGAGCCGGACGGAGGTGCTGACCACCCTGCACCAGGTCCGCCAGCAGACCGAGCACCGCCCGGGGGTGCCGCACCGCTCGCTGGCCGACTTCGTCGCACCGGCGGAGACCGGGCTGGCCGACTACGTGGGGGCGTTCGCCGTCACCGCCGGGCTGGGCGTGGCCGAGCGGACCGCCGCGTTCAAGGCCGAGCACGACGACTACAACGCGATCCTGCTGGAGTCGCTGGCCGATCGGCTCGCCGAGGCGTTCGCCGAGCGGCTGCACGAGCGGGTGCGCACCGAGTTCTGGGCCTACCAGCCCGACGAGGACCTGGACAACGCCTCGCTCATCGCCGAACGCTACGTCGGCATCCGGCCCGCGCCGGGCTACCCGGCGTGCCCCGAACACACCGAGAAGCAGACCATCTGGGACCTGCTGGACGTCCAGGCCGCCACCGGGATCGAGCTCACCGAGTCGATGGCCATGTGGCCGGGCGCGGCGGTGAGCGGGCTGTACTTCTCCCACCCGCAGTCCCAGTACTTCGTGGTCGGCCAGATCGGCCGCGATCAGGTGGAGAGCTACGCGGCCCGCAAGGGCTGGGACGTCACCGAGGCGCAGCGCTGGCTGGCGCCCAACCTGGGGTACCGCACCGACGACGAGTGACCGCCGGCCCGGTACGGGGTCCGGGACGCACGCGAACGGCCCCCGCGCCCTGATCGGGTGCGGGGGCCGGTTCGTGTGACGGCCGGGTGCCGAATCGCCTCGGGGCGACGGGCCGAACAGGCTCCAGCCGGGGTGACCCGCGGTAGTCCTGAGCGGCATTTTTATGTGAGGCCCGGGGATCGGCACCCGACCACTGGGTACAACGGGCCCCCCCCGCCCCGTGTTCCCCGCTCGCGCAATCTCCTCGAACTTCATGGGCAGACCACCTCGACGCGACCATGATGTCGCGGTGAGCTCACCCTCTGTGACCCCCGGCTCGGATCGTCCCGCCGCGCCTCCCACCGCCGAACACCGCCGACTGGCCGAGTCCTCCGATCCGGGCGCGCCGTGGCGGCTGTGGGGCCCGTACCTCTCCGGGCGGCAGTGGGGCACCGTCCGGGAGGACTACTCCGCCGACGGCGACGCCTGGACCTCCCTGCCGTTCGACCAGGCCCACCAGCGCGCCTACCGCTGGGGGGAGGACGGCCTGGGCGGGGTGTGCGACCGGTTCGGCTTCCTGAACTTCTCGATCGCCCTGTGGAACGGCCGCGACCCGGTGCTCAAGGAGCGCTTGTTCGGGCTGACCAACGGCGAGGGCAACCACGGCGAGGACGTGAAGGAGTACTGGTGGGCGGTGGATTCCACGCCCACCCACAGCTGGATGGAGTGGCTGTACCGCTACCCGCAGGCCGAGTACCCCTATCGGCTGCTGCGCGAGGCCAACGCGGCCCGCGGACGGGACGAGCGGGAGTACGAACTGTCCGACACCGGGGTGCTGGACGACAACCGGTTCTTCGACGTCGCGGTCACCTACGCCAAGGCCGGTCCCGACGACTACTGCATCACCGTCACCGCGACGAACCACGGCCCCGACCCGGCCGAGCTGCACCTGTTGCCCCAGTTGTGGTTCCGCAACACCTGGGCCTGGGGACGCGACCCGCGCACGGCCTCGCTGCGACCGCGCGGCCGGTCGTTCTCCACCGTCGCCGGGGTCACCGCCGTCCGCGCCGAGCACGAGATGCTCGGCCGCTACGAACTCGTCGCCCACGACTGCCCCGCGGCGGACTCCCCCGCACCCACCCTGCTGCTGTGCGACAACGAGACCGACGCGGTCGGGCTGTACGGCGCCGAGCGCAACCGCACCCGGTACGCCAAGAACGGCATCGACCGGTACGTGGTGCACGGTGACGCCGACGCGGTGTTCGTCGCCGGGGCCGATGACGACGACGTCACCGACACCCGGCCCGACCACCACGGCCAGGACGCGGCCCCGTCGGGCCCGGGAAGCGAGCCACGCACGAAAGCGGCCTTCTGGTACCGCTTCTCGGCCGTCGCCCCCGGTGCGTCGGTGAGCATCCGGCTGCGGCTGAGCACCGACGAGCCCGGCGAGGCGACCTTCGGTCCGGACTTCGACGCGGTGGTGGCCGATCGCCGCCTGGAGGCCGACGAGTTCTACGACGTGGTCATCCCCGCCGACCGGGACGCCGTCGACCGCGACATCGCGCGGCGGGCGTTCGCCGGGCTGCTCTGGGGCAAACAGCTCTACCGGTACACCGTGGCCCACTGGCTCAGCGGCGACCCCGCCTCCCCCGCACCGCCCGCGCAGCGGCTCACCGGTCGCAACGAGTCCTGGGGCCACCTCGCGCTGGCCGACGTGCTGTCCATGCCCGACGAGTGGGAGTACCCCTGGTTCGCCTCCTGGGACCTGGCGTTCCACTGCGTCGCGCTGGCCCACGTGGACCCCGCATTCGCCAAGCACCAGTTGGTCCTGCTGTGCCGGGAGTGGTCGATGCACCCCAACGGCCAGCTGCCCGCCTACGAGTGGGAGTTCGGTGACGTCAACCCGCCCGTCCACGCCTGGGCGACCTGGCAGGTCTACCTGATCGACGGCCGCCGGGACCCGGACTTCCTGGCCCGCATCCTGTCCAAGCTGCTGCTCAACTTCGCCTGGTGGCTCAACCGCAAGGACCCGGACGGTTCCGACCTCTTCGAGGGCGGGTTCCTGGGGATGGACAACATCGGCCTGTTCGACCGGTCCAAGGGCCTGCCGCCGGGCACCCGACTGCAGCAGTCCGACGCCACGGCCTGGATGGCGTTCTCCTGCCTGCAGATGCTGACCATCGCCGTCGAGCTGGCCCCCGGCTCCAAGGCGTGGGACGACGTGGCCACCACGTTCCTGGAGCACTTCCTGTCCATCGCCAAGGCGATGACCGAGTTCGGTTCGCACGGCATCTCGCTGTGGGACGAGGAGGACCGGTTCTTCTACGACGTGCTCACCCACCCCGACGGGACCTCGGAGCGGCTGCGGGTGCGCAGCATGGTCGGCCTGCTGCCGCTGCTGGGAGTGGCCGTCCCCCCGGCGACGCTGGCCGAGCAGCTCCCCGACTACACCGCCCGGCTGACCTGGCTCGTCCGGCACCGACCCCAGGACAGCGTCGGCCTGCAGAGCTGCACCGGGCCCGACGGGTCCCGCACCGCCCTCGCCCTGGTCGGCGGGGACCGGTTGCCGGCCGTGCTGAGCCGGTTGTTCGACGAGGGGGCGTTCCTGTCACCGCACGGCATCCGCTCGCTGTCCGCCGAGTACCGGACCCCGTTCACCACCGTGGTCGACGGGGTGCCGTTCGGCATCGGCTACGAGCCCGGCGAGAGCCACAGCGGCATGTTCGGCGGCAACTCCAACTGGCGGGGCCCCGTCTGGTTCCCGGTGAACGCCCTGCTGGCCGACGCCCTGCGGTCGCACGGAGCGTTCGATCCCGACCGCACCGTCGAGGTGCCCACCGGGTCCGGCCGGTCGATGAGCCTGGCGCAGGCCGCCGACCTGCTCGACGACCGGCTGATCGGGCTCTTCCGGCCCGGCCCGGACGGCCGGCGGCCCAGCGACGGCTCTCGGATCGAGGCGACCGACGACCCGCTCTGGCGGGCCCACCCCACGTTCAGCGAGTACTTCGACGGCGACACCGGCGAGGGGCTGGGTGCCAGCCACCAGACCGGCTGGACCGCGCTGGTCGCCCACCTGCTCTGCCGGCGACCGGAGGAGGACCGGCACGGCTGACGGGAGCGGGCCCGGTCAGCGGATCCGTTCGGCCGCCCTGGCCGCGAGCAGCAGTTCGCCGACCAACGCGCGCAGGTCCTGCCGGGGGGCCGCCTCGTCCACCGCCGTGGCCACGTCCTCGGCCGCACAGCGCACCTGGAAGAGCCGGTCGGCCAGATCGTCGCGTTCCGCCGCGGAGAGCACCACCGCGTCGACGGGCAGATCACCGCGCTCCAGCGCGTGCCGGTGCTCGTACGCCCGCTGCCGGCAGGCCTGGGCGCAGTACCGGCGCCGCCGGCCCACCGTCGTCCCGCCGACGAGCTCGCGACCGCACCACAGGCACCGGCCGGGCTGGTCACGGCTGCGTCCAACCGGCCCGTCGCCGACGGGATCGAGCTGGGTCACGGAGGGGGGCACGCCGGACAACCTAGCGTCCACCCGGCGGGTCCGGCCGTTCCCGGCCCGGACATGCCGGGACGACCGGTGGCGCGAGTCCCCGGCCGGGCGCCCACCGCCGCGGACGGCCCGTGCCAGACTGACCGGCGTGGCCGGTCCGACGAACACCTCCTCCAGCCGCTACCTGGACGGTCCCGGGCCACGCGCCTTCGCCCATCGCGGTTGGCACACCGGCGATCTCGCCGGCCGCGAGAACACCATGGCCGCCTTCTCCCGCGCGGTCGACGAGGGTTTCACCTTCCTGGAGACCGATGTGCACGCCACCGCGGACGGCGTCCTGGTCGCCTTCCACGACCCGTCGCTGGACCGGGTCACCGACACCTCCGGCCGCATCGCGGATCTGACCTGGGAACAGGTCGCCGCAGCGCGGGTGGGTGGTCGCGATCCCATCCCCCGGCTGGTCGACCTGCTCGACGCCTTCCCCGACGCCCGGTTCACCGTCGACGCCAAGGCCGACCCGGCCGTCGATCCGCTGCTGGACCTGCTGCGTGGCACCACGGCGGCCGACCGGATCTGCGTGGGCTCGTTCTCCGACCGACGGCTCGAGCGCCTCCGCCGGGCGGCACCCGCGGCGGTGGTCACCTCGCTGGCCCCCCGGCAGGTGCTCGCCCTGGTCACCGCATCCGTCACCGGGCGCGCCCATCGCGCGCCGGACCGGGCGGTCGCCGCCCAGGTGCCGATGCGCTCGGGGCTGGTGCCGGTGGTCACCGGACGGTTCGTGCAGACGGCCCACGCGGCCGGTCTCGAGGTCCACGTCTGGACGGTGGACGACCCCGCGCAGATGCGCAGGCTGCTCGACCTGGGGGTCGACGGGATCATGACCGACCGCCCGGATCTCCTGCGGGACGTGCTGCGGCAACGGGGGCAGTGGCCCGCCTGAACCCCAGGTCGCCGCCACCAACCGACGGCGCGGCCACCGCCGGGCATCGCGCTACAGTCCCGGGCGTGCCCGAGGACCCCGCCGACGACCGGCCGATCGATCCGGCCGCCGTGCCCGCCGCCGGGGGCCGCCGGGGCATGACCCCGTACGGACTGGTCAAGTTCTTCTACGGCCCGATGGACTGCGGCAAGTCGACCCTGGCCCTGCAACTGGACTACAACCATTCCCGGCAGGGCCGGCGCGGTCTGCTGCTGACCCGCTGGGACCGGGTGAGCAGCGGACGGATCAGCTCCCGGATGGGGATCGGGCGCCCGGCCGTGGAGGTGCCCGACGATCTGGACATCGCCGACCTGGTGCGGCAGTCCTGGGCCGCCGGCCGACGGGTGGACTACCTGATCGTCGACGAGGTCCAGTTCTTCACCCCGCTGCAGATCGAACAGCTCGCGCAACTGGCCGACGACACCCAGGTCGACGTCTACGCCTTCGGCATCGCCACCGACTTCCGGGGCCGGCTGTTCCCCGCCTCGGCCCGCCTGTTCGAGCTGGCCGACGAGGTGCTGCCGCTGCAGGTCGAGGTGCTCTGCTGGTGCGGGCGCCCGGGTCGGCTGAATGGCCGGGTCGTCGACGGGGTACTGGCCCGGGAGGGCGCCACCATGGTCGTCGCCGACACCGTGCCGACGGTCGACCTGGCCGCCGGCGGGCCGACGGACGGGGGTCACCGGGAACCGGAGGTGCACTACCAGGTGCTCTGCCGCGCCCACCACCGGGCCGGCAACCTGGGGCCGGGCAGCAGTGACCGGGCCCTGCCGTGGCCGGACAGTGGCTGACGGGGCAACCGACAGGTCACATGAGGTGACGTATAGTCATGATTCGTTCGGATCCGTGATCACCGCCACGCCCCCGGGCGGTGACCACCGCATCCGGGCAACCCGACCATCGGGTAGTACGTCCTGAACGGGTGACCCACCGATCGCCGATCACCCAGCGCGGACCGGCGTGGGGTGGTCAGGTCGATGGTTCGAACACCAGCCGTACCGCTCGTCCGCTGTGGTGCCCGACCCGGATCGACCCCGCACCGGTCGTGAGGCGTGGCACACGTCCCATCCCCGCTGTCCGGGGGAACGAATGCACGGAGAACAGCGTTACCCGTCGGTAGCGGCTCAGCAGAGAGCCGGTGCCGGACCCCCACACCCGGCACGAAGGCACCCCGGCCCGGCGCGCGCAGCACACCGCCGGCCGCGGATCGCCATCGCTGTCACCAGCGTCAGCAGCAGTAAGGAAGGACCCACCATGGCCGATCGCGTCCTGCGCGGCAGCCGCCTCGGATCAACGAGCTACGAGGCCGACCGCAACCACGACCTCGCGCCCCGGCGCACCGCGACCTTCCGGTGCCCGCGGGACCACGAGTTCACCGTACCGATGGCCGACGACGCCGAGGTCCCCGCGGTGTGGGACTGCCGCATGCACGGGCTGTCCTCCATGCTCATCGACGGCTCCGTGCCCGAGGGCAAGGCCGCCAAGCCGCCGCGCACCCACTGGGACATGCTCCTGGAGCGTCGCTCCATCGAGGAGCTCGAAGAGATCCTCAACGAGCGGCTCACCGAGCTGAAGAGCCGGCGCACCGCGTCCTGATCCGGTCCACGACGAAGCCCCCCACCCCGATGACCTCGGAGTGGGGGGCTTTCTCGTGTCCCGGGCGGATTCGCCCGACCGGACCGGGCGGGATCAGCCGGCGCGGCGGCCGGTGACCAGGCCGCGGAGCTGTCGCCAGCGGTGGGCGGCACCCCACAGGGTCACCTTGAGCAGAGCCTCGCGAACGATGTTGCCGCTCATCTTGGAGTCACCGATCTCCCGTTCGGTGAACGTGATCGGCACCTCCACCACCCGGAAGCCCTCCTGGATCGCCCGCCAGGCCAGATCGACCTGGAAGCAGTAGCCGTGGGACTCCACCGCGTCCAGCGACAGCTTCTGCAGAACCTCGGCACGGAACGCGCGATAGCCACCGGTGATGTCGTGCAGGCCGACCCCGAGGACCAGGCGGGAGTAGATGTTGCCGCCGCGGGACAGGAACTCCCGGTGCTTGGGCCAGTTGACCACCGACCCGCCCGGGACGTAGCGGGCGCCCAGCACCACATCGGCGTCCTGCAGCGCCTCGAGCAGCCGGGGCAGCTGCTCCGGCGCGTGCGAACCGTCCGCGTCCATCTCCACCAGCACCGGGTACCCGCGGGACAGACCCCACCCGAACCCGGCGATGTACGCGGCGCCCAGCCCGGCCTTCTCGTTGCGGTGCAGCACGTTGACCCGCTCGTCGGCCGCGGCGCGCTCGTCGGCCAGCTCACCGGTGCCGTCCGGGCTGCCGTCGTCCACCACCAGCACGTGCGCCTGGGGGACGGCGAGGAGCAACCGGTCCAGGATGCGCGGCAGGTTCTCCCGTTCCTGATAGGTCGGGATGATCACCAGGGGGTGATCCACGTGCGGTCCGTTCACCGGTCGAGCCTCTCCGAACACCTCGGCGGTCAGCGCGCGCCCACCGTCCCCGCTCCGTCCGGTGTCCGGCGATCGGGTCGGCCGCGTCGCATGCTGACGATCGCCTGCCACACCAGGGCCAGCATCGCGGCCCCGGTCAGCCCCCATTCCACAGGGGCACCGAGCACGGTACCGGGTGTTGTCGTGGAGATGAGCGGAACACTCGGGGTGAGGTAACCGGGGGTGAACAGCGGGATCGAGGACTCCACGGCCCCGGTCGGAGCGATCACCGCCGACACCCCGCTGGTCGCCGCGATGAGCACCTCGCGCCCGTTCTCCACCGCCCGGACGCGGCTCATCGCCTGCTGCTGGTACGTCTCGTCGGTCCACCCGAAGGTGGCGTTGTTGGTCTGCACGACCAGCACCTGCGCACCGCCCGCAACCACGTCGCGGACCAGGTTCTCGTACACCACCTCGAAGCAGATGACGTCGCCCACCGGCACCCCGGCGACGTCCAGGTTGCCGGGTGCGTCCCCGGGGAGGAAGAAGCCGGCCCGGTCGACCCAGGAGGTGAACAGGCGGAAGAACGACCGCCAGGGCATGTACTCGGCGAACGGCACCGGGTGCCGCTTGGTGTACGTCTGGCCGGGGCCGGTCTGCGGGTCCCAGACGATCCCCATGTTGTAGGAGCCGCGGTCGTCCGGGTCGTCGCTCGCGTCGACCACGGCGCCGACCAGGATGGGTACCCCGATGTCCCGGGCGGCGTCGCTGATCATCTCGGCGGCGACCGGGTCGCGGTAGGGGTCGATGTCCGAGGAGTTCTCCGGCCACACGACCAGGCGCGGGGCCGGCGCGGTGCCCGCCCGGACGGCCGCGGCCAGCGCCCGGGTGCGGTCGGCGTGCAGCTGGGTGACCGCGCGGCGGGTGGCGTTGAACTCCAGACCGGGCTCGGGCACGTTCCCCTGGATGACGGCGATGACGCTGCGCGGCGCGTCCTCCCCCGTCTGCACGGTGGCGCGGCCGGCCACCCCGACGACGAACGGGGCGATCAGGGCGACCACGGCCAGCAGCAGCAGCGGCCGGGCCGGGCGCCATCGACCCCGCGCGGCCCACCCCGCCCGGGCCAGCCCGGTGAGGGCGAACCCGGCCAGAGCGGTGAGGAAGGCCAACCCGGTCGCCCCGATCAACGACGCGGCCGGCAGCAGCGGGCCGTCGGGCTGGGAGAAGGCAATGCCGCCCCACGGGAACCCGCCGAACGGGAAACGGGCGCGCAGTGCCTCCCCCGCCACCCAGAGCGCCGCGGCCCACAGCGGCCAGAGCACGGTGGCCGTGCCGGGCCGCCAGTGAGCGGCACGGCGAGAGGAGAAGGCCAGCGCCGCGGCGACCGGTGCGGTGAGCATCGCCTCGAGCACGGCCAGCGAGACGGCCACCGGCCCGATGTACACCGACGTCCAGATGAGCAGCGGCACGTAGAACGACAACCCGAAGAGCAGGCCCAGCCCGAGGGCGGGGCGGATCCGGCGGCCGTGCACGGCCAAGCCGAGCAGCCCCAGACCGACCGGGGCCAGCCACCAGAGGGTGGACGGCGCGTAGGAGGCGTACAGCGCCAGGCCGCCGAGGACGGCGACCAGGATGCGCAGTCCACCCGCGCCGAGCAGGCGCCGCAACCGGCCCTGCCGCCGCAGGCGCCGACGGTCGCGCCGGGCCCGGGCCAGCGCGTCGGCGGGGACGTCGTGGGTGGATCCCCCCGCGGGATCGCTGCCGTCGTGCAGGGTCGGGGTGGCCACGGCGTCGAGGGTAATCGGCCGGCGGCCCGGGGCCCGGTGCGCGACCGCCGCCCCCGCCCGGCGCGGGGCCTCAGCCGCCGAGGATCCCGCTGTCCCAGACGACCCGGCCGTCCACCAGGGTGGCCAGGGTGGTGGGCAGCGGGGCGCCGGGGGTGAGGTCGGGCAGCAGCGGGACCCGTGATCGCGGGTCGGTGGACCAGCGCTGGACGGCGCTGTCACCGGGCGGGAACACCAGGTCGCCGGCGGCCACGACGGCCAGATCGGCCGGCGCCCCGACGCCGATGGTGCCGACGCCGCGTTCGGTCCGGCGGGCGGCGCGGTGACCGCCGCGGGTGTGCGCGACCAGCGCCGACCGCGGGGAGAGACCGGAGCCGGCGGTCTGGTGGTGCACCGCGGCCTGCACGATCGCCCAGGGATCGGGCACGGTCACCGGGGCGTCGGAACCCAGGGCCAGGCTCACGCCGGCCGCGGCCAGCGCCGCGAACGGGTTCATCGCCGCCGCCCGGTCGGTGCCGAGCCGGGCCGCATACATCCCGTCGGGACCGCCCCAGGTGGCGTCGAACAGAGGTTGCACGCTGGCGATCACCCCGCACCGCGCGAACACCGCGAGATCGTCCGCGCTCGGCATCTCCACGTGCTCGACCCGGTGCGCGCAGGCCGCGATCCGGGGCCCGCCGGCCGGCCCGAGCCGGTCGAGCACCCGCCGGAACCCCTCGGCCACCGCGGCGATCGCGTCGTCGCCGATGGCGTGGAAGCCGGCTTGGATCCCGGCCTCCGTGCAGGCCTGCAGATGCGCGGTGATCTCGTCCACCGTCAGGTACCGGGCGCCGCTGGTGCCCGGCCGGTCGGCGTAGGGCGCGGTCAGCGCGGCCGAGTGGGATCCCAGGGCGCCGTCGACCGACAGGTCACCGGCCAGCCCCCAGGCCCCGGTCCGGGCCAGCTGCGCGCGGGCATCGACGGCGTCGTCGACGAGCCGGGCCAGGTAACCCCGCACCCGGACGGGGTGCTCCTGGGCCAGCAGGGCGGCCAGATCCGCCTCGCCGGCCGCGTCCGCGGCGGCGTTCTCGTGCACCTCGACGATCCCCGCCCGCACGCACCGGTCGAGGAACGCCCGCTGGGCGGCGTCGCGCTGGGCGGGGGTGACCATGGCCCGGGCGGTGGCCCGGGCCCGGGCGTGCTTCTCCCGATCGACCAGGGCGGCGTCCTGTGGCGCCGACCCGGCCGCGGCGGCCAGCGCGGTGGAGATCAGCGCGGAGTGCACGTCGACGCGGGCCAGGTAGACCGGACGGTCACCGGCGGCCCGGTCCAGCTCGGCCCGGTCGGGCAGGGTCGGGTCCGGCCAGGCGCTGACGTCCCAGCCCGCTCCCCACAGCACCCCGGCCGGCTGCGCCGACGACGCCGCCGCGACCGCGTCCAGGAGCTCCCGCGCGGACCGCACCCCGGTCAGGTCCACCCCGGCGGTGACCAGTCCGGCGTCCGTGGCGTGCACATGCGCGTCGACGAACCCCGGGACGATCAGTGCCCCGTCCAGCCACACCGTCTCGTCCACGTGCCCGGCCGCGGTGACCGCGTGCTCGCCCCCGAGCCAGCTGATCACCCCGTCGGTGACGGCCAGCGCGGTGGCCTCGGGTTCCGCGGCGGAGTGCAGTCGGCCGTCCCGGTACAGCACCGTGGTCATCGCGGGATCCGGTCACCGGTCGCGCGGGCAGGGCAGGGAGGTCGGAACGGCATCCCGTCAGTCAACCGCACTCCCCCGCGAGGACCCGGCCGCGGGGATGCCCGACGCCGGCGGTCCCGGCTCGTGAAGGGGAGATGAGGTCCGGTCACTCTGCGGCAAATGCCACCGCGGGGGGTGACGTGTCATCGCGGCGAGTCTGGGAAGGTGGCCCCTGTGACGACACCTTCCCGCCCCCCGGGCCCGGTCGGAGCCCCTGCCGACCCCGCTCCGGCCGGCGCCGAGCCCGCTCTCGCCACCTCCCCGCACGGCCTGACCTCCGCGGAGGTGGCCCAGCGGGTCGCCCGCGGGGAGATCAACGTCACCGACAACGCGTCGTCGCGATCGCTGTGGGCGATCGTGCGCACAAACGTTTTCACCCGGTTCAACGCCATCCTCGGCGCCCTGTTCGTGCTCATCCTGATCACCGGGTCGGTGGCCGACGGCCTGTTCGGCGTGGTGTTGATCGTCAACTCGCTGATCGGGATCGTCCAGGAGTACCTGGCCAAGCGGAAGCTCGACCGGCTCGCCCTGCTCAACGCGCCGACCACCCGGGTGGTCCGCGACGGCGAGCTCGTCGAGATCCCCACCGCCCAGGTCGTCCTGGGTGACCTCATCGAGCTGCGCACCGGTGACCAGGTGCCGGCCGACGGCACCGTGGTGTCCTCCGCCGCGCTGGAGATCAACGAGTCGAACCTGACCGGTGAGTCGGACGCGATGCCCAAGGCCGTGGGTGACCCGGTGCTCTCCGGCACGGTGGTCGTCGCCGGGTCGGGCCGGTTCCCGGCCGCGGCGGTCGGCGCGCAGGCCTACGCGAACAAGATCGCCGCCGAGGCGAAGGTGTTCACCCGGACCCGGTCGGAGATCCAGTCCTCGGTCAACACGCTGCTCAAGTACATCACCTGGATCATCGTCGTCGCCCTGCCGCTGCAGCTGTGGTCGCAGTCCCGGGCCATCGGCGATCAGGGCTGGCGCGAGGTGATCATCCGCTCCACCGGCGGCCTGGTCGGGCTGGTCCCGGAGGGCCTGGTCCTGCTGACCTCCGTCGCGTTCCTGCTCGCCGCGGTGTCGCTGACCCGCCAGCAGGTGCTGGTGCAGGAACTCCCGGCGGTCGAGGGCCTGGCCCGGGTCGACGTGGTGTGCCTGGACAAGACGGGCACCCTCACCGTCGGCGACATCGTCTTCGAGGACCTGCTTCCGCTGGACGTGTACGAGAACGGTGACCTCAAGGACGCCCTCGGGGCGCTGGCCGACGACCCGAACGCCAACGGCACCCTGCAGGCCGTGGCCCACGCCCTGCCCGCCCCCGCCCACTGGGAACGACGCGACTCGGTCGCGTTCAACTCCGCCCGCAAGTGGAGCGCGGCGGAGTTCGCCGGCCGGGAGACCTGGGTGATGGGCGCACCGGACGTGCTGCTCGCCGAGGACGACCCGATCCGGGAGCGGGTCGGCGAGCTCGCCACCACCGGACGCCGGGTGCTGCTGCTGTCCAACACCGACCAGCAGCTGTCCGGGACCGAGCTGCCCGGCGGCCTGGTGCACCGCGCGCTGGTCGTGCTCAGCGAGCAGGTCCGCCCCGACGCCAAGGACACGCTGAACTACTTCCGCGAGCAGGGCGTCACCATCAAGATCATCTCCGGGGACAACCCGACCACCGTCGCGGCCATCGCCCGCCGGGTCGGACTGGACGTCACCGACGAGCAGGTCGTCGACGCCCGCACGCTCGGCGAGGACCCGGAGGAGCTGCGCGAGATCGTCGAGCGCACCACCGTGTTCGGCCGGGTCTCTCCCGAGCAGAAGCGCTCGCTGGTCCGCGCGTTGCGGATGAACGGACACGTCGCCGCGATGACCGGGGACGGGGTGAACGACGCCCTGGCCCTCAAGGACGCCGACATCGGGGTGGCCATGGGCAACGGCGCGCAGGCGACCAAGGCCGTCGCCCAGCTGGTGCTGCTGGACGGAAAGTTCTCCCACCTGCCGGCCGTGCTGGCCGAGGGCCGCCGGGTCATCGGCAACGTGGAGCGGGTGGCCAACCTGTTCGTGGCCAAGAACGTGATGAGCCTGGTGGCGATCGTCTCCGCCGCCCTGTTCGCGCTGCCGTTCCCGTTCCTACCCCGCCACCTGACCCTGGTGTCCGCGGTGACGATCGGCATCCCCGCGTTCTTCCTGGCCCTGGGACCGAACAAGCGCCGGTACGTCCCCGGGTTCCTGACCCGTGTGCTGCGGTTCGCCGTCCCCGCCGGGGTCGTCGCCGGGCTGGTCGTGCTCACCTCGTACCTGCTGGCCCGGGCCCACTACGGGGTGCCGGCGGAGCTCCGCCGGGCGGTCTGCGCGCTGCCCGTCGACGGGGTCACCCCGGAGAACCCGGCCTGCTGGCAGCCGAGCACGGCGGCCACCATCAGCCTGCTGTGCACCGCGTTCTGGATCCTGGTCGTGCTCGCCCGCCCGTTCCGCCCGTGGAAGGTGGCACTGGTCGGCACGATGGTCGGGGTGGCCGTGCTGGCCTTCGTCCTGCCGATCGGCCAGCGCTTCTTCGAGTTCAGCGCTCCCCTGCCGCTGCTCGGGCAGTCGCTGCTGGTGGGTGCGGGCGGCGCCCTGCTGGTCGAACTGGTCTACCGGCAGGCCCCCGGGATGCGACGGGCCGCCGGCAGCTGATCGGTCAGCGCCGGGCGTCGGCCGACAGGTCGACCGCCGTGGTCGGCTGCTCGGTGGGTCGCTGCTGGGTGGGTCGCTGCTCGCCGGACTGCTGCGTGCCGGACCGCCGCGTGCTGGACTGCTGCCCGGTGGGTTGTTCGACGACCTCGTCCTGCAGGGCCGAGCGCCCCCGGGGCAGCAGCAGGACGGTCGCCACCATCACGGCGGCCAGGATCGCCACGGCCAGGAAGACCTGGTGCGAGGCGCCGGCGACCAGAGCGGCCGGGGGTCGACCGCCCGCGTCGTCGCTCGCGCCCAGGGTGGCGTTGGCGATGGCACCGAAGGCGGCCACCCCGACGGCGCTGCCGATGGACCGGGCGAACACATTCGTCCCGGTGACGACCCCGCGCTGCAACCAGCCCACGCTGGACTGCGCGGCGACCAGGGACGGGCTGGCGACCAGTCCGAGCCCGGCGCCGACCACGAAGCAGCCCAGCGCGATCTGCCAGAGCGACCCGTCCAGGGACAGGATGAGCAGGGTGCCGACCAGGGCGATGACGGCGCCGATGACGGCCGTCCACCCGAAACCCACCCGCAGGTAGAGCCGGCCGGACAGGGCGGCGGCGATCGGCCACCCGATGGTCAGGGTGGCCAGAGCGAATCCGGCGGCCAGCGGTCCGGCGCCGAGCACGAACTGGCCGAACGTCGGGATGTACGTGGTCAAGCCGAGGACGACCGCCCCCACCACCAACGAGGTCAGCGTGCTGGCCACCAGGACGCGGCGGCGCAGGATCCACAGCGGCAGGATCGGGTCCTGCGCCCGTCGCTCCACCGCCACGAACACCGCCAGCAGGAGCACGCCCCCGACCGGCACACCGATACCCAGCGGCGAGGTCCAGGCCCAGGCCACCCCGCCCTCGAGCAGACCGAGCAGCACGGCCGAGCAGCCGGCCGTCAGCAGGACGGCCCCGGTGTAGTCGATGGTGCGGCGCTGCCGGGTGACGTTCTCGTGCAGGTGCCGCAGCAGCATCCAGCCGGCGATCAGGCAGAGCGGGATGTTGACGAAGAAGATCCACCGCCAGCTGACGTACTCGGAGAACACACCGCCCAGCGCCGGCCCGACGACCGAGGAGATGCCCCACACGCTGGCCAGGTAGCCCTGCACCTTGGCCCGCTCGGCCACGGTGTAGATGTCCCCGACGATGGTGAGCCCCATCGGCTGCACCGCACCGGCGCCCAGCCCCTGGACGGCGCGGAACGCGATGAGGGCCGGCATGCTCCAGGCGAAGCCGCACAGGATCGACCCGATCAGGAACAGCCCGATGCCGACCATCATGACCGGCTTGCGGCCGAAGGTGTCCGCGAGCTTGCCGAAGATCGGTGTGGAGACCGCCTGGGCCAGCAGGTAGACCGAGAAGAGCCAGGGACCTGGGAGAACCCGCCCAGGTCCGCGACGACCGAGGGCACCGCGGTGGCCAGGATGGTCGCGTCCAGCGCGATGAGCGAGCTGGACAGCATCAACGAGATCAGCACCGGCCCGCGGTCGGAGCGGAAGCCCACACCGGCCGCCCCGGTCGAGCGGGACGCACGGGATGTGGTGCCGACCATCTGAGGACCTCTCCGGACCGCGGCGGACGGCCGACGATTCTTCTCCTAGCTAACCACCTGACTCCCCCGTGTCTTCCCGGCCGAGCTCAGGAGGCCGTGTCCGGGACCAGACCGGTGTGCTCGGCGGCGAAGGACAACTGGTCGGCGTACTCCGCGGCACGGGCCCGGGCGGGTTTGCCCATGCCGTGGCCGGCCCGCGTGTCCACCCGCAGCAGCACCGGGCCCGGACCGGCCTGGCACCGCTGCAGCTCGGCCCCGAACTTCAGCGAGTGCGCGGGCACCACGCGGTCGTCGTGGTCACCGGTGTTGATCAGGGTGGGCGGGTAGGCCGTGCCCGGGATCAGCCGGTGCAGCGGCGAATAGGCCAGCAGCGCCGGGAACAGGGCCGGGTCGTCCGGGTCGCCGTACTCGCTCGTCCAGGCCCAGCCGATGGTGAACCGGTGGAAGCGCAGCATGTCCAGCACGCCCACGGTGGGCAGGGCCGCGGCGAAGAGCTCCGGCCGCTGGGTCATCGCCGCACCGACCAGCAGGCCGCCGTTGGACCGCCCGTGCACGGCCAGCTGCCCGGCGGTGGTCACCCCGGTGGCGATCAGGTGCTCGGCGCAGCCGATGACGTCGTCGAACACCCGCTGCTTGTGCACCCCCATGCCGGCCTCGTGCCAGGCGGCGCCGAACTCACCGCCACCGCGGAGATTGGCCACGGCCAGCACACCGCCGGCCGCCACCCAGGACGCGAACAGGGCGGAGAACGACGGCAGGATCGGCACGTCGAAGCCGCCGTACCCGTAGAGCAGGGTCGGCCGCGGCCCGGCGGGCAGGTCGGCCCGGGCGAGCAGGGTCATCGGCACCGGGGTGCCGTCCGCCGAGGGCGCGGACACCCGCTCGGACCGGGTGGCCGGCAGCTCCGGCGCCCGCCGCCCGGCCGGGGCCGGCAGTTCACGCACCTGCCCCGTGGTGAGGTCCAGGCGATGCGCGGTGCCCTCCCGGGTGAAGGAGGTGACGCCGAGGAACACCTCGGTGCCGGCCGCGCGGGTGTTGACCGCGGTGACCGACACCGGGCCCTGGTCCCCGGGTAGCTCGAGCGCCGACCGCAAGGAACCTTCCCGGTCCCGGATCTCCAGGTGGTGGGCGGCATCTCGTGACCAGACGAGGACGAACGTGTCGGCAGCGGGATCGGCGTCGACCAGGACATCCGTCGCGTGCTGCGGGACGATCTCCCGCCAGGGCGCCTCCGGGGCGTCCGGGTCGACGGCGACGAGGCGTCCCCGGGGGGCGTCGCGTTCGGTGCGCAGGTACAGCACCGCCCCGTCCGGTCCGGTCTCGGCGTGCACCACGGTCTGGGCATCGGTGAGTTCGCCGACCACGGTCATCACCGGACCCAGTCCGCCGTCGGCGGAGATCCGGCGGACCTCGACCGTGCTGCGGGAGTCGGTGCCAGGGCTCGCGGTGAGGACCAGCAGGGTGCCGTCCGGACTGACCCACGGGTCGACCATCCAGTCGCGTTCCGCCGGGGTCCAGAGCACCTCGTCGTCGGCCGGGTCGGTGCCCAGGCGGTGCAGGACGAGCTCACCCGCCCCCATCGCGTCGGTCAGCGCGTCGGCGTCGAGCGCGGTGTCGGTCTCGGGCGCGGTGTCGATCCCGGGCTCCGTGGCGGTGCGCGTCGAGCTGCCCGGCGCCGGGTAGCGCCAGTACAGGAACCCTGACGAGTCCGGCAGCCAGGTGGGCGCGACCCACTTCGTCCAGTCGAGGCGGTCGGGCAGGTCGGCACCGGTGGCGATGTCGCGCACGGCGACGGTGCGCCAGTCCGACCCGGCCTCGGACAGGCCGTAGGCGAGCAGGGCACCGTCCGGGCTGACCCGGGCCGCGGTCAGCGCCGTCGTTCCGTCCGCCGAGAAGGTGTTGGGGTCCAGCAGCACCCGGGGGGCGGTCAGCAGCTGGTCCAGGGAATCACCGACGAGCAGTTGGTCCTGGTCGAGCTCCCCGGGGTTGGCCAACCGGAAGTACCGCCCGCCGCGTTCCCACGGTGTGCCGGCATGGGCCGCGGTGAGCAGGTCGGTGGTCGAGGCCAGGAACGGTGCCCGAGCCTCGAGTCCGGCGAGATAGGGCTCGCTGACGGCGTTCTGGGCGGTGACGAACGCCCGGGTGCGGTCCGCGTCCGGGTCCTCCAGGTACCGGTAGGGATCGGGGACCGACGTTCCGTGCAGCACCTCGACGGTGTCGTCGCGGTCGGCGGTCGGATACGTCCACGCTGGTTCGGTCATCCGCCGATCCCATCACAGGGGTCGGACAACGGTCGGCGGAGCGCCCCCACGGATCCCTTGGTCAGTCCGGCACGGGGGGAGCTGTTCCGGGCTGCGCCGCCACCGCGGCCAGCAGCGGCCGGTGCTCGAAGGGCGTGGACAGCACCACGGTGGTGCGGGTGGACACCGCGGCCACCGCCCGGATGCGGGCGAGCAACGCCTCCAGCGCCGACGGCGAGGCCACCCGGACCTTGATGATGTAACTCTCCACCCCCGCGACCGAGTGGCACGACTCGATCTCCTCGATGGTGGCCAGGGCCAACGGGTAGTCGTCGGGGGCGGCCGGGTCGATGGGGGTCAGCGAGACGAAGGCGGTGAGCGGCAGGCCGATCTGATCCCCGTCGATCAACGCCGCATAGCTGCGGATCACCCCGCGCTTCTCCAGGCGGCGCACCCGTTGGTGCACCGCGGAGACGCTCAGCCCCACCCGTTCGGCGAGATCGGTGAAGCTGCACCGACCGTCGGCGGCCAGCACGGCCGCGATGCGGGCGTCGATCTCCTCCAGCACGGGTGGCTCCTGTTCTGCGCGGGACGTCGGATGCGGGTGGTGTGGGTGACTGCCGGGGCGGGGGTCAGCCGACGGTGACGAGGGCGGTGGGTGCGTTGTTCATCAGCAGCGGGCCGTCGTCCCCGACGACCACGATGTCCTCGATGCGGACCCCGAACCGACCCGGCAGGTAGATGCCCGGTTCCACCGAGAACGCCATGCCCGCCTCGAGTGTCGTCTCGTTGCCCTCGACCATGTACGGATGCTCGTGGACCTCGAGCCCGATGCCGTGGCCGGTCCGGGTGATGAAGAACTCGCCGTACCCGGCGTCCACGATGACCTGCCGGGAGGCGCGGTCGATCTCCTGGGCCGGCACCCCGGGCCGGACGGCGGCCACCCCGGCGGCCTGCGCCCGGCGGACGATCTCGTACACGGCAGGGAAGTCCGGGTCGGCCGGCCCATCGCCGGCGACCAGGTAGGTGCGGGTGCAGTCGGAGAAGTAGCCGGACGGCATCGGACCACCGATGTCCACCACCACGGCGTCGCCCGGTTCGATCACCCGGTCGGAGGCCATGTGGTGCGGGCTGGCGCCGTTGGGGCCGGACCCGACGATGACGAAGTCGGGGCGGGCGTGACCCTGGGCCACGATGTCCGCGGCGATGTCCTGCGCGACCTCGTTCTCGCTGCGGCCGGCCCGCAGGAACTCCCCGACGCGGGCGTGGGTGCGGTCGATGGCCGCGCCCGCCGCGGCCAGGGCCTCGATCTCGGCCGCGGACTTGCGCATCCGGATCTGCCCGATCGCCTCCCCGGCGAGGGTGAGCTCGGAGCCCGGCACGGCGGCCCGGGTGTTCAGGGCGTGCACCGCGGGCATGTGGTAATCGACCGCCAGGACCCGGGCGTCGGCGGGCAGCAGACCGGCCAGGGCGCGGTACGGGTCCTCGCCGTCCGTCCAGGTGGCGATGGTCAGGCCGAGCTGCTCGGCGGGGGTGCCGGCCCAACCCGGCCGTTCCAGGGTGGGGACGAGGAGGGCGGCCGCCCCGTCGGCCGGGACCACCAGGCAGGTCAACCGCTCGTGGGAGGACACCGAATGCCCGAGGAAGTACGCCAGGTCCGGTCCGGGCGAGATCAGCACCACGTCCGCCCCGGCCCTCCTGGCCTGCCCCGACAGCTGCCGGATCCGGTCGGCGTACAGCTCCGTCAGGTCGGCGGGGGCGGCTGCTGAGGTCGTCATGACCGGGAGAGTAACCGGCAGCCCCCGACATCCGGCCCGGTCCCACCCCACCCGGCACCCACCCGCCACGCGGAGCCGTGTCGGGCCCGGCGGGTAGCGTCCCGGGACATGCTGCAGCTGCTGGACCTGGCCGGCATCTACTTCCGGGCCTTCCACTCCTCCCCCGCGTCGGTCACCGCGCCCGATGGTCGGCCGGTCAACGCGGTCCGCGGGACGCTGGAGATCGTCCGCCGCGTCCTGCACGACGGGCAGCCGACGCGGGTCATCGCGTGCCTGGACCTGGACTGGCGGCCGCAGTGGCGGGTCGACCTGGTGCCCAGCTACAAGACGCACCGGGTCGCCGGGGCCACGCCGGCGAACACGGGGAACGTGGCGCCGCTGGATCTCTCGGTGGGCGGTCTGCACCCCGAGCCGGACCGCATCGAGGAGGTGCCCGATCTGCTCGGGCCCCAGGTGCCCGTGCTGCTGGAGGTGCTGGCGGCCATCGGCATCACCATCGCCGGTGCACTGGAGTGCGAGGCCGACGACGTCATCGGCACTCTGGCCGCCACCGAGACCCGGGACGAGGTGGAGGTCGTCACCGGCGACCGGGACCTGTTCCAGGTGGCCCGGCCCGGTCCGCCCGAGGTCCGGGTGCGGTACATCGGCGCCGGGATGAGCAAGGTCGTCGTACACACCGCGCAGAGCGTCGCCGAGAAGTACGACATCCCGCCGGGGCACTACCCCGCCTTCGCCGCCCTGCGCGGAGACCCGTCCGACGGACTCCCCGGGGTCCCGGGAGTCGGCGACAAGACCGCCGCGTCCCTGGTCCGGGCATACGGCGGGGTGCCGGAGATCCTCGCCGCGGTGGACGATCCGACGTCCGGGCTCGGCGCCGGGCCGCGGGCCAAGCTGGCCGCCGCCCGGGACTACCTGACCGTGGCGCCGCGGGTGGTCGCCGTCCGCACCGACGCCGCGATCACCGTGGACCCGGCCGGTGACGGCACGCTCCCGACGGAGCCGGCGCATCCCCAGGCGTTGATCGACCTGGTCGAGCAGTGGGGCATCGGCAACCCGGTCAAGCGACTGCTGGACGAGATCGCCGCTCTGCAACGGTGATCCGAGCGGCGGGGCCCCACCGGGCCGCCGCGGGCGTCACTGCGGCGGGCTGACCTCGTACCGGCCGTCGCCGTCGAGAACGGTGATCCGCACCCGCTTGGTCTCACCGTCCTGCTGCACCGAGCAGTCGAACGACGCGCCCTGCCGGACCTCCTGGCCCGCCGGGCAGGACGCACCCGAGATGGCCGGGAGGGCGTAGCCGCCGGGGGCGGGATCGGTGAGGATCTTCTCCACCCCGCGGGCCACCTGGGTCGAGTCGAAGACCTTGGAGCTCAGCGGACCCGGCCAGACGAACAGCCCGATCGCGACCAGCGCCAGCACCACCACGGCCGACACGACGCCGATGATCAGCCCGGTCTGCTTCTTCGGCGGCGCGGCGACCGCAGCGGGGGCGTACCCCGGCTGGCCGTACGCACCGGCGGCAGGCTGGCCGTACCCACCGGGGGCCGGCTGGCCGTACGTGCCGGGCTGGGGGGCGCCGGGCTGCCCGTAGGCGCCCGGCTGGTACGCGCCCGGCTGCCCGTAGGCACCCGGCTGGTAGGCACCGGGCTGACCGTAGGCACCGGGCTGACCGTAGGCACCGGGCTGACCATAGGCACCCGGCTGGTAGGCGCCGGGCTGATAGGCACCAGGCTGGTAGGAGCCGGGCTCCCCGTAGGCACCGGGCTGGACCGGACCGGGCTGCTCGGGGGTGCCGGACTGCGATCCTGTCGGTGCGCCGTACGCCTGGGTGTACCCCTGACTCCAGCCCTGCTGGTCCCCCGGCGGGGCGTACGCGGTGGTCGCCGGATCCGGCTGCCGCGACCCCTGCCCGCCGTCGTCCTGCTGCCCGTGACCCTGCTGCCCGTACGCCCCCTGCCCGTACCCGGGCTGCGCGTCCCCCGCCGCGCCGTCCGGCCGACGCTCGCCGTCACCCGACGAGGCCACCGGTTGTTCCGCGGTCGGACGGTCACCGGACCCGGTGGCCGGGGCCGACCACTGCTGGTCCTCCGGGGACGGCTCGCGTCCGCTCCGGTCACCTGCGGGGGGTCCGTACGGCGTGCTCATGGCGCCTCCTGGCTGGGGTCGGACGGGCCGACGTCGCTGGCCCGATCCAACCACGGGCCGGGTGTGCTGCCGGGGAACGGGTGCGGTGCGCGACACGTCGTCACCCGGACGGGAGCCGGGATCAGACGGCCCCGACCGAGACCACGCCGCGGCGGAGCGCCGCCACGGCCGTCCGCGCAACGGTGTCCAGCGGCGCGGGCGCCACCCCGGAGAGCTGGTCGAGCAGGTCGATGACCTGCCGGCACCACCGGACGAAGTCACCCGCGGACAGTTCGGCGCCGCCGGCGATGGCCACGGTGAGCGCCTCGGCCAACGAGCTGCCCCGGGCCCACGCCCCGACGGCACCGGCGAAGCCGGGGTCGGGTTCCCGGGTCGGCGGCAGACGGTGCTCGCCCTCCTGCCTGACGATCTCCGTCCACACCCGGTGAGTGGCCTCGATGGGTGCGGCCGTCGCGCCGCCGGGGGCTCGCATCGGCGCCCCCTCCCGACGCGCCTCGTACACCAGCACCGACACCACGGAGGCCAGATCGGCCGGTTCCAGCCCGGTCCAGATGCCCTGCCGGAGGCACTCGGCCACCACCAGATCGCTCTCCGACCAGATCCGGGAGAGCATGGTGCCCGCCGGCGTCACCTGGTCGCCCCGGACGTACCCGCGGCTCTCCAGCAGAGCCAGGATCTGCTCCAGCGCCTTGCCCAGCGACCCCCGGGCGGTGTGCACCCGGGCGTCCAGCGCGGTGTTCTCGTGTCGCATCCGGGACCATCGCCGCGCCCACTGCAGATGCTGCTCGCGGTCCGCGCAGCCGTGCACCGGGTGCGCCCGCACCGTGCGACGCAGCATGACCACGTCGGCGTCCTCGACTGCGGTCGGTCGCTGCGGTCGGGTCGGCGGGCGGATGCCCGACGCGGCGATGGCCGCGGCCAGGTCACGGCGCACCCCGGCCGACTTGTGGTCGGTGAACTTGCCCAGCTTGAGCCGACCCAGGGACGGCACCGGACCGCGGAAGTCCGCAGTGGACAGCCGTCCGGCCCATCGGCCGGCCGTGCAGACGAGCGGGCGGGCGGTCCCGTCGTGGGAGACGCCGGGATCCAGCACCACGGCCAGTCCGGCCCGGCGTCCGGTCGGGACGGACACCACGTCCCCGCGCCGCAGCAGGCCGAGGTCGCGGGTCGTCTCGTCGCGTCGGCCGGTCGCACCGGCCCGAGCCAGGGACTTCTCGGTGCCGGCCAGCTGCTCGAGCAGACCCAGGTACTCGGCGGTGTCGCCGAGGTGGCACACCATCTTCTCGGCGTAGGACTCCACGGCGTCGGCGTTGCGGCGCACCTGCCGGGCCAGGCTGACCACCCCGGCGTCCGCCTGGAACTGGGCGAACGACTGCTCCAGGAGATCCTTCGCCGCCTCCCGGCCCATCCGGTGGACGAGATTGACGGCCATGTTGTAGCTGGGTCGGAACGAGCTGCGCAGCGGGTAGGTGCGCTTGGAGGCCAGACCGGCCACCGCCCGTGGGTCGATCCCGGGTGACCAGACGACGACGGCGTGACCCTCGACGTCGATACCGCGACGACCGGCCCGGCCGGTGAGCTGGGTGTACTCCCCCGGCGTCAGGTCGACGTGCCCCTCGCCGTTGTACTTGACCAGCTTCTCCAGCACGACGGTGCGGGCGGGCATGTTGATGCCCAGGGCCAGCGTCTCGGTGGCGAACACGGCCTTGACCAACCCGGCGACGAAGAGTTCCTCCACGGTCTCCTTGAACGCGGGCAGCATCCCGGCGTGGTGGGCGGCGATGCCCCGCTCCAGGGCCTCCCGCCACTCCCAATACCCCAGGACGGCCAGATCGCCCTCGGGCAGGTCGGCCGTGCGCCGGTCGACGACCTGCCGGATCGTCTCGCGCTCGGACTCGGTGGTCAGCCGCATGCCGGACCGGACGCACTGGGTGACCGCCGCATCGCATCCCGCGCGCGAGAAGATGAAGGTGATCGCGGGCAGCAGCCCGGCCCCGTCCAACCGTTCGATGACGTCGGTGCGGGCCGGCGGGCGCCACCGCGGGCCGCCGCCGGACGGTGCGGCGCCGCGCTGCCCCCGCTGGCCGCCGCGGAAGCCCGACCGTCCGGCGAGGGCTTCGGCGTCGGCCACCGCGCGGGCCAGGGTCGGGTCGATGCGGGTGTGCTGGGTGCCCGGCTCGCTGTCGGCCGGACCGTCCGCCCCCGTCCCGGTGAACAGATCGAACATGCGACGGCCCACCATCATGTGCTGCCACAGCGGCACCGGCCGGATCTCGTCGACGACGACCGTGGTGTGGCCGCGCACGGCCTGCAGCCAGGCGCCGAACTCCTCGGCGTTGGACACGGTGGCCGACAGCCCGACGACCTGGACCCCCTCGTCCAGATGGAGGATGACCTCCTCCCACACCGCCCCGCGGAACTTGTCGGCCAGGTAGTGGATCTCGTCCATCACCACGGCGGTCAGCCCGTGCAGGTCCGCGGAGTCGGCGTACAGCATGTTGCGCAGCACCTCGGTGGTCATCACGACCACGGGCGCGTGCGAGTTGATCGAGGTGTCCCCGGTCAGCAATCCGACCTGGGCCGGGCCGTACTGGGCGACCAGGTCGGCGTACTTCTGGTTCGAGAGCGCCTTGATCGGGGTGGTGTAGAAGCACTTCCCACCGATGGCCAGTGCCCGGTGGACGGCGAACTCGCCGACCACCGTCTTGCCCGCGCCGGTCGGCGCGCAGACCAGCACACCTCGGCCCTGCTCCAGCGCGCGGCACGCCTCGATCTGGAACGGATCGAGCGCGAACGGCCGGGTGGCGGCGAACTCGGTGAAGTGCGGGTGCGCGGCCTGGTCACGGGACCGGGCGAACCGGTCGGCCGGCGACAGGGGGGCGTCGTCGTCCTCGGGGGCGTCCGCGCGATCGACCGCCGGCCGGCTCGGCACCCGGGTCCGTACCCGCCGCCGGCCCTCGTCGCCGTGCCCGGTTCCGCCGTTCCCACTGCCGTGTGTCACCCTTCCAGCGTTGCACACCGCCCGGCCGGGCCCCCGGAGGTCGGGTCGCCCGGGCGGGACTCCGGGATCAGGTCGCGTCGCCCAGGTCGTCGGGGCGCACGGGGCCGGCCGGCGGGACCGGCGGCGGAGGCGGCTGGGTCACCCCGGTCTGCGGCACCCCGGTCTGCGTCACCGGCGGTGGGGTGGCCGGGGGCTGGGCGGTGGGGGTGACGGCGGAGGGCCGGACGATCGGGGACGGCGCGGCGACCGGGGCGACCCCACCGACGGCCTCGGTGGCTCCGGGCAGGGCCGAGGCCTTGTCGTCGTCCAGTTCGCCCATGCCGGCCGCGACGAGTTTCCGCTCCTTGCGGCGGTCGTGGACCTTCGACACCTGTACGGCGACCTCGTAGAGCACGCACAGCGACACGGCCAGGGCGAGCATGGTGATCGGGTCGTTGCCCGGGACGACGAGCCCGGCGAAGACGACCAGCCCGAACATCGCGTACCGACGGGCCTGGCCCAGCTTCGCGCCCGGCAACGCACCGGCGAAGTTCAGCATGATCAGGATCAGCGGCAGCTCGAAGGACACACCGAAGATCAACAGCATGGCGATGAGGAACGAGAAGTACTTGTCGGGTTCCAGCGCGGCCACGGCGGTGTCCCCGCCCATGCCGAGCAGGACGACCAGTCCCTCCCGGATGACGATGTAGGCCAGCACGGCGCCGCCGGCGAACAGGACGGCCGCGGTGCACACGAAGGTGACGGCGAACCGGCGCTCCTTGGAGTACAGCGCCGGGCTGACGAACGCCCACAGCTGGTAGAGCCACACCGGGCAGGAGATGACCGCCCCGGCCAGCAGCGCGGCCTTGAGGCGGACCTGCAGGATGCTGAACGGGCCGGTGGCGAGCAGCTGGCAGGTGTCGCCGCCGGCGGTGAGATCGGCGCGGTACTGGGACGGGACGGCGCAGTAGGGGCCGATCATGATGTCGCCCAGGGTGGGGATGGGCGGGATGGTCACGGAGTACCAGATGAAGCCGACGATGCCGCCCAGCAGCAGCCCGAGCACGGCGAAGAAGAGTCGCCGGCGGAGCTCGTAGAGATGCTCCATCAGGGACATCGTGCCGTCGGAGAGCTCCCGCGGCGGTCGGCGACCGGGCAGGGGAAGCCGGGGCAGCTTCACGGTGTGCACTCCTCGCGATCGGGCCGGCCGGGGCGTTCGCCCCTGCCGGTCGTCCGCCGGTCGTGACCGTCCGGCCCGGCCGATCCTACGGGCCGGTCCCGACCACGGAGGTGAACGACGGGATCACCGCGGGGGGCACACCGGCGGCGGCACGGATCCGGCTCAGACCCGGTAGGCGAGCAGCGCCTCGGTGGCGCGGTCGCGCACCGCGGCGTCCAGGTCGGGACGGTCGACGAAGGACGCGGCACCGCCCTGGGACAGCACCAGGCGGACCAGCCAGTCCTCGCCCGCCCGGATCCGCACGTGCACCGCGTCACCGCCGGTGGCCGCGGACGAGCCGGACCGCTCCGGGGTGGCCTCGTCGGGGTCGTCCGGGAGCGGGTCCTCCACCGGGTAGTACTCGGCGATCCACCGGGCGCTCGCCCCCAGGGCCAGGGTCACCGGCTCGACGTGCGGGTCGGGGTGGAACACCCGGTCGGGCACGTCCGAGTCGACCCAGAGCGGGGCCTGGGCGGGTTCGTCGAGCAGGCGGACCGCGTCGATGCGGTCGACCCGGAAGAACCGGACGGACGCCGCGAGGTGGCAGTACGCCTCGAGGTAGCTGTGCCCATCGGTGACCAGCAACCGGATCGGGTCCACGGTGCGGTCGGTGACCTGGTCGCGGGAGGCGGTGTAGTACCGCATCTCCATGCGGCGCCGTTCGCTCACCCCCTGCCGAACGGTGCCCAGCGCGGGGGCGGCGTCGGCCGCGGCGACCCGCACCCCGGCACCCTCCAGACCGGCGGCGCCCGCACCCTCCAGCTTGGCCAGGGCGGACAGCACCGCCGAGGCATCCACCAGGCCGGGGAGCTCGGCCAGGGCCCGCAGCGCCACGGTGAGCGCGACGGCCTCGTCGGCGGTCAACCGGACCGGCCGTTCGATGCCGGCGTCGAAGGCGATGGCGACGGTGCCGCCCTCCTCGTCGAGCACCACGTCGATGAGGTCGTCCGGGTAGTAGCCGGGCAGCCCGCACACCATGAGCAGATCCAGGTCGGCGCCGACCTGGGCGGTGCTCACCCCGAACTCGGCGGCCAGGTCGGCCAGCGCCACCCCGGGGCGCCGGGAGATGTACGGGACCATCGCCAGCATCCGGGCCAGTCGCCCGGTCGCGGTCTCACTCATGTCCGTCTCCCCGCCCCGCGGCCACCGGGGTGGCCAGCCCGGACAACAGCCGCACCACGGCGTCGGCCAGGTCCGGCGGGGTCAGCACGACCACGTCCGGCCCGTGCCCGGCGATCATCCGCGCGGTGTCCCACAGGTGACCCACCGGGATCTCGACGACGTCCCAGTCGTCCGTACCCGGCGTGGCACCCGCCGGGGTCTCCAGCTGGTTCAGCGCGGACCGGCGGAGTCCGGCGGCCCGGCCGGACCGGATGCGGACGGTGCCGGTCCGGGCGGACGGTCGCTCCACGCTGGCCGCGACCTCGGCGAGCAGGTCGACCCCGGCCGGCGCCTGCACGGCACCCGCCCGGCCCACCGCCTTGACCGGCCCGACGATGCGGGACAGCCGGAAGGTGCGGCGTTCCCCGCGTCCGCGGTCCCGTCCGATGACGTACCAGCGACCCCGGAACGACACGAGCCCCCACGGTTCGAGAGCACGGGGTTCGGTGGGTCCGCCGACCTCCTTGCGGTAGGCGAAGGACACGGCCTTGCCGGCGCGGACGGCGGCGTAGAGCGGGGTGAACGCCGGGTCGGAGGTGCGCACCCGGGGCTGCAGGAGATCGGCCGCGGATGCCTCGACGTCCGTGCCGACGGTGTCGGTCGGGGTGCCGGGGCCGGCCGCGTCCCGGATCTTGCGCAGCGCGCCCGATCCCGCCTCGCCGAGCACGGTGGTCTCCCACAACCGGCCGGCCAGCGCGAGCGCAGCGGCCTCGGCGGGGGTGAAGCTGAGCTGGGGAAGCGTGAAGTCCACGGCCGCGATCCGGTACCCGTCGTCCGTACCGGGCGGGGTCTGCAGGGGGATGCCCAGCTCGCGCAGTTCCTGCTTGTCCCGTTCGAACATCCGGAAGAAGGCCTCGTCGCTGGTCGCGTCGGCGTAGCCGGCCACCTTGTCCCGGATCCAGGACACGGACCGGTACCGCGGTGAGTTGACCAGGGCGATGACCAGGTTGAGCAGTCGTTCCGCCTTCGCCGTCGCCACCGGGCAAGCCTGTCACATCTCCGCACGCGTGTTCGCATCCGGCGCCCCGACAGGCCGGGGCCCGGATCGATCCGTCCGTCCCGCGCCGGTCGCGGCAGGCTCATCGGACTCACAGCTCCGACCGGGATCACCGGGGCGTCCCCCGACGTTCACCAGGCATGGCTGCCATCGCACTGTTCGTCATCCTCGAGCTGGTCGTCCTGCTGGGCGTGGGTTCCCTGATCGGCGCCGGCTGGACCCTGCTGCTGGTGCTCGCCACCTCGGCCCTGGGCATCTGGCTGGCCCGCACCCAGGGCGCCCGGGCGCTGACCGATCTGACCCGTGCGGTGCGCGAACGCCGCCAGCCGCAGAACGAGGTGACGGACGGTCTGCTGATCGGTGGCGGCGCCATGCTGATGGTGCTGCCCGGCTTCATCGGTGACCTCGTCGGTCTCGCGCTGATCCTGCCGCCCACCCGCAAGCTGATCCGGCGTCGGCTGGTGCGCGCCGCGCAGGCCCGGGCCGTCGCGCTCGGCGTTCCCGGCGGTGGTCCGGTCGTCGACGGCGGTGTGATCGTGGACGGTCCCGCCGCGGGGCCGGACGCCCGGGTCGGCGTGATCCGCGTGCTCGGCGTGGGGCAGGTTCCGACCGGTGCGTTCGCGGACGGGGCCCGGTCGACCGGGCTGCGCCGGGTCCACGGCGAGGTGATCGACGCCGATGTCGTCGAGGGCCAGGTCATCGACGGGGTCGTCGTGGACGGCAGCAGGGTCGACCCGGACGCGGGCCCGGCCGGCGGTGCGGCACGCCGCTGACCTCCGGCACGGACGACGGCACCCACGCCACGTCGTCCCCCCGCGGGTGACCTGCGTCCCGGTCCGACCGGACCGCACGGTCGCACGCGGATGATCGAGAGGTGACCCCTCCCCCGCGGAACGCTCCTGCCCTGGCCGGTCCGGTGCTCTCCGATCAGCGCTGGCTGAACCTGGCCTTCCTGCACTGGGCCGTCGACCCGGCCGATGTGGCGCCGCACCTGCCCCGGGGGACCGAGCCGGACCTGGATGCCGACGGCCGCACGTTCGTCGGGCTGATCCCGTTCGAGATGCACCGCGCCGGGCTGGGCCGGGTGCCGGCCCCCTTCTTCGGGTCCTTCCTGGAGACCAACATCCGGCTCTACTCCGTCGACGCCGCGGGACGGCACGGGGTGGTCTTCCGGTCGCTGGACGCGAGCCGGTTGGCCATCGTCCTGCTCGCCCGGTTCGGCATCCGCATCCCGTACCTGTGGTCGTCGATGACGGCGGAGACGCTGGGCCGGGTGCACACCTACCGCACGCACCGTCGCTGGCCGGGGCCGGGTGCCCGCAGCGAGATCGTGCTGGAGGTCGGCGGTCCCGTGGAGCCGACGGCCACCGAGGAGTTCCTGACCCTGCGCTGGGGCATGCACAGCAGCCTGGGCGGACGGACGATCTGGACGCCGAACGAGCACGAGGCCTGGCCGTTGCACGAAGCGAGGCTGCTGCACCTGTCCGACGATCTGGGCACCGCCGCCGGTTTCCCTGTCGCCGGTGAGCCCACGTTGCGGCCGCTCTGGACGCCGGGTGTCCGGACGCGCTTCGGCACGCCGTCGCGCGTCGCCTGAAACCCGGCCCGCCGCCCGCGGCCGGGGACGCCAGGCAGCGGCCGGGCGCGGCCGACCGGTCACATGGATTCGATGAGCTTCTGCACCCGCTCGTCGTTGTTGCGGAACGGATCCTTGAGCAGGACGGTCCGCTGGGCCTGGTCGTTGAGCTTGAGGTGGACCCAGTCGACGGTGTAGTCGCGTCCCGCGTCCTGGGCCGCGGCGACGAACTCGCCGCGCAACCGCGCCCGGGTCGTCTGCGGCGGCAGGGTCACCGCCTCGTCGATCTGCGCATCGGTGACCACCCGGGCCGCCCGGCCCCGGGCAACCAGCAGGGAGTGCAGGCCGCGACCGGGGCGGACGTCGTGGTAGGTCAGGTCGATCTGGGCCACCCGGGGGCTGGCCAGGTCGAGGCCGTTCTTGGCCATGTAGCCGTCGATCAGCTTCTTCTTGATGACCCAGTCGATCTCGGTGTCCACCGTGGAGAAGTCGCCGGTCTGCACGGCCTCCAGGGTCCGCCGCCATAGGTCCAGCACCCGCTCGCTGACCGGGTCGGTCCCCCGCTTGGCCACGTACTCGGCGGCCTTGGCGTAGTACTCGGTCTGGGCGTCCAGGGCGGAGATCTCCCCGCCACCGGCCAACCGGACGGGTTTGCGACCGGTGATGTCGTGGGAGATCTCGCGGATGGCGCGGATCGGGTTCTCGAAGGTGAAGTCCCGCAGACCCACCCCCGCCTCGATCATCTCCAGCACCAGGGCCGCGCTGCCCACCTTGAGCAACGTCGTCGTCTCGCTCATGTTGGAGTCGCCGACGATGACGTGCAGCCGGCGGTACTTCTCGGCGTCGGCGTGCGGCTCGTCCCGGGTGTTGATGATCGGCCGGGACCGGGTGGTGGCGCTGGACACGCCCTCCCAGATGTGGTCGGCGCGCTGCGAGAGGCAGTACGCGGCACCGCGCGGGGACTGCAGCACCTTGCCGGCACCGGCGATCAGCTGACGGGTGACCAGGAACGGGATGAGTCCGTCGGAGATCCTGGCGAACTCGCCGCCCCGGCTGATGAGGAAGTTCTCGTGGCAGCCGTAGGAGTTGCCCGCGGAGTCGGTGTTGTTCTTGAACAGGTAGATGTCACCGCCGATGCCCTCCTCGGCCAGCCGGGCCTCCGCGTCGACCACGAGGTCCTGCAGGATCCGCTCGCCGGCCTTGTCGTGGGCGATCAGCGTGGGCAGGTCGTCGCACTCGGCCGTCGCGTACTCCGGGTGCGATCCCACGTCCAGGTAGAGCCGGGACCCGTTGCGCAGGAACACGTTCGACGAACGGCCCCAGGACACCACCCGGCGGAACAGGTATCTCGCCACCTCGTCGGGGCTCAACCTGCGCTGACCGTGGAAGGTGCAGGTGATGCCGAACTCCGTCTCGATCCCGAGGATCCGCCGCTGCATGCCGTCGAGCCTATGCCCGGCCCGCGTCGCGACCGGCCGCCGCGGTCCAGGGACCGCGCCGGGTCGCGTCGCGGATCTCCCCGATCAGCGTCTCGATCACGTCCTCGAGCATGACGACACCGAGAAGATCACCCGGTTCGGTACCCGCCGGATCGTGGCCCGCTCCGCGCTCGTGCGACTCCGGTGCGCTCGCGTCCGCCGGGGCGGCCGTCGGGGCGGAACCCCCGGGGGTCATCGGCGAGGACCCCGTCGACACCGGCGTGGCCCGCTCCGGGACGACGACCTGGGCGAGGTGCGCGCCGAGGCGCCGCATGGTGTCCAGTGCCGTCCGCAGGTCGGTGTCCGCGCTGACCACCGGGAGCGGACGGATCCTCTCGGTCGGGATGGGCTCGTCGCGGTCGTCGTCACGGCCGACCACGTCCCGGATGTGCAGGTAGCCGCTGAGTCGCCCATCGGCTTCCCGGATGGGGAAGCGGGAGAAGCCGGTCCGCTGGCAGGCCCGCTCCACCTCGGCGGGGCTGGCCCCTGCGGCGAGGGTGACGACGGCGTCCTCCGGGACGAGCACCGTGCGCACCTCGGCGACGTCCAGATCCAGCGCCGAGGTGATGAGCTGGTGTTCGTCGGCGTCCAGCAGGCCCTCGGCCCGCGACTCGGAGATCAGGTCGGCGACCTCCTCGCGGGTGAACGCGGAGGCCACCTCGTCCTTCGGCTCGCGACCGAGCATCCGGACGATGCCGTTGGCCGCGAAGTTGAGCACCCGGATGATCGGCCCGAGCATGGTCGCCACCGCCTGCAGGGGCGGGGCCAGCGCCATCGCGGTCTTCTCCGGCCCGGCGATGGCGATGTTCTTGGGCACCATCTCGCCCAGCGCCACGTGCGCGGAGACCACCAGCAGCAGCGCCACGGTCAGCGCGACCGGGTGCAGCCATCCCTCGGGCACGCCGAGATCGTGGAACACCGGCTCGAGCAGGCTGGCCACCGCGGGCTCGCCGAGGGCGCCGAGCAGCACGCCGCACAGGGTGATCCCGAACTGCGCGCACGCCATCATCAACGAGACGTTCTCCATCGCCTTGAGCGTGGCCCGGGCCCGTTTGCTGGACACGGCCAGCGGCTCGATCACACTGCGCCGCGCGGCGATGAGGGAGAACTCGGCGGCGACGAAGAAGGCGCTGACCCCGAGCAGCACGACGACCAGCAGCAGCAACAACCAGTTGGTGATCATCGGGCGCTGCTCTCGTCCTGGAGGCGCTGGCCGTCCTCGGCCGGATCGTCACGCTGGACGGCGGACAGCTGCACCGTCTCGATGCGCCGGCGGGCCAGCCGGTGCACGGTCAGCCGGACGGTGACGGCACGCGGCAGGTCCTCCTCCGGTTCGGCGGGCACGGGTTCGTCGTCGGCCTGACCGGCCAGGGCGCCGAGGCGGGCCTCCGCGCCCATCGTGGCCGAGACCTCCACGGTGTCCCCGTTCTGCGGCATCCGGCCGAGGCGGGCGATCAGCAGACCGGCCACCGTCTCGTACGCGCCCGACTCGGGCAGGCTGACCCCGGTCAGCTCCTCGATCTCGTCGGGGCGCAGGGTGCCCGGCAACGCCCAGGTGCCGTCGCTCCGCCGCTCGCCGCGCACCGCCGTGGGGTCGTGCTCGTCGGTGATCTCACCGACCAGCTCCTCGACCACGTCCTCCAGCGTGAGGATGCCGGCGGTGCCGCCGTACTCGTCGGCCACCACCGCCATCTGCAGGCCGAACTCACGCAGCTGGTCGAGCAGGTCGTCCAGCGGGATCGACTCGGGCACCACGGGGACCGGCACCATCAGCTGGCGCACGCTCACCCCGTCCCGGTCGTCGGGCGGGATGGCCACCGCCCGCTTGAGGTGGACGAGGCCGACCACGTCGTCGGAATCCTCCCCGGACACCGGGAACCGCGAGTGACCGGTCTCCACGGCGGCGGCCACGATCTCCCCGGCCGGGTCCGAGGCCTTGACGAACCGCACCCGCGGCCGCGGGGTCAGCACGTCGGCCGCGGTCTTGCCGGAGAAGGCGATGGACCGGGCCAGCAGACCGGCGGTCGGCGCCTCCAGGGTGCCGCGCGCGGCGGACCGGCGGACCAGCGAGTGCAGCTCGACCGACGAACGGGCGGACCGGAGTTCCTCCTGCGGCTCGATGCCGATCACCCGGAGCACGCCGTTGGCGATGCCGTTGAGCACCCAGATCAGCGGCCGGAAGAGGGTGGTGGACACCCGCATCGGGGTGATGACCTGCTTCGCGGTCTCCAGCGGCTCGGCGATGGCGATGTTCTTGGGTACCAGTTCACCCAGGACCATGGACAGCACGGTCGCCACGACCAGGGCGATGATCACCGACACCGACGACGCGACGCCCTCGTCCAGCCCCAACGCGCCCAGCGGCCCGCTGAGCAGCTGGGCCAAGGACGGCTCCATCACGAAACCCAGGGCCAGGGTGGTCACGGTGATCCCCACCTGGGCCCCGGACAGCTGCGTGGACAGCGACCGCAGACCGGTCATGAGCGACTTGGCCCCGCGGTCCCCGGAGGCGGCCTGGCGGGCGACCGTCGCCCGGTCCACGGTGACCAGACTGAACTCGGCGGACACGTACAGGGCGGTACCGGCGATCAGGATGAACCCGACGACGAGCAGCACCCACTGGGTGATCAACGCTCGAGCTCCCTACAAGCAGACACGGTCGACGACCCTCGGCCGCCGCACCTCACGACCAGACGACGGTAGCCGATGGGCCCGACACTGCCGGGAGCGTGGAGGTTTCGGGCCGGTGACGAATGTCCGGTCCCGGCGATGGTGGAACCGACCGACCGGGGAACGCCGCTCCCCCGGCGCCGGACGGACCGGGGCACGACGGCGGCGGGCGGAGCGATCAGGTGGCCGGGCCGGTCGGCTCCACCGGGATGTCGGCCCCGGCCTCGACCGGATCCGTCGGTTCGGCGGGCTCGGCGGGTGGGTCCACCGGCGCAGGACCGGCCGGTGTCGCAGCGGGCTCGAGCAGCTCCTGCAGGACGGTGCCCGCCACCCGGCGGAACGTGCGGCCGGGCAGGGACCGGTCGAGGACGGCGACCTCGAGCTGGGCGGGGATCAGGCTGCGGGGCGGGTTCTCCCCGGTGGTCCCCAGCGCGGTGACCGCGGCCGCGAGCGCCGTCCGCAGGTCCCATCCAGCCTCGAAGGAGGCTTTCAGGGAGGTGAGCACCGGTTCGGTCGCCCCACCCATCACCACGTAGCGCGACTCGTCGACGATCGACCCGTCGTAGGAGATGCGGTACAGCTGATCACGGGGGCCCTGCTCGTCCGCGGACTCCTCGACGGTGGCCACCTCGGCCACGCACACCTCGACCTCGAACGGCTTCTGGTGCTCGGAGAAGATGGATCCGAGGGTCTGGGCGAAGGCGTTGGCGAGCCAGCGGCCGGTGACGTCCTTGCGGTCGTAGGAGAAACCCCGGACGTCGGCGAGCCGGATCCCGGCGGTCCGCAGGTTCTCGAACTCGTTGTAGCGGCCGACCCCGGCGAAACCGATGCGGTCGTAGATCTCGCTGACCTTGTGCAGCGTCGGCGAGTGGTTCTCCGCGACGAACAGCACCCCGCCGGAGTAGGTGGTCACCACGACACTGCGCCCCCGCCCGATGCCCTTGCGGGCGTACTCGGAGCGGTCCCGCATGAACTGCTCGGGTGAGGCGTACAGGGGCATGCTCACGGCGGGGGGACTCCTCGAAGAACGGGGGCGGCGGACGGTCGGGCGGGTGTGGACGGCGGTCCGTCAGCCGCCGGGGTTGGTCATCCGGCCGGTGACCACGGCCTGGGCGACGGCGCCCACGGCGTCGTCGGTCCACCGCACCGCCCCCTGGGCGGTGATGGCGACGACCACCGGATAGATGCGCCGGGTCAGATCCGGCCCGCCGGTGGCGGTGTCGTCGTCGGCCGCGTCGTACAACGCCTCGACGGCGGCCCGGACGGCACCGGGCAGATCGGCGGACGGGTCGAACCGCTTCTTGAGCGCCGACCGGGCGAACAGCGAGCCCGAACCGACGGCGTGGTAGTCGTGTTCCTCGTACTTCCCGCCGACCACGTCGTAGGAGAAGATCCGGCCCGGCGACCGCTCACCGGTGGTGCGCAGGACCGGGACGCGCGGGGCCGGGTCGACCCCGGCGAACAGCGGGACGACCGCGAGCCCCTGCATGGCGGCGCCAAGGTTGCCCCGGATCATCGCGGCCAGCCGGTTGGCCTTGCCGTCCAGGGAGAGTCGGACGCCCTCGATCTTCTCGTAGTGCTCGAGCTCCAGCTGGAACAGACGCACCATCTCGACGGCCAGACCGGCCGTGCCGGCGATGCCGACCGCCGAGTGCGAATCGGCGACGAAGACCTTCTCGATCTCCCGGGACGCCACCAGGTTGCCCATGGTCGCCCGCCGGTCACCGGCCAGCACGACGCCCTCGGAGCAGGTCACCGCGACGATGGTGGTGCCGTGGGGGGCGGCGAGGTGGGCCGCCCCGGCGCTGTGTCCGTGCCCGGGCAGCAGGCCCGGGTCGACCTCGGCGAGGAAATCGCTGAAGGACGCCGATCCGGGCCGCAGGTATGCCGCGGGCAGGGCCGACACCGGCCAGGACCCGGCCCCCGTGGGAGCGGACGGGGTCACTGGCCGCCCTTCTGGACGTAGGACCGCACGAAGTCCTCGGCGTTGGATTCCAGCACGTCGTCGATCTCGTCCAGGATGTCGTCGGTCTCGGCCGCGAGCTTGTCGCGGCGCTCCTGACCGGCGGCCGATGCGCCGTCGGTCGACTCGTCCGAGTCGCCGCCACCCTGCCTGGTCGTCTGCTCCTGCGCCATGTCAGTTCTCCCTCACCGTCGCTGGTGCCGACCTTACCCAGCGGTCCCGACAGCCCCGCCCTCCCCGGCCCCGACGTCCCGGCGGTGGCGGCGTCCCGAACCGGCCTCCCCCTCAGGACCGGCGGGTCAGCGCGTCCACCAACTCCGTGGCGTCGGCGGCAGCGTCCAGCAGGGCTCCGACGTGCGCCCGGGTGCCACGGGTCGGCTCCAGGGTGGGGATCCGGACCAGCGACTCACGACCCACGTCGAAGATGACGGAGTCCCAGGAGGCGGCGGCGAGCTTGTCCGCGTACTGCGCGACGCAGCGGCCCCGGAAGTAGGCGCGGGTGTCCTCGGGCGGGTTCGTCATCGCGGCGATCACGGCCTCCTCGGTGACCAGCCGCTTCATCGACCCGCGGGAGACCAGCCGGTTGTACAGGCCCTTGTCCAGGCGGACGTCGGAGTACTGCAGATCGACCAGGGCGAGTCGCGGCGCGCCCCAGGACAGACCGTCCCGGGCCCGGAACCCCTCCAGCAGACGGAGTTTCGCCGGCCAGTCGAGCTCGTCGGCCAGTTCCAACGGATCGGTGGCGAGCTGGTCGAGGACGCGTCCCCAGTGGTGCAGGACGTCCACGGTCTGCTCGTCCGCGTCGTCGCCGTACCGGTCCGCGACGTAGGCGGCGGCCGCGTCGCGGTAGGCCCGCTGGATGTCCAGCGCGGTGACCCGCCCGCCGCCGGCGAGTGCCACCGTGGTGGTCAGGGAGGTGTCGTGGGAGATCTCGTGGACCGCGCCCACGGCGTGGGCCAGGTCCATGGCCGGCAGCGGCCAGCCGTCCTCGATCATGGCCAGGACCAGGGCGGTGGTGCCGAGCTTGAGGTAGGTCGCCATCTCGGCCAGGTTGGCGTCGCCGATGATCACGTGCAGCCGGCGGTGCTTGTCGGCGTCGGCGTGCGGCTCGTCGCGGGTGTTGATGATGCCACGCTTGAGCGTGGTCTCCAGACCGACCTCGACCTCGATGTAGTCCGAGCGCTGGGACAGCTGGTAGCCGTCCTTCGCGCCGGACGGGCCCAGGCCGACCCGGCCCGACCCGGTGAACACCTGTCGGCTGGCGAAGAACGGGATCAGCCCGGCGATGATCGCCGGGAACGGGGTGTCCCGCCGGCACAGGTAGTTCTCGTGGGTGCCGTACGAGGCCCCCTTGCCGTCGACGTTGTTCTTGTACAGCTGGACCGGCTTGGCCGTCGGGACCCGACCGGCGAGCTGTGCGGCCGCTTCCATGACCCGTTCGCCGGCCTTGTCGAAAAGCACCCCGTCCAGCGGGTTGGTTACCTCGGGCGCGGAGAACTCCGGGTGCGCGTGGTCGACGTAGAGCCGGGCCCCGTTCGACAGGATGACGTTGGCGGCGCCGACGTCGTCGAGGTCGGGCTCCGCGCCGAACAGCGCCGACAGGTCGTAACCGCGGGCGTCGCGCAGGGGCGATTCCACCTCGTAGTCCCACCGGGGCCGGCGCGCCCGGGGGGCGGCCACCGAGGCGGCGTAGGCCAGCACGATCTGCGTGGAGGAGATCACGGGGTTGACGGTCGGGTCACCGGGTACGGAGATGCCGTACTCCACCTCGGTACCCAGGATGCGGCGGACGGACATGACCCGAATCTAGTGGTGGCGGCGGGCGGCCCCCTTCCGGCCACCCGGCGCATGACCCTGCTCACCCTGGTCCGTGTCCCTGCTCACCACCGCTGCGGCGGGCGCCCGAGCAGGCCGTCCGGGGGCGGGCCCGGTGCGGGAGGATGACGGGATGGGCGGGTCGGAGCAGGGATCGCGATGGGCCCGGCCCCGGTGGGCCCCACGCCGGGTGCCGCCCACCCGCGTGCTCGAGCGACTGCGGGAGATGGCCCCGCTCACCGCCTGGCGCCGCCGCGGGCCGGCGGACCTGCTCGGCCTGGACCGGGCGACGATCGTCCAGGCCGTCAAGGTCGCCCTGTCCGCCGGCCTGGCCTGGGCGTTGGCGCAGCTGATCCTGCACTCGACCTCACCCATCTGGGCGCCCATCACCGCGTCGCTGATCGCCCTGCTGACGGTGCGGGCGTCCCTCAAGGACGCGGGACAGAAGGTGCTGGCGGTCGTCGTCGGCCTGGTGGTGGCGATCCTGCTGGGTGGGTTCATCGGCCTCCACGCGTGGTCGATCGCGATCATCGTGGGCATCGGCTTCCTGGTCGGCAAGGTCCTGCGACTCGCCCCGGGAGCCGCCGCGCAGATCCCGATCAGCGGGCTGTTCGTCCTGGCCCTGGGGACCGGACAGGTCCGGGAACGGGTGCTGGACACCCTGATCGGGGCGATCGTGGCCGTCCTGGTCAACCTCGTCGTCATCCCCCCGAACCACGTCAACGCCGGTCGCCGCGCCGTCGCCGATCTGTCGGACGGGGTGGTCGACGCCCTCGGGGCCATGGCCGACGGCCTGGCGGCTCCGTGGCGGGCCGAGCACGCCGCCCGCTGGTTGCGCACCGCCCGCGAGCAGGCGTCGGTGGCCGCGACGGCGGAGTCCGATGTCGACCAGGCCGAGCAGTCCCTCGCCCTGCATCCGGGGCGGGCGTCCTGGACGGGTGCCCTGGCCCGCACCCAGCAGGCGCTGGACACCCTGCTGATCGTCGAGGTGCAGGTCCGCGTGGTGGCCCGGACCCTGCGGGACACCGCCCAGAAGGTGCGGTCGTCCGATGGCGAGCAACCCCCGTACCCGATGACGGCGGACGTGCTGACGACGACGGCCGGAGCGGTGGCCGCCTTCTCGGCCGCGCTGCTGGCCGAGGACGACCCGTCCTCCGGCGACGGGGAACCTCTGGCGCTGGCCCACCGCGCCGTCGCGCGGGCGCGGGCGCGGTTGGCTGAGATCGACGCCGATCTGGCCGACATGCTCGCCGCGAGCCTGAGCCGCGGGATCCATCTGGGCACCCTGGTCGTGGAGACCGGCCGGATCCTCGACGAACTGGAGGCCGGCCTGCAGGGGTCGGCTCCCGCAGGACCCCCCGGCGATTCCCGCGCTGACTCCCCCGACGGCTCCCCCGACGACGGGGACGGCGAACCGGCCGAGCGGCGCTGAGCGCGGTTCAGCCCAGCGCGGCCGCCCGATCCAGCAGCGAGCGCACCGTCCGGGCATTGCGGAGGGTGGCGACCACCCCCGCCCGCGCCGGCCAGGGGACGGTGCCGAACGGCGACCGCGACACCCCGTGCGGGCACCACAGGAAGACGTGGTCGCCGACCACCGCGAACCGGTCACCCGCGTCCAGGACGGAGTCCTGGGCGGTCTGCAGCGCATCGGTCAGGCGGGTGCGGGCGTCGGCGGTGAGCGGTTCGGCGAGGAATCCGATCAGGTGGCGGGACGGGTCGGTGGCCAGCACGGCCAGCGGGTCCTGATCCACGGCCAGGGCGAGGTCCGCGACCTCCCGGACCAGCACGGCCACCGTCAGGCCACGGGCGGCCAGAGCGTCGTGCACGGTCCGCTCGTGGTCGGCAGGATCGCCGCCCGCTCGGCCGATGGCGTTGCCGCTCTGCAGGACGGTCTGCACATCCTGCAGGCCGAGCTCGGTGAGCACCGCGCGGAAGTCGGCCATGGCCAGCCTGTTCGCGCGCCCGACGTTGATCCCGCGGAGCAGGACGACGAGCGGGCGCGTGGGGGGCACCCGCCCAGTCTGGACCTCCCGGTCGGGGTCCCGCACGACCTCGCGAGGCCCGGTCGGCGCTGATCGCCGCCGGGCCCGGGAGCCCGCACCAGCCGGGAGCCGGGGAGCGCCGGGAGTCTTCCGGCCGGAGTGTGGGACGGGGCGGGACGGGGCGGGGCGGGACGGGGCGGGTCAGCGCCAGGGCAGTGCGCTCCGGGTGGCCCAGTATCGCTCGGCGGGCTCCGCGATGCCGGCGAGCTCGGCCAGATCGTCGACGGTCAGCGAGACGTCGGTGGCGGCCAGGTTGCTCGCCAGCTGGCCGGGGCCGGCCGGGCCGAGCAGCACGCGGTCGACGAAGGGTTGCTGGGCGGCGGCGGCGAGGGCCACGGCGTCCGGCGCGACACCGTGGCGTTCGGCGACCGCGGTCAGCGCCGGCGGCGGCTGGGTCACCAGACGGCCGTTGGCCAGGGATTCCTTGACCAGCACGGTCAGCTCCCTCCGGGAGGCCCGGGCCAGAGCGGGGGCGACACTGGTCTCGAGCAGGTTCCAGGTGGCCTGCACGGCCGAGAAGAGTCGGCCGTCGAGATCGAGATCCATGGCGCGGTCGACGGTCTCGCCCTGCCGGGGTCCGCTGGTGGTGAACCCGAGGGCCACGCCGGCGTCCCGGAGGTCGGCCAGAGCCTCCAGCAGTTCGGCGTCGTCGAACAACGGCGAATCCACCGTCAGCGAATGCACCTGGTAGAGGTGCACGTGCGGCAGTGTTTCGCGGGTGGCCCGCCACTGCCGCTCGAACTGGGCCCGGCTGTGTTCCTTGACCTCGTGGACGGCGGCGTCCCGGTCCCAGTCACCGACGTACGCGTATCCCCACTTGCTCGAGACGGTCGGGGCGTGGGCGGAGAAGTCCGGGTCGCGTTCCGCGGAGTCGCGCCACCACCGACCGACGAACTCCTCGGCCCGGCCGTACGACCGGGCCGTGTCCACCCAGTCGATGCCGGCGGCGGTGGCGGCATCGAGCACGGCCGAGGTGGTCGCCTGCATCCCGGAGACGGATCTGTCCTCGGGCAGCTCGGCCGACCCGGTGTTGATGTAAGCGGGGCGACCGAGCACCGCGGTGCCGACCGCCCATCGCGCGCGACGCGGAGGCCGCGCGCGATGAAACCGGTCCGTCACTGCCAGCGGGCCCACGTCACAGGTACTGCCCGGTGTTCGCGGCCGTGTCGATGGCCCGCGACCCCTCCGACTGCTTCCCGGACACCAGGGTGCGGATGTACACGATCCGCTCCCCCTTCTTGCCCGAGATCCGTGCCCAGTCATCGGGATTCGTGGTGTTCGGCAGGTCCTCGTTCTCGGCGAACTCGTCGACGATCGCCTCGAGCATCTGGGACATCCGCAGACCGAACGGCCCGACACCCCCGCTGAGCAGGCGATCCTTGATGGCCGACTTCTTGGCCCGGTCGACGATGTTCTGGATCATGGCCCCGGAGTTGAAGTCCTTGAAGTACAGGACCTCCTTGTCCCCGTTGGCGTAGGTGACCTCCAGGAAGCGGTTCTCGTCCGTCTCCTCGTACATCCGCTCGACGGTGTGCTGGATCATCGCGGCGATGGTGCCGGCCCGGTCGCCCCCGAACTCGGCGAGATCGTCGGGGTGGATGGGCAGCCCGTCGATCAGGTACTTGCCGAAGATGTCCTGGGCGGCCTCCGCGTCCGGCCGTTCGATCTTGATCTTCACGTCGAGCCGACCGGGCCGCAGGATGGCCGGGTCGATCATGTCCTCGCGGTTGGACGCCCCGATCACGATGACGTTCTCGAGCCCCTCGACACCGTCGATCTCGCTCAGCAGCTGCGGGACGATGGTCGTCTCCACGTCCGAGGACACCCCCGTGCCGCGGGTGCGGAACACCGAGTCCATCTCGTCGAAGAAGACGATCACCGGGGTGCCGTCGGACGCCTTCTCCCGGGCCCGCTGGAAGATCATCCGGATGGTGCGCTCGGTCTCCCCGACGTACTTGTTGAGGAGCTCGGGGCCCTTGATGTTGAGGAAGTAGCTGGTGAGCTTCTCCTCGCCGCGGGCCGCGGCGACCTGCTTGGCCAGCGAGTTCGCCACCGCCTTGGCGATGAGGGTCTTGCCGCACCCGGGCGGGCCGTAGAGCAGCACACCCTTCGGCGGGCGCAACTGGAACTCCCGGAACAGGTCGGCGTGCAGGAACGGCAGTTCGACCGCGTCACGGATCTGCTCGATCTGGCGCTTGAGGCCACCGATGTCCTCGTACTCGACGTCCGGCACCTCCTCGAGCACCAGATCCTCGACCTCGGACTTCGGGACCCGCTCGTAGGCGTACCCGGCCTTGGTGTCGACCAGCAGGGAATCGCCCGGCTTGAGCGGCGCGTCGAGCAACGGCGCGGCCAGGTGGACGACCCGTTCCTCGTCGGCGTGGCCGACCACGAGCGCCCGGTCCCCGTCCAGCACCTCGCGCAGGGAGCAGACCTCGCCGGTCAGCTCGAACGAGCCGGCCTCGACCACCGTCAGGGCCTCGTTCAGTCGGAGCTGCTGGCCGCGCCGGAGGTTCTCGAGCTCCACCGAGGGCGACGTGACCAGGCGCATGCGCCGACCGCCGGTGAACACCTCGACGGTGCCCTCCGGGCCCGGGCCGAGGAAGACGCCGTAGCCGCTCGGCGGCTGGGCGAGCCGGTCGACCTCCTCGCGCAGCTGCAGCAGCTGGGCGCGGGCCTCCCGCAGGGTGACCACGAGCTTCTCGTTACGTTCGCTCAGGCTGCCGATCCGGGTGGCCGATTCCGACAGCTGGCGTTCCAGCGGTCGGGTGTCCATCGGCGCGGCGGCGACCCGTCGGCGGAGCTGGGCGATCTCGTCCTGGAGCACCCGGATCTGGGTGCTCATCTGTGCCGGAGTCTGGCGGTAGCCGTCCGCGGGGTCCGACCCCGAGAAAGCTCCGTCGGCTCCGGGCGGCTGGACCGTCACTGTGCCTCCCGATCATCGGAGCATTGGAGACTCCGACACTACCGGGGGGACCGGCGCCTCCGGCGGGACACGACTGTGTCCCGTCCGACAGACCGCGCCCCCGGCGACGACCCGGCGGGCCGTCCCACCCTGTCTACCCCCGGACCCCGACAGTCCCGCGCCGCCGGCCGGTCAGGTGCGGCCGGAGGACGTGGGCCGGCGCTGCGGGCGGGGTGCGGTCTGCCCGGGGGCCAGGCGCCGCGCGGTCAGCAGGAAGGCCGTGTGACCGATCATCCGGTGCTCGGGCCGCACGGAGAGACCGACGAGGTGCCAGGGCCGGTTCATCGACTCCCAGGCCTCCGGCTCGGTGAATCCGCCGTACTCGCGCAGGCTCTCGGCGATTCGGGAGAGCTGCGTGGTGGTGGCCACGTAGACGGTGAGGACACCGCCGGGGATGAGGTTCTCGGCCACGGTGTCCAGCACGTCCCACGGTTCGAGCATGTCCAGGACGATCCGGTCGACCTCGCCGTGGTGCTCCTTCACGTCCGCGACGGTCATCGACCAGGTCGGCGGGGTCTGCCCGAAGAAGCGCTGCACGTTCCGGGCGGCGTGCTCGGCGTGGTCCTCGCGCACCTCGTAGGAGATGACGGAACCCTCCGGCCCGACCGCACGCACCAGGGCACAGGTCAGCGCACCCGAGCCTGCGCCGGCCTCGAGAACCCGGGCGCCGGGGAAGATGTCGCCGAAGTAGACGATCTGGGCCGCGTCCTTCGGGTAGATGACGGCCGCCCCACGGGGCATGGACAGCACGTAGTCGGTGAGCAGCGGCCGCAACGCGAGGTAGGCCGACCCGGCCGCGGAATTGACCACGCTGCCCTCGGGCAGGCCGATGATGGCGTCGTGCGGCAGCGCCCCCCGATGCGTGTGGTACGTGCCGCCGGTCTCCAGGATCACCGTGTACTTCCGGCCCTTGGAGTCGGTGAGCTGCACGCGGTCGCCGGACTCGAACGGCCCGCTGACCCGCCGCGGGCCGGGGAGATCCTCGGTGCCGACCGGGAGGACCGGGGCGGTGTCCCCTGCCGGATCGGGCACCGATCCCCCCGCCGGGGCCGGGTCGATCGAGGGGGCGGGTGCCTCGACGTCGTCGGCGGCGGTCGGTTCCGCGCCGTCCGCGGGCCCACCGTCCGGGGAGGAGTCCGGCTGATCGAACTCGACCGCATCGGGCTCCTGCCCCCCGGACCCGATCGGATCGGGACCGGGCGAGGGCACGGGGGGCGACGCGACGGAGTCGGTCGGCAGGGCGGCGTCGGAGTCGGCAGGCACCCGGGCACAGTAGTCGGCGCCCGTCCCCGGCCCGACCGCCCGCGACAGCCCGGCCCCGGTCCGGAGCGACTGTCGGTGTCCGGTCCTACCGTCCCCACCATGACCACCGCCCTGCGTCCCGCCCGCTCACCGGGCCGACCCCGTGCCCACCGGACCGGCCCGCCCGCGGCGTCGTACGGTGCTCCGCACATGGACGGGACACCGCCGAGCGGGTCGAGCACCGGCGGGCCGAGGCCCACCGGTCCGCCGGTGTCACCGCGGGTCCCGACCGGGAGCCGACCGATCGAGCCCCCCACCACCTCGCCCGCGGACCCGCCCCCGGCCCGCCGGCCACTGGCGCTGTCGCCGTCGCGCGCGGCGGACTTCAAGCAGTGCCCGCTGCTCTACCGCCTGCGGGCCATCGACAGGTTGGCCGAGCCGCCCAGCGCTCCGGCCGTCCGCGGCACCCTGGTGCACGCGGTGCTGGAGGGGCTGTTCGGCCGACCGGCCGTCGAACGCACGCGGGACGAGGCCGTTGCCGCGGTCCGCCCGGCCTGGTCGACCCTGGCAGAGCAACGGCCGGACGTGGCCGAGGTGGTTCCGGCTGCGGAGCTGGACGACTGGCTGGCCTCGGCCGAAGCGTTGGTCGACACGTATTTCGCGTTGGAGGATCCCCGGCGGCTCACCCCCGAGGCCTGCGAACTCGGCCTGGACCTCGTCGTCGACGGTGACCTCCCGCTGCGGGGGTTCGTCGATCGGGTGGACGTCTCCCCGACCGGCCTGATCCGGGTCGTCGACTACAAGACGGGCCGCTCGCCGCGGCCGGATTTGGAGGCATCGGCCCTCTACCAGCTCAAGTTCTACGCCCTGATGATCTTCCGGAGCCGGGGCGTCGTCCCCGCCCAGCTCAAGCTGATCTACCTCGGGGACGGCGTCACCCTGACCACTACGACCTCCGAGGCCGAGCTGGTGATCTTCGAACGGTCGGTCCGCGCGCTGTGGGCGGCCATGACGGCCGCCGTCACCACGGGAGACTTCCCGGCGTCCCCGGGGCGCGGATGTTCCTGGTGCACGCACACAGCGGTGTGCCCGGCCTTCGACGGGACTCCACCGAGCTATCCGGCCGATCTCGTCCCGGAACTGCTCGCGCCCCCGGCTTCGGAGGAGTGAGGTCGGCGGCGCCACGCCGCCGACCCTGCCCGACTGCCGGGACGGACATCTCGTTTCAGAGGCGGCAGGAGCGGATGTCCGAGGCGAGGATCGCCTTGGCGCCGAGCTCGGACAGGGCGTCCATGACGGGGTTCGCGTCCGGCCGACGGACCATGGCCCGGACGGCGACCCAGGCGGGGTCGGCCAGTGGCGCCACCGTCGGCGACTCGAGGCCAGGCGTGATCGCGGTGGCCCGCTCCAGCAGCGTCACCGGGCAGTCGTAGTCGAGCATCAGGTACTGCTGGGCGAAGACGACGCCCTTGAGTCGGTTGATCAACTGCTGGGCGGCGGTGCTGGTCTCCGCGTCCGTCCGCGCCAGGATCACGGCCTCCGAGGCACAGATGACATCGCCGAAGGCGGCGAGCTGGTGCTGCCGCAGGCTGCGACCGGACTCCACCACATCGGCGATGGCATCGGCCACGCCGAGCTGCACGGAGATCTCCACCGCGCCGTCGAGCCGGATGACGTCCGCGGTCAGGCCGTGGGCGGCCAGGTCGTCCCGCACCAGGTTCGGATAGGACGTGGCCACCCGCAGCCCGGCGAGGTCGGCGACGTGCCATTCGCGTTCGGCCGGTCCGGCGTACCGGAACGAGGAGTGCCCGAACCCGAGGGGGAGCTCCTCGCGGACCGGGGCCCGTGAGTCCAGGGCGAGGTCCCGGCCGGTGATGCCGAGATCCAGCCGGCCCGAGCCGACGTAGACGGCGATGTCCTTGGGGCGCAGGTAGAAGAACTCGACGTCGTTGGCGATGTCCAGCACGGTCAGGTCGCGGGACTCGCTGCGCTGCCGGTAGCCGGCCTCCCGCAGCATGGCCGAGGCCGGCTCGCTCAGGGTGCCCTTGTTGGGAACGGCGACACGCAACATTCTCAGACTCCAGGGGGATGACCCGCGGGGCGGGCGGGGGGTTCGAGGGCGGGATCGACGGCCCGGATGCAGGACCGGGGTGCGGGCACCGGGCCCGGGCGGAGAGCCCGAGCGGTGCCCTACAGATGCCGGTAGACCTGCTCCACCGAGATGCCCCGCCCGATCATGATGACCTGTGCGCGGTAGATGAGCTGGGATATCTCGAGCGCCAGCGCATCGTCACCCTCGTGCTCGGCGGCCAGCCAGACCTCGCCGGCCTCCTCGAGGAGCTTCTTGCCCTGGGCGTGCACCCCGGCGTCCAGTGCCTCGACGGTGCCGGAACCCGCGGGACGGGTGGCAGCACGGTCCTGCAGCTCGGCGAACAGCGAGTCGAACGTCTTCACGAGGCCTCATTCTCCCAGACCACCCGACCGCCCGGGACCAGCCCGCCCCGAACATCGCCCCCACCGCGTCGACGGGCCCGGTGGCCACGTCCGGCCGGCGCGGTGGGGCCGTTAGGCTGCGGCGACCGATCGGGCGGTGGTGCCCGGTCCGGGTGTGGAAGGCGACCGCCATGGCCCCGCTGCAGCACAAGTTCCAGCTCGACGAGTCCGAGATGCCGACGCGTTGGTACAACATCGTCCCGGACCTGCCGGCCCCGCCCCCGCCGCCGCTGCACCCGGTGACCCACCAGCCCGTGGGCCCCGACGACCTGGCGCCCCTCTTCCCGATGGATCTGATCCTGCAGGAGGTGTCGACCGAGCGGTACATCGACATCCCCGAGGCCGTGCAGGACATCTACCGGATGTGGCGGCCGTCACCGCTGTACCGGGCGCACCGGCTGGAGAAGGCGCTGGGCACGCCCGCCCGGATCTACTACAAGTACGAGGGCGTCTCCCCCGCCGGGTCGCACAAGCCCAACACCGCCGTGCCGCAGGCCTACTACAACCAGCTCGCCGGCATCCGGAAGCTGACCACCGAGACCGGCGCGGGCCAGTGGGGCACCGCGCTGGCCTTCGCCTGTTCGCTCTTCGACATGGAGTGCGAGATCTGGCAGGTGGGCGGGTCCTACGACGCGAAGCCCGGCCGCCGCACCGTGATCGAGACCTTCGGAGGCACCGTCCACCGGTCGCCCTCCCGGCTGACGTCGGCCGGGCGGGCCTTCCCCGAGGACCACACCGGGTCGTTGGGGATCGCGATCTCGGAGGCGGTCGAGGTCGCCGCCCAGCACGAGGACACCAAGTACGCCCTTGGGTCGGTGCTCAACCACGTGCTGCTGCACCAGACGATCATCGGCGAGGAGGCCCTGCTCCAGCTGGCGAAGGCCGGCGAGTCCGATGTCGACGTGGTCATCGGCTGCACCGGCGGCGGGTCCAACTTCGGCGGACTGGCCTTTCCGTTCATCCGCGAGAAGCTGGCCGGCCGGATGAACCCGGTCATCCGGGCGGTCGAGCCGGCATCGTGCCCCTCCCTCACCCGTGGGGAGTACCGCTACGACTACGGCGACACCGCCGGCTTCACCCCGCTGATGAAGATGCACACCCTGGGCCACGACTTCGTGCCCGACCCGATCCACGCCGGCGGGCTGCGTTACCACGGGATGGCTCCGCTGATCTCGCACGTCTACGAGCTCGGTCTGATGGAGGCCATCGCCGTCGAGCAGACGGAGTGCTTCGCCGCCGCCATCAGGTTCGCCCGGACGGAGGGCATCGTCCCGGCCCCCGAGCCCACCCACGCTCTCGCGGCCACCATGCGAGAAGCGTTGGCCTGCAGGGAGTCCGGCGAGGAGAAGGTGACCGTCACCGCACTCTGCGGCCACGGGCTGCTCGACCTCGCGGCCTACGAGGCGTACCTGAAGGGCGCCATGGTGGACTCCGGTCTGTCCGACACCGATCTGGAGTCCGCGCTCGCCGCGGTGCCGTCCGTCGCCGGCTGAGCGAGCCCCGTCCCGGCCCCACGACGCAGGGGGGCACCGGCCCGGCACACTGGTCCGGTGACCCCCCGCATCGAACGCCGCCTGTCCGCCGCGAGCGCGACCAGCTTGACCTATCCGGAGATCGGCGCCACGCGGGACGAGGTGTTCCCCGGCGGGTACCACCACCTGTCCGTCACCCGGACGATCGGCCGGGGCGACGCGGCGTTCGCACTCGCTGCGGAACGGGTCATGTCCTGGCAGGTGCAACGGCGGACCGGGCTGCGCATCGAGGCCACCGCAGCGACCGCCCATGAGGGCGACGACGTCCTGCTGGGCCTGGGGGTCGGACCGCTGACCCGGTGGCTGCCCTGTCGCGTCGTCTACACCGTCGAGGAACCGCGTCGGGCCGGCTGGGCCTACGGCACCCTGCCCGGCCACCCGGAGGCCGGTGAGGAACGGTTCCTGGTCGTCCACGAGCCGGACGACACCGTGACGTTCACCGTCGAGGCGTTCTCCCGCCCGGCGTGGTGGCCGGTGCGCCTCGCCGGGCCGATCGGCCGCGCCGTCCAGCGGTTGGTGTCCGAGCGGTACGTCCGCGCACTGGGCTGAGCACCCGACCGTCGGCCACGCGGGGCTCGGTCAGAAGAAGTCGAGGATTCCCGGCCGCGGGCCGGCGGTGAGCACGTCCAGCACGGCGTCGTGTTCGGCTCCCCCACCGGCCACCATCCCGCCCCGGCGCAGGGCGGCCGCGCCGATTGATCCGGCGATCAGGACGGCCGACCCGTTGACGGTGACGGAGACACCGCTCCCGTCACCGGGTTCCAGCCGGCCACGTCCGCCCTCGATCACCAGCCGGTGGTCGCCGGAGTTCCACGGGCACAGCGGGTCGGTGACCGTCAGCTCGAGAGCGCCGGACACCCCGACGGGCCAGCCGCGGGCGGCGACGGCGCCGGCCAGGTCGATCACCCGCAGCAGGTAGGGCTCCACCTTCTCGACCCGCCAGCCGTAGCCGGGCACGGCCCAGAACACCGGATCGGTGCCGGTGGTGCGCAGGTGGATCTCCGGGGTCACGGCGTCGAAGGACGCCAACGCGGCGAGCAGGCCGGCGGTGCCGGACGCGGTGCGGGACAACAGTTCCGACGCGGTCAACACCGCCCCGGTGCCGACCCCGTCACCCCGGGTCCAGCGAACGTACCCCTGCACCGTTCCCGCGTCGTCCACCGCGAGGGTGGTGCCGTGGACGGCGGAGATCAGGTCCGCGTCGGCGGCGGTGCCCCGGGGGAACAGCGGTGGCCGGCGGTCCAGCCAGCACGAGCCCTGGGCGGCGATGTCGTCGTAGACCTGCCGGACCGCGGGGGCGTCGGCGACGGTGGCCCGGCGCAGGGTGATCCCCGCGGGGACCCGCATCCCGCGGAGGGCGGCGCTGGGCAGGGCGCCGTCGACCCGCTCGGTCACCTGTTCGTACCCCAGCGAGCGGTAGAGCGCCGGGACCGTCCGGAACAGCGTGGAGATCACAGCGCCGCGCTCGCGCGCCCGGTGCAGCAGATGCGTCATCACCGTCCGGGCCGACCCGCGACCGTGGGTCTCCGGCGTGACGACGACCCCGCCGACCCCGGCGGTGGGCACCGGGCGGCCGCCGATCAGGCTGTCGTAGTGCCGGTCGTTGGCCTTGGCCACCAGGTCGGCCCCGTCGAACAGCCCCCACCGGGTGATGCCGGCGCCCAGGGTGAAGAACGACAGATCGAGGGAGCCGCCGAAGGCGTTCCGGCTCATCGCCGTCGAGGCCATCGCGTCGTCCCGGGTCAGCTCACGGATCTCCACGACGGCAGGCTAGCGGGCTCAGCCCCGCGCGCCCCGCTCCGCGACGGCGGCCGCGGTCGCCCGCGCTCCCCGGGTGCGTAGTGATTGCAGCGCCCACAGGTAGGGCTCGGTGAAGCGCGGCTCGTCGGCCAGTCCGCCGAACAGGTCCTGCCGCAGGAAGGCCGTCGGGTCCTCGGCCGCGGCGAGCGGGACGAGGGTGGCGGCGTTGCGGTCGACGATCTCCAGGGGTCGGCCGTTCTCGTCGACCCCGCCCAGGTACCGGACCCAGCTGGCGATCACGGTGGCGCAGGCGGTGACGTCGCCGCCGGCGGCCAACCGGTCCCGGACCACCGGCAGGATGAACGTCGGGATGCGGTCGGAGGTCTCGGCACAGTTGCGCGCCAACGTGTCCCGCACGCCCTCGTTGCCGAACCGTTCGATGAGGCTGTGCCGGTAGGCGTCCAGGTCGATGCCCGGCACCGGGTCGAGGGTCGGCGTGGCCTCCTCGCTCATGTAGGCGAGCAGGAAGGCCGCGAAGGCAGGGTCCCGGCAGACCTGGGACACCAGGTCGTACCCGGCGAGCCGGCCCAGGTACGACATCGCCTGGTGGGAGGCGTTGAGCAGGCGCAGCTTCATCTTCTCGTAGGGCTCGACCTCGGCGACGAACTGCACGCCCACGCTCTCCCAGGCCGGCCGGGCGGGGGCGTCGCCCTGGTCACCGAACTCGTCCTGCAGCACCCACTGCACCCACGGCTCGCAGACCACCGGCCAGCCGTCGAGAATGCCGAAGCGCCGGGCGATCTCGGCCCGGTCGTCGTCGGTGGTGGCCGGGGTGATGCGGTCGACCATGGAGTTGGGGAAACGGACGTGTTCGGCGATCCACCCGGCGAGGTCGGGGTCGCGCAGCTCGGCGAAGGCCCGGAAGGACCGGGCCGCGACATCGCCGTTGCCCTGGATGTTGTCGCAGGACAGCACGGTGAACGCGGGGATGCCGCGTTCGCGGCGGCGGGCCAGGGCCTCGACGACGAGCCCGAAGGCGGTCGCCGGGACGGCGCCCGGGGCGAGGTCGGCCTGCACGGCCGGGGTGACGTCGAACTCGCCGGTGACCGGGTGGATGGAGTAGCCGCCCTCGGTGACCGTGAGCGAGACGATGCGGGTGGCCGGGTCGGCCATGCGCTCCAGGACCGCCTCCGGATCCTCCGGCGCCCAGAGGTAGTCGACCAGGGAGCCGACGACCCGGGCGGTCCAACTGCCGTCCGGGTGCTTGAGGACGAGGGTGTAGAGCCCGTCCTGCTCGTCGAGCACCCTCTTCATCCGCTCGTCGCCGGCCAGCACGCCCACCCCGCAGATCCCCCATCCCTGCTCCGCCGCGGCCGGGTCGGTGTTCATCCACTCGTCGAGGTACATCGCCTCGTGGGCCCGGTGGAAGCCCCCGACCCCCAGGTGGACGATGCCGGTCGTCAGCGCGGCCCGGTCGTAGGCCGGGACCGGGACGGTCTCCCCGATGCGGGCGAGGGTGTCCGCGCGGAGCGGGAGGGCGGCGGTGGCTGCGGTCATCGGGGCTTCCGTCTCACGTCGGGGTGGTGGATCCGGGCGGGTGGTGCGGGGCGGGTGGTGCGGGGCGGGTGGTGCGGGGCGGGTGGTGCGGGGAGGTGGAGACACGGCAGCGGCCGGGAGGGCGTGGTGCCCCTCCCGGCCGCTGCCGTCGTCACTGGTGTCAGCAGCTGGACTGGTACACCGCGTCCGAGCTGTCGACGTTGTCGGCGGTGATGATCTCGAAGCCGGTCTGGATCTTCGGGGTCACCGTACCGCCGTCGAGGGCGGCGACGGCCTGGTCGAGGCCGTCGGTGCCGATCTGGGCGGGCCGCTGGGCCACGAGGGCCTGCACGGTGCCGTCCTTGAGCGCCTTGACCTGGTTCGGGCCGGCGTCGAAGCCGACGATGCTCAGCTCGGAGCCCTTGCCGGCCTGCTTGACACCGGTGGAGGTGCCCTCGGCGGCGAACAGGTTGGTGGCGAAGATGCCGACGATGTCGGGGTCCTTCTGCAGGGCGGCGGTGACCAGCTGGGCGGCGGTGGCCGGGTCGTTGTGCGAGTACTGCACGCCGACGTAGCTGAACGCCGAGTCGGCGGCCGCCGCCTCCTCGAAGCCCTGCACGCGGGCGTCGGTGGTGGAGATGCCGGGGTCGACGGAGATGACGAGCAGCTTGCCGCCGTCGGGGTGCAGCGCCTTGATCGCGTCGAAGGCCGCCGCGCCGCCGCCGACGTTGTCCGAGGAGACCTGCGAGGCGGCGAAGGACGGATCCTCGGTGGTGGTGTCGACCAGGACGACCTTGATGCCGGCCGCGGCCGCATCGGCCAACGGCCGCTGCATGGCGGTGACGTCGGTCGGGGCGATGAGGATCGCATCGGGCTTGGAGGAGACGACCGAGTCGACGATCGGCTTCTGCAGGGTCGGGTCGAACTTCTGCGCGCCCTGGGTGTTGACGGTGACGCCGAGACGCTTGGCCTCGGCCTCGATGCCGCACTGCATGGAGATGTAGAACTCGTCCCCGGCGACACCCTGGATGAAGGAGATGTTGTAGTCCTTGCTCGCCGAGCTCGGGGCGGCGACGGAGGACGACGCAGCGCTGGAACCGGACGACGACGCAGCGGAGGACCCCGTGGCGGAGGCGGCCGAGCTGGCTGCCGACGACGCCGCCGAGGTGGCGGCGGCGCTGGTGCTGCCACCGGACGAGGCGGGGGCGCTGGACGAGCAACCCGCCAGGGCCATGGCGGCGACGACGGCAGCCGTCGTCGTCAGGACGATGGAACGCTTCATCGAATTCCTCTCACTTCTTCTTGCGGGCCAGGTGGCCCATCAGGGACGGACGAGCTCCGCGGGTGGCCGCGGCGCGACGGGACTGGTCGATGTAGACGGCGGCGATGAGCACGGAGCCCACGGCCACGGTCTGCCAGTAGGGGGTGACCCCGAGGATGGTGAAGCCGGAGAGCAGGACGGCCGGGATGAAGAGGCCGACGACGGTGCCGAAGATGGAGCCCTCACCGCCGAAGATCGAGGTGCCGCCGATGACCACGGCCGCGATGACGTTCAGGTTGGTGAGCGACTGACCGGCGATGGTGGTGGTGGCGTACTGGGCCAGGGAGAGCAGCCCGGCGAAGCCGGCCAGGAAGCCGGTCAGCGCGTAGATCTTGATCAGGTGCCCGCTGACCTTGATGCCGACGCGGCGGGCCGCCTCCTCGTTGGAGCCGATCGCATAGGTGTAGCGGCCGAACCGGGTCTTGTGCAGGACGATGCCGCCGATGATCACCACGACCAGCGCGATGATGGACAGCGCCGGGATCCCGAGGAACTTCCCGTAGCCGATGGAGTCGGTGAGGCTGTCCGGCACCGCGCGGATGTCCAGGCCGTCGGTGATGATCTGGGCCAGACCGAGCGAGATGGACAGCGTGCCGAGGGTGACGATCAGCGGCGGGATCTTGGACTTGGCGACCAGCCAGCCGTTGACGAGGCCCCAGACGAGCCCGCTGAGGGTGGCGCAGACGATGCCGACGATCGCGGTGCCCCAACCGTCCCCGCCCATGGACTCCATCACCTTGGCCGCGACGACCGAGGAGAAGACCAGGACCGAACCGATGGACAGGTCGATGCCCGAGGTGATGATCACGAAGGTCATGCCCACGCCGAGCACGGCCCAGATCGACACGTTCTGGGTGATGATCGAGAAGTTGGACCAGGCGAAGAACTTCGAACCGGCACTGGCCGAGAAGATCGCGATGATCGCGATCAGCACGCACAGGATCCAGACCGACTGCAGCTTGAACAGGCGCTTGAGCAGCGGGTCCCGGTTCTCGCCGAGGTCGACCTCCGGCCGGCCGCCCACCGGGGCGGTGGGGGTCGTGGTGGTGGCGGTCATGCGGCGTCCTTCGCGTCCAGGGCGCCGGTCATGGCACCGACCAGTTCCTCGACATGGGTGGCGTCGGCTCGGAAGGTGGCCACGCGGCGCCCCAGGCGCAACACCTGGATCCGGTCGGCGACCTCGAGCACGTGCGGCATGGAGTGCGAGATGAAGACGATTGCGATGCCCTTGTCCCGGACCTTCTTGATGGTCTCCAGGACGTTCTTGGTCTGCACGACACCCAGTGCGGCGGTCGGCTCGTCGAGGAAGACGACCCGGTCGGCCCAGGTGATGGCGCGGGCGATGGCGATGCACTGCCGCTGCCCACCGGACATGGCCCCGACGGGGGCGACCATGGAACGGACGGTGGCGCCCAGCTCGTCGAAGCCCTCCTTGGCCTTCCGGCGCATGGCGCGGTTGTCCATGAAGCCGAGCTTGCCGAGCAGGCCCGCGGCCGGGATCTCCCGACCGAGGAAGACGTTCTGCGCGGGGTCGAGATGCGGGGCCAGGGCGAGGTCCTGGTAGACCACCTCGATCCCCATGGCCGACGCCTGCTGCTGCGAGGTGATCTCGACCGGCTTGCCGTCGAAGCTGATCTGGCCGGCGTCCAGGGCGAGGTTGCCCGAGAGCGCCTTCACCAACGTGGACTTGCCGGCGCCGTTGTCGCCGATGAGGGCGACGACCTCACCGGGCTCGATGTCGAAGTCGCAGTTGTCCAAAGCCCGGACATTGCCGAAGCTCCGGGTCAGGCCCTGGGCCTGCAGCACAGGACTCATCTGGTCACCACCCTGGGTGTCGGGGCGCGGGATGCGCCGTTCCGGGAATGCGGGAGGACAGAACGGGAGTGCGCCGGTGCCGGGGCCCCGGTGGGGTGCGAGCGGCGGGGTCGCGCCGCCTCGGGTGGAGCCGTCTCAGGTGTGGAGGACGACCTTGTGCGCGTCGGGATTGCTGGCGACCGCTTCGAGAGCCTGTGCGTAGTCGTCGATGTGGAACCGGTGGGTGATGAGCCCGTCGGTGCGCACCCGGCCGGCACGCAGCGCGGAGATCGCCGCGGCCACCGAGGTGATCTCGGCGAACGAGCCCTTGATGGTGATCTCGCGCCGGAACACGTCGAACGGGTGGAAGGCGACGGTGTCCGTGGTGTGCGTGACGCCGTAGATCAGGACGGTGCCCCCGTTGCGGGTCAGGGGGACGCAGATGGCGCCCACGGCGGCAGATCCGGTGGCCTCGACGACGAGGTCGTACCCGTCACCCTTCGGCGAGGCGGCCCGGAGCCTGTCGATGTTGCCCTCGGCGTCGTCGCGGTCGATGAGGACCGTCCGGTCGACCCCGAGCTTCTCGGCGGTGTCCAGCTTGTACTGCGTGGGGGCCGCGACGGTGACCGACGAGGCGCCGCCGGAGGCCAGCATCTGGGCGAGCAGCAGGCCGGTCGGCCCCGCCCCCAGCACGAGGGCACTACTGCCCGGTCGAACCTGGGCGGACTCCAGACCGTGCATGGCGCAGGACGCCGGCTCGGCGAACACCGCCACGTCCGGGTCCAGACCCTGCGTGGAGAAGACCAGGGTGGCCGGGACGACGGAGTACTCGGCGAAGAACCCGGGGAAGTTGCTCCCCATGCCCTTCAGGTTCGGGCAGAGGATGAGCCGCCCCGCCAGGCAGTAGTCGCAGTGCCCGCAGTAGATGTTCGGGTTGACCGCGACCTGCTCCCCCAGGGCCAGACCGACGACCCCTTCCCCCAGCGCGTCGATGACGCCGACGACCTCGTGACCGGGGATGAGCGGGAACTCGGCCATGAAATCACCCGCATGGATGTGCAGATCGGTCCCGCACACCCCGACCTGCTGGACCTTGATGCGGACCTCGCCGGCGCCCGGTTCGGGGGTGGGGATCTCGGTGATGGCATAGCTGAGCGGGGCGTCGTAGACGACGGCTTTCATCGACGGTCCTTGTCTGGCGGAGCGGGCCGACCGGCCACCGTTGCCGGGAGTGGCGGACGGCGACGACAGCAGGGGAAACGGGACGACGAGCGGCGGGTTTCGAGCGAGATCGTCGACGAACGCGGCGTTCTCGGACGGGGCGGCGGCCCCGTCCGGCTGCCCGGCGGTGGTCGCTGGGACGACTGTAGGGCATGGGGCGCGGGTATGTCACCGGTGTCAGGAATATTTCTGACACCGGTGACAGATTGGCCCTGGCACGGCCTGTCACCGGTGTCATACTGGGCCCGCGCCGCCCGCTCCCGGCGAGGCTGTTCGCCCCTGAGGACAGCGCTCCCTCCCGTCCGTGATGTCCTGTTCCCACACATCTGATGTCCTGTGGGCTCACCCGTCCGTCACGCACGTGCCCGTACGCATGAGCCGCCAGCACGCCCACGCCGCCGGACCGGGGACGACCCGACCACCGAGACCGAGAGGAGACCGATGAGCACCATGCGGGACGTCGCCAGCCGGGCGGGGGTCAGCGCGAAGACCGTGTCCCGCGTGATGAACGAGGACCGGTACGTCTCCGAGGACGTGCGCACCCGGGTGATGGCGGCGGTCCGCGAACTCAACTACGTGCCCAACTCCCTGGCCCGGACCTTCCGGTCGGGGCGGGACGCGGCCATCGGCATCGCCGTCCCGGACATCTCGGACTCGTTCTTCTCGCAGGTCGCCCACGCCGTCGAACAGGCCGCCCGCACCCGCGGGGCGGCGGTCTTCGTCACCAGCCTGGGCGACAACCCGGCCTACGAACGGCCCGCCGTGGAGGCCCTGCTCGGCCGGCAGATCATCGGGCTGATCCTCGCCCCGGTGGCGGTCGACCAGTCCTACCTGGAGCCCTGGCAGGACCGCACCGCCCTGGTCTTCATCGACCGGCAGCCCAGCCGGCTGACCGCGGACAGCGTGCTGGAGGACGACTTCGGTGGCGCCCGGGACGCCGTCGCCCACCTCGTGGGACACGGGCACCGACGGATCGCGTTCGTCGGCGACTCGCACCTCGTGCCGACGACGGCCCGGCGCCTGGACGGGTACCACGCGGCCCTGCGGGCCGCGGGCCTGACCGCCGATCCCGACCTCGTCCCCCCGGTGCTCTCCGCACACCGGCCCGATTTCGCCACCACGGTCCCGGGTCTGCTGGCCCTGCCCGACCCGCCGACCGCGATGTTCTGCTCCAATGCCCGCAGCTCGCTCGAGGTGCTGCCGTTGCTGCACGAGCTGGGGCGCAGCGACATCGCGTTCATCAGCTTCGGGGACTTCCCCCTGGCCGACACCATCGTGCCGCCGGTGACCGTGGTGGACCAGGACCCCGTCGGGCTCGGCCGGTTCGCGGCCAAGCACCTGTTCCACCGGGTCGACGAGCCCCACCGCCGGGTCACCGGGGAGACGGTGCTACCCGTCCAGCTCGTGCTCCGCGGGTCCTGCGGCAGCGATCACGCGGCGGACCTCCGACTGGGTGTCGGCTGACCCGTCCATGAGCAGGTGCGGCACCACGGGCGCCCCACCCACCCGGGCCAGGGCGGCGTCCGCCGGGACCGGGGTGCCCTTGAGGTCCCGGACCAGGCCGCGAGCCGACCGACGGGCCTGCGCCACCGCCGTCGGCACCGCCACCCACACCAGACGCGCCGGCACCGGTGCGAGCCGCCGACGAAGGGAACCCCAGGCGTCCGCATCCGTCGCCTCCCGGGTGAACGGGGCGATCACCACCACGTCGCGGCCCAGTGCGGCGTTCTCGGCCGCCACGTCCAGCACGGTGGCGTAGCGGGCGTCGCGCACGGTTCCCTGCAGGGCAGGGTGGTCCATGTCCGTCCCGGCGCCGGTCAGTTCCGCGATCACGGCCAGCAGCGGGTTGGTCGCGGTGTCCAGGTCCACCACGGCGGCACCCAGGGCTGCGGCCAGGGCGAGGCCGCCGGTGGTCTTGCCACTCCCGGGCAGTCCGGCCACGCACCAGATCGCGGGACGCCCGGGCGGGGGGGCTCCCGTCACGGGGTGGCCACGGCGGTCAGGCACCGGTCCCGGGCACCGAGTCCGCACGACTGCCGGAGCTCCATCCGGACGGGGAGCACGGTGTGCCGCCGCAACCGGGCGGTGGGCTGATCGACGCGCTGCATCAGCCGTGCGACGGCGAACTCCCCCAGTGCCTGCGGGTCCTGCCGCACGACGGTGACCGCCGGTACGAGGGCCTGCGCCATGGCGAAGTCGCCGTAGCTGATCACCGCGACATCGGTGCGGCCCAGCCGTTGCAGGGCCGGGATGACCCCGAGGGAGCACCGGGCGTTGGCCGAGAACACCGCCGTCGGGGCGCGCTTCCCGGCCAGCAGCCGCCGCAGGTGCGGGAGCGGGTCGGCCGACACGGTGGGCGCCGTGCAGACCAGATCCGGGCGTTCGGCGATGCCGGCGGCCGCCAGGGCGGCCCGGTAGCCCTCCAGCCGGCGGCCGGCCGTGGGCACCTCGGGCGGGTCGCCGAGGATGGCCACATCGCGGTGACCGTGGGCGAGCAGGTGCTCGACCGCCTGCCGGGCACCGGTGACGTCGTCCTCCACCACGCTGTCGGCCACGATGCCCTGTGGGCGACGGTCGATGAAGACCATCGGCACCTTGGCCTGCCAACTGCGCAGGTAGGACTGGTCCGCCGCCACCGGCACGCTGATCAGTCCGCTCACCTGGCGGCTGAGCAGCGCCTCGGTCGCGGACTGCTCGGCCTCCGCGTCGTTGCCGTAGCTGGTGACGATGACGGCGGCCCCGCGCGGGCGAGCCGCGTCCTCCACGGCCTGCACGACGGCGGCGAAGAACGGGTCGGTGATCTGCGGGACGGCCACCCCGATCGCGGCCTCCCGGCCCGTGCGCAGCGTGCGGGCAGCGAGATTCGGGACGTAGCCGAGGGTCTCGATGGCAGCGCGGACCCGGTCCTGCACCGGCTCGGTGACGTACCGGTCACCGTTGACGACCCGGGACACCGTCTTGATGCTGACGCCGGCGGCGTGGGCGACTTCCCGCATGGTGCTCATCGACACGAGTATGACACCCGTTCTGTCATCGTTGTCAGAACTGTGGCACACTCCCCCCTGACAACGTTGACACACACCGTCGACCGGAGCCGCCCCACGGGCGCCCACCCACCGGAGAGGAGCACGGACGATGGCCACCCCCGTCCTCCTGGGCATCGACATCGGCACCTCGGACACCAAGGTGCTCGTCACGTCGGTGGACGGCGACGAGCTGGCCCAGGCGACCACCGGCACCCGGTGGACCAGCGGGCGGTACACCGAGACCGATCCCGACGCCCTGTTCGAGGCCGTGCTCGCCGTCACCGGCCGGGCCCTGGACCAGGCCGAACAGCGGTGCGGCGCGGTCCGGGCCACCGCGGTGGGCGTGACCGGCTTCGGTGAATCGGGCGTCCTGCTGGATCCGTCCCGCCGGCCCCGGTTCCCCATCATGGCCTGGTTCGACCCGCGCGGCGGCGCCGAGCTGCCGGCCCTGGCCGCCGAACTCGTCACCGCCTTCCCCGGCCGCACCGGCCTCCCGGTCTCCGCCCTGCCCACCACGGCCAAGCTGGCCTGGATGCGCACGCAGGGCGTCGACCTGAACGGCCACGTCTGGCTCTCCGGGCCGGAGTACATCGCCCACCGGCTGGGCTGCGAGCCGACGGCGGAGTTCTCCCTGGCCGCCCGCACCGGACTGCTCGACCAGGACACCGCCGCCGCCTGGCCGGAGATGCTGGACGCACTGGGCGCCGACGACGGCCTGCTGCCCCCGCTGGCCGCCGCCGGCACCCCGCTCGGTCGGGTCACCGGCGACGTCCCCGAAGCACTGCGCGGCGCCGTCATCACCGTGGCCGGGCACGACCACCCCGTCGCCGCCGTCGGATCCGGGGCCGTCGAACGGGACTGTGTCTTCGATTCCTTCGGCACCGCACAGGTTCTCGTCCGGGCCGTCGCCGACACCACCGACGCCACCACCCGCGAGCTGCTGACCACCCTGGGCATCGAGACGGTCCAGCACGTCCTGCCCGGCCGCCAGGTGCTGATCGCCGGCACCCGCTCCGGCCTCCTGCTCCGCCGCACCCTGGACCTGCTCGGGGCGCACGAACCCGCCGCCCGCGACCGCCTCGACCGGGCCGCCGTCGACCTGCTCACCCATCGCCCCCCCCACGCCGCCGGCGTACGGGTGACCGGAGCCGGCAACGACGACGGCGCCCTGCGGATCACCGTGGACGCCGACGGCACCACCCCGGCCGCCCTCTGGGTCGCCGCCCTGGATCACGGCATCGGCGCCATCGTCGACCTGCTCGCCGTGATGGGCGCGCAGGTCGGGCCGTCCACGCGCACCGTGGTCGCCGGCGGCTGGACCCGGATGGCGTCAGTGCGGATGGCCAAGCAGGCAGCCCTGCCCGGCGTCACGTTCTCCCAGCGGCAGCAGGCCGGCGCCTACGGCGCGACCCTGTTCGCCCGGCAGGCCGGCGTCCGCGCCGAGGGCGGGCCACCGAACGATCCGACCACCGAGACCACCCCCGAACCTGGCGCGTCCGCGCGTCGACCCCCATCCGGCCGCGCCGCGGCCACCCGCACACCCGAGGAGAGCACGGCATGACGCAGAGCACCGAACTGGGCGGACTGCACCGCATCGCCACCGCCGAGAACACCTTCGCGATCATCGCGATGGACCAGCGCAACACCCTCAAGCGCATGTACGCCGCGGTCAACGCCCCGGCCCCGAGCGACGAGGAGCTGGAGAACAGCAAGGCCGACGTCGTCCAGGGCCTGCGCGGGGTCGCCTCCGGCTTCCTGCTCGACCCGACCTTCGGCACCCCCGCCCTGAAGCAGCTGCCCACCGAGGGGCTGCCCTACGGCGTGCTCGTCGCCGCCGAGCCCTCCGAGCGCAACACCTTCAACGGGGAGCCGCACGCCCACCGCGACCCGGCGTTGAACGCGCAGTGGACCCGCGACCAGGGTGGCGACGCGGTCAAGTTCTTCGTGCAGATGCGGGTCGACCGCAAGGTCGGCGCGGGCGAGCCCGACCTGACCGCCGACGCCCTGCAGGTCGTCCGCGAGGTCATCGCCGACTGCAAGGCCGCCGGCGTGCCGTCGGTCATCGAGAACCTGATCTACACGATCCCCGGCGAGGAGCCGGCGACCGAGGCGCAGAAAGCCGACCGGATCATCGGCGCCGCCGAGGCGCTGGCCGAGCTGGGCCCGGACCTGCTCAAGCTGGAGTACCCGGGCAGCCCGGCCGCGTGCCGCCGGCTGGCCAACTCCATCGACGTGCCGTGGGCGGTGCTGTCGGCCGGTGTCGCGTTCGACGAGTTCACCGAGGTCCTCAAGGTCTCGTGCGACGACGGCGGCGTGAGCGGCTTCATCGCCGGCCGCGCCATCTGGCGGGAGACCGTGGGCATGACGCGTCCCGATCGTCAGGCCTACGTCGCCTCCGAGGGCCGTCGTCGTCTCGAGAACTGCGTGCAGGCCATCGCGGGCCGCGCCCGGCCGTTCACCGATTTCACCCGGGTCTGACCGATCCGGTTGACTGACCGCATGAGTGAGCTCGTCGTGGCGGGGGTGCTGTTCGATCTGGACGGCACCCTCGTCGACTCCACCGGCAGCGTGAACCGCAACTGGACGCTGATGTGCGAGTCGATGGGCTGGCCGGTGGCCGAGGTCATCGGCCGGTTCCACGGCATGCCGGCGTCCGGGGCGCTGCGGGTCATCGACCCCACGCTGTCCGACGCCCGCATCGCGGAGCTGAACGCGGTGCTCATCGCCGGGGAGACCGCCGACACCGACGGCGTCGTCCCGCTGCCCGGGGTGGTCGATCTGCTGGCCGGGCTGCCTGCGGACCGGTGGGCCATCGTCACCAGCTGCCCGCCGGGGCTGGCCGCGGCCCGTCTCGGCGCAGCCGGGCTGCCGATGCCCGACCGCATCATCACCTCGGCCGATGTCACCCGCGGGAAGCCCGATCCGGAGCCGTTCCGCCTCGGGGCGGGCCTGTTGGAGCTCGATCCGGCGCGCTGTCTGGCCGTCGAGGACGCGCCGGCCGGCGTCGCCTCCGCGCTGGCCGCCGGGTGCCAGGTCATGGCGGTCCGGACCTCGCACCCGGGGCTCGTCGTCGAGGGGGTGCGCGCCGCCGTGCCTGACCTGGCCGGGGTGCGCATCGCGGTGGAGGCGGACGGGCTGCACGTCAGCTGGTGAACGGGAACACGAGGGCGCCCGGCGGGATGATCCCGCCGGGCGCTTCCTGGTGTACAGCAGCAGGTGTCAGCCGAGCGGCGGAACCGCGACCGCCGCACCCTGCTCGTTCGACCGGGCTGCCGCGGCGTAGAGCGTGTGGGTGTGCGCGGCCTCCTCGGGGCGGGCGGCGCCGAAGCGGTCGCCCAGCTCGCCGGCCCGCTCGGCCAGGAACGCCGCCCACATCTGCAGGATCGAGTCGGAAAAGCCGGACTCGAAGATGCCACCGGTGACGGTCGGCCACACCGACTGACTGCCCACGTCGATCTGCTGCCAGGCCTGCTCCTTGCCGATGCCCGGGATGTCGCGGACGGCGAAGACCTCGACCTGCTTCGGGTTCTTGGTGGAGAAGCGGACGCCGCCGTCCATCCCGATGGCCTCGAACTCCCAGGTGTTCTTCTGGCCCGGGTCGATGCGGCGGGTGCTCACCGTCAGCGGGAAGCGGACGCCCTCGTGTTCGCTCCAGCAGTGCAGATCGGCGTTGTCCCAGGTGTCGCAGGGCACCGGGGTGCCGTCCGGTCCGGTGCGCTCGGGGACGATGTTCTGCAGCATGGCGTAGACCGACGTCGGCGCCCAGCCCAGCCGCAGCGGGACGTGCCAGCCGTGCAGGCCGAGATCGTTCATGACGCCGGCCTCGCCGCAGAACTGCGTCTGCCGCTTCCAGTTGATCGGCTTGGACACGTCCAGGTCGCTGCTGTGCAGGAAGCTGTTGTTCGCCCGCACGATGGTGCCCAGCGCGCCGGACTGCACGTAGCGGATCGCCCACTGGGCACCGGGGAAGAACGGCATCTCGCTGGAGCAGCGGACGAAGCTCTCCGGGTGCTCGGCCATCGCGGCCAGCACGGACTCCGCGGCCGGACCGTCGATACCGAAGGGCTTCTCGGCCAGCAGGGACTTCCCGGCCCGGATGACGTCGCCGTAGAGCTGCTCGTGCAGGTCGTGCCGGACGGCCACGTAGACGACGTCGATCGCGTCGTCGGTGAGCAGGTCGTGGTAGTCGGTCGTCGTGGTGGTGACGGTGTCGATCTGCTCGAACCAGGTCAGCGCGGCCGGGTTGATGTCGCACACCGCGGTCAGCCGGGGCCGCACCGGGTGGTCGATCAACGCGGGCCAACGGGCGATGGCCGCGGCGATCTCCCGGCCCATCAGGCCGCCGCCGATGATGGCGACGTTCACCGTCTGCTGGGTGCTCATGCCGCTCCCCCGCCGACCAGGGCCAGCGCATCGTCGACGGAGGCGCCGTCGTGCAGCACGGCCATCAGCGCGGCGGTGATACCGGCCGGGTTCTCGTGCTGGATCACGTTGCGGCCGTAGACGATCCCCTGGGCGCCCTGCTCCAGGACGGCGACAGTGCGCTCCAACAGCGTGCGGTCGTCGACGCGCCCGCCGCCGCGGACCAGCACCGGGACGTCACCGGCGACGGTGATGACCTTGTGGTAGTCGGTGATGTCGTCGGTGGGGTCGGCCTTGATGAGGTCGGCGCCGAGCTCCTTGGCCTGGCGCACCAGGGTGACGATCTTGGCGGTGTCGCCGTCGACCATGTATCCGCCGCCGGCCTTCGCGTTGTCCTGCATGACCAGGGGCTCGATCATCAACGGCATGCCGTAGCGGGTGGCCTGCTCGCGCAGCGCCATGATCGAGATGATGTTGGCCTCGCGGATCTCCGGGCGGCCGGGCAGGTGCATGAGATTGACGCACACCGCGACGGCGTCGAGGCGGACGGCCTCCTCGATGGCGAACGGCACGTGGTGGCTGAAGATGTGCGAGTCGAGCGGGTTGCCGTAGACGTTGGCGACGTCGGTGCGCATGACCAGCGCCGGCTTGGCCTTGCCCGGCTTGGCCTGCAGGTGGCGGGCCTGCCCGAGCGTCAACTGGATGGCGTCGGGGTTCGCGTCGACCAGGGTGTCCACCACCGCGGACATGTCCTCGATGCCGGTGATGAACGAGGGTTCGCCGAAGAAGCCGTGATCCACGGCCACGTCGAGCGCACGGCCGGACTTCGGGTTGAACAGACGGTTGAGCCGGTACAGCGACATCGCTCTCCTGACAGGTCCGGGCCGGCCGGGACGGGCCGGTCTCATGCCGTGGGACCGCTGCGGGGCAGGACGGTCCTCGGGGTCCGCCCAGACTAGCCAGAGTGAGACAACGTTGTCTAGGCTGCGTTCCGACACCCGGCCCGGTCATCGCGGCCCGCCGGTCGATCAGGGACGAGGGCGCATGACCAGCACCACCGGGTTGGCCGTTGCCGGACACATCTGCCTCGACCTGACTCCCACGCTGCCCGGTCCCGCCCGGGTGGAACCCGGCCAGCTCGTCGACATCGGCGCCCTGCGGATGAGCCTGGGTGGATCGGCGGCCAACACCGGGCGCGCGCTGGCCGATCTGGGCCGTCAGGTCGACGTGGTGGCCGGGGTCGGCGACGACCCGCTGGGCGCGGTGGTGGCCGCGGAGGTCGAGGCCTATCCGGGCCTGCACGGGCGCATCCAGGTCATCCCCGGATCGACCACCTCCTACAGCGTGGTCGTCGAGCCGCCCGGCACCGATCGCACCTTCTGGCACCACACCGGCGCCAACGCACTGTTCGACGGGGCCGCGCTCGACCCGGCCGGCCTCGACCTGCTGCACGTGGGCTATCCCCCGCTGCTGCCGGCGATGGCCGCCGCCGACGGCGCGGCCCTGGTCGACCTGTTCACCCGCGCGCGGGCCGCCGGCGCGACCACGTCCCTGGATCTGGCCGTGGTCGACCGGGACTCCGCCGTCGGGCGCATCGACTGGACCGCGGTGCTGCGGGCCTGCCTACCGCACACCGACGTGATCAGCCCCAGCGTCGACGACCTCACCTCGGCGCTCGGCCTGGATGCGCCGACCGACGACGCGGCCGCGGCCGCGCTGGCCGCCGACCTGGCCGGGCGACTGTTGGCCTGGGGCGCGGCCGTGGTCGTGCTGTCCGACGGTGGCCGCGGGCTGCTCGTCCGCACCGCGGGACGGGAGCGGCTCGCTGCCGGGGGGCGCGTCCTGGCCCCGATGGCGGACACCTGGGCCGACGCCGACTTCCGCATCCTGCCGGTCCCGGTGGCCGACCCGCGCACGACGAACGGCGCCGGCGACGCGTGCACAGCCGGGTTGCTCGCCGGGCTCGTGGCCGGTGGAACGCCCCGCCAGGCCGTGACTCTCGCCGCCGCGACCGCGGCCGTGGTGATCTCCGGCCGCCGCCCCACCCCGGACGTGGTGCTGGCGGGGAACCCGGAACTGGCCGGGTTGTTCGCCACCCGCCCCTGACCCCCGCTGCCCTCCCCGACCCCCCGAAGGACACCCATGGACCTGCTGCAGCTCCCCGCCAACCAGCCGCGCGACCGCTTCTACCGCGGGGGCGAGCGCATCGCGGAGTTCCGTGGGGACGGCCCGGCCGCACCGAACACCCCGGAGGACTGGGTCGGGTCGACCACGTGCGTGCGCGGGCAGGACCCGGTGGGCCGCACCCGCTTGGCGGACGGCACCGATCTCGCCGACGCCGTGGCCGCCGACCCGGCCGGCTGGCTGGGCGACGATCACGTGGCGGCGTTCGGTGCCGACACCATGCTCCTGGTCAAGCTGCTGGATGCCGGCCAGCGCCTGCCCATCCACGCCCACCCGCACCGGACGTTCGCCCACGAGCATCTCGGCTCCGCGCACGGCAAGGCCGAGGCATGGTTCCTGCTCACCCCCGGCGTCGTCCACCTCGGCCTGCGCGAGGACATCGCCAGCGACCGGTTGCTGGCGATGATCGAGAACCAGGACACCGACGAACTGCTCGAGCTGATGCACCGCATCGAGGTGCCGGCCGGGCACACGGTCTACGTCCCGCCGGGGGTGCTGCACGCGATCGGCGAGGGCATCCTGCTGGTGGAGGTGCAGGAGCCCGAGGACCTGTCGATCCTGCTCGAGTGGCGTGGGTTCGACCTGGACGGGGTGACCGACGGTCACCTCGATCTCGGGTTCGCCACCGCACTGGAGGCGGTGGAGACCACTGCCCGCACCGCGGCGGACGTGGCCGCACTGGTCCGCGGACCCGTCGAGGACGGTGACTGCCTGCCCGCGGAGAGTGCCCCGTACTTCCGCCTCGATCGACTGGCCGTCGACGGTGGGCGTTCGGTCCCGGCCGGATTCGGCGTGCTCGTGGTGGTCGACGGTCCGGTGACCGTCGGCGGAACGGCCTCCGGCGCCCGGATCGACGCACCGGCGGGGGCCACCGTGCTGATCCCGTTCGCCGCCGGGGACCTCACGCTCGCCGGGTCCGGCGCCGTGGTGCTGGCCCGTCCGCCGTTGGCGCGCCGAGCGTCGTGACGGTCCCGGGGCGGGCCGATCGTCCGCCGACGATGAACGACGTCGCGCGGGAGGCCGGCGTCGCCCTCAAGACGGTGTCGCGGTTCGTCAACGGCGAGCGGAACATCGATCCCGTGTTGGCCGGCCGGATCGGTGCAGCCATCGGAACCCTCGGCTACCGGCGGAATCTCGCTGCAGCGAGCCTGCGGCCGGGCCGGAGTTCCCGGACCATCGGGCTGATCATCAGCGACCTGGCCAACCCGTACTACTCCACGATCGCCCGGGCCATCGAGCTGCTCGCCCGGGAGCACGGGTTCCTGCTCACCACGGCGAGTTCGGACGAGGAGGGTGACCGGCACGACGCCCTGGTCGACCGTCTGCTGGGCCAACAGGTCGAAGGGTTGATCGTGGTGCCGCCGCGACAGGCCGGCCGGGCGTGGTCCCAGGTGCCCGGGCCGGTACCCCCGGTCGTCTTCCTCGACCGGCCGGGCGACCTGGCCGGGGCGGACACGATCCTGGCCGACAACGCCGGCGGCGCGCGTGCCGCGACGGTCGAGCTGCTGGCGCAGGGCGCCCGGTCGGTGGCCTTCGTCGGGGATTCCCGGGCGATCAGCACCATGGCCGAGCGCTACCGCGGGTACGCCGACGCCCTGGCCGAGCACGGGCTCGCCCCCGATCCGGCGCTGGTCAGCGCGGCCGCCCACAGCAAGGACCAGGCGGCCGCGGTGGTCGCCGAGCTGATGGCCAGCGGCGCGGCCGACGCGGTCTTCGCCGCCAACAACCGGGCCAGCCTCGGTGCCGTCCTGGCCTTCCGGGAGTCCGGCCGTCGCCTGCCGCTCATCGGTTTCGACGACTTCGAGGCCGCGGCCCTGCTGACCCCCGCCGTGTCGGTGGTCAGCCAGGACGTCACCGAGATGGGCCGGCTGGCCGCCGAACTGGTGCTCGACCGACTCTCCGGCGCCCCGGCCCGGAGCGACCGGCTCCAGATACTGCCGACGCGGCTGATCCTGCGGGGGTCGGAGCGGGTCGGTCACGCTGCCGGGGGCGATCGGTAGGTTCGACGGGTGGCCAGGCGACTGTGGGGTGCGGTGCTGCTCTGCGCCGTGCTGCTGGCCGTCGCGGTGATCTCCGGGGTGGTCAACCACGTCCGGCCCGGGACGGCCACCGCCGAGCCGGTGCGGCCGGTTCCGCAGGTCGGCGACTGCCAACCGGTTCCCGATCCGCAGGCCGTTCCCCCGTCCGGTTTCGGCCTGCCCAGTCCGGTGCTGGCGCCGTGCGACGGTCCCCGGGCGGCCGAGGTCATCCTGGTCTTCCCGGACTACGCCGCCGCCGATGTCGTCACCGCCGACGCGGTGTCCCCGCTCGACCGGTGCGCGGAGCTGATGGACCCCTATCTCGGTCTGCCGTCCACTCCCGTGGGTCCGACCGCATGGGTCCCGGCGCAGTGGGTGGTCGTGGACCTGGCCGGCCCCGACGCCCGTCAGCGGGCCGCCGGGCAGGTGTGGGCCGCCTGCCTGATCCACCCGGTGTCCCCCACCGGGGACGCCCCGGTTTTCCTCGGATCGGCCCGGGGAGTGATGTCCCGGCCCGGGCCGGAGAGCGCCGTGCTGTCGGCGTGTCTCGACGAGCCGGACGGCGGTCCGGTCAGCTGTCTGGAGCCGCACCGGTCGGAGACGCTCGGCTACCGGAGTGTTCCCCGCGGGACCCCGGAGGAGGAGCTGCAGGCCTCGTGCGCCGAGCTGGTGGCCCGGTCCACCGCGATGCCCGACCCCACCGCGGGCGGTGCACTCACCACCACGGTCACCCGGGTCCCGGTCGACACCAACTACTCCGACGCCGTCCCGACCGCGCTGTGCAACGTGGACACCACCGACCCCGCCCGGTCCCTCACCTCGACCCTGCGCAATCTGGGGACGACCCCGCCGCCGCTGACCTGAGGCGGCCGGTCACGGCTGCGCTCGACACGTTCCCCCAGTGCCACAGCCCATCAGCCGGATGCGTCCTCGATGAGGTTGAGCTGCGTCCCGTCGAGGTCAATGAGGTACGCCGCCCGCTGGCCCCAGCTCCGCCGCGCGATCGGCGTCAGTCGTGGGATCCCCCGGGCGGCCAGGGGTACGTCGGATGCGGCGACGTCCGCCCACAACGCGTCCAGATCGGCGACCCGCACGCTGCACAGGAAGGAGCTCGTCGCCGGATCCAGATCCGGGAAGGGGAAGAACTCCAGGACGAGCGACCCGCGACGCAGGATCATCCAGCCGTCGTCCCGGAACGTCTCGACAAAACCGAAGCCGCCGTAGAACGCGCTGGTCGCCGCCAGGTCGCGGGCGGGCAGGTTGGGCACGGTGCGGACGGCCATGGCGCCAGTCTGCGCCCGGTGGCCCCTCTGTCCGCCGAGGCCGGCCGAGGGACGCCCGATCGTGACCCGAGGCGACCTGACGACCGGGGGCCGGCGGCCGGGCCGGACGATGAGCCGAGGGGAGCTCGCGCCGGGGACGGCGAGTCCGACGGACCCGGACCGCTTCTCCACCCCGCCACGGAGGTAGGGGCCGCCGACCGGGGTGTTCCTGTTCTCCCCGGCAGGTTTCATCCTGCACGTGCAGGTCCCTCTCACAGGGCCGGCCTGTGCGCTGGAACCCGAACCGCTCACCTCGACAACCACCGATCGGAGCACCATGCCCATCACGGCCTTCCTCGACCTCCGTCTGAAGCCCGACGCCCCCGAGGTGGGGCTGGCCCACCTGCAGACGGTGCTCGCAGACACCCGCGCGTTCCCGGGCTGTCTGGGCGTCGAGGTCCTCGTCGACCGGGCCGACCCGGCCCACGTCGTGGCCGTCGAGAAATGGGCCGATGCGGAGGCCGACGGCCGGTACCGCGCCTGGCGGGCCGGCGACGGGGCCAGCGGGCTGGGCGACCACTTGGCCGGACCGCCGACTCTCACCCTCTTCGACACCGACACGGTTATCGCTTCGGCCTGAGGCCGGGACGATCTCGACCCGGGTGGTCGTCGAATCCGTCCGGTCCCCTGTCCCCCGGACGATGATTGACATCCCCTCGGAGCAGGACGTCCCCTCCGGGCCCCTGCGACCCGGGCCCCGGGGCTCCGTGCACACTGCGCCGACCGCATGACACCGCCTTCGCCGACGGCAACGAGCTCTGCTGGCCGTCCACTACTACCGCTGCGGGTGCTCGTCCGGTCGTGCTGATGGTCCGGCGGGGACGTTCTCGGCCGATGGTTCCCGGCCGACGATCGCGCACGGTCGGGAACGGGCGGTGGCGCCGCGTGCTTCTGTAGCCGTGACCACCCCAGCCCCCGCGGTCCGTCCGGGACCAGGGCGGACCGGACGGACCGCATGGTTCCGGCGGGGGCTCAGCCGACCGGGAAGGCGCGGCGGGCCCGGACGGCCACGACCAGCGCGACGGTGGCCAGAGCGGCCATCACCGCGGGCAGGACGAGGCCCCCGGCGGCCAGCAGCAGCGCCCCGCCGACCCCTCCGGCGAGGATGGCGAGGTTGAACGCGACGCCGAGCAGGGAGTTGGCGATGTCGGCGTTGGGGCCGGCGGCGTTGCTGATCGCGGTCTGCAGCTGGGTGGCGGCTCCGCCGTAACCGATGCCCCACAGGACGATGGCGAACAGCACCGCGACGGTCGACGAGTGTCCGACCAGCATGATCACCCCGGCGCCGCCGAACAGGCCGATGCTCGCGAGCAGCAGTGGCCGCAGGGCGCGGTCGACGAGCGCGCCGGTGATCGCGACACCGACGATGGCCGCGACCCCGAAGGTCACCAGGGCGGCTTCGACCGCCAGACCGTCGGCCGCCGTCCGCAGGTAGGGACCGATGTAGGTGTAGAGGAGGTTGTGGCCGACCATCCAGGCCACGATGACCACGAGAACCGCTGCGACGCTCGGGAGGCCGAGGACCCGAGCCATGGACAGCTGGGTCTCGGCCTGCTGACCGGGAGCGTCCGGGACGAGGACGAAGGTCAGGGCGAGGGCGACCGCCACCAGCACGGACAGGATCCCGAACGACCAGCGCCAGTCGTGGGTGGCGCCCAGCCACGCTCCGAACGGGGTGCCGACCGCGAGGCCGATCGGGGTACCCAGCGAGGCGATGGACAGGGCCCGGCCGGCCAGGGTCGGCGGCGAGATGCGGCGGGCGTAACCGGCGAGCATGGCCCAGGCCAGTCCCGAGAACGCACCGGCCACGAACCGTGCCCCGAGCGAGAGCACCACGTCCGAGGAGACCGCGGTCACGGTGTTGGCCAGCAGGACTCCGGTGACCGCCACCACGAACACCGGCTTGCGCCGCAGGCCGCGGGTCAGCGCGATCGCCGGGACGGTGGCCAGGATCGTGCCGAGGGCGTAAGCGCTGACGAACTGACCGACCGTGCCCTCCGAGGTACCCAGGCCGGCGGCGATCCGGGCGAGCAGGCCGGCCGGCATCGTCTCGGTGGTGATGAGCAGGAACCCGGTGAACGCCATCACCAGCAGCGCGGCCCACGGCAGTCGGGACGTCGCATCGGCGGTCGTGTCGCGGGTCTCGGGGGTTCCCCGGACGGGCGACGGGGCGCGGGCACCGGTTTCATCGAGAGCGGGCACGGGTCGGAATCTCCTGAGGTCGTGCGGGCCGAGCCGGTCGGTGGCGGCCGGCGGATCCTGTCCCTCGCAGTCGACGCCCGCGGCGCGCAGGCGGGGAGCCCCTGCCGTGGCGTGCACCGACAGAGCACCCCACGGGGACACGGGTCGACGTAGCGTCCCTCGGGTGGACAACCGATCCGAGGTTCGCGACTTCCTCATCTCGCGCCGCGCCAAGATCACCCCCACGCAGGCCGGTCTGCCCACGACCGGCGGTCGTCGGGTCGCGGGTCTGCGCCGGACCGAGGTCGCCGTCCTGGCCGGCGTGAGCGTCGAGTACTACGCGAAACTGGAGCGGGGGGCGCTGGGCGGCGCCTCGGCCTCCGTCCTGGACTCGTTGGCCCGGGCCCTGCAGCTGGACGACGCCGAACGGGCGCACCTGTTCCACCTCGCGCACGCCGCGGACGGAACCAGTGCCGGCATGCGCGCCCGGGTTCGTCCCGGCCGGCGGTGGACACCGCGACCGTCCCTGTTGTGGGCACTGGACCGGTTCACCGCGCCCGCCCTCGTCCGCAACGGTCGGATGGACCTGCTGGCCACCAACCCTCTCGGCCGGGCCATGCACGACGCGCTGTACGCGACCGCCCCCGACCCTGATGAGCACCCGAACTTCGTGCGGTTCACCTTCCTGCACCAGGACGCAGCCCGGGAGTTCTACCCGGACTGGGACACCGCCGCCGGGGTCGCCGTCGCCATCCTGCGCACCGAGGCCGGTCGCGATCCGCACGACAAGGATCTGCACGACCTCGTCGGCGAGCTGTCCACCCGCAGCCCGGACTTCGCGCGCCGCTGGAACTCCCACGACGTCCGCACCCACGGCGCCGGGACGAAGCGCTTCCACCACCGGGACGTCGGTGATCTCGATCTGGCCTACGAGAGCATGGACATGGTGGCCGATCCCGGCCTGACCCTGACCCTGTACGCGGCCGAACCCCATTCGGCGACCGCGCACGCCCTGGACCTCCTCGCGTCCTGGACAGCGCCGGAACCGACCCGGCGGATCCACGCGCCCGTCGAGGGCACGCCGTGACGTCCGCCCCCGGGCCCAAGCCCGCGCCGCTCCCGGCGTGACCGCCCGAGCCTCCCCCGAGAGCGGCGTGCCAGGTCCACGGCTCGAGCCGTCGGAGTGACTAGTGGAGGGCCTTCAGACCCACCACGCAGCCGACGATGCCGACCAGGAAGACGATCTTGAGCACGGACACCGTCTCCGTCCCGGTGACCATCGCGTAGGCGACGGTCAGCACGGCGCCGATACCGACCCAGACCGCGTAGGCGGTACCGATCGGGAGATCGCGCATGGCAACGGCGAGCCCGGCCATGCTCAGCAGCAGGGCGACGCCGAACACCACCGTCGGCACCGGCCGGGTGAACCCCTCCGACCGGCCGAGTGCGGTGGCCCAGACCGATTCCAGCACCCCGGACAGGACGAGCAGGATCCACGACATGACAGCCTCCCAGGCAGCCGTCTTGTCGCTTTCCGGGTACGGCACCGCTCGTCCGGGAGCCTGCTGGGCTCGAGATCCACCGTGTCACACCGGGTACGGCGTCACCAGCTGTGGTGACCGATCTGACCGGGCCCGGTCGACGCCGTGGTCGACCCGGCGCCTGACGGCGGCGCTCAGCGCAGCTTGGCCGCCCGACGCCGCGCCTTGGCCAGCGCCGCCTTGGCCGCCGCCTGCGCCTCCTCGTCGGCCGGTGCACCGGCCGGCACCGTGACCGGTGCCCCCGTCGGCGCACCGTTCGTGGCTCCGCCTCCCGTCGATCCGTTCGCCGAACCCTTCGCGGCCGAGCCGTTGGTGGACGAGCCGTTCGCCCCGGCCCCGTTCGTGGCGGCCCCGTTCGACGCACCGCCGGTCGTCCGCTTCGGTGCGGTCGTCCGCTTCCCCGATGCCGCGGTCGAGCCGGCACCGGCGCTCACCGCGGTGGGCTGCCGGCCCTGCAGGATGGGGCCGAGGAACTGCCCGGTGTAGGAGTCGGCGACCTTCGCGATCTGCTCCGGGGTGCCCTCGGCGACCAGGCGACCGCCGCCGGATCCGCCCTCGGGCCCCATGTCGATGACGTGGTCGGAGGTCTTGATGACGTCGAGGTTGTGCTCGATGACGATCACCGTGTTGCCCTTGTCGACCAACCCGTTGATGACCTTGAGCAGTTTCTCCACGTCGGCGAAGTGCAACCCGGTGGTCGGCTCGTCCAGCACGTAGACGGTGCGACCGGTGGACCGCTTCTGCAGCTCGCTGGCCAGCTTGACCCGCTGGGCCTCACCACCGGACAGCGTCGGCGCGGACTGGCCCAGGCGCACGTACCCCAGACCGACCTCGACGAGGGTCTTGAGGTGCCGGTGGATCGGGCCGATCGCCTCGAAGAACTCCGCGGCCTCCTCGATGGTGGTGTCCAACACCTCGGCGATGTTCTTGCCCTTGTAGTGGACCTCCAGGGTCTCCCGGTTGAACCGGGCCCCCTTGCACACCTCGCACGGCACGTAGATGTCCGGCAGGAAGTTCATCTCGATCTTGAGGGTGCCGTCGCCCGAGCAGGCCTCGCAGCGGCCGCCCTTCACGTTGAACGAGAACCGGCCCTGCTGGTACCCGCGCACCTTGGCCTCGGTGGTGGAGGCGAACAGCTTGCGGACGTGGTCGAAGACACCCGTGTACGTGGCGGGGTTGGACCGGGGCGTGCGCCCGATGGGCGACTGGTCGACGCCGACCACCTTGTCGACGTGGTCCAGGCCGGTGACCCGGGTGTGCCGGCCGGGGATCATCCGGGCACCGTTGATCCGGTTCGCCAGCACCGCGTACAGGATGTCGTTGACCAGCGTGGACTTGCCCGACCCGGAGACCCCGGTGACCGAGGTCAGCGTGCCCAGCGGGAAGTCGACCGTCACGTTGGCCAGGTTGTGCTCCCGCGCCCCGACCACGGTCAGCTTGCGCTGCTTGTCGATCGGCCGTCGCTTCGCCGGCACCGGGATGGACCGGGCCCCGGAGACGAACTGACCGGTGGCCGACTCCGGGTTGGCCTCGAGATCGGCGACCGTGCCGGAGACCACCACGTTGCCGCCGTGCTCACCGGCGCCCGGGCCGATGTCGACGACCCAGTCCGCGGTGCGGATGGTGTCCTCGTCGTGCTCGACGACGATGAGGGTGTTCCCCAGATCGCGCAGCCGGGTCAGCGTCTGGATCAACCGGTGGTTGTCCCGCTGATGCAGCCCGATGGACGGCTCGTCCAGCACGTACAGCACGCCCACCAGCCCGGAACCGATCTGGGTGGCCAGCCGGATCCGCTGCGCCTCGCCACCGGACAGGGTGCCGGCCGCGCGGTCCAGCGACAGGTAGTCCAGCCCGACATCGAGCAGGAAGCCCAGGCGGGCGTCGACCTCCTTCAGCACGCGCTCGGCGATCATCCGGTCGCGCTGAGACAGCACCAGGCCGGGGAAGAAGGCGGCCGCGTCCCGGATGGACATCCGGGCGAGCTGGGCGATGCTGACGCCGCCCTGCTCGGCATGGGTGAGAGTGACGGAGAGGATCTCCGGCTTGAGGCGCGTGCCCAGGCAGGTCGGGCAGGGCACCTCCCGCATGTACCCCTCGTACTTCTCCCGGGCGGAATCCGAGTCCGTCTGCGCCGCACGGCGTTCCAGGAACGGGATGACACCCTCGTACTCGGCGTAGTACGACCGCTGCCGCCCGAACCGGTTGCGGTACTTCACGTGGACCTGGTCGGTCGTCCCGTTGAGCACGGCCTTGTGGATCTTGGTGGGGAGTTTCTGCCACGGGGTCTTCATCGAGAACCCCTGCGCGGCGGCCAATCCCTCGAGCAGGCGGACGAAGTAGTCCGACGACGCACCCTGGTTCCAGGGGTGGATGGCCCCGTCGGCCAGCGACAGCTCCGGGTCGGGGACGATCAGCTCCGAATCGACCTCCATCCGGGTACCCAGGCCCGCGCAGTCCGGGCAGGCACCGAACGGCGAGTTGAACGAGAACGCCCGGGGCTCCAGCTCGTCGAGGGCGAGCGGATGGTCGTTCGGGCAGGCGAGGCGCTCGGAGTACCGACGCTCGCGGTCCGGGTCGTTCTCCTCGAGATCGATGAAGTCGAGGATGACCAGGCCCTCTGCCAGCAGCAGGCCGGTCTCCACCGAATCGGTGATGCGCTGCTTGGCCGTCTCCCGGTTGACCAGGCGGTCGACGACCACCTCGATGGAGTGCTTCTCCTGCTTCTTGAGCGTGGGCGTCTCGGTCAGCGGGTAGACCGTGCCGTCGACCCGGACGCGGGAGTACCCCTTGGCCTGCAACTCGGCCATCAGGTCCACGTACTCACCCTTGCGTTCCCGGATGACCGGGGCCAGCACCTGGAACCGGGTGCCCTCGGGCATCTCCAGCACCCGGTCGACGATCTGCTGGGGGGTCTGCTTCGCGATGGGCTCACCACAGACGGGGCAGTGCGGGTGCCCGATGCGGGCGTACAGCAGACGCAGGTAGTCGTAGATCTCGGTGATGGTGCCGACCGTGGACCGGGGGTTGCGGGAGGTCGACTTCTGGTCGATGGAGACCGCCGGCGACAGGCCCTCGATGAAGTCGACGTCGGGCTTGTCCATCTGCCCCAGGAACTGCCGGGCGTAGGAGGACAACGACTCCACGTACCGCCGCTGGCCCTCGGCGAAGATGGTGTCGAAGGCCAGGGAGGACTTCCCCGACCCCGACAGACCCGTGAAGACGATGAGCGCGTCACGCGGCAGGGAGAGGTCGACATTCCGCAGGTTGTGCTCGCGGGCGCCGCGCACGATCAACTGATCCATCACGTTGAGCCATGGTAGGCGCGGGGTCCGACAGTCCTCACCCGCGCGGATCACCGGGGTGGGCACCCGGGGCTGCCGGGACGCCCGGGACACGGCACGATGGCCCGATGACCGCCGCCCCCACGCCGTCCGCGACCCCCGACGTCACCGATCCGACCGCCGAAGCGTTGCGCTGGGGACTGGTCGGCTACGGCAGCGGAGGGCGCACCTTCCACCGTCCGCTGCTGCTGTCGGCCTCCGACCTGCAGTTGGTCGCCGTCACGACCACCTCGGCGCAGCGCCGGGCGGAGGTGGCGCAGGACGCCCCGGCCGCGACCACCGTCGACGGCCTGGATGCCCTGCCCGGCCTCGGTGTCGTCGGGGTGACCATCACCACACCCTCGGGAACCCACGTCCCGTTGGCCCACCAGGCCCTCGACCTGGGTCTGCACGTGGTGCTGGACAAGCCGTTCGCGCTGAACGCTCCGGACGCCCGTGGGCTCGTCGAGCACGCCGCCGCCGTCGGGCGGGTCATCGTGCCCTACCAGAACCGTCGCTGGGACTCCGACTACCTGACCGTGCAGGCCCTGCTGGCCGCCGGGACGTTGGGTGACGTGCACACCTTCACCAACCGCATCGAACGCTTCCGGCCGCTCAAGGACTCCTGGCACGGCAGCTCGATCGCCGAGGGCGGCGGGACCCTGGTGGACCTGGGGCCGCACCTGGTCGACCAGGCGCTCAGCCTGTTCGGCAGGGCCGCCACCGTGCACGCCGAGCTCCGCACGCTGCGGCCGGGCGCCGGCGCCGAGGACGACATCGAGCTGCACATCACCCACGAGTCCGGGGTACGGACCACCGTCGCGGCCGGCATGGTGTCGGCCACGCAGGGCGCCCGCATGCAGGTCAACGGGACCCGGGCCGGGTACGTCGTGGGTGGCTTCGACATCCAGGAGGAGCAGCTCAAGAACGGCGGCTCCCCCGCCTCACTGGGGGACGCCTGGGGCACCGAGCCGGAATCGGCCTGGGGCACCCTCGCGCAGGGCTCGCAGGGCGAGGACCTGCGCGCCTGGCCGAGCGAGCGCGGCCGGTGGGACACCTTCTACCCGGCGGTGGCCGCCGCGATCCGGGACGGCTCCGCACCGCCGGTGCCGGCGACCGACGCCGTGCACACCGCCGAGGTGCTGGACGCCGCCCGGGTGTCCTCCGCCGAACGGGTCGTCGTCAGCCTCTGACGGGGGCGGGAGATCGCCCGGCCCCGCGGTGCCACCGTCGGGGCCGGGCGATACCGTCGCGGACATGAGCGCAGCGCCCGCCTACACCGGCCACGTCGACCCCCAGGGTGACCCCGTCACCCGTGAGCTGACGGGCATCACCGTCACCAAGCTGTCGGTGGGCCCGATGGACAACAACGCCTACCTGCTCGTCGAACGGGACAGCGGCGAGGCCGTCCTCATCGACGCGGCGAACGACGTGGAGAGCATCGTCGCCATGATCGGTGCGGTGCCCGAGCGTCGGGTGACCGCCGTGGTGACCACCCACTCCCACTGGGACCACCGCGAGGCGCTGGCTGCCGTGGCCGAGCGGACCGGGGCGCGGCTCCTCGCCGGCGCCGCGGACGTGGCCGACATCCCGGAGACCATCGACGTCCCGTTGGGCCACGGGGACACGGTTGCCTTCGGCGGGCAGCAGCTCGAGGTCATCGCCCTCCGCGGGCACACCCCGGGTTCGGTCGCCCTGCTGTACCGCGACCCGCACGGGCCCGCCCACCTGTTCACCGGCGACTCGCTGTTCCCCGGCGGGCCGGGCAAGACCAACTCCCCCGCCGACTTCGCCTCGCTGATGGACGATCTCGAGCAGCGGGTGTTCGACGCACTGCCCGACGACACCCTGGTCTACCCCGGTCACGGGGACGACACCACGGTGGGTCGGGAACGGCCGTCCCTGGCCGAGTGGCGCGCCCGCGGCTGGTGACCGCGATCCTGGGTGACACCGGTCTCAGCCGGGCTGCGACCACCGCTCCCGCAGGGCCCGCGTCCAGGCCGGCCGGGGTGACACGGTCCGAGCCGGGACGGTGGGCGGCCGAACGGGCCCCTCGTCGGCGACCGACCGGGCGGCCGCGTCGACCCAGGCCAGAACGCCGTCGACGGGTGCGATGAGGGACGCCGCGGCGACCAGTGCGGCACCCCGCAGGGCCGGTTCCGCCTCGTCCAGCAGGTGCACCGGCCGACCGAGCGCGTCGGCGGCGAGCTGTGCCGCCGCCGGGTGCCGGCGCAGGACGCCGCCCGCCGCGGTCACCGGAGAGTCCGGATCGCCCCCGGTCACGGAGTCCAGCAGGGCCTGCAGCACGGCGAACGGGCGCCAGATGTCCACCGCGAAGGCGCGCACCAGGTCGGCGGGAGTGCTGCCCGGCGACAGCCCGGACACCGCGCCGAACACCCCGTCGGGGTAGTCCGGTCCCCGTCGGCCGTACACGTCGGGGACGGCCCGGACGTCCGGGAGAGCGGGTCGGTCGCCGTCGAAGGACGCCCACGGGACCGGCGTCCCGGTGAAGCCGGTGACCCACTCCAGGACGTTGCCCGCCGAAGTCACCGCACCGCCCACCGCGGTGGTCCGTTCCCCCACCCGGAAGGCCCACAGCCCGTCGGGCACCGCGGGCGAACCGGGCAGCAGGGCCCGCACGCTGCCGGACGTCCCCACGGTCAGCGCGGTGGCCCCCGGCCCGACGGCACCCAGGCCGAGGTTGTGGCACAGCCCGTCGCCGAGAGCCGGCAGCCAGGCGGCAGCCGGCGCCCACCCCGCCGCCCACGACCCGAGCCGCGGGTGGACCGGATGCGCACAGACCCCACCGAGCCGGTGCTCGTCCACCCCGAGTGCGCTCAGCACCGGGCTGGTCCAGCCGCCCGCCCACCGGTCCCACAGTCCGCTGGCCGCGGCGATCACCGGACTCCAGCCGACGTCCCGCCCGGTCAACCGGCGCGTGAGCCAACCGGCGAGGTCGGTCAGCCGGGCCGTACCCGGGACGGACACGGTGCGCACCGCGGCGACCGGGGAGCTGCTGTGCAGATAGGTGCCGCTGGTCTCCCGGGAGAAGACCCCCCGCAGGGCGTCCCGCACCTCGGCGAGGTCGGCGGCCGGCACCGTCGATTCCCAGGTGAGCACGTCGCCCAGCGGCCGGTCGTCGGCGTCGACGGCCAGCAGGGTCTGCCACTGCACGGAGACCGAGACCGCCCGCACCGCGATCGGATCGATGCCGTCGAGCAGGTCGACGACGGTGGCCAGCACCACCGCCGGGTCCGGTCGACCGTTCGTCGCCTGGGCGGCGGTGCGGTAGCGGCGCTCGTGCACCGGGCCGAGACGTCCGTCGGCGAACCGGGCGGCCCGGACCCCGGTGCTGCCGATGTCCAGGGACAGCACGACGGCGCCCCCGGCGGGTTCACGCGCGGGAGCGCCGTCGACCCGCGATCCGGTGATCAGTCCTGCGGCCCGTTCGGGTACATGACGGCCTTGAGGACCTCGGGGCGGCGCAGCGAACCGAGCGCATCGGCGTACTCGTCGAGACCGAAGCTGTGGGTGATGATGCCCGTCGGGTCGACCTTGCCGCCCTGCAGCAGCTTGATCGCGCGGGCGAACTCGTAGCTCTGCGCGAAGGAACCGCGCAGGGTGATCTCCCGACGGAACAGCTCGAACGGCTTGATGGAGATGGTCTCCTCCTCACCGGCCATGCCGTAGACCATCAGCGTCCCGCAGGACTTGACGAACGGGATGAGCTCCGAGAGGACCGAGATCGCACCGGTGCCGTCGATGACGATGTCGAAGCCCTCGGGAGCGATGGCGCGGAGCTCGTCGGCGGAGGCGGCGAAGTCGTTGCGGTCCACCAGCACGGTGTGGTTCGCCCCGTGCGACTTGGCCACGGCCAGCTTGGCCGCGTTGGGCGCGGCGACCGTGACGCTGCCCGCGCCGCCGTGCCCGACGAGCTGGGCCAGGATCTGGCTGGTCGGGCCGGCCCCGATGATCAGCACGTCGTCGGCCGGCGTGATGTCCATCCGGTCCAGGCCGTGCACGACGCAGGCGGTCGGCTCGATGAGCGCGGCGGCCTCCAGGCTGAGGTCCCCGATCGGGTAGCAGCGGGTCGCCTGAGCGATGGTGTGCTCGGCGAAACCACCCGGGGCCTGCACGCCGAGCGCGACACCGTTGTGGCACCAGAGGAAGTCACCGCGCTTGCAGGGCGGGCACGCGAAGCAGTAGATGGTGTTGTCCACCGAGACCAGGTCACCGATCGCGAAACCCTGGGCGCCCTCACCGAGTTCGGTGATCCGGCCGACGATCTCGTGGCCCGGGGTCAGCGGGTAGACGGGACCGAACTCACCGATGTGCAGGTGGGCGTCGGTGCCGCAGACGCCGACGATGACGTTCTCCATGCGCACCTCGCCCGGGGCGAGGGGGCGGTCGGGGACCTCGGTGACGGAGAACTTCTCGGGCTCGGTGTAGACCACTGCGCGCATGTCTGTCCGTTCGTGTGTGCGGGATGTCGGAGCCGGGACGGGGTGGGGGCCCCGGGGAGGAAGGTACGCCGGGCGGCGTGGGCGGGCTCAGCCCTGCGGAAGGGTGACCTCGCGGCCCTGCGCGATGGACGTCTCGATGGCGACCTGGACCTCGGTGACGGCCAGCGCGTGCTCGAGGGACACCTCGGGGGCGGAACGGCCCAGGATGTTGTCGGCGAAGGCGTGCGCCATCCACGACGGGAAGCCGTGGAAGCGGCCGTCGGCGGTCGGGAAGTACGTCCGCGGCCAGACGTAGCCCTCGGGGCCGGAGATGGCGACGCTCTGGTTGGTCTGGTCGATGAGGACGGACCCGCTGGTTCCCCGGACCTCGAAGCGGAACGGGAACGGCGAGGGCAGGTTGTCCGGCAGGGCCCAGGTCGAGTCGAGCAGGGCGGTGGTGCCGTCGGCAAAGGTCAGCATGGCCTGCACGCCGTCCAGGGTGTCGATGCCCATCGATGCGAGCACCCGCTTGCTGCCCTTGGCGTAGACGGCGACGACCGGCTGGTTCGCGAACATCATGGCCAGGTCGACGGTGTGCGACATGAAGAACCACGTCGGCGACGTCTTCGCCGCCCAGGACAGCATGCGGGTGGGCACCCGGGTGGTGCTGGACAGGAACGCGGACTGGGAGATGACGTCGCCGACCTGTCCGGCCGCCACCGCCGCCTTGGCCTCCAGGAACGCCGGGTTCCACCGGTTCTCGAACGCGGCGACGACCAGGGATCCGCTCTCCCGGGCCGCGGCGGCGATCGCGTTCGCGGCCTCCATCGTGGTGGCCAACGGCTTCTCGATCAGCAGGTGCAGGCCGCGGCGGGCCGCCTCGACGGCCGGCTCCTCGTGCGCGAAGTCGGGGGTGGCGACGATGACCGCGTCGACCCCGGCGTCGTACAGCTCGGTGGCGGAGGCGAAGGTGGGCACGGAGAACTCGGTGGCGAACCGTTCGGCGACCGCGGTGTTCGGTTCCGCCGCGCCGGCGACCTCGATCTCGGGTACCTGCTGCAGGGCGTTCGCGAACATGCTTCCGCGGAGTCCGGCTCCGACAATCCCAACGCGCACGGTGATCTCTTCCTCGAGTGGTGTCCTGGCGGGCCGGCGACGGCACCCCGGAGGGGCCGGGCGGCGCACGACGCCGCACCCTGCTCCGCCATGGTGGCCCGGGATTGGTCCGGGCAGTAGGTCCAAAACGGATCGATTGGACTGCGAATGCGCCCGGACGGTGCCGGTCGGCTCACCCGGGTGGGAGCAGATCGGCCGCGCGCAGTGCGGCTCCCAGCTGACCGGCCCGGTCACCGGTGACGGCGTCGACCACCCGGGTCCCGGCCGTCCAGCGCAGTCCGTCGAGGGCGGCGCGGTAGGCGCCGGCCACCGCGCCACCCCGGGCCATCACCCCGCCGGCCAGCACCAGCACGTCCGGGGAGAGCACTGCGCACAGGTTGTCCACGCCGGTCGCGAACAACCCGGCCGCCGTGGTCAGCACTTCCGTGGCGGCCGGGTCGCCGTCTTCCACCCGGGCCTCCCACCGGGTCATCACGTCCCCGCCCGGACCGGGGCCGACGACCCGTTCGGCCGCGCGTGCCAGGGCTCGGCCGCCGACCAGCACCTCCCAGCACCCCGACCGCCCGCACGGACACGGCGGGCCGGCCGCGTCCAGCACCATGTGGCCGATCTCCCCCGCGTCGCCGGTGCCGTCCAGCACCCGGCCGTCCAGCACGATCGCGCCGCCGATCCCCGTCCCGACGGCGACCACCAGGACCGCCCGGGCACCCCGACCGGCGCCCAGCCGGGCCTCGGCGAGGCCGGCGGCCCGGGCGTCGTTGAGCACCTGCACCGGGACGCCGGTGGCCGCACCGAGCAGCGATCCGACGTCCACGTCGGCGACCCCCAGATTGGCCGACCAGGTGACCACCCCGCCCCGCACCGTCCCGGCGATCGCCACCCCCACGGCGGCCACCTCGTCCCGGTGCGCGGCGGCCAGCGACACCAGGGCGCGCACCCGGTCCGCGGGGGCGTCGGGCAGCAGCACCCGGGTGGTCCGGGACACCGCACCGGACGGGTCCATCACCAGCGACCGCAGCGTGCTGCCGCCGAGGTCGATGCCCAGCACCGGACCCGAGCCGGGCCCGGAGGGCACCGGAGCGGGGACGACCGGGGCAGCGGTGCCGCCGGGCAGGCGCGGCTCAGCCATGGAGGGTCACCCCGTAGTCGCGCACGGCCGACACCGACACCCCGAAGGACTCGTCCGCAGTCGCGCCGCCCGCCCGGTCGGTCCGGTCGTGGTCCTGCCAGGCGCGGCCGAGGCGACGGACCCCCTCGGCGAAGACGGCCGGGGGAAGTCCGAAGCAGACGCGGACGAAGCCGTCCCCCGCGCCGTCCGCGGACAGCGAGTCGCCGGCCACGACCGCCACCCCGTGCCGACGGGCGAGCTCGGCGAACGGCCCGGACGTACCGTGCGGCATCCGCAGCCAGAGGGTGACCCCGGCCTGGGGTTCCGCCCAGGAGAACCCGGGAAGGTGGGCGGCGAGCACGGGCGCCGCCGCGGCGAGCTTCGCGCGCAGCTCGGCGGCCCGCTCGTCCCGCACCTGGGCGAGCCGCTGCAGCAGCCACACCGAGAGCGCCTGCGACAGCAGGGGTGTGCCCAGATCCGCACGCACCTTGGCCCGGGCCAGCCGCTGGACCAGGCGTTCGTTGGCGCGGATCCAGCCGACCCGCAGACCGCCCCAGAAGACCTTGCTCATCGATCCGATGGTCACCACCTGCTCGGAGGCGGTCCGCGCGGCCAGGTACGGCGGCAGCGGTCCGAGGGCGAGGTGCCGGGACGACGTGTCCTCGACGACCACCCCGTCGACGCCGGCCAGCGCCGACCCGACGTGCAGCAGATCGGTGTCCCGCACCACCCGGCCCTCGGGGCCGCCGGCCGTCATCAGGTAGGTCAGGGCCGGGCGGTTCCGGCCGATCGCCGCGATGAGCGGGTCCGCCCCGGCCCCGGCCAGCGAACGCGTGCTGCGCAGCGTCACCGGCATGGACCGGAGCAGGTCCAGCACGCCGGGGGAGGTCGGATCCTCGACCAGTGCGGTGTCCCCGGGCCCCAGGCACAGGCCGGTGAGCAGGGCCAGGGCCTGCTGGTTCCCGGTGGTGATCAGGACCTGGTCGACCGCGGTGGGGAGCCCCTCCTCGGTGAACCGGTCGGCGACCGCCGTCCGCAGCTCCGGCAGACCCATCGGGGAGTACCCGGACCTTTCCAGCAGATGGTCCATCAGATCGCCGCCCAGGGCGCCGACGCCCTCCCGGACCGCGGTGGCGGTGGGCAGCCGGGCGGTGGCCAGGTCGATGATCACCGACGAGGTGTCCAGCGCCGCGGTCGGCAGGGCGGCCGGTGCGCTCGCGCGTCCGTCCGGACCGCGCCCGGACGCACCGGCGTCCCGGTCGGCGCCGGCCACCCACGTGCCGCTGCCCCGTCGACTGACCAGCACGCCCTGGCTGCGCAGTTGGTCGTAGGCGCCGACCACCGTGCTGCGCCCGACGGCCAGGGATGCGGCCAGACCCCGTTCCGGCGGCAGCACCGTGCCCGGGGTGAGATCCCCCCGGGACACCGCTGCCGCGATGGCCTGCGCCAGCCGCTGGTAGAGCGGGCCGGGGTTTCCCGACCAGCCACCCACTGCTTCGAGGACGTTCACGCCCACCTCCGGACCTGCCAATTCGGGTCGATCGGGCCAGATTGGCTCTGTCTGGGTCGCCCGGGAGCCACCATGATGGCGATTGGTGGCTGGTTGGACAAGCCACCTGTCCACGTAGGACGAGCGGGACCAGGGCGGGGCGGAGCGTCGCCGGCACCACCGGACACACAGGAGCGAGCATGCAGATAGGCCTGATCGGGCTGGGCGCGATGGGCGGCGGGATGATCCGACGCCTGGTCGGGGCCGGCCACGACGTGGTGGGCGTGGATCTGCAGGAAGCGGCCCGGGCCCGCGCCCGGGAGCACGGTGCCCGCACCGCCGCCGACCCCGCCGAACTGCTGGAGCTGATCACCGGTCCCCGCGTGGTCTGGGTGATGCTCCCCGCGGGCGAGATCACCCGGGCCACGGTCCGGCGCCTGGGTGAGGTGCTGCAGCCGGGCGACCTCGTCGTCGACGGGGGCAACAGCGACTTCCGCGATGCACCCGGGCACGCGGCCGCCCTGGCCGAGCACGGGGTGCGCTTCGCCGACGTCGGGGTCAGCGGAGGCCAGTGGGGCTGGCAGAACGGCTACGGGCTGATGGTCGGCTGCGAGCCCGCCGACCACGCGGAGCTGGCCTGGCTGTGGGCCGCCCTCGGCACCGACGGCGGAGCCTCCCGGGTCGGTGGGGTCGGCGCCGGACACCTGGTCAAGGCCTTCCACAACGGGGTGCAGTACGGGGTGCTGCAGGCCTACGCGGAGGGGTTCGCGCTGCTCAGCGCCCACCCCGAGGTGGACCGGGTCGCCGCGATGCAGGCCTGGCAGGGCGGCAGCTCCATCCGGTCCTGGCTGCTCGAGCAGATCGTCACCGCCCTGCAGGACAACCCCGATCTCGAGGACGTCAGCACCCGCATCTCGGACTCCGGGATGGGACGCTGGACGGCCGAGGAGGCCATCCGGCTGGCCGTCCCGACGCCGGTGATGACCGCCGCCCTGCACGCCCGTTTCGCCAGTCGCAGCGACCAGGTCGGCAACAAGCTGCTGACCGCGGCGCGCGCCCAGATCGGAGGCCAGAAGTCATGACCGTGCCCCTGTCCGTCGGCTCCGCCCTGCGTTCCGCGGCCGCCGAACTGGTCGCGCTGGCCGACGCCGTCGACGAGAACGAACTGGCCGCCCTGCGCGACGCGGTCCTCGCGGCGCGTCGGGTCTACTTCACCGGTGCCGGCCGTTCCGGGCTGATGGCCCGGGCGGTGGCCATGCGGATGATGCACATCGGGTTGGCCAGTTTCGCCGTCGGCGAGATCGCCACGCCCGGCATCGCCGCGGGCGACCTGCTCGTCTGCTTCAGCGCGCGCGGCAGCGGATCCATCACCGCACAGGCCCGGACCGCCCGGGAGCAGGACGCGGGCGTCGCGGTGGTCACCACCGCCTCCGGCACCCCGCTGACCGATCTCGCCGGCTGGACCGTGGTCCTGCCCGTCCGCAACGGCGTGGCCACCGAGCAGCACGCCGGCTCGCTGTTCGAACAGGGTTGCCTGGTCGTCGGCGACGTCCTGTGCCGCGCGGTGCAGACCGCCCTCGGGGTGCCGACCGCCGAGCTGGACCGCCGGCACGCCAACCTGTCGTGAGCCCTTCCATGCTGCTGGCCGCCACGGCCGACGGCGCCTTCGCCGGGGACCTGGCCGCCGCCGGGGTCGACCGCATCGTCGCCTACCACTCCAGCGTGTACCGACAGCGCGGCCTGCCGTCCGTGGCCGGACTGCTCCCCTGGGCCAGCGCCAACGAGCAGACCCTGGGGGCACTGCCGTCGGTGGTCGCCGCAGCCGGCTCCGTCCCGGTCGTCGCCACCGTCTGCGCCAACGACGGCCTGCTGCCCGCGGACGACATGCTCGACCGCATCATCGCTCTCGGTGCCGTCGGGGTGCTGAACGCCCCGACGGTGGGCCTGTTCACCGGTCCGGTGCGCGCCGTCCTGGAGGAATCCGGCCTCGGCCTGCGGACCGAGATCGATCTGCTCGCCGCCGCCCGGGCCCGCGGCCTGGAGGCCTGGGCGTACGTCTTCGACCCCGCCTCCGCCGTCGCCGCCCACGAGGTGGGCGCCACCGGTCTCGTGCTGCACCTGGGGATCACCGGGCACCCCGGCGACCCGAGCCGGACCGCGGCCGACGTGGTGGCCGGGGTACTGGCCGCCGTCCCGTCCACCGGGGTCCTGCTGCACGGCGGAAACCTGCGCGGGCCGGACGATCTCGTCGATCTGCTCACCGCCCTGCCCGGCGCCGAACGGGCCAGGATCACCGGATTCTTCGGGGCGTCGGCCTTCGAGTCCCGCCCGCCCGGGGTCGACGTCGGCACCGTGCTGACCGCCTGGCGCACCGCCCTGGACCCGGACGACTCGGCCGAACACCCACCCACCCGGACTCCCCCGCCCGTCCGACCCGCCCCTGACCAGGAGACCCGATGACCACCGGCAGCACCGTCCTCACCGTCCCGGAGGTGGCCGCCCACCGCGGAGCGCCGCTGTATCTGTTCGTCGGGGTCAGCACGGGCGGATCGGCCGTGCACCAGGCGTTCCCGACCTGGGCCGCGCTCTTCGCCCCGGATGCGGAACTCCGCGGTGTGGACCTGCCGGAGACCGACGACCCGGCGCCGTTCCGCGCGCTGGTCGAGGCCATGCGGGACAACCCGGACGTGCACGGCGCCGTGGTGACCAGCCACAAGTTGCGGTTGTACCGGGCGTGCTCGGACCTGTTCGACCGGACCGACCCGCTGGTCGGCCTCACCCACGAGGTCAACTCGCTGGACACCCGGAGCGGGGTGTCGGCCTTCGCCCGGGACGCCCAGTCGCTCGCCGTCCTCGACGCCCCGCTGGGTGGAGCGGCCGGCCCGGCCGCGCCGGCCCTGTGCCTGGGTTCCGGTGGCTCGGCGATCGCGTTGCTGCTGCGGTCCCGGTTGGACATCGAGGCCACGCTGACCGCGGGGCACGCCGTCCCCATGCCGGCCGACCGCACCGGGGCGCTCACCGTCGTCGGCCGCCGCGAGGCCGCGCTGGCCGAGATCGGCGAGGTGGCCGAACGCTGCGGCATCGCCGCCGACAGCTTCGCCACCGTGCTGGCCCGTGACCCGGCGCAGTACGCCGCCCTCACCAGCGCCGCCGCGCCGGGCACCGTGATCATCAACGCGACCGGCCTGGGCAAGACCGCCCCCGGTTCCCCCCTGCCGGACGCGGCCGCCTTCCCGACGGGCAGCCTCGCCTGGGACTTCAACTACCGCGGCCCGCTGACCTTCCTGGCCCAGGCCCGGGAGGCCGGCGTGCCCACCGAGGACGGCTGGCTCTACTTCCTCGCCGGCTGGAGCTGTGCGCTGGCCGCCATCACCGGAGGCGACGCCGCCGACCTGCTGGCCGCGGTCAGCCGGGTCTCCGACCCGTTCCGGCCGACCCCGACCGGCTGAGCCCGGGCGGGCCGCTTCACCGGCCCCGCACCCGGGGTGATCGATGCTCAACCCATGTGCACCCGCATCTTCTGGTCCGACAACCCCATGGCGCCCGTGGTGTCCCGCACCATGGACTGGGCGATCAGCGACGAGCCCGACCTGTGGAGCCTGCCGGCCGGGCTGACGCGCGATTGCGGCGACCCGGCCCTGCTCAGCTGGACCTCGCGGTACCGGTCCGTCGCGCTGAGCATGTGGGGTTCGGGAACCTGTGACGGGATGAACGAGAAGGGGCTGGCTGCCCACGCCCTCTACCTCGACGTCTCCGAATGGGAGCCGGCCGACGACCGCCCCGCGGTCAGCAACCTGATGTGGGTGCAGTACATCCTCGACAGCTTCGCCACCGTCGCGGAGGTGGTCGCCGCCGCCGCGGACGTCCGCATCGTGTCCATCCCCTTCCGCGGTCAGCAGATGGGCTGCCACGTCGCGGTCGAGGACCCCAGTGGCGACTCCGCGATCCTCGAGCCGCTCGACGGCAGGCTCGTCGTCCACCACGGACGGCACTTCCCGGTGATGGCCAACTCCCCGTCGTTCGACGAGCAGCTGGCCAACCTCGAGCGCTACCGACCGTTCGGCGGGGAGCTGCCCCCGCCCGGGGACATCTCGTCGCTGGACCGGTTCGTCCGGGCCAACTACTTCCTGCACTACCTGCCCGAGCCGACCTCGGTGGAGGAGGCGACCGCCCGGGTGTTCAGCCTGGCCAACAACGTGGCCGTCCCCGCCGGGTCGCCCTACGCCGACAACGGCGGGGTCTACCCGACCTGGTGGACCGCGGGAGCGAATCTGGCCGACCGGGTGTACTACTTCTGGTCCACCGAGAGCCCCAACCTCACCTGGGTCGACCTCAACGAGCTGGACGCCCCCGGCGTGATGGCCCTGGACCCGCGCGGCACCGGGCTGGTCGGGGACATCGGCGGTTCACTCGCTCCGGCGGCGCTGACGTACTGAGCCCGCCGGTCGCCCGGCGGGGCACCCGACCCCCGGTCGGTCGAATCAGCCGACCGGCAGGTGCTTCTGCCACCAGGCCAGGATCGCGGTGAACCGCTGCAGGCGGTGGCGCGGTCGGCCCGATCGGGACAGCTCGTGTCCCTCCCCCGGGAAGAGCAGCATCTCCGTCGGCGCACCCCGCAGGGAGAGCTCCACGAACAACCGTTGGGCCTGCTCGACGGGGCACCGCCAGTCCTGCTCGGAATGGATGATGAACAACGGGATCGCGATGCGGTCGGCGTGCGCGAGCGGGGACATGCGCCAGCGATTGTCGCGGTCCGCGCCGACGTAGGACGTGGCGAAGTGGTAGCCGATGTCGCTGGACCCGGCGAAGGAGTCCCAGGCGTTGACGGCCCGCTCGCTGATGCCGGCCACGAAGCGCTCCGGGGAGTGGGCGGCGAGCCACGAGGTCATGAACCCGCCGTAGGAGCCACCCATGACACCCACCCGGTCGCCGTCGAGATCGGTGCGCTGGAGGGCGGTGTCGAGCAGGGCCAGCACATCGGCCACGTCCACCGTGCCCAGCCGCCCCAGCACGGTGCGTCCGTGTTCCTCGCCGTAACCGGACGAACCACGCGGGTTCCCGTACACCACGGCGTATCCGGCGGCCGCGTAGACCTGGACCTCGTCGAAGACCGCCGGTGAGTACGCCGCGTGCGGCCCGCCGTGCACCACCAGCAGGACCGGGTGCGGGCCGTCACCGTCGGGCAGCAGCAGCCAGCCGTGCACGGGGTAGCCGTCCGCCCCGGAACCGTCGAGCTCGATCGGCTCCCGCAGGCCCGCCTCCCGCAGTCCGGCGCTGAAGTCCGTCCACGTCTTCGCATCGGCGACCGGAGTCGAGTCGGTCGAACCGGTCAGGCGCACGGTCACGACCTCGCCGGCCGAACGGGTGTCGGAGACCGATGCGGCCACCATCCACTCCCCGGCCGTGGGCCCATCGCCCTCGGCGGCGGAGAAACCCAGGACGACGGGACCGGCGAGCACGATCGGGAGATCGTCCAACCGGGCGCCCACCGCCCCGTCCGGCACCAGGCGGATCCCCACGGTCCCCCGGTCCTGCACGGCGACCAGGACCCCACCGGGCACGACGACCGGTGCCCCGACGGACCGGTCGACCTGGACGGTCTCCGGGTCGGTCATCCGGACCGGCTCACCGCCGTCGGTCCACCACAGGCCGACCGTGCGACCGTTGGCGTCGTGGCCGGTGAAGTCGGCGGCCACGAAGTACACCCGGTCACCCGAGGCGACCGGGTCGCCCGCGTTGCCGACGGACGGCAGCACCGTGCCCTCGGCCGGAGCACCCCCGAGCGGGGCGGCCAACCGGACGATCTCCGCGGTGGCCGCGTCCGGGGCGGTCGGGCGCGTGTAGAGGACGTCACCGTCGACACCCGCGGTCAGGTCCCGGATCCCCAGCGGCTCGTCGGTGAGCTGCACCGCCGACGGCACCGGGTCGCCCGGGACGCCGTCGGACGGATCCACCAGGAAGGCCTGGACGGGTTTGTCAATGACGAAACCCTCACCGTCCGACCGGTAGCTCAGCCGGGTCACCAGCCGAGCCGGTTCCGCGTCCGGGCCGACACCCTCCGCCGTGCCGTACCGCCCGGCCTCCGGGACACGCGCGGCGAACACCACCCGGCCGTCGGGCAGGAATCGTGCCCACCGCACCCCCAACGGCTCGTCGGTCACCGCCCGGGCCTCGCCGCCGTCCACCGGCATGACGTACACCTGGGCCGGGCCGGCGGCGGGGGCCCGCCGGAACAGCAGGGTCCGCCCGTCGGGCGCGATCACCGGATCGGAATCGCGCGGGCCCGCGGTGAACACCACGTCCGCGGCCGTGCCCCGGCCGTCGCCGTCGCCGGCTCCCGGGCTGAGCCGGTGCAGCACCCCGGCCGTGTGGTCCGCCGCCAGGTCGGGCCAGGCCACCGCGACGACCACCTGCCCGTCCGGGGTGAGCACGGGGCGGCCGGGGGTTCGCCACAGGGGCAGATCGGTGGGATGCACGCCCTCACGCTAACCACCGGGCCCGACATCGTCCGCCCGAGCCCGCCGATACCCGGCCCGGCGATCCGGTCCGCCCGCCCGCCGGTCCGGCGAGGTCACCCGGCTGACCAGGACCGTTCGGTCACCGGGGCCGTCGGTGGGTCATGGCACTCTGGTGCCATGGCGCTCACCGCGGCGGGGATCGATCCCGCACCTCAGCACACCGCCCGTCGAGCCGACCGGTGAGCGGCGTCCCGGCGACCGTCCGGCGCGTCCTGCACACCCCGGCGCGGCGCATCGCCGCCGCCGCCGTCGTCCTGGTGCTGCTGATCGTCGTGGCCGTCGCCGTGTGGCCGTCCTCGGCCCCCACGCCGGTGGCGTCCCAGGACGAGACGATCACCGTTGCGGGCGGCCCGGGCGTCGACACTCCCGTCGACCTCGACGCCACGCTCTACCTGCCCGCGGTGACCCCGGCGCCGGCGGTGATCATGGCCCACGGCTTCGGGGGGTCCAAGCGGTCCGTGGCCGCCGACGCGCAGGACATGGCCCGAGCCGGCTTCGTGGTGCTCGCCTACTCGGCACGCGGGTTCGGCAACTCCACCGGGCAGATCGGCCTGGACTCGCTGGACTACGAGATCGCCGACGCACGCGGGCTCGTCGACTGGCTCGCCGCCCGGCCGGAGGTGCAGCAGGACGGCCCGGACGACCCCCGGGTCGGGGTCACCGGTGCCTCCTACGGCGGTGCACTGTCGCTGATGCTCGCCGGCACCGACCCCCGGATCGACGCGCTGGCCCCGTCGATCACCTGGAACGACCTGTCCCAGGCCCTGTTCCCCAACGCCCAGGCCGACGACGGAGACCTCACCGCCGCGACCCCGGCCGCAGCCACCGGCTCCACCGACGGGGTCTTCAAGCAGTTCTGGGCCTCGGCCCTGGTCACCTCGGTGACCACCGGGGTGTCGCTGTCCGGCCAGTCCATCGCTTCCGGCGACAGCGGCGACAGCGGTTTCGTGGGGGGACGTCGGTCCGAGTCGTCGGCATCCGCCGCGCCCACCGCCGAACCCACGGAGGGCGACCCCGCTGCCGCTCCGAGCTCCGCCGGGGATGCCCCGACCTCCGCCGCCCCGACGACCTCGGCCGCAGCGACTCCGTCCTCCGGTGGACAGATCCCCGGCGCATCCGCCGCGACCCCCACCTGCGGCCGGCTGATGCTCACGCTGTGCGCCGCCTACGCCCAGGCGGCCGAGACCGGACGCATCAACCCGGAGCTGCAGACCCTCCTGGAGCGGTCCAGCCCGGCCCAGGTGGTCGGCGACATCACCGCCCCCACCCTGCTCGTCCAGGGGGAACGGGACACCCTGTTCGGCCTCGACCAGGCCGACGCGAACGCCCGCGCCATCGCCGCGAACGGCGCGACCGTCGCGGTGAGCTGGTACAACGGCGGCCACGACGGCGGGTCCCCCGACACCGCCACCGAGAACCGGATCACCGACTGGTTCCGCTACTACCTGGCCGGCACCGGCACCGAGCCGTCCACCGCCTTCCGGTACACCGTGGACGGCCCGGTCAGCGACACCGGCAGCGCCCGCAGCCGCACCCTGCAGGCCGACAGCTACCCGGGACTGACCGGGGGAACGACGGACAGGTTCGACATCCCGCTGTCCGGCGATCCGCAGTTCGCCGTCAACCCCCCGGGTGGGGTCCCGGCCGGCATCTCCACCCTGCCCGGCCTCAGCGGGCTGGCCTCGACCGCGCTGACCACCTTCGCCGGCGGCCTGCCCGGGCAGACCGCCCGGTTCAGCTCCGCTCCGATGACGGCGCTGACCATCCTGACCGGCACTCCCCGGGTCACCGTCTCGGTCTCCGGTTTCCCGGTCCCGTCGCTCTCCGGCGCCGACCCGTCGACCGACGGCGCGGTGCTCTTCGCCTCCCTGGCCAAGGTCACCGCCGGGGGCACCCGCACGCTGGCCGGCGGCGCCGTGGCGCCCATCCGCATCACGGACCTCCCGGCCGACGGCACCCCCGTCGACGTGACCGTCGACCTGCCGGCCACCGCGTTCCAGGTGGAGGCGGGCTCGACCGTCGAGGTGAGTCTCTCCACCACCGACCAGGCCTTCGCCGGCCCGACCTCGCCCGCCGCCTACCGCATCGCCCTGTCGGACACGGCGGTGGCCGACGGGCCGGCGGCCCGCACGCTCAGCGCACCCGAGGTGCAGGGAACGCGGGTGTCCGCGTCGGAGATCCCGATCGGCTACCTGGTCGGGTTGATCGTGCTGGCCGTCGTCGTGGTGCTCGCCCTGGCCCTCGGAGGCCGGGTGCGCCGACGTGCTGCCGACATCGACCCCGCCCTGGTGGACGTGCCGCTGTCCATCGTCGGACTGGCCAAGCGCTACCCCGGCGGGGTCGCCGCTGTGCAGGATGTCTCCTTCCGGGTGGAGGCCGGCCAGGTCCTCGGCCTGCTCGGACCCAACGGCGCCGGCAAGACCACCTCGCTGCGCATGGTGATGGGGCTGATCGCACCCACCGCCGGCGAGATCCGGGTCTTCGGCCGGCGGATCGCCCCCGGGGCCGAGATCCTCTCCCGCATCGGCAGCTTCGTCGAAGGGTCGGGGTTCCTGCCGCACCTGTCGGGCAAGGCCAACCTGGACCTGTACTGGCGGGCCACCGGCCGCCCCGCCGAGGACGCCCACATGGACGTGGCACTGGAGATCGCCGGCCTCGGCAAGGCCGTCGACCGACGGGTCCGGACGTACTCGCAGGGCATGCGCCAGCGGCTGGCCATCGCCCAGGCGATGCTCGGCCTGCCCGAACTGCTCCTGCTCGACGAACCGACCAACGGGCTGGACCCGCCGCAGATCCACGCCATGCGGGAGGTGCTCCGGCGGTACGCCGCCACGGGCCGGACCGTGCTCGTCTCCAGCCATCTGCTCTCCGAGGTCGAGCAGACCTGCTCGCACGTGGTCGTGGTGAACAAGGGCCGGACGATCGCCGCCGGCACGGTGGCCGAACTGGTGTCCTCGTCCGGGGAGATGGTCTTCGCCGTGGACGACGCCGAGCGGACCGCGGCGCTGCTCCGCGACGACTTCGGCATCACCGGCGTCGAGGTGACCGAGGCCGGCGTCCAGGCCGACCTCGACCGCACCCCGCCGTCCCGGGTGCTGTCCGCGCTCGTCGGTGCGGGCATCGCGGTCAACAGCATGGCCCCGCGGAACCGGCTCGAGGACGTCTTCCTCGACCTCGTCGGGGAGAACGGCGACGGCACGGGCTCAGCCCCAATGCCGACGCCGGGTGGAAGCAGCAGCGACCAGACAGGAGCACGGGTATGAGCCCGGTCCGCAGGGACCACTCGGCCGACGCCGCGGTGGCCGCCATGAACACCCTCGACCGTTCAGTCCCGGTCACCGACGAGGGCACGCCCCAGGGGTACCGCCCCGATCGCACCCTGCGGGTCGGCGTCGAACTGAGCCGTCAGCTCCGTCGGCGACGCACCCAGTTCGCGCTCGGGCTGATGGTCCTGCTGCCCCTCATCCTGGTGATCGCGTTCGCCTTCGGCGACTCCAGCACCGGCGGATCGGTCTCGCTGGTCGACCTGGCCACCTCCGGCGCGGTGAACTTCGCCATCGTGGCCCTGTTCTTCTCGGCCAGCTTCCTGCTCATCGTCGTCATCTCGCTCTTCTTCGGGGACACCATCGCCTCCGAGGCGTCGTGGTCGTCCCTGCGGTACCTGCTGGCCATGCCCGTTCCCCGGGTCCGCCTCCTGCGGCAGAAGGTGCTGGTCGCCGGGCTGCTGTCGTTGATCGCCCTGGTCATCCTCCCGGTGACGGCGCTCGTGGTCGGGTCCATCGCCTACGGCACCGGACCGCTGCAGACACCCGTCGGCGAGGAGTTCGGTTTCGGACAGTCCCTCGTCCGGCTGGCGCTCATCGTGGGCTACGTCGCGGTGCAGTTGACGTGGGTGGCGGGGCTGGCGCTGATGCTCAGCGTGCTCACCGACGCCCCGCTGGGCGCGGTCGGCGGCGCGGTGCTCATCTCCATCGTGTCGCAGATCCTCAACCAGATCGAGGCGCTCGGCGGCATCCGGGACTGGCTGCCCACCCACTACTCCTTCGCCTGGACCGGGTCGCTGGTCGACCCGGTGCGCTGGGACGACATGATCCGCGGCGGGTGCATCAGCCTGCTCTACGCGGTGATCTTCGGGACGATCGCGGTCATCCGGTTCCGTCGCAAGGACATCACCAGCTGATCCCGAGCCGCCCCGGGAGGGCGTCCGGGTCGACGGCCCGATCCCAGCGCTCGCGCGAGCGGACGACTGGCCCGGACGGCGATGCGGCTCGATCGCTCGCCGGGGTCACGGCGGGCCACCACCCGGAGACGACCACTCGACCGGCCGCGACGGTCAGGGCAGCCGGGAGCGCAGGATCGCCACGCCGTCACCGGTGACGTCGGGGGCAGCCTGTCGTCCGGTGAGCGCGAGCAGCAGGGCATCAGCCGGGCCACGGACGACCGGACCGTCGCCGTGTGACCACTCCAGGTCTGCCGCCTCGAACCGCAGGCCGGTGGTCGTTCCCCGGGCCACGAAGGCGGCGCCGGGCCGCCCGGTGAGGAACGTCAACGCCGCGGCCGACCGTTCCGGCGGGATGTCCCGGGTCAGGCCCAACGGGCGGCGGATGTCCGACCCGTGGACGAGCAGATCGGCGAGCGGGGCCTCGGGGCCGGAACCGGGTGGGGTGAACCGGGAGTCGGCCTTCCGACGGAGGATCACCACGAGTTCGTCGAAGGGCGTCCGGGCCTGTGCCCGGGTGAGCCGGTCGTTCGCCCGGTCGAAGTCGCCGCGGCAGGCCACCATGGTCAGCGCGAACCTGGGCAGGCTCACCTGGAGCGGCATCACCAGGTGAGCGAGCACGTCGTGCACCCGCCACGATCCGCACAGGCTCGGGACCACCTGCTGAGCGGGGGTCAGACCCGCCAGGAGGTCGGCCAGGCCGCGGCGCTCGTCGGCGACGGCGGCGAAGGTGTCCATCGGCTGATCGTGGCACGGGCGGAAGCGCCTGTCCCCGGGCGACGGAGGCGGCTCCGCCCCGCCAACCGTTCCTGCCAGGTGTCCGGCCGCGACTCGGCTCGGCTCGGGGGACGAGCCGCACGCCCGGCCGCGGGCCGCAGGCCGCGGGGCAGGCGCGCGGGAGCAGGCGTGGGCCCGCCGGTCAGTGCACGCAGAATTCGTTGCCTTCCGGGTCGGTCATCACCATCCAGTGGTCCCCGAAAGCATTGCGGCGTTCCTCCACGACGGTGGCGCCGTGGCCGACGAGCTCGGCGACCAGACGTTCGATCTCGGGCCACATCTCGGCGTCGGTCCCGCGGGTCGGGGTGGCACTGACGTCCAGGTGCAACCGGTTCTTGCCGGCCTTGGCCTCCGGGACCTTCTGGAAGAAGACCCGCGGACCCGCCCCGTCCGGGTCGACGATGGCGTTCGCGTCGTCCCGGTTCTCGGCCGGGACACCCCACGCCGCCAACGCCTGGTCCCAGGAGGCGAACCCCCCGGGCGGCGGATCGCTGACGTAACCGAGCGCCAGCTTCCAGAACTCGGCGAGGGCGGCCGGGCCGGCGGCATCGAAGACCACCTGCAGATGTCGGGACATGACGACCACCCTTTCCGGCCCCCGTCCGTGGCCGTCCGCGGACCAGCCTGCCTCAGCGGGCCCCGACCGTCACCACCCCGGTGGCGTCCATCCCGCGGATCTCCTTCTTCAGTTCCTGGATCTCGTCACGCAGCCGGCCGGCCAACTCGAACTGCAGCTCCCGGGCCGCGGCCATCATCTGGTCGGTGAGCTGCTGGACGAGGTCGGCGAGCTCGTTGCGGGCCATGCCGGCGGTGCTGTGCCCGGCGTACACGCCTGAGGACGAGCCGCCCGGCGACCCGGGTGCCTTGCGGCCACGGGAGGCGTTGCGGCCGGAGCCGCCCATCTTCACCTCGACCTGGTCCTCGGCCTCGGCGTAGACCCGTTCCAGGATGTCGTTGATCTTCTTGCGCAGGGGCTGCGGGTCGACGTCGTGGGCCACGTTGTAGGCGACCTGCTTCTCCCGGCGGCGGTTGGTCTCGTCGATGGCCCTGGTCATCGACGGGGTCATCTTGTCCGCGTACATGTGCACCTGGCCGTTGACGTTGCGCGCGGCGCGGCCGATGGTCTGGATCAGCGAGGTCTCCGAGCGGAGGAACCCCTCCTTGTCGGCGTCGAGAATGGCCACCAGCGACACCTCGGGCAGGTCGAGACCCTCCCGCAGCAGGTTGATGCCCACGAGGACGTCGTACTCGCCCATCCGGAGCTCCCGGAGGAGCTCCACCCGCCGCAGGGTGTCCACCTCGGAGTGCAGGTACCGCACCCGGATGCCCATCTCGAGCAGGTAGTCGGTGAGGTCCTCGGACATCTTCTTGGTCAGCGTGGTGACCAGCACCCGCTCGTCCTTGTCGGCCCGGACGCGGATCTCGCCGACGAGGTCGTCGATCTGGCCCTTGGTGGGCTTGATGATGACCTCGGGGTCGACCAGGCCCGTCGGGCGGATGACCTGCTCGACGAACTCACCCTGCGCCCGGCCCAGCTCGTACGGGCCCGGGGTGGCCGACAGGTAGACCGTCTGGCCGATGCGATCGGCGAACTCCTCCCAGGTCAACGGGCGGTTGTCCATGGCCGAGGGCAGCCGGAAGCCGTGGTCGACCAGGGTGCGCTTCCGGGACGCGTCGCCCTCGTGCATCGCACCGATCTGCGGGACCGTCACGTGCGACTCGTCGATGACCAGGAGGAAGTCCTCCGGGAAGTAGTCGATCAGGGTGGCCGGCGCCGACCCGGCCGGCCGGCCGTCGATGGGCCGGGAGTAGTTCTCGATGCCGGAGCAGAAGCCGACCTGCCGCATCATCTCGATGTCGTAGGTGGTGCGCATGCGCAGGCGCTGGGCCTCGAGCAGCTTGCCCTGGGCGTCCATCTCCGCGAGTCGGTCCTCCAACTCCTGCTCGATGAGCTGGATGGCCTTCTCCATGCGCTCCGGGCCGGCCGCGTAGTGGGTGGCCGGGAAGATCCGCAGCTCGCTGACCTCCCGCACCACGTCACCGGTCAGCGGGTGGAGGTAGTACAGCCGCTCGATGTCGTCGCCGAAGAACTCGATGCGCACGGCGAGCTCCTCGTAGGCCGGGATGATCTCCACGGTGTCGCCGCGGACCCGGAACGACCCTCGGGTGAAGGCCACGTCGTTGCGGGCGTACTGGATCTCGACCAGGGCGCGGAGCAGCGAGTCGCGGTCCATCGAGGCGCCGACGGAGACGGGGATCGACCGGTCGAGGTAGGACTGCGGAGTGCCCAGGCCGTAGATGCAGGACACCGACGCGACCACGATGACGTCCCGCCGGGAGAGCAGGGAGTGGGTCGCGGAGTGCCGCAGCCGCTCCACGTCGGCGTTCACCGAGGAGTCCTTCTCGATGTAGGTGTCCGTCTGCGGGACGTACGCCTCGGGCTGGTAGTAGTCGTAGTACGAGACGAAGTACTCCACCGCGTTGTTCGGGAAGAGCTCCCGCAGCTCGTTAGCCAACTGGGCGGCCAGCGTCTTGTTCGGCGCCATCACCAGGGTGGGCCGCTGCAGCTTCTCGATCAGCCAGGCCGTCGTCGCCGATTTGCCCGTGCCGGTGGCGCCGAGCAGGACGACGTCCTTGTCCCCGCCCCGGATGCGCTTCTCCAGGTCGGCGATGGCCGTCGGCTGGTCGCCCGACGGGCTGTACTCGCTGACCACCTCGAAGCGCCCGCCGGTCCGCGGGATGTCGCTGACCGGTCGGAACTCGGAGACGGCGAGGATGGGATGTTCTGTCGCGAAAGCCACGAACCACAGGCTACGCGGGGGGTCCGACAGTCCGCGTCGGCGCAGCTCAGGGCGACTCTCGACGTCCCGGGACCGGACCTTCCCCGGAGATGTCGAGTCCCGGACCGGGCTTCCAGCCCGCCCGGTCGGCCCATCGCTGCGACCGGTCCCAGGCGCCGATCAGCCAGGCCTCCTTGGCCAGGGTGTACCCCTCGGCGGTGGCATCGCCGACATGCCGCGCGGCCGCGTCCTCCTTGACCGCCAGGTAATCCGCGCGGGCACCCGCGTCCGCGGCCAGCCAGTCCCGGAACAGCAGGGCCCACCTCCACCCCGGGGATTCCCTCACCCTCACGTAGAGGTTGAGACTTCTTCCCGGATCGGCATTGACGTGGAGCACCTTGTGCCAGGGACCGGGGTCGGCTCCGGTCGGACGGGGGGTGTCCCGGTCGATGCCGCGGACGGCGGGGAACCCGGCCCGGACCAATGCTTCCGCCCAACCCCGGGCGGTGGCCAGGTCGGGCGCGGTCAGCTGCAGGTCCAGGACGTCCTTGGCCGCGAGCCCGGGGACCGCGGTGGACCCGATGTGGTCGACCCGGGCCCCGCCGACGGCCCGGGAGACGCGCGCGCCCAGCCGGAGCGCCTGCACGCCCCACAGGGGATCCGCCGGGACCAGCCAGGGTCCCCGGCGAGGTGCCCGCTCCCCCGCCAGCACGTTGCGGGCGAACGGCACCAGGCGGTCGTCCCAGATCCGGTCCGCCCGGTCGCTCAACAGGTCGGCCGGACCGTCGTTGACCAGCCAGAGATCGCACAGCGGCGACCGGTCGGCGTCGGAGATCTGCGCCGCGATCCGGGCCCGGGCATCGGCCTCCGACAGGCCGCGGGCGATCAGCCGCGGCACCCGCAGTTCGGCCGGGGCGCCCACCCCCACCACGAGGTGGAACTCCGCGGCGGCGGGCAGAGCGGTCAGCAGGGGGATGTCGTTGACCACGACGGCGTCGGGTGCGGCCGCGTCGCGTCGATCCGCGAAAGCCTGCCGGACCCGGGGGTGGATGATCGCCTCCAGCCGACGCCGGGCGTCGACGTCGGCGAACACCACGGCGGCGAGAGCAGCCCGGTCCAGCTCCCCGTGGGGGGTGAGCATCTCCGGCCCGAAGCTCTGCGCCACGGCCGCGAGACCGGTGGTGCCCGGAGCCACCACCTCACGGGCCAGCCGATCGGAATCCACGACCACGGCACCGCGTTGCGCCCATCGCGCCGCGAGGGTCGACTTGCCCGAGCCGATGCCGCCGGTCACCGCGACGGTGATCATCGCCGGCCCCGGGCCCCGTCGGACGGCCCCGTCCCCGCCACCACTCAGCCGTTCTTGAGCACCCGGGCGAGCACGGTCTCGGCGAGCTTGGGCAGGCCGGCAGCCAGGGTCGCGTCGTCCGCCTTGCCGTTGGCGACCACGATGGACAGCGTCCAGGTGTCGTACTGCATGAGGAACAGACCGCCCTCGCGCAGCAGGACGTGACCGGGATAGCCGGCCACGGCGGCGTCGGAGACGCGGGCACCCAATCCGCTCTCGGTGGTCACCGTGAGGTCCACCTGGGCGGTGGCCGCGGCGGCGTCGGCGAACTGGGTCAGGTTGACCGTCACGTCCCCGGTCTTGCCGTCCGCACCGAGCCCGTAGAGGCACTTGATGCGACCGGTGATGCCGCGGTCCGGGTTGGCCACGTCGACGATGCGGCCCCGGGTGTCGGCGATGTCGGCGTTCAGCTCGCGCTTGACGTCGGCCGCGTTCAGCAGGGCGGCGCAGTCGTTCTTCAACGGGTCCACCACCTGCACCGGGGCCGCGGACGTGGCCGGAGCGGAACTGGAGGCCGCCGGGGAGGTCGCTGCGGAGTCCGACGTCGACGCGCCCGATGCGGGCGTCTCGGTGGAGCCGGTGCCCGTGGCCGGGTCACCGGAGGTGGCGGTGCCGTCCGAGGGGACGGTGACCGCGGTGCCGGACGCATCCGTACCGGTGGCCGGGGCGGCCGGCGAACCCGTCACGGTGGCGTCCACGGTGACGGTGCGGCGGGTCTCGGTGGGGGCGCCACACGCACTCAGCACGAGACCGGCGGCCAGGGCCAACGGCAGGACGTTCAGCACACGGTGACGAGAGAGGAATCCAGAGTGAGCGCGAGGCATGGCACCACGGTAGCCGGTGACCCGACGCTCTCCCGGGAGCGACTCCGCCTCCACGGGAACGGCCCCGTCACCGGTGGACCGCCCGGCACGGACGGCCTGCTCTCGCCGGGTGTCGGGGTGTCGGCGTGCCGACCGCGCCCGACCCGGGAGACGCCGCTGGGGCCGTCACCTCTCGGTGACGGCCCCAGCGGGACACTGCGGATGGAGCGGTGGATCAGCTTCCGGCGAGACGCGCGCGCAGCGCGGCGAGCTGCTCGTCGTCGACCAGCGAGTTGACCGGAGCCTCCTCGTCGGCGGTGGCGGTGCCCGACGAGTAGTTGGCCGGCTCGGCCGCCTCGGCGTCGGCGACCAACGCAGCGGCGATCTGCTTGAGGTGCGACTCGTAGGTCGCGTGCGCGTCGGAGTACTGCTTCTCCCACGCCTCACGCTGGCTGTCGAAGCCCTCGAGCCACTCGCCGCTGGCGACGTCGAAGCCCTCCGGCGGCAGGAAGTTGCCGGCGTCGTCGTAGTGGTCCACCACGCCGTACTGGGCGCGGACCTCGTCGAACTCGGTCTCCGGGGTGATGCCCTCGTTCGCCTGCTTCAGCGAGAGGGAGATCCGGCGACGGTCGAGATCGATGTCGATGACGCGCACGAAGATCTCGTCGTCGACGGACACGACCTGCTCCGGCACCTCCACGTGGCGGCCGGCCAGCTCGGAGATGTGGACCAGACCCTCGATGCCGTCGTACACGCGCACGAACGCACCGAAGGGGACCAGCTTGGTGACCTTGCCCGGCACGACCTGGTTGATGGCGTGGGTACGGGCGAAGTGACGCCACGGGTCTTCCTGGGTCGCCTTCAGCGACAGCGAGACGCGCTCGCGGTCCATGTCGACGTCCAGGACCTCGACGGTGACCTCCTGGCCGACCTCGACGACCTCGGACGGGTGGTCGATGTGCTTCCAGGACAACTCGGAGACGTGCACCAGGCCGTCGACGCCACCCAGGTCCACGAAGGCACCGAAGTTGACGATGGACGACACGACGCCCTTGCGGACCTGGCCGCGGCCCAGCTGGTTGAGGAACTCGCTGCGCACCTCGGACTGGGTCTGCTCGAGCCACTGGCGACGGGAGAGCACGACGTTGTTGCGGTTCTTGTCCAGCTCGATGATCTTGGCGTCGAGCTGACGGCCCACGTAGGGCTGCAGGTCGCGCACGCGACGCATCTCGACCAGCGACGCGGGCAGGAAGCCGCGCAGGCCGATGTCCAGGATCAGACCGCCCTTGACGACCTCGATGACGGTGCCGGAGACGACGCCGTCCTCTTCCTTGATCTTCTCGATCGTGCCCCACGCGCGCTCGTACTGCGCACGCTTCTTGGACAGGATGAGACGACCTTCCTTGTCCTCCTTCTGGAGGACCAGGGCCTCGACGCGCTCGCCGATCTCGACGACCTCGCTCGGGTCGACATCGTGCTTGATCGACAGCTCGCGCGAGGGGATGACGCCCTCGGTCTTGTAGCCGATGTCGAGCAGGACCTCGTCGCGGTCGACCTTGACGATCGTGCCCTCGACGATGTCGCCATCGTTGAAGTACTTGATGGTCAGATCGATGGCCGCGAGGAAATCCTCAGCCGTCCCGATGTCGTTGATCGCGACCTGGGGGACGGAGATGGTGGGTGTGGACATCTGGTGGGGTGCTCCGGACGGGGGTTTCGGGGAACCGGGGCCGGTGGTCTGCCGGCGACGGTCCGAGTCGATGCGTGTCGCCGCGGATCCGCTCCACCCGCGACCCGGGTGTTCCGGCGGGGCAGGGATCCTGCGTCGCCACGAACTGCTCCGGCCCGAGGGCGGGTGCGGCCTGCTCCATACCGAGACAGCACAGACCCACAGCAGGCCAAGCGTACGCCATACGGCACGCTCCGGTCGCCCGGCCCGACCCCCCCGGTCGCCCACCCGTCCAGGGTCCCCGACGGGCTGGCCGGGTATCCGTCCGATAATGCCGTCATGACCGCTTCCGGGCCCAGTCACCCGCTGCCGACCGACCCGATCACCGTCGATCCCGGGGGGTCCGCCGGCGGGCTGGGCGAGACGCGCCCGCGCCGTGTCCCGGCCGATCAGCCGGCGTCGCGGCGGGCCAACCGTCGCTGGTGGGACCACGACGCCGACGCCTACCACCTCGAGCACGGTGAGTTCCTGGGCGAAGCCGATCTCGTCTGGTGCCCGGAGAACCTGCGGGAGGAGGACGTGCACCTGCTCGGCGACGTGCGGGGCCGCCGCATCCTGGAGGTCGGCTGCGGGTCGGCGCCGTGCGCACGATGGCTGGTGCGGCAGGGCGCCCGCGTGGTGGCCTTCGATCTGTCCGCGGGGATGCTGCGGCACGCCCGGGAGACGGGCGACCGCATCGCGGTGCAGGTCCCGCTCGTCCAGGCCGACGCCTGCGAACTCCCGTTCGCCGACCGGTCCTTCGACGCGGTGTTCTCCGCCTTCGGGGCGGTCCCCTTCGTCGCCGACTCCGCGCTGCTCATGCGGGAGGTGGCCCGGGTGCTGCGGCCCGGCGGGCGCTGGGTGTTCTCGGTGACCCATCCGATGCGCTGGATCTTCCTCGACGACCCCGGGCCCGCCGGGTTGACCGCCGTCCAGTCGTACTTCGACCGTTCGCCCTACGTGGAGGTGGATCAGGACGGCGTCCCGGCCTACGTCGAGCACCACCGGACGCTGGGCGACCGGGTCCGCGAGATCACCGCGGCAGGACTACGTCTCGTCGACGTGGTCGAGCCGATGTGGCCGGAGGGGTTCGACGGCGTGTGGGGCCAGTGGTCGGCCGAACGCGGCGAGATCTTCCCCGGGACCGCGATCTTCGTGACCGAGCTGCCCGGCTGAACGCCGGACCCCGCGTCCGGGTGGCGAGGCTTCCCGGGTCGGCGGGCGAGCCCCTTCTGCCGTCGCCGTGCCCTGGGTACAGTCTCCGCATTCCCCAGGAAACGTGGCCCGCTGCACCCGCAGACCGGACGCGCGCGCCGCTCTTCCCGGAGGTCGCCATGAGCGCACCCGCATCCCCCAGCCCCGCCACCCCCGCCCCCGCCGGTAGTTCGATCGTCGACAAGAGCGCGGCCGGTGTGGGCGCGCGGCAGTACCACATCGGTATCGCCCCCGGCGAGGTCGGCACGGTGGCCCTGCTGCCCGGCGACCCGTTCCGGGTGCCGTTCGTCGCGGAGTTCCTCACCGACGTGAAGGACATCGCGCACAACCGCGAGCACCGCACCATGACGGGGATGTACCGGGGCCGGCTGATCACCGCGACGTCCACCGGCATGGGCTGCCCGTCAACGGCCATCGCCGTGGAGGAGCTCGCCCGGGTCGGGGTCACCTCGTTCATCCGTGTCGGCAGCACCGCCGCTCTGCAGCCCGGCATCCGGCCCGGTGATCTGCTGGTCAGCGAGGGGTCGCTCCGCAACGACGGCACCACCGCCGCCTACGTGCACCCGGGTTACCCGGCGGTGCCGGACCCCACGATCACGCTGGAGCTCGCGGCCCGTTCGCGGGCCCTGCTCGCCGCGGAGCCAGGTGCCGACTGGGCGGTGCACAGCGGCCTCAACGCCTCCGACGACGCCTTCTACGCGGAGACCCCGGAGTGGATCGGGCAGCTCAACGCCATGGGCATCCTCAACGTGGAGATGGAGAGCTCGGCGATGTACGTCGTCGCCCGCCTGCGGGGGCTCCGGGCCGGGATGATCTGCGCCTGTTCCAGCAACCTCGTCGACGGGGCCAGCCTGTACGACGAAGCCAACTCCCGCCTCAAGGACGGCTGGATGCGCAGCATCGAGGCCGCCCTGGAGACCGCCGTCGCCCTCGAGCTGTAGGGCGGGCCGGTGCTGATCGATCTGCACACCCATCTGGAGGGACGGGTCCGACCGGCCACGGCCGTGGCGCTCGCCGCAGATCTCGGCCTGCCGGACCGGGACTGGGCCGCTGCCCTCACGCTCCCCCGGCCGGGGACGCTGACCACGTTCCTGGACCGGGTCGGCGCCAGCTACCCGTTCTTCTCCTCCCCCGATGCCATCACCCGGATCGCCCGGGAGGCCGTGGAGGACGCGGCCGCGGACGGGGTGGACCACCTGGAGGTGCGCTTCGGGCCGGGTACCCACGTGCGGGCGTTCGGCCTGGACATGGACGACGTGATCGCCGCGGTGTGCCGGGGCTTCGCCGACGGGACCGCGGCGACCGGTCTGCCCGCGGGGGTGGTGATCGCGGCCCTGCGCTCGCACCCGGACGACCTGAACGCCGAGGTGGTCGCGGCGGCCACGCGGTTCGCCGGGCGCGGTGTGGTCGGTTTCGACCTCGCCGGGGACGAACTGCGCTTCCCGGATCTCGAGCGGTACGTGTCGCTGTTCCGCGCGGCGGGCGCCGCCGGCCTCGGCCTGACCTGCCACGCCGCCGAGGCCGCCCCCGGGGTCATGGCCCGGCGGGCGGTGGAACTGCTCGGGGTCACCCGCATCGGGCACGGCACCCACATCGTCGACGACCCGGACGTGCTGGCCTGGTGCGCCGACCACGGGGTCGTCGTCGAGATGTGCCCGACGTCGAACTGGTTCACCGGTGCGCTCGCCGCCGTCGCCGACCATCCGGCCCCGCGGTTCCGGGACGCCGGCGTCCCGGTCGTCCTCGGCGACGACAACCCCGTGCAGACCGGTTCGTCGATGGCGGCCGAACGCCGGGTGCTGCACGAGGAGCTCGGCTTCTCCCCCGCCGATCTCGCCGAGCTGGACCGGGTCAGCGTGGCCGCGGCCTTCCTCGAGCCGGGGCAGCGCTCGGCCCTGGCCGCGCGCCTCCCCCGCTGACCAGCCGCCCCCGGACCCGCCGGCCCGGGGGCGGGCCGGTCAGTGCGCGGCTTCGTCCCAGTTCGTGCCGAACCCCACGGAGACGTCGAGGGACACGTCCAGCGCGTACGCACCGGCCATCTCCTCGCGGACCAGGGTGGTCATCGCGTCCCGCTCGCCGGGCGCGACCTCGCAGACCAGTTCGTCGTGCACCTGGAGCAGCAGGCGGGACTGCAGCCCCTCGGCCTCGATGCGCCGCTGCACGTCGAGCATGGCCACCTTGATGATGTCGGCGGCGCTGCCCTGGATCGGCGCGTTCAGGGCGACCCGTTCGGCCATGTCCCGGCGCTGGCGGTTGTCGCTGGTCAGATCGGGAACGTACCGACGGCGGCCGAAGACCGTCTCGGTATACCCGTCGATCCGCGCCTGGTCGACGGTGTCCCGGAGGAAGTCGCGCACCCCGCCGAAACGCGAGAAGTACGCCTCCATCTGGTCTTTCGCCTCGTCCACGCTGATCTTCAGCTGCCCGGACAGGCCGTATGCGGAGAGCCCGTACGCCAGGCCGTAGGACATCGCCTTGATCCGGCGCCGCCGCTCGGGGGTGACCTCCTCGGCCGGGATGCCGAACGCGCGCATGGCCACGAAGGTGTGCAGGTCCTCCCCGGAACGGAAGGCGGTGATCAGCCCCTCGTCCTGCGAGAGGTGCGCCATGATGCGCATCTCGATCTGGGAGTAGTCGGCCGTCAGCAGTGTCCAGTCGGCCGCCGGGGCGATGAACGCCCGCCGGATCTGCCGGCCCTCCTGGGTGCGCACCGGGATGTTCTGCAGGTTCGGGTCCGTGGAGGACAGCCGGCCCGTCGCCGCGACCGTCTGCTGGTAGGTGGTGTGGATCCGACAGTCATCACCGACCGACTTGAGCAGGCCGTCCACGGTGCTCTTGAGCCGGGTGACGTCCCGGTGCCGCAACAGGTGGGTGAGGAACGCGTGCCCGGTCTGCTCGTGCAAGGCGACCAGCGCGTCGGCGTCGGTGGTGTAACCCGTCTTGGTGCGCTTGGTCTTCGGCATGTCCAACTCGTCGAACAGCACGACCTGCAACTGCTTGGGCGAGCCGAGATTCACCTCCCGCCCGATCTCCGCGTAGGCAGCCTGGGCCGCCGCGGTGATCTCGGTGGCGAAGGTGGACTGGAGCTCCTCCAGATAGGGCACGTCGACGGCGATCCCGGCCCGCTCCATGACGCCCAGCACCGTCATCACCGGCAGCTCCATGTCGGCCAGCAGGCCCAGCTGACCGGTGGACTCCAGCTGCTCCTCCAGCTTGGCGGCCAGATCGATGACCGCCCGCGCCTGCACCATGTCCTTGGTGTCGACGGCGTCGCTGCCCTCGTCGGTGCCGAAGGACAGCTCCAGCTGGGCCTCGCCGGTGCCGTCGGTGACGTCCAGCGTCCGGTGCAGGTACCGCTGGACCAGATCGCCCAGGTCGAAGGTCCGCTGACCGGGCAGCGCGAGATATGCGGCCAGCGCGGTGTCGTCGACGATCCCGTCCGTCGTGAAGCCACGGGCGGTCAGGGCGTTGAGCGCGGCCTTGAGGTCGTGACCCACCTTGCGCGGGCGCGGATCGGCCAGCCACGCGGCCAACGCGGCTTCGTCGTCCGGGTCCAGCGTGGTCAGGTCGATGACGCCGGCGGCCCCGTCCGCGGCGGCCAGGGCGATGGTGGAGACGTCACCGCCGCCCGGGACGTACACCCCGCGCAGGGTGAGCCCGACCCGCTCCTGGCCGTGCTCGTCGAGGAAGGCCCGCACGCCGCCCGGAGGCAGCCGGGCGCCCTCGACCGTGAAGCCCTCGGTGCTGGTCTCGTCGGCCTGCTCGAAGGTCTCCAGCAGCCGCTCGCGCAGCACCCGGAACTGCAGGTCGTCGAAGATCTTGTGCACGGCCTCGCGGTCGTACTGCACGGCCCGGAAGTCCGACAGCGGATCGGCCTCCAGCGGGACCTCGCGGACGAGCTCGGTGAGCCGGCGGTTCTGGATCACGCTGGACAGCGCCTCGCGCAGGGCGTCGCCGGCCTTGCCGCGGACCTCGTCGACCCGGTCGACCAGGGCGGTCAGGCTGCCGAACTCGCGGATCCACTTGCTCGCCGTCTTCTCCCCGACACCGGGGATGCCGGGCAGGTTGTCGGACGGATCGCCGCGCAACGCGGCGAAGTCGGGGTACTGCGCGGGGGTGAGCCCGTACCGGCGGTCGACCTCCTCCGGGGTGATCCGGCCCATCTCGGACACGCCCCGGGTCGGGTACAGGATGGTCACGTGGTCGGTGACCAGCTGGAACGAGTCGCGGTCGCCGGAGCAGATCTTCACCGCGAGACCCTCCGCGGTGGCCCGGGTGGTCAGCGTGGCGATGACGTCGTCGGCCTCGTAGTTCTCGGCGGAGACGTGCGGGATCCGCAGCGCGGTGAGCACCTCCTTGATCAACTCGACCTGGCCCTTGAAGTCGGCCGGGGAGCTGGTCCGGTTGGCTTTGTAGGCCGCGAACTCCTCGCTGCGCCAGGTCTGCCGGGACAGGTCGAAGGCCACCGCGACGTGCGTGGGCTTCTCGTCGCGCAGCAGGTTGATCAGCATCGAGGTGAAGCCGTAGACGGCGTTGGTCGGCTGGCCGGTGGTGGTGGAGAACTTCTCCACCGGCAGCGCGAAGAAGGCCCGGTAGGCCAGCGAGTGGCCGTCCAGCAGGAGGAGCATGCCGGCCTCGCCGGGCTGCACCGGTGGGGTGTCCGCCGGGCCCACGTCACCGTCGAACGAAGCGCCGAACTCGTCCACCTCGATCTCCCCCGCCGCGGTGCCGGTACCCGTGCCACCGGGCTCGCCGCTAGACATCGAGGGGCCCTGCGGACCGGGTCTGAGTCGTCGCCATCACGGGCCCGAGTCTAGGGTCAGGCACCGACAGCGGGTCCCGTTCCACCGGGCCGCGGGAGGGCAGGCCGCCATGACCGGAGCATCCACCGACCCCGAGATCCTGGCCCTGCTGCGCTCGCTGGCCAACCCCTGGGACGACCCCGACCTGGTCGGCACCGTCAACGCCGGGGTCGGCGAACTGGCCGCCGCCCTGGGCATCCGGTTCGTCGAGGTGGGCCGCGACCGCGTGCGGGCCACCATGCCCGTCGTCGGCAACCGCCAGCCGTTCGGCCTGCTGCACGGTGGCGCCAGCGCCGCACTGGCGGAGACGGTCGGCTCCATCCACGCCGTGCTGATCGCCCCGCCCGGGCAGGTGGGGCTGGGCACCGAACTGTCCTGCACCCACCACCGCGCGGTCACCGAGGGGACGGTGGAGGCGGTGTGCACCCCGCTGCACATCGGACGCACCATGGTCACCCTGGAGATCGCGATCCGCGACGAGGCCGACCGCCGGGTCTGCACCGCCCGGCTGTCCTGCCTGCTGCGCGCGCCGCGCTGACCCGGTCGGACGGCGCGGCTCAGGTGGTGCCGTCGAACGGCATACCGAGCAGCACCTGCGCCCACCGGGCCGGGCCCGCGTCCTGCACGCAGAACCACAGGCTGCCGTCGCCGGAGTCGTCGCGGGCCGCGAACAGCTCGCCGACCCGGCCGCGGGCGGGCAGGCCCGGGCCGCGGTCCCGGACGGCGATGGCCTCCGGGGTGTAGGACGACGCGCTGTTCACCGCGCCGATCGAGCCGGGATACAGCCACACCTGGGCGGACTCCTTCGACAGGAACATGCCTCCGACGTCCTCGGCGGACTCCCCCAGCACCCCGAGTCCGGTCTCGCTGCGCCCCCGCACACCGACACCGCGCTCGCTGGTCCCGTTCACGCCGTTGCCGAGGGTGGAATGCCCGTCGACCCCGTGGCCGTCCGTGCTCGCCCCCGCCACGCCGGCCGTGCCCTCGGAGTACCCGCGCACCCCGACGTCCGACCCCACCCCGGCCACCCCGCTGAGCGCCTGGCTCTCCCAGAACTCCTGACGGGGCTGCCCGTCCGAGTAGCCGAGGACACCGGAGGTGCCGGTCCCGAACACCCCGGGCGACGCCCCGCCCACACCGAGCACGCCGGCGTGCACGCCCTGTTCGGTGGCGGTGTCCCGGGCGGCCCCCTCCTGGTAGCCCACCAGACCGTTGGCGCCCCGGCCGACCACACCGTTCCCGGGCGGGATGGTGCCGATCGCGCCGCCCGTCGGCAGGGCGACGGTGCCCGTGGCGTGGATGGCGTCGACCCCGGACGGGTTCTTGGTGAGCACCTTGTCGTCCTGGGTGGAGACGCTGAGGACGAAGTCGGTCTGGTACCCGTCGGGGTCCCCGCCGACGGCGACGAGGAGGCTGCGCTCCTCGCTGGAGTTGGTCCGGCCGACGGAGAAGTCGTCGCCGGCCTCGGTGGCACCTGCCATGGAGCACACTCCTGCCTGGTGTGCGGCCCCGGGGCGGGCGCCGCGTCGTCAGGACGGAGCCGGCCTACCCTGCGCTGATACGTCCCGGGCGGTGAGGAAATCGACCACCAGGTCGAGACCGGCGCCGCCGTCCAGCACGACACCGTGCCGCGCCTCGGGCAGCACGACGAGATGCGCCTGCGGCAGTCGGTCGGCGAGCACCTGGGCGTGCCCGGGGGCGGTCAGCAGGTCGTCCGCCCCGTGCAGTACCAGCGTCCGGGCCCGGACGGCGGCCAGGTCGGTCAGGGTGTCGTGGGCGCGGCTCGCCCGGAAGTGCCGACCCCGGTCGACGGCGGTGCCGCCCACCGAGAAGAGCCGCGCGAACGCCTCGGGTTCCCACTCGTCGGGGAAGAACAACCGGGCCAGTGCCGCGAAGTCTCCCGATCGCAGGGCCGCGTCGGCCGCGGGGTCACGCTGCGGGCCGTGCCGGTCGCCGGCCGTCGTGGCCACCAGGACGAGCCGGTCGATCCGCTCGGGATGGTCGACGGCCAGCCACTGGGCGATCCGGCCACCCATGGAATGGCCGACCACGTGGGCCCGGTCCACGCCGGCCGCGTCGAGCACGGCGCGGGCGTCGTCGGCCAGATCGCGGGTGCTGAACCGGGGCGCCGCACCGGAGCCACTCGCCCCGGTGCCGCGGTGGTCGAAGACCACCAACCGGTGGTCTTCGACCAGCCGCGGTGCGGCCAGGTCCCAGGAATGATGGTCCACGGCCTGACCGGCGATGAGCAGGACCGGGGAGCCGGAGCCCGCGGTCCAGAACGCCAGGGGCGTGCCGTCGCCGGCCGTGGCCGTGCCGGGCACCCAGGGGACACCGGCGGTGGCCGGCGGATTCGCCGCCATCAGTGCGCGAAGGTGACCTTGAGGGCCACCACCACTGCGCTGACCAGGGCGAGCGCCACGCCGGACCAGAACGAGCCGCGGGAGGCCGGCTGGCCGCTGACGCGTTCGACCTGGAAGCCCATCAGGGCGAGCCGGACCACGATCAGGCCGCCGGCCAGGGCGTGCGACCACGCGGTGGGCAGCCACTGCAGGTACCCGGCCAGCAGCAGCAGCGTCGGGAGGGTGCCGGAACTGAGGATGGGCGTGGCGTCGACCATCTCCTCACGCAGGTGGGACCGCCAGTCGGCGTGATCCCGGCCGAGACGCCCGCCGATGGAGTGGGCCACGATGTGCGCCAGATAGGTGGTGAGAGTGGTCGCCAGCACGAGGACGATCCCGGAGCCGTCGTCGATGCGTTCGCCGCCGATGCCGGCGATCGCCGCCAGCACCAGGATGTTGCCGTAGGCGTACGAGGAGATCCGCCCCCGGGCGCGTTCCTCCGGAAGCGGGACCGCCCGGTGCAGCCACCGCCGCCAGCCGCGGACCCCCGGGAGGGTGCGCGGGCCGGCCGGGCCGGCGGCCATGTCAGGCGACCCCGAGGTAGGCCTCCTTGATCGCCGGGTCGGCCAGCAGCTGCTTGCCGGGCCCGGACTTGACCACCTCCCCGGTCTCCAGGATGTACGCCCGGTCGGAGCGGGACAGCGCCTGCTGGGCGTTCTGCTCGACCAACAGGATGGTGGTGCCCAGGGCGTTGATGTCCGAGATGATCCGGAAGATCTGCTGGATGATCATCGGCGCCAGGCCCATCGACGGTTCGTCCAGCAGCAGCAGGCGCGGTCGGGCCATCAGCGCCCGGCCGATGGCGACCATCTGCTGCTCTCCGCCGGACATGGTGCCGCCGACCTGCGAGCGCCGCTCGGCCAGCCGCGGGAACAGCTCGAACACCCGGTCCAGCGTCTCCTGGTAGGCGGCCTTGGACTCGAACTTCCGCGCGTAGTGCCCCATGTCCAAGTTCTCCTGGACGGTCATGCCCGGGAACACCCCCCGCCCCTCGGGGGCCTGGACGATGCCGGTCAGCACGCGGACGTGCGCCTTCATCTTCGTGATGTCCTCGCCGTCGAACAGGATCGTGCCCCGGGTCAGCGGGCGCACCCCCGAGATGGCGCGCATGGTGGTCGTCTTGCCGGCGCCGTTGGCACCGATCAGGGTGACCAGCTCGCCCTCCTCGACGGTCAGCGAGATGCCGTGCAGCGCCTCGATCCGGCCGTAGCCGACGACCATGTCCTTGATCTCAAGCAGAGGCATCGTCGGGCACTCCCAGGTAGGCGGCGATGACCGCCGGGTTGTCGCGGATCTCCGCGGGGGCACCCTCGGCAATCTTCTTGCCGAACTCGAGCACCACGATGCGGTCGGTGACGCCCATGACCAGGCGCATGTCGTGCTCGATGAGCAGGACGGTGTACCCGTCGTCACGGATCTTGCGGATCAGGTCCATCAGCGCGGCCTTCTCGGCCGGGTTGAAGCCGGCCGCCGGCTCGTCCAGGCACAGCAGCTTGGGCTCGGTGGCCAGCGCCCGGGCGATCTCCAGCCGACGCTGGTCGCCGTAGGGCAGGTTGCGGGCCTTCTCGGTGGCCCGGCCCCCCACGCCGACGAACTCGAGCAGTGCCATGCTGCGCTCGATGGCGTCCTTCTCCTCCCGGCGGTGCCGGGAGGAGCGGAACAGCGCCCCGGGAACGGACGTCCTGTGGCGCGCGTCGGTGCCGACGACGACGTTCTCCAGTGCGGTCATCTCGCTGAACAGCCGGATGTTCTGGAACGTCCGAGCGATGCCGCGGCGGGTGATCTGGTTGCGCTTGAGCGCCCCCAGCGGCCGCCCGTCGAAGATCACGTCGCCCGAGGTCGGCTTGTACACACCGGTCATCGCGTTGAAGCAGGTGGTCTTGCCGGCGCCGTTCGGCCCGATCAGGCCGAGGATCTCGCCACGGCGGATCTCGAAGGTCACCGCGTCGAGCGCGGTGAGGCCACCGAACTTCATGGTGACGTCCTTCATCTGCAGCAGGTCGGCCCCGACGTCGGTGGCGATGGCCCGGGTGGGGGCGACCATCTCGGCGACCACCTCCGGGTCGGCCAGCTGCGGGTTGACCTCGGCCACGTCGACGATGACTGGCTCCTCGGTCACCCCACCGGGCAGATCCTTGTCGGAGCTGACGAACTCGGCGTTCTCGTCGGCGCGGTTCTGCTCGCCGTGATCCGATCCGGCCCGCAGGCCGCCGGGATCGCTCATCTCGCCCCCTCCGTGACGTGGTCGGACAGTCCTTCGGTCGGCCGACGGCGGGCGGCGACGTACAGCTGGCGGCCGTAGGTCAGCAGCTTCTGCCGGGCCGGGATCAGCCCCTGCGGCCGGAAGATCATGAGGATCATCAGCGCCACACCGAAGAACAGGTACTTGTAGTTGGAGATCGCGTTGCCGTCGATGGCGATGCCGAACAGCTCCGTGCGGCCCAGGAAGAAGTTGGGCAGGTACACGATGATGAACGCACCGAGGATGACACCGAGCTTGTTGCCCTGACCGCCGAGAACCACCGCGCACAGGAACAGCACCGAGTTGATGACGTTGAAGTTGGTCGGGGTCACGAACTGCACCTGGCCGGCGTAGAGCGCGCCGGAGATGCCGCCGATCGAGGCCCCGATGGTGAACGCCCACAGCTTGAACTTGAACGTGGGCACGCCCATGATCTCGGCCGCGTCCTCGTCCTCGCGGATCGCGACCCAGGCCCGGCCGACCCGGGAGCGCTCGAGGTTCCCCACGAACACCAGGATGACCACGATCAGCAGGATGGACAGCCAGTACCACCAGGTGCCGGAGTTGACGGTGCCGGAGACGTTGCCGGCGGAGAAGACGCCGAGCTGATCGGTCTCGGACGTACCGAGCCGCGGGAACGCCACCTGGGACAGACCGCGACCGCCACCGGTGATGTCGCCGAGGTTGTCGGCGAGCAGCCGGACGATCTCGCCGAACCCGAGAGTGACGATGGCCAGGTAGTCGCCGCGCAGGCGCAGGGTCGGGGATCCGAGCAGCAGGCCGGACAACGCCGTCACCGCGACGGCGATCGGCAGCACGGCGAGCCAGGCCCAGCGGGTCGACAGCCACCCGTCCGGCCCGGTCTGGTTCCACGGACTGTCCGGGCTGGTCAGCAGGGCGACGGTGTAGGCGCCGACCGCGTAGAAACCGACGTAGCCGAGGTCGAGCAGGCCGGCCTGGCCGACGACCACGTTCAGGCCGATGGCCAGCAGGGCGTACATGCCGAACTGGGCCATGACCGCACCGAAGTTGGTGCCCTCGGTGGTGATGACGGGCAGGTTCAGCACGGGCAGCACGGCCAGCAGGAGGATGAACGGCACGCCGACGGCCCACTGCACCGGCCGGGCCAGCGCGTTCCACCACAGCCGGAAGCGGTCGCCGACCCCGCCGTGCGGGCGCTCGTTCACCGGGGTGCTCATGCGCGTGCCCTTCCGAGAGTCTCACCGAGGATGCCGGTGGGCCGGAACATCAGGACGAGGATCAGCAGGACGAAGGCGACGACGTCGCGCCAGGCCGTGCCGAAGAGGATCTGGCCGTAGTTCTCCATGACCCCCAGCAGCAGACCACCGATCAGCGCACCACGCAGGTTGCCGATGCCACCGAGCACCGCGGCGCAGAACGCCTTGATGCCCAGGATGAAGCCGCCCGAGTAGATGATGCCGTTGGGGACCCGCAGGGTGTACAGGAGCGCGGCAGCACCGGCGAGCATGCCGCCGATGAGGAAGGTCAGCATGATGACGCGCTCACGGGAGACGCCCATCAAGGTGGCCGTGGTCGGGTCCTGCGCGACGGCGCGGATGCCGCGGCCGAACTTGGTGCGGTTGACGAACAGGTCGGTGGCCAGGGCCAGCACCAGTGCCGAGATCACGATGATCAGCGTGACGTTGGTGACCGAGGCGCCGAAGATCGTGAACTGCTCCTTCTGCTCCACCAGCCGGATCGGCTGCTGGGCGTTGACGCCGCCCAGTTCGTCGCCGGTGAGCTTGGGCAGGACGAAGTGCACGAACTCCTGCAGCACGAACGACGCCCCGATCGCGGTGATGAGGAAGACCAGCGACGGGGCGTTGCGCTTGCGGAGCGGGCGGTAGGCGATGCGCTCCAACCCGACGGCGGCACCGCCGGAGATCAGCATGCCCACCACCAGGGCGAGGATCAGATAGACGATCGTCAGCAGGGCGCCCTCGGAATAGGCGTTGCCGGCCGGGCTGAAGCCCAACATCATCAGCGCCGCGTACTGGCCGAACATGCCCAGCATGAAGATCTCCGAGTGCGCGAAGTTGATCAACCGCAGGACGCCGTAGACCAGCGTGTACCCCACCGCCACCAGCGCGTAGACCGCCCCGTAGGCCAGTCCCTCGATCGTCAACTGCCAGAAGTTCGCACCGAGCGCCTCGATGTTGAAGTTGATGGCCGGGGCGCTGAGGTAGTCAGCTCCCAGGGCCAGCAGTGTGCTCATCCTGCTCCTTCACGCCGACGCCCGGCGATCGCTGGAAAACCTGGTGGGACCGACCGCCGGAACTCGGCGGTGGGGCGGCGGCGGCCGGAGGGCCGCGGCGGGTCCGCACGGCCGTCCGACCGTGCACAGACCGGACGCGGCCGGGGGCTCGTGGTGCCGAGCCCCCGGCCGCGTCGTACCCGTGACGTGGACGCCGCGGGAGGTGGTCGGGTCAGCCGACCTTGTAGATCCAGATCAACGAGGAAGCGAGCTCGCCGGTGGAGTCCCACTTGTACTCGCGGGCCAGGCCCTGGCCCGTGTAGTTCTTCACGTAGTCGATCAGCCCGGCGCGATCGGTGACGCCGGAGTCGATCCCGGTCAGCATGATCGTGGCGAGGTCGTAGCCCTCGGTGGAGTAGACGCCGGGAGCGGACCCGTTCAGGGCCGTGTACTCGGCGGCGAACTCCTCGGGAGCCGGGCCACAGGGGCAGGACAGGATGGCGCCCTCGGCGGAGGACCCGGCCTGCTCGACGAACTGCGGATCGTTGGTGCCGTCCGCGGAGACGAACGCGGCGGTCACGCCGTTCTCCCGCAGCTGCTGCACGAACGGTGCGGCCTCCGCGTAGTAGCCCGCGTAGAACACCGCGTCGGGCTGAGCGCTGTTGATCAGCGAAGCGGTGGCGGAGAAGTCCTTGTCGCCGGTCTTGACGTCGGCGGCGCAGGACGAGTCGGCCACGTCACCGAGGCCGGTGGTGATCTCCTCGGCCAGGCCGACGCCGTAGTCGGAGTTGTCCTTGACGACGCAGACCTTCTTGTAGCCGGCGGCGTTCACCAGGTACTTGGCGACCGCGGGGCCCTGGACGGCGTCGTTGGCCAGACCGCGGAAGAAGTTGGTCCAGCCGTTCTTCGTCAGGTCCGGGTTGGTCGCCGAGGCGGTCAGCGAGAGCAGACCGGCCTGGCTGAAGATCGGGCCGACGGCCTTGGTCTCACCGGAGAACGCCGGGCCGAGGAGGCCGATGACCGACGCGTCGTTGACGATCTGCGGCGCGACCTGGGTGGCCTTCTGCGGATCGCCCTCGGTGTCGAACTGCTTGACGGTGACCTGGCAGTTCGGGTTGGCCTTGTTGTGCTTGTCGATCGCGACGTTCGCGCCGTACAGGATGTTCAGGCCCAGGGCCGCGTTCGGGCCGGTGAGGGCACCCGCCATGGCGATGGAGGTGCCGGCCGGGCAGGTGGCCGAGCCGTCGCCGGCCGGATCCACGGCGGTGGTACCGGTGCTGACCGGGACCTCCTTGCCGTCGATGTCGATCTGCACCTCGGGGTTGATGGCCAGGTCACCGCTGGGGGCCGCGCTGCTGGAGCCGGATGCCGACCCGCTGGCCGACCCGCTCGCGCTCGCGGGGGAGGAGCCGGCCGCGGACGTCGTCCCGGCTGCCCCCCCGGTCGTGGACTTGCTGCCACAGGCGGACACCGTCAGCGTGGCCGCAGCCACGAGGACGAGAGCCGCTCGCATCGATCGACGATGCACGTGCACCTCCGGTATTAGGACGTTCCACCCGTACGACGGGCCGCCGGCAGCGCCACTCGCGCCAGCACGCCGGGAACCTAACCCACCCGCTCGCACGTTGGGGAGCCCGCCATGCGCTCGTAACCCAATCGCGACACGGGAAACCTTTCGGTCATCCGGGGGAATGCCGGGACGCGCAGACGGGAACACCCGCACCGGAGAGATCCGGTGCGGGTGTTTCGTCCTGTGCGGCGGCGGACCGCCGACATGGTTCAGCTCTTCGCGGCCAGGCCCTCGAGGACGGCGGTGGCCACGGCCTGCATCGAGGTCCGGCGGTCCATCGCGGTGCGCTGGATCCAGCGGAAGGCCTCGGGCTCGGTCATCTTCTGGTGCGTCATCAGCAGGCCCTTGGCGCGGTCGATGATCTTGCGCGCCTCCAGCCGCTGGGTGATGTCGGCGACCTCCTCGCGGAGCGCGGCCGTCTCGGCGTAGCGCGCCACGGCCAGTTCGATCGCCGGCAGCAGATCGGACTTGGAGAACGGCTTGACCAGGTAGGCCATCGCACCCGCGTCCCGGGCCCGCTCGATCAGATCCCGCTGGGAGAACGCAGTCAGGATGACCACGGGCGCGATCTGGGCGGTGACGATCTCCGCAGCGGCGTCGATCCCGTCCTTCTTGGGCATTTTGACGTCGAGGATGACCAGGTCGGGGCGCAGTTCCTGGGCGAGCGCGACCGCCTGCTCGCCGTCGCCGGCCTCACCCACGACCTCGAAGCCTTCCTCGGTCAGCATCTCGGCGAGGTCGAGCCGGATCAGCGCTTCGTCCTCGGCGATCAGGACGCGACGTGGAGCGGTCATCGGCATTCCTCCCGAACAGTGCCAGGGCCGCCGATCGGCCTCCGGGTCTTCCAGGACTGTAGTCGCGCCGGTGCGACGCCGGGCCGGAGACCCGGGTCGGGGATTGTGATGTGACCGGTGACCCGCCGATCCTCCCGTGTCCGGGTCGGCCCCGCGCTCGTCGCGTCGCCCGCGCCCAACCGTCGTCTAAGCTGAGTCCGCCCGTCGCACGGGCACCTGCCGCCCCCGTATCCCAATTGGCAGAGGAAGCGGATTCAAATCCCGCACAGTGTCAGTTCGAGTCTGACCGGGGGCACCACGCGGTCGCTCTAGCCGACCGCCTGCCGCACCGTCCGCCCGACCCGGTGGAGCTCCTCGTCGTCGACCGCGGCGGGTCCGGCGATCGCCTCCCCCACCGGCAGGTCGACCCAGCTCACGCACCCGCCGAACCGTTCCTCGCGGGTGAGCACGACGGGTTCGAGGACCGGCCGGGCCCGGACGACGAGCACGGCCAGCGCCCGCCTGGGCCGGAAGTCGATGCGGTTCGCGACGACCGACGCGGTCGTGAAGACGTGGAACGGCTCCAGCTCGGCCACCGCCTCCGGTCGGCGCACCTCGATCGCCTCCACCACGTCCAGCCGTGCCCGGATGACCACATGTCCGCCGCGGCAATCGTTCTCGCCGGCCGTCAGCAGGTCGTGGTGCTCGGGTCGGGTGGATTCCGCGTGGCTGTGCGCGGTCGTCGGGAAGAGCAGGAAGCTCTCCGCGTCCAGGGTGAACCGCTTCTCGCCGATGCCGCCCTTGCGCAGCAGCACCGTCTGACGGCCGGCGAGCAGCGCGTGCACCACCGCCGCCCATTCCTTCAGTGCCGGGGTCGACGGGTGCGGTGCCGGGGTCGACGGGTGCATGGCTGTGACGGTAACCGGCGTCGAGGGGCCGGCGGGTGACCGGGCCGGGGCCCACGGCGTCGGTGGGTCGGTGGGTCGGTGGGTCGGCCGGTCACGACGGACTCAGCGGATCCGGATGAGACCCTCCTGCACCACGGTGGCCATCATGGCGCCGTCCCGGGCGAAGAACCGGCCGGTGACCAGACCGCGACCGCCGGCCGCACTGGGCGACTCGGTGTCGTACAGGACCCAGTCGTCCAGCCGCACCGGGCGGTGGAACCACATGGCGTGGTCCAGCGAGGCCAGCTGCAGCTGATCGGTGCCGTGCGTCAGTGCGTGGGACGCCAGCAGCGAGTCCAGCAGCGTCAGGTCCGACAGATAGGCCAGCAGGCACACGTGGACGAGGTCGTCGTCCGGTACGACGCCGTCGGGCCGGAACCAGACCTGGTTGCGCAACCCGGGCCTCGGCCCGGCGAGCCGGGACTGCCAGGGGGGGTCGTTGACGTACCGGACGTCGAACGGCCGGGGGAACCGTCCCCACCCGGACAGTTGGTCCTGGAACGGGGCGACACGCTCGGCATAGGTCGGCAACGACTCCGGGTCCGGGGTGACCGGTGCCGCCGTCGCGTGGTCGACGCCCACCTCGCGCACCTGGAAGGACGCCGCCATGGTGAAGATGACCTGCTCACCCTGCAGCGCGGTCACCCGTCGGGTGGTGAAGGAGCGGCCGTCCCGGATGCGTTCGACCTGGTAGTCGATGGGGATCCGCGGATCCCCGGCCCGGACGAAGTAGCCGTGCAGGGAGTGCACGGGTCGGTCGGCCCCGACGGTGCGGCCGGCGGCGGTCAGCGCCTGCGCGGCGACCTGCCCGCCGAAGACCCGGACCGGGGAGCGTTCCGGCGACACCCCGCGGAACAGGTCCTCCCCCAGCTGCTGCAGCGCGAGCAGCTGGAGGAGGCCGTCGAGGACGAGTTGCCCGCGGGGGACGCCGTCGACGTCCCGCTGCAGCTCCGGCCGGGTGCTCACGACCGGCTCAGTCGTCGTACCCGAGGCGGTGCACCCGGATCAGGTTGGTCGAGCCGGGCGTGTTCGGCGGCGCGCCGGCCACGATGACGACCGTGTCGCCGTGCTCGTACCCGGGGGCCCGCAGCATGGCCTGGTCGACCAGGCTGACCATCTCGTCGGTGGTCTCCACCGAGGCGACCTCGAAGGTCTGGGTGCCCCAGGTGAGCGAGAGCTGGTTGCGCACCGAGGCCAGCGGGGTGAAGGCGAGCACGGGGAGCCGGGTGTGCAGCCGGGACAGGCGACGGATGGTGTCGCCGGAATAGGTGAAGGCGACGAGCGCCTTCGCGCCGACCCGCTCGCCGATGTCGCGCGCCGCGAAGGACAGCACGCCACCGCGGGTGCGCGGGGTGTGGGTCAGCGGCGGGGCCATCACGGACTCGGACTCGACGGCCTCGATGATGCGGGCCATCGTCGCCACGGTGACGAACGGGAACTTGCCGACCGAGGTCTCCCCGGAGAGCATCACCGCGTCCGCGCCGTCGAGCACGGCGTTGGCGACGTCGGAGGCCTCGGCGCGGGTCGGGCGGGAGTGCTCGATCATCGACTCGAGCATCTGGGTCGCCACGATGACCGGCTTGGCGTTCTCGCGGGCGATCTGCACCGCGCGCTTCTGCACCAGCGGCACCTGCTCCAGCGGCAGCTCGACGCCCAGGTCGCCACGGGCGACCATGATGCCGTCGAAGGCCAGCACGATGGCGTGCAGGTTGGCCACGGCCTCGGGCTTCTCGATCTTGGCGATGACCGGCACGCGGTTCGCGCCCACCTCGTCCATGACGTGGTGGACCAGCGTCACGTCCTCCGGCGAACGCACGAAGGACAGCGCGATGAAGTCGACGCCCAGCTCGAGGGCGAACTTCAGGTCCTCGATGTCCTTCTCGGACATGGCCGGCACCGAGACGTTCATGCCGGGCAGCGAGATGCCCTTGTTGTTGGAGACGGGGCCGCCCTCGGTGACCGAGCAGACCACGTCGGTGCCCTTGACCTCGAGCACGACGAGGCCGACCTTGCCGTCGTCGATGAGCAGGCGGTCGCCCGGACGGGCGTCGGTGGCCAGACCCTTGTAGGTGGTGGAGACCCGGTCCTTGGTGCCCTCGATGTCGTCCACCGTGATGGTGACGACGTCGCCGGTGGCCCACAGGTGGGGGCCGTCGGTGAAGCGACCGAGGCGGATCTTCGGGCCCTGCAGGTCGGCGAGAATGCCGACGGTCTTGCCCAGGCGTTCGGCGGCGGCGCGGACGTGGCCGTGCACCGCCTGGTGGTCCTTGTAGTCCCCGTGGCTGAAGTTCATCCGAGCCACGTTCATCCCGGCCTCGATCAACGAGGTGATCGCCTCCAGGGAGGAGGTGGCGGGTCCCAGTGTGCAGACGATTTTCGCGCGGCGATCCATGCCCCGAGCGTAGCGGGGTCTGAACCGATTCTGACACCCGGGTCACAGTCGGCCGCGATGGACCGTGGAACGGCCCCGGAACGCTGCCGCCGGCCCCGGAACGACCACACCGGCGTGTCCCGAGGGACACGCCGGTGCGGATGAATCGTTTATGCGGGAGGTCAGCGGAGGGCGACGGCCGTGGGGTGCACCGGGTCGGGCAGGAACGAGGACCCCCCGGCCAGGTAGGCGTCCACCCCGGCCGCGGCCGAACGGCCCTCGGCGATGGCCCAGACGATGAGGCTCTGCCCGCGCCCGGCGTCCCCGGCGACGAAGACCCCGGGGACCGAGGTCATGTACTGGGCGTCCCGGTCGATCCATCCCCGGGAGGTCATGCCGACCCCGAGCTGGTCGAGCAGGCCCTCCTGCTCCGGGCCGGTGAAGCCCAGTGCGATGAGGACCAGATCGGCCTCCAGGTGCGCGTCCGAACCGGGGGTCGGCTCGAACCCGCCCGGGATGCGCCGGCCGGACAGCAGGTGCAGTCCGGTGACGTGCCCGTCCCGACCCTCGAACGTCGTCGAGTTGACGCCGAAGATGCGCTCGCCGCCCTCCTCGTGGGCCGCCGACGTGCGCAGCATCAGCGGGTAGGTGGGCCACGGCGTCGAGGAGTGGCGGGTCTCCGGCGGACGGATGTGGATGTCGAGCTGGGTGACCGACTCGGCGCCCTGGCGCAGGGCCGTGCCGTAGCAGTCGGCGCCGGTGTCACCGCCGCCGATGATCACGACCTTCTTGCCCTGCGCGGTGATGTCCACCGCGTCCCGGGTGCCCTCGAGCACCTGGTTCTGCTGGGTCAGGTAGTCCATCGCCAGATGGATGCCGTCGAGGTGACGACCCTCGATCTCCAGTTCGCGCGGCACGGTCGCCCCGGTGGCCAGCACCACGGCGTCGAACCGGGCCCGCAGCTCGTCCAGGGTGAAGTCGGTCCCCACGGACACCCCGGCGACGAAGGTGACACCCTCGCCGACCATCTGCTCCAGGCGCCGGTCCAGCACCTCGCGGTCCATCTTGAACTCGGGGATGCCGTAGCGCATGAGGCCGCCGATGCGTGCGTCCCGCTCGTAGACCGTCACGTCGTGACCGGCCCGGGCCAACTGCTGAGCGGCGGCCAGACCGGCCGGCCCGGAGCCCACCACGGCCACACTGCGGCCGGTGCGGACCTGCGCCGGCCGGGGCGCCAGGCCGCCGTCGGCGATGGAGCGATCGGCGATCTCCTGCTCGACCAGCTTGATGGCCACCGCGTCGTCACCGATGGCCAGGACGCAGGACGCCTCGCACGGCGCCGGGCACAACCGCCCGGTGAACTCCGGGAAGTTGTTCGTGGCGTGCAGCCGCTCGGCCGCCTCGGCCCACCGGTCGGTGCGCACCAGGTCGTTCCACTCCGGGATGAGGTTCCCCAGCGGACATCCGTTGTGGCAGAACGGGATCCCACAGTCCATGCAGCGCGCGGCCTGGATACGGGTGTCCTGCTCGGAGAAGGGCTCGTAGACCTCGCGGTAGTCCCGCAGACGCAGGTCGACCGGACGCCGGGCCGGGGTGTGCCGGCCGTGCTTGAGAAAGCCGGTGGGATCAGCCACGCGCGGACTCCATGATCATCTCGTTGGCGTCGAGACCGCGCTCTGCGGCCTCGGCCATCACGGACAGGACGCGTCGGTAGTCCCGGGGCATGACCCGGGAGAACCGCTGCGCGGACAGCGGCCAGTTGGCGAGCAGGTCGCGGGCGACCCGTGAACCGGTCAGGTCGAGGTGTGCGGTGACGACCTCGCCCAGCCAGATCACCTCGTCCTGCGCCAGCTCCTCCAGGTCGACGAGCTCGCCGTTGACCTTGGCGGGGTCGGCGTCGAGCAGGTAGGCGATGCCGCCGCTCATCCCGGCGCCGACGTTGCGACCGGTGCGGCCCAGGATGACCACGCGACCGCCGGTCATGTACTCGCAGGCGTGGTCGCCGGAGCCCTCGGTGACCATCAGTGCCCCGGAGTTGCGGACGGCGAAGCGCTCGCCGACCCGCCCCCGCAGGAACATCTCCCCCGAGGTGGCGCCGTAGCCGACCGTGTTGCCGCCGATGACCTGGATCTTGGCCCCCTCGGCCTGCGCCGGGGAGTTCTCCTCCGGCCGGACGACGATGCGCCCGCCGGAGAGCCCCTTGCCGATGTAGTCGTTGGCGTCACCGGTGAGGGTGATGGACACCCCGCGCGGCAGGAATGCCCCCAGCGATTGTCCGGCCGTCCCGAGTAGGTCGATGGCGATGGTGTGCTCCGGCAGCCCCTCCGGACCGAACCGACGGGTGACCTCCGAACCGAGCATGGTGCCGGCCGTGCGGTCCACGTTGCGGATGGGCGAGGAGATGCGCACCGGCTCCCCCGTCTCCAGGGTGTGCGCGGCCTGCTCGACGAGCCGCGCGTCCAGCGTGGCGGAAAGATCGTGCCGGGCCGGATGGGTGCTGTAGAGCGGGCTGTCGATCGCGGGGATCTCCAGCAGCGGGGCCAGGTCGAGCCCCCGGGCCCGGTGGTGGGCGACCGCGGTGGAGACGTCGAGCCGCTGCGCCTGCCCGACGGCCTCGTCGATGGTCCGGAACCCCAGCTCGGCCAGGTAACCGCGGACCTGCTCGGCCAGGTACAGGAAGAACGTCTCGACGAACTCCGGGGTCCCGGTGTAACGCTCGCGCAGCACCGGGTTCTGGGTGGCGATGCCGACCGGACAGGTGTCCAGGTGGCAGACCCGCATCATGATGCAGCCCGCCACGATCAGCGGCGCCGTCGAGAAGCCGAACTCCTCGGCCCCCAGCAGCGCGGCGACCACCACGTCGCGGCCGGTCTTGAGCCCACCGTCGACCTGCACCCGGACCTGGGCGCGGAGCTGGTTGAGCCGCAGCGTCTGCTGGGTCTCGGCCAGCCCGAGCTCCCACGGCTGCCCGCAGTGCTTGAGCGAGGTCAGCGCGGCCGCGCCGGTCCCGCCGTCGTTGCCGGCCACGATGACCTTGTCGGCGTGCGCCTTGGTGACCCCGGCGGCGACCGTGCCCACCCCGGGCTCGGAGACCAGCTTCACCGACACGGCCGCGGCCGGGTTGGCGTTGCGGACGTCGTGGATCAGCTGCTTGAGATCCTCGATCGAGTAGATGTCGTGGTGCGGCGGCGGGGAGATCAGACCGACACCCGGGGTGGCGTGCCGGGTCTCGGCGATCCACGGGTACACCTTGTGCCCCGGCAGCTGACCGCCCTCGCCCGGCTTGGCCCCCTGGGCCATCTTGATCTGGATCTCCGCGGCGTTCACCAGATAGGCGCTGGTCACCCCGAAGCGGCCGGAGGCGACCTGCTTGATGGCCGAACGACGCTTCGGGTCGAGGAGCCGGTCGACGTCCTCGCCGCCCTCGCCGGTGTTCGACTTGCCGCCGAGGCGGTTCATCGCGATGGCGAGGTCCTGGTGGGCCTCGGCCGAGATCGACCCGTAGGACATCGCCCCGGTGACGAAGCGCTTGACGATCTCGGTGGCCGGCTCGACCTCCTCGATCGGGACGGCGGTGGACGCGTCCGTGCGCAGGGTGAACAGCCCGCGCAGCGTGCCGCCCTGGCGGGCCAGCTCGTCCACCTTGTCGGTGTACCGCTGGAACACCGACTCCTGCTTGGAGCGGGTGGCGTGCTGCAGCAGGTAGACCGTCTCCGGGTTGAACAGGTGGATCTCACCCTCGCGGCGCCACTGGTACTGCCCGCCGACCTCGAGCCCGCGGTGCACCAGCGCCGTGGGGTTGGGGACGAAGGCGACGGCGTGCCGGCTCGCGACGTCCGAGGCGATGACCTCGAGATCGGTCCCGCCGGTGCGCGTCGTCGTGCCGGTGAAGTACTCGTCCAGGATCGCCTGGTTCAGCCCGAAGCAGGCGAAGATCTGCGCGCCGCGGTACGAGCCCACGGTGGAGATGCCCATCTTGGACATCACCTTGAGCACGCCCTTGCTCAGGGCGTACACCAGGTTGTGGATGGCGGTGCGGGGGTCGACGTCACCGAGCAGCCCCTGGTGGGACAGATCGGCCGCGGACCGGATGGCCAGGTACGGGTTCACGGCACCGGCGCCGTAGCCGAGGAGCAGGGCGATGTGGTGCACCTCGCGCGCGTCCCCGGCCTCCACGACCAGGGCGACCTTGGTCCGCGACTTCTGCCGGACCAGGTGCTGGTGCACGGCGGAGGTCAGCAGCAGGGACGGGATCGGCGCGCTCTCCTCGTCGGAGAACCGGTCGGAGAGCACCAGGATGCGGGCGCCGTCGGCGATGGCCGCGTCGGCGGCCCGGCGGCACTCCTCGATCGCCTCGGCCAGGGCCGCGGCGCCGCCCGCCACCCGGTACAGACCCGGGATCTTGACGCCGGCGAACCCGGGCAGGTTGCCGTCGTCGTTGATGCCGACCAGCTTGGCCAGGTCGATGTTGTCGATGACCGGCAGTGGCAGCACGATCTGCCGACAGGAGGCCGGGCCGGGCTTGAGCAGGTTCTGCTCCGGCCCGATCACGCTGGACAGGGACGTCACGACGGATTCCCGGATCGCATCCAACGGCGGGTTGGTCACCTGGGCGAACAGCTGGGTGAAGTAGTCGAAGAGCATCCGCGGACGCTCGGACAGCGCAGCCTCGGGGGTGTCGGTGCCCATCGACCCGACGCCCTCGGCCCCCGTCTGCGCCATCGGCGCGACGAGGACGCGCAGCTCCTCCTCGGTGTACCCGAAGATCTGCTGGCGACGCAGCACCTCGGCGTGCGGGGTGACCACGTACTCGCGGCTGGGCAGCTCGCTGAGCCGCAGCAGCCCGGCCGAGACCCACTCGGCGTACGGGTTCTCGTGGGCCAAGCCGCTCTTGATCTCACCGTCGACCAGGATCCGGCCCTGGTCGGTGTCGACCAGGAACATCCGACCCGGCTGCAGCCGGCCGCGCTCGACGATCTTCTCCGGCGGGATGGACAGGACCCCTGCTTCGGAGGCCAGCACCACCGTGTCGTCGGTGGTCAGCCACCAGCGCCCGGGCCGCAGACCGTTGCGGTCCAGCACCGCGCCGAGCAGCGTGCCGTCGGTGAAGGTCACGCAGGCCGGTCCGTCCCAGGGTTCGATGACCGAGGCGTGGAACTCGGCGAACGCCCGGATGTCCGGGTCCATGGCGACGTTGTTCTCCCAGGCCTCCGGGATCATCATCATCACCGCGTGCGGCAGGCTGCGACCGCCGAGGTGCAGCAGCTCGAGCACCTCGTCGAAGGTCGCCGAGTCCGAGGCGTCCGGGCTGCAGACCGGGAAGACCCGCTTGAGGTCACCCGGGATGAGATCGGTGGCCAGCAGGGCCTCGCGGGCCCGCATCCGGTTGCGGTTGCCGCGGACGGTGTTGATCTCGCCGTTGTGCGCGATGAACCGGAACGGGTGCGCCAACGGCCATGCCGGGAAGGTGTTCGTGGAGAACCGGGAGTGCACGATCGCGATGGCGCTCTCGGTGCGCACATCGGTGAGATCGGCGAAGAAGGCCGGCAGCTGCTCGGTGGTGAGCATGCCCTTGTAGACCATGGTGCGACTGGACAGCGAGCAGAAGTAGGTGCCCACGCCGGCCTCGGTGGTGGCCTTGCGGAAGAGCTTGCGGGCCGGGTAGACGAGCCGGTCCAGGTCGATGCCGGCCGGACGGCTGCCGTCCTCGCGGGCCGGCGCGGCCAGGAAGAGCTGCTCGAACGCCGGCATCACGTCCCGGGCCATCTGTCCCACGCCGGCGCCGACCGCGTCGGCGGGCACGGTGCGCCAGCCCAGCAGCTCGAGGTTCTCGTCGCGGGCGATGCCGGCGATGATCTCCTTCGCGCGGGCGCGCTCGGTCTCCCCGGCGGGCAGGAAGGCGATGCCGACGGCATAGGCCTCCCCGTGCCGGGGATCGTCGGCGACGGGCAGGGGGAAGTCGACGACGGCGCGCAGCAAGGCGTCCGGGATCTGGATGAGGATGCCCGCGCCGTCACCGACCGCCGGGTCCGCCCCGGCGGCGCCGCGGTGGTCGAGGTTGATCAGGGCGGTCACGCCGTCGGCCACGATCTTGTGGCTCCGGCGCCCCTTGATGTCCGCGACCGCGGCGACACCGCAGGAATCGCTCTCGAGTGCAGGGTCGTACAGCCCCTGGGGGGCGGGCATCGCCGAGAACTCCACGGCAGGCCTCCCGTCGTCGGCGGTGCGGTCGCCACGGCGACCGACACGCGAGAAGTGATGGGTGTGGGCGGGATGCGGCGCATCCGTTCCGTCGTGTGACCGGTCACGGAGGGCCGACGTGGTCGGCCTTCCCCGCATCCGTTGCAGAGCAGGGGTGAGGGCGTCCGTGCGGGATCACCGCCGTGTCGCCCGTGATCCCCGTAGTCGCCTGCGCGGAGCGCAGTCGGGCACAGGTGATCACCGGGACGACGATGGCCCAATCCACCTGGGAATTTACCGCACCCTCGCACCGGCGGCGTACCTCCGGCGGTATCGGTCCGGACACCTTCCCGACGCCCCCGGACACCCCCGGTGGGCGACCCCGGGGCGCCGCCGGTGGATCTTGCCGGGTGGAGCCGGGTGCCGACGGCGGAGGCGGCGATGTCGCATCCGCCGACCGGCCGCGGGGGCCGGTCGGCCGGTCGGGTCAGGGGGTCGGGTCGACCCGGTCCGTCCCCGTGGTCCCGGTCGACGCCGGGGTCCCGGTGGGGGCCGGGGACGACCCACCCGAGCGGACGGCCCGGTCGACCGTGGGATTCCCGTCGGTGTCGCGATCTCCGTCGGTGTCGCGTCCGCCGTCGGTGTCGCGTCCGCCGTCGCTCGGCCGGTCGCCGGCCGGGGGAACGTCGTCGGTCGCCGCCGCGTCCTCCCCGTCGTCCGGGCCGGGGCCGCGGACCAGGGCCGGATCCTCCCGACCGGCGTGCCGGCGCAGGACGAGGAACACCACGGCGCACAGGAACACGATCACCGAGGTGAACACGTTGATCCGAAGTCCGAGGAAGGTGTTGGCGGGGTCGATGCGGAGCATCTCGATCCAGGTGCGGCCCAGCGTGTAGCCGGCCACGTAGAGCGCGAAGACCCGCCCGCCGCCGAGGCGGTACCGGCGGTCGAGGGCGACGATGATCGCGGCGACCGCGAGGTTCCAGAGCAGCTCGTACAGGAAGGTCGGCTGGTAGATCCCGCAGAGCACCTCCGGGTTCGCCTTGACGTAGTCGGTCGGGAACTCGCACAGCCCGCCGGTGGGCACACCGCCGGGCACCCCGTCCGGGGTGCGGACGAACACCTCCAGCCCCCAGGGCAAGGTGGTCGGGCTGCCGAACAGCTCCTGGTTGAACCAGTTGCCGAGGCGGCCGATGGCCTGGGCGGTGACGATGCCGGGGGCGATGGCGTCGGCGAAGGCCGGGAACGACACCTTGTACCGCCGGCAGCCGATCCAGGCACCGACCGCGCCGAGGGCGATGGCCCCCCAGATGCCGAGGCCACCGTTCCAGATGGCGAGGGCGTTCCAGGGGTTGCGGCCGGGCCCGAAGTAGAGCTGGTTGTCGGTGACGACGTGGTAGATCCGACCGCCCACGATGCCGAACGGCACCATGAACACCGCGATGTCGGTGACCCGACCGGGTCGTCCACCGCGGGCGACGAATCGCTTGTTGCCCCACCAGACGCCGACCGCGATGCCGATGATGATGAAGACCGCGTAGGCGCGGATGGCCAGCGGGCCGAGGTACCAGACCCCCTGCGGTGGCGACGGGATACCGGTGAGGACGGCGTTCACGCCACGTCGCCGGCCGGGGTGGGGGTGCGCACCCCGTCGGCCAGTTCCTCGGCGAGCGCGGCGACCGCGCGCGCGGCCCCGACGGCTCCGTTGTCCGCGGCCTTGGCTATCGACACGAAGGCCGACCCCACGATGACGGCATCGGCGTAGGAGGCGATCTCCGCCGCCTGCCGTCCGGTGCGGACGCCGAGGCCGACCCCGATGGGCAGGTCGGTGAGCTCACGGCAGCGGGCGACCAGACCGGGGGCCGCCGAGGACACCTGGTCCCGGGCGCCGGTGACGCCCATGGTCGACGCCGCGTACAGGAAGCCGCGGGTGGCACCCGCGGTCAGGGCGATGCGTTCCGGCCCGGTGGACGGGGCCACGAGGAAGATCGGGGCCAGCCCGGCCGCGTCCATCGCCGACCGCCAGGGGCCGGCCTCGTCGACGATCAGATCGGGGGTGATGACCCCGGCGCCGCCGGCCGACGCCAGATCACGAGCGAAGGCGTCGACCCCGTAGGCCATGACGGGGTTGAAGTAGGTCATGACCACGGCGCGACCACCGGCCGCGGTGACCGACTCGACCAGGGTGATCAGCTTGCGGGCCGAGAACCCGGCGGCCAACGAGGCCTGCTGGGCGTCTTGGATGACCGGGCCGTCGAGAACCGGGTCGGAGAAGGGCATGCCGACCTCGACCAGGTCGCAGCCGCCCTCCACCATCGCCCGGAACAGCGCGACGGAGGTGTCCGCGTCCGGGTAGCCGGCGGGCAGGTAGCCGACCAGCGCGGCCCGGCCCTCGGCGCGGGTGGCGGCGAACATGTCGGCGAGCTGCTGCTGGGGCTGCGCCGCCGGAGTGGCGGCCCCCGTCGCGCCGGGGACGGCGAGATCCACCCGGTCCACCGGTCCGAGACCGGCCGAGGTCCACTGCGGGCTGGGTGACAGCGCGCCGTCCGGCTCCGCGGCGGTCACAGCTGGATGTCCTGGCCGCTGGGGGCGGCGGGGAAGTCGGACGGCCGCACGGCCGGTGGCCCGTCGGGGGCGTTCACCGCACCCTTCTCGGCCGCCTCGGTGGCGCGCTCCGTGCCGTCGACCGCGGTGTCGTCACCGAGACCGAACCACCGCAGGGCCGTCTCCATGTCCTTGTCGCCACGACCGGAGACGTTGATCAGCACGATCCCGCCGGGGCCGATCTCGCGGGCCAGGGCCACCCCGCCGGCGACCGCGTGGGCCGACTCGATGGCCGGGATGATGCCCTCGGTCCGGGACAGCAGCGCGAACGCGTCCATGGCCTGGGTGTCGGTGATCGGCCGGTACTCCGCGCGGGAGATGTCGGCGAGGTGCGAGTGCTCGGGGCCGACGCCCGGGTAGTCCAGGCCGGCGGAGATCGAGTGCGACTCGGCGACCTGGCCGTCCTCGTTCTGCAGCAGGAACGACCGCGCCCCGTGCAGGACGCCGACCGTCCCGCCACTGATGGTGGAGGCGTGTCGGCCGGTCTCCACCCCGTCGCCGCCGGCCTCGAGACCGACCAGGCGGACGTCCGGGTCGTCCAGGAAGGCGTGGAAGATGCCGATGGCGTTGGAGCCGCCGCCGACGCAGGCGGCGACGGCGTCGGGCAGGCGGCCGGTGAGCCGCTGCACCTGTACCCGCGCCTCGAGTCCGATGATCCGCTGGAAGTCGCGCACGATGACCGGGAACGGGTGCGGCCCGCCGACCGTGCCGAACAGGTAGAAGGTGTGGTCGACGTTGGTCACCCAGTCGCGGAACGCCTCGTTGATGGCGTCCTTGAGGGTGGCCGACCCGTTGTCCACCGGGACGACCTCCGCGCCGAGCAGGCGCATGCGAGCGACGTTCAGGGCCTGGCGCTCGGTGTCGACACGCCCCATGTAGACGGTGCACTGCAGGCCGAGCAGGGCGGCGGCGGTGGCGGTGGCCACGCCGTGCTGGCCGGCGCCCGTCTCGGCGATGACCTTCGTCTTGCCCATCCGCTGGGCGAGCAGGGCCTGCCCGAGCACGTTGTTGATCTTGTGGCTGCCGGTGTGGTTCAGGTCTTCCCGCTTGAGCAGGATGCGGGCCCCGCCGACCTCGGCGGTCAGCCGCGCGGCGTCCGACAGCGGGCTGGGGCGCCCGGCGTACGTCTCGGCCAACCGGTCCAGCTCGGCCAGGAACTCGGGATCGATGCGGGCCTTGCGGTAGGCCTCGGCCACCTCGTCGAGAGCGCCGACCAGCGCCTCGGGCAGCCACCGGCCGCCGAAGTCACCGAAGTAGCCGCGCTCGTCCGGGTCGTGGTCGGTGCCGGCCAGGGCGTCGGAGTGACGGGGCAGGCCGTCGGCGCGGGGCGGCAGGCCCTCCGCACGGGGGGCACGGCCGGCGGACGGACCGCCCGCGGGCCGGACGGGTGTGGTCGGGTCGACCGGACGGTCGATCCCAGCGGGACTCACCACAGCAGGCACTCCAGACGTGCTCGGGACGGGACGGCGCCACCGCGGGAGGCGGCCTGCCGATCATGCCTCAGCCGACCGACAGCCAGGCTCAGCGGGACGGGCGGGGGCAGGACGGATGGGATCCGGCGGTCACCAGGTCGGCCACCGCGGCCCGCGGATCACCGGCGGTCACGAGCCCCTCGCCGACGAGGACGGCATCGGCGCCCGCTCCGGCGTAGGCCAGCAGATCGGCCGGTCCCCGCACGCCGGACTCGGCGATGCGGATGACGTCGTTCGGGAGGTTGGAGGCGATCCGGGCGAAGACGGCCCGGTCGACCTGCAGGGTCTTGAGATCCCGTGCGTTCACGCCGATGACCTTGGCCCCGGCCTCGAGCGCGCGGTCGCGCTCCTCCTCGGTGTGCACCTCGACCAGCGCCGTCATCCCCAGGGACTCGACGCGCTCGAGGAGGCCGTGCAGCACGTTCTGCTCAAGGGCGGCCACGATGAGCAGGACGAGGTCGGCGCCGTGGGCCCGGGCCTCGTGGACCTGGTACGGGCTGACCACGAAGTCCTTGCGCAGGACCGGGACGTCGACGGCGGCGCGGACGGCGTCCAGGTCGGCGAGGCTGCCGCCGAACCGGCGCTCCTCGGTGAGGACCGAGATGACCCGCGCGCCGCCGTCGGCGTAGAGCGCGGCGAGCGCGGCCGGATCGGCGATGGTGGCCAGGGCGCCCTTGGACGGGCTGGACCGCTTGACCTCGGCGATGACCCCCACGCCGGGCTCGCGGAGCACGTCCAGCACCCGCCGGGGGGACGGGGCGTCGGCCGCACGGGCCTTGACCTCGGCCAACGACAGCGCGGCCTCGCGCACGGCCAGATCCTGACGGACCCCGTCGATGATCGACTCGAGTACGTTCATCTGCTTACCCCCCGGTGCCGGGCCACAGGTGGGGCTCCGGGCATTCGTCGCCATCGGAGCTCGCCGCTTGCTGGACGCGGTCTCTTGGACGGCCATCGTAACCGCCACGAACCGCCCCGTCGGACACCTGGAACGGGGTGGGATCGCCCCCCGGACGAGGGGCGCCGGTCATCCCGGGCCGCGTTCCGTGGGCGGTTCGGGTGGATCGGACGGGTCGGTGGCCCCTCCTCCGGGGCCATCCCGACGGGTGACCACCTGGCGGCCGTCGGCACCGGCGGTCGGGTCGGAACCGGAATCCAGCTGGTTCCACCAGTCCACGGTGCGGGCCTCGGCGTCCCCCGCTCCGCCGGCTCCCGATCCGTCGTCCGGGCCGACCGGGCCGGAGCCGGCGGTCGAGGTCACCCCGTCCTGTCGGCCCGGGTCCGGGACCGGGAGCATCGACGCCGTGGACGCCCCCGGGGTGCGGCTCCCCGGTCGCCGACGTTCGTAGCGGGCACCCAGGGTCCGACGCCGGCCGACCCCGCGGCCCGTCACCACCAGGAGTCCGGCGACGACCACGGCCAACGCACCGACGACGGCGATCAGGGGTCCCCACGGGCGACCGGTCGCCTCGGCGGTCGCGGTCGCGGGCCGGACCAACTGTCCGGCCAGGGCCGCCGGGGGCGTGAAGAGGGCCAGCACCGCACGCACGCCCACCAGCAGGCCGGCCAGTACGAGCAGACCACCGACGAGCCGCCGGGCCACCCCCCGGGTGGCCAGGGTGGCGCCCAGACCGGCGAGCACGACCAGGGCGACGGGGACCAGCTCGGGCAGCGTCGCGGCACCCGACGCGGTCGCGTCGATCCGGCCGGTGAGCGAGTCGTCGAACGGCTGGCTCCACCAGGTGAACCCCGCCGCGGCGGCCATGGCGATCGCGCCGAGCACCGCGGCCAGCGCGATGACGGCCAGCGGGCGGCGGGCGGTCGAGGCCTCAGCCATGCCGGGTGTCGTCCGGACGGCCCAGTCGGTCGACCGGGGTCATCGTGCCCGCGGCGCCGACCGCGGCGATGACGGCGGCCGCCTTGGCCTGGCACTCCGCGTCCTCGGTGGCCGGGACGGAATCGGCGACCACGCCCGCGCCGGCCTGGACGTGGGCGACCCCGTCGACGAGCAGGGCGGTGCGGATGGAGATCGCGGTGTCCGCGTCCCCGGCGAAGTCCAGGTAACCGACCACTCCCCCGTACACGCCCCGGCGGGCGGGTTCGAGCCGGTCGATGATCTGCATGGCCCGCGGCTTGGGCGCGCCGGAGAGGGTCCCGGCCGGGAAGCAGGCGGCCAGGGCGTCCCAGGCCGAACGCCCCTGGGCCAGGGTGCCGGTCACCGTGGACACGATGTGCATGACGTGGCTGTACCGCTCCACGGTGAAGAAGTCGACGACCTTGACGCTGCCCGGCGCGCAGACCCGGCCGAGATCGTTGCGGCCGAGGTCGACCAGCATGACGTGCTCGGAGCGTTCCTTGGTGTCGGCGAGCAGGTCCTTGGCCAGCAGGACGTCGTCCTCCTCGGTGGCCCCGCGGGGGCGGGTGCCCGCGATGGGGTGCATCGTCACCAACCCGTCCCGCACGGTGACCAGGGCCTCCGGGGAGGAGCCGACGACGGCCAGCGGGAGACCGTCCACGGTCGGCAGCCGCAGCAGGAACATGTAGGGGCTGGGGTTGGTGGCCCGCAGCACGCGGTAGATGTCCAGGGCGTCGGCCTCGGTGGGCACGTCGAACCGCTGCGACAGCACGACCTGGAAGATGTCGCCGGCCCGGATGTGCTCCTTGGCCGCCTCGACCACGGCCCGGTAGTCGGCCGACTCGGTCCGCCGCCGGACCTCCGGGTCCTGCGCGGTGAAGACGGCGGCGGCCACGCCGTGCGGCCGGGCCAGGCCACGGGTCATCGCCCCCAACCGGGCGACCGCGTCGTCGTAGGCGGCGTCCACCCGTTCGTCGGTGGCGTCCCAGTTCACCGCGTTGGCGATGAGGGTGACGGTGCCCTCGTGGTGGTCCAGCGCGGCGAGGTCGGTGGCCAGCATCATCACCAGCTCGGGGACGCCGAGCTCGTCGGCGGGTTCCTGGCCGGGCGCACCGAGCCGCTCCAGCCGCCGCACGATGTCGTAGCCGAGATAGCCGACCATCCCGCCGGTCAACGGGGGCAACCCGGCCAGCGGCTCGGTCTGCAGCAGGCGCAGCGTCTCGGCCAGCGCGACGAGCGGGTCGCCGTGGGTGGGCAACCCCACCGGGACCTCCCCCAGCCAGTGCGCGTGCCCGTCGACCTCGGTCAGCGCGGTGCGGGCCTGGACACCGACGAACGACCAGCGCGACCACGACTTCCCGTGCTCGGCCGACTCCAGCAGGAAGGTGCCGGGCCGGTCCTGGGCCAGGGTGGAGTAGAGCCCGATCGGGGTGATGGCGTCGGCGAGGAGCCTGCGGGTGACCGGGATGACCCGGCGACCCTCCGCGGCCAGCGCCCGGAACTCCTCGCGGCCCGGCCGGATCTCCCCCAGGGGAAGCGCCCGGGTGGTCGTCGGCGCGGTCATCGGGCCGCCCCGGGGCAGGGTCGGGCGAGGACGGTGAACGACGGGGGCATGGCGGTCATTGTGCCCGCCGCGGCCGCCCCGACCGTGCCGGTGCCGCCGCACCCGGCGGTGTCGGCGCCGGTGGCTACGCTCCGCCGGTGACCCTCCCGCCGTCGACCGGGCCCTGGCAGTCCGGGGCTGCCGTGCGCGCCGTGCAGCGGCGCACCCTGGTGCTGCTGTCCCTGGCCCAGGTGGCCGGCGGCATCGGGTTCGGGGCCGGGCTCAGCGTCGGGATCCTGCTGGCCACCGACGTGACCCGGTCCGAGGGGTGGGCCGGGGTGGCCCGCACGTCGACCACGGTGGTCGCGGCGGCGGTCGCCCTGCCGTTGGCCCGGGCCGCGGTGCGCTCCGGGCGTCGGATCTCGTTGACCACGGGGTGGGCGGTGGCCGCACTGGGATCGGCCCTGCTGGTCGCGGTGGCGGGCATGACCCCGTCCGCCCCGGCCACCCTGCTCCTGGTGGTGGGACTGGGGCTCACCGGCGCCGGCTCGGCCGCCTCCCTGCAGAGTCGGTACGCCGCGGTCGATCTCGCCCCGGACGACCGGCGGTCGCGACAACTCTCCCTGGTGGTGTGGTCGACGACCGTCGGCACCGTCCTCGGACCCAACCTGGGGGTGCCGGGCGAGGCCCTGTCCCGGGCGCTGGGGTTGGCCCCGATCGCCGGTGCCTTCGTCATCGCGACCGTCATGCAGCTCGTGGCCGCGCTGATCACCTCGGCCCTGCGCCCCGACCCCCTGGTGCTGGCCGGCCGGTACGTTGCTCCCCGCGCCCCCGGCGCCGGAGAGCGGCCGTCGGCGGTGGCGGCCCTGCGCCGGGCCTGGGGGCAGCGGCCGTCCCGGCTCGCGCTGATCGCGTTGTGCGCCGCCCACACCGTGATGGTCGCGGTGATGACCATGACCCCCGTGCACATGGACCACCACGGGGCCTCGCTCGCCCTGGTCGGCCTCACCATCAGCCTGCACGTGGTCGGCATGTTCGCCTTCTCGCCGTGGGTCGGCGCCGCGGCGGACCGGTTCGGCCGCATCCCGGTGCTGGCCACCGGTGCCGGCGTGTTGCTGCTCGCCCTGCTCGTGGCCGGCACCTCCGGCGACTCCATGGCGCGGGTCACCGTCGGCCTGGTGCTGATCGGGGTGGGCTGGTCCTGCGCCCTGGTCGCCGGTTCGGCGCTGCTCACCGAGTCGGTCCCCGAGGCCGATCGGCTGGCCGTGCAGGGCGGGTCGGACGCCGCCATGAACGTGGCCGCGGCGATCGGCGCCGCAGCCTCCGGTCCCCTGCTCGGCCTGATCGGTTTCGCCGGGCTGTCCGGCTTCGGCGCCGTGCTATTGGGTCTCGCCCTGCTGCTGACGCTGACCGGCCCGGACCGTCGGGTGGCGGCATGACCCGACACGTGCCCCCTGTGTTCACCGTGGCCGAACTCGAGGCGGTGCTCGCCCGTGGCTGGCGGGGCCTCACCGAGGTCGAGCTCGGCGGCTGGCTGCTGCGGGCCGCGGACGGGTTCACCTCCCGGGCGAACTCCGTGCTGCCCCTGGGACCTCCCGGTCGCGACCTGCCGGCGGCGCTCGCCGTGGTCGAGTCGTTCTACCGGGAACGGGGCCTGCCCCCCACGGTGCAGGTGCCCGTCGACGCACCGGGGTCGCCCCTGGCCCGGTTGGACACCACCCTGGCCGAACGCGGCTGGACCGTGCTCACCCCCAACCTGGTGATGACGGCCGACCTCGACGTCCTGACGACCCGGCTGCCGCCGGGTCCGGACGCGTTCCTGGTCACCACCGCCGTCCCGGACGAGGAGTGGCTGACCGGCTACCTCTACCGCGGGACGTCGCTGCCCCCGCATGCCCGGAAGGTGCTGGTGGCCACCGATCTCCCGGTCTTCGCCTCGATCCGGGATGCCCGGGGCCAGGCCGGCGTGGCCCGGGGTGCGGTGAACGACGGGTGGCTGGGCATCTCCGCGGTGACCGTCTCTCCCGACCGGCGACGGGAGGGTGTCGGCACCCGGCTGATGGCCGGGCTGGCGCGGTGGGGCGGGATGCACGGCGCCGCCCGGGTCGCCCTGCAGGTCGACGGGGGCAACGAGGCGGCGCTTACGCTGTACCGGGGGCTGGGTTTCACCGTCCACCACGGGTACCACTACCGGCGCGCGCCGGACGGGTCGGCGACGGGCGCCTCGTCCGGCACACTTCCCGGGTGAGTCGTCATACCGTGCGCGCCCGCCTCCTCGCCCTGACCCTGTCCGCTGTCGTCGCCGCGACGACCGCGGCGTGCGGATCGACCGAGCAGGCGCTGCGGGCGGAGGCGGCGGAGACCGCGACGTCCGGCGGGACGACCGTCGAGAACCCGGCGGACGACCTGCCGGGCTTGTCGGCCTGCCGGCAGGACGGCATGTTCACCCTGCTGTCCGGCCTCGTCGAGGCCGTGAACGCGCACGACCCGGCCGCGGTGTCCGAGATCTTCACCTCCGACGCCCGGTGGAGTGTCTACGACCATTTCGGCAGCAACGCCCTGGTCGGGTCCGCGGCCCTCGGCGGCTTCGCGACCGAGGTCGGTCAGCGCGGGGACCGCTGGACGTTGACCGGCATCGAACCGCCCGAGGAGGACCTCGACGCGACCCCGCCGGTGGCCACCTCCGTGGTCCGGGTGACGGTGACCGCGGCCGGCCGCACCCTCGAGCGACGGGCCAAGGTGACGGTCGACTGTTCCAGCGGGCGGCTGGAGCGGATGGCCGGACCGCACTCGATCGGCTGAGGCGCCCGACTGTGTCAGGAGCCGGGGAGGAACAGGCAGAACGGGTGGCCGGCCGGGTCGAGGTACACCCGGACGCCGTCCTCGAACTGGTGCTCGGACAGGCGGGCCCCGCAGGCCAGAGCGTGCGCCCCGGCCTCGTCCAGGTCGTCGACCAGGAAGTCCAGGTGCAGCATCATCTGCTGCCCACCCGGTGCGGGCGGCCACACCGGCGGGACGTGGTCGGGTTCGGTCTGGAAGGACAGTCCCTGCGCCGGCCCGCGGAGCTTGACCCAGTCGGGTTCGTCCGCGACCGTCTCCCAGCCCAGCAGGTCCCGGTAGAAGCGGGCGAGCTCCTGGGCCGAGGCAGCCCCGAGCACGATGGAGGCCAGGGTGATGCGCGGGCGTCCGGCGGTCATGAGCTCCCCCAGGTCGTCATGCGGTGGTCGGCAGCGACCCGTCGTCGAAGCAGGTCCGGGTGCCGGTATGGCAGGCGGCGCCGGTCTGGTCGACCAGCACGAGCAGGGCGTCGCCGTCGCAGTCGCGCCGCACCTCGACGACACGTTGCACGTGCCCGGAGGTGTCGCCCTTGACCCAGAACTCCTGGCGCGAGCGGGACCAGTAGGTGGCCCGGCCGGTGGTCAACGTCCGGGTGACCGCCTCGGCGTTCATCCAGGCGACCATCAGCACCTCCCGGGTGTCGTACTGCTGGGCGACCGCGCAGACCAGCCCGGCGGCGTCGAAGCGCAGCCCGTCGACCGCGGTGACCACCTCGGCGTCGGCGGTCATGCCGGGACCGCCGTGCGGCGGACCGGGTAGCCGTCCTGGGCCAGCCGTTGTTTGACCTGATCGATGCTCAGCTCGCCGAAGTGGAAGACCGAGGCGGCGAGGACGGCGTCGGCCCCGGCGGCGACGGCCGCCGGGAAGTGCTCCAGCGTGCCGGCACCCCCGGATGCGATGAGCGGGATGCCCACGGTGCGGCGGAGCTCGGCCAGCATCGCGGTGTCGAAACCGTCCTTGGTGCCGTCGCTGTCCATGGAGGTCAACAGGATCTCCCCCGCGCCGGCCTGCTCGGCCTGGCGCGCCCAGGCGACCGCGTCGATGCCGGTGCCCTTGCGGCCTCCGTGGGTGGTGACCTCGAAACCGGACGGGCAGGCCGGTTCGTGGTCGACCGAGACCCGGCGGGCGTCGATGGCCAGCACCACGCACTGGGAACCGAACCGGTCGGCCGCCTCGGACAGGAACTCCGGGCGGGCCACGGCCGCGGAGTTGATCGACACCTTGTCGGCGCCCGCGCGGAGCAGGGCGTTGATGTCGTCCGTGGTGCGCACACCACCGCCGACGGTGAGCGGGATGAACACCTGTTCGGCAGTGCGCCGGATCATCTCGTAGGCGCTGGCGCGGTTGTCGCTGGTCGCGGTGATGTCCAGGAAGGTGAGCTCGTCGGCGCCCTCGGCGTCGTACCGGCGGGCCAGTTCCACCGGGTCGCCGGCGTCGCGAAGGTCGACGAAGTTGACGCCCTTGACCACCCGGCCCTCGGACACGTCCAGACAGGGGATCACCCGCACCGCGACAGTCACGCCGAACAGCCTACGAGCCCTCGCGGGATCTGCCGGACGCGCGGCGGGGAGACCCGCTCAACCGGCGTCGGCGAGCACCACGACCTTCACCTGGCGGCCGCTCGAGGCGTCCTCGAAGGCCTCGGCGACCCGGCTCAGCGGGTACTGCGCGGTGATCATGTCCGCCGGCCGGACCAGGTCGGCCTCGAGCATGGCGATGGCGTCCCGGTAGTCCTCCCGGATGTAGGTGGCGCTGCCCTGGATGCGGACCTGCAGGTCCTGGATCTCCGGGAGCGGCACGGTGACCGGGGCGGCGGGGACGCCCACCACGACCACGGTGCCGCCCTTGAACGCGAGCGCCATGGCCTGGTCCACGGTGGCCTGCACCGACACGCAGTCGAAGACGACGTCGGCGCTGCCCCCGAGATCGGCCCGGACGTCGTCGACCAGCCCCGCGGACGCGGCGTCGTGCACGGAGTCGGCGCCCAGCCGGAGCGCGAGATCCCTTTTGCTGTCCAGGGTCTCGCTGACGGCGATGCGGGCGGCGCCGGCGCGGCGGGCCGCGGCCAGGGTGAGCAGGCCGATGGTGCCGGCGCCCAGGATCGCCACCGTCCGCCCGGTCAGGTCGGGGCCGGCCAGCCGGACCGCGTGCACCGGGGTGGAGAGGGGCTCGATGAGCACGGCCTGCAGATCGGTCAGCGCGTCCGGCACCGGGACCAGGCGGTCGGCCGGGATGACGAACTCGTCGGCCAGCCCACCCGTCGGTGCGGTGCAGCCGAAGAAGGACATGGTGGCGCACAGGTTGTAGCGACCGTCCCGGCAGTACTTGCAGTGCCCGCAGGCCAGGATGGGTTCGACGACGACGCGGCTGCCGACGGCGAGATCGACTCCGTCGCCGACCGCCCGGACGACACCGACGACCTCGTGTCCCGGGTGGTACGGCAAGGGCACGAAGGGATGTCGACCGTGGGAGGCGTGCACGTCCGATCCGCAGACACCCACCACGACCATGGTCACGAGGGCCTCGCCGGCGGCGGGGGTGGGAACGGCGGCGGGCACCAGATCGACCTGCCCGGGGGCGGTGACGACGACCTGGCGAACGGTGGCAGGCATGGCGGGCTCCGGTTCTGCGCCGGGAGGGCCTGGCCCGGGCCCGCGCACCGTAGCCCGCACGACCCCCGTGTGTCACCGGTGACATGTCCGGCCCGGATGTCCTACGCTCCACGGACCGCCGCTCACCGACCGCGCCCGCGGGCGTGCCCGTCGACGTGTGTCCCGTTGCGGTGACGTCCCCGGCAGGAAGGTGCCCGTCCATGAAGGCCGTGCTGTACAGCGGAGCCGGCGACTACGCCGTCACGGAGGTGCCGACGCCCAGTCCGGCCGCCGGTGAGGTGCTCGTCAAGGTCACCCAGGTCGGGGTGTGCGGCACCGATCAGCACATCCACCACGGCGAGTTCGGCGCGAAGTTCCCGCTCATCCCCGGCCACGAGGTGGTGGGCACGGTCGCCGAGATCGGTGCGGGCGTCACCCGGGTCACCGTCGGCCAGCAGGTCGCGGTGAACCCGAACATCCCCTGCCGCTCGTGCTCGTACTGCCTGTCCGGCCGGTTCATCCTGTGCGAGAACGCGCTGGCCCTGGGCGTCAACCAGCCCGGCTTCTTCGCCGAGTACGCCTGCGCCGACGAGAATCTCGTGTTCTCCGCGGAGGGCCTGGACCCGGACACCGCGGTGTTCACCGAACCGGCCGCGTGCGCGATGCACGGCCTGGAGACCGCGCAGGTCCGGCCGGGGTCGACCGCCCTGGTGCTGGGCGCCGGGCCGACCGGCCTGCTGCTCGCCCAGCTGCTGGCCACCGGCGGCGCGTCGTCGGTGACGGTCGCCGCGCCGACCGCGTTCAAGCTGGACACCGCCCGTGCCCTGGGCGCGGACAACACCGTGCAGATCGACCGGGACGACGCCGCGGCCAACATCGAGAAGCTGCGGGCGGCGTCCCCGGACGGGGACGGCTACGACCTGGTCGTCGAGGCGACCGGCTCCCCCGCCGTCGGGGAGATCTGCGTGCCGCTCACCCGCAACGGCGGCACCGTGATGATCTACGGGGTGACCGGCGAGGCGGACCGCATCGCGATCTCGCCGTACGACGTGTTCCACCGGGAGATCACCATCAAGGGCTCGTTCGCCGAGATGACCTCGTTCGGCGCGGCGCTGGCCGCGATGCGCAGCGGGCGGATGAAGACCGACGGCATCATCACGCATCGCTTCACCCTGGACGAGTACCCGCAGGCCCTGGCCGCCGTCACCGGCGACAAGTCCGCCCACAAGATCGTCATCACCGTCTGACGGAGCGGATCTCAGCGCTGGGCGGCGAACCGCACGGCGGCCGACGGACCGGGTACGGCCCGGTCCGTCGGGAGTTCCAGCGTGAACAGTGCTCCGGGGGCGCCGTCCGGCCGGGAGCCGCAGTGCACGTCCCCGCCGGAGGCGCGGGCGATGGCGCGGGCGATGGGCAGGCCCAGTCCGGACCCCTGCCCGGCCCGGGATTCCGACAGCCGGACGAAGCGGTCGAAGATGCGTTCCCGTTCGGTGTCCGGAACCCCCGGCCCCTGATCGGCGACGAGCAGGGCGACCCGCCCTGGGTCGGCGCCGTCGCGGGTGACCCGGATGTCGACCCGCCCGCCGGGTGGGCTGACCTTGACGGCGTTGTCGAGCAGGTTGGCGACCGCCCGACGGAGGTCGTCCGGGACGACGCGGACGCGAGCCGCCCCGCCGTCCGCGACGGTCTCGTCCCGGACGGCCACCTCGACATCGGGGCGACGCAGCGCCACCGCGCGAGCCTCCTGGTCGGCGAGATCACCCAGATCGACGATCTGCGCGGCGGCCGGAGTGGCGGCGGTGTCCAGGCGGGTCATCACCAGCAGGTCGTCGACCAGCCGGGAGGCCCGCCGGGCCTGCCGGACGATCAGCACGAGCCGTTCCTCCCGCTCGGCGCGACCCAGCAGCTCGGGATCGGCCCGCAGCAGCGAGTCCGACCCGGCGATCACCCCGGCCAGCGGGGTGCGCAGGTCGTGGGAGGCGTCGGCGAGGAACCGGCGCATCCGCTCCTCGGCCTGCCGGGCGGCCAGTTCCGCCGTCTCCAGCGCGTCCAGCATCTCGTCGAAGGCCTGCGCGGTCCGGCCGAGATCGGTGTCCGGGTGGGTCGGCCGCAGGCGGCGACCGCGGGCACCGGCGCCGATCCGCTGGGCCAACGAGGTCATCCGCTCCAGCGGGCGCAGGGCGACCCCGACCACCCGGACGAGCAGCAGCGCGGCCAGCACCAGGGCGATGGCCCCGGCCACGATCTCGATGGTGCGCAGCACCGACAGCGTGCGGTCGATCTCGTTCTCGCTCGCCTGCAGGGTCAGCGTCCCGTCGGTCAGCTCGACGGTGGCGGTCAGCGAGCCGTCCTGTTCGGTGACGGTGACCGTCGGTTCGACGCCGGGTTGCGGCAGCGCCGGCCCCCGCCCGGGGGCGGGTGGGCTCGGCGGCCCGGCGTCGCTCGGTCCCGTTCCGCGACCGATGTACTCCTGCCCCCCGGCGACGAACGTGCTGGAGACGCCGGATCCGGAGAGGTTGTCGGCCAGGCTCTGCCCGGTCACCCCCTGCTCCTGGAGGAAGGCGGCGTATCCGGCGCGGTCGTCCAGCCGGGTGCGCAGATCGGCCCGCAGGGCGTCGCCGAGCAGCGTGGTGACCACCAACCCGAGCACGACGAGCAGGACGGCCAGCAGGGCGACGACCGCGACCACCACCCGGGTGCGCAGGGACACCGTGCGCACCGGCCGGTCCGCCGGTTCCTGCGGTGCGGGCACCGCCGGAACCGTCACGACGACGGGGCGCCGGGCGGCGCGGAGAGCCGGTACCCGATACCGCGGACGGTGTGGATGAGCCGGTCGCCGTGCACCTCCATCTTGCGGCGCAACCCGGACACGAAGGCCTCCACCAGGTTCGGGTCGTAGGCGTCGTAGCCCCAGACCTGGGTGAGGATCTGCGTCTTGGACAGCACCCGCCCCCGGTTGCGGGCCAGATAGGTGAGCAGCCGCAGTTCGGTGGCGGTGAGGTCGACGGGCCGGCCGGCCCGGACGACCACCCCGGCGTCCTCGTCGACGACCAGGTCGGACACCTGGATGACGGACGCGGAGAGCCGCCCGGAGCGACGCAGCACGGCCCGCACCCGGGCGAGCAGCTCGGCCAGCTCGAACGGTTTGACCAGGTAGTCGTCGGCGCCCAGGTCGAAACCGGTGAGCCGGTCGTCGACCCCGTCGCGCGCGGTCACGAAGACCACCGGGATGTCGGCCTCCCCCCGCAGCACGCGGGCGAGCTCGAACCCGGAACGGCCGGGCAGCATGACGTCCAGGATGGCCAGGTCGGGGCGGTGACCGGACACCACCTCCAGCACGCGCTCGCCGTCGGCGAGGGTGGCGACCACGTAACCGTTGTCGCGCAGGGCGTCGGCGACGACGGTGCGCAGGGTCTCGTCGTCCTCGACGAGCAGGACCCGGGCGGGGGTGTCAGCAGGGGCGTTCACGGTGACCACTCTGCCCGCCGACCCTGAGGTTCCGCTGAGGGCTCCGCCCGGTGCCTCCTGATTCAGGTCCGCTTCAGGAGGGGCACGCAGTCTTCAGGGAGTCCGAGCGGCGACCGCCCCCGGACCTCCCGAAGCGAAGGGCTCCACCATGTCGAGCACCCTGCCCGCCGGCCACCCCCTGGCCGCGGCCCCGTCCGCCTCCCCCCGTCGCCGGACCCTGCGCGGTCTGACCGTGGCCGCCGCCATCTCCGCCGCCCTCATCGGTGGCGGCGCCGCGTACGCCTCGGCCGACGAGGGCGGTTCGGTCGATCCGTCGGCCACGTCCAGCTCCGCCCCGGCCGCCCCCGGCACCGACGGCACCGCCCCGGCCGCGCCCATGGCCCCCGCCGACGGCACGGCCACCCCGCCCGCCCCCAAGCCGCACATCGACGGCACCGTCGTCTCCGCCGGCGGCGGCACCATCGTGGTCACCGACCGCGAGGGCTTCACCCGGACCATCCACACCACGAGCAGCACCACCTACGGCGAGGGCCTGAGCGCCGACCTCGCCGCAGGCACCGAGATCCACGCCGAGGGCACCGTCGACTCCGACGGCACCTCCCTGCTCGCCACCGCCGTGAACACCGCCCCGACCCCGCCGGCGCCGGGTGAGGGCCCCGGCAAGGGCGGCCCGCTGGGTGACGGCAACGCCCCGACCCCGCCCGCCCCGCCGGCCGACGGCTCGGCGCCCACCCCGCCCGCGGACGGGTCTCTGCCCACCCCGCCGGCTCCCCCGGCCGACGGCACCGCCCCCACCCCGCCCGCCGACGGGTCCCTGCCCACTCCGCCCGCGCCGGGCAGCGCCACCAGCACGGCGCCGACCACCAGCGCGCCGACCACCACCAGCTGAGCCGAGCTCGGCTCGTCCCCACGGACGACCGGGTCAGGACAGCACGCGAGCGGGCCGCCGGTCGATCTCCGACCGGCGGCCCGCTGCGCTGTCTCCTGACGGGTGCTCCCGCGTCGCCGCGTTGCTCACGCCGGACCGCGTTGCCCGCGGCCGGTCGCGAGCAACCGACCCCGCTGCGAGCAACGCGCCCTCCCGCCGACCGGCCGCCCGATCTCCGTCACCGAGCCCGGCCGGACCTCGCGTGGTGTGATCGCGCCATGGGGATGACGACGGTGACGAAGGGGCAGAATCTGCCGATCGAGGCGGACATCGGACAGCTGCAGGTGGCCGTCCGGTGGAGCGCGACACCACCGGCGGGTGATGTGGACCTGATCGCCCTGCTCGTCGGGGCCGACGGACGGGCCCGGTCGGACGACGACATGGTGTTCTACAACCAGCGATCCACCCCGGACGGATCCGTCGTGCACACCGGCAAGGTGATCGGTGACGGGCACGGCGCCGACGAGGTGTCGATCGACCTGCGGGAGGTGCCGCAGGACGTCACCGCGGTGGTCATCGCGGCCAGCACCGACGGCGCCTTCGCCGACCTCCCCGGCATCGAGTGGCGGGTCCGGACCGCGGACGGGGATCCGCTGGTCGTCTACCCGGTCCGGGACCTGAGCACCGAACGGGCCCTGGTCCTCGGTGAGGTGTACCGCCGCGACGGCCACTGGCGCCTGCGGGCGGTCGGCCAGGGCTGGGCGGGCGGACTGGCGGGACTGGCGACCGACTACGGCATCTCGGTCGGCGAAGCCGAACCCGATGCGCACGACGACGGCGGCACCGACACGCACGACCACCCGGACATGACCGCCGAGGAGCCCGGCACCGAGGAGACCGCCGCGGCCCCGATCCTCACCGGGGACGCGAGCATCGCCCCGTCGGACCGCGACCCCGGAACCGCCGTGCAGACCCACCCGGTCGCGACCCCCGCCACGGATGTGGACTCGGACACGAGAGCGGACTCGGCCGGCGACACCGACCGACCCGACACCGCCGACACCGCCGACATCGCGGACCCCCGCTCGACCGCGACGGTGACGGTGGAGACATCGGTGACCGAGACCAGCATCCCGCTCGCGGGGCAGCCGATCACCGTGCGGACGACGTCCAACCGGTTGACGGTGACGGGTTCGTCGGCGCCCCGTGCGCGCGTCCCGGTCAGCGTGTTGGCCGGCAACGACTCCTGGCGGCGCGCCCGGTTGTTCTCCGTCGCGGGGATCGGCGGGGCGGACGAACAGGAGAACCGGGCCACGGCCGCGCTGATGTGGGTGATGGGGGCGGTCCGCCCGTTCGGCCGGGCCATCACCGCCCGGGCCGGTGCACCCGCGGGGGCGATGGAGACGTTCCTGGAGACCCCGTTCGTGCTGGGCGAGGCCAAGGTGATCCCGGACGGGGTCATCCGGGTGGCCCGCGGCAGGACCACCTGGACCGCGCTGCTCGAGGTGAAGACGGGCAGCAACGACCTGAACCTCGACCAGATCACCTCCTACCTCCGGGTGGCCAGGCGGGAGAAGTTCGACGTCCTGCTGACCGTCTCGAACGAGGTGACCAGCGATCCCGACACCCACCCGGTACTGGTGCCGCCGAAGTTCACCGAGTCGGTGCGCCTGGTGCACCTGTCGTGGTCCGAGGTGATGCACGAACTGCGGATGCTGTTGGCGCACCACCGGTTCACCGAGCAGCTGCCGATGTGGATCCTGGCCGAACTGCTCCGTTACCTGGAGCACCCTAAGTCCGGCGCGATGGCGTTCTCCGACATGAGCCCGTCCTGGGTGCCGGTCCGTGACGGGGTCGCGCAGCGCACCCTCGCCGCCGGTGACCGGCACACCGCACCCGTCGTCGCCGGCTGGCACCGCCTCGTCCGTCAGCTCTGCCTCCGGCTGACCACCCGGACCGGCAAGCCGGTGAAACGTGCGCTGCCGCGCAAGTTGCTGGCCGACCCGGTCCTGCTCGACGAGGACGCGGCCCGCCGCCTGGCCGACGACGGCGTGCTGACCGCCGTGCTGCGGATCCCCGGCGCGGTCGGCACCGTGGCGGTGACCGCCGACGTCCGGACCACCCAGGTCCGGTTGAGCCTGGACGTGCTCGCGCCGACCGAGGGGACACCGGTCAAGCGGGTGCAGTGGCTGGTCCGCCAACTCCGGACCGCACCGGACGATCTGACCGTCGAGGCCCTGTTCGCCCCGCCGACGGAAGGGACGCGCGAGCACCTGGGCGATCTGCGGGACAAGCCCGCGCGGCTGATCGCCGACCCGGCGCAGGCGCCGCGATCGTTCCGGGTCAAGCGGCTGTACCCGTTGGGCACCAAGCGATCCGGGGCGACGGGCAGCGTGGTGGCCTCGGTGACGGCAGCGGTGGACGACTTCTACGACGAGGTCGTGCTGCGCCTGACCCCGTGGGCGCCCCAGGAGACCTCCCCGGGTCCCGCCGACGATCCGGCCCCGGACCTCGACGGGAACGCCACCGGGGACTGACTCAGACCGCGCCCTCCTCCTGCCGAGCCAGCTCCGCCTTCCACTCGCGGAAGCTCTCCTCGGTACGGCCCTGCCGCCAGTAGCCGGAGATCGAGAGCAGGTCCCGCGGGACGCCGCGCTCGCGCAGCAGGTACGGGCGCAGGCCGTGCATCATCTGCTGCGCCTCGCCGTGGGCGAACACGTGGACCCGGCCGGGCAGCCAGTCCAGGCCCCGCACGACGTCCTGCACCGAGCCACCGGTGTCGCGGTGCACCCAGTGCAGGGTGGCGCCGGCGGGGAGCGGCAGGTCGAGCTGGTACCCGGCGCCCTCGACCTCGACGACGACGTGGGCGACGGCGTCGGCCGGGAGGGCCTGCAGGGCGGCGGTGATCGCCGGCAGCGCGGTCTCGTCGCCGACGAGCAGGTGCCAGTCGGCGGTCGGGTCGGGGGCGTAGGCGCCGCCCGGGCCGTTGGCCAGCAGCTGATCCCCCGGCTGCGCCGCAGCCGCCCACGGGCCCGCCACGCCCTGGTCGCCGTGCACGACGAAATCGATGCTGACGGTGCCGGCGTCGTGATCCGGGAACAGCGCCGCGTAGGTGCGGACAACGGGCATGTCCTCCGGCGGCAGCTGATCGCGCAGCGCCTTCAGGTGGAGCGGTTGCGGGTAGGTGACCCCGGGCTTGAGGAACACGAGCTTGACGTACCGGTCGGTGTGCACGCTGTCGCGGAACGCGGAGAGGTCGTCGCTGCGGAAGTGCACCCGGCGGAGGCCGGGGGTGAGCATCTGCGCGCCGGTGACGGTGAGCTGGGTGGGCATGCGGTCCTGCCTTCGGTCGTCCTGTCGGTCCGCCGACGGGCGCGACCACTCGGTAAGGCTACCCTTACCTGGACCGGCCGAGCCGTCGGCCGGGGGGCGGCGAACCTAGAGTGGGCGGCATGCGACGTCGCGGCGCCGGTGCCCTCGTGGTCACCCTGACCGTGCTGGCGGCCGTCGTGGTCCCGAACGTCGGAACGCGATCGGTGCGCGGGTTCGCCCAGGCCGCGAGCATCCCCGCTCCCCCCGCGCTCGGCGACTGCCTGCTCAGCCCGATCTCGATGTCGGCGGGGAACGACGGGCAGTTCCGGACGCCCGATCCCACCGGGGACCTGATCCTGGAGCCGTGCACCGGACGCCGGTACGGCGAGGTCGTGCTGGTGCACGACAGCGGTTCGCTGACGGGGTTCCCGGACGGTGTCCGGATCGCCTACCCGCAGGACGACGCCTGCTGGTCGGCGGCCCAGCGCTTCCTCGGCCTGCCCGACTTCGCCGCCGATCCGACGCCGGTGCTCAGCTACTGGTATCCGGCCGGGAACAGCACCGCCATGGAGCTGGCCCCCGGTGACCTGCCGCGCGCGGCCGGCCGGACCTGGACCGCCTGCGTGGTGCTGGCCACCGACCTCGACGCCCTGTCCCTGGCCTACGGGACCTCGGCCCGGGACGCGTTCTCCACCGGCCGCCCCCCGGACGCCTTCGCGTCCTGCACGGACACGGCGGACATCGCAGCCTTCGAGCCGGTCCCCTGCGATCAGCCGCACCACATCGAGTTCCTGGGGTACTCCAGCGATCTGGTGGGGGCCACCGCGTCGTCGATCGATCGCACCTGCGGTGAGCTCGCCGCCCGCGTGACCCGGATGCCCGATCCCACCGCCGGCGGAGCCCTGCAGGTGCGTGCCGCGATCGGCCACTACGACGAGGGCGGTGTGTTGCAGCCGGGGATGCAGGGGTCCGACGGTGGATTCGCCGACACCGCGGTCTGCCGGGTCATCGCCCCGGACGACCGGCCGCTGACCGGCACCCTGCTCGGTCTGGGCGACCGACCGGTGCCATGGGCCTGACCAGCGCCCCGCGGCGGGACCGGTGATCTCCGACCGGCGCCGCTTGGGGCTGCTCGTGGTCGCGATGTCGGTGCTGCTCGCGGTGATCGTGCCGCAGGCCACCCGCGCCGTGTCCGGGACGGCCCAGGCCGCCGTCATCCCCGGGGCGCCGGCTGTCGGCGACTGCTTGCTGCAACGCATCTCGCTGCGGAACGGGTACGAGACGACCACCGGGTTCACCGCTCCCACGGCGCAGATCGCGCCGTGCGACGGCGCGCGCTTCGGCGAGGTGGTCGGACTGACCCCCGCGCGCGGGATCACCCGGTCCGAGCGGCTGCAGGGCTGCGGCGCGAGCGCGCGGGACTACCTGGGCGCCGGAGACCCCGCGGACGCCACCGGACCGTGGATGCCGTCCATCCGTTCCGGGGTGGTGCTGGCCGGACCGGACGACCTGCAGCGGGCCGCCGGGCAGGACTGGGTCGCCTGCGTCGTCGACCTCAGCCCGTTCGGTACCGACACGGACACCGGCACCTACGACGGCACGGCGCGGGGCGGGTACGACGGCGGTCGACTCCCGTCCGCGTTCGCCCTCTGCCGTTCGGGCCGCGACGTCATCGACGCCGCGGACATCCCCTGCACGCAGGCCCATGCCGTAGAGGTGCTGGCCAGCACCTTCGACGTGCCCGCCACGGCCGCCGCCACCCTGGGCCGGACCTGCGACGCGCTCGCGCGGCGGCTGACCCGGATGCCGGACGTCACCGCGGGTGGTCGGCTCGAGGTCGTGGTGAACAGCGGGTACGTCGGCGCCGACGGCACCCTGTACCCCGGTGCCGACGCCGACGGTCACGTCTCGCTGGCCCAGTGCCTGATCGGCGTGGTCGGCCCGGAGACGTTGAGCGGCACCGTGATCGGACTCGGCGACGCCCCGGTGCCCTGGGCGGGGTGAGCCGGACGTACCGTCGGGCGGACCCGCCGCACGGCGGGCCGCCGCGTGAGCCGGGAGTGACACCGATGGATATGCCCCAGGGACTGCTCGACCTGCTCCGCCAACGCTCCATCTGCTACATCGCGACGACGATGCCGGACGGATCCCCGCAGCTCACCCAGACCTGGGTGGACACCGACGGCACCAACATCATCATCAACACCGTGCAGGGGTTCCAGAAGACGCGCAACATCGAGCGGGACCCCCGGGTGGCCGTCACGATCACCGACCCGCAGGAGCTGTTCCGCTACTACGCGGTGCGCGGCGAGGTCGTCTCGGCGACCACCGAGGGTGGCGTGGAGAGCATCGAGGCGATGGCGCAGAAGTACACCGGCGGCCCCTACCCCTGGTACGGCGGGCGCGATCAGGTGCGGGTGGTGCTGACCATCCGGCCCGACCACGTGCACGGCGTCGGCTGACCGGCCCCCGGGGGGTCAGCCGCGGCGCTGGGATGCGGTGAGCAGCGTGTGCATCGCGTCGAGCTGTGCCTCCATGCGGTCGAGGCGGTGCGCGATGTCGGTCACCGGGGCGAGGTTCTCCCGGGCGTTCTCCCGGATGAACCCCCGGGTGGGCGCCGCACCGGTGGACACCCGGATCTCGGCCAGCTCGCGACCGAGGAACTCCGAGATGGACAGGTTGAGATCGGCCCGGCGACGGTCCTCGCGCAGGGCCAGCTTGTCGCGGTCGTCCTGCCGGTTCTGCGCCAGCAGGATCAACGGCGCCGCGTACGACGCCTGCAGGCTGAGCAGCAGGGTCAGGAACGTGAAGGTGTACGGGTCGAAACGCAGGGCCTCGGGCCCGACGAAGTTCCAGACCACCCACGCGACGATGAACGCCGACATCTGCAGGAGGAACGTCGGGGTGCCCATGTACCGGGCGAACGCTTCGCTGAGCTTGCCGAACGTCTCGGAATCGGGCCTGCGCAGCAGCGGGCGCCGGCCGATGCTCGGTCGATCGAGGTTCTCCGATGGCGACATGTCACTCCCTTCAGCGTTCCGGCGCGACGGCGCCCGAACCCTGACGATGTCACGACCCGGGCATCCCCACGGTCACCCCGGCCCGCCGGCGGGCCCGACTCAGCCGACGTCGGCGACCGCGCGCAGTGCCTCGGGCAGGGTGAACGCCCCGGCGTAGAGCGCCTTGCCGACGATGGCGCCCTCGACGCCGGCATCGGTGAGCCCGGCCAGTGCGACGAGATCGTCCAGGCTGGACACCCCACCGGAGGCGACCACCGGGGCCGTCGTCACCGCGCACACCTGGGCGAGCAGCTCGAGGTTCGGGCCGCGCAGGGTGCCGTCCTTGGTGACGTCGGTGACGACGTACCGGGAGCAACCCTGCTCGTCGAGCCGGCCGAGGACATCCCAGAGGTCGCCGCCGTCCTGCGTCCAGCCCCGGGCGGCGAGCGTGCTGCCGCGCACGTCCAACCCGACAGCGACCTTGTCGCCGTACTTCTCGATGATCCGTGCACACCACTCCGGCTGCTCGAGGGCCGCGGTGCCGATGTTCACCCGCGTGCACCCGGTGGCCAGCGCGGCCTCCAGGGAGGCGTCGTCACGGATGCCGCCGGACAGCTCCACCCGGACGTCCAGGGTGCGGACGACCTCGGCGAGCAGCTCGGCGTTGGACCCACGTCCGAAGGCCGCGTCCAGGTCGACCAGGTGGATCCACTCGGCGCCGTCCCGCTGCCAGGCCAACGCGGCGTCCAGCGGAGAGCCGTAGGTGGTCTCGGTGCCGGCCCGGCCCTGCACCAGCCGGACGGCTTGGCCGTCCGCGACGTCGACGGCGGGCAGGAGTTCCAGTCTGGAGTCGGTCACGGGCGACAACCCTACGGGCTCAGCCCACCCGGTCGGCGACACCCCGGACGTACGCGGCCTGGCCTGCGTGCTGCAGATCGTCGTTCAGCACGCTGACCAGCCGGACGGCCAGGGTCACCGGCGGGTCCCAGGCCTCGTCGACGACGCGGTCGAGGTCGGCGTCGGTCAGCGTGGCCAGGTAGGCGGTGGTGCGCTCGTGGACGGCGTCGAGGTAGCCCAGCAGCAGGTCCGCCGACGGTCGGACGGCAGCCACCTCGTCGGCGTCCTGGCCGTAACCGATGGCGTCGTCGTCGAACGGCAACGCGAACCGGGTCGCCCACCCGTCCGCGGTCCACACCTGCTCGTGGCCGGCCACCCCGGCGATGTGGTCGTCCTGCACCCGGGTGAGATGCCAGACCAGCCAGCCGACGGTGTTGGCCGCCGGGTCCGGCCGGTAGGTCAGCACCTCGGGCTCGACGCCGCTCAGCACGGCGTGCACGGTGGAGTGGACGCGCCCGAAGGCGTCGGTCAGCAGCTCTGCGGTGGTGGTCACGGCTCGATCCTGCACCTGCACCGCGCCGGACAGGCGTGCCGGGGCCGGTTCAGCGGTCGGGGTCGACCCGGTCCGGCAGGTCCATCACCCGCCGCCCGGTCGCGATCTCGTGGGTCTGGTCCTCCAACCACACGCGCAGCAGCAGCGCCGTCCAGGTGCGGTACGGCCGCCAACCGTCCGCGACGGCACGCAGCGCGTCCAGGCTCGGGTCCTCACCCAGGTCGTAGAGCGCGGCCATGGCGCGGTGCAGGCGCTTCTCGTGGGCCGGGAAGACATCGGGGTGCCCGGCGCCGCGGAGCAGGACGAGTTCGGCGGAGAACGGGCCGACGCCCGGCAGAGCCCGCAGATGCGTCAGGGCTTCCTCCACCGGCAGGGCGCGGAGTTCCGCGGCATCCAGCAGACCCTCGTCGGCGGCCCGACCCAGGGCCCGGAGCTGGTCGATCTTGCGGCCGGTCAGTCCGGGGAACTCCCCCAGCTCCGCGAGCCGGCCGGGCGCCGGGAAGGCCGGCAGCGTCCGGTCGCCGAAGTCCATCGTCTCGCCGAGTCGTTCGGCGATCCTGGTCCGGATCACCGCGGCCTGGGTCATCCGGATGCGCTGCCCGATGATCGCCCATGCCGCGGCCTCGTACGGACTGTGGAACTGCACCGGCCGGAGACCCGGGCGACGTCGCTGCAGCTCCCCCACCACGGGGTCGTGCTCACCGACGGCGAGGAAACCGGTGCCGTCGACGTCCAGGGCGAGGATCCGTTCGACCTGCCCGCGGACGTCCGCCGGCGACACCCCGCCCGGGTCGGCGACCACCCGGGCGATGACGTCAGCGCCGTCCTGGGTGACCCGCACCCCCACGGCCGACCCGCCGCGGTCCGCCGGGAAGGCGAGATCCAGGCGCGGCTCGTCACCACCGCCCTGGCCGGCCGGGAACTCCTCGGAGAAGCGTGCGGCGGCGCCCAGCGAGAACGGCCCGCGGGCCCGCATCCGCAGGATCACGGGGATACCGGTCACGACCGGCCCTGGAATCGTGACGGCGACGAGATCGGGTCGGGTGACGGTCACGGGGTTCCTCCGGGAGGTCGTCTGCATGTCAGGGTATTGACTTCCGACACCGTATGTCAGACTTCTGACATGATGCAAGAGCAGCTCGGCCCGGTGGAGGACGCGGTGGGGTACGTCCTCAAGGAGTCCGCGGTGGCCCTGCGGAACGCGATGGACGCCGCGCTCCGGCCGCTGCAGCTGAGCACCCCCCAGTACTCCTGCCTGGAGCTGCTCGGGCAACGGCCGGCCCAGTCCAACGCCGAGCTGGCCCGGGGCACGTTCGTCACCCGGCAGTCGATGAACGTGGTGTTGCAGGGACTGGAACGCGACGGCCTGGTCACCCGTCCCGCCACCGCCGCCCGCGGCCGCGAACTGCCGGCCGCACTCACCGATGCGGGGCGGGACCGACTGTGCGAAGCCAGTTCTGCGGTCCGCGAGGTCCAGGAGCGGATGTGCGCGGGGCTCACCGCGGAGCGGCAGCGCATCCTGCTCGAAGTTCTCCGGATGTTCCGCGACAACCTGGCCGAGCCGGCCTGATCCGAGGTGGGTCAGGCGGCGTGGGCCCGGCACCAGTAGGCCTGGGTGCTGCGGCCGACCCGGGCGACGACGAGGGTGGCGGCGGTCGTCGTCGGCCCCTTCAGCGCGGGCCGGAGCCGGACGCGCAGCGCGTCGGGGACGACCGCGGTGCCGCGCTGCTTGATCTCCAGGGTGCCGACGCCGTCCCGTCGGCACCAACCGGCCACCGTGCGTTCGGTGAACGGAGCGGTGTCCAGCACCTCGAACGCGCGGGTGCCCGGCGGCGGGGTGTTCCCCGTGAGATAGGCCAGATGCGAGTCGAGCTGCCACAGTCCGTGACGGAAGGCGTAGTGCCGCACCAGGTGTGCCCGCACGACGGCGCCGTCGGGGTCGACGATCCAGCGTCCCGGCGGGCCCACCGGGACGTCGTCCGGCTCGTCGGTGTCGATCTGCCAGCCGGGGCCGTCGCTGGTGAGCACGCTGGCCCGCCGGCGGACGGTGGCCAGTTCGACCGGCCACAGCACCGCCTCGCGCACCGCCCCGTCGAGCGAGACCACCTCGACCTCGCCGGGGCGGTCCAGCGCGTCGTAGTCGACCCCCGGCGGGAGCCGCAGCACCGGCGGCCGACCCGTCCAGGCCGCCTCCAGATCCGCCACCGGCGGAAGGGTGTCGACGGTGGTGATGCGGCGGCCGCCGCCGCGCCGGCCCGGGTCGGCGTACGGCAGCAGACCGCGGGTGGTGCGGGTGCGGGCGTCCGCACGCACCAGCAGGACACCCTCGGCCCCCGAGGTGCGGTCGAGGTTGTGCCGGGCCATGGCCAGACGGACGGGGTCCACGTCGGATCCGACCACCACCGGACTCGTGGCGGCGAGGGTGATGAGTTCCGTGCCGATCGAGCAGGTCACGTCGTGGACGGGCACGCCGGCGAGACGGTCGGCGCGGTGCCGGGCCACCGGGAGCGGGCTGGCCTGCTGCAGGGCCTCGTCGGTGAACAGCCAGTCGGCCGCGAGGTCACCGAGCTTGAGCTGCGCCCTCCGGCGCAGGCGGATCGTCTCGGCCACCGGCGCCGCACGCTCGCCGACATCACGCCGGAGCCGGGACAGATCGGCGATCAGGGTCGCGTCGGTCAGCGGCAGATCCCGTGCCCCGACCATCGCACGCTCGCCGGCCGGACCGGTCAGGAAGGCGACGTCGTCGAGCGAGAAGTCGTACGACATGGAGGATCTCGCCGGGAGCCGACGGTCGCGCCGGGATCAGCGGGCGGCGTAGGCGAAGTACCGGCCGTCCTGGCGGTCGAGTCGCAGCGTCATGCCGAAGGTCTCGGCCAACGTCTCCTCGGTGAGCGCCCGCTCGATCGGGCCGGCGGCGACCACCCGGCCCGCCTTCATCAGCATCACATGGCTGAAGTCCAGCGGGATCTCCTCGACGTGGTGGGTGACCAGGATGGTGGTCGGGCCGGACGGGTCGACGGCCAACCGGGACAGCCGGGCCAGCAGATCCTCGCGGCCCCCCAGATCGAGCCCGGCGGTGGGCTCGTCGAGCAGTAGCAACTCAGGGTCGGCCATCAACGCGCGAGCGGCGAGGGTCCGCTTGCGCTCCCCCTCCGAGAGGGTGCCGTAGGTGCGGTCACCGAGCGCGGCCACGCCCATCGCGTCCATCAGCTCCTGCGCGCGGGCGAAGTCCAGGGCGTCGTACTCCTCGCGCCACCGGCCGAGCACGCCGTACCCGGCGGAGACGACGACGTCGCGCACCTTCTCGGTGGGGTCCACCCGCGACGCCAGGGCGGCGGAGGACACCCCGATGCGGGGTCGGATCTGGTTCACGTCGACCGCGCCGAGCCGCTCGCCCAGCACGTGCACGCGGCCGGAGGTGGGGTGCAGGGCAGCCGCCGCGAGCTGGAGCAGGGTGGTCTTCCCGGCGCCGTTCGGACCCAGCACCACCCACCGCTCGTCGGCCTGCACGTCCCAGTTCACCGCGTCGAGCAGGACGGCCTCGCCGCGGCGCACGGTGGCCTGCAGCAGATGGACGACCGACTCCGGCCCGGGGACGAGGGAAGGTCGGGGAATCCGGCTGGCAGAGGTCACACCCGTCGCGGTCACGTGGGCCATTTTGCACCGGACCCCGCCGGCCGCCGCCCACGTGGGCCGACCGGGGCGTCCCTTGCTCCCGGGGTCGCTGACTCTCCGCGTACGAGGGTGCTCGCCTGATCACTGAGCGTGAGCGGGCCTCCGTGGTCGCACTGGACCGGGTGGACCATGGTCGGTCCGGCGCGCCTGGGCCACCACGATCAGGGGGGCGGGGTTCGCAGATGCCCCCGAATGGGACATGATCCGGCGATGCCGCGTCGCGTTCCCCGAGTTCAGCATGCCTACGCCGGGTCCTTCACCCCCCTGGGCGGACCCTCCGCGCCCTGGGGTGACGAGGCAGGCGCAGTGCCGGGCGCGGCCAACCCGGCGGCCGTGCGTCGCATCGGATCCAGTCCCTTCCCCGGCCGGCCGCTGCCGTTGGGGGCCACGGTGCAGGATTCCGGCACCAACTTCGCCATCCTGGCCGACCCCGATCAGCACGGCGACGGCGTGGAGCTGTGCCTGGTCGACGAGCAGGGCAACGAACGCCGGCTGGCCATGGAGGAACGCACCTACGGCATCTGGCACACCTTCGTCCCCGGCATCACCCACGGCCAGCGGTACGGCTACCGGGTCGCGGCGGGCGACCCGTCCAAGCTGCTGCTCGATCCCTACGCCCGGCGGGTGGACACCACCGACTACGACGTGGACGCCGCGTGCACGCCCGGGGTCGACACCGCCGGTCGCGCTCCGCTGGGTGTGGTCACCCGCCCGATCCGATCGGTGTCCTCCCGCCCCCGCGTGCCCTGGGGGCTCACCGTGCTCTACGAGGCGCACGTGGCCGGGTTGACGAACCTGCATCCCGACGTCCCGGAACGCCTGCGGGGCACGTTCCGCGGGGTGTGCCATCCGGCGGTGATCGACCACCTGCTGGCTCTGCAGGTCACCACCCTGGAACTGCTCCCGGTGCACGCCCATGCCACCGAGCCGGACCTGCTGGCGGCCGGCAGGGCGAACTACTGGGGCTACTCCACCCTCGGCTACTTCGCCCCGCACCCCTCGTACGCCGCCGTGCCGGGGCGCGAGCTCGAGGAGTTCGTCTGGATGGTGGACACGCTGCACGAGGCCGGAATCGAGGTCGTGCTGGACGTCGTCTACAACCACACCTGCGAGGGCGGGCCCGGGAAGACCGCGGCCCTGTCCTGGTCGGGCTTCTCACCGCGGTCCTACTACCTGCCCGACGGGCACGACATCACCGGCTGCGGACGCACCCTGGACCCGGGCTCGGTGCCGGTGACCCGGATGGTCACCGACTCCCTGCGCTACTGGGCCCAGGACCTCGGGGTGGACGGGTTCCGTTTCGACCTGGCCTCGGTGCACGGGCGGCCGCACGGCGGACCCTTCGACGCCGGCTCGGCGTTGCTCACCGCGATCGCCACCGACCCGGTGCTCTCCACCCTCAAGCTGATCGCCGAGCCGTGGGACGCCACCGGCGAGGGGTACGCGGTCGGCCGGTTCGGCACCGAGTGGTGCGAGTGGAACGACCGCTTCCGCGACAGCACCCGCGACTTCTGGCGGGGCGCGCCCGGTGTGCGCGACCTGGCCTACCGGCTCTCCGGATCCTCCGACCTGTACGGCGCCACCCGCCGACCCTGGGCCTCGATCAACTTCGTCACCGCGCACGACGGTTTCACCCTACGCGATCTGGTCTCCTACGACCACAAACACAACGAGGCGAACGGGGAGAACAACCGCGACGGGACCGACAACAACCGGTCCGGCAACAACGGCGCCGAGGGCGAGACGGACGACCCCGCCATCCAGGCCCGCCGGCTGCGCCAGGCCCGCAACCTGGCCGGCACGATGATCCTCTCCACCGGGACGCCGATGATCGTCATGGGCGACGAGATGTGGCGGACCCAGGGCGGCAACAACAACGCCTACTGCCAGGACAACGAGATCGGTTGGCTGGACTGGTCGGGCCTGGCCGGGCTGACCGACGGCGCCGGGGACACCGTCGGCGTCGAGAGCGAGGACTCGCCGCAGCCGCCGACCGCGCAGGCCAGCATGCTCGCCTTCGTGCGCCGCACCCTGCGCGTGCGGCAGGATGCCCCGGCCCTGCACCAGGGCGAGTTCTTCGAGGGTCGGGCGCCCATCGGTGGCGACGGGATCGCCGACCTGGTGTGGTTCACCGAGTCCGGCGCACAGATGAGCATGAACGACTGGTTCGACGGCTCCCGGCAGACCCTGCTGATGTGGATCGACGGCCGGGACGTCCGCGGCCATTCCGCGATGGGCGAACCGTTGATCGACCGCTCGTGGCTGCTGCTGCTGCACGCCGGGCCCGATCCGCTCACCGTCCGCCTGCCCGGCACCCCGTACGCCGACTGCTACACGCCGGTCGTCGACACCGACACCGTCGACGGCGCCCCGGCCGACACCACCCCACTCACACCGGGGGTGGAGCTGACCGTGCCGGGGCGGACCCTGTGGCTGCTGCAGGCGAACCGGGACGGGAGCGTCCCGCCGTTCGACGGGCCGGCGGTTTCCGACGCGACGGAGCCGGCCGCTCTCCCCGCCGCCGGCTGACCGGACCGGGTCACCGGGGCAGGTCGAGCAGCCAGTCCAGCGTCACCGGGACGGCCGCCAGCACCGAGATGTGACCATCGGCGGGACGCAGCCACAGTTGTGCGTCCGGGCAGCCGTCCACCAGGGCCCGTGCGTGCGACGCCGGCACCACCCGGTCGCGCTCCCCCTGCACGACCAGGACGGGCGCCCGCACGTCGCGGAGGTCGAACCCCCACGGCGCGGCGAACGCGACGTCGTCGTCGATCAGGCCGTCCGGACCGTCCTGGTCGGCCAGGCCGACATCGCGGCCGAGCTCAGCCCACGGTCCGGCCAGGGCGGCGTAGTCGGCGTCCACGAAACTGGCTTCGTCGAACTCGTCCGTCTCGGCGAACGTGGACCGGGCGGAACGCCCCTGCGCGGCCGCGACCAACCCGCCGGGCGCCACCATCCCGGCCGTCCAGTCCCGGAGGGCCTGCGGTGGGCACAGACCGGCCAGGGTCACCACGCCGGTGATCCGACCGGGGAGCAGGGCGGCGCAGGCCAGCGCGTGCGGTCCCCCACCGGAAGCTCCCATCACCGCGAACCTCCCGAGGCCCAGGCTGTCGGCGATGTGTCCCACGTCCGATGCGGCCGAGGCGACATCACGACCGGGACGCGGCGTGGACCCGCCGTACGACGGGCGGCCGTAGCTGACCAGTCGGATCCCTCGGGCCCGGGCCGCCTGCACCACGGGCTCCAGAGGCGCTCCCGTCTGCGGAGACCCGTGGTGCCAGACGACGGTGAGACCGGTGGTCGGACCGTCCGGGTCCGGCGGGACGAGATGGCAGACCAGCCTGCCTCCGTCGGGCAGGGCGACCTGGCGGGTGTCGACGTCGATCACAGCACTCCTCCCGGCCGAGGCGTGGTGGGGCCCCGGCACCCGGGGTCGACCCGGCCGGCCGGCCGGATTCATCGGTCCCCGGGGATCCGGCGGGATCCGCGGCCGGGGCGTATGCCGAGGTGCCGCGCACCCACCCGGGGGTGGATGCGCGGCACGACGGCAATGTGGGGATCAGTGGATGCGCGGGCGCCTCCGGATGGTGAGGGCGAGACCGACCAGGACGAGCAGCAGCGCGGCCGGCACGGCCCCGCCGAGACCGAACCCGGTGGAGGCCAGGGATCCCTGGGTGGTGCGGGCGATGGTCTGCTCCCCGGCGACGGCCGGGGTGCGGTTCGGGCTGGTGGTCATGGTGGTGGTCATGGCCGGGGCTGGCGCCGGGGCGGAGCGGAGGATTCCGCCGCCCAGGCCGGGTCCGCCGGTGCGGACGAGGACGGGCAGGGCCGGGGTGGTGATCTGGGGAGTGGTGATCTCGGGGTCGGTGACCTCGACGATGGGCGTGTCGGTGGGGTCGACCGGGGTCGGGTGGGTGGACTCGGTCGGGGTGGTCGGGGTGGTCGGGGTGGTCGGGGTGGTCGGGGTGCTGCAGGTGCCGTCGGCGTCGCCGGGCAGCCCGATGCCGATGCCGCAGACGGTCACCGGGACGTCGATGACCGGGGTGCCGGGGTTGCCGGGGGTGGTGCCGGCGCCGGTTCCGCCCGGCGTGGTGCAGGTGGTGTCGACATCGCCGAGGACCCCGGCGCCGATGCCGCAGACGGTCACCGGGACGGTGATGACCGAACCGCCGCCGTTGTCGGCCGGAGTGGTGCAGGTGGTGTCGGCGTCACCGAGGACGCCCGCGCCGATGCCGCAGACGGTCACCGGGACCGTGACGACCGGGGCGGTGCCGGGCGTGCCGGTTCCGGTTCCGCCGGTGGTGTCGGCGGGGGTGGTGCAGGTGGTGTCGGCGTCACCGAGAACCCCTGCGCTGATCCCACACACCGTCACCGGGACGTCGACGACCGAACCGCCGTTGTTGTCGGCCGGGGTGGTGCAGGTGGTGTCGGCGTCACCGAGGACGCCCGCGCCGATGCCGCAGACCGTCACCGGGACGGTGACGACCGGGTTGCTGCCGGAGGCGCCGGGTGTGGTGCCGGCGGGGCTGGTGCAGGTGCCGTCGGCGTCGCCCAGGACGCCCACGCCCACACCGCAGACCGTGACCGGGATGTCGACGAGCGTGCCACCGCCGTTGTCGGCGGGGGCGCTGCAGGTGCCGGTGGCGTCGTCGAGCACGCCGATCCCGATACCGCACACGGTGACCGGGACGGTCACCACTGCGGGCTCGTCGTCCGCCGCGGGGGCAGGAGCGGGTTGGGGAGCCGGTGCCGGTGCCTCGTTCTGGCCGCCGGTGAGGACGTCGATGTCCACGTCGGTCACGGTGACCGGCACGTCGACCACCGCCGGCCCATCGTCAGCAGGCGCAGGCGCATCGTCCTGACCGCCGTTCAGGACGTCGACGTCGACGTAGATCACGGTGACCGGCACGTCGATCAGCGCCGGCTCATCGGCAGCATCCTCGGGAACTGGCGCCGGTGCGGGGGCAGCGTCCTGGCCGTCGGACAGGACGTCGATGTCGACGTCGGACACGGTGACCGGCACGTCGAGCAGTGCGTCGGTGTCGTCGGCGGTACCGGGGTCGAGCACCCCGACCGAGGCATCGGCCTCGACGCCGAGCGAGGCCTGGATCAGGGCGGGGTCGTGCCCGATCGTGACGTCGGCGGACGCCGCGGCGGAGACGTCGGCGGTGAGGGTGGTGTCCGACGACGACGGTCCGGTGTCGGTGGCCGAGGCCAGGCCGGTGCCCAGGAAGAGCAGGCCGCCGGTGAGGGCGCTGAGGTGCAGGGTGCGGGTGAGGGCGGCGCGGTGTGCGCCGTGGGGGGACGAGCGGAACGAAGACATGAGGGAACTCCCGTGGAGGGTGCGGATGGGTGACACGGGGTGCCGTCCACGACACGGGGGTGTGTGGGGTGCGGAGGACAGTAAATGACCGACCGGCGTGGACCCTGCGAAAGGCGGGTCGGGGCGCGGTCGGGCTCCGGGGAGTGGGTCAGTCGGGGGAGAACGAGGGGCGGTACGCGCGGGCGGTGTCCCGCCGGTGGTCGGTGTGCGCGGCCAGCGAGGTGCCGGTCGGGGCGTGCAGGTCCGCGTCGGCGGTGACCGCCGCGGCGGACCCGGACGAGGAAGCGCCGGCGAGGCCACTGGTGGCACACCCGCCCACGGCTGCGGCGGCAGGGTCACCCCAGGGGGTCGACCGGACGGACAGATCGGCGTTCGCCACGACGGCGGGGCTCGAGGCGGCCGGCGCCACCGCGGCGCCGGCCGGTTCCGGCACGACCGGGACGTCCGGGGAGAAGGACACGGACCGGGGCGCGCCCAGGGTCAGCGCAGCGGCGGCCACGGCCTGATCGGTGGCCGGGACGACCATCGGCCCGGTACGGAACGCCACGGTGGACGCGATCGCGTCGTCGGCGGCTCCGCCCGCGAGAACAGCAGTGGCGGCACCCGGCAGACCGGCACCCGCGACCACCCCGGCGGGAACGACATCCTCGCCGACCGCAGGGGCCGACGAGAGACCCGAACCGGCCGGGGCGACGAAGGACTCCACAGCCGGGGCGACGACCTCGGTCGCGGGCTCGACCACGTCGACGACCGGGGCGACCACATCGGTGACCGGTTCGACCACCGGAACGACCACATCGGTGACCGGGGCGACCACATCGACGACCGGCTCGACCACCGGAACGACGACGTCGACGATGGGCTCGACCATCTCGGTCACGGGCGCGACGACGGGAACGACCACATCCACTGCGGGACGAACGATCTCGGCCACCGGCGCGACCACCGGTGCGGCAGTCTGCCGGACCACCGGAGCCACCTGCTCGACGACGGGCGCGACGGGGGCGAGGACCTGCTCGACGACGGGTGCGGCCTGCTGAGCCACGGGCGCCACCGGCGCGGCGGCGCGTTCGACCACCGGCGCGACCTGCGGAACGACGGGCGCGACGACTGCGGCGACCGGGTCGGTCACCGCCTCGACCACCGGCGCGGCCTGCTGCACGACCGGCGCGACAGCCTCGGCCACCGGCGCCACCCCGTCGGCGGCCAGATCTCCCAGTTCGCCGACCAGGGAGCCACCGGCGGCGGCAGCAGCGGACACACCGGCCGGAGGGGCTGCGGCGCCGGCCTGCGCGTCGGTCAGCACCGCGCCCAGCACGAGAGCGAGGAACGCCAGCCCGGAGACGACCAGGGCGCGGACCATCAGCGTCCGGAACACCGATCGAGGACCCGGGACATGCAGGGAGACAGCCGGTCCGGATGTCGTCATCGGAGCCGCCTCCCCTCTCTGAGCAGTTCGCAGAGCCGACGTGCAGGGGGCGCCGGCGAGGACCGTCCGCCCTCCGTCCACGGTACAACCGGGCTCGTGGCTCCGTCATCGCCCGTGGCGGTGGCCTCCCGAGTACGGCCGGTCACCATTCGGTGCAGAGGGGCGGACATGACCCCCGGAGGGATGACATGTGCGGTGCAGACCCATCCGACGGGCCCCTCGCGGGATGCGCCTCCCCCACCTCAGGTCACCGACGACCATCCTCGTCACCGTTCGGACCACCGCACGGACCACGCGCCGGCGCACCGGCGGAGGTCCGCTCCGGGAGCGATGATGGGGCCGCAGCCGCCGACCCCGCGGCAGCCACCCCCGTCCACCGCTGCGCGGGGTGTCGACACCACCGGGGAGGGCTCCCGCCCGACCCCCGACCGCTGACCACCGGTGATGCTGCGGCGTTCGTGATCGACGCGGCGTCCGGCGAAACCGTGACCGCCTGCGCAGTGGCCACCCTGGACCGACGTCTCCCCGGTCCCGGGTTCGCCACCGGCCTGTCCGGGAGCATGTCCTCCGTGTTCGTGGAACCGGACCACCGTGGCCGCGGACTGGCCAGGGCGGTGGTCACCGCGGCCGTGCAGTGGCTGGACGGAGCGGGCGCGGAGATCACCGACATCCACGCCACCCCGGCGGCGGAGCACCCGTACCGCTCCCTCGGCTTCGCCCGCGCCCGGTCGACACCCCTGAGGCGACCGAGGCCCTGATGGCAGCACCCAGGTGCGCGCCCGCTCCGGTCCGGCCGGCCCCCGGCGACACTCCCCGGGGCGTCCGGCCCGGCGGTTACCGTGTCCGCATGATCGTGTGCATCCCCGACCCGGCGTCCGCTCCCCTGCTCGGTGACCTCCCGGCCGAGGTCGAGGTGATCGCCTGGGACGGGTACGGCGACGAGCCGGAGAACCTGCGTCACACCCGGATCTGGGTGCCCCAGGTGGAGGACGCCGACGAGCTCCCCCGCAAGTTCGCCGCGATGCCCGAGCTCGAGGTGATCCTGCTGCTGAGCGCCGGCGTCGAGGACATGGTCGGGCACATCCCCGATGGTGTCGTCATGTGCGACGCACGGGGGGTGCACGGCAGCTCCGTGGCCGAGCTGGTGCTGGCCCTGGTGCTCGCCTCCCAGCGGCGGCTGCCGCACTTCCTGGACGCGCAACGCGAGGGCCGGTGGGACCTCGTCGAGGGCGAGGACATGCGTGACAAGCGGGTCGTGGTGGTCGGCGCCGGCGACCTCGGGGAGCAGACAGCTCGCCGGCTCCGGGCCTTCGACGCCGAGCCGGTCATGGTCGCGCACAGCGCGCGGGAAGGTGTCCACGCGACCGACGAGCTGCCCGACCTGCTGCCGGACGCCGACGTCGTCGTGCTGACCCTGCCCCTGACTCCGGGCTCGGAGGGCATGGTCGACGCCGACTTCCTGGCCCGGATGGCCGACGGTGCCCTGCTCGTGAACGTCTCCCGCGGGAAGATCGTGGACACCGACGCCCTGCTGGCCGAGCTGACCAGCGGCCGACTGCGGGCCGCGCTGGACGTGGTCGAGCCCGAGCCGCTGCCCGCCGGCCACCCGCTCTGGACTGCCCCCGGCCTGATCCTCACCCCGCACGCGGCCGGCCACATCAGCCAGGCCGGGCCCCGCGCGTTCGCCCTCGTCGGTGACCAGATCCGCCGCTACGTGGCGGGAGAAGAGCTGATCAACGTGGTCGAGGGCGAGTACTGACCCTGCCCCACCCGTCGCGGCGGTCGGCACGGGAAGAGCCTCGGGCAGCGTTCGGATGATCGTGACCGGCCGACGACCGGTCAGAGCAGGTGCGGCGCCCGGGGTCCACCCGTTCGGCCGAGCGATGAATTCCCCGGCCGCGGACGGTCGAACGGACGTACGCTCAGCCGGCAGTGGCCCCAACGACCGTGGCCGTGCCGACCTCCCGCGTTCCCCTGCGCTCGACACCCACGATTGACACGGAGCACCGCCATGTCCGACCGCGCCCTCGGCGATCCCCCCGCCGCCACCGAATCCCAACCCCTGGACCCGCGGCGGTGGATCGCCCTCGTCGTCATCGGCATCTCGCAGCTGATGGTCGTGCTGGACGCGACCATCACCAACGTCGCGATGCCCACCGCCGCAGCTGATCTCGGACTGCAGCAGTCCGACATCCAGTGGGTGATCACCTCCTACGCCCTGCCCTTCGGTGCGCTGCTGCTGCTCGGCGGCCGGATCGCCGACTACGTGGGCCGCAAGAAGGTGCTGATCCTGGCGCTGTCCGGGTTCGCCCTGGCCTCGATCATCGGCGGCATCGCCTCCGAGGCGTGGATGCTCTACGCCGGTCGCGCCCTGCAGGGCGTCTTCGCCGCGATGCTGGCCCCGGCCGCGTTGTCCCTGCTGACCGTCACCTTCACGCTCCCCAAGGAGCGGGCCAAGGCGTTCGCGGTCTTCGGTGCCATCGCCGGCGGCGGCGCGGCCATCGGCCTGCTGCTCGGCGGCTTCCTCACCGAGTACCTGTCCACCGATGCCATCTCCGGCTGGCGCTGGTGCTTCCTGGTCAACATCCCGATCGCCGTCATCGCCGCCATCATGGGCGCGCGGATCCTCAAGGAGTCCAGGACCACCGAGCGCGGGCACTACGACCTGCCCGGTGCGCTGCTCGCCACCGCCGGCCTGGCCGCGCTGGTCTGGGGCTTCACCCGGCCGATCCAGACCAACCCGGACGGCACCCAGCTCGGCTGGGGATCGATGCAGACCATCGGCTGGCTCGTCGCCGCCGTCGTCCTGCTGGCCGCGTTCGTCCTCGTCGAGCGGCGCAGCACCAACCCGCTGCTGCCCATGCGCATCGTCACCAACCGGAACCGCGCCGGGGCCTATCTCGTCGGCATGCTCGTCGGCGCCGGCATGTTCTCGGTCTTCCTGTTCCTGACGCTGTACCTGCAGGACTACAAGATGTTCAGCCCGATGGAGACCGGCTTCGCCTTCCTGCCGTTCAGCGCGGGCATCGTGGCCGGCGCCGGCGTCGGCTCCCAGCTGGTGCTCCGCATCGGCGCCCGGTACGTCATCGCCATCGGCGCGACCCTGGGCACCATCGGCCTGTTCCTGTTCTCCACGATCGACGTGCAGACCAGCTACTTCGGGCACCTCTTCCCGGCCATGCTGGTGATGGCGTTCGGCATGGGCTTCATCTTCATGTCGACGACCAACCTCGCCCTGGTCGGCATCAGCAACGACGACGCCGGCGTGGCCAGCGCGGTCTTCAACACCACGCAGCAGATCGGCGGCTCGCTCGGCACCGCCCTGCTGTCGACCGTGGCGTACTCCTCGGTGTCCTCCTTCATCGCCGCCCGCGCCACCGGCGGCGCCCCCTCCGAGGCGCTGCTGGCCCAGGCCACCGTGAACGGCTACGGCACGGCCTTCACCTGGGCCGCCTGCCTGTTCATCGCCGCCGTGGTGATCGCGCTCGTGGTCGTGAACGCCAAGAAGGACGACGTCCCGGCCCCGACCGGCGCCGCCCACATGGGCTGATCCACCCGTCCGATCGCACCGGCACGACCACCGACGACAGCACCCCCGGGATATTCCTCCCGGGGGTGCTGTCGTCGGTGGTGCGCCGTCGCCGGGTGCGGCCATCCCCGGTAGGTTGACCCGCGTGGCTGGACGCATAGGACTGAACCAGATCGAGCCCATCGTCGACTGCGGCCGGTATCCGGCCAAAGCGGTCGTGGGGGCACCGATCACCATCTCGGCCACCGTGTTCCGGGAGGGACACGACGCAGTGGCCGCCAACGTGGTGTGGACACCGCCGACCGCGGACACGGCCGACGGTGCGACCGGGACGGTGACGACAACGGGACCGCTGAACCGGATGACCCGCGAGGCGTCCTGGAGCACCCGGTACTCGACCACCGTCACCCCCGACCGGATGGGGCTGTGGACCTTCGTCGTGCAGGCCTGGAGTGACCCGCTGGCCACCTGGCGGCACGCCGTCGAGGTCAAGTCGGCCGCCGGTCAGGGTGCCGACGAGATGGCCAACGACCTGGAGACCGGCGCACTGCTGCTCGAGCAGATCCTGGCCCGCCCGGCGCAGCCCTCGGCCGGCGCCATCGGTGCGGCCCTGGCCGCGTTGCGGAACACCGACCTGTCGGTCATCGAGCGGATCGCCCCGGCCCTGTCCCCCGACGTGTGGCCGGCGCTCACCGCCGACCCCGTCCGCGAGCTGATCACCGACTCGGACCCGCTCACCGTGTGGGTGGACACCCCGCTGGCCGAGTTCGGCTCCTGGTACGAGTTCTTCCCGCGTTCGGTGGACTCCGAGATCGACGAGGAGGGCCTGCCGCTGCGGCACGGCACCCTGCGCGACTCGATCGGCATGCTCGACCGCATCGTCTCCATGGGTTTCGACGTGGTCTACCTGCCGCCGATCCACCCCATCGGCGAGGTCAACCGCAAGGGCCGCAACACCGCGCAGGAGCCCGGCGGGTCCGTGCACCCCGATCCCCGTGACGTCGGTTCCCCGTGGGCCATCGGCTCCAAGGACGGCGGGCACGACGCCGTGCACCCCGCGCTGGGCACCATCGACGACTTCGACGCGTTCGTGGCCGCCGCGAACGAACGGGGGCTGGAGATCGCCCTCGACCTCGCGCTGCAGTGCGCCCCCGACCACCCGTGGGTCGCGGCCCACCCCGAGTGGTTCACCACCCGGCCGGACGGGTCGATCGCCTACGCGGAGAACCCGCCCAAGAAGTACCAGGACATCTACCCGCTCAACTTCGACAACGACCCCGAGGGGCTCTACGCCGAGGTGCTGCGCGTCGTGCGCTTCTGGATCGACCACGGCGTGACGATCTTCCGGGTCGACAACCCGCACACCAAGCCGATCGACTTCTGGGAGTGGCTGATCGCGCAGGTGCACGCCACGCACCCGCAGGCGATCTTCCTGGCCGAGGCGTTCACCAAGCCGGCGATGATGCACGAGCTGGGCCGGTTGGGCTTCACGCAGTCGTACACGTACTTCACCTGGCGCACCGAGAAGCAGGACATCATCGACTACGCCGTCGAGCTGGTGGAGTCCGCGGACCACATGCGGCCCAACTTCTTCCCGAACACGCCGGACATCCTGCACGAGTCCCTGCAGCACGGCGGCCCGGCGATGTTCGCCATCCGCGCCGTCCTGGCCTCGACCCTGTCGCCGACTTGGGGCATGTACTCCGGCTTCGAGCTCTATGAGGGCGAGGCCGTCCGACCCGGCAGCGAGGAGTACGCCGAATCGGAGAAGTACCAGCTCAAGCCGCGGGACTACGCCGGGGCGCTGACGCGCGGCGAGTCCCTGGAGCCGATGGTCACCCGGTTGAACGCGATACGGCGAGCCCATCCGGCTCTGCAGACGCTGACCGGGCTGTGGTTCCACGGCATCAGCAACGACAACCTGCTCTGCTACTCCCGCCGCGACCCGGCCACCGGGGACACGGTCATCGTCGTGGTCACGCTGGACTCCCACGAGCAGCAGTGGGGTCAGACCGAGCTGAACATGCCGGAGCTCGGCCTGGGCTGGGACGACGTCGTCGAGGTGTTCGACGAGCTGTCCGGCGAGACCTACCGGTGGGGCAGTCGGAACACCGTCGGGCTGGACCCGCGCTGGCGCACCGCCCACATCCTCACCGTCCGACGCTGACCCACCGGCGAACGCCGACCCACCGTTCGACGACGAACGATCTCCCCCGGTCCGACCGGGCCGACGACAACCGTCCCGGCCCGGTCGTGCCCGGCCTCCACAGGACCACCAGGAAGGACCGCCCCGTATGACCCAGCTCGCCGGGCAGCACCACACGCAGGCGGACGAACCCGACGCCAGCAGCTTCGCCCACGCCAGGCCCGTCGCGGGCGACAAGGAGTGGTACAAGCGCGCCGTGTTCTACGAGGTCCTCGTCCGGGCCTTCGCCGACTCCAACGGCGACGGCACCGGTGACCTCCGCGGCCTCATCGACAAGCTCGACTACCTCAAGTGGCTCGGCGTCGACTGCCTCTGGCTGCCGCCGTTCTACGAGTCGCCCCTGCGCGACGGCGGCTACGACATCGCCGACTACCGCAAGGTGCTGCCGGAGTTCGGCACCGTCGAGGACTTCGTCGCCCTGCTCGACGCCGCCCACTCCCGCGGCATCCGGGTCATCACCGACCTGGTCATGAACCACACCAGTGATGCCCACCCCTGGTTCCAGGAGTCCCGACGGCATCCCGACGGTCCCTACGGCGACTTCTACGTCTGGCGCGACGACGACACCGGCTACCCCGACGCCCGGGTCATCTTCGTCGACACCGAGCCGAGCAACTGGACCTTCGACTCCGTGCGCAAGCAGTACTTCTGGCACCGCTTCTTCTCCCACCAGCCCGACCTGAACTTCGAGCACCCGGCCGTCGGCGAGGCGATGATCGACACGCTGCGCTTCTGGTTGGACCTCGGACTGGACGGGTTCCGGCTCGACGCCGTGCCCTACCTGTTCGAGGAGGAGGGCACCAACGGCGAGAACCTCCCCAAGACGCACGAGTTCCTCAAGCGGTGCCGGGCGGTGATCGACCAGGAGTACCCGCACGCCGTCATGCTGGCCGAGGCCAACCAGTGGCCCGCCGACGTCGTCGAGTACTTCGGCGACCCGGCCGTCGGTGGCGACGAGGCGCACATGTGCTTCCACTTCCCGCTCATGCCGCGCATCTTCATGGCCGCCCGCCGCGAGTCCCGCTTCCCCATCTCGGAGATCCTGGCCCAGACCCCGGCCATCCCGGAGAGCGCCCAATGGGGCATCTTCCTGCGGAACCACGACGAGCTGACCCTGGAGATGGTCAGCGACGAGGACCGCGACTACATGTGGGCGGAGTACGCCAAGGACCCGCGGATGAAGGCCAACATCGGCATCCGCCGCCGGCTGGCCCCGCTGCTGGACGGCGACCGCAACCAGATCGAGCTGTTCACCGCGATGCTGCTCAGCCTGCCCGGCTCCCCCGTCCTGTACTACGGGGACGAGATCGGCATGGGTGACAACATCTGGCTCGGTGACCGTGACGGGGTCCGTACCCCGATGCAGTGGTCGCCCGACCGCAACGCCGGCTTCTCGCGCTGCGACCCGGCCCGGCTCTACCTGCCGGCCGTCATGGACCCGATCTACGGATTCCAGACGGTCAACGTCGAGGCGCAGATGAACTCCACCGCCTCGCTGCTGCACTGGACCCGCCGGATGATCGAGATCCGTCGGAACTACGCGGCCTTCGCGGTCGGTTCGTTCACCGATCTGGGCGGCTCGAACCCGACGGTGCTGTCCTACGTCCGCCACTTCGACGGCGGTCCGGCCGTGCTCGACGAGAACGGCGCCGAGGTCACCCCGGCCGAGGAGGCGCACACCGTGCTGTGCGTCAACAACCTGTCGCGCTTCCCCCAGCCGGTCGAACTCGACCTGCGCGCCTACCCGGGCGCGGTGCCGGTCGAGCTGACCGGTGGCACCCCGTTCCCCGCGATCGGCGACCTGCCCTACCTGCTCACGCTGCCGGGCCACGGCTTCTACTGGTTCGACATCACCACCCCGACGGAAGGACCCCGATGAGCAGCCCGAGGAGCGAGGACACCGCCGCCCCCGGCGGCACCACGCCCGTGGGCGCCACCGACGCCGAGTTGGCCGCTCTGCTGACCGGTTGGCTGCCCACCCAGCGCTGGTTCTCCGGCAAGGGCGAGACCCTGACCGGGGTCGGGCTGCAGGCGCGCAACGTGCTGGCCCGCGCACTGCCCTCCGCCACCGGCGGACCGCTGGACGTGGAGCAGGTGCTGATCGAGGTGGACACCGCCCACGGCGCGCTGCGCTACCAGCTGTGGGTGGGCTGGCACAGCGCGGACGGCCCCGAGGCGCACCTGGCCGCCGTCATCGGCGAGGCGGGTGGTCTGCAGGCGGTGGACGCCCTGCACAACCCGGCCGTGACCTCCCTGGTGCTGCAGCACATCGCCCAGGGCACCGACCTCGGACCCCTGCGCTGCCGGCCCGAACCCGACGCCGAGATCGACGTCGAGGCCAACGGTTTCGTCATCGGGGCCGAGCAGTCCAACACCTCGGTGGTCTTCGGCAACTCGGCCATCCTCAAGGTGTTCCGCCGCCTGGAACCGGGCAGCAACCCCGACGCCGAGGTGCACCGCGCGCTGCACCGCGCCGGGTCCACGCACGTGGCCGTGCCCCTCGGGGAGATCACCGGCCCGCTCGACGGCCAGGACACCACGATGGGTCTGCTGACCCGCTTCTACGCCAACAGCGCCGAGGGCTGGTCGATGGCGGTGTCCTCCGTCCGCGATCTCATGGCCGAGGGTGACCTGCGGGCCGACGAGGTCGGCGGCGACCTGGCCGCCGAGTCCTACCGGCTGGGCGAGGCGGTCGCCGCCGTGCACGCCGACCTGGCCGGCGCGTTCGGGACGCAGACCGCGGACAACGCCGAGCTGCGCCGGACGCTGGACACGATGGCCGGCGAGGCCCGCCGCGCCGCCGAACAGGCGCCGTCGCTCGCGCCGCTGCTGCCGGGCATCCTCGACGTCTTCGCCCTGGCCGGCGAGCACGCCGCCGGGATGAATCTGCAGCGCATCCACGGCGATCTGCACCTGGGCCAGACGCTGCGGACGCTGACCGGATGGTTGATCATCGACTTCGAGGGCGAGCCCTCGAAGTCCCTGGAGCACCGCCGCGCCCTGCACAGCCCGCTCAAGGACGTGGCCGGCATGCTCCGGTCGTACGACTACGCGGGCCACCAGCCGTTGGTCGGGGCCCGACCGGACGCCCAGCACGCCTACCGGGCGGCCGAGTGGACCGCCCGCAACAGCACGGCGTTCTGCGACGGCTACACCGCCGTCCTGGGGTACGACCCGCGTCAGGCGGGGGCGGTCCTGCGGGCCTTCGAACTGGAGAAGGCCGTCTACGAGGTCGTCTACGAGCACGGTCATCGGCCGAGCTGGGAAGCCATTCCACTCCAGGCGGTCAACCGCCTGGTTCACGCCGGAGGAAAATCATGACCGACACCCCCCATCTCGGCCCGGACGGCACCGCCGTTCCGGCCACCCCGGCCCGCAAGCCCCGCGCCTCCCGCGCCAAGGCCGCCCCGGCGGTCGACGGGGCGGCGGCCGAACCGGCCGCCGCGCCCAAGCCGCGCGCCCCCCGCGCCCGCAAGGCCGCCGTGGCCGACCCGGCGGCCCCGTCCGACGGCTCCGGCCCGGTCGACACCGACGGGACCGGCACCGAAACAGCGGCCCCGGCCGCCAAGCCGCGGGCCACCCGGGCTCGCAAGCCCGCCGCCGCAGCGGGTGGCGACACCTCGGCTCCGGCAGCCGCCGGCGACGCTCCCGCCGCGCCGGCCCGCAAGCCGCGGGTCAGCCGGGCCAAGAAGGTGCTGGCCGCCGTCGGTGAGGCGGTCGAGCACGCCGCCGAGGCGGTCGGCGACGCCGTCGAGCACGCGGCCGAGGTCGTCGTCGACGCGGTGACCCCCGACAAGCCGGCCGACAAGCCCGCCAAGGCCCCGGCGAAGCCGCGGGCCAGCCGGGCCAAGAAGCCGCCGGTGACCGACGAGCAGCCCACGCCGGAGACCATCACCCCGATCGCCGGGACCGGCGCGGGAACCCGGACGGAGGCCTCCACCGACTCCCCCGTGGCCGAGACCTCCCCCGAGGCCCCGGACGCATCGGTCAACCCGGACGCATCGGACGCCGAGGTCACCCCGACCGACGCGGAGCTGGCCACCGAGCCGGCGACCGACCCCGTGCACGCAGCCGCCCAGGCCCCGGCCGCGGTGTCCACGGGCGAGGTCGCCACCCCGCTCGCGGAGAGCAACCTGCCCGAGGACCACGGGCAGGCGGGCGGGGTGACCGCCGTCGCCGGCGGCGACGAGGAACCGGCGAACGAACCGCCGGCCGACTGGGCGCCGTCCACCGACGACTACGAGAAGGTCCTGGGCGGCGAGACCCACGACCCGCACGGCCTGCTCGGCGCGCACCCGCAGGCCGACGGCTCCACCGTCGTCCGCACCCTGCGCCACCACGCCACCGAGGTCGTCCTGCTGACCGACGGTCAGGAGATCCCGTTCGAGCACACCCATGGCGGCATCTTCAGCGTCACGGTGCCCGGCGCGGTCGGTGACTACCGGATCCGGGTCAGCTACCCGCAGGACGGCCCGTTCGAGGTCGACGACCCGTACCGCTGGCTGCCGACCCTCGGCGAGATCGACATCTACCTGATCGGCGAGGGCCGGCACGAACAGCTGTGGGACGTGCTCGGCTCGCACGTCCGGTCGTACGAGACCCCCGGCGGGACCGTCACCGGCACCTCGTTCGCCGTCTGGGCCCCCAACGCCCGCGGCGTCCGCGTCACCGGCGACTTCGAGGGCTGGTCGGGTGCCGGCTTCCCGATGCGCTCCCTCGGGTCCTCCGGCGTGTGGGAGCTCTTCGTCCCCGGTATCGGTGACGGCACGCTCTACAAGTACCGGATCCTGGGCCAGGACGGCATCTGGCGGGAGAAGGCCGACCCGATGGCCTTCGCCGCGCAGCAGCCCCCGGCCACCGCGTCCGTCGTCACCACGACGTCCTACACCTGGTCGGACGAGCAGTGGCTGTCCACCCGGGCCGAGACCGACCAGCTCAGCTCCCCGCTGTCGGTCTACGAGGTGCACTTCGGCTCCTGGCGGGAGGGCCTGACGTACCGCAACGCGGCGGACAGCCTGATCGCCTACCTCGACGAGACCGGCTTCACCCACGTCGAGTTCCTGCCGCTGGCCGGTCACCCCTACGCCCCGTCCTGGGGCTACCAGGTGACGTCGTACTACGCGCCGGACGCCCGGTTCGGCTCGCCGGACGATTTCCGGTACCTGGTCGACCGGCTGCACCAGGCCGGCTACGGCGTGATCATGGACTGGGTGCCGGCGCACTTCCCCAAGGACGAGTGGGCGCTGGCCAAGTTCGACGGCTCCGCGCTGTACGAGCACCCGGATCCGCGGCGCGGCGAGCAGCCCGACTGGGGCACCCTGGTGTTCGACTTCGGTCGCACCGAGGTGCGGAACTTCCTCGTCGCGAACGCCCTGTACTGGCTGGAGGAGTTCCACATCGACGGCCTGCGGGTCGACGCCGTGGCCTCCATGCTCTACCTGGACTACTCGCGCGAGCCGGGCCAGTGGCTGCCGAACGCCTACGGCGGCAACGAGAACCTGGACGCGGTGGCCTTCCTGCAGGAGACCAACGCGACCGTGGGCAAGCGCGTCCCGGGCGCGCTGATGATCGCCGAGGAGTCCACCGCCTGGCCGGGCGTCACCCGCCCCACGCACCTGGGCGGTCTCGGGTTCCACCTGAAGTGGAACATGGGCTGGATGCACGACAGCCTCGGCTACGTGAGCCGCGACCCGATCTACCGCAGTTGGCACCACAACGAGATGACGTTCTCGTTCATGTACGCCTTCAGCGAGCAGTACGTCCTGCCCATCAGCCACGACGAGGTCGTCCACGGCAAGGGCTCGCTCTGGTCCAAGATCCCGGGTGACGAGTGGCAGAAGGCGGCCACCCTCCGCACGTTCCTGGCGCACCAGTGGGCCCACCCGGGCAAGCAGCTGCTGTTCATGGGCCAGGAGCTGGGCAACCCGTGGGAGTGGAACGAGGACGTGCAGGTGCCGTGGCAGCTGCGCGACTACCCGCTCCACGAGGGCGTCCGGCAGCTCGTCGGCGACCTCAACCGGGTGTACACCGCCAGCCCGGCGCTGTACTCGCAGGACTTCACCCCGGACGGGTTCACCTGGATCGACGCCAACGACCGCGAGGGCAACGTGCTGGCCTACCTGCGGTGGGGCTCGGACGGGTCCGTGGTGGCCTGCGTGCTGAACTTCGCACCGATGCCGCACAGCGGCTACCGGATCGGTCTGCCGTTCTCCGGGGTCTGGCGCGAGGCCATCAACACCGACTCCGAGCTGTACGGCGGGTCGGGTGCGGGCAACATGGGCGCCGTCATGGCGTCGAACAACCCCTCGCACGGGCAGCCGGCCTCGGCCACGCTGACCATCCCGCCGCTGGGGGCGCTGTGGCTGGTGCCGGAGTCGTCCAGCCAGTGAGGTCGTGAGTGACCCGGTCTCTCCCTGACGTGAGGTCGGGGGTCAGGGCGTCGAGCCGTCGGCTCGGCGCCCTGACCGCTCCCGGTGGCCGGGCGGTCAGCGGTCGGACGGCCCGGGGGCGCCTGCGGCCGGGGATCCGGCTGCTCGTCGGCGTGCTGTCGGTGGGTGTGGCCCTGTCCGGATGTGCCGCCGGGCCGGCGCCGGTCGCTGCGGAACGCATCGACCCGGTGACGGTGACGGACGTGCCGTTCCTGCGGGTCGACGGATCGGGCACGTCCGCACCGTCCCCGGCGGACCGGTCCGTCGACGAGACCACGGCCCTGGCGGTTCTCGCCGACCTCGACGACTTCGCGACCGGACTCCCCGACGGCCCCGGCGACGACGTCCTCTCCGGGGGGTACGCGGCCGTGGACCCCGCCCCCACCGACGGGTCGGTGCTGTGCGTCGGGCGAGCCGCCGACCTGGTGGGGACCGCGTTCTTCTGCCCCGAGCAGGACGCGATCGTCGCCGACTCCGCCGGTCTGATCCCCGTGCTGCGCGGCCACTACGGGGACGCCGCCCTGGCGGTCGCGCTGGCCCACGAGTACGGGCACGCGGTGCAGGCCCGGGGCGGCTGGACCGGACCCGACGATCCCGCCCTGCTCGTCGAGCTCCAGGCCGACTGCTTCGCCGGTGCCTTCCTGGGCCGGGCCACCGCGGGCGCGACCGAGCGCGTGCACATCCCCGCCGGGTCCGACCTCCGCGCGATCGCGCCGCTGCTCGACTTCCGGGACGCCCCGGGCTCGGACCCGCGGGCCGGGGCCGCCCACGGCTCGGCCGTCGACCGGTTCCGGGCCCTGGACACCGGAGTGCGGGCCGGGGTGCCGGCCTGCCGCGCGATGACCGGCGAGCAGGTGCTCGCGTCGACCACCCTGGGCATGCCCGACGGCGGTGCGACCGCGAGCGACCCGGTCGAAGGGGACCCGTCCGACAGCTCCGCTCCCGGGGGCGGCGACGGTCCCGACATGGCCACAGTGTTGGCCGCGGCCGGGCTGATCCCACCCGTCACCGACCCGACGACCGCTGCCGACCTGGACGGGGTGGATGCGCTGGGACCGGTGGCCCGGCAGGCGGCGACCGCCCTGGCCCAGGCCGACGCGGCGACCGGTGACGACGCCTCGCGGGCTACGTGCCTGCTGGGCGCCTGGGCCGGCGAGCCCTCCCGCCGGCACGCGGCCGATCAGGCGATCGACTACCTGCGCGGCCGCCCGGACGCCACTTACGCGCAGCTGCAGGCGTTCTCGAGCGGACTGGACGGCGGGGCAGCCGGTTGCGGCTGATCGCCCACCGCCGACGGAGACCGAGGGTTGGCCGTGCCGACAGGGTCAGTACAGCGCGGCTGCCAGCGCCCGTCGGGCCTTGACCACGAGCTCGTCGTCGGCGGGGAACAGCGCGAACAGCGACAGCAACCGCTCCCGGGCGGCCGTCCGCTCGTCACCCGCGGACCGGCGCACGGAGGCGATGAGCCGATCGAACGCGCCGGCGATGTCACCCCCGGCGAGCTGCACGTCGGCGGCGTCCAGCTGCGCCGCCGCATCCGTCGGATCGGCGTCGGCACGCTCGACGACGGCCGGATCGTGGGCGTCGACCCGGGCCAGGAACTGCGCCTGGGCCAGGGCCGCCTTCGCCTGCTCGTTGGCCGGCTCGGCGTCCAGGATGGCCTGGTAGGCCCGCTGGGCGGCGACGAAGTCACCCTCGCCCAGTAGGTCCTCGGCGGCGGTGAACCGTTCGTCCTCGGGCTCCGGGGCCGGCTCGACGGCTCCCCCCGCCGCGGCCTCGGCCGCCGCGATGCCGGGCAGCCGCTCGCGCAGGGCGTCCAGCAGACCCGAGATCCACGTCCGCACCTCGGGTTCGGGCAGGGCACCGTTGAACGCGTCGACCGGCTGGCCCGCGGCGACCGCGACCACCGTCGGGATGGACTGGACGCCGAAGGCCTGGGCGATGCGCGGGTTGGCGTCCACGTCGACCTTGGCCAGGATCCACGACCCCCCACCGGCGGCGGCGAGGCGCTCGAGCACGGGCGAGAGCTGCTTGCACGGTTCGCACCACGTGGCCCACAGATCGATGACGACGAGGACGTCGTTCGAGACCTGGATGATCTCGCCGAAATCGGCCTCGGACACGTCCACCACGTACGGCGATCGTCCCGCCGGTGCGGCGCCACCGGCCGGCGCCGCACCGGCCGAGGGCGCTGCGGACGCGGGTGCGGCGGTCGGGGCGGGGCGCTTGAGCGAGGACAGATCCAGGGCGCCGGCGAAGGCGGCGGGGACGGCCGCCGGGCGGCGCGAATCCGGTCGAGTCATGCCGTCATCCTCCCACGCGGGCCCGACGCCCCCGGGGCCGTTCGCTGCGGGCGAGACCGACCCGGCCGGACGCCCGGGCGACCGGGCCGTCCCCTCCCCTGGAGCAGCCTGCGCTTCCCTCGGGCCCGGACACGAGGAGATCCGACGCCGCGGGAGGGAGGCAGATGAGGGGGGCGGGCCGACCCGCGTCCGTCCGCCGGACCGGGGGTGGCGCGGCGACTCGGTAGCGTGATCACGTGCCGACCATCCCGATCGACCGCCCGTCCGCCTGCCCGCACCGCGCCATCCGGGCCCGCTGACCGTGGGTTTCCTCCTCGGCCTCGGCGGCCTGCTGCTCGTCGGGCACGTCTACCTCTGGTTCCGGCTGGTCCGATCGACCGGCACGTCACGCCGCTGGCGCGTCGGGGGCGCGGTCGTGCTGGGCGTGCTGTTCGCCGTCTTCCTCACCGCGGTGAGCACGCAACGGTCGGCCGCCTTCAGCCAGATCACCCTGCTGCACGGCGTCGGGAACGTCTGGCTGGCCATGGTGCTGTACCTGTTCCTGGCCCTGCTGGTCGGTGAGCTGGTCCGACTGGTGGTGCTCGTGGTGCGGCGCTCCCGTGCCCGGTCGTCCCACGACGGCGCCCCGGTCGACCCGCGGCGGCGACTGCTGGTGTCCCGGGGCATCGCCGTCGGTGCCGGGGTGGCGGCCACCGCGACCGTCGGCTGGGGCATGACCCAGGCGCTGTCCACCGACGTCCGGGTGCTGCGGCAGGGTGTACCGCTGACCCGGCTGCCCGCCGGTCTGGACGGGTACCGCATCGCGGTGGTCACCGATCTGCACCTGGGTGCGTTGAACGGTCGGGCGTTCACCGAGCGGGTCGTCGCCGCGGTCAACGCCGAGCAGGTCGACGCGGTGGCCCTGGTCGGCGACCTGGTGGACGGGTCGGTGGCCGCGCTCAGCGACAGCGTCGCCCCTCTCGCCGGACTCACCAGCGTCGACGGCACGTTCTTCACCACCGGCAACCACGAGTACTACTCCGGCGCGGGCGAATGGATGCGGCACCTGCCGACCCTGGGCATCACCGTGCTGCACAACTCCTCGGTGGGTGTCAGCCGCGGCGGGGATTCCCTGCGCATCGCCGGCATCAACGACTGGACCGGCGAGGAGAACGGCGATCCGGCCAACCTGCAGACCGCGCTGGCCGATCGCGCCGACGGCGAGCCCGTCGTGCTCATGGCCCACCAGCCGCGGCAGGTCGGGGCGGCCGCCGCGGCCGATGTCGACCTGCAGCTGGCCGGGCACACCCATGGCGGCCAGATCTGGCCCTTCCACTACGCCGTGCTCGCCCAGCAGAAAGTGCTGTGGGGGCTGAGCCGCCACGACAACACCTGGCTCTACACCTCCCGCGGCATCGGGTTCTGGGGTCCGCCCGTCCGGGTCGGGGCACCGCCGGACATCACGGTGCTGACGCTGACGCGACCCTGAGCCGGGCCGGGATCGTCCCCGGCCGGCCGCTTGCTACGGTGCTCCGATGACCTCGGGATCGCCTGCCCTGCCGTTCGATCCGATCGCCAAGGCCGCGGAGACGTGGGCCGAACGCGTCGGACCGAACGCCTCGATGGAGGCGGTCACCAACATCATGCGGGTGCAGCAGATCCTGCAGGCCAGCGTGGACGAACGGCTGCGGCCGCACAACCTGACCTTCGCCCGCTACGAGGCGCTGGTGCTGCTGTCGTTCTCGAAGCGTGGGTCGCTGCCGATGCGACTGATGGGCGAGCGGCTGCAGCTGCACCCGACGTCGATCACCAACATCGTGGACCGACTCGAGGCCGAGGGCCTGGCCCGCCGCCTGCCCCACCCGAACGACCGACGCACCACCCTGGTCGAACTCACCGACACCGGCCGGGAACGGTTGGCCGCGGCCACCGTCGCGGTCACCGCGTCCGACTTCGGCTTCGTCGGGCTCGACCCGTCCGAGCTCGTCCAGCTCTCCGGCCTGCTGACCAAGGTGCGGCGGGCCTCCGGCGACTTCGCCTGACCGGCACGCACTCTCAGGCCGCGTCCCAGCGGAACACCCGGGTGGCGAGCGCCGTGAGCACGGCCGCAAAGCCGAGCAGGATCGCGATGGGCAGCAGCGCCGCCGTCGGGCCCTCCCCGCGCACCATCACGTCCTTCATGCCCTCCACGAGATAGCCCATCGGCAGCGCCTTCGACAGCACCGTCAGCCAGCCCGGGGCGGTGTCGATGGGCAGGAACGCGCCGGACAGGAACGCCATCGGCAGGGTGATGAGGTTGACCAGCCCGGCCCCGCCCTCGGACGTCTTCGCCACCGCGCCGACGAGCAGCCCGATGGACAGGAACGCGAGGGTCCCGGCCAGGACCAGCGGGACGGCCATGTACCAGGCGCCGGACAGCCGGAGCCCGAGGAACGGCAGCACGGACACCCCGACGTAGATGGCCAGCTGCACGAGCGCGACGGTCAGCGACACCACCACCCGGGCGGCGACCACCGTCGAGGTGCGGATCGGCGCCAGCCGCAGGCGACGGAGCACCCGCTTCTCCCGCCAGGTGATCAGCATCATCGCCGCGCCGAAGGTCGCACCGACCGCGACGCCGTACGCGATCATCCCCGGGGCGACGAACTGGATCGGTTGCAGCGCATCGTCCTCGACCTGCCGGGAGGTCAACGTGTACGTCGGCGGGATGCCCGAGGTCACGATGTTCACCTGGTCGACGAACCCGGCGAAGATGCCCTGCACGGTGGCCGCGGTGACCGGGTCGGCGGAGGAGAAGTACAGGACCAGTTCCTGGCCGCGCTGCTCCATGGCAGCCCCGGCATCCCCCCGCCGGACGGCGGTCAGCGCATCGTCGATCGACGCCGCGCCGCGGATCTCCACGGCCTCGTCCAGTCCGGTGCGCGCGGAGGCGGGCAAGGCGTCGACGACGGCCACGTTGCCGACCTCCAGGACGGTGACCCGGGCCGCACCGCCCCCGGTGAACACCGCGCCGAACACGATGATGAAGAACAGCGGGAAGACGATCGAGAAGAACAGCGACAGCCGGTCGCGGAAGAATCCCTTGACCATGGCCAGGGCCAGCGCGGCGAACACCCTCACGCGCGGTACTCCCGTCCGGTCAGGGCCAGGAAGACGTCCTCCAGGTTGGCCCCCTGGACCTGCAACCCGGTCAGCGCGTCCGCCCGGGCCAGCGCGGCGAGCACCGGCGCGGGCCGCCGGGTGACCAGCGCCGTCCCCGCCCCGTCCTGCTCGACCACCACCTCGGCATCGACCGGTCCGACCAGCTCCCGGGCCCCGTCCCCCGACAGCACCCCGGGGGCCAAGGAGATCCGCACCGGGGCGTCCAGCGCCCGGATGAGCTCGGCCGGTGTGCCCAGCTGCAGCACCCGGCCGCCGTCCAGGATGGCCACCCGGTCGCACAGGGTCTGCGCCTCCTCCATGGAGTGGGTGGTCAGCACGACGGTCGCTCCCCGGGTGTTGATGGCGCGCAACAGGTCCCACAGATTCCGACGGGCCTGCGGGTCCAGGGCACCGGTCGGCTCGTCCAGGAAGACGACCTCCGGGTCGTGCACCAGAGCGCACGCGATGGACAACCGCTGCGCCTGCCCGCCGGACAGCTTCTCGGCCCGCACGCCCGCCTTGTCCTGCAGGCCGACCAGCTCCAGCAGCTCCGTCGCCCGGCTCGCCGGTCGGCCGTACAGCGCGCAGAAGGTGCGGAGCTGCTCCCCCGCGGTCAGCCGTTCGAAGAACGAACTGGCCTGCAGCTGCACACCGATCCGGCCCAGCAGCCGCTGGTCCCGGGGCCAGGAGGGCAGGCCCAGGACGGTGACCGTGCCCGCGTCGGGCTTGCGCAGCCCCTCGATGATCTCCAGCAGCGTCGTCTTCCCGGCTCCGTTGGGGCCGAGGATGCCGAAGAACTCGCCCCGCCGCACCGACAGGGAGACGTCGTCCACGGCGACCAGGGGGCCGTAGCGTTTGACGACCCCGCTGGCCACGATCGTCCGGGTGTCGGGGTCCACTTCGTCGAGTGTGCCCGCCGGCGGCCGGGGGTGCCCACCGGGACACGCAGAACCGACCGTCGCACCCGGGCGACCCGTCGCCGTGACCCTCGCGCACGTCCCCGGGCCGGTGCGCGTGGCTATCGTGGGCCGATGATGCAGACGGTGGACGGGCCGGTCGAGAACGCCGCTCTGCCCGGCATCGTCGGTGTCGACCACATCGGCCTGGCCGTGCCCGACCTGACCGCCGCGGTGCACCTGCACACGGCGGTGCTCGGCGGGCGCCTCGAGCACCGTGAGGAGAACGTGGAGCAGGGCGTCGTCGAGGTGATGATCGCCTTCGACGGCGGCACCCGGGTCCAGCTGCTCGCCCCGACCTCGCCGGACTCACCGGTGGGGCGGTTCCTGGCCTCGCGGGGGCCCGGCATGCACCACCTGGCCTACCGGGTGTCCGACATCGGCTCGGCCGCCGGCGCACTCCGGGCCCGGGGGATGCGCCTGCTGTCCGACACCGACCGCCTCGGCACCGCCGGGTCGCGCATCCTGTTCGTCCACCCCCGCGACGCCGGCGGGGTGCTGGTCGAGCTCGTCCAGCCCGCCCGGACCGACCAGGTGGGGACCGGCGCCGCGGGCTGACGCCGTCCTGCGGCCTGCCTTCCCCGGCCCGGCCCCACGGGGTGGAACGATGGGGGCATGAGCTCCAGCGACTGGCTTCCCGCCCAGGCTCCCTTCGACGTCGTGCGGCGGGGTTTCGACACCGAACAGGTCACCTCCCATCTCGAACGGCTGGAGTACGACCTCCGGATCGCCACCGCCAACCGGGACGCCACCTCCCTGCGGCTCACCGAGCTGACCGACCAGCTGGCCGCGGCCCAGCGACAGGCCGACGAATTCCGCGCCGAGCTGGACCGCCAGGCCGGCGAACCGGTGTCGATGGCCGGTCTGTCCGACCGCATGCAGCGGATGATCCGCATCGCCGAGGAGGAGGCGACGGAGATCCGCACCCGCGCCGCCGCCGACGCCACCTCGCTGCGGGCCGAGCTCACCGCCGCGCTGACCGCGCAGGCCGCCGAGAAGGAGTCGTTCGACGACGAGCGGGAGCGCACCCGCCGGCAGCTGGCCGAGCAGGTCCGCGACCTGGTCGGCGAGGCGAGCGCCGAGGCCGAGGCGACCCGCGCGCAGGCCCGGCAGGAATCCGAGGCGCTCGTGCTGACCGCCCGACAGCAGTCCGAGTCCGCGCTGGCCTCGGCCACCGCGGAGGCCGACCGCACGTTGGGCGACGCCCGCGGCGAGGCCCAGCGGACGCTGAATGCGGCCCGCACCGAGGCCCAGCAGACCGTGGGCGCCGCCCGGGCCGAGGCCGAGGCGACCCTCGGCGCGGCCCGCGCCGAGGCCGAGGCGACGTTGCTCGCCGCCCGCACCGAGGCCCAGCAGACGATGGACCGGGCCCACGCCGAGGCCGACTACCTGCTCACCTCCGCGCGGACCCAGGCCGACACCCTCACCGCCACGGCGACCGCCGAGCGGGACCGGTTGGACGCGGAGGGCACGGCGCGCCGCGCCCAGGTCGACGAGGACTTCGAGATCGCCAGCCAGGCGCGGCGGGCGGAGTTCCACACCCGGCTCACCGAGCGCGAGGAGCTGTCCGTCGCCGACGCCCACCACCGGGTGGAGACGGCCACGGCGGAGGCCGAGCGACTGGTGCGGGAAGCCACCGACCACGCCCACCGGTTGGTGCGCGACGCCACCGATCACTCCACCGAGCTGGTCCGGCGGGCCACCGCGGAATCCGCCCAGCGGGTGCACGAGGCGGACGACGCCGTCATCGCCCTCACCGATCTGCGGTCCACGCTGCTGCAGCAGATGCAGGATCTGCGCGGCCACCTGGGCATGATCGACGGCCACGTGGCGTCGGCACCCGACCTGGTGGCCGCCCCGCCGACCGAGGCCGCCCGCCCGGTCACCGGGGACTTCCCCGCCGATCCCGCCGCCCGCCCGACCGGCCGCGGCCGGGACTTCCAGGAGGGCGCACTGCCGTTCAGCGACGAGCTGGAGAGGGCCGCCGCCGGGCCGGTCCAGGAGACGGGCACGACGGCGGCGGATGCTGCCGCCCCGGCCGCAGCCACCGACACCGGGGTCGACCCGGATCCGACCGAGGCGAGCGAGGTCGAGCCGGAGATCGACGATCCGGAGGTCGAGCACGACTCCCGTCCGGCCCCGGCCGGGTCCCGGCCGCTCGACCGGTCCGCCCAGCCCGAGGGCAAGCGCAAGCAGGGGCGTTCGTTCGCGGACCGGGCACGGGGTCGGCACTGACATCCCGCCGGACCGGCCGGGCCTGACGATCGGCCCGCCTGCCGGCCGGCCGGAGTCGGGTGGTCGGCCACCGGATGTCCGGTGACCGACCGCCCGGCTCAGCTGCGGTCGCCCGCGGCGACGGTGGCCAGGATCTCCGGCCCGTTCTGCAGGTAACGATCAGCGCTCACCTTGACCAGCCGGTCGAGTGCGAGGAACCCGCACACCGGCCCGAGGACCAGGGCCACCCAGCCCCACCAGGGAGCCACCACCAGGGACAGCACCACGGCGATACCGGCCGGGACGCCCACCAGCAGGCCGATACCGAGGATGGCGAGGGTGGCGCGGGTCGTCCGCCCCTTCTGCCCGGGGACGCTGGAGGCGAACATCGACTTGCGGCTCTGCGGCATGGCGTACGGGATGACCGCGGCGATGTAGGTCGACGCGGCAGCCCCGCCGAGCATGACGCCCAGCGCGAGACCGAGGGCACCGGGGACCTTGTCCCACGCGTCGTACACCGTCGCCTGCAGGGCCAGGGCGACCAGCACCAGCACCGTTCCGGGGAGGAACGCGGCGACCACGTGCCCGACGCTCTCCCCGCGGGCGCGGGCGCGGTCGGCGATCGTCTGCAGGTGGAGCCAGAGCCCGGAGCCGTCCACCCCGTACTGGTTGGCGGACTGGGTGCCGATCAGCAGCGCGCCGAACGCGACGGCGTAGACACCGCCGGGCCCGCGGGCGACGAAGAACGGCCACGCGATGATCAGCACCCCGATCATCAGCCACGGCATGCGTCGCATCGGATCGCGCCACATCAGCAACCGGTCGCGGCCGGCGACCACCCGGGCCGTCCCGGCCACGCCGCCACCGACGGACGTGTCGTGGGACGCACCGGACGGGGCCGAGCTCTCGGTGCTCGAGGACACGGTGGTCAACGTGGTGACCAGCGCCCGGCGCCACCAGATCCAGCCGAGCACCAGGGGGGCCACACCGATGACCGCCGCCAGGGCCACGCGTCCCCACTGGCCGGTGGCCACCAGCTGGGGCAGCAGGGCGAGACTGCCCGACGGCAGCCAGCCGAAGATGCCGGCCGCCTTCTCGACCCCGGACTGGACACCGGACCCGCCGCCGCTGTTCAGCAGCCAGGACAGCGCCAGGTAGAGGACGAAGATGCCGAAGCCGACGGCCATGCCGAGGTCCCGACCGCGGCGGCTCTCCATCAGGGTGGACATCGCGGTGGACGCCGCCCGGGACAGCACCACACAGGTCAGCAGCTGCAGGACGGCGCACACGAGCGCGACCGGCAGCACCGACCACGGTGCGGACAGGGCCACCACGGCCCCGAGCAGCACGATGACGTTCGCCGCAGGGAGATAGCCGATGAGGGAGGAGGTCAGCAGACCGCGCTGCAGGTCCCGCATCCGGATGGGCAGCAGGGCGAAGCGCGCCGGGTCGACCGTCTCGTCGACGCCGAAGGCGATGAGCGGTGTCAGCACCCAGCCCACCAGTTGCAGGGTGAACAGGGTGACGACCAGGACGACGGCGACATCGGGCACCGACCGCAACAGCACCAGACCGAACGCGGCGAAGCCCAGGACGAGCACGGCCAGGACCAGCAGGATCACGATGCCGACCCGTGCGCCGCCCCGGGAGGCCCGGAGCCGGCTCGTCACCAGCCGCCATTTCAGGCTTGCGAAGACCCCAACCACGACAGTCCCCCCTCTCCGACCTCGTCGGCGCCGACCAGGTGCATGAACGCGTCGTCCAGGCTCGACGCCGAGCCGCGCACCTCGGCGAGCGGCCCGGAGGCGACGAGCCGGCCGCGGCTCATCACCGCCACGTGTGAGCACAGCCCCTCGACCAGGGCCATGACGTGGCTGGAGAAGATGACGGTGCCGCCGGCGCCGGTGTAGCGCGACAGCACCGTGCGGATGATGCGGGCGGACACCGGATCGACGGCCTCGAGCGGTTCGTCGAGCAGCAGCACCGGCGGGGAGTGCAGCAGCGCGGCGGCCAGGGTGATCTTCTTGCGCATGCCGGTGGAGTAGTCGGCGACCAACTTGCCGCCGGCCTCGTCGAGATCCAGCACGTGCAGCAGCTCGGTCGCCCGGGAGGTCACCGTCTCGGCGGGCATGCCCCGCAGCCGGCCGAGATAGCTGAGCAGCTCCGGGCCGGACAGCCGCTCGAACAGGCGCAGGCCGTCCGGCAGCACGCCCATCCGCGCCTTGGCGCCGACCGGATCACCCCACACGTCCACCCCGGCCACGAAGATGCGGCCGGAATCCGGCCGCAGCAGACCGGTGACCATCGACAGCGTGGTCGTCTTCCCGGCGCCGTTCGGGCCGACCAGACCGAAGAAGGATCCCCGGGGGACGTCGAGATCGAGATCGTCCACGGCCACCCGTTGACCGAACGACTTGCGCAGCCCCCGGATGGTCACCGCCTGCCCTGCCGCCTCCGGGTAGGCGGCGTGGTCGGTGGGATAGCCCGGTAAGGCACCGCTGGTCGCCGTGGTGGAACCGGACACCTGGTCTGGGTGGGGGGTGTCAGTCATGGCGCACACCCTGCCACAGCAGCCCCACAGACCCCAGGGCACTTCGGCCCGGACCTGTCGCGGTCAGGACCAGTGCTCGTCCACCCACTGCACCAGCGCGTCGACGAATACGGCCGGAGCCTCGGCCGGGGTCAGATGTCCCGCACCCGGGACGACGACCAGGGTGGCCGACCCCCCGCCGTCCCGCACCAGAGCGGCCATCCGGGCCGCCTCGGCGACCGGCGTGACGGAGTCCTGCTCCCCCACCACGACCAGCACGGGCACACCCACCGTCCGCAGCACGGCGTCGGCATCGGGGCGGCAGGCCATGGCACGTTGCAACCAGGCGACGGTCGCCGCGGGCACGGCGTGGGCGATGGCCGCGAGCTCGCGACGACAGGACCCGTCGACGCCGTCCCCCAGCAGGGGGGCGATCGCGTCCTCCCCGGTGGCCCGGTCGCCGTGGTCCGCCCGCGCGGCGACGTCCTCCCGGCGTTGCCGGCCCGCGTCGTCGTCGGCACCGGACCGGGTGTCCACCAGCACGAGCCCGGCCACCCGACCGGGATGCCGGCGCACGATGTCCAGCGCCACGTACCCACCGAGGGAGACGCCGCCGAGGATCACGGACTCCAGCCCCTGCCGGTCCCACCCGGCGACGACGTCATCGGCCAGCAGGGCGATCGAGGGGGTGTCGTGGGGCTCCACCGGGCCGGCGTCGCCGCACCCGCGCAGATCCGGGGTGATCAGCCGGCGGCCGCTCAGCAGCGAGCGGGCACCGTCGAAGAGTCTGTTGTCCAGCGGGAACGCGTGGAGCAGGACGATCGGGGGTGCGGGGCTCATCGCGCCGATCCTGCCAGTCGGGCCGGCGGGCCGGTCGGTCGGTCGACGGCTCAGCCGGTCACCGGTCTCCCTCAGCCGGTCGACCGGTCAGCCGGTCACCGGGACGAATACGGCGAGCAGCATCCAGCAGACCACCGCGGACGGCAGCAGCGAGTCGAGCCGGTCCATGATGCCGCCGTGCCCGGGGAGCAGGGTGCCCATGTCCTTGACGCCGAGATCGCGCTTCATCAGTGATTCGGCGAGGTCCCCGCCGGTGGCGGTGACGGCCAGCACGATGCCGAGCAGCAGCCCCTGCCACCACGGGGCGTGCAGCAGCAGGCCGACGGACAGCGCCCCACCGGTCATGGCGACGGCGACCGACCCCGCGAACCCCTCCCAGGACTTCTTCGGGGAGATCGTCGGAGCGATCGGGTGCTTGCCGAAGAACACCCCGCTGGCGTACCCGCCGGTGTCGGAGCAGACCACCACGATGAGAAACGTGAGCACCCGGGCCGAGCCGTCCGGCGCCGCGACCATCAGGGTGGCGGCCGAGGCGAAGAGTCCGAGGTAGACGGCCAGGAAGACCGATACGCCGACGTCGGTGAGGTACCCGTCGGCTCCGCCCCGGAAGCGCCAGGCCATGCAGGCCAGCGCGGTGAGGGCGATGCCGGCGGCCTGGGCTGCGTGCCCGTAGGGCCAGGCCAGGACGATGGTCGCGATCGATCCGACGGCGACCGGCACCCAGGCCAGGGTGATCCCCCGGGAGGCCAGCGTGATCCGCAGCTCCCACACCGACGCGGCGACCGCAGCGGCGATGATGACGACGAAGCCCGGGCGGAAGAACAACAGGGTCGCCACGATGACCACGCCGAGCCCCAGCCCGACCGCGATCGCCATGGGGAGGTTGCGACCGGCCCGCGAGGCGGGCCGGGCCGCAGCAGCGGTGGCGGACGGGCCGTCCCCGGTCGGCCCCAGCGGCGACTGGCTCATCACACCTCGAGCAGCTCGGCTTCCTTGTTCTTGATCAGATCCTCGACCGAGGCGATGTACTTGTCGGTGAGCGTCTGCAGTTCCTTCTCCGCGCGGGCACCCTCGTCCTCGCCGGCCTCACCGTCCTTGACGATGCGGTCCAGCTCCTCCTTGGTGCGGCGGCGGATGTTGCGGATGGAGACCCGCGCGTCCTCGCCCTTGGCCCGGGCGGACTTGCCGAGCTCGCGGCGGCGCTCCTCGGTCAGCTGCGGGAACACCACCCGGATGACGACGCCGTCGTTACCCGGGTTGACCCCGAGATCGGACTGCTGGATGGCCTTCTCGATCGCGGTCAGCTGGCTGGCGTCGTAGGGCTTGATGACCGCCATCCGCGCCTCGGGGATGGTGATGGTGGCCATCTGGGTCAGCGGGGTCGGCGCGCCGTAGTAGTCGATGGTGACCCGACCGAAGGTGTTGGGGTTGGCCCGCCCGGTGCGGAGCGTGGACAGATCCTCCTTCACCTTGGTGACGGCCTTCTCCATCTTCTCCTCGGCGTCGAACATGGCTTCGTCGATCACGACTGATCCTCTCGGGTGGCGGGCGTGGCGACCAGGGTGCCGATAGGCACGCCACGGACCGCGCGCCCGATGTTGCCGTCCAGCAACAGGTTGAACACGATGATGGGCATGGCGTTGTCCATGCACAAGCTGAACGCGGTGGCGTCGGCCACCTTGAGGCCGCGCTCGAGCACCTCGCGGTGGGTGATCTCGGCGAACATGGTCGCGTCCGGGTTGGTCTTCGGATCGCTGTCGTAGACACCGTCGACACCCTTGGCCAGGAGCACGACCTCGGCGTCGATCTCCAGCGCGCGCTGCGCGGCGGTGGTGTCGGTCGAGAAGTACGGCATGCCGACCCCGGCGCCGAAGATGACCACGCGGCCCTTCTCCAGGTGCCGGATGGCGCGGCGCGGGATGTACGGCTCGGCGACCTGCCCCATGGTGATCGCGGTCTGCACCCGGGTGTCCAGGCCGTGCTCGCGTTCCAGGAAGTCCTGCAGGGCCAGGCAGTTCATCACGGTGCCGAGCATGCCCATGTAGTCCGAACGGGCCCGGTCCATGCCCTCCTCGGAGAGCTGGGCGCCGCGGAAGAAGTTGCCGCCGCCGATGACCACCGCGACCTGCACACCGCTGTCGGCGACCTCGGCGATCTGCCGGGCCACCTCCTTGACCACGGTGGGGTCGACGCCGACGGAACCGCCGCCGAACATCTCGCCGCCGAGCTTGAGCAGCACCCGGCGGAAGGCCGGGCGGTCGGTGACGGTGGTCGCCGCGCCTTCCGCGGTGGCGCCGCCGTCGGTGCGACCGGCCCCGGACTCGTTCGCGTCGGACTGCCCCATGGAGTGCTCCCCTCGTCCTGCGTTCGCCTCGTGCCCCTCGCGCCCACCTGCTGCGCGACGGTTACCGCCCCGGCCCGCCGTCGCCCGCCCTGGTGGGCGGGTGACGGCGGACCGGATCGCACCGGGGCGTGCCCCGGCGGGTGGATCAGGCGGTGCCGACCTCGAACCGCACGAAGTCGGTGACGGCGACGCCGGCGTCGGCCAGCTGCTTGCCGACGGTCTGCTTGCTGTCGCGGACCGAGGCCTGCTCGACCAGGACGGACTCCTTGTAGAAGCCGTTCACCCGGCCCTCGACGATCTTCGGCAGGGCACCCTCGGGCTTGCCCTCCTCGCGGGCGGTCGCCTCGGCGATGCGCTTCTCGGACTCGACCACGTCGGCCGGGACGGCGTCCCGGGAGACGTAGCGGGCCTTGAGCGCGGAGACCTGCATGGCCGCGCCACGGGCGGTCTCCTGGGCCTCGTCACCGGTGCCGGTGTAGGCGACGAGCACGCCGATGGACGGCGGCAGGTCGGCGGACCGCTTGTGCAGGTACACGGCGGTGTCGCCCTCGAAGCGGGCGACCCGGTTGAGGACGAGCTTCTCGCCGATCTTGGCCGAGAGGGCGGCGATCGCCTGCTCGACGGTGCCACCGTCGAGCGGGGCGGCCAGCACGGCGGCCACGTCGACCTGGCCGGACAGCCCGGCGGCGGCCTCGGCGATCTTCGCGCCCAGCTCCTGGAACTCGGAGTTCTTGGCGACGAAGTCGGTCTCGGAGTTGAGCTCGATGAGCGCGTGGCCGCTGGCGGCCACCATGCCCTCGGCGGCGGTGCGCTCGGCGCGCTTCCCGACGTCCTTGGCGCCCTTGATCCGGAGGACCTCGACGGCCTTCTCGAAGTCGCTGTCGGTCTCCTCGAGCGCCTTCTTGCAATCCATGAACCCGGCTCCGGTCAACTCACGGAGACGCTTGACATCTGCAGCGGTGTAGTTCGCCATCGTCGGCGCATGCCCTTCTGTATTCGATCGTGGTGCTGGGTCGATCGTGGTTGATCCTGGCGCGATGCTGTTCGCGGGCCGTCTGTTGCCCACGTGACTCCTGCCCCGCCCCGGGGGCCCCGTCGGGCCCCAGTGTCGCGGGCGGGCGGTGAGGCCCGCGCTCGGGGGGCGTCACCTCTTCGTCGGTGCGGTCCGGTCGACCGGGCCGAGAAGGCGGTGTCGCACCGCCGGGCGCCGTCGGCGTGTGCCGACGACGCCCGGGGCGGTGCGTGCCGGGCGGCCGGCCCGGCGACACGTCAGGACGCGTTGACGCCCTGCTGGTCGACCGGGGTCTCGGCGACACCCTGCGCGACATCGGCCTGGACCTGGTTCTCGGCCACGGCACCGGCCTCGGTCTCCGACCGGACGTCGGTGATCGGGGCGTCGGCCGGGATGGCCGGAGCCTCGGCGGAGGCGGCGAGCATCTCCCGCTCCCACTCGGCCAGCGGCTCCTCGGCCTGGGTACCGGTGTTGCCACCGGACCGGGCGATGAGACCGTCGGCGACGGCCTGGGCGACGACCTTGGTCAGCAGCGCGGCGGAGCGGATCGCGTCGTCGTTGCCGGGGACCGGGAAGTCGACCTCGTCGGGATCGCAGTTGGTGTCGAGCACCGCGACGACGGGGATGTTCAGCTTGCGAGCCTCGCCGACGGCGATGTGCTCCTTCTTGGTGTCGACGATCCACACCGCGGAGGGCACCTTGGCCATGTCGCGGATGCCACCGAGGGTCTTGCTCAGCTTGTCCTTCTCACGGGTCAGCAGCAGCACCTCCTTCTTGGTGCGGCCGTCGAACTCGCCGGAGGTCTCCATCGCCTCGAGGTCCTTGAGGCGCTGCAGACGCTTGTGCACCGTCTGGAAGTTGGTGAGCATGCCGCCCAGCCAGCGCTGGTTGACGTAGGGCATGGAGACGCGGGTCGCCTGCTCGGCGATCGCCTCCTGGGCCTGGCGCTTGGTGCCGATGAACAGCACCGTGCCGCCGCGGGCCACGGTCTCGCGGATGAACTCGTAGGCGCGGTCGATGTACGACAGCGTCTGCTGGAGATCGATGATGTAGATGCCGTTGCGCTCGGTGAAGATGAAGCGCTTCATCTTCGGGTTCCAGCGCCGGGTCTGGTGCCCGAAGTGGACACCCGCATCCAGCATCTCGCGCATGGTGACGACAGCCATGGTCGTCCTTTCTGGGCAGGCTCCCGCAGGCCGCACCTCTGTGGGCGCGACACCGTGGGAACACGGTTCGGTTGTCGCCGTCGACCGGTGGTCGGCGGCCCTGACGCCCTCGTGCGCATCGCCCTTCCCCGGTCCGATCCCGGGGGATCGTGCCGCGGAGAGGACCTCGGTGCGCGACGGCCGGGGTGGACGAGTGGCGGAGCGGGCCCGGACGGGCCCGACCACCGTTCGATTCCGGCAGCAGGACGTGCGAAGTCAACCCGTCCGGAGACGGGCAGCTGCTCCAGACTACCGGAGACCACCGCCCCGCTCGGACCGCCGGCGCGAGCGGCGCCGAGTTGTCCCCAGGCCGCGGGCTCGTCCCCATTTCCCGGGCCGCCGGGACTCCGCTCGACCCGCGGACGACCCTGGGCCGATGAGACTCCCGTGGGTGCTGACGGTCGCCGGCCTGCTGCTGACCTCCCTGACCCCGCCCGCCGATGCCCCGTCCGGCCGGAACTCGCCCCCGGCCGTGGCCTTGGTGGCCGGGGTGGGCGACCAGGACACGTTCGTCCTGCCCGTGCCGGGCGCCCCGGTGTTCACCCCGTTCCGGGCTCCGGCCCACCGGTACGGGGCGGGGCACCGGGGGGTGGACCTGGCCGGTGGTCCCGGGGTGGCCGTCCTGGCCGCCGGTGACGGGGTGGTCGCCTTCGCCGGCACGGTGGCCGGTCGCCCGGTCGTGTCGGTGCAGCACCCGTCCGGTCTGCGCACCACGTACGAGCCCGTCCTGGCCTCGGTCGCGGCGGGTGCCGATGTCCGGGCGGGCGACGTGCTGGGCACCCTGCAGGACGGTCACCCGGGTTGTTCGACGTCCTGCCTGCACTGGGGCGCCCGACTCCTCGACGGCGACTACCTGGACCCGATGAGCCTGCTCGGACCCCGCCGGGTCCGGCTGTACCCGTGGGTGGATCCGTGACGGGCACGGTGGGCGTTCCCGGTAGGCGGGTAGGGACCAGCACCGGGGGCGTCCGCCCCCCTCACGGGTGCACGCTGATCGCCGGTCCCTCAGATCACGCAGTCAACTGAGCGACGACGGCCGCCGACACCTCGCTCGTGGTCGCGGTGCCGCCCAGATCGGCGGTCCGGACGCCGTCGGCGGTGACGCGCCGGAACGCGGCGGTCAGGTCATCGGCCGCTTCGACGTGACCGAGGTGCTCCAACATCATGGCTCCCGACCAGATGGCACCGACGGGGTTGGCGATGCCGCGCCCGGCGATGTCGGGCGCCGAGCCGTGGACGGGCTCGAAGAGCGACGGGTACTCCCGCTCCGGATTGAGGTTGGCGCTCGGGGCCACCCCGATGGAGCCGGCGATCGCACCGGCGAGGTCGGACAGGATGTCGCCGAACAGGTTGGACGCCACGATCACGTCGAAGCGACCCGGGTCGAGGACCAGTCGGGCCGCCAGGGCGTCGATGAGGATGCTCTCGAGCCGGACCTCGGGGGTACCTGCCGCCACCTCGGCGACGACCTCGTCCCAGAACGGCATCGAGTGGATGATCCCGTTCGACTTCGTGGCCGAGGTGAGCAGACCGCGCCGCCGCCGGGCCTGCGCCACCGCGTACCTGGCCACCCGTTCGATCCCGTGCCGGGTGAAGACGTTGACCTGGATGGCCTCCTCCTCGGCCCGGCCGCGATAGGTCCGGCCACCGACCTCGGAGTACTCGCCCTCGTTGTTCTCCCGGACCAGCACGATGTCGATCCCGTCACCCCCGGCGACCGGACTGGGCACCCCCGCCAGTGCCCGCACCGGACGCAAATTGACGTACTGGCGGAATTCGCGCCGGATCGGGATCAACAGACCCCACAGCGTCTCGGTGTCCGGGATCCCCGGCATCCCCACCGCGCCCAGGAAGATGGCGTCGTGTCGGGACAGCACCTCGATGCCGTCGGCGGGCATCATGCCACCGGTCCGCTGGTACAGGTCGGACCCCCAGTCGTGGTGGACCCAGTCCACCCGGCTGTCGTGCCGCGCGAGGGCCGCGTCGATACAGGCGATCGCCGCCGGGACGACCTCCTGGCCGATACCGTCACCTGGGATGACAGCGATGCGCATGGGGTGCCTCTCCGTCGGCCGACTTTACAAGATGTAAAGTTACACTGATAAGCTGACGACATGGCGGAGGCCCGATGACCGAGGCGAGTCCACAGTCCGTCCTGCTGGAGAAGCTGGCGGCCGCTCCGCCGACGCGGACCGGGGGCACCGCGCTGTACTGGCAGTGCAGCGAGCTGCTCAAGCGGCTCATCGAGGAGAGCCACTACCCCGCCGCCGTTCCGCTCCCGCCGGAGAACGAACTGGCCCGGGCGCTCGGCGTCAGTCGTCCGACCCTGCGCCAGGCGATGGCTCGGCTGGCCACCGACGGGGTCGTCCACTCCCAGCGCGGTGTCGGCGCCTTCGCCCTGCGCAGTGGCCTCGTCCGCCCGGTCGGACTCAGCAGCCTCTACCGCGACCTCGTCGACGCCGGCCGGGTCCCGCGGACCACCGTGCTCGTCCTCGAGGAGACGGTGGCCGAACCCGCGGTCGCCGCCGAGCTGCACATCGCACCGGGGACGCGCCTGCTGCACCTGGAACGGGTGCGGTACGCCGACGACATCCCGGTCGTGCTCACCCGTTCGCTCTTGGCCCTCCCCCCGGGCATCACCCTCACCCGGGAGCAGCTGGAGACGGACAGTCTGTACAACCTGCTGCACCGGGTCGCCGCCATCGAGCTGGTGGGCGGATCCCAGACGGTCAGTGCCCGGCACGCGACCCCGGCCGAGGCCAGGTTGCTGGAGCTGCCGTCGGACTCGGCGGTGATGGTGGCCCACCGGGTGGCGTTCGACAGTCGCGGGAACGGTGTCGAGTACGTCCACATCATCTATCCCGAGGGCACCGCACTCAGCTCCGACCTGCGGGGCACGTCCACCCGGCCCGCCGACCCCGGGACGCTGCGATGACCCGGGTGCTGTGCCTGGGCAGCCTCCTGCTCGACACGATCGCCGTCGTGCACCGACTGCCGGGTGAGGACGAGCGCGTGGAGGCCGAGCACATCGTGCTGGCCGGGGGCGGAAACGCCTCCACCGCGGCGGTGGCCATGGCCCGGCTCGGGGTGGACGTCGATTTCGCCGGCGTGGTCGGCGACGACCGGATCGGGCGGATGGTGCTCGACGGGCTGGCCGCCGAAGGTGTCGGAACCGATCACGTCGAGGTCCGCCGCGGCGTCGAGACGGGCGCCTCGGTGGTCGTGGTCAACACCGACAGCGCCACGCGCACGATCCTCACCCGGCCGGCGACCACACCCACCGCCGTCCCGGGCGGCTTCGACTGGATCCACGTCGACAAGGTCGGATACCGGGCCCTGCGCGAAATCCCCGACCGACACCCGACCGGAGCACGGATCTCGCTCGACGACGGCAACCCGGTTCCCGACCTGGATCTCGGGATGATCGACCTGTACGTCCCCACCGCCGCGGTGCTGCTCGAACGGTTCGGGGGGTCCGATCCGTTGACCGCCGCCCGTCGGGCCCGCGACGCCGGTGCCCGGACCGTGGTCGCGACCGACGGCGCCCGCGGATCCTTCGCGCTCGACGGGGACGCCGCCGCCTACGCGCCGGCGCTGCCCGTGGTCCCGCTCAGCAGCCTGGGCGCCGGCGACGTCTTCCACGGGGCCCTGCTCGCCGCCGTCGTCCTGGGCCGAGATCTCCCCGAGGCCATCCGTTTCGCCAACGTCACCGCCGCCCTCTCCTGTCGCGCCGTGGACGGGCGATCCGGGATACCCGACCGACGCGAGGTCGACGAGCGCCTGCGCGACCTGCCCGTCCCCTCCGGCCCTGCGCCGGACCTGATCCGAGACCTGCTCACCCGAACCGGCTGACCGCCCACCACCAGGAGTCCTCGTGCCCATCGCCACCACCAACCCGACCACCGGAATCGTCGAGCGCACGTTCGACGCGATCGACGAGGCGGAGGTCGAACGCCGCATCGCCGCCGCGGCGGCGGCCGTCGCTCCCCTGACCGCCAGTACGTTCGCCGAACGGGCCGGCTGGATGCGCGCGGCCGCCGATCTGATCGAGGCCGACGGCGACGAGCTCGCCCGGCTGATCACCGTGGAGATCGGTCGACCGATCGCGCAGTCGCGGGCCGAAGTGGGCAAGTGTGCTCGCGGCATGCGGTTCTACGCCGAGCACGCCGAGTCCTTCCTGGCCCCGGAATGGCTGTCCGACCCGTCGTCGGTGGGCGCGTCGGCGGCGGGCACCCGGTACGAACCCATCGGCGTCGTGCTCGCGGTCATGCCGTGGAACTACCCGTTCTGGCAGGCCCTCCGGTTCGCTGCGCCCGCGCTGATGGCCGGCAACGTGGGCCTGCTCAAGCACGCGTCGAACGTTCCGCAGGCTGCCCTCTACCTCGACACCCTCTTCGAGCGCGCCGGGTTCCCCGCGGGGTCGTTCGCCTCGCTGCTCATCCCCGCTTCCGGGGTGGAACGGGTGATGCGTGACCCGCGGATCGCGGCCGCGACGCTGACCGGCTCCGAGCCCGCGGGACGCTCCCTCGCCGCCATCGCCGGTTCCGAGATCAAGCACGTCGTCCTGGAGCTCGGTGGATCCGACCCGTTCGTCGTCATGCCGAGCGCCGACGTGGCGGCCGCCGCGGCGGTCGCGGTCAGGGCCCGTACGCAGAACAGCGGGCAGTCGTGCATCGCGGCCAAACGCTTCATCGTGCACGCGGACGTCCACGACGAGTTCCTCGCCGCCTTCTCCGAGCGGATGGCCGCCCTCTCGGTCGGTGACCCGCTCGACGAGGCGACCGACGTCGGTCCGTTGGCCACCGAGTCCGGGCGCGACGAGCTGGCCGACCTGGTCGACGACGCCCGGCAGCAGGGGGCGGACATCGCGGTGGGCGGCACTCGTCCCGACCGGCCCGGCTGGTTCTACCCGCCGACGGTGATCTCCGGCGTCACCCCGGCCATGCGCCTGTACGCCGAGGAGGCCTTCGGGCCGGTGGCGACGGTCTTCCGGGTCGCCGACGCGGCCGAGGCGGTCGCCGTCGCCAACGCCACGACCTTCGGGCTGAGCTCCGCGGTCTGGACGAACGACTCCGCCGAGGAGGACCACTTCGTCCGGGCGCTGGCCGCCGGTGGCGTGTTCGTGAACGGGATGACCGCGTCCTACCCCGAGCTGCCCTTCGGCGGTGTCAAGGCCTCCGGTGTCGGGCGGGAACTCTCCGCGGCCGGGATCCGGGAGTTCTGCAATCTCAAGACCGTCTGGAAGAGCTGACCTCACGCCCTGCCGGCCGCGGCACACGCCTCGGCCAGCAGGGCGTAGGCGTCCTCCGCGATCCGGGTGTCGCGATCCAGCACGTCACGCCACACGGCCAGGCCCGTCGCATGGTCCGGCGCGAGCGCCGAGACGGTGAACGCCTCCAGCCCGAATCGACCGCGGTAACCGGCGTCCAGCACGCCGGCGAGCAGATCGGTCAGCGGGATGTGCCCGCGACGCAGCTCCCCGCGATGGTTCTGCTCCAGCTCGAGATACCCCAGCCGGGGGAGGGTCTCGGTGACGGCCGCGACCATGTCGTCCTCCTCGATGTTCATGTGGAAGACGTCGAGGTGCACTCCCAGACGTGCCGAACCCGAGGCCTCCACGAAGGCCATGGCCTGACGCGCCGTGTTGAGCAAAGCCGTCTCGTACCGGTTGACCACCTCGACGAGCAGGGTGACGCCGGATTCCGCCGCTTCCTCGGCCAGCTCACCGAGGATCCGGGCCGTGCGGTCGACCACCGCGCGGGGGGCGGGGCCGCCGGCCCTGCCGAGCACGCCGTACAGCACGCCCGTCAGGCGGTCGGATCCCAGCTCGGCGGACAGCTCGATCGCGCGCCGGATCCGGGCGATCCCGCTCTCCCGGGCCACTGCGTCCACGCTCGAGATGTCCTGACCGGCGACCTGGTTGGTGTTCGTCATCGCCCGCAGCCCGGCCGACTCGACCAGGTCGCGGACGCCCGCGGGATCGAAGGTGTGGGGATCGCGCAGCACGACCACCACGCGCCGGTAGCCGATGGCCGCGATGCGCCGCACCAGGGCCGGTGCGCGGTCGGGTTGCCAACCGGTCATCCACACCCCCGGATTGACGGCCAGGTCGGGCACCCCGTCGGTCACGGCAGAACCCGCCGTGCGCGCAGCATCCCGAACAGATCGGCGAACATCTCCTCGGTGTCCACCACCTCGGTGAAGCCGGCCTTCCGCAACTTGACCGTGCTCATGAACAACGGAGCCGACCGGGCCCGGTGGACCGAACCGTCCGGGGTGTACGCGAGCATCTCGTCGGCGAACTCGTGCGAGTAACCGAGCACCTGATCCAGGGTGGTGGGCATCAGGTCGTGGCGGCGCACCACCCGGTCCCAGACGTCGGCGTGCTCGGGCAGCCAGGTAGCCAGACCCAGCCGTTCGTCGGGTCCGACCGGCACGCCGAGCATCTCGGCGAAGGCGGGCCAGATGTCCGGCCAGGCGAACACGTCTCCGTTGGTGATGTTGAAGGTCTGGTCACGGGCCGCGGGGGCCCGGGCCGCCCAGTGCATGGCGTTCGCCAACAGCCGGGCGTCGACGGCCTCGACGGGATACAGGTGCCCGCCGGGGTAGGAGAAGGGCTGCCCGAGCTCGGCCCGGATGGCCGCGTAGGCGCCGATCACCGGCACCATGTTCATCGCGACGCCGATCTGGTCGCCGAAGATGGCCTGCGGCCGCCAGATCGTGTAGCCGAGACCGCGCTCGGCGGCCGCCGCGGTGAGCGCGTCCTCCTGGAGCCAGTAGAAGTTGGGGTGTTCGACCCGCGGCTGGGACTCCTTGGCCGGCACCCGCATCCGACCGACGTGGAAGCCGTACGCCTTCGTGCCCTGGAGCAACGAGAGGTGCTCGACCGGTGAATCGCGCAGCCCGGCGAGGACGTTCCGGAACATCAGGTCGTTCGTGGCGCGCTGCGCCGGATCGGTCCAACCGCTGACCAGGGACGGCTGCTCGAAGAGGGCCGCATACACGACCTGGGTGATCGGGCCGACGGAGCCGACCGCCTCCGCCACTGCCGCGGCGTCCGTCAGGTCGACGGCCACATGGCGCAGTCGTTCGTGCGGCGCGTACCCGGGGGTGCGACGGGACACCGCGACGACCTCGAACTCCTCGTCGGCCAGGAACCGGCGGGCCGCCGCGCCGCCCACCGTTCCGGTCGCCCCCAGGACGAGCACCCGCTTCCGATCAGCCACCGCTGCCACCCGTCTCGTCCATCGACCGGCGGGCCAGGAACGCGTCGACCTCGTCCCCCGTCGGCATGGCCGTCGAGCACTCGAACCGGGTGGCGACGATGGCCCCCGCTGCGTTGGCGAAGCGCATCGTCCGCGCGAGCGGCCAACCCTCGAGCAGGCCGCGGCACAGCGCTCCTCCGAACGCATCACCGGCGCCGAGACCGTTGACCACCTCGACGGGGATGGGCGGCACCTCGATGCGTTCGTCGGCCGTCTTGGCCAGCACGCCCTTCGGACCCCGCTTGACGATGGCCAGCTCGATCCCCCGCTCCAGCAGGGCGTCCGCCGCGCGGTCGGGATCCCTCTCACCGACCGCGATCTCGCACTCGTCCGCGTTGCCGATCGCGATGGTCACCAGGTCGAGAGCAGGCCCGACGGCCGCGGCCGCGTCCTCTGCGCTGTCCCAGAAGGTCGGCCGGTGGTCGAGGTCCAGCACGGTGTGCGCCGCTCGACCCCGGGCCCGCCACGCCGCGAAGTGCGCGGCACGGCTGGGTTCCCGGGACAGCCCGGTCGCGGTGGCCCAGAAGACCCGGGACGCGGCGACCTCGGCGAGCGGGACGTCGTCGAGGTCGAGGTACATGTCCGGCGCGGTGGGGTTCCGGTAGATGTACAGCGGGAAGTCGTCCGGAGGGAACATCTCGCAGAACGTCAGGACGGACTGCATACCCGGCACCGGGCGGATGGTGCCGGTGCGCACCCCGAACCGGGCGAGTTCCTGGACGGCGTAGCGACCGAACGGGTCGTCACCGGTACGGGTCAACAACAGGGTGTCCAGGCCCTGGCGGGTGGCCGCGACGGCGACGTTCGTCGCGCTCCCCCCGATCGACTTGCTGAACGACGGCACATCCTCCAGGGCGAGACCGGAGCGGATCGGGTACAGGTCGATGCAGATGCGGCCGGCGACGACGACGTCGGGCCGCACCAGGCTCACGCCTGCTCCGCTGCGGCCAGCCCGCGGAGCCGGCGCGTGGACTCGCCCTCGAGGAACCCGCGCGGATCGGCGGAGGTGGTGGCGTCCGCCCAGATCGCCCGGCCGGCCAGGAAGCCCTGCGCCCCACCGGCGACACACGCCCGGACGGCGTCGGGGAACCGCGCCGCGGTCACCCCCGAGGACAGCACCACCCACGGGCAGTCGACACTGCCGGTGATGGCCCGGGCCACGGCGCTGATCTCCTCGGGGCTCTCGACGCCGTACGAGGGCACCTCCGCCTTGTAGAGATCCGGTGCCGTGGTGGCGAAATCGCGGGCTGCGGTGACGAGGGCGGCGTTGCGGTCGCCGTCGGTCCAGGAGGCGATGTCGTCGGGTCGGACGACCCCTTCCACCACACCCGGCAGCCCGGCACGACGACAGAGGTCCATGAACCGGGCCGACAGGTCGATCGCCCGGTCACGGCCGTCGGGCGCCCACGGGACGAGCATCTTGAGGGCCGCGGCACCGAACTCCCGGGCGAACTCCGGCGTGACGTCCTCGTCGAGCTCGGCGACGTTCACGGGTCCACCGGGCACCGATTGGGAGAGCAGATCGGCGGCCAGGATGACCGGCCGGGTGGATGCCGCCGCGGCCGGGCCGCCGTACTGCCGGTCGACGAGGACCGCGCTGGCGTGCCCGGCCAGGGTCTGCACGACGAGCTGCTTGAACGCCACCAGATCGGCGTCCCCGACGGGCGTGGACGCTCCCGCGGTCAGCATCTGACGGAGGGACTCCCGCTGGTCGATGGCCAGCATGGAGAACCGTCCGGTGTGGTCCCGGAGGCGGTCGAGGGTGGTGGTCGTCATGGGCCCCGTCGTTTCGTCGATCGTGGTACCGACTGTGGTACTTACAAGATGTCAACTTATCCTAATAGGCGGACAACTGATAGGTTCGCGGTATGCGAGCAGCGCGCTACCTGGGTGACCGCCGCGTCACCGTGCAGGACGTCCCCATCCCTTCCGTCGGCCCCACGGACGTCCTGCTGGCGCCGGAGTTCGTGGGCGTGTGCGGCACCGACGCCCACATCGTGGACGGGGAGTACCGCAGCGCCCCCCCGGTGACCCTCGGGCACGAGATCGGCGGCCGGGTCGTCGAGATCGGTTCGGCCGTCCGCACCGTGCGGGTGGGCGATCTGGTCAGCGTCGAACCGCACTACTACTGCGGGGTCTGCGTGCACTGCCAGTCCGGGCGGGTGAACATGTGCCCGGACCGGCGGGCCCCCGGTGTGCACCTGGACGGCGGGATGGCCGAGTTCCTCGCCGTCGACGAGACCATCGCCTACCCCGTACCGGGGACCCAGGACGCCCGCCGCGCGGCTCTCACCGAGCCCCTCGCCTGCGCCGTCCACGGGATGGACCGGCTGGCGCCCGCCTCCGGGTCCGCCCTGGTGGTCTTCGGGGTCGGCCCGGTGGGCGCGCTGCTGCTCATGCTCGCCCGACGCGCCGGCGTGGGTCCGGTCGTCGCCGTCGAGGGCCGTTCCGGTCGACGGGATCTCGCCCAGCGGGTGGGCGCCGACATCGTGCTGGATCCGACCGAGGACGGCCTGGTCGACCGGCTGCTGGAGGCCAGCGGGGGCATCGGTTTCCCGTCGGCGATCGACGCGGTCGGGTCGGCGGCGGTGCTGGAGACGGCCATCCCGGCACTGTCCCGCGGTGGCCGACTGCTCGTGTTCGGTGTCGCCCATCCCGATGCCCGGGCCAGCATCTCCCCCCACGACATCTACGCCCGCGAGCTCACCATCCTGGGTACGGCGCTCAACCCGTTCACCCATCGGCGGGCGGCCAACCTGGTCCATCAGCTGCCGCTCGACGAGCTGACGGTGGGCGACTTCCCGCTGGAACGGTTCGACGAGGCGCTGGCCGCCCAGCGTGCGGGTACGTACGACAAGGTCTTCATCACCCCGCAGGTGGCCCGATGACGGGGCCGACGGCACCACAGGTGTTCCGGGTGGACGGCCGGGTCGCCCTGGTCACCGGTGGCGCGGGCGGCATCGGCCTGGCTGCGGCCCGGTTGCTGGCCGGGGCGGGTGCCCAGGTCTGGATCGGCGACCTGGACCCGGAGATCGGCGCGGCGGCTGCGGCGGAGGTCGGCGGACGGTTCGTGCCGCTGGACGTGTCGTCCACCGGGTCGGTGGACGGGGCGGTCGACCGGATCGTCGCCGATGCGGGACGACTGGACATCGCGGTGAACTGCGCGGGCATCCGGCACCTCGGATCGGCCGCCGAGACCGTGACGGACGACGAGTGGTCCACCGTGATGGACGTCAACGCCACGGGCATGTTCCGTTCGTGCCGCGCCGAGGGACGGGCCATGCTCGCGGCCGGAACAGGAGCCATCGTCAACATCGCCTCCATGTCCGGGCACGTGGTCAACCGCCCGCAGCCGCAGGCCACCTACAACGCCTCCAAGGCGGCGGTGATCATGCTGACCAGGTCGCTCGCCGTGGAGTGGGCCACCCGCGGGGTCCGGGTGAACAGCATCTCGCCGGGCTACATCGAGACCGCCCTGACCGCCCGCAGCCGGGCCATCCCCGAGCGGCTCGACGTCTGGTTGCAGGGCACCCCGATGGGCCGCCTGGGCCGGCCCGAGGAGATCGCCGGCGCGGTGTTCTACCTGGCCTCGGACGCCGCCTCGTACGTCACCGGTGCCGACCTGTCCGTCGACGGCGGCTACACCGCGGTCTGACCCGGCGCACCCGTTCCGTCCCACGACGATGTCCACGGGGAGGAGAACGGCCGATGTCAGCGGATGACGACGGGATTCACCGGCGCACCACTGGCCCCGTGCACCTTGAGGGGGGCCGCGGTGTAGAGGAAGTCCCATCGGTTGTCGGCCGCGCACGCCGCGGCGAGGTCATCGAGCCAGACGATCTCGGTGAAGGCGACACCCAGGTTGCGCATGAGCGCGTTGTGCAGGGGGAGCTCGACCCCGGACTCGTGCCAGGTCGCCTCGTTGGCGACGAGATCGGTGACCAGGTTTGGGATCTCCATGCGCTGGAACCACTCCACGAGCTCGCGCGACCAGGTCAGCCCGGGCTCGTTCCAGTCCGCGTAGAAGTCCTCCGGCGTGGTCCGGTAGTAGCTGCCCAGCCATCCGGTACGGATGACGATGATGTCGCGGGGCTGGATCTCGACCCCCTGGGCGCGGGCGGCCTCCTGCAGGTCGACGTGCGAGAAGCTCTCGCCACGCTCCAGGGAGTCCTTGCCGTGGTGGCGGGCCATGTCGATCAGGACCCCGTGGCCGACCACGCCGCGTTCGGCGATGGGCAGGATGGAGGCCTTGCGCAGTTCGCCGTCGGTGGTCATCGCGTCGTAGCCGTTCCAGATCTGCCCGCCGTACCAGAGGTGCCCGAGCGCGTCGTACTGGGTGGACCCCTGCAGGAACATGTCGATCCGGTCGTCGGCCCAGTGGTGCCCGCTGGCCGGCTCCTCCGCGCCGCGCCGGAAGAAGCCCTCGTCGGACACCGACGTCCGCACCGCGGCGGACCGGCTGGGATGCACGGGATCCGGGAAGCCGGGACGGCCGATGGGGACCTGCAGGGTGAACGACTGGCCCGTCCTGATCGACGCCGCGCCGCGCAGGGCCTCCTGCGGAGTCAGGTAGTTCAGACTGCCGACCTCGTCGTCCGGGCCCCACTTGCCCCAGTTCTTGGGTGCGTCCTCCCCGAGCAGTTCTGCGATGGTGCGCGGCCGGTCGTTCGACATGGTGGGTGATCCTCTGCTGCGATGGGACGGGGAGGTAAGTGGACCGGTCGGGTCAACCGGCGCGGGTCAGCTTGCGCGCGACCGTGCTGAACGACACCGCCGCGATCAGGACCAGACCCTGGAACAGGAACTGGGCGAAGGCCGGCACGCCGATGATGGCCAGCCCGTTGAACCCGGTGGCCACCGTGATCACCCCCACCACCGTGCCGAGGATGTGGAACTGCCCCTCCCTCATGACCGCGGTGCCCAGGAACGCCGCCGCGAAGGCCTGCAGGGTGTACCCGTCGCCACCGGTCGCCTGCCCGCTGCCGACCACGGCGGCCAGCAGGACACCCGTGATCGCCGCACAGATCGAACAGATGACGAAGGCCGAGGTGGTGACCCCCCGCACCGGGACGCCGACCAGGCGGGAGGCCTCGGCGTTACCGCCGACCGCCTGCATGTTGCGCCCGAGCACGGTCCGGTTGAGCAGCACCCACAGCACCGCGACGACCACCACCATGTAGTAGACGTTCTTCGGGATGCCGAGCCAGGTGCCCACCGAGATCTGGGTGAACTCCGGCACGTACGCCCCGAACGGCTGGGCCGCCCCGCCGGAGATCAGATAGTTCGCACCCACCGCTACACTGCCCACCCCGAGGGTCGCCACCAGGGCGTTGACCCCCAGCCGGGTGACCAGCAGGGAGTTGACCAGGCCCACCACGAGGCCGATGGAGACGGCCAGGAGGATCGCGAGGGGGATCGGCACCCCGGCGATGAGCAGGGCGGCCACCGCGATGCCGGACAGGCTGGCGGTGTTGCCCACGCTCAGGTCGAACTGGTTGGCCGCCAGCACCAGCGTCAGACCACACGAGACGATCGCCGCCAGCGCGGACTGGTTGAAGATCTGGACGATGTTGCCCCAGGTCAGGAAGTACTTCGGCTCCATGATCGTGAACACGACCACCAGCAGGGCGAGCACGATGAGGGCACCGTACTTGCCCATGAACAGCGTCGCGGACTGCCCCGGGGAACGTCCCTTCCGGGAGTCGACGATGGGCACGGGCGCGATGTCGGTCATGCGGTCTCTTCCTTCGTCCGGGTGGTGTAGATCTGCGCGAGCATCTGCTCCTCGGTGACACCGGGGCCGGCGAGCTCGCCCACCGTCCGGCCCTCGACCATCACCACGACGCGGTGGCAGATGGACAGCTCCTCGAGCTCGGAGCTCACGACGACGACGGCGTTGCCGGCAGCGGCGAAATCCTCGATGGTCTGCCAGATCTGCTGGCGGGCGCCGATGTCGACGCCCCGGGTGGGCTCGTCGAGCAGCATCAGCCGGGCACCCCGGGCCAGCCAGCGGCCGAACACCACCTTCTGCTGGTTGCCACCGGACAGGGTGCCCACCGCGACCTGGGTGTCCCGCGCCTTGATCTGCAGGGCGCCGACCATGTCCTGGGCGGTGCGCTGGGCACGGCGGTCGCTCACGAACGGCAGGAGACGGCGGGTGACCGTGGACCCCCACGCGCCCATGGCGATGTTGGCGCGCACGGAATCGGTCATGATCAGGGCCTGCGAACGCCGTTCCTCCGGGACCAGGGCCACCCCCTGCCGGATGGCCTCGCGGACGTTCGCCGCCCGGTAGGGGCCGCCGTCCAGCATCATCGACCCGCTGATCGGCCGACTTTCCCCGAACACCAGACCGAGGGTCTCCGTCCGCCCGGCACCGACCACCCCGGCCAGACCGACGATCTCGCCCGCGCGGACGTCGAAGCTGACGTCCCGCACCCGCATGCCGTCCGACAGATGGGCGGCCCGGAACAGCACCGGGGCGTCCCGCTCCACCCGGGAGATCTCGGCCCGCGGTCCCAGTCCGGCATTGCTCCCGGTGATTCCCCGCACCAGATCGTCCCGGGTGTAGCCGCCGCGTTCCAGGCGCCCGGTGACCCGTCCGTCCTTGAAGACCGTGATCCGGTCGCTCAGCTCCTCGATCTCACCGAGGCGGTGACTGACGTAGGCGATCGTGACCCCGGTCGCGGCCAGGTCGCGCACGATGCGGAACAGCCGTCGACACTCGACGTCGGACAGCACGGCCGTCGGCTCGTCCATGGCGATGAAGCGCGCGTTGCGGACCAGCGCCCGACCGATGGCGACCAGTCCGCGTTCGGCCGGACTCAGCTGTCGCACCGGCCGCCGCAGGGAGAAGGTGATGCCGAGCAGATCGGCCACCTCCCGGGCCCGACGGGTCGCCACCCGACGATCGACGAACCCCGCCCGGCCGACGTCCTTGAGCCCGAGCGTCATGTTGTCGATCGTCGAGAAGTCCGGGATCAGGGCGAGTTCCTGGTGCATGAACGCGAACCCGAGCGCATCCGCGTCGCCGGGTCGGGTGATGGACCGCGCCTCCCCGTCCACCAGGATCTCGCCCGTCGACGGGGTGATGACCCCGCCGATGATGTTCAGCAGCGTCGACTTACCGGCGCCGTTGGCACCGACGAGTCCGTGGATCTCCCCCCGCCGGAAATCCACACTGACGTCCGTCAGGGCCGCGACCGCGCCGAACGAACGGCTGACGTTGCGTGCCTGGATGAACGGCGCCGGGCGGTCCACCGGCGGCGCACCATCGGACGGGTCGGGGGAAGCCATCGATCTGTCGTCCCTTCGGGCTCGTGGCGAGCAGGGTCGGCGAAATGGTGCAGGTCAGTTGCGCTCGACCTCGGGATGGTCGGCGAGGAACTTCTCGATGTTGTCCTTGGTCAGCACGATGTTGGCCGCCGTGGCACCGGCGGGCTTGCCGTCCTTGAGGTAGTCGGTGACCAGTTGCAGCGCCTGGGCGCCGACGCCGTCGAAATCGAGCCAGAGGTCGGCGGCCACGGCGCCGCTGCGGATGCCGTTCACGATGGAGACGCTGTAGTCCCAGGTGAAGACGGGCAGGGCGTCGGTCCGGCCCGCCTGCTGGATGCCGGCCAGCGCGCCGGCCGTCGAATCGGCGAAACAGGACCAGATCGCGAAGGTGCCGGAGCCGGCGGGGTGGGCCGACAGCCAGGCTGCGGTGGCGTTCTGCGAGTCGACGACCTGTCCCGGGATCGGGAACTCGTGGTTGTCGACCGTGATGTCCAGACCGGCGTCGGCGATGGCCTTGTCCCGGTATTCCGCCCGCAGCCGGCAGGGCGTCCCTGGCGTGTAGTCCAGGGTGAGGATGTTGGTGACCGCGTTGTCCTTCAGGTAGGTCACGAAGGCATCGTTGATCGGCTCCGGGGCGACCACGTCGACCGCACCGGCCATGCCGTCCAGCAGAGGGCTCGCCAGGAAGAACACCGGGATCTTCGCGGCCGAAGCCTGCGAGAGGCACTGCGCCATCTGATCCTGGGCGAAGGTGGTCACCACCAGTGCGGTGACCTGTCGGGTGACGTACTGACTGCAGATGGTGTTCGCCTGGCCGGGATCTCCCTTGGGGTCCTGGGTCAACACCTCCCAGCCGGCGTCGGTGAAGGCCTTGTTCGTGCTGTTGTCGAACGCCGCATCGGACGCGGAGGTCATGTCGAAGGCGATGAGGCCGAGGCTCTGGCCCCCGGCCGCAGCAGCGCTACCGCCACTGCTGGCGGCGCTGCCGCCACTGCCTGCGCTGTCACCGCCACACCCGGTGAGAGAGAGGACCAGACCGGCGGCAAGAGCCGCCCCGGCGACGGCCCGGCCGCGCCGGGCCGCCCTGGTGAGCACAGCACTATGCATGACTACTCCACTTCGATGTCGATAGTCGCCTGTCGATGGTCGGCGTCAGCGCCGGGCACACGTCCCCGTGCTGACAAGTTGTCAACGTATCCTATCAAGCAGGTAAGTGGTCATAACGATCTGGCGGAGTACGGGATGCCCTGTCAGGCAACCGATTTGCCGAATCTGTCACCGCTGTTCGCGTACGCACGCGCCCCGAAGCCGGGTTCGGAGGGTCGGCGCCGGGGGTGCGGTGCTGCCGGCTGCAACCCCCACCGAGCGCGCGGCCCACGGTGTCGGCGCTCCCGCCGGGTCCGGCCGGACGGGGTCCTCGCCCGACCCCGGGCAGGTTCGGTCCCGGGGCCGCTCCGCGGCAGGCCCCGGCCAGGAGACACCCCGGGCTCGTCGACGCACTGCCACCCATTCCTCACTCAGCTCAGCCCGAGCAGCTGGGCCAGGTTCCCGCCGGCGACCAGGAGCCGCGCCTCCTCCGAATCGACACAGCGGCGGATCTTCTCGTACTCCCAGGTGTAGTCGCAGAACGGGGAATCGCTCCCCCAGATCGTCCTGGTCGGCCCGAGTTCGCGGATCTGGACGGCGATCTCGTGGGCGGGGACACGCGCCGCCTCGAGGTAGAGGTTGTCGATCTCCCGCGCCGCGGCGATGGCCTGCGCGTGGGCGCGGAAGACTCCGCTGTGGGCCATCAGCACCGGGATCTCGGGATAGGCCCGGGCCAGCGCGGCGAATGCTGCTGGTGCATTGAGGATGTCGTCCGCGCCGTGCGCCAGGAGGATCAACCCGCGGTCCCGCACCGCTTCCAGAACCGGGGCGAGCAGCACCAGATCAGCGAGGTCGTAGCCGTGGATGGTGGGGTGCAGCTTGACGCCTCGGTAGCCGCGGTCGGCACGCTCGTGGATCTCCGCGACCGCACGGGCCCCGAACCAGGGATCGACCGCGAGGAAAGGGATGAACCGTCCGGGGACGACCGACATGGCCTCGTCCACGTCGTCGTTGCGGAACCCGCCCTCCACGTGCGGGAAGATGCAGGCGAGATCGACTCCGGCGCCATCCATCCGGGCCCGCAGTTCAGGACCGGTCTGGGACGAGCCGATTCGGGCACCGATGTGGCTGTGCGAGTCGATGATCACCGGCCGCTCCTTTGCGTGGTCCGGGCCGAGGCTACGGAGCCATGCAGTTCTTCCCTAGCCTCCCGCTGTCGAATTCTGATACTTATTTTCAGTGGAGGACTCGCGATCGGCCACCCGCGTCGAGCGGCTGCTGAACAAGGCCGCGACACGGGAAGTCGTCGTCCGACCACCGGATTCCTCGATCCGATGGCTCGAACACGACTATCCAGCCCCCATCGCCCGCTGGAACTACCATCCGGAATTCGAGATCCACCTGATCCGTCGGAGCACGGGTCGGTTCATCGTCGGAGACCACATCGGCACCTTCGGGCCGGGTCACGTGGCGCTGGTCGGGGCCGGGCTGCCACACGACTGGATCTCCGATCTCCGGCCGGGCGAAGTCATTCGTGACCGTGACGCAGCCATTCAGTTCACCGGGGCCTGGGTGGAGCGCGCGTCGGTCGAGATGCCCGAACTGCGGGAGTTGCGCCCGCTCCTTGACCAGGCCTCGCGAGGGATCCAGTTCATCGGACGCACGGCGGTGGAAGCGGCGCAGGTGATCGAAGCGATGGCGGCAGCCGACCGCCTCCTGCGCATCGCCCATCTCCTCCGACTTTTCGTCGTTCTCAGCAGGTCGCCGAAGGACGATCGGGTTGTCCTGGCTCGGGAGTGGTTCGTACCGCCCGACGCCGTTCTCCCTGCTTCGGTCGCGGTGCAGCGGGGTCTCGACCACATCTTCGAGAACCTCACGGGCACGGTACGAATGGCGGAAGCCGCACGTCTGGCGGGGATGTCGGCCCCCACGTTCTCCCGCTTCTTCCAACGCGCGAGCGGGCGGACCTTCAGCGAGATGGTCCGGATGCTGCGTGTCGCGCGAGCCCGGGTACTCCTGGAGGAGTCCGACGCTCCCGTCTCGGCAATCTGCTACGACGTGGGTTTCGGCAACCTCTCCAACTTCAACCGCCAGTTCCTGCGGGAGGTCGGAGTGACGCCCCGCGCCTACCGGGCACGCGTCGCAGCCGGGCGGTGACCGCCGGCGACCCGGGCGCGGGGAAGCGGGTGCGGGACACCCGGCGCCGCGGGAGTTCGGACCGGGCGCCGTTCCTGGCGACAGGTGACGCCCGAGCCGAGATCGACGGGTGGTGGCCCGGCCGACCGGACCCCACAGGGTGGATCAGCCTCCCCGCGCGCAGAGGGACACCCAGAACGGTCCGCAGATCAGGCCCGCGGGTGAGCCTGCCGGTAGACGGCGGCCAGCCGCTCGGAGGACACGTGGGTGTATATCTGCGTGGTCGCCAAGCTGGCGTGACCGAGCATCTCCTGGATGGCCCGCAGGTCCGCTCCCCCGTCGAGCAGGTGGGTCGCGGCGGTGTGCCGCAGACCGTGCGGACCGATCTCGGGTGCGCCGGGGACGGCGGCGGTGCGGCGGTGGACCATCGTGCGGACGGCGCGCGGATCGATGCGGCCGCCCCGGGAGCCCAGGAAGACCGCCGCTCCGGATCCGGCCCCGGCGAGCACCGGCCGCCCCTCGGTCAGCCATCGGGTCAGCGCCCGGTGGGCGGGGACGCCGAACGGGACCACCCGCTCCTTGTCCCCCTTGCCCCGGACACGGACCACCCGGCGGTGCTCGTCGACGGCGCCGACGTCCAGCCCGGTCAGCTCGGACACCCGGAGGGCGGAGGCATAGAGGAGTTCCAGGATGGCGGCGTCACGGAGGGCGAGTGCGGCGCGGACCGGGTCGGGCGGGGTCGGGGTCGGGGTGGGGGTCGAACCAGGTTCCGGGGAGTTGGTTCCGCCGGTCCGGCGGTCGTCGGGAATCCGATCAGGGGTCCGGCCGGCGGCGTCGTCGGCCGGTGCACCGGCGTGGGCGTCGAGCAACTCGCTGATGTGGTCCGTCCGGAGGACGGCGGGCAGGTTCCGCCGGGCCGAGGGGGAGGTCAGCCGGACGGACGGATCCTGGGCCGTCCGCCCGGTGCGCACGGCCCAGGCACAGAACGATCGGGCCGCGGCCGTGCGACGGGCCAGCGTGGCTCGGCCGGCTCCCGTGGTCCGCATCCTGGCCAGCCAACTGCGCAGCGCGGGGAGGCTGAGCGCCCCGAGATCGGTCGAGCCCGCTCCACCGTTCAACCGGGCGACGTGGTCGAGCAGGGAGGCGACATCGGCCCGGTACGCCGTCCTGGTGGCCACGGCGAGATTGCGTTCGAGCTCCAGATGCCGGTCGAAGCCCTCGGCTGCCTCGGCCAGCGCAGCCGGGAGGCTTTTCCGGAGATCTGGGGTGGAGGCGGCCATGAACCCGACGGTGCGGGTTGCACCGACCACGGTCAAGCGACCACGCCGCACGTCGCGACCGGTGGCAACCCGGACCGGGACTCCTCGGCCCGCGCACCCGGACCGCACTCCGGCCAGGACCGGACCGTGGAACGCAGCGCCGGCACGTCTCGGCACGTGAAGGCGCCGCCCGCCGACCCACCGTTCCTCGACCGTGGCCTCAAGCTTGCGGACCGCCGGGCCGAGCCGCGCCGGGCCGGGCCGGGCCGGGCCGCGCCGGGCCGCGCCGGGCCGCGCCGGGCCGCGCCGGGCCGCGCCGGGCCGCGCCGGGCCGGCCACACCATCCCCCGCATCCCCGAACCGGCGCCCGGCAGCCGACGCGGTCACCGGGGCCGCCGCCGCCAGGAGGAACCGTCGCGTTCCACGAGCCCCAGCGTCTCCAGGACCCCCAGCCCGCCGAGCACCGTCATGGCCGGCAGGGCCGACTCGACGGACAGCTCCGTCACGGAGGCGGCCCGACGGGTCGGCAGGGCCTCGTGGACGCGGGCGCAGTCGTCGTCCAACCCGTCTGTCGGGTGCCGCGCGTCCACCATCCCGGACGCCACCACCCGGGGTGACCCCCTGTCGACTCCCCCGCCGGGGTCACCGACGACACGCCCGGCGCCGCGCCACCCGAGTGCGGACAGCACGTCCTGCGGGGTGGTGACGAGCTGCGCGAACCGGTCCCCCAGCAGCAGGTGGCACCCGACGGACAGGGCGGAGGTGACCGGACCGGGGACGGCCATCACCAGTCGGCCCAGCGCATCGGCCGCCGACGCCGTGCTCAAGGTCCCGGACCGCCGGCCCGCCTCGACGACCAACGTTCCCCGCCCGAGCGCCGCGATCAGCCGGTTGCGGACGAGGAAGCGGTGCCGGGCCGGGGTGGTGCCGGGCGGGTACTCGCTGATCACCGTCCCCCGTGAGGCGATCGCGCTGAGCAGGGCGGCGTTGGCCTGCGGGTAGGCCCGGTCGATCCCGCAGGCCAGGACGGCGACCGTGGGACCGGCCGGCGGTAGGCCCGTCGCCGGTCCCGACGCGTGCAGAGCGGCCTGGTGGGCGGCGGCGTCGATCCCGAAGGCGGCACCGGAGATGATCGTGAGGCCGTCGTCGGCCAACGCGGCGGACCACTCGGCAGCCACCCGTCGGCCGTAGGGGGTGCAGGCGCGGGACCCGACGACGGTGATCCCGGTACCGGGCAGCCCGGCCAGGGACCGCCCGCGCACGTACAAGGCGAGCGGCGGGGCGGACCCGCTCACCCCTCGGGCCCCGGCCAGCTCGAAGGCGGCGAACGCCTCCGTGGGCCACTCCGGGTCTTCGGGCCCGATCAGCCGGGCCCCGTTCTCCCCGGCGGTGACCAGGTCGGCCTCCGCGTCCGCGTCCAGTTCCGCGGCGGACCGCCCCTGCACCCGGGCGGCGGTGGCCGCGAGCACCACCCGCGGAGCTCGCCGGGTGGCGATGGCCGCCCAGGCGGCTCGGGCGCCGACCTGACCGACGAAGGCACCCACCGCCGGTGCCGGCGGTTCACAGGCACGCAGCAGACCCGCCAGGGCGCGGCGACCAGGATCGACCGCGCCCCCGACCGTGGATCCGGCCTCACGCTGCGACACCGCGGTTCCGGCCGTGGGCGCGCCGACGGGAGCGATGGGAGGCCCGGCGGTGGGGGCGGGGGTGGTGTCGGACGGGGCCCTCATGCCGCCACCTCCCCGCAGCGCAACGCGAGAGCCAGGGCGACGTCTGCCGTCGTCGGGGTGTCACGACCGGCGAGATCGGCGCCGGTCAGCGCGAGTTTCAGCACCCGGTCGTAGCCACGGCCGGTCAACCGCCCGGATCGGAGGGCCTGGTCGAGCAGCCCGGCCGAGCGCCGGTCCGGTCGCCAGCGGCGGCGCACGGTGGGCCCGGGCACCTCGGCGTTGCACCTCCACGGGGTGCCGGCCCACCGGACGGCGGCCCGCTCCCGGGCCAGCATGACCCGGGCCCGGATGGCGGCCGATCCCTCACCGTCGCTCTGGGGCGCGGGCCCCTCGGGCCGACCAGGATCGTCGCCGACGCCGACGCCGGTCAATGCGGAGGGATCGAGGGCAGGCACCTCGACCCGGATGTCGACCCGGTCCAGCAACGGACCGGAGAGCTTGCCGAGATACCGCCTCCGGACCCCGGAGGGGCAGCGGCAGTCGACGTCCCGGGCCGCCGCGCACGGGCAGGGGTTGGCCGCGATGACCAGCTGGAACCGGGCCGGGAACCGCACCGCCCCCTGGGCCCGGGCGATGAGCACGCAGCCGGACTCGAGCGGCTGTCGCAGCGAGTCGAGCACCGAAGCGGGGAATTCCGGCGCCTCGTCCAGGAACAGCACACCGTGGTGGGCCTGACTCACACTCCCCGGCCGGACGGTGCCCGATCCCCCGCCCACCAGGGAGGCCAGGGTGGCCGAATGGTGGGGGTCGACGAACGGGGGCTGGGTGATCAGCGGAGTGGACTCGTGCAGCAGGCCGGCGACGGAGTGGACCGCCGTCACCTCGAGCGCCTGCTCGGGATCCAGCGGCGGGAGCAGACCGGGCAGCCGGGTCGCCAGCATCGTCTTGCCCGCCCCGGGCGGTCCGATCAGGGCGAGGTGGTGGCCACCGGCCGCGGCCAGTTCGAGAGCGGCGCGGGCCTCGGGCTGACCGAGGACGTCCGTCATGTCCGGGAGGAGCGGGGGTACCGGCAGCCGGCCCGGGACCATCCGCACGAGTCGGTCGTCCTCCCCCCGGAGCTGCGCGACCAGATCGCGCAGCGACCGGACGCCCACCGCCGCCACGGACCCCGCCAGCCCGGCCTCGGCGAGGTTGTCCACGGGAACGACCGCCCGGGTGTGGCCCACCGCCGCAGCGGCCAGCAGACAGGGCAGGACCCCACGCACCGGCCGCACCTGCCCGTCCAGGCCCAGCTCGCCGATCAGCACCGCCTCCGCGGCCCGCTCGACCGGGACCACACCGGCCGCCGCGAGGACCGCGATGGCCAGCGCCAGATCGAAGCCCGCGCCGCGCTTGGGCAGCGCCGCCGGCGAGAGCGCCAGCGTGATCCGCCGGTCCGGCCAGGAGCAGCCGGAGTTCAGCACGGCGGCTCGTACCCGGTCCCGGGCCTGGGTGACGGCGGCGTCACCGAGCCCGATCACCGTGGTGCCCGGGAGTCCCGCGGCCAGATCGGCCTCGACCGCGATCACCGAACCGGAGACGCCGCTCAGGGCCACCGCCCAGGTCCTCGCCAGGGCCATCAGAAGGCCTCGATCCGGTGGTCGAGCACGGGATCCCCGCCCAGCGGCCACAGGATGCCCACCACGTCGAAGCGGGTGGACACCCACGGCGTCCGGTGACCGGCGAGCCACAACTGGGCCAGGCGCCGCAGCCGACGGCGCTTGCCCGGGGTCACGGACTCCATCGGGGTGCCGTAGCCGACCCCACGCCGGGTCTTGACCTCGCAGAACACCGCGGTGCCGTGGCCGTCGGTGGCCACGATGTCCAGTTCCCCCTCCCGGCACCGCCAGTTGCGGTCGAGCACGATCAACCCGCTGCGTTCCAGCTCGGCCACCGCCAGCTCTTCCCCGGCCCGGCCCAACTCGTCCTTCGCCGCCATGTCCACCCGTCCGCTCCACGTCCCGATGTGCCGAGTGCGGCACGGCAGTCAGGGTGGAACGGTTGAACGGCGCACGGGCCGCGGGGGTGCAGGATGTGGATGGTTCTGCACATGGGGACAAACCCGGTGCGGACGGACCGACCACGTGCTGCGCTGTCGGTCCCCGGAACCACAGTCACGACCGGCAGTACCCCTGACCCCGACCGGGAACCGACCACCGGGATCAGCACCAGGAACGACCACCGAACACCGAACACGGGAGTCCAGCAATGGCGCGCCGCAGTATCGTTCTCTACACCTCGGACCTCTCCGGCAAGGAGATCGCCGAGAGCGACCAGATGGCCGAGATCCGGGTCCTGGACCACCCCTCGATCGACCACCCGGTCAAGCTCGACGCCTTCGTGCTCGAGGTCGCCTCCATGCAGGAGACGAAGCGCGACCTGGTCACCCTGGATCTCGTGCTCCCCGGCGAACGGCCGCAGCGGATGGTGCTGGACCAGGCGGACTTCGACCGGCTGATCACCCGCGGCGACGTCCAGGACGTGCTCGACGGAGCCGAGGAGCTGGAGGACGACGGGCCGGCACGGTTGCGCGCGCAGACCGCCGGTCGGGCCGCGGCGATCTCCAGCACGAAGCGAGATCCGTCGCAGATCCAGGCGATCCGCGACTGGGCCCGGCAGAACGGCTACCAGGTCAGCGACCGGGGACGCATCAAGGCCGAGATCGAACAGGCCTACCAGGACGCCCACCAGTAGAACCGCCCGGGCGCCCCGGACAGAGCTCCGGGAGCGCCCGGCGGATCAGGTGAACGGCCCGTTCTCCGGCAGGCGGAGATCGGGCTTCTCCAGCTCCTCGATGTTGACGTCCTTGAAGGTGACCACGCGGACGTTCTTCACGAAACGGGCAGGTCGGTACATGTCCCACACCCAGGCGTCGGACATCCGCACCTCGAAGTACATGTCCCCGTCGGGGCTGCGCACCTGCAGGTCCACCGCGTTGCACAGATAGAAGCGTCGCTCGGTCTCCACCACGTACGCGAACTGCCCCACGATGTCGCGGTACTCCCGGTAGAGCTGCAGCTCCATCTCGGTCTCGTACTGCTCGAGATCCTCTGCGCTCACGTCGACCTTCCGTACTCTCGCCACCCGGCGCCGCACCGGGCCGGTCCTCTGCTCGTCACGCCGCCGTCCTCACGGGGCGGGCGGGCGTGCGTGGCCCATCATCCCTCACGCTCCGCGTCACCGGTCGGCAACCGCCAGCTGCGGCGGTGCACCGGGCTGGGGCCGTGGTTGCGCAGGGCGTCGACGTGTTCGGCGGTCCCGTAGCCCTTGTTGATCGCGAAGCCGTACTGCGGGTGCCGGTCGTGCAGATCCACCAGCAGACCGTCGCGTTCGGTCTTGGCCAGCACACTGGCCCCGGCCACGGCCGCGCAGGTCAGATCGGCCTTGATGCGGACGCGGACCGGGAGGTCGTCCTGGGCCACCGCGGGGAAACCCGGCGGCGGGGACAGCGGCTGCGGTGTCGGGCCCGTCCACGTGTCGGCGGGGAACAGCTCGGGATCCGCCGGCTCGTCGGTGACCGGCGGCGGAGCAGGCCAGGTCAGATAGTCGTGGGAACCGTCCAACAGCACCAGGTCCACCGGACCGGCGAGCTGGGCCAGGGCCCGGCGACCGGCGGCCCGCAGCGCCGCGATGATGCCCCAGGCGTCGATCTCGTCCGGTGAGGCATGCCCGACGGCGTACTCCCCCACCCATCGGCGCACCGGCGTCACCAGACGCTGCCGCACCGCGGGACTGAGCAGCTTGGAGTCCTTCAGACCGGCCGGAACGCGGCCGATGGTCCCGGTGACCACCACGACGCCGACGGTGACCGGGCCGGCCAGGGCACCCCGTCCGACCTCGTCCATCGCCGCCAACCGGACGGCACCGGAACGCAGCAGCTCCTTCTCGAACCGCAGATCGGGCCGGCCGCCCCGGGGTGGGGTCACCGGCTTGCGTGGCCGTCGCACGGCCGTGGCCGCCGTCATCGAGCCGTCCGCCGCTCCGCCCGTCGGGTGCGACGCCGCCGGCGACGACCCGGCGTCATGGCCACCCCGCCCCGCAGCACCATCGTCCCGAGCAGGCCCAGAGCGGGCGCGGCCGCGGTGGACACCCCCGCCCCGGAGGACAGGGCAAGGGCCTGTGCGGAGGGATCGATGTCCGGGTTGCCGATCGTCCCCCACCGGGAGGGCGGCATGACGATGAAGATGGCCTTGCCGATCACGTTGTCGACCGGGACGGGGCCCTGGCACTGCGCCCCGTTGCCCGGGGGCTGACCCTGGCACTGGTAGGAGGAGTCGGCGGAGTCGGACCGATGGTCACCCATCATCCAGATCTGCCCCTCCGGGATGGTGACGGGGCCGAAGCAGCGGCTGGACAGCGGGACGCTCTGACAGTCCTGCACACCGGGGACGAACGGGATCGGCTCGTAGATGTACGGCTCGTCCAGGCTCCGCCCGTCGACCATCACGTTCCCGGTGGCATCACAGCACTCCACCGTCTGACCGCCGGTGGCGATCACCCGCTTCACGAAATCCTTCTCGTCGGGCGGGGCGATGCCGACGACCGACCCGACCGAGGCGGCCAGCGAGGAGAACCAGTTGGACGGGCTGTTGATGCGGACCTCGGGCACCCAGTTCTCCGGGCCCTTGAACACCGCGACATCGCCCGGTTGCGGGTCTCGGAAGTCGTAGACCACCTTGTTGGCCAGGATGCGGTCCCCGCCGGACGCGGCACCGTGCAGCGTGGTCTCCATCGACCCGGAGGGCACGTAGTAGACCTTCACCAGGAACGTCTGGATGAGGAAGGTCAGCACGAACGCGATGACGATGAGGATCGGGAACTCGATCCAGAACGGGCGCTTCTTCTTCGGCGCCCGAGCGGTGCCGCCGGAACCGGCGGCCGGGGCCGACCCCGTCGGGTCCCCGTCCGGTTCCTGTGGGTCGACGGGACCGGGTGCGGCAGAACGATCGTCACTCATCGCGGTTCAGATTACGGGTCGGCGCGGTGTCCTCGTGGTGTGCCACGAGGGACCGGGGACAGCAAAGACCGCCGCGTCCGACCCGACGAGCGGGACGGCCACGGCGGCCGGTGATGCTGAGGTTCAGCGCACGATCACTTGACGATCGGGGTGCGCTTCTCCTTGATCTTGGCGGCCTTCCCGCGCAGCTCGCGCAGGTAGTAGAGCTTGGCGCGACGCACGTCACCGCGGGTCACGAGCTCGACCTTGTCGATGTTCGGGGAGTGCACCGGGAAGGTGCGCTCGACGCCGACACCGAAGCTGATCTTCCGGACGGTGAAGGTCTCGCGGATGCCGCCGTTCTGGCGACGGATGACGTGCCCGGCGAAGACCTGCACACGGGAGCGCGTGCCCTCGATGACCTTCACGTGCACCCGAACGGTGTCACCGGGACGGAAGTCCGGCATGTCGGTCCGCAACGAGGCGGAGTCCAGTTCGTCCAGGGTCTGCATGTCAACAATCCTTCGAGTCGATCAGTCGTGGCGGGTGGCGATCGGGTCAACACCCGAACGGCAACCCCTCTATTCTGCCAGACGGCGCGGCAGCAAGGGAAATCATCCCCGCCGGGCCCGGCGGGCCGCCGCCTTCTCGGCCTTCGTCCGGCGGGCCTGAGCGGATTCCTCCGCGCGCCGCAGGGCGGGTTCGGGCACCGGGACCTGTTCGGCGACCAGGACCGCGACGTCGGCCTCGTCCAGGGTGTCGGCGTCCAGCACGGCGAGCAGGTCCGGCCGCCGACGGGCAGTGCGCCGCAGGGACTCGTCACGCTGCCACCGGGCCACGGCCGCGTGGTCCCCCGAGGTCAGCACGGCCGGGATGGGACGGCCACGGTAGACCGGGGGCCGGGTGTACTGCGGGTGTTCCAGCAGGCCCGGCGATCCGGCGCCGAACGAGTCGGTCACCGCGGACTCGGGATTGCCGAGCACCCCGGGGAGCAGGCGGGCGACGGCCTCGACCATCACCAGGACGGCCACCTCGCCGCCGGCGAGCACGTAGTCGCCGATGGAGATCTCGCGCACGGCCATGGTCTCGGCGGCCACGTCGGCCACCCGCTGGTCGATGCCCTCGTAGCGGCCGCAGGCGAACACCAGGTGCTGCGCTCCGGCCAGCTCGGCCGCGAGAGTCTGGTCGAGACGTTCACCGGCGGGGGTGGGGACGACCAGCACGGTGTCCGGTCCGGCCACGGCGTCCAACGCCCGTCCCCAGACGTCGGCCCGCATCACCATTCCGGCGCCACCGCCGTACGGGCTGTCGTCCACGGTGCGATGCCGATCGGTGGCGAACTGCCGCAGGTCGTGCACGGCGAGGGCGAACCGCCCGTCCTGCTGGGCCCGGCCGACCAGGGAGGCGCGCAACGGATCCAGGTACTCCGGGAAGAGCGTGATGACGTCGATGCGCACGTCGCCTCCCTTCCTGCGCGTTCCGGCCCGCCCGCCGGCCGGGTCAGCGGCCGACGGGCGCGGTCAGGACGCGAACATGCCGTCCGGCGGGTCGATGACCAGGAAGCCGCCCGGCAGATCGACGGTGGGCACGATGGCCGAGACGAACGGGACCAGTTCGTCCTCGACGTCACCGCCCCGGCGGACCTGCAGCACCGGCGCGGCCGGGGGGTGCAGGACGTCGACGACCTCGCCGAGGACAGTGCCGTCGCCCAGCCGGGCCGACAACCCGATCAACTGGTGGTCGTAGAACTCGTCGTCGTCCATGGGCGGCGGAAGTTCGTCGCTGTCGACGAGCAGGGTGGTGCCCCGCAGCGTCTCGGCGGCGTTCCGGTCCTCGATGCCCTCGAACCCGACGACGAGCACCGGCCCGGACTTCCGGAAGCCGGCGACGGTGAGCGGGCCGCGACCCGCCGGATCGGTCAACAGCTCCGATCCGGCGGCGAAGCGGTCAGCGGGGTCGTCCGTGCTGATCTGCACGGTGACCTCGCCCTTCACCCCGTGGGGGCGGCCGACGAGTCCGACCTGGACGAACATCGCGACGACCTGTTCAGCGATCCGTGTCGACGACGTCGACCCGGATGCCACGGCCGCCGACGGCGGACATCACCGTGCGCAGCGCGGTGGCCGTGCGGCCCCCGCGCCCGATGACCTTGCCGAGATCGTCGGGGTGGACGCGCACCTGCAGGGTGCGGCCACGACGACCGGTGGTCATCTCGACGCTGACGTCCTCGTCGTGCTCGACGATGCCCCGGACCAGGTGGTCCAGGGCGTCCTCCAGCACACTCACTCGGCGGTCGGCGCCGATTCGGCGCTCTCCGCGGGCGCCTCGGCCGGGGTCTCGGCCTTGGGCGCACGCTTGCGCTGGGTGGTGGCGGAATTGTTGTCGTCCTCGCCGATGGAGGCCATGGCCGCCTCGTAGAGGGCCTTCTTGTCGACCTTCTCCGGCTGCGGGCGCAGGGTGCCCTCGGTGCCCGGCAGGCCCTTGTGCTTCTGCCAGTCGCCGGTCACCTTGAGCAGGGCCTCGACGGACTCGGTCGGCTGGGCGCCGACGGACAGCCAGTACAGGGCACGCGCGGAGTCGATCTCGATGACGCTGGGGTCGGCCTTCGGGTGGTACTTCCCGATCGCCTCGATGGCCCGGCCGCTGCGGCGGGTGCGGGAATCGGCGACGACGATGCGGTAGTACGGCTCGCGGATCTTGCCGAAGCGAGCGAGCTTGATCTTGACAGCCACGGTGGTGACTACTCCTTGACGGTGTGCTGCGGTGGGCGGGCGTCCGGCCTCCGCGTGGGGTTGCGGGACCAGGACACACCAAATGGCGGCCGCATCCGGGGAGAGGGTCCGAACGCGAGCCGTAAGACGCCATCCTGCCAGACGGAGCCGGGTCAGGGCGAACCGACGACGACCCGACCGGACCGCATCACCAGCGACGGATGCCGGAGCACCGCCGGCTCGGCGACGGGATCGGCCGGATGGAGCACGAGGTCGGCGCTGTCCCCCGGCTCCCAGGTCGACAGTCCGAGCCAGTCCCGGGCCTCGCGGCCGGCGGCGGCCAGCACCCGTCGCGGCGGGGCCACCCGGTTCAGCGCCAGCACCTCGTCGACGATGCGGCCGTGCTCCACGAACCCGCCGGCGTCCGTCCCGGCGTGGACGGCGACACCGGCCTCGAACGCCGAGGCGAACGTGGCGTCACTGCGCGCATGCAGGTCCCGCATGTGCTTGGCGTAGGCGGGGTAGCGGTCGGCGGCGTCCGCGAAGGTCGGGAAATTGGCGATGTTGATCATCGTCGGCACGAGGTGCACACCCTGGTCGACCACGGCGGCCAGGGACTCCTCGGTCAGCCCGGTGCCGTGCTCGAGACAGTCGATGCCGGCGGCCAGCAGCCCCGGGATCGCGTCCTCGCCGAAGACGTGTGCGGTGACCCGTGCGCCGCCGTCGTGGGCGACGGCCACCGCGCAGGCGAGCACGTCGTCCGGCCAGAGCGGGGCGAGATCACCGAGGGAACGGTCGATCCAATCCCCCACCACCTTGATCCAGCCGTCGCCGTAGGCGACCTGGCGGGCGACCTCGGCCGGCAGATCGGCCGGGTCGTCCAGGTCGACGCCGAGGTCGCGGATGTAACGCTTGGGCCGGGCGATGTGCCGACCGGCGCGGAGGAGCACGGGCAGATCGGGTCGGTCGACCAGCGGCCGGGTGTCCAGCGGTGACCCGCAGTCCCGGATGGCCAGCACCCCGGTGGCCAGGTCCGTCCGGGCCTGCTCCTCGGCCTCGGCCAGGTCCACCGCTCCCCGCGCCGAGTAGCCGACGTGGCAGTGGGCGTCCACCAGACCGGGCGAGACGAACCCGCGGAGGACCCGGTCGGGTCGTGCCCGTCCGGGAGGCGGGACGAAGACCCCGTCCTGCACCCAGAGGTCCACCTCGTCGCCGGTGACCGCGTCGGGCCCGACGATCCGGAGCAGTTCGGCGTCCGGCACGAGGGCTACTTCTTCGGGAACTTCAGCGTGCTGGGGTCGAAGTCGAAACCGGGCGGCAGCTGACCGGGGGCGGCCTGTCCAGGCAATTGACCCGGACCGCCGGGACCGGCCCCGGTCATCCCGCCGAGCTCGGCCAGGTTGGGGAACCCGCCGGGCAACCCCTTCATCTTCGGGGCGGTGGGGCCACGTCCGGCGGGCTTCCTGCCCTTGCGGCCCTTGGCCGCCTTCCGGTTGGACCGTGCCCCCGGGAGGCCGAACTTGCCGGCCATCGACTGCATCATCTTGCGGGCCTCGAAGAACCGGTCGACCAGCGCGTTCACCTGCGCCACGGTCGAGCCGGAGCCCTTGGCGATGCGCTGCCGGCGGGAGGAGTTGATGATCTTCGGATCCTGCCGCTCCCCCGGCGTCATCGACTGGATGATCGCGGCCGTCCGGTCGATGTCCCGGTCGTCGACCCCCGCGAGGGCCTCCTTCATCTGGCCGGCCCCGGGCAGCATGCCCAGCAGCCCGCCGATGGGGCCCATCTTGCGGATCATCATCATCTGCTGGAGGAAGTCGTCCAGGGTGAAGTCGTTGCCGACCAGCTTGGCCGCCATCGCCTCGGCCTCGTCGGCCTCGAACACCTGCTCGGCCTGCTCGATGAGGCTGAGCATGTCGCCCATGCCCAGGATCCGGGACGCCATCCGGTCCGGGTGGAAGGTGTCGAAGTCGGCCAGCTTCTCGCCGGTGGAGGCGAAGAGGATGGGCTGGCCGGTGACGTGCCGGACGGACAGGGCGGCACCACCGCGCGCGTCACCGTCCAGCTTGGTCAGCACCACACCGGTGAAGCCGACACCGGCCTGGAACGCCTCCGCGGTGGCGACGGCGTCCTGCCCGATCATCGCGTCGACGACGAACAGGATCTCGTCCGGGGACACCGCGTCGCGGATGTCGGCGGCCTGCTGCATCAGCTCGGCGTCCACACCCAACCGACCGGCGGTGTCCACCAGGACGACGTCGTGCTGCTTGACCTGCGCATGCCGGATCGAGTCGCGAGCCACGGCGACCGGGTCGCCGACGCCGTTGCCGGGCTCCGGGGCGTACACCTGCACCCCGGCCTGCTGGCCGACGACCTGCAGCTGGGTGACGGCGTTGGGCCGCTGGAGGTCGCAGGCGACCAGCAGGGGCGCGTGCCCCTGGTTGCGCAACCACAGTGCGAGCTTGCCGGCCAGGGTGGTCTTGCCCGCGCCCTGCAGACCGGCGAGCAGGATGACGGTCGGCGGGTTCTTGGCGAAGCGCAGTCGACGGGTCTCACCACCGAGGATGGCGACCAGTTCCTCGTTGACGATCTTGATGATCTGCTGCGCGGGGTTCAGCGCGGCGGACACCTCGGCGCCGGTGGCCCGTTCCTTGATGCGTCCGATGAAGCCGCGCACCACCGGGAGCGCGACGTCGGCCTCGAGGAGGGCGATGCGGATCTCCCGGCAGGTGGCGTCGATGTCCTGCGGGGACAGTCGGCCCTTGCCGCGGAGATTGGTGAAGATCGCGCCGAGGCGATCGGACAGGGTGTCGAACACTCCGAGAGGCTATCCGAGGTGAGGTCGTCGCCGGGCCGGATGCGACGACCCCGTCCTGCGGATCCTGCCGCCGGGTCCCTCAGTCCAGCGCGATCCGCACCGATTCCGCCACCTCGACGGCCCTGGACGCAGCCAGCGGCACCCCCGTGGAGTCGTGCAGGTAGAACACGTCGACCGCGTCGGCACCCAGCGTGTTCACCCACGCCGAGTCCACCGTCACCCCCTGGGCCGCCAGACCGGTGGCCACCGTCATCAGCAACCCGGGGACGTCTCGTGCGCGGACCTCCAGCACGGTCGCCTGGTCCGAAGCCCCGGGCAGCACCCGGACGCTGGGCGGAGCGGCGGCTGCGCCCGGACGACGCGGGGCGGCGGTGCGGCGGGCCAACCGGGCGGCCACGTCGAGAGTGCCGTCCAGGGCGAGCCGCAGATCGGTGCGCAGTGCGGCGGACTCGGGGACGTCGCCGAACTCCGGCACCACCGTCCAGGTCTGCACCGCGGTGCCGTCCACCGTGCGTGCGGAAGCGGAGGACACCGAGAGCCGGTGCAGGGTGAGCACGCCGGCCGCGGTGGCCAGCAGACCGGGGCGATCGGGGGCCGTGACGACCACGTCGAGCGCCCCGGGTCGCGGCACGATCCGCACGGTCACCTCGCCGGCGGCCACTCCCGGCTCGCCCAGTGCGTCGGTCATGGCCTGGTCGGCGACCGTGAGGGTGCCCTCGGCGCTCGCCCCGGCCAGTGCGGCCTTGGCCCGACCGACCAGATAGGCGACCTGACTGGCCTTCCAGGTGGTCCAGGCGGCCGGCCCGGCCGCGGTGGCATCGGCCTCGGTGAGCGCGTGCAGCAGATCGAGCGTGTCCGGGTCGCCGATGGCCGCGGTGATCACCGCGACGGTGGCCGGGTCGTCCGGATCGCGCTTGGTCGCCGTCTCCGAGAGCAGGAGGTGGTGGCGGACGAGCAGGGCGATGCGGTCCCGGTCGGCCGGTCGGCAGCCCATCCGGTCCAGCCAGGGCCCGATCATCTCGGCGCCGGCGACGGAATGGTCCCGGCCGGTGCCCTTGCCGATGTCGTGGAAGATCGCCGCGAGCAGGAGCAGATCGGGCCGGCTGACCCGGCGGATCAGACCGGCGGCATTGGCCGACGTCTGCATGAGGTGCCGGTCCACCGTGTACAGGTGCACCGGGTCGCGCTGCGGGAGGGAGCGGAGCCGTTCCCAGCCGGGCAGCAGGGTGGAGATGAGCCCGGCCTGGTCCAGGTCCTCCCAGACGGCCAGCATCGACTCACCGGCCCCGATGAGCCGCAGGAACGCCTGCAGGGCCGGAGCCGGCCACGGGGTGGGCAACGGCGGCGACGTCTTGGCCAGGCGCTGCACGGTGGCCGGGGACACCGGCAGTCCGGCCTGGGCGGCGGCCGCCGCGGCGCGCAGGGTCAGCGTCGGGTCCACGGCGGGGTTGACGCCCCGCGCGAGCATCGCCTCGCCCTCCTGCTCGACGACGCCGTCGGCCAGCGGGGTGCGGTCGACCTTGCGGGCGAACCGGCCGCCGAGATCGGTGACCTGCCCGGTGGGGCGACTCAGCGCCCGACCGACCCGGTGCCAGGTGAGCTCGGTGGCGTGGTCCACGGTGCGGCCGATGGCCGCGACATGCCGCAGGAGCATGTCGGCGTCGTCCAGGCCGAGGGCGGCGGCGACGGCCTGCTGGTCCTGGGGCTGCAACCGGTCGGTGGCTCGGGCGGCCACGGTCTGGGCGGCGTCGCGGACGTCCAGCAGGGCCGAGCGCGCCTCCTCCAGCCCCTGGTGCGGACAGTCGGCGACCCAGGAGGCGGCCACCGCACGCATGACGACCAGATCGCGCATGCCGCCGCGGGACTCCTTCAGATCGGGAGTGGTGGCGAAGGCCAGCTCCCCGCTGCGGCGTTCCCGTTCCCGGGCACTCTCCCGCAGATCGGGCAACCGGTCGCGGGCGTCGGCCCGCCAGTCGGCGAGCACCCGGCGGTGCAGGGTGGTGGCCAGTTCGGGATCGCCGGCGATGTGCCGCAGGTCCAGCATGCCGAGCATCGCGGGCAGGTCGGTGCGGGCGACCTGACGGGCGCCGCCGACGGACCGGACGGAGTGGTCGAGGCGGATGCGGGAGTCCCAGATCGGGTACCAGAGCCGCTCGGCGAGCATGCCGGCGTAGGAGGCCGGCGTCTCGGTGGAGTGCAGGAGGACGAGGTCGAGGTCGGAGAACGGTGACAGCTCGCCGCGGCCGAAGCCGCCGACGGCCACCAGGGCGACGCCCCCCACGTTGACCCCGGCCTCGTCGGCCAGCTCGATGAGCCAGCCGTCGGTCAGTCGGGCCAACGCACGCCGTCGAGCCGGGCCGGACAGGCCGGCCCGGCTCAACAGTTGCGTGCGCAGTTCGCGGAAGCCACCCACCGTCCCCAGTGAGTTGGGCACTGAGGAGTTGGGCATGGGACTAGATGGCTTCCGGGCCGGTCTCGCCGGTGCGGACGCGCACCACGTTCTCGACCGGGATGGCCCACACCTTGCCGTCACCGATCTTGCCCGTGCGGGCGGACCGGACGATCACGTCGATCACGTCGTCGGCGTCGGCCGCGTCGACCAGCACCTCCAGGCGGATCTTCGGCAGCAGCTCGACGGTGTACTCCGCGCCCCGGTAGACCTCGGTGTGGCCGCGCTGACGGCCGTACCCGGAGGACTCCGAGACCGTCATGCCCTGGACCCCGAAGGCCAGCAGGGCGGCGCGCACCTCGTCCAGCTTGAACGGCTTGATGACAGCGGTCACGAGCTTCATGCGTGTGCTCCATGGGTCTTGTGCGTGCTGGACAGGACACCGGACGAACCGGAACCGTTGCCGGGCTCGATGTCGTAGGCGGACTCACCGTGGGTGGTGACGTCGACGCCCTCGACCTCGTCCTCCTCGGGGATGCGCCAGCCCATGGTGACCTTCAGCGCGTAGCCGATGATCGCGGTGAGCACACCCGAGATGACGACGGCGACCAGGGCCACGACGATCTGCGTACCCAGCTGGGTCACGCCGCCGCCGTAGAACAGGCCGTTCAGCGCGCCCTCGGGGGCGAAGGTCGACCCGGTGGCCGCACCGGCGTCGTCCCGCTCCACGTGGGCGAACAGGCCGATGAGGACGGTGCCGACGAGGCCACCGACGAGGTGGACCCCGACGACGTCGAGGGAGTCGTCGTAGCCGAACTTGTACTTCAGGCCGACGGCCAGCGCGCAGAGGATGCCGGCGACGAGCCCGATGGCCAGGGCGCCGAAGATGTCCACGGCGGCGGCGGCCGGGGTGATGGCGACCAGACCGGCGACGATGCCGGACGCGGCACCCAGGCTGGTGGCGTGGCTGTCCCGGATGCGCTCCACGAGGAGCCAGCCCAGCATGGCGATGCAGGTGGCGGCGAAGGTGTTGATCCAGGCCTGGCCGGAGACCGAGTCGGCCCCGAACTCCGAACCGGCGTTGAAGCCGAACCAGCCGAACCACAGCAGCGCCGCGCCGAGCATGACGAACGGCAGGTTGTGCGGCTTCATGGGGTCGCGGGCGAAACCGCGACGCTTGCCGATGATCAACGCGAGCACCAGGCCGGCGACACCGGCGTTGATGTGCACCACGGTGCCACCGGCGAAGTCGATCGGCACGGACAGCGCGTCGGCGACCCAGCCGCCGCCACCGAGCATGCCGCCGCCCCACACCATGTGGGCGATCGGGCTGTAGACGATGGTGACCCACAGGCCGGCGAACACCAGCCAGGTGCTGAAACGGGCGCGGTCGGCGATGGCGCCGGAGATCAGCGCGACGGTGATGACGGCGAAGGTGGCCTGGTAGCCGACGGCCACGGTGGCCGGCACGCCGGAGGCGATCATCAGGCTGTTCTCGTCGGTGAGGCCGACGAGGCCGAAGTACTCGAACGGGTTGCCGATGATGCCGCCCTGGTCGGCACCGAAGGTCATCGAGTAGCCCCAGAGCATCCAGATCACCCCGACGACGCCCAGGGCGCCGAACGACATCATCATCATGTTCAGGACGGACTTCGACCGGGTCATGCCGCCGTAGAAGAAGGCGAGACCGGGCGTCATCAGCAGCACCAGGGACGCCGATATCAGCATCCAGGCGGTGTTGCCCGCATTGAGTTCGAACATCAAGCCTCCAGGCTTGGAAGGGGAGGAGGATCAGGGCGACCCAGTCGACGGTTGAACCGTCGTCCCTTTCTGTTGCGCCGCGGGCTCCCGCGTGTTTCGCGCCGGTGAACGGGCGGCCGAAACGGTTTCCGTTGTGTTGCGTCGATGTCGACACCGTGTGACGCAGAGTGCACATGGGTTCGATGGCGGGTGTGGGACCGCTGTGGGGCCCCGGGCTTTCCCGCTGCCACCGGGCCCGGACACGACGGAGCCCCGCCGATCCGGGATCGGCGGGGCTCGGTGGTCGGGTGCGGTACGCCCGTCGGGGGTTGGTCGGGAGCGGTCGGGATCAGTCGCCGAGCAGGGCGTCGACGAATGCCGCGGCCTCGAACGGGGCGAGGTCGTCCACGCCCTCCCCCAGCCCGACGAGCTTGACCGGCACGCCCAGGGCGCGCTGCACGGCCACGACGATGCCGCCCTTCGCCGTACCGTCCAGCTTGGTCAACACGATGCCGGTGATCTGCACGACCTCGGCGAACACCGTCGCCTGCACCAGGCCGTTCTGCCCGGTGGTCGCGTCGAGCACGAGGAGCACCTCGTCCACCGCCGCTTGTTTCTCCACGACCCGCTTGACCTTGCCGAGCTCGTCCATCAGGCCGGTCTTGGTGTGCAGGCGGCCGGCGGTGTCGATGAGGACGGCGTCGGCGCCGTCGGCGATCCCCCGCTTGACCGCGTCGAACGCGACCGAGGCCGGGTCGGTGCCCTGCTCCGCCCGGACGACCACGGCGCCCGAGCGCTCGGCCCAGGTCTGCAACTGGTCGGCCGCCGCCGCACGGAAGGTGTCCGCCGCGCCGAGTACGACGTGGCGGCCGTCGGCGACGAGGACGCGGGCGAGCTTGCCCGTCGTGGTGGTCTTGCCGGTGCCGTTCACCCCGACGACCAGCAGCACCGAGGGGCGGCCGTCGTGCGGGAGCGCCTTGACCGAGCGGTCCGTGCCGATGCCGGGCCCGCTGTCGACGGCCTCGATCATCACCCGGCGCAGCATGGCCCGGGCGCTGGCGGCATCGGTCACGCCGTGGCGGGCCACCTCGGCCCGCAGCTTGGCGGTGATCTCCGCGGCGGCGGCCGCGCCCAGATCGGCGAGCAGGAGGGTGTCCTCGACGTCGGTCCAGGAGTCCTCGTCCAGGGTGCCCGCCCCGAGCAGGCCCAGCATCGAGCGGCCGAAGGCATTCTGCGAGCGGGACAGCCGCCCGCGCAGCTTGACCAACCGCCCGGTCGACGGCTCGATGACCTCGATCTCGGCGGGCTCGGCCACCACCGGCGTGGTGGTGACCGGTGCGGCCGGGACCGCGGGGGCGACGGGCGCTGCAGGGGCGACCGGCGCTGCGGGCGTGACCGGTGCTGCGGGCGTGACCGGTGCGGCCGGGGTGGACCGGGGTTCCGCGACGGGCGTGAGGGTGGCGGCCTCGTCGACGACGACGGGTCCGGGCTGCGCCGCGGGCGGCACCTGCGTGTCCGGCTCGGGCTGCCGGGGCAGGGGTTCGGGCTGGGCGAACTGCTTCTCGAGCTCGGCCAGGTCGGGGAGCTCGACCTCCTGGATGGACCGGGAGGAAGCGTCGCGGGGTACCGACGCGTCGTCACCGACGCCCGGCTGACCGTCGGTCTCCGGGCGGTCGCGGACCGGATGGGCACCCGCGGCGGGTGGGGTCCGGTCGTCGTTCGGCCCGGCGGTGTCCGGGGTCGGGGTGTCCGGGGTGACCGTGCTCGGGGTGACCGTGCTCGGGGTGGTGGTGTCCGGGAAGGGTTTGACCACCGGGGGGCGGACGGGTTGCGCCGGGGGCCGCGCGGCGGTGGCGGTGCCGGATCCCGATGCGCCGGCGGAGAAGCTGATGGACGACCCCTTGGCCTTGTAACCACCCTTGGCCGGCGGGCCCTCGGTGACGGCCGCGGGGGTGGGCGGGGCGTCGCGCAGCGAGATGCGTCGGCTGCGCGATCGGGCCAGGCCGATCCCGAAGCCGATGGCCAGGATCACGACGACGGCGAGCACTATCCATATCCAGGTCGACACCCGGCCATCCTCGCAGAGTCGACGCCGCGGCCGGTCATCCTCGCGGGCGGCGCGGACGTGCCGGAGCGCTCGTGCCGCGGCTGTCGAGCGCGGAATCCCGTCCTCGACGCACCAGCGGGTCGTGCCGGCGGGGGGCTCCGGCGCCGCCGGCGGGCGCGCCCGGTTGTCCCGCCGGCGGGTGAGCACGTCCAGGATGGCCGCGTTCGTCGTGGGTGCTCACGGATCGGACACCCTGGGGCGCGGATCCGAACGCATGGCCTCGAACCCGGGTCAGCCGCCGTCGAAGACGTGGTCGACCACTCGACGGGCCTTGCGGGTGGCCCGCCGGTAGTCGTCGACGAACACCCCCGGGTCCTCCCCCGCCGGGTAACCACGGGCCCGGGCGATGGCCGCGAGCTCCCGGCCCTGCCGCGGGATCTGGTCCTCGGGCTTGCCCCGGACCAGCATGATCGCGTTCCGGGTGTGGGCGGCGGTGAGCCATCCGGTGATCAACGCCTGGGCGTCGGTGGCGCTGAGCAGACCGGCGTCACGCGCGGCGCAGATGGCCGGCACGGTGGACGTCACCCGCATCTCGGGGACCTCCCGGGCGTGCTGCAGCTGCAGCAGTTGGACGGTCCATTCGATGTCGGCGAGACCGCCCCGGCCCAGCTTGGTGTGGGTGGTCGGGTCGGCACCCCGGGGCAGCCGTTCGGCGTCCACCCGGGCCTTGATGCGGCGGATCTCCACCACGTCGGACTGGCTCAGGCCCCCCTCGGGGTAGCGGAAGGCGTCGGCCGCCTCGATGAACCGGGCGCCCAGCTCCTCGTCGCCGGCGATGACCCGGGCGCGGAGCAGCGCCTGCCGTTCCCACGGCAGGGCGAAGCGTTCCCAGTAGGTCCGGAAGCTGTCCAGGGTGCGCACCAGGCGGCCGTTCCGACCCTCCGGGCGCAGGCCGGCGTCGACGACCAGCGGCGGGTCCGGGCTCGGGCGGCCGAGGAGCCGGGCCATCAGGTCGGCGACGGCGGCGGCGTCCGCGAGCGCCTCCTCGGCCTGTTCGCCGGGGAGGGCCTCGGCGACGTACATGACATCGGCGTCCGAGGAGTAGCCGAGCTCACCGCCACCGAGCCGGCCCATCGCGATGACGGTCATCCGGGCGCGGAAGGCCCCGCGTTCGGAGGTGACCTGCTTCTGTGCGCAGTACTGCGCGGCGCGGATGCTGATCTCGGCCACGCTGGACAGGCCGCGGGCGATGTCGGTGACCTCGATGAGCCCGAGGAGGTCGCCGCAGGCGAGCCGGAGCATCTCGTGCCGGCGCGCCGAACGGGCCACGTCCACGGCCTCCCGGGCGGTGACGGCCCGGTGGCTGCGGGCCCACAGCGCCCCGGCCACCTGCTCGGGTTCGGGTTCGAGCAGGGCCCGGTCGTCGACCAGGAGCTGGAGCACGTCGGGGGCGCGGGTGAGCAGGTCGCCGATCATCCGCGATCCACCCAGCAGACCGGCCAGCCGTTGGGCCACGGAACCTTCGTCCCGGAGCAGCCGCAGGTACCAGGGGGTGTCGGCGAGCGCCTCGGAGACCTGCCGGTAGGACAGCAGGCCGCCGTCGGGGTCGGGGCTGGCCGAGAAGGTCTCCAGCAGCACCGGCAGCAACGTGCGCTGGATGGCGGCGCGTCGGCTCAGGCCGGTGGTGAGCGCGGCGATGTGTCGCAACGCCGCGTCGGGGGTGCGGAAGCCGAGAGCGGCGAGCCGCGCCTGGGCGGCTTGCGGGCTCAGCCGCAGCTCGTCCTCGGCGACGGCCGCCACGGCGTGCAGCAACGGGCGGTAGAAGAGTTTCTCGTGCAGGCGGCGCACCGTGGTGCCGTGCCGGAGCCGCTCGGCGGTGAACACCTCGGCGGCGCTCGACGTGCCGGAGGAGGTGTACCCGTCGGTGCGGGCCAACCACTCCAGGTCGGCGTGGTCGTCGGGCAGCAGGTGGGTGCGGCGCAAGCGCTGGAGTTGGAGCCGGTGCTCGGCCCGGCGCAGGAACGTGTAGGCGGCGGCCATCTCGGCCCCGTCGGAGCGCCCGACGTAGCCGCCGCGGATGAGACTGCGCAGCGCCATCAGCGTGCCGGGCAGGCGGAGGTCCGCGTCGGTCCGGCCGTGGACGAGCTGGAGCAGCTGGACGGCGAACTCGACGTCCCGCAGTCCGCCCGCGCCGAGCTTGAGCTCCTTGCTGCGCAGACCTTCCGGGATGTTGTCCTCGACCCGCCGACGCATGGCCTGGACGTCGTCGACGAACGAGTCACGGCCGGCGGCGCTCCAGACCCCGGGGGCCACGATGGAGATGAACTCCTCGCCCAGGGAGTCGCAGCCGGCCGCGGGCCGGGCCTTGAGCAGGGCCTGGAACTCCCAGGTGTGCGCCCACCGGCGGTAGTACCCGGCGTGTCCGGACGGGGTGCGGACCAGGGCACCGGCCTTGCCCTCGGGGCGGAGGTTCGCGTCGACCTCCCACGCCACCTGCTCGCAGATCCGCATCAGCCCGGCGGCCAGGGCGGTGGCCGTGGCGAGCATGCCGTGCTCGTTGCGCTCCCCCGGTTCCGCGGCCGATCCGCTCGGCCCGTCCGGTGCGGTGGGCGGCAACGGGTGATCGGCCACGAAGATGACGTCGACGTCGGAGAGGTAGTTCAGCTCCCGGGCGCCGCACTTCCCCATGGCGACCACGGACAGCCGCGCGGGCGCACCGTGGGCCGGGAGGGCGGCGGCAGCGACACTCAGGGCCGTCTGCAGGGTGGCGTCGGCGAGGTCGCTGAGTGCCTGGCAGACGGCGGGCAACGCGGTCGTGGGCAGGGAGGGTTCGACCGCGGGGGCCAGGTCGTGCCCGGCGATGATCAGCAGGAGTGACCGGTAGGCGTGGCGCAGGGCCTTGACCGCGGCGGGACCGGTGACAGTGGCCCGGGCCCCCTCGGAACCGGTGCACGGCGGGGCGTCCGGGTCGATGCCGACCGCACCGCCGAGCACGCCGCGCAGTGTGCTGGGGGCGAGGAGGCGTTCGGCGGGTGGTTCGGTGACCAGCAGGCGCCAGTCCTCGGGGAAGACGGCGAGGTGGTCGCCCAGGGCGATGGACCCGCCCAGCACTCCGAGCATCCGGCCCCGGAAGCGGGCGTCCTCGGCCAGGTGCCGGAGCAGGTCGGCCCGCTCACCGGCCGCGGCCCGGCGGGCCGCCGACCCGCCGTCCTCCGCGGCGCGGGCGATGGCCTCGACCACCCGGGTCAGGGCGGTGACGGCGAGCTCGGGACGGCCCGTCCGGCCGATGGCCGCGAGCACCCCCTCGGCCCCGACGGCGGGACCGGCGTCGTCCGCGAGGTCGACCGCGCGGAGTTCGGCCCGGACCCGGTCGGTGTCCGGCAGCCCGTACCGGGCCAGGCTGCGGCCGGCGGGTCGGCTCATACCGGTCCCAGCAGGGGCAACCGACGGCCGGGGACCGCGAACCGGCCGGCGTTCCGGGCCTGGTCCACGAACCGGCCGACGAAGGCGGGCCACACCTCGCCCATGACCTGTTCGGCGTCGTCCAGGCGGGCGCCGAGGCGGGCGTCGACCGGCCGGCCCTCGACCGCTGCCCATTCCCGGACCCGGTCGGCGGTGGCCTCGATGTGGAACTGCAGGGCCCAGGCCGCCGGACCCACCCGGAACGCCTGGTGCGGATAGCCGCCGGAGGACAGCAGCAGGACCGCTCCGGGCGGGAGGGTGGACACCACGTCGTAGTGGTACTGCATGGCGTCCGGGGTCATCGGCAGGTCGGCGAAGAGCGGGTCGTCCTCGGCCGCATCCCGCTTGGCGGTGAGGTGGGCACCGATCTCCGGGCCGTCGGCGCCGACCGTGACGGTCCCGCCGTTGGCCACGGCGAGCAACTGAGCGCCCAGGCAGATGCCGAGCGTCGGTGTGTGGGCCGCCGTGGCCGAGGCGAGCAGGGACCGGGTGGCCGGGAGCCACGGCGCGACCGCGTCGTCCAGGGCGCCCATCACCCCGCCCAGGCTGACCACGGCGTCGATGCCCTCCAGGGTGTCCGGGAGGGGGTCGCCGGCATGCAGGCGACGCAGGTCCATCCGCGCGCCTGCGGCCACGAGCCAGTCGGCCAGCAGCCCCGGCGGGTCGATGGGGTCGTGCTCCAGGACCAGGACGGTCACCGGGGCGGGCGTGCTCATCCCCGCTCCCCCGCGTCGGCTCCGGAGGCAGGGATTTCGGCCGGATCGGCGCTCGACGTCCCCGGACCGAACTCGACGACGACAGGGGCGTGGTCCGACGCGCCCTTGCCCTTGCGTTCCTGCCGGTCGATGGACGCCCCGACTGCGCGCGCGGCCAGCGCGGGAGTGGCCAGGGTGAAGTCGATCCGCATGCCCATCCGCTTGGCGAAGCTGAGCCGCTGGTAGTCCCAGTAGGTGAAGGTGCCCGGCCCGGGTGCGAAGGGGCGGACCACGTCGGTGAACCCGGTGGTGAGCAGGTCGGCGAACGCCTGCCGCTCCGGGCCCGAGACGTGGGTGGAGTCGACGAAGGCGGCCATGTCCCAGACGTCGTCGTCGGTGGGGGCGATGTTGAAGTCGCCGCAGAACGCGAGCTGGACGGCCGGGTCGGCGGCGAGCTCGGCCGCGCCGTGGGCCCGCAGGGCGGCGAGCCATTCGAGCTTGTAGGCGTAGTGCGGATCGCCCAGCGCCCGGCCGTTGGGGACGTAGAGGCTCCACACCCGCACACCCCCGCACACGGCGCCGATGGCCCGTGCCTCGACGACGGCGGGGTCGCCGAACGCGGGGGCGCCGGGCAGGCCGATGCGGACGTCGGTCAGGCCGACGCGGGAGAGGACGGCGACACCGTTCCACGCCGAGGTGCCGGCGTGGGCGACCTCGTACCCGAGATCGGTGATCACCTCGTACGGGAACTTCCCGTCGGCCACCTTGGTCTCCTGGACCGCGAGCACGTCGACGTCGTGGGTGGTCAACCAGGCCACCAGCCGGTCCTGCCGGGCCCGGATCGAGTTGACGTTCCAGGTGGCCAGGGTCAGGGGCGCGGACATCAGCCGAGCACGGGGCCGGTGGGCGGGGCGGGCACGAAGAAGGAGACGGCCCACTCCGGGCGGGACTCCCCGTCGATGCGGGCCCGCCAGACCAGGACGCGGCCGGCCGGCAGGGGCAGGCCGGTGTTGAAGTACAGGACGACGTGCGAGCGCGTGGGCAGGGCCCGGCGCGGGACACCGCTGCCCCGGAAGTTGGGTTCCTCGATCTGCAGGGTCTGGCCGAAGCGCATGACCCGGGCCGAGGCACCGGCGGAGGCGTCCAGCAGCTCGATCGGCCGCCCGGCCGTGTCCTCCAGCAGGACCTCGAAGGCGTACTGCTCGTTCACCGTCTCCGGGGGGAAGGTCAGCGAGACGACGAGCGCGAAGGCCGACGACACGCCCTTGACCGGGTCGCGGCCGACGATCTGCAGACCACCGCCGACCATCTGGAGCTTGCCCAGGGCGTCGGCGACCGCGTAGTCGGCCAGGACCAGCGACACCGCCGCCTGTTCGAAGACAACACTCATCGGTCGATCTTGGCAGACCGACCGGACCGGGATCCCCGCGCCACCACCCGGTCCACCTCCTCATCGGAAGTCCCGGGACGGCGTGGCCGCGATGAGGGCGACCCGGGCGATGCGGTCGGCCACCACCGACAGCGCCCCCTCGTGACTGTCCAGCAACCCGCGGACCAGCAGGGATGTGGACCCCCGGGCGATCTGCCGGTACCGGGACCACAGCCCCGTGGAGCAGATGACGTTGATCAACCCGCTCTCGTCCTCGAGGTTGATGAAGATGACCCCGGACGCGGTGGCCGGCCGTTGCCGGTGGGTGACCATCCCGGCGACGAGCACCCGGGTGCCGTGCGGGGTGCGGGCGAGCTCGGCCGCGGTCCGTACCCCGCGGGCGGTGAGGGTCGCCCGGGAGAACTCCGTCGGGTAGGCCTCGGGGGACATGCCGGTGGCCCAGATGTCGGCGACGGTCAGCTCGATGTCGCTCATCCCGGGCAGCGCGGGGGCGTCCAGGCCTGCGGTGGTGCCGGCCAGCATGCCCTGCCGTTGCCCGGCGGCGGCGCCGGCCGCCCACAGGGCACGGCGCCGGTCGCGGCCGAGCCGGGCGTCCCCGGGGGCGGAGCCGGGGAGGGTGAGGGCGTCCAGGGCGCCCGCGGTGGCCAACGCCTCGGCCTGCGCGGTGGTCATCTCCACGGCGCGGGTCAACTCGTCCAGGGCGCGGTAGCCGTCGACGGGCCGGGCGTCGACCAGCGCCTGGGCGATCTCCGGGCCCAGGGTGCGGATGCCGGCCAGGCCGAGCCGGACGGCGGGGGCGCCGTCCGGACCGGGTTCCAGGGTGGCGTGCACCCCGGAGACGTTGATGTCCGGACAGCGGATCCGGACGCCGTGCCGGCGGGCGTCGGCGATCAGCGACTGGGGTGAGTAGAAGCCCATCGGCTGGGCCCGGAGCAGGGCCGCGCAGAACGCGGCCGGGTGGTGCAGCTTGAGCCAGGACGAGTAGAAGACCAGCGCGGCGAAGGACAGCGCGTGCGACTCCGCGAAGCCGAAGTTGGCGAAGGCGAGCAGCCGTTCGTAGATCCGGTCGGCGATGGGACCGGTGAGACCGTGCTCCCGTTCCATCCCGGCGAACAGCCGGTCCTTGAGCCGGGCCATCTTGGCCCCGGACCGCTTGGCGCCCATGGCCCGGCGCAACTGGTCGGCCTCGCCGGCGTCGAAGCCGGCGACGTCCACGGCGAGCTGCATGAGCTGCTCCTGGAACAGCGGGATGCCCAGGGTCTTGCGCAACGCGCGCTCCATGCTCGGGTGGTCGTAGACGACCGGCTCGAGCCCGTTGCGGCGGCGGATGTACGGGTGCACGGAGTCGCCCTGGATGGGGCCGGGCCGGATCAGCGCGACCTCGACGACCAGGTCGTAGAAGGTGCGCGGCTTGAGCCGCGGCAGGGTGGCCATCTGCGCGCGGGACTCCACCTGGAACACCCCGACCGAATCGGCCCGCTGCAGCATCGCGTACACCGCCGGCTCCTCGAGATCCAGGGTGGCGAAGTCGACCTCGGTGCCGTCGTACTCCCGCACCAGGTCGACCGCGTAGTGCAGCGCGGAGAGCATGCCCAGCCCGAGCAGGTCGAACTTGACCAGCCCCATGGCGGCGCAGTCGTCCTTGTCCCACTGCAGGATCGTGCGGTTCTCCATCCGGGCCCACTCCACCGGGCAGACGTCGGCGACCGGGCGGTCGCAGATGACCATGCCGCCGGAGTGGATGCCCAGGTGCCGGGGGAAGTCCTGCACCTCCCCGGCCAGCTCCATGACCGGTGCCGGGATGGGGTGGTCGTCGTGCTGCTGGGCGGCCAACGGGGTCCAGCCGTCGAGCTGCTTGGAGAACGCGTCCTGCTGGCCCGGGGAATGACCGAGTGCCTTGGCCATGTCCCGCACGGCCATCCGCGGCCGGAAGGTGTTGACGTTGGCGACCTGGGCGGCGTAGTCCCGCCCGTACGTGTCGTAGCAGTACTGGATGACCTCCTCGCGGCGGTCGGACTCGATGTCGATGTCGATGTCCGGCGGGCCGTCGCGTTCCGGTGCGAGGAACCGCTCGAAGAGCAACTGGTAGCGGACGGCGTCCACCGCGGTGATGCCCAGGGCGTAGCAGGCGGCGGAATTGGCCGCGGAACCCCGCCCCTGGCAGAGGATGTCGTTCTTCCGGCAGAAGGCCACGAGGTCGTGGACGATCAGGAAGTACCCGGGGAAGTTGAGCTCGGCGATGATCCCGAGCTCCTTGTCGATCTGTGCGTAGGCGTCGGGGTTGTTCTCCGGAGGGCCGTACCGACGCGCCGCCCCGGTCAGCGTGAGCTCCCGCAGCCAGCTGTTCTCGTCGTGCCCGGCGGGCACCGGGTAGGGCGGCAGCTGCGGGGCCATCAGCTTGAGATCGAACGAGCACTCCCGGCCGAGCGCGGCGGCGGCGGGGACCGCGGTGGGGTACCGGGCGAACAGGGCCGCCATCTCCGCCCCGGACCGCAGGTGGGCGGCGGAGGCGGGCGGCAGGTAGGCGTCGGCCTCGTCCAGACTGCGCCGGGCACGGACGGCGGCCATCGCCGCGCCCACCCGCCCGGACCGCGGGGTGGCGTAGTGCGCCCCGGTGGTGGCGACGACGGGAAGGCCGAGTGCGGCGGCGATCTCGGCCAGGTCGTCGTTGTCCTCGTCATCGGTGGGCAGCAGGGTGGTGCTCAGCTCGACGGCGATGTTGTCCCGGCCGAACCGGTCCATCAGGGCGACGAGCGCGATGCGGGCGGCGGGCGGGCCACCCCGGTGCAGGGCGCGCCGCACACTGCCCTTGCGGCAGCCGGTGAGGATCAGCCAGTGCTCCCCCGCCGCGTCCGCCAGCGCGTCGAGGTCGTAGCGGGGGCGGCCCTTCTCCCCGCCGGCCAGCTGGGCGGCGCTGATCTGCCGGGACAGCCGCCGGTACCCCTCCTGGCCGCGGGCCAGGACGAGGAGGTGGTCGCCGACCGGATCGGGAACGCCGAGCTGCGGTTCGGGCAGCTGCAGGGAGAGCTCGGCCCCGTAGACCGTCCGCAGGGACGTCCCGGCGGCGGCCTCGGCGAACCGGACGATGCCGTACAGGCCGTCGTGGTCGGTGATCGCCAGCGCCTCGAGCCCCAGTCGGAGCGCCTCGGCGACGAGGAGCTCCGGGGTGGACGCGCCGTCCAGGAAGCTGAACGTGGAATGGCTGTGCAGCTCGGCGTAGGGCACGACGGCGGCCGGATCCTGTGGTGGAGAGGGTATCTCGGCCGCGTCACGCAGGTAGGTGGCCCGGTGCAGGTCGACCCCGCGCAACGGCCCCTGGCCCGGCCGCGGGGGTCGCCCGGACAAGGCCCGCTCCAGCTCGCGCCAGGGCACGACGGGATTCGTCCAGCCCATCAGTCGTACACCCCCTCGACCTGCCAGCCCGCCGTCCCGACGAGCAGCAACAGGGCCGCACCCGCACCGGTGAGCAGCTGCACCCGGGCGCGGATCGCGGCCGGGGTGTCGACCAGCGGGCCGGCGACCGGGCCGGTGTCGGCCCGTCGGTAGGCACTGGTCTCGTAGTGCGAGGCCGAGTAGCTGGTCGGGCGCATGGCGCGGCGGGCGTGCTCGAGTCGATCGGCCTCGGCCTGCCCGCCCGGCACGCCGCCGTGTCCACCACCGGCGACCCCGCCGACCGCGTGGAGCTCGTCGGGCAGCCCGAAGAATCCCGGCGTTCCGGACGAGACCCGTTGCCGCTCGGCATGTGCGGGGACGGGCCGCGCGGGGAGCAGCGAGGGGATCCCCGTGGCCGCAGCCACGCTCGCGGTCATGCCCGCGCCCGATCCGCCGATCCCCGCACCGGGCCCGGCGACGACGGGGGTCGGCGGTGACCACCAGCGCTCGTCGACCAGCCAGGGGCCCGCCCAGGACGCGATGTCCTGGACCGGGAGGTCGTCCAGCCCGATCCACACCGGCGGGCCGCTGAGCCGGCCTCTGTCGTCCACCACGACCTCGTCGCCGTGGTGGTCCAGCACCCGCACCGGGCGGGGGCCGGCCGGCGGCAACCGGGTGGGTGAGGGCGAGGGGACCGCGCCGGGCCAGGGCGCGGCGGGATCGCGGGACGGGATCTTCTCCTCGCCCCAGGGGACGAGGGTGACCCGCTCCCCCGGACTCCGCCCACCCGAGAGCGTCGGGGTGAGAACGGATTCCGGGCCGAGCAGGCCCTGCACCCGGGCCAGCGCCCAACCGGCCCGCTGGTCGTCCTGCCCGTCCGAACCCCACAGCCCGTACTGGATCAAGCCGGCGCCGACGGCCTCGATCGGATCCAGCCGCAGCAGGGTGATCGCGCCGGGACCGCCGGAATCCTCGGCATCTCCCTGGCCTCCGACCGGGAGGGGGCCGGCCGGGCCACCCCCGGGTGCGCGGCGGGTACGACCGGCGGTCAGCCAACCGTCGAGCTGCCAGCGCAGGCGGTCGGCGGTGGCCGCCGCGGTCAACGGGCGGGCACATCGCCAGGTGCGGGTGAGCTCGGCACCGCTCTCGGTGCGGGCGGTGATGGCCAGCCGGGTGCAGGCCAGGCCCGCGTCGGCGAGCCGGGCGTGGAACCGCTCGGCGAGTGCACGTGCGGCGAAGGCGGCGGTGTCCACCCGGTCCAGCGGCGGGTCGCACTCCTGCTCGACGGTCAGGTCCTCGGGGATGGACCGGCGGGACAGCCCGCGCTCGGCGACGCCCCGGGCGAGCCGGTGCGCCGCCACGGCGTCGACCCCGAACCGGGTGGCCACCTTGGCCTCCGGCAGGGCCGCGAACGACCCCACCGTGGTGAGACCCAGCCGGATCAGCAGATCGACGAGCTGGGCCCGTTCGGGCGGGGCGATGGCGGGATCGCGGGCGAGCTCGCCCACCGGAAGCGGCGCGCAGAACTCCGCCGAACCCCCGATCGGCACGATGGCCGAGGCCCGGGCGGCGAGGACCGCGACGGACAGCACGTCCGCGACACCCACCCGGCACTCGATGTCCAGGGCCTCGACGATGTCGACGATCCGTTCGGCCGCGGCGGTCTCGGACCCGAAGTACCGGGCCGGGCCGCGCACCGAGCACGCCAGCAGCCCGGCCCGCAGGATCTCCACCCCCGGCGCCACCGACTCGACCGCGTCCGGGACGGCGGCGAACAGCCGGGCATCCCGGTCCGGGTCGGCGGCCAGGACGACCAGCTCGGGGCAGCGGGACTGGGCGTCCCGACGGCGTTGACCGATCCGGATGCCCTCGGCCCGGGCCGCGGCCGTGCAGGCGCGGACCCGGTTGGCGTGGAACACCGCCACCGGGCCGGTGGTCGGCACCCCGGCCTGCCGGGCCGCCGCCACGGCCGGCCAGTCCGGGCACCAGAGGACCAGGGTGCGCGCCGGGCGGGACTTCACCGGGACACCGACGGCGGTGCGCCGACCCGTCCGGCGGGGCGGCCGGTGGGCCGACGGCGACCCCGGACGGCGCGACGCCGCCGCCCCCGGCCCACCGGCAGCCCGGGGACACCGGCCGCGACCACCCCGGCCCTGCTCTCCGTGCGATGCATCATCGACCCTCCCGTTCGAACTCCTGTTCGAACACTAGAGGGTGGGTACGACACTGCGGGACTTCGCGCCGGGGACCACCCGGTCGGGTGAACCGTTGTGACACAACGCGTCTCGAGCACAGGTGGCACTGTGGTCACTCTGGTTCACTTCAGCCGCAACAGTCCCACAGGACACCGACAGTCATGATCGAACGGCCCCGACGCCCGCTCCTCCCCCGGGTCGATGACACCACGGAGCGGGACGGGAGCAGGGCGCGCCCGGTGCGAGGTGACGCCTCGGCCGGCAGACCAGGGTCGAACGGGGAGATCGGACGGCAGGGTCGAACGGGAAGGCCGACCAGGTGGTCGATCAGGTCCGTCCGCTGCTCCCTCACGACGGGGACGCTCCCCTCACGACGAAACGCGAGGGGAGCGCACCCTGCACGAGGGAGCCGGGCCACGGGCGGCGACCCAGGAACAGCGACCCCTCCCCGCCCTCGTCACCGCCCGGGCATCAGCGCCGGACGTACAGATCGCGGAGCAGGGCGATCTCGGCGCCGTGGTGGATCACCTCGCGGTGGATGTGCAGGACGAGGGCGGCCATGGAGAGGGTCTCGTGGCCGTCCTCGCCGCAGGGCCGGGTCAACCCGTCCTCGCCGAGCGACCGCACCCCGTCGATCCAGGCGGCGTACTGGTCGTCGAGCCGGCGGAGCGCCTCGTCGGCCGAACCGGGGTAGTCGTAGCCGAGATAGTCGACCGGCGGCCCGCCGAAGTGCTGGGCCAGCCGCGCGCCGAACACCCCGACCAGCAGGTGCCCCGTCCGCCAGGCGATGGTGGTGACGGGGGCCGGGACGGGTTGGGGGTAGGCGAAGTCGATCACCCACTCCCCCGAACCGCCGGCGATGGGCGCCCCCGGCTCACCCCGGCGACGGAGGTTCCAGCTCGGGGACACCGGCTCCCAGCGGTACTCCTCGTCGGTCAGCCCGTCGAGTCTGGGCCGCAGCTGGTTCTCCCAGTGCCAGGTCAGCTGGAGCAGCAGTTCGGCGTTCAGATCGAGGGTCATCGGTTCTCCTCCGGTCGGGACCCCGACCGTGGCATCCCAACAGGACAGTTCACGTCCGCACCGGGGCACACTCTGCAGGCATGTCCACCGCCGCCCGCCTGCTGAGCCTGCTCGGGATGTTGTCCGACGGGCGGGAGTTCTCGGGGGCCGAGTTGGCCGAGCGCCTCGAGGTCGACATCCGGACCGTGCGCCGGGACGTCGACCGGCTGCGGGGGCTCGGATACCCCGTCGCGGCCCGCCGGGGGAACACCGGCGGGTACCGCTTCGGTACCGGCGGGCGGATGCCCCCGTTGCTCCTGGACGAGGCGGAGGCCGTGGCCATCGTCGTCGGCCTGCGGACGGTGACGGCCGGGGCCATCAGCAGCCCGCCGGGGACGGGCGCGGGGGCGGCGCGGGCACTGGCCGCCCTGGAACGGGTGCTGCCGCCGGAGGTGCGGGCCCAGGCGAGCGCGGTGGCCGACGGGGTGGTCTCGCTGGACACCGGGGCGGTGGGCCTGTCACCGGAGTGGGTGGCCGTCATCGTGGGTGCCTGCCGGGACCACCGGCGACTGCGTTTCGAGTACCGGGCGGTGGACCGGGAGCCGACCCGGCGGGACGTGGAGCCGCACCGGTTGGTCTATTCCGGGCGTCGTTGGTACCTCGTCGCCCGGGACGTCGACCGGGACGCGTGGCGCACCTTCCGCACCGACCGGATGGCGGACCTGACGGCCGGCACGTTGACCTTCCGGCCGCAGGAACCCCCGGAGGACGCGGCCACGATGGTCAGCCGGGCCCTGTCCACCGGGCCCTACCGGTGGACGGCCCGGGTGCGGATCTTCGCGCCCCTGCAGTCCGTCGCCCCGCACGTCCCGGCCTCGATGGCGATGGTGCAGGCCGAGAGCGCGACCAGCAGCATCCTCACCACCGGCTCCGACCACCTCACCGATCTCGCGATGCACCTGGGCCAGATCACCTCACCGTTCGAAGTGCTGGAGCCGCCGGAACTGGTGGATCTGCTGGGCGTGATCGGCGCGCGGATGACCGCGGCCGCCGCGCGATCCGCGTCAGGGACCCCGCTCGAGCCGAGCAGCTGACCGGGCGACGGACGGAACGCCGACCGGGGACCGGAGACAGCGCGGGACCCGTCGGACGCGCGGCAGGAACGGCACCGACCAGCGCCGACCGGCACGGCACGGCACGGGTCAACCCATCGCAGCGGTCGGCCTCTCCTGCTCCCCCGACGTCCCGGTCGCTGCGGTCCCCGTGGCGGGGACGGCCACGGCGGGGACGACGCGGACGGACCGCCGGTCGCTCCGGAGCAGGACCACGGCCTCCCGGCCCTGCGCCGCCGCCCCCCGACCGCGCGCCTGCACCAGGAGCTCCCGGTCCCGCAGCCGACCGTGCCCCTGGTGCAGCCCTGTCCAGCCCTGCAGGGTCGCAGTCAGCGTGATGTCGGCTCCCGGCCAGGGACCGGCGACGAGCAGGACGGCGCCGCGCTGCCGCAGTCGACCGTTCAGCACCCGGAGTCGGCCCGCGGGGGGCGGGGCCTTCGGTGCGGCCACGGCCACCACCTCGACCCCGTCGACCAGCACCGACAGCACCTGCAGGACGTCCTCACCCGGATCGGGGATGACGACCAGGCGATCCAGGTCGATGCCGAACTCGGCCGCCGCGGCCAGCCCGATGCCCGGCATGCCGACCAGGGCGGCCCACTGCACCCGGGAACCGGCCAGCAGGGAGAACAACAGACTCGTCGCCCCCTGTCCGGCGAGGCTGACCACGCCACCGCGCGGCAGGCCACCGCGCGGCAGGACGACGGCCAACGGCTCGGGAACCGGCACCACGGTGGGCCGGGTCGGGTCGGCACCGCGGTCCGCGCCCTGCTCGCCGATCGGACCCGTACCGGCCGACCCGGGTCCGGCGAGATCGTGCAGATCGGAACCGTGCAGATCGGAGCCGTGCCGTTCGGAGCCGTGCCGTTCGGAGCCGTGGAGAGCGGAGCCGTGCCGTTCGGAACCCGGTCGGGCGAGATCGCGCAGCGCGGCACCGCGGCCAGGCCCGGCCGGGTCGGACGCCTCATCCCGGTGGGCGGGGTCGACGGACGAAGCGGTGCTGCCGAACGAGCGGGGCGACACGACGACCACCGGCCGCCCCACGGGGGTCGACGCGGCGGCGGGGTGCGCGAACAGCCCGAGCACGTCCGACGGCACGGCGGCGTCCGACATCGGGCTGTGGGAGACGACTCTCGCCGACGGCGGGGAGGTCAGGGGTTGCAGCAGGGGGGGCTGGGTGGTGGTCGGCCCGGCGGTTCGCGCGGCCCGGGCCGGACGCGGAAGGGGTCGGGACGGTGGGGACGCCGACGCGGGCTCGGCGGGGTCGGCCTCCAGCGCGAACAGGTCGAGGGTGGACAGCGGTGCCACAGCCGGGCGGACCCCCCGGTTCGTCCGCGGTGGGGACGACGTCCGCGCAGGAGCAGTCCCCTGGGCGGAGAGGCCGGCGGCCCGACCCGTCGCCGGAGGTGTGATCGCCGGCTCGACACCGACGGACGCGGCAGACACCCCGGATGTCGCGGACGTGGCGGCCGACGGGCTGTCCGCTCGACGGGCGGACCTCGCCGATGCCCCGATCAGCCGCGGCGCGGGAGCGACGGACGGGATGGGCGCCCCCAGCGGTGCCGGCCGACCGGACGCCTCGGCGAGCCGTCGACGGAGATCGGCCAGGACGGCGGCCCGGTCCGCTCCGGCGCGAGAGTCGGCCCGCGCCGGATGATAGAGGCCCACAGGAGGATCGAGGCCGACGGCCGGGTCGGCCCGGCCCGGAGAGCGGGAAGGCATCGGCCGGCCGGCCGGGCCGACCGACCGGGCGCCGGTCGCCGGGCCGGATCCGTCACCGGACACATCGTCGGGTGACCAGTCGGTGACGACCCCGGTGCCGTCCCACCCGGCCTCGAACGGGATCCCGTCCCCACCGGCACCCACCGACCCCGTGCCGGCAGGGACACGACCGGCATCGGGGAGGTCGTCGGCGGACGATCCGTCCCGGACCGCGCCCCCGATGACCTCACCGAAGGACAACTCGACCGCTTCCGACCCGACCGGGTCGGAGAACGGGTCGGCGCCACCGCCCGGGTCGTCGAACATGTGTTCGACCCTAAACAGCGACAACCCTCGGGGGCAACCCGCCGGGAACCTGACGGGTGAGGAGGGACGGATGGGACGATCGGGACGGGCAACCCACACTGCACGGCAGGAGCCGCCCTCGTGACCCGTCCGCCCATGGGGCACACGGACACGTCGCAGGTCCTCAGGGATCACCGCGAGACCGGGGCAGGAGCCCGCCCCCGTCCGACCTGACGACCGGCCGAGCCCGGCACGACGCCGGTCGCCGCAACAGCATCACCACGGCCAGGGCCACCGCGATCGCCCACCCTCGACCGCCGGGCACAGGCACACCAGCGCCCGCACCGGCCGAGTGACCTACAGCGAGCGACCTACAGCGAGCGGACCCAGCGCTGCAGCACCTCGGCACCGGCGTCGCCGGACTTCTCGGGGTGGAACTGGGTGGCGCTGAGCGGGCCGTTCTCCACGGCGGCGACGAACCGGTCGCCGCCGTGCTCGGCCCAGGTGATCACCGGCGGGGTGAACGGACCGCTGACCTCGAGCTCCCAGCGGCGGACGGCGTAGGAGTGCACGAAGTAGTACCGGGTCTCCGGGTCGAGACCGTCGAACAGCACGGACCTCTCCCCCGGCTGCACGGTGTTCCAGCCCATGTGCGGGACGATCGGGGCCTGCAGCCGTTCCACCGTTCCCGGCCACTCGCTGAGCCCGGTGGATTCCACGCCGTGCTCGACGCCGCGGTCGAAGAGCACCTGCATCCCCACGCAGATGCCCAGCACCGGTCGGGACCCGGCCAACCGCCGGCCGATGATGCGGCCGCCGCGTACCGCGTTCAGTCCCTGCATGCAGGCCTCGTACGCGCCGACCCCGGGGACGACGAGGCCGTCGGCCGCGAGGGCGGCGTCGAAGTCGGACGTCACCTCGACCTCCGCCCCGGTGCGCAGCAGCGCGCGGGCCGCGGAGGCCAGGTTGCCGGAGCCGTAGTCCAGCACGACCAGCTTCGGGCTCACGACAGCAACCAGAGGATGCCCCCGGCCACGCAGCCGACCGCGAACACCGCGATGACCACCGCGCCGGTGGGGTTGGTCTTCCGGAGTGCGAGCACGCCGCCGGACAGGAACCCGCCCAGACCGATGAGCAGGATCGGGAGCCAGTTCACAGCACACCCTTGGTGGACGGGATGCCACCGACGCGAGGATCCGGTTCGACGGCCTCCCGCAGCGCGCGGGCGATCGCCTTGTACTGGGCCTCGCAGATGTGGTGCGGGTCGCGGCCGTAGAGCACCCGGACGTGCAGGGCGATGCGGGCGTGGAAGGCCAACGAGTCGAAGACGTGCCGGTTGAGCACCACCGGGTAGTTGTTGCCGACGGTGAAGCCGAGGATCGCGTCGGGCTCGCCGGTGTGCACGCTGAACGGCCGGCCGGACAGGTCGACGGCGGCGTGGGCCAGCGTCTCGTCCATCGGGATGAACGCGTCGCCGAAGCGGCGGATGCCCTTCTTGTCGCCGAGGGCCTGGGCGAAGGCCTGGCCGAGCACGATGGCGATGTCCTCGACGCTGTGGTGGGCGTCGATGTCGACGTCGCCGGTGGCCTTCACCGTCAGGTCGAACGACCCGTGCACGCCGAACGCAGTCAGCATGTGGTCGTAGAACCGGACCCCGGTGGAGATGTCGACGACACCGGTGCCGTCCAGGTCGAGGTCGACCAGCACCGAGGACTCACTGGTGGTGCGCTCGATGCGGGCCCGGCGGCGCGGGTTGAGATCGGATCCGGTGGTCACGCCGGCAGCTCCTGGGTGGTCGGGGCGGTGTCGTTCGAGAGGGTCTCGTCCGGGACGGGCGCCAGCTCGGCACTGGCGGCCAGGAAGACGTCGTTGTCCGCGGGGGTGCCGATGGTGGTGCGGAGGTACCCGGGGATACCCATGTCGCGGACGAGGACCCCGGCGTCCAGGTAGGCCTGCCAGGCCGCGGACGCGTCGGCGAACATCCCGAACAGCAGGAAGTTCGCGTCCGACTCGACGACGGAGAAGCCCTGCTCGGTGAGGGCCTGCTGGACGCGGATGCGCTCGGCGACCAGCGCGGCCACCGAGGCGAGCGTCTCCTGCCCGTGCCGGAGCGCGGCCAGCGCGGCCGCCTGGGTGAGGGTCGACAGGTGGTAGGGCAGCCGGACCAGCAGCAGCGCGTCGACGACGGCCGGTGCGGCGGCCAGGTAGCCGAGTCGTCCACCCGCGAAGGCGAAGGCCTTGCTCATGGTGCGCACCACCAGCAACCGGTCGGCGAACTCGTCGATCAGTCCGACCGCGGACGGCTGGTCGGAGAACTCGGCGTAGGCCTCGTCGACCACCACCATCCCGGGGGCGGCCTGCAGCAGCGCGGCGACCTCGTCCAGGGTGAGCGATCCGCCGGTGGGGTTGTTCGGGCTGGTCACGAAGAGCACGTCCGGGGCGTGCTCCTCGATCGCGGCGACGGCCGCGTCGACGTCGACGGTGAAGTCGGCCCGGCGCGGGAACGGCACCCAGTCGGTCTGCGTGCCGGAGGCGATGATCGGGTGCATCGAGTACGACGGCTCGAAGCCCATCGCGCGCCGACCGGGACCGCCGAAGGCCTGCAGGATCTGCAGCAGGATCTCGTTGGACCCGTTGGCCGCCCACAGGTTCGCCGTCAGCAACGGCACCCCGGTGGCCCGGGACAGGTACCCGGCGAGCTGCTCGCGGAGTCGGACCGCGTCCCGGTCCGGGTACCGGTTCAGCTCGACGGCCGCGGCGCCGACGCTGGCCGCGAGATCGGCGACCAGCGCGGGCGACGGCGGGAACGGGTTCTCGTTGGTGTTGATCTGCACCGGCACGTCGAGCTGGGGGGCGCCGTACGGGCTGCGCCCCACCAGGTCCGCCCGCAGCGGCAGATCGGCCAGGGTGACGGACTTCCCGATCATGCCGACGCTCCGGCAGTCTCGAAACGCGCGGTGACGGCCTCGCCGTGGGCCGGCAGGTCCTCCGCGGCGGACAGCGCGACGACGTGGTCGGCCACCCCGGCCAGCGCGGCCCGGTCGTAGGTGACGACCTGCATGGGGCGCAGGAACGTGGTGGTGGCCAGACCGGCGGAGAACCGGGCGGTCCCCGACGTGGGCAGGACGTGGTTGGACCCGGCGCAGTAGTCGCCGAGCGACACCGGCGCGAAGGCCCCGACGAACACCGCGCCGGCGTTGCGCACCCGCGCGGCCACCGCCTCCGCGTCCCGCGTCTGGATCTCCAGGTGCTCGGCCGCGTAGGCGTCGACCACGGCCAGGCCGTCGTCGATCGATCCGACGATCACGATCCCGGACTGCGGACCGGACAGGGCCGCGGTGATCCGTTCGACGTGCCGGGTGCGCGGAATGCGTGCGGCGACGGCGATCTCGACCGCGTCGGCGAGCTCCGCGGAGGTGGTGACGAGCACGGCGGCGGCCAGCGGGTCGTGCTCGGCCTGCGAGATCAGATCGGCCGCGACGAAGTCGGCATCGGCCGAATCGTCGGCCAGCACGGCGATCTCGGTCGGCCCGGCCTCGGAGTCGATGGCCACCGTGCCGCGGAGGGCGCGCTTGGCGGCGGTGACGAACACGTTGCCCGGGCCGGTGATCACGTCGACCGGTTCGACGGCCGGCTCGACGCGACCGTCGGCGTCGGACTGCTCGAGCGACCCGAGCGCGAGCAGGGCGATGCCCTGGGCGCCGCCGGCGGAATACACCTCGTCCACCCCGAGCAGGGCGCACGCGGCGAGCACGTTGGCGTCCGGCCAGCCGTCGTTGTCCTTCTGCGGCGGCGACGTCACCACGATCCCGGGCACCCCGGCCACCTGGGCGGGGACCACGTTCATGACCACGCTCGACGGGTACAGCGCCAGCCCGCCGGGCACGTACAGCCCGACGCGGGCCACCGGCACCCAGCGCTGCCGGACGGTGCCGCCGGGGGCGATGGTGCTGACCCGCTCCTCCGGCAGCTGCGCCGCGTGCCCGACCCGGGCCCGGGCGATGGCCTCCTGCAGCGCGGCCCGGACCTCGGGCCGCAGGGCGGACACGGAGGCGGCGATGACCTCGGCCGGCACCCGCAGCGCGGGCGGACGCACCCCGTCGAACCGCTCGGAGGCGTCCTGCACGGCGGCGGCGCCCCGCGCGCGGACATCGTCGATGAGTGGTTCGACGACGGCGGCCGCGGAGGCGATGTCCACCGCCGCCCGCGGGAGCAGGGTCCGCACCGCGCGGGTGAGACCGTGCGCGGAGTCCACGGTCGAGCCGAAGGAGGGGCGCAGGTCGATCCGCTGGAGCATGCGTCCAGCGTAGGCGGTGATCACCGGCCGTCAGAACGGTCCGGACGTCGCCCCGGGCACGTCCGCCGGGGAGATCCGGACGTCACGAACCGGCGGTACGCACGCCCTGCGCGAGGTCCACGTCGACCAGGACCACACCCGGCTCCTGCCCGAGCTGCCGGACGCGGTGCCCGCCGGGGGCCCAGACCCCGCTGCCGCCGCAGGCCGGTCCGCCGCCGGTGCCCCCGCAGAACTGGGCCAGCACGACCCACTTGCCGTGCCGGGTGGCCGCGGCCATCTGCTCGGCGAGCCGCTGCTCGGCCCCGATCACGTACAGCCCCGAGACCAGCGAGACCTCCACCCCGGCGTAGGCCAGCCGGGAATGGTGATCGGCCACGGTGACGTCGCGGCCGGTGGCCAGCCCGAGGCGCCAGCCCCCGATGGGCAGGACGGCGTCGTTCACCCCCGGTCCGAAGATGCCGATCTCCCCCACGTCCAGGTACCGCTTGAGGTAGGCGACCCGATCCCGACCGGCGATGTCGATGTGCAGGGTGCCGATGCGCGGCGGCCCGTCCGGGGCGGACCCGGCGCCCACCGCGACCGGCCGGGGTTCGGTCACCGGGGCACCGACGAAGGCGTGCACCCCGTGGTGGCGACAGGCCCGGCGGAGCGGCTCCAGGCGCGGGTCACCCGGGTCGACCCGGATGCGGTGCAGGTCGATGAGGTCCGGGTCGTAGCCGGTGAGCGACAACTGCGGGAACACCACGACCCGTGCCCCGGACGCGGCCGCCTCGGCCACCCACCGAGCGTGGTCGACGGCGTTGGCACCGACGTCCCCGGTGACCGGGGACAGCTGCACCGCGGCCACCCGCAGGGGTGGGCGCGAGCCGGGTGCGGCCGGGGGCCGGTCCGGCGTCATCGCGCCGGGGACAGGCTGGTCCGCAGATCCAGGCCCAGGTCCAGCGCGGGTGCCGAATGGGTCAGGGCGCCGACGGCGATGTAGTCGACCCCGGTGGCGGCGACCTCGGCCGCCCGCCGCAGGGTCAGCCCGCCGGACGCCTCCAGGGCGATCCGTGGGCTCCGCGCGGCGGCCCGCCGGACGGCCTCGCGGGTGTCGGCCAGGCTGAAGTTGTCCAGCAGGACCAACGGAACCCCTTCCGCCAGCGCCTCGTCGAGCTGTTGCAGGGTGTCCACCTCGACCTCCAGCGGTGTGTGCGGGTCCAGGGACCGTACCGCCGCGATGGCCTGCCGAACAGAGCCCGCCGCCATCACATGGTTGTCCTTGATCAACGCAGCGTCACCGAGACTCATCCGGTGGTTGACCCCGCCGCCGCACCGCACGGCGTACTTCTCCAACGCCCGCAGCCCCGGCAGCGTCTTGCGGGTGTCCCGGACGCGGGCATCCGTCCCGGCCACCGCGTCCACCCAGGCCCGGGTGGCGGTGGCGATGCCGGACAGGTGGGTGAGCAGGTTGAGCGCGGTCCGTTCGGCGGTCAGCATGGCCCGGGCCGGGCCCTGCACGCGCAGGGCCGGCTCGCCGGGCACCAATCGGTCGCCGTCGGTGAGCAGCGCCTCGACCCGCACGGCACCGTCGGTGGCCGCGTCGAACACCGCCATCACCACCGCGACCCCGGCGATCACCCCCGGTTCCCGCGGGGTCAGATCGGCCTCGGCCCACAGGTCCACCGGGACGGTCGCCATGGTCGTCACGTCCGGCCCGTCGCGCAGATCCTCGGCCAGCGCGACCGCGACGACCCGGGCGACGTCGGCCGGGTCCAATCCGGCCCGGGCCAGCGCGGCCACGGTGGCCGGGGAGAACCCACCCGGCCCCGGTCGACCCGACGTGTCGGTCCGGTCCGCCGCGTCGTCGGTCGTCGTCCCGGTGTTCATCGGGTCACCAGGACGTCGCTGCTGCCGTCGGCGACGCGATCGGTGGACACCCGCAGCTCGCCGTCGACCAGACGCACGGTGCTCGACCGGGCCTGCGCGGCGTCGGTGGCCGGGAAGTCGACTCGGACGTGGGCGCCGCGGGACTCGGTCCGGGCCGCCGCCGCGGCCAGCAACGCCCGCGCGGCCAGGGCCAGGTTCGCCGTCTGCACGGCGGCCCGATCGGTCACCACGGGCGTGCGACGGGCCGTGTCGGCGGCGACGGCGTCGGCCGCGGCCAGTCCGGCCGCGTCCCGGCCGATGCCGGCCCACCGGCTCATCGCGTTCTGCAGCGCCTCGAGCCCGGCCGGATCGGCCCCGGGCGCCCGGGTGAGCACCAGCTCGGCGTCCGACGGGTTCCACACCCGGGAGGCCAGCACCGCCGCGTTCACCGCCTCGGCCGTCCGCTCCCCCATCACCAGACCCTCCAGCAGAGAATTGGACGCCAGCCGGTTCGCCCCGTGCAGTCCGGTGCGCGCGACCTCGCCCACCGCGAAGAGGCCGGGCACGCTCGTCCGTCCGTCGAGGTCGGTGCGCACCCCGCCGCAGCTGTAGTGGGCGGCCGGGGCGACCGGGATCGGGTCGACCCGGGGGTCGATCCCGGCGGCCAGGCAGGCGGCGGTCACGGTCGGGAAACGCCGGCGGAACTCCGCACCGTCGATGCCGGTCGCGTCGAGCAGCACGTGGTCGGCCGGGGCGGCTCCCGCCCCGTCCGTGCCGGTCATCCGACGGGTGACGGCCAGGGAGACCACGTCGCGCGGGGCCAGATCGGCCAACGGGTGCACGCCGGGCATGATCCGGGCGCCGTCCACGTCCACCAGCACGGCGCCCGCGCCGCGGACCGCCTCGGTGACCAGCGGCCGCCGGCCCCGTCCACCCCCGGCGGTGAACAGCACCGTGGGATGGAACTGGACGAACTCGGCGTCGGCGAGCTCGGCGCCCGCCCGCAACGCCATGGCCAGGCCGTCACCGGTGGCCACCGGCGGATTGGTGGTGGCCGCGTACAGATGGCCGGCGCCGCCCGTGGCCAGCACGACCGCGCGGGCCCGGATCAGCCCGACGGAGCCGTCGGGGGCCAGCACGGACAGCCCACCGGCCCGACCGGAACCGTCGAGCACCACGTCCAGGGCCAGGTGATCGGTGAGCACGGCCGGACCGGTGTCGATCCCGGCCAGCAGGGCCCGTTCGATCTCCGCGCCGGTGGCGTCGCCACCGGCGTGGATGATCCGGTCGGCGTGGTGGCCGCCCTCCCGGGTGCGGAGCAGCCCGCCGGGGCCCACGTCGAAGCGTGCACCCCGGGCGATGAGGCGGTCGACCGCACCGGGCCCGTCGATGAGGATGCGGGCCGCGGCGTCCGGGTCGACCAGGCCGCCGCCGGCCTCCAGGGTGTCCCGCAGGTGCGCCGGAACCGAGTCCTCCGCGGGGGCGCCGTCCACGCCCGGCCGATCGGCGACCTGGTCCAGGACGACCGCGACCCCGCCCTGGGCCCAGGTGGTGCTGCCCTCGTCCGGTTCGCCCTTCGTCACCACGAGCACGGAACGACCGGCGGCGATCAGATCGAACGCCGTGGTCAGCCCGGCCACTCCGGTGCCGACCACGACCACGTCGGCGGTCGCCTCCCAGGCCGGCAGCAGGGTCTCGGCCCACTCGGCCGCGTCGATGACGGCAGCCGGGTCCGGGGTGGTCATTCCCCGCCGCCGCTCTGGCCGATGGCGATCATCCGCTCGACGCTGGCGCGCGCCTTCGCGGCGACGTCCACCGGCACGATCACCTCGTCCCGCAGCTCCTCCAGGGAGGTGAGCAGCTTGGCCGGAGTGATCATCTTCATGTAGCTGCAGCTGGCCCGGTCGTTCACCGCCCGGAAGTCGATGCTCGGTGCGGCCCGGCGGAGCTGGTGGATCATGCCGATCTCGGTGGCCACCAGCACGGTCTTCACCCCGGCGGCCTGGCCGCGCGTCGCCTCGTCGACCATCTGGCCGGTGGACAGGAACTCGACCCGCTTCGGGTCGAGCGCGCCGGTGCCGGCGAGGTAGACGGCACTGGTGGAGCAGCCGCACTCCGGGTGGATGAACAGCTGGGCGTCCGGGAACTCCGCCGCCCTGGCGGCCAGGGTGGCACCGTTGATGCCGGCGTGCACGTGGCACTCCCCGCCCCAGACGTGCATGTTCTTCCGGTCCAGCACCCGCCGCACGTGGGCGCCGAGGAACTGGTCGGGCCCGAAGAGCACGGTGCGGTCGGCCGGAATGGAGGCGACGACCTCGACCGCGTTGGACGATGTGCAGCAGATGTCGGTGAGCGCCTTCACCGCGGCGGTGGTGTTGACGTAGGAGACGACGACCGCGTCCGGGTACTGCGCCTTCCAGCCCGCGAGCTGTTCGGCGGTCAGCGAGTCGGCGAGGGAGCAGCCGGCCCGCGCGTCGGGGATGAGCACCCGCTTCTGCGGCGAGAGGATCTTGGCCGTCTCGGCCATGAAGTGCACCCCGCAGAACACGATCGTCGACTGCTCGACCGTGGTCGCGATGCGGGAGAGCGCGAGCGAATCGCCGACGTGGTGCGCCACGTCCTGGATCGCGGGCAGCTGGTAGTTGTGCGCCAGGATCACCGCGTCGCGCTGGTCGGCCAGTTCCCGGACCCGGGCGGCCCACGCGGGGCCGGGGTCGACGGGGTCGGGGACCGAGGCGGGCGGGACGGGGCGGACGAGCGACGGGGCCGGAAGAGTGGGGGCGGCCATGATGCTCCTTTGTCATCGGGGGGTTTTCGACCTACGATCGAAAACGTGCCTCATGCTAGCAGAACCGACGCCCTCACCCTCGAGGCCCTGGCCGCGGTGTTCTCCGTCCGCCGGGACCCCGCCGGCCAGCACCGCCTCACGGTGCTGCTGTGGCGCCGCGGCCAGGAGCCGGACCTGGGCCGGTGGGCCCTGCCGGGCGGGATCGTGCGGGCCGACGAGGACGTCGACTCCTCCGCGCGGCGGCAGCTGGCCCAGAAGGTCGATCTGACCCGGGTCGCCCACCTGGAACAGATCGGGGTGTTCTCCGATCCGGGCCGGGTGCCCGGCGGTCGGGTCGTCGCCACCGGGTTCCTGGGCCTGGTGCCCATGCCCGGCGACGGCGGGTCCGGGGAGATCGCGGACGCCCGGCTGCCGGCCGACACCGCCTGGCACCCGGTGGACGACCTGCCGCCGACCGCCCTGGACCACGGCGCGATCGCCGAGCGCGCCCGCCAACGCCTGCGCGCGAAGATCGGGTACACCAACATCGGGTTCGCGCTCGCGCCGGCGGAGTTCACGCTGGCCGAGCTGGGCCGGATCTGGACGGCCACCCTGGGACACGAGGTCGACCCGACGAACCTCCAGCGGATCCTGACCCGCCGCGGCATGCTCCAGCCGACCGGCACCACCGCTCCCCCCGGCCCGGCCGGCGGCCGCCCGGCCGCACTGTTCCGCTTCACCGTCGCCGAGCTGCGGGTCACCGACCCGTTCGCGGCATTCCGGCCGCCGGGGTCCTGACGGCCGGTCACCGACGAGCGGCGGAGCCGGGGCGAGCGGCTCGACGACCTGCGCCTGCTCGACGACCTGCGTCAGGCTTGGGGACCGCGGAAGGCTCAGCGACCCGCGGAAGGCTCCCCGTCCTGCGCCCGGGTCAGCCGACCCAGCCCGGGGGTTCCGTTCCAGGCGGCGAGGAACGTGTAGACCGCGGTGGCCAGACCGGCCTGCGCGCACAGCACCAGCAGCGATCCGGTGACCGGGCGCTCGGTGAAGACGTCGCCGACCGCGCCGGTGGCCGCCGCGACGTGCAGATCGGTGCCGGGCGCGATCATCGTGGCCAGGCCCCAGGCGATCACCCCGCCGAGCAGCGAGCCGATGAGCACGGTCAGCAGCATCCGTGGGCCGCGGGCGGTGCGCACCCGCCAGGCCGCGACGGCGATGGTCACGGCCAGCACGACGCCCAGCAGCACGAAGACCGCGATGGAGGTGAACTGGGCGGTGGAGAAGCTGCCGCCGAGGACGGCGTACCGGCCCTGGTCGAGCAGCTGGATCTGCCGGCCGGGGGCCAGCAGGCTCCAGAGCACCGCCTGCACCAGCCCGGCGACCAGGAAGGCCACCCCGACCCCGAGCACGCCGCGGTCCCGTCGGCGCGGCACCGCGGAGATCGGCGGCGGGGTGGTGTCGACCCACATCTGCCCCAGCTGCCCCGGGCCGGCCGCCGGAGCGGGCACGGGGAAGGCGGACGGGGCCGGGGCGTACCGGGCCTGCGGGTCGTCGGGCGGGGTCACGTCAGACAGTCTGCGCCGAGCAACGCCTTGAGATCGCCCATCAGCGCGGACGTCGGGGTGACCCGGTACTGCTCGGCCAGTCGCAGCGCGGTGATCCGGCCGTCGTGGACCAGGCGCAGGGTCACCTCGTTCATCCCGGGGTGCTCGCGCAGCACCTCCTTGAGGCGCTCCACGATGGGCGGGGTGCAGCGGGTGGCCGACAGGGTCACCTGCATCGGCCCCTTGTTGCCGATGTCGGACAGGTCGGGCACCGTCACCGACTGCACGTGCAGGCTCAGCCGGTCGTCGGAGCGGGCCACCCGCGCCTTGACCAGCACCACGGCGTCCTCGGCCAGGGAGAGCGAGCACTCGCTGTAGACCTTGGGGAAGAAGGCGACCTCGACCCCGCCGACCAGGTCCTCCAGGGTGGCGGACGCCCAGGGATCGCCCTTCTTGGTCAGCCGGCGCTGCAGCCCGGTGAGGATCCCGCCCACGGTGATCACCGCGCGGTCCGGGATGGTGCCGTCCAGGATGTCGGGCAGGGACGCGTCGGACTGCGCGGCCAGCACGTGCTCCACCCCGGCCAGCGGGTGCCCGGACACGTACAGCCCCAACATCTCCCGCTCGAACTGCAGGCGCAGCTTGGTGTCCCACTCGGTGTCCGGGATGCTGCCGCGGAAGCTCGACCCCTTCTCCTCCTGCGTCATCTCCCCGAAGAGGTCGAACTGCCCGGAGGCCTCGGCCTTCTTCAGCCCGATGATCTCGTCGACCGCCCGCACGTGGTCCATCAGCAGGCCCTTGCGGGGGTGGTTCAGCGAGTCGAACGCGCCCGCCTTGATGAGCGACTCGACGACCTTCTTGTTGCAGGCGGTGGCGTCGACCTTGTCCAGGAAGTCGTAGAAGTCGGTGTAGGCGCCCTTGTCCCGACGGGCGGCCAGCACCGAGGCGACCACGCCGGTGCCCACGTTGCGCACCGCGGACAGACCGAACCGGATGTCGGTACCCACCGGGGCGAAGTTCTTCTCGCTGGCGTTGACGTCCGGCGGCAGCACGGTGATGCCGCGGGAACGGCACTCGGCCAGGTAGATGGCCATCTTGTCCTTGTCGTCGCCCACCGAGGTGAGCAGCGCGGCCATGTACTCCGACGGGTAGTTCGCCTTGAGGTAGGCCGTCCAGTAGGAGACCAGCCCGTAGGCCGCCGAGTGCGCCTTGTTGAACGCGTAGTCCGAGAACGGCAGCAGGATGTCCCAGAGGGTCTTGACCGCCGCCGGGCTGAACCCCTTCTCGGCCATGCCGGAGGAGAACTTCTCGAACTGGGCGTCCAGCTCGGACTTCTTCTTCTTGCCCATCGCGCGCCGGAGCAGGTCGGCCGCACCCAGGGAGTAGCCGGCCACCTGCTGGGCGATGGCCATGACCTGCTCCTGGTACACGATCAACCCGTAGGTGTCGCCCAGCACCTCGGCGAGCGGCTCGGCCAGCTCGGGGTGGATGGGGACCACCGGCTTGCGGTTGTTCTTCCGGTCCGCGTACTCGTTGTGCGAGTTCGCGCCCATCGGACCCGGCCGGTACAGCGCGCCGACCGCCGAGATGTCCTCGAAGTTGTCCGGCCGCATCGACCGGAGCAGCGCGCGCATCGGGCCGCCGTCGAGCTGGAACACCCCGAGGGTGTCCCCACGGGCCAGCAGGTCGAAGGTGACCCGGTCGTCCAGGGTCAGCTCCTCCAGCACCACCGTCTCGCCCCGGTTGGCCTGGATGTTGATCAGCGCGTCGTCCAGGACGGTGAGGTTCCGCAGTCCCAGGAAGTCCATCTTGATCAGGCCGAGCGTCTCGCACGTCGGGTAGTCGAACTGCGTGATGATCGCGCCGTCCTGCTCCCGCTTCATGATCGGGATCAGGTCGATCAGCGGCTCGGAGGACATGATCACGCCGGCCGCGTGCACGCCCCACTGCCGCTTCAGCCCTTCGAGGCCACGGGCGGTCTCCACGACCGTCTTGACGTCCGGGTCCATCTCGACGAGCTGACGGAACTCCGCGCCCTCGGAGTAGCGCTCGTGGGTGGGTTCCCACACCTTGGACAGCGGGACGTCCTTGCCCATCACCGGGGGCGGCATCACCTTGGTGATGCGGTCACCGACGGAGAACGGCATGCCCAGCACCCGGGCCGCGTCCTTCACCGCCTGCTTGGCCTTGATGGTGCCGTAGGTGACGATCTGCGCGACCCGGTCGTCGCCGTACTTCTCCGAGACGTAGCGGATGACGTCGCCCCGTCGGCGCTCGTCGAAGTCGACGTCGAAGTCGGGCATGGAGACGCGGTCGGGGTTGAGGAACCGCTCGAAGATGAGCCCGTGCTGCAGCGGGTTCAGATCGGTGATGCGCATCGCGTAGGCGACCATCGAGCCGGCGCCCGAGCCACGGCCCGGGCCGACCCGGATGCCGTTGTTCTTGGCCCAGTTGATGAAGTCGGCCACGACCAGGAAGTAGCCCGGGAACCGCATCTGGGTGATGACGCCGACCTCGAAGTCGGCCTGCTTGCGCACCTCGGGGGTGATCCCGTTCGGGAACCGGACGATCAGCCCGCGCTCGACCTCCTTGACGAACCAGCTGGTCTCGTCCTCCCCGGCCGGCACCGGGAACCGCGGCATGTAGGAGGCGGACTCGTCGAAGGCGACCGAGCAGCGCTCGGCGATGAGCAGGGTGTTGTCGCACGCCTCGCGCAGGTCGTACTTGTCCTGCCAGAGCGCCCGCATCTCGGCCGGCGACTTGAGGTAGAAGTCGCGGGCGTCGAACTTGAACCGGTTCGGGTCGTCCAGGGTCTTGCCGGACTGCACGCAGAGCAGCGCCTCGTGCGTGTCGGCGTCCGCGGCGTTCGTGTAGTGCAGGTCGTTGGTGGCCACCATCGGCAGCTGCAGATCGCGGGCGAGCCGGATCAGCCCGTCCCGGACCCGGGTCTCGATGGACAGCCCGTGGTCCATCAGCTCGAGGAAGTAGTTGTCCGCGCCGAAGATGTCCCGGAACTCCGCCGCGCTGGCGCGCGCCTTCGCGTAGTCACCGATCCGCAGCCACGTCTGCACCTCACCGGACGGGCAGCCGGTGGTGGCGATCAGACCCTTGGCGTACTGGTTCAGCAGCTCCCGGTCGGCCCGGGGCTTGTAGTAGTAGCCCTCCAGGGAGGACCGCGAGGCCAGCCGGAACAGGTTGTGCATGCCCTCGGTGGACTCCGAGAGCAGGGTCATGTGCGTGTAGGCGCCGGATCCCGACACGTCGTCGTCGCCGCCGTTCGCCCAGCGGACCCGGGTGCGATCGAACCGGGAGGTGCCCGGGGTGACGTAGGCCTCCATGCCGATGATCGGGTTGATCCCGGCCTTGCGCGCCTGCCGGTAGAAGTCGTGAGCGCCGAACACGTTGCCGTGGTCGGTCATGGCCAGGGCCGGCATGCCCATCTCGGCCGTCCGGTCGAACAACTCGCCCAGGCGAGCCGCCCCGTCCAGCATCGAGTACTCGGTGTGCACGTGCAGATGGACGAACGAATCGCCCGCGCCGGACCCTGCCACTCCTGCCCCCTCGATGCTCCGGGCCGTCGTGGCCGATCTCCTGCGGCCGATGTCCGGCCACGTCTGTTCTAGCACTGCGCCCCGACAGTGCCCGGCCCCCGCGCCGCACCCCGAGACCGGGCTCTCACCAACGGGCCTCGACCTCAGGTCGAGGGTGAGACCTTGACCGGCCGGACCCCTCCCCCGACCTGCGGCAATGCGAACCGGTGTATGGACATCACACAGCGTGACCCGCAGAGTGGGGGCATGTGGTGGAACTTCGTCGCGTCCCTGCTCCTCATGGCCCTGGCCGGGGTGATCACCGGACGTCTGCTCGGCATCAAGCGCGGGTTCCGCCGCTCGGTCGGCACCGGCCTGCTCGGCTGGTTCGTCGGGCAGGTCGTCACCGAGGTCATCCGGCGGGAGACCACGGGCGGGCGCCCGGAGACCCCCGGGGAGTTCCTGGGGTTCGGGCTCTCGGAGTTCGGTTTCGCCGTCCTGGCCACCATGGTGCTGTCCATCCTCTTCGAGCTGGTCCTGCGCCGGAAGCCGAAGAAGGCCGGACCCTCCCGCCGGGCCCGGCTGCGGGCGGCGTTCACCGTCGGCCGGCGCCTGATGCAGGTCGCCCGGATCGCCCGCCGCCACGGCCTGGCCGGCCGGCGCCTGACCTCCCGCGCGGCCCTGGCCACCCCCGAGACGGCACGGCGCGTCCGCCGGTTCCTGGAGGACTGCGGCGGCCTGTTCGTGAAGTTCGGCCAGATCGCCGCCACCCGCTCGGATCTGCTGCCACCCGCCCTGGTCGGCGAACTGACCCTGTTGCAGACCCAGGCCCGGCCCATCGAGTCCGATCTGGTCGTCGCGGCCGTGGAACGCGAACTCGGTGACAGCGTGGACGAGGTGTTCGCCTCCTTCGACCGCACCCCGCTGGCGGCGGCCTCCATCGGCCAGATCCACGCCGCCACCATGCCCGACGGACGGTCGGTGGTGGTCAAGGTGCGTCGTCCGGACGTGGACGTGGGGGTGGCCCGGGACGCCGCCGTGCTGCGCTGGGCCAGCCGCTCGGCGGCGCGGCGCTCGGCCGGTGCCCGTCAGCTCGGGCTGGTGGCGCTGGCCGACGAGGTCATCGAATCGGTCCGCCGGGAGATGGACTTCACGAGCGAGGAGGCCAACAACCACGCGCTGCGCTCGACCCCGATGCCCGACGGGGTGGCCGTCCCGGCCGTGCTGGACGACCTGACCACCGCGAGCGTGCTGGTCATGGAACGGGTGGACGGGCGCCCGCTGACCGATGTCGCCGCGGTGGACGCCTGCGGGGTTCCCCGCGAGGTGCTGGCCGACCGACTCCTGCAGGCGTTCCTGGCCCAGGTCATGCGCTCGGGGGTCTTCCACGCCGACCCGCACCCGGGCAACATCCTGCTGGACCGCGCCGGCACGGTCTGGTTCATCGACTTCGGCGCCATCGGGTTCCTGGACCCGGTCACCCTGGAGGCGGTGACGCTGATCGGAGCGGGGCTGGGGACACGGGAACCGGCCCTGCTCGCCCGGGCACTGCGCCAGATGGCCGGGTCCACCGGGCACACCGTCGACGCGCAGGCCCTCACGGCCGACCTGAGCAAGGTGCTGTCCGACCAGATGCACTCCGGTGGGTTCAGCGCGGGCAGCATCCAGAAGATCATCGACGTGATGGGCCGCAACGCCATCCCGGTGCCGGCCGCGCTGATCGTGCTCGGCCGGGCGTTGGTCACCCTGGACGGCACCCTGCGGCAGCTCGACCCCCGGTTCGACCTGGCCACCTCGGCCAGCCGCAACCTGGGCGGGCTCAACGCGCTGCACGGCGGCAGTGCCCGGGAGACCTTGACCAAGGAGGCGCTGCGCAACCTGCCGACCCTGCGGGCCCTGCCCGGGCTGGTGGAGGACGTGGCCCTGCAGGTCCGGGCCGGGCAGCTGAGCGTCGGCGTGGACCCGATGTCCGACGCGCTGCGCACCGAGGTCGGCAGCTGGGTCGACCGCGCCCTGTTCGCCGCGGTCGGTTGCGTCCTGCTCCTCGCTTCCACCGGGATGCTGGTGGCCACCGCGTTCGGTCAGGGGGACGACGGCATCACCGTGCTGGAGACGGCGGGCTACGTCGGCCTGATCAGCTCCGGCATCATGATCATGCGGGTGATCGCCCAGGTGCTGCGCCGGGAGGGCGTCCGCGGCGAGTGACCGTGGCTCAGGAACTGTCCCGGACGACCTCGAGCGCGTGCTCCAGATCGGCCGGGTAGGGGCTGGTGAACTCGACGCGGCGGCCGTCCGCGGGGTGGGCGAAGGCCAGGGACCGGGCGTGCAGCCACTGCCGGGTCAGGCCGACCCTCTTGGCCAGGACCGGGTCCGCGCCGTAGGTCAGGTCGCCGACGCACGGGTGGTGCAGCGCCGAGAAGTGCACCCGGATCTGGTGGGTGCGGCCCGTCTCCAGGTGGACGGTGAGCAGCGACGCGGCACGGAACGCCTCGTCGGTGTCGTAGTGGGTGACGCTGTCCCGACCGCCGGCCACGACCGCGAACTTCCAGTCCGCGGTGGGATGCCGACCGATCGGGGCGTCGATGGTGCCCGAGCTCGGATCGGGGTGGCCCTGGACGAGGGCGGAGTAGACCTTGTCCACCGTGCGCTCGCGGAACGCGTCCTTCAGGACGGTGTAGGCGTGCTCGGACAGCGCCGTGACCATCACCCCGGAGGTGCCGGCGTCCAGCCGGTGCACGATCCCCTGCCGTTCGCTGGCCCCCGACGTCGCCGCCTGGATGCCCAGCCCGGCCAGCGCGCCGGTGACGGTCGGACCCGTCCAGCCGGGGCTGGCATGGGCGGCCACCCCGACGGGTTTGTCGATGACGGCGATGTCGGCGTCGCGGTAGATGATCGTCAACCCGTCCACCGTCATCGGCGCGGTGACCGGGGCGCGGGGCGGCTCGGGCAGGGTGATCTGCAGGCCGGCGTCGGCGACCAGCCGCTCGGACCGGATCGCCGGGCGTCCGTCGACGAGGACGTCGCCCGCGTCGACCAGGGTCGCCACGGTGGTGCGGCTCAGGCCGAGCAGGCGGGCCAGGCCCGCATCCACCCGCATGCCGGCAAGGCCGTCGGGAACGGCCAGGGTGCGTGTCTCACGCATCGGAAGACCCCCCGGCGGCTTCCTGCTCGCGGCGGCGACGACGACCGGGCACCCGGGTGCCGTCGAAGTCGATACCCATGAGCGCGATGACGACCAGCGTGATGCCTCCGACGGTGATGGCGGAGTCGGCCACGTTGAAGATCGGGAAGTACTCCGCGTTCGGGCCGAACACCGAGACGAAGTCGACGACGTGGCCCTGCATGAAGCCCGGGGCACGGAAGATCCGGTCGATGAGATTGCCCACCGCGCCGCCGAGGATCAGACCCAGGCAGACCGACCACGGGGTCGACCGCAGGCGCGGCGCCATCCGGATGATGACGATCACGACGATGGTCGCGACCACCGCGAGGATCCAGGTCATGCCCGTGGCCAGCGAGAACGCCGCCCCGGGATTGCGGATGAGCGAGAAGTAGACCAACCCGCCGAGCACCCGTTCACTGACGCCGGGGGTGAGCGTGGCCACCGCGATGATCTTGGTGATCAGGTCCAGGACGACGATGGCGCCGGCGAGGGACGCGAGCAGGACGACCCGCCGACGCCCGGCCGGCCGCGTGGTGTCGGCCGTGGTGGCATCCTCCGGGACCGCCGCCCTGTCCGGGACCACGGCAGGATGGACCGCCGGATCGTCGGGCGCCGGGTCGGGTGCGGGAATCGTCACGACCCCAGTGTCCCAAAGATCGGGCGTCGTCCGGACCGTGATGTCTCCCCGACCCCGGCGCCGCCGCCGTTCAGGACGATCCGGTCCCGCCCTGCTCACCGAACCAGTTCGCCAGCGCACCACCCCGGCCCACCGCCCGCAGCCGCCGTTCGGTCGCCGTGCGCACCCGTTCCGGGGCGACCACGAGCAATTGGTCACCGACCTCGAGGCGGACCAGCGGATGGATCGGCACCGGCTCCCCCGCCCGCAGGATCAGCGAGACCACGGACGGCGCCGGCAGCCGGAGCTGGTTCAGGTAGACGCCGTGCATCCGCGACTCCGGCGGGATGGTGATCTGCAGCACGTGCGCCGACATCTCCTCCAGCGGGGCGGCCTCCAGGTTGAGCTCGAGGGCCTGGCCGCCCTGGATGACGCCGAGCTTGCGGGCGACCCACGGCAGGCTGGTGCCCTGCAGCAGCGTGTAGATGACCACCACCACGACGATGACGTCGAGCAGTTGGACCGAGTGCTCGCGGCCGAGCATGAGCGGGATCATCGCGAGCACGATGGGCACCGCTCCGCGGAGGCCGGACCAGGACAGGAACGCCTGTTCCCGCCACGGCAACCGGAACGGCAGTGCCGCGGCCACCACCGACAGCGGGCGCGCCACCAGCAGCACGATCAACCCGATGGCCACCCCGATGAGCAGCGACTGGCCCAGCCGTTCGGCCTCCACGTAGATGCCGAGCATGACGAACAGGCCGATCTGCGCGATCCAGCCGAGGGCCTCGGCGAAGGACAGCGTGGACGACCGGTGCGGCAGGTTGGAGTTGCCCAGCACGAGGGCGGCCACGTACACGGCCAGGAAGCCGGACGCGTGCGCGTACTGGGCCCCGGCGTACGCCCCGCCGATGAGCGCGATGGTGGCCAACGGGTACAGCCCGGCCGCGGGCAGCGCGCCCCGGCGCAGCGCCCAGGCCCCGGCCACGCCCACCGCGATGCCGACGACGGCTCCGGCGAACAGTTCGTAGACCACCAGCAGCGGGGCCGTCCAGGTGATCTCCTCGGTCCCGGCCAGCAGCAGGACGGCGATGACCACCGGTGCGTCGTTGAGCCCGGACTCCAGTTCGAGCGCGGCGGCGAGCTTGCGCCGCACCCCCACCCCGCGGAGCACCGAGAACACAGCGGCCGCGTCGGTGCTGGACAGCACCGCACCCCACAGCAGCGAGGTGCGCCAGTCGTAGCCCAGCAGCAGGTGCACCCCGAGCCCGGCCACCCCGATGGACACCACGACCGAGACCGTGGCCAGGGCGACACCGAGCCCGAGCGCGGGCCGGACGTTGTCCCACCGGGTGGTCAGCCCACCCTCGGCGAGGATGAAGACCAGCGCGGCCAGGCCGAGCTGTTCGGTCGCGATGGTGTCGGTGAACTCGACCCCGGGCACCGCGTCCGAGCCGAGGAACATCCCGATGCCCAGGAAGAGCAGCAGCGACGGCAGGCCCAGCCGGCGGGTGAGCCGCACGGCCACCAGGGCCAGCACGATGATCAGGGAGGCGAAGCCGAAGGCGCGTTCGATCGTGTCGAGGTCCACCGGCCCCGCCCTCAGCGCCGCAGGACGGCGGGCGTCAGACCCAGGGCACCCAGGACCTCGAGCGTGGCCCGGGACCGGTTGAACGTGTAGAAGTGCAGCCCCGGCGCCCCTTCGTCGAGCAGCGCCCGGCACATGTCGACGGCGTGCTCGATGCCGACCGCCCGGCCACCCGCGGGATCACCCTCCACGGCCCGGAGCCGTTCGGCCAGCTCGACCGGCATGGCCTGCCCGGACAGCTCGGTGATCCGACGCAACCGGCCCAGCGAGGTGATCGGCATGATGCCCGGGAGCAGCGGGACGTCGACCCCGGCGGCCACCGAACGGTCCCGCAGGGATACCCAGTCGGCGGCGGAGAACAACATCTGGGTGATCGCGAACTCCGCCCCGGCGGACACCTTCGCCGCGTAGTTCCGCAGATCGGTGGTCGGGTCGGTGGACCGCGGGTGCATCTCCGGGAAGGCCGCCACCCCGACGCAGAAATCGCCCAGGCTGCGGGTCAGCGCGACGAGCTCGGCGGCGTAGGTGAGCCCGCCGGGATGGGTGGACCAGGTGCCCAGCGGATCCCCCGGCGGGTCACCGCGCAGGGCGAGGATGTTCCGGACGCCGACGGCCGCGTACGAGCCGATGATCTGCCGCAGCTCGGCCACGGTGTGCCCGACCGCCGTGAGATGCGCCACCGGCAGCAGGGTCGTCTGGGTGGCGATGCGCCCGGTGACGCGGACCGTGCGGTCCCGGTGCGAGCCGCCCGCGCCGTACGTCACCGACACGAACGAGGGTCGCAACGGCTCGAGCCGCCGGATCGCGTCCCACAGCACGGCCTCCTCGGCGTCGTCCCGGGGCGGCATGAACTCCACCGAGACGTGCGGCCCCGGCGCGGAGAGCCGATCACGGACCGTTGCCATGTCCCGAACCCTATCCGCCGTGCAGGATGGGGGGATGCAGCAGTCGCCCCCCCTGCACCCGTCAGCCCCGGCCGCCCCGTCAGGGACATCCGAGACGTCCCGGCCACCGGTGTCGTCCACGGTCACCACCCTGAACGCGGTGATCGTCGACGAGATGGCCGCCCGCCGCACCGAGGTGCTGGCCGTGGACGCCCGCCTGGCCGGCCTGCTCGACCGGCTGGTCGAGTTCGTGCTGGACGGCGGCAAACGGCTCCGGCCCGAGTTCCTGTTCTGCGGCTGGCGCGCGGCCGGCGGCCAGGACTCCCCGGTCCCGGTCCTGCAGGTGGGCGCGGCGCTGGAACTGCTGCAGGCCTGCGCCCTGCTGCACGACGACATCATGGACCGCTCGGACACCCGCCGCGGCCGGCCGACCATCCAGCGGGCGGTGGCCAAGGAGCACGCCGACACCGGGCTGGCCGGGGAGAGCGAGCACTTCGGGCTGTCCGCGGCCCTGCTGCTCGGGGACATGGCCCTGGCCTGGTCGGACGACCTCTACCTGGAGGGCGCCGCCGGCCTGGACCGGGTCGGCCAGACCGCCACGGTGTGGCGCGCGATGCGCACCGAGGTGCTGGCCGGGCAGATGCTCGATCTGCGGGTCACCGCCGATCCCACCGTCGACCCGGTCGCCCAGGCCGACGACGCGATGGCCGTCAACCGGTGGAAGACCGCGGCCTACACGGTGGAGCGGCCGCTGCACCTGGGCGCGGCCCTGGCCGGCGGCAGTGAGGCCTGCGTGCAGGCCCTCCGCGCGTACGGGGCCGACATCGGCGTGGCGTTCCAGCTCCGGGACGACCTGCTCGGCGTCTTCGGCGACCCCGCGGTGACCGGCAAGCCCGCAGGGGACGACCTGACCGAGGGCAAGCGCACCCTGCTCGTCGCCGCGGCCCGGGCGGCCCTGTCCCCGACGCCCGACCTGCTGGCGGAGCTCGACGCCGGCCTGGGCAGTCCCACCGCGGACGTGGCCCGACTGGCGGGGATCATCGCCGACACCGGCGCGCCGGCCCATCTCGAGGAGCAGATCTCCGCGCTGGTGGCCTCCGGCGTGGCCGCCCTGGACGCGACCGAACCCGACGGGTCGCCCGCCGTCTCGCCGGCGGCCCGTCAGCGGCTGACCGATCTGGCCGTGGCCGCCACCGCCCGGGTTCGCTGACCCGGGTGCGCCGATCCGTGGGCCCCGGGCGCACCGGGTCGGCGCCAGGGCTCAGAACCCGGCGACCTGCGCCCGGCGCTTGACCTCGCGCCCGCGGTTCTCGCGCAGCGCCTGCACCGGGGTGCCGGGCAGGGAGTCGTCCTCCCGGTGCATCCAGTCGATGATCTCCAGGTCGGAGTAGCCGGCGTCGGTCAGCAGGGTGATCGTCGCCGTGACGCCCTTGACGATCTCCCCGTCCTGGACGAAACCGGCGGGCACCCGCAGGATCCCGTCCCGGCGGACGGCCAGCAGCTGCCGTTCCCGGATCCACTGGTGGACCTTGGTGACGATGACGCCCAGCTCCTGGGCCACCTGCGGGACGGACAGCTCGGGGATCCCGGACGGTGACTCACCGGCGGGGACGGACTCGGGGGGGCGGGGGGACTCGACAGGCGCAGGAGACTCGGACACGGCGTCCAGCCTGCCACCTCCTGGCAGGATGGGCGCTCGTGGACAGGGTCGGATCTTCAGCGGGCGCCGCCCCGGGCGGGTCGCCGGGCGCCCTGGTCGGCCGGGTGCTGGAGGGCCGGTACCGGTTGGGCGCCCTGATCGCCCGCGGTGGCATGTCCGCGGTGTACCGCGCCGTCGACCTCCGGCTGGACCGGCCGGTCGCGGTGAAGGTGATGAATCCCCTCTACGGCGACGACCCGGCGTTCCAGGCCCGGTTCGAACGCGAGGCCCGGCTGGCCGCCGGTCTGCGCCACCCCGGGGTGGTCGCCGTCCACGACCAGGGGCGCGAGCTGGACGGCGGCACCCCGCTGGCCTTCCTGGTGATGGAGCTCGTCGACGGGGGCACCCTGCGCGATCTCATCGCCGCGGACGCCCCGCTGTCCCCCGAGGTCACCCTGGCCGTGCTGGAACCGCTGCTGGCCGCACTCGGCGCCGCGCACGCGGCCGGCCTGGTCCACCGCGACGTCAAACCCGAGAACGTGCTCATCTCGGCCAAGGGCGAGGTCAAGATCGCGGACTTCGGCCTGGTCCGGGCGCTGAGCGCGGCCCCGGAGGCGTCGGTGGCCACGGGGGACGTCATCCTGGGCACCGTCGCCTACCTCTCGCCCGAGCAGGTCGCCACCGGCTCGGCCGACGCCCGCTCCGACGTCTACTCGGCCGGCATCGTGGCCTACGAGATGCTCGTCGGCACCCCGCCGTACACCGGGGAGACGGCGCTCTCGGTGGCCTACCAGCACGTCAACTCCGACGTCCCGGCCGTCGCGGACGCGCTGCCCAACATCCCGGCCGAGCTGGACGACCTGATCTACGCGGCCACCAGCCGCGACCCGGAGGACCGACCCCGGGACGCCTCGGCGTTCCTCGCCGGACTGGTCAGCGTGCGCGCCCGGACCGGCATCGGACACGTCCCGGTGCCGCTGCCGCGACGCCGGGTCGCCACCGGCCCGGACCGGACCACCCTCGCCGCCACCGCGACGCCGACGGACGCGGCCGGGGCCGCCCCGGCCGGTCCCCATGCCACCCGGCTGCTGCCCACCGACGGCGACGACCGCCCGGACGGTCCCGACGTTCCCACCGGGGGCCACGCCGACGACCGACCCGCACCACGCCACGGCAGCTCCCCCTGGGCCCCCGAAGGGGCCCACGGCACCGCGGTCGTCGTCGACACCGACGGCGACCCGGTCCCCGCCGGCCGGACCCTTCCCGGCAGCAGTTTCGACCGCGCCCCGGACGCCGACGACCGTGCGGAGACCGCCGGGTGGCGACGGGAGCAGCGTCGTCGCAGCCTGCGCCGGTGGCTGATCGCGGTCCTCGTCGTGGTGCTGCTGGCCGCGGCGGCGGCGTTCGGCGGCTGGTGGGTGGGCGGCCGTTGGTCCACCACCCCGGCCGCGGTGGGGATGACCCGCCTGATCGCCGAGCAGGCGGTCCGCGATGCCGGACTGGTGCCCGCGGTGAACACGGAGCCGGACGACACGGCGCCGTCGGGTCAGGTCACCGCCGTCCAACCGGCGCCCGGTGAGCGGGTGCTGCGCGGCACCGAGGTCACCCTCGTGGTCTCCGCGGGCTCCCCGCGGGTGCCGGGCGTCCGCGCCGGCACCTCGGTGGCTGCCGCCACCGCCGCGGTCGTCGCGGCCGGCCTGGTCGCCGCCGTCGACCCGGAACCACGGTTCGACGACACCGTGCCCGCCGGGTCCGTGCTGGCCGTCGACCCGGTCGCCGGCACCCCGTTGCGCCTCGGCGGCACCGTCCGGCTGCTGGTGTCCGGCGGACCGGCCCCCGTCCCGGTGCCCGCGGTGACCGGGAAGTCCTCGGAGGACGCGCGCAACAAGCTGGTGGTGGCCGGGTTCGTCGTCGGGACCACGCAACGTCGGTTCGACGCGGACTCCCCCGCCGGCACCCTGCTCGGCACCGATCCGCCCGCCGGCACCGCGCTCCCCCGCGGCAGCACCGTCGCCCTGGTCGTCGCCGAGTCGGTGACCCTGCCGGACCTGCGGGGGCAGGACGCCCAGGCCGCGGCCGACCGGCTCACCGCGCTCGGTGTGACGGTCGACCGGTCCAGCGAGTTCGACTCCGGGGTCGACGGCGGCGCCGTGGCCCGGTCGGAACCGACCGCCGGTCAGCGGGTGCAGGCGGGCAGCCGGGTGACCCTGGTCGAGTCCACCGCGGTGACCGTCCCCAAGCTGAACGGAACGGTGGGTCAGGCCCGTTCCGCGTTGGCCGCACTGGGCCTGCCGCTCCGGGTGACCGCCCTGTTCGGCGCGGACTCGGCCGACATCATCAGCCAGGACCCGAACGCGGGCACCCGGGTCGCCCCGGGTACCCGCGTATCGGTCACCGCCTTCCCCTGACCCCCCGGGGGGGCAGGGATGCAGGCTCAGGCGCGCAGCATCTCCGCGACCAGGAAGGCCAGCTCGAGGGACTGCTGGGTGTTCAGCCGCGGGTCGCACGCGGTCTCGTACCGACCGGCGAGATCCGCGTCGGAGATCTCCTGGGCGCCGCCCAGGCACTCAGTGACGTCCTCACCGGTGATCTCCAGGTGCATGCCGCCCGGGTGGGTACCCAGGTCGCGGTGCACCTCGAAGAAGCCCTGGACCTCGTCCACGATGCGGTCGAAGTGCCGGGTCTTGTAGCCCGTCGACGCCTCGTGGGTGTTGCCGTGCATCGGGTCGCACTGCCAGATGACCTGGTGCCCGGTGGCCTCGACCTTGGCGACGATGTCCGGGAGCACGTCACGGACCTTGCCGTTGCCCATCCGGGAGATCAGCGTCAGCCGGCCCGCGGTGTGGTGCGGATCGAGCCGCTCGACGTACTCGACGGCCATCTCCGGGGTGGTGCTCGGGCCGATCTTCACGCCGATCGGGTTGGCCAGCAGCTCGGCGAACGCGATGTGGGCGCCGTCCAGCTGACGGGTGCGCTCCCCGATCCACAGGAAGTGGCCGGACAGGTCGTAGAGGCGCGGCGTCTCGTGGGTGGTGTCCAGGCGGAGCATGGCGCGCTCGTAGTCCAGCAGCAGCGCTTCGTGCGAGGCGAAGATCTCCACCTCGTGCAGCGAGTGCGAGTCGACCCCGCAGGCGGCCATGAAGCGCATGGCCCGGTCGATCTCGCCGGCCACCCGCTCGTACCGCTCGCCGGCCCGCGAGGTCAGCACGAACTCCTGGTTCCACTCGTGGACCTTGGTCAGATCGGCCATGCCGGTGCTGGTGACGGCGCGGACCAGGTTCATCGCGGCCGCGGAATTCGCGTAGGCGCGCACCATCCGGGCCGGGTCGGCCACGCGGGCCTCGGGGCGGGTGGCGAGGGAGTTGATGATGTCGCCGCGGTAGGACAGCAGCCCCAGCGAATCGGTCTCGGAGGACCGCGGCTTGGCGTACTGGCCGGCGATGCGGGCGACCTTGACCACCGGCAGGGAGGCCCCGTACGTCAGGACGACGGCCATCTGCAGCAGGGTGCGGATGTTGGCGCGGATGTGCGGCTCGGTGTTGTCCACGAACGTCTCGGCACAGTCACCGCCCTGCAGCAGGAACGCCTCACCGCGGGCGACGGCGGCCAGCTTGTCGGCCAGCCGGTCGACCTCACCGGGGACGGTGACGGGCGGGACCGCCTCCAGCACGGTGCGCACGGACCGCGCCTGCTCCGGCTCCGGCCAGACCGGCTGCTGGGCGGCGGGCAGGGCCAGCGCCGCGTCGAGCTGCTCGCGCATCGGCGCCGGCAGCGGCGGCAGGGTCGGGAGGTCGTCCTCCCGGAAGTCCAGATTCCATTTCACCGCACAAGACTAGGCAATCCCGGCGGCGCCCCGTGCCACCTGCCCGTCGGGGCCCGTCCCTGCCCGTCCCTGTCCGTCGCAGCTCACCCGAGCGCGCCGGACGGGTCGGCCCGGCCGGTCAGCGGCCGGTGATCACCGCGTCGGCGGCCAACCAGCGATCCCGGCCGAGCCGGGCGTCGGCCAGCGAGTCGTGCCGGTCGGCGCCGGGATCGGGGATCGGCGGGCAGCCCGCGTACTCCCAGTGCTGCCGGATCTCCCGGGTCAGCCGCGGGACGTCGGACGGCAGCGCGGGCATGGCCCCCCAGAGCTGACCGAGCACGACGTGGTCGTAGGCGGCGTACCAGGCCCACAGCTCGATCGGCAGACCCGGGGCGGTGAGGAACGCGTACAGCTCGTCCCGGATGCGCGTGCGGGACATCCACCGCTTGTCCGCGGGCCCGGGCAGCTTGTCGAGCACGTGCTTGCGCACCCAGGCGGTGGCCCGGGCCGGGTCGAACTCCGCCGAGATGGCGGAGAACTCCCGTCCGTCCTGGGCCACGACACCGATCGACACCAGCTCGATCGTGGTGCCGTCCTCGATGAATTCGCAGTCGTAGAAGTACCGGGCGACCGGACCGGCCGCGGGGGGACGCACCACGCCGGGATCAGCCCGCCTTGGTGCCGGGGAGGCGGGTGACGGTGCCCGGTCCGCGACCCTCGGCGGGCAGCGGGGGCACGGCGGAGACGGCGGGGTGGCCGTGCAGCACCTTGCGCAGCCGTTGGGCCAGGCGGCGGGACAGCTTCAGCCGGGTGCTGCGGCCGCTGGGCGCCGACGGCGGCAGCGCGCCGGGAATGCCGGCGGCGATGTCGGCCTTGACCTTGGCGGCGTAGACGTCCACGTACTCCTGGCCGGACAGCTCCATCAGGCGGTACATGATCTCGTCGGTCATCGACCGTTCGACGAACCGGTCGCCGGCCATGCCCTCGTACCGGGAGAAGTCGAGCGGGCGTCCGACTATCATCGTGATGCGGTGCGGGCGCCACATCTTGGATCCGATGGGATTGACCCGGTCGGTGCCGATCATCACCACGGGGACGACCGGGACGCCGGTCTCCAGGACCATCCGGGCCACGCCCGTCTTGCCCTTGTACAGCCGACCGTCGGGAGAACGGGTGCCCTCGGGGTAGATGCCGAGCAGGTTGCCCTTGTTCAGCAGCTTGATGCCGGTGTCCAGGGCGTCGCGGGCGGCCGAGGCACCCTCGCGGTTGACCGGGACCTGCCCGACACCGGAGAAGAACGCCTTCTTCAGGCGGCCCTTGAGGCCCTTCTCGGTGAAGTACTCGCTCTTGGCCAGGTAGTACACCGGCCGCTTGACGTACAGCGGGGTGAAGAACGAGTCGGCCACCGACACGTGGTTGCCGACGAGGATCGCTCCCCCGGACTCGGGCACGTACTCGGCGCCGATGACCGTGGCGGGGAAGGACACCCGGAGCAGGGGCCCGATGAGCACGTACTTGCACAAGTTGTAGAGCACGTGGAGGAGCCCCTCACCTCGCCGTTGATGTTCCGGCAACCCTACGCCGTCGGGAGGGTTCTGCCGTCCGCGGTGCCGGCGACGCGCGGGCGGGTGGGACGATGTCGGGGACGGGAGCACGATGCTCCACCGGGGACCCGGCAAGGGGCGGCGATGACGGCAGACCGTGAGCGTGCAGCGGCGGGGGCGACGGGCCCGGTGCGCGGATGACCACACCCCACCTCCCCGACGACCCGGCCGACGAGTCCACCGACGGCGGCCCACCGGCCGAGGGCACCACCGGTCCAGACGGGGATCCGGACCGCGGCACCCCGGACCGCGAAGCGCCGGACCGCGACGACCGGAACACCAGCGCGCCGGACCACGACGACCGGAGCGCCGACGACCTGAGCGCCGACGACCTGGACGCCCGGTTCCTGGCCATCGTGTCGGGCATCGCGCCGACCATGACGTGGCATTCCGTTCCGTCGGACACCGCCCTCGACGGGCCCCGTGCCGAAGCCGGCCCGGACGACCGCGGCTCCGCGCCGCTCCGCACCGGTGGGCCGGACGCGGACGACGCCGACCGTCCCGGGAACCTGCTGGACCGCCCCGAGGACGTCACCCCGCCGGTCGGCCCGACCCGGTTCCCGCCGCCCCGTCCCACCCCGTCCGTCGACCGGACGCCGGACACCGCCGACGAGCGGTCCCGGCGCCGCGAGGCCCGTCGCCAGGAGCGCGCGGAGGAACTGGCCGCGTTCCACGCCGAGAAGGCCGAACGCGAGCGCGAGTACGCGGAGGACGACGCCCACTACGAGCCGCCACCCCCGCCCCCGCTGCCCCGCCCCCGGGGTCGCACCGTGGCCGCCGTGCTCGCCATCGCCGCCGGGGTGCTCCTCCTGGCCCGGCCCACGCTGCTGGAGCTCAACCAGGACGTCTCGATCGTGCTGGCCGTGCTGATCATCCTGGGCGGTCTGGGCGTCCTGGTGGCCGGTCTGCACCGGCCGGCCGCGGACGGCTCCGACGGGTGGGACGACGGCGCACGCCTCTGACCCGGGCGGTGCGCCCGCGGCCGGAGCGGTCAGGAGTGCGCGGCCAGCAGCGCCGCGCCGAGCAGGCCGGACCGGTCGCCGAAGCGGGCGAGCTCGACCCGGGGCACCGGCCGGTGGCCGGCCCCGGTGATCAGCCCGGCGAACTCCGACACCGCGACGGGCAGGAACATCCCGGCGGCACTGGCCACCCCACCGCCGACCACGATGACCTCGGGGTCCAGCACGTCGGTGACCAGGGCCAGACCGACGGCCAGCCAGTGGCCGAGCTGGTCCAGGGCGGCGAGCGCGACCGGATCGCCCTCGGTGCCGGCGATGGCGACCATCGTCCCGGTGACGGCGGCCGGGTCGTCCTGGCACAGCCGCCGCAGCACGGGGGCGTCCCGGCCCACCATGGCCTCGCGGGCGGTGTCGGCCAGCGCGGTGCCCGAGCAGTACCGCTCCCAGCACCCGCGCTTGCCGCAGGCGCACCGTCGACCGTCCGGGACGACGGTGAGGTGGCCCAGCTCGGGCGCCACCCCGTGGGCGCCGCGGTAGACGGTGCCGTCGATGACCAACCCGGCGCCGATCCCGGTGCCGAGGGCGATGAGCAGGGCCAGGTCGGACCCGGCGGCGGCCCCCCGGCGGTACTCCGCCCAGGCCGCGGCGTTCACGTCGTGCTCCATCACCACGGGCAGGCCGACCCGCGCCGCCAGTCGGGCGGGCACGTCGGCGTCCCGCCAAGCCAGGTGGGGCGCGAACATGACCCGCTGCCGGTCCTTGCTGATGAAGCCGGCCACGGCCAGCCCCACCCCGTCCACCGGGAAGGTGCTGGCCAGCTTGGTGATCAGGGTGGTGAGCAGGTCCTCGGTCTCGCCCACGGTGTGCGGGGTGCCGGCCCGCAGCGACCCGAGGATCTCCCCGGCCGGGTCGACCACCGCGGCCCGCACGGACGTGCCGCCGATGTCGATGCCGATGGTGTTGCCGGACGGACGGTCGAACAGGGGATTCATCGGATGTCGATCCATTCCACCCGGGCCTGCGGGGCCGTGCCGGTGCCGGTCGATGCGGCCTGGTCTGCGGAGCTGTCCGTCCCGTCGGGGCGGGTCGTGCGTCCCGGCGGCGGTGCGGACGATCCTGCACCCTGCCGGGTGTCGGTGGGGTGACGTCCGGGCTCCGCCGGACGGCCCGGGTCGGTCGCGGCCGGGGACCCGCCGTGGTCCGACGACCCGTGATCCGCCGGGGAGTGATCCAACAGGGAGCGGAGCCCGCGGACCACGACCAGGGCGCCGTCCACCAACCGGGCGGCGGTCTCCGGTCGCTCGCCGCGGACGACGGCGAGCACCTGGCAGAACGGGCATCCGGTGGTGCACGCCGGCCCGGCGGCCGGGGTCGCGTCGGGGGCCGTACCGGCCGGGGTCGACGGGTCCGGTGTCGCGCCGGGTCCGTCCGGGACGGCGGGCCGCGCCGTCGGCTGCAGGGCGGCCAGTCGTTCGGCCAGCACGTCGAGCAGCAGACCGGCCTCGGCGGCCAGCGGGCCCGGTGTGGGGCCCGTCATGACGCCCCCGCCAGGGTCTCGGCGGCCGCGCGCCGCTCACCGGTGGCGCCGGCCAGCAGATCGGTCGGCCAGGCCTGCGGGTCGGCGACGAACTCCACCGTCAGCCGGCCGTCGGCCAGCCGGGCACCCCGGGTCAGGCAGCGCTGGAGCAGGGACGGCAGGGCGATGCGCCGGCGGTGGTCGCCGACGGTGACGATCAGGTCGTCCTGCACCCGACTCAGTCCGACCTCGGCCCGGTCCACGTGCGGGAGGGCGATCTCCAGCCGGTACTCCCCGCCCGACCCGGACACCTGCAGGACGGGGGTCGCGGTCAGCGGCGGCAGCACGGAGGCGCCGGCGAAGGCCGCGACGGCCAGTTCGCCCAACGCGTCCGCGCCGACCGGCTCGCCGGCCTGCGTCGGCACGGCGGTGACCGGGATCCCGGGGAACGACTCGGCGATGCCGGCCAGCACCGTCTGCTGCCCGGCACGCTGCCGAGCGACGAAGGCGCCGTCGGCGGCGTCCGGCAGCACCCGGTTCACCAGCACGCTTTCCACCGGGAACCCGTGCAGGGCCAGGGCGGTGAGCAGCCGTCGCCCCTCGGCGACCACCACGCGCTCGGGGGTGAGCACGATGCGGATTCCGGTGACGGTCGGGTCGGCCAGCAGGTCGCGGGCCCGGCCCAGGTCGGCGAGCAGATCGGCCACGGCGTCCCGCACCTGGGTTGGGGGCGTCGGCCCGCCGGACAGTCCGGCCAGTCCCGCGGCCAGACCGCGCAGCAGCCGGTTCGGTCCGCGCAGCAGCCGGGACGCGTAGAACTGCACCGTCTCCGGCAGTGCCAGGAGCCGCAGCGTCTCCCCGGACGGCGCGCAGTCCACCACGATCACGTCGAACTCGGCGGACTCGGCGTGCCGGCGCAGCTCCAGCAGCGCCACCATCTCCTCGGCCCCGGGCAGCACGGTCAGCTCCTCGGCCTGCACCTCGGCCATGCCACCGGCGGCGAGCATGCCCACCAGGTACTGCCGGATGCCCGCCCAGCTCTCCTCGACGCGGCGACGGGTGTCGACCTGCGCCGCCCACAGACCGGGCACGTCGGCCACCGGGGTGGGATCGGCGGCCACCGGCGCCCCGAGCACGTCGGCGACCGAGTGCGCGGGGTCGGTGGACAGGATCAGCGTGCGGTGCCCCTCCCGGGCCGCCGCGACGGCGGTGGCCACTGAGAGGGTCGTCTTGCCGACGCCGCCCTTGCCGGTGTGCAGCGCGATCCTCACTCGGTCCCGGCCCCGGTGGCCTCGACCCGCTTGCGCAACTCCTTGAGGGCGGTGTCCATCACGACCTTCTCGGCCTTGCGGCGGAAGACCCCGATGAGCGGGATGGAGAGGTCGACGGCCAGGGTGTACACGACCTCCGTGTGCGGGGCGCCGTCCACCGGCGCCACCGGGCGGAGCACGTACGAGCCGCGCTGCGCCTTCTGCAGCTGGCCCTTGACCAGCGTCCAGGAGACGGACCGGTCGTCGGCCGCCCACTGGTAGGCCAGCTCGTAGGTGTCCTTGATCGGACCGGCGTCCATCGAGAAACGGACCTGCGCGGCCCGGCCGCCCTGGCCCGGGTCGGTGACCTCGACGGTCTTCACGGCCCCGGCCCACTCCGGGTACGACCGGAAGTCGGCGATCGCCGCCATGATCGCGGCGGGGTCGGCAGCCATGGTCAGGGACTGCGTGGAGGGTTCGGCCATGGGGGAAGGCTAACCGGCGGGCCGGGGCCCGGGCACCGCTGACGACCGGCCCCGGTCACCCGGACCCGGGTCGCTCAGTCGAGGTCGATCTCGAAGGCCCGGGGGTACCGCTGGAAGTGACCGACGTTGACGCACTCGGTGCGACCCCGCCGCAGCCGGCGGGCGAGCGGCTGGTGGACGTGCCCGAACACGGACAACCGGGGCGTCCACCGGTCGATGGCCTCCACCAGACCCGGTCCCGGCATCTCCAGCCGCGCCGGGACGACGTCGTACCGCAGGGCGGCGATGTCCGGCGGGATGTGCGTGCACAGCACGTCGACCGGTCCGTCGGCGAACACCGCGTCGATGCTCGCCCGGTACTCCGCGGCCGGGCGGACCAGCGGCTGCCACACCTGGTCCTCCGGCGGGCGGGGACCCGCGGGACGACTGCTGGCCCCGCCGGCGACGAAACCCAGCCGCCTTCCGCCGATCTCGACGACCTGGCCGTCCAGGTAGGGCAACGTGTCGCCGGCCACCTCGGTCCAGACGGAGGCGACGTCCACGTTGCCCAGGGTCAGCAGGGTGTCCGGGCCGACCGCGGCCAGCACCTCCCGGTACCGCCCGGACACGACCTCGGCCAGGGTGCCGGCGGGATCGGCGATGGACTCCCACAGGCCCCGGTTGAAGGTGCGCAGGCCCGTGAAGTCACCCCGGGTGCGCAGCGCAGTGAAGTGCCGGACCTTCTCCGCACCGAACAGCGTGCCCAGGATCCCGCCCGCCGGGTCGTGGTAGTCGACGTAGTCGAGCAGGTCCCCGAGGACGATCAGGTGCTCGACCCGTTCGGCCACCCGGGCCAGACCCTCGATGTTGCCGTGGATGTCGGAGACGAAGGAGAGCCGCACCGCCCCAGGCTATCCGGCGGCCGGCACTCCCCCGTGGGACCCGTGTCACCCGCCACCTCGGCTGCCGGAGGCACGGGTCCGACCCCTCCGGCGGGTGGGCTGGTCGCCCGGGCGGCGTCCGCGGCTCATCCGGAGAGCAGGTCGGCCAGTCGCCGCCCGGAGGCCGGCCAGGTCCACTCCCGCTCGACCCAGCGACGACCGGCGGCTCCCAGACGGGCGCACCGGTCCGGGTCGGCGAGCAGATCGACCAGCGTCGCGGTGACGGCCGCCACGTCGCGCCCGTCGACGATCTCGCCGGTCTCCCCCGCCCGGACCGTCTCCGGGGCTCCCCCGGCGTCCCCGGCCACCACCGGCAGCCCCACCGCGGAGGCCTCGAGGAAGACGATGCCCAGCCCCTCGACGTCCAGCCCGCCGCCCCGGGTGCGGCACGGCATGGCGAACACGTCGCCGGCGGCGTAGTACGCCGGCAGTTCGTCGAACGGCACCGCTCCGGTGAACACCACGGCGTCGGTCACCCCGCACCGCCGCGCCTCGGCCGTCAGCCGGGCCCGGTCGTCGCCGTCGCCGACGATCAACAGCCGGGCTGCGGGCACCTGGGTACGGATCCGCGGCAGGGCCCGGACGAGGACGTCCTGGCCCTTGCGGCGGACCAGGCGGGACACGCAGACGATCACCGGACCGTCGGTCAGGCCGTGCCGGGCCCGGATGCGGGCGCGGCCGTCGGGGTCGGGACGAAAGCGCCCCGTGTCGACCCCGGGGGGCAGGCTCTCCAGGGCGGCGTCCGGGCCCAGGGCCGCGGCGATCCGGGACCGTGCGTACCGGCTGACGAAGGTGACGACATCGGCGGTCCGGCCGATCCGGCCCAGCGCCTGACGTGACGCCGGCAGCATCGACCAGCCGACCTCGTGACCGTGGGTGCTGGCCACCACCTGACGGATCCCCACATCACGCAGCGACGGCCCCAGTAGCGCCAGCGGGGCGGCCGCACCGAACCAGGCCGCCTGGCAGCCGTACCGGGTGACGAGTTCCCGGGCACGTCCGCGCACCGCCGGCCCGGGCAGCATCAGGGACGTGGGATGCCGGTGGACCGGGTAGGGCTGCGCGGCGTCGAACTCCTGTGCACCAGGCCACGCCGGGGCGTAGACGACCAGGGCGTCGGGTGGCACCTCGCGGGTCAGGGCGTGCACGTAGGACTGGATCCCGCCGGTCCGGGGTGGGAAGTCGTTCGTGATCAACAGCGTGCGCCGCACCGCGTCTCCTGTGCCTGGGATGGGGCCGGAGCATGACAGAACCGCCGACGGCAGGCCGCGAGGGCCCGCCGTCGGCGGTGGTCCGGGATGCGCCGGCCGTTGGCCGGGGGCGATCAGCCGACGCGGTGGCCGGTCGGGTTGGGGCCGCCGCCGGCGACGGTGGTGACGTAGACCGGCTTGGACTCGGTCGAGGCGTGGACGATCTGGCCGTTGCCGATGTACATGCCGACGTGGCTGACCGGCGAGTAGTACGTGACCAGGTCACCCGGCTGCAGCTGGCTCAGCGGGACGCTGGGCAGCCCGGCCTGATCGCGGGAGGTGCGCGGGATGGAGACCCCGGCCTGGGCCCAGGCCCAGGAGGTCAGCCCGGAGCAGTCGAACTGGTTGGGACCGGCTGCGCCGTAGACGTAGCGGGAACCGACCTTGGACAGCGCGGCGGCGACGGCGGCCTGGCCGGCGGAGCTGCCTCCGGAGGCAGCGACCGGGGCGGACGCGGCCGGGGCCGCGGCAGCGCTGGCGGACGACGGAGCGGCAGCGGCGGGCTCGGCCGAGCGGTCGGCCCGATCGGCCCGGGGGGCGGCGACGGCGGCGGCAGCGGCCTGGGCCGCTGCGGCCTGCTCGATCTCGGCCTGGGCGGCGCGGTTGGCCTCGGCCTGACGGGCCTCCTCGGCGGCGATCGCCGCGAGACGCTCCTGCTCGGAGAGGCTGTCGTACAGCGCCTTGTAGCTGGCGACCTGGGTGTCGAGCTCGGCCTTGCGGGTGACGACGTCGGCAGCGGCCTGCTGGGCGGCGACCTGCGCGGCGTCGGCCTCGGACTTCGCGGCCTCGGCGGCGGACTCGGCGGCGTCGGCGTCCGCCTTGGCCTGGGCAGCGGCGGCCTTCGCCGCGAGGGCGTCGGCGAGCGTGGTCTGGGTGTCCTCGGCGACCCGGTCCAGGGAGGTGACCTCGTCGAGGAAGTCGTCCGCGGAGTCGGCGGTCAGCATGGCGCTGAACTGGTTCAGCCGGGCGCCCCGGAAGCTGGCGTTGGCGAACGCGTTGACCTTGACCTGGTAACCGGCTGCGGCGGCGTCGGACTCGACCGACCGGGCCTGCGCGGCGGTCACCGCGACCCGGGAGGTGTCCACCTGGGTGGCGGCCGCAGCGGCGGCGGCGACGGCGTTCTGCTCGTCGACCTGCGCCTGCAGCACGTCCTCGTTCAGCACCTCGGACTGGCGCTCGGCGTCCAACCAGGCCTGCTTGGCGTCCTGGGCCGTCTCCGGCGTGGCCGGGTCGGCGGACGCCACGGTGGCGGGGACGAGCGCGAAGGCCAGCACGGCGGCGGTGCCGACGGCGACGGTCTTCGCGTAGGCGGTGAGCCGCCGGGAACGGGCCGAGACGCTCGTCGTCCTGAGGATGGGCAGGACGGAACGCTCGAGATGCTGATTCGCCAACGCAGGCGTGCCTTTCCTTCGTGCCGCCTACCGGGTTAGCTGACGGATTCGGGCCAGGAAGTAGCCCTACCCCGGCGTGACACGCGCACGTGCCATCGGCGGGGATTCACCCCAAAGAAAACCTGGTTCCCCGGTTCGACGGCGGAAGGCACGTCGATTCGGCGGTGACCTTGTGGCCTGCCCGTATGGCAAACCGATGTGGAAGATCTCGGTCAGGTTACGAGACGGATACGAGCGAGTCCAGTTCCGGTTGCTTGAAAGCGACATGTTCACCCGTGTGCTTTCTCACCCGGGCCCGTCCGTCGCACAGGAAGACGGGGCGCGCCCGGACGCACAGACTTCACCCCCGGCGGAGGCGCGACGGCGTTCCGACGGGTGAGCGGACTTCGTTCCGACGACCCGCAAACTCGGGGACGGACCCGTCACCCCACCGCGCGCTGCCCCCGTCGTGCCCGTGCCGCAGCGTGTTCGCGGGGAGACCGGAGCTCCAACGGGGTGACCAGGCGCAGCGGCGGGATGAGACCGGAGTCGGCCAGGACGCCGAGGGCGGCCCGCTCGGTCTCGTCCCACTCCACCCCGTCCGGGGTCGAGCCCATCAACACGGTCACCACGCAGCCGCTGCACGCCGCGCCCCGGACACTGCACTGATCGCAATCGACATGCATCGCTGGACCGTCCTTCTGTCGTCCGCCGGGCCGGATCGCCCTTCCGCACGGACGCTAGAGGCACCCTCCGACAGTCCCCCTCGCACTGATCACGACCGTTCAGCCCAGGAGATCCAGCAGCACCGGTGACGGCGCCGTCCGGGCCCCGTTCCGGCGGGCCCGCTCCACCACCTCCTTGTCGGAGGACACCACCACGACCACCCGACCGGTCGGCTCCCCGGCCACGAGATCGCGGATCACGTCGTCGGCCGGGATCCCCGGCGGCGAGAAGAGCACCCGGATGCGACGGCCCGGCGGAGCCGGGGCGACCACCGCGGCACCGTCGAAGACCACGGTGATCTCCGCCGACGTCCGCGCCGACAGCGCCGAGAGGGCACGCACGAGCCGGTCCCGCTGATCGGCCAGGGACAACGCCGGATAGCCCGTCTTGGTGACGTTGTAGCCGTCCACGACCAGGTGCGCGGCGGGCAAGGTGAGCCAGCCGGTCAACCGGGTCGCGTCCACCGGCGCGGTACCCGCCCGGGGGGCCGGCAGCGTCGCCGCCACCAGGTCGGCCGGGTCCGCCCCGCCCGAGGTGATCCCCCATTCCCGGCGCAGTCCGCGCACCGCGCCCTCGGCCGTGGCCAGCAGCAGCTCCACCCGGCGACCGTCGGCCGCCGTGCGCTCGCGACCCGCCTCCCGCAGCCTGGCCAGCGACAGCTGGGCCTGTTCGGCCCGGGCCTCGGCGTCCCGGGCACGCTCGACCGCCCCCGCGGCCTCGGCCCGCGCCACGTCGAGCTCGGCCCGCACGGCGGCCTGATCGGAACGGGCCCCCGCCTGCGCTGTCGCGAGGGCGTCCTGCAGCTCCCGGACCCGGGTGCCCTGCTCCCGCAGTCGGGTGCGCAGCCGGGCGACCTCCGGGCTCTCCTGACCCACCGCCGCGCCACGCAGCGCCTCGTCCCGTTCCAGCTGCAGCCGGTCGACCTGGTGCCGACTGCGCGCCAGCGCGTCCCGCAGTGCGTCGGTGGACGCCGCCGGGTCGGACTCGGGGTGGGCCGCCCGGACCTCGGTCAGCACCTCCGCGAGCTCGGTCGACCGCAGCAGGAAGGCCAGGGCGGCACGGTGCACCGGGTCGTCGACCCCTCGGCCACCCGACCGGCGGCCGTCCGGTGCGGCGGTCGCCGCGGGGGCGCCGGCGGCGACCGCGGCCCGGAAGGCCGGCTCGCCGTCCAGCACCCGGGCGAGGGCGGCGGCGCCCGCACGGGCCCGCTTGGCCGGGGCGAACCGGGCAACCGACCGCAGGGCGGCCGGGACCTCGGACGGCGGCAGGGTTCCCACGGTGATCGCGGCCCACCCGACCACCCGGGCGCGGACCGGCTCGGGCAGACCGCCCGTCCGGGCCGGGGATTCGGCCTCACCCTCTACCAGAGGTTGAGAGTCTGCGTCCGTCATGGCGTCCTCCTGCTCGATCCGGGTGGCACTCGTGGTCCCGGACGGTGACATTGTCCGGGGTCCGCGCGGTCCCGCCGGACGCCGCCCGTCGTCGCCCGCCGCCGCCGTCCCTGTGGCCCGGCGGGGTCATGGCGGTCCCGCGCCCGGTCGGTCACCCCGGCCCCGCCGCCTGCTCAACCGGCACTGTCGTACCGGTGTCCTAGCGTCCGCGACATGACCTTGACGAGCGGGGACCGGACCTGGACGGGGTGGGACGGCGCCGGTCGGCGTCCCCCCGGTCTGAGCCCGATCGTGCGGCCGCCGGGCAGCAGTTCCCGCCTGTCCGGACCCGCCGTGGACAGCGGCCAGCACACCTTCGACGAGCTGGGCGACCCGCTGCGCGAGGTCACCTTCGTGGTCGTCGACCTGGAGACCACCGGCGGTTCGGCCCAGACCGAGGCGATCACCGAGATCGGTGCGGTCAAGGTGCGGGGCGGCGAGGTGCTCGGCGAGTTCGCCACCCTGGTCGACCCGGGGCGGTCCATCCCCCCGCAGATCACCGTGCTCACCGGCATCTCCGACGCGATGGTGGTGGACGCTCCCCGCATCGGCACGGTCCTCCCGGGCTTCCTGGAGTTCATCCGTGGATGCGTGCTGGTGGCCCACAACGCGTCCTTCGACGTGGGTTTCCTGCGCGCGGCGTGCGCGCAGCTGCAGATGGTCTGGCCCGCCCCCGCGGTGGTGTGCACGGTCCGGCTGGCCCGGTCGGTGCTGAGCAAGGCGGAGGCACCCAGCGTCCGTCTGTCGGCCCTGGCCCCCCTGCTGGGCTCCCGGGTCGCCCCCGACCACCGCGCGCTGACCGACGCCCGGGCCACCGTCGACGTGCTGCACGCCCTCTTCGAGCGGCTCGGCACGGTCGGCGTGCACAGCCTGACCGAGCTGCGCGACGCCGCCCGGGACGTGGCGCCGGGTCGACGCCGCAAGCGACACCTGGCCGATCACCTGCCGGCGGCGCCGGGCGTCTACCTGTTCAAGGGCCCACGGGACGAGGTCCTCTACGTGGGCACCTCGCAGGACCTGCGACAGCGGGTGCGGTCGTACTTCTCGGCCAGTGAGACCCGCCCGCGCATCGCCCGCATGGTGCTGCTGGCCGAGCGCGTGGACCACGTCGAGTGCGCGCACGCCCTGGAGGCGGAGGTGCGCGAGCAACGGTTGATCGCCGCCCACCAACCTCCGTACAACCGCCGGTCGAGAGCGCCGATGAAGGTCTGCTGGGTGGTGTTGACCCAGGAGGCCTTCCCGCGCCTGTCGATCGCCCGGCGACCCGCCGACGGCCAGTCGTGTCTGGGGCCGTTCACCACCCAGCAGGCCGCCCGGACGGCTGTCGAGGCTCTGCACGACGTGGTGCCCATCCGGACGTGCACGGCACGCATCTCCCGGCGGGCGCCGTCCGGATCGGCCTGCGCCCTGGCCGAGCTCGGCCGCTGCGGGGCGCCGTGCGAGGGCCGGCAGGGGCCGGATGCCTACGCGGAGCACCCGGACCGGATCGCGGCGCTGTTCGACGGCCGGTCGGACGAGGTGCTGGTCGCTCTGCGGACCCGGCTGCAGATGCTGTCCGCCGGGGGCCGGTTCGACCAGGCCGCCGTCCTGCGCGACCGGTTGTCCGTGCTGGCCGCGGCGGTGGACCGGCGGCAGCGGCTGGGGGCCTTCGCGGCCATCGACCACCTGGTGGTGGCCCGGCCGGACGGCGGCGGGTGGGAGCTCTCCGTGGTCCGCCGGGGTCGGCTGGTGGCCAGCGGTCGGGCCCGGCGCGGGGTCGACCCGATGCCGGTGGTGGAGCTGCTGGTCGCCTCGGCCGAGACGGTCCTGCCCGGCGTCGGCCCGCTCCCGGCGGCCTCCGCCGAGGAGACGGGGACGGTGCTGCGGTGGGTGGACCGGCCGGGATCGCGCCTGGTGCAGGCGAGCTCTCCCTGGGTCAGCCCGGCCGGCGGTGCCGGGCGGTGGCGCTCGTTCATGGCCACCGCCGACCTGGCCCGTGGGTCGCTGAGCCGACGGTGGTGAGCCGACGGCGGTGAGCCGACGGTGGTGAGTCGACGGTGGTGAGCCGACGGTGGTGAGCCGACGGTGGTGAGTCGACGGTGGTGAGCCGACGGTGGTGAGCCGACGGAGATCCGCACGACGGCCGGGCCGACGGGCACGCCCCGGCATACGATGCGCCCGCCGGGGTCGAGCCCCGGCAGGGCGAGAGGGAGTGGACCGATGGTGACCGCGATCGTGCTCATCCACGTGGATGCCAGCCGCATCCCGCAGGCCGCCCAGGAGATCGCCGACATCCCCGGGGTGGACCAGGTGTACTCGTGTGCCGGTGACGTCGATCTGGTGGCGATCACCCACGCCGCCGACCACGAGCAGATCGCCGAGCTCGTGCCCGGGCACATCTCGCAGGTGCCGGGCGTCCAGCGCACGATCACCCACATCGCGTTCCGCTCCTACAACCAGCGGGACGCCGACGACGCCTTCTCGATCGGCGGCTGACCCGGCGTCACACCCGGCCCGGACCGGGGCCGCGCCCCCCGCGGCCCGTCCGCGGGTGACCGGCCGGACGGTCAGCCGGCGAGACGTCGCCCGACCTCGACCCACCGGTCCAGCAGTCGTTCCGCCCCGCCGTCGTCGAGCGCGGCACCCGCGCGCTCCATCCCGCGACGCAGGTCGGCGGTGAGGTCGTCGGTGAGCCCGGCGTGGGTGGCCAGGGCCGCGGCCGCGTTCAGCACCACGGCGTCCCGCACCGCGCCCCGCTCGCCGGCGAACAACTCCCGGGCCGCGGCGGTGTTCACCGCGGCGTCCCCACCGGCCAGATCGGCCGGCCGGGCGGGTGGGATGTCCAGATCGCGTGGGTCCACGGTGTCCCGGCGCACCGCACCGTCCCGGACGACCCAGACGCTGGACGTGGTGGTCGTGGTCAGCTCGTCCAGCCCGTCGTCGCCGCGGAAGACGAGGACCTCGGCGCCGCGGCGGGCGAACACCTCGGCCATCACCGGCGCCATCGTGGGGTCACCGCACCCGATGGCCCCCGCGACGGGCTGGGCGGGGTTGGTCAGCGGGCCGAGGAAGTTGAAGACGGTGGGGATGCCCATCTCCCGCCGGGGAGCGGCGGCGTGGCGCAGGGACGGGTGGTAGACCGGCGCGAAGCAGAAGCCGATGCCGGCCTCCCGCACGCACTCGGCCACCGCCGCGGCCGGCAGCGACAGCGGGACCCCGAGCGCCTCCAGCAGGTCCGCGGCCCCGCACTTGCTGGACGCGGCCCGGTTGCCGTGCTTGACCACCGGGGCGCCGGCCGCCGCCGTCACCACCGCGGCCATCGTCGAGATGTTCACCGTGTTGGCCCGGTCGCCGCCCGTGCCGACCAGGTCCACGGCCCGCACCGGGATCTCCACCCGGACGGCGTGGGCGAGCATGCTCCCGGCCAGGCCGGCGACCTCCGCCGCCGTGGCGCCCTTCGCACGGAGGGCGACGGCGAAACCGGCGAGCTGGGCAGAGGTGGCCTCCCCCGCCATGATGCGGTCCATCACCCAGCCGGTGTCGGCGTCGGCGAGATCGTTCCGACCGAGCAGGCGGGTCAGCAGGTCGGGCCACGTGCGCGTGGCGGTCGGGTGCGTCACGGGCGGCCCGGGGTCCCGGCCAGGTCACCGTGCAGGACCCTGCGCAGCACGTGGGCGACCGTCTCGGCCGCGGTCACCGGGTCGAGCGGGTGCACCAGGACCTCGCTCGCCTGGGCCCAGGTCGCCAGCCAGCGGTCGTCGGCCCGTTTCACGACCAGGATCACCGGGGGGATCGGCGCACCACGGCGTCCGGCCTCCTGGTGGATCTGCCGGCTGATGCCGATGCCGCCCGTCGGCTGTGCCTCGCCGTCCAGGACGACCACGTCGACGCCGCCGGAGTCCACCGCCATCAGCACCTCGGCCACACCGGTCGCGTCCAGGAAGTCGATGCGGCCGATGTCGGCGGCCGGTCGGCGGCCGATGGCGGACCGGATCTGCTCGCGCACCTCGGGCCGGTGGCTGTGCACGAGGACGACCGGGCGGCGGTGGCCGTCCGGGCCCGCGGTGTCGTCGGGCCCTGCGGAGGATGGGTGCTGGGCAGCGGTCACGGTGTCCTCGTCCCTGGTCGGGCGGGCGGCGGGGTGACCCGCGCGCCGGGGTGGGCCCCCGTCCCACCCGCGGGAGCGGGCGGGTGGCGGCAGGGCCTGATCGTAGGGCTCCCGGCCGTCCGGCGGACGGCGCACGACGCCCGGAGCGGCGGCGGGACGCTCCGCCGGGGCCGGCCGGATATCGATTTCGACAAGTTGTCGAAGGTCGTGAACCCCGTGAGCTGCGAGGATGAGTCCGCTGTGCGCGACACGGGAGCGACGTGTGGAACCCGTCGGCGCAACCCGGGCGCGGACAGGTCATAATCGCTGGGTGACCACTGCGACCAGCCCGCCATCTGGGACGACGTCCATCACCGCGCGCATCCACACGATCAACCGACCGAACATGGTGAGTGTCGGGACGATCGTCTGGCTCGCCAGCGAGCTGATGTTCTTCGCCGGTCTCTTCGGCATCTACTTCACCGCCCGCGCCACCCACGTCGGTGAGTGGCCGCCGCTGCCCACCGAGCTCGACGTGCCCTACGCCGTGTTCTTCACGGCGATCCTGGTGCTCTCGTCGGTGACCTGTCAGATGGGTGTGTTCGCCGCCGAGAAGGGCGACGTCTTCGGCCTCCGTCGGTGGTACCTGATCACCTTCGTGATGGGCCTGATCTTCGTCCTCGGCCAGGCGAACGAGTACCACACCCTGGTGACCGAGCACGAGACCACGCTCTCGTCATCGGCCTACGGCACGGTCTTCTACCTGACGACCGGCTTCCACGGCCTGCACGTCATCGGTGGCCTGATCGCGTTCCTGCTGCTGATCTTCCGGACCAAGCTCAGCAAGTTCACCCCCGCCCAGGCCACCAGCGCCATCGTGGTCTCGTACTACTGGCACTTCGTCGACGTGGTGTGGATCGGTCTGTTCATGACCATCTACATCATCCGCTGAGGGCCCTCGACCGGTATGTCTTCATACGAGGTCACCGCACCCACCCGCCGCGCCAAGAGTTCGAGGTGTCCCGCATGAAGTCCTCCGAGAAGGGCCCCCGCAAGGGCCGTCTCCGCACCAAGATGGTTCGTCGCCTGTCGGGCAGTCTGGCGCTGTTGTTCGCCCTGACCACCCTGGGCCTGGTGTACGTCGCCCTGAGCCCCACCCCGCAGACGGCGGTCGCCGCCGATGTCAGCGCCGAGCAGGTCGCCGCCGGCGCACAGCTGTACGCGAACTCGTGCATCACCTGCCACGGCTCCAACCTGCAGGGTGTCGAGGATCGTGGTCCGTCCCTGATCGGCACCGGTCAGGCCGCCACCTACTTCCAGGTCTCCACCGGCCGCATGCCGCTGGCCGACCACGGCGCGCAGGCGCCCCGCAAGGAGCCCTTCTTCAATCCGGAGGAGGTCGACCAGCTGGCCGCGTACGTCCAGGCCAACGGCGGCGGCCCGGTGGTGCCCGACGGTGAGCTGCAGAACACCGATGCCCTCGCGCTCGGCGGGGAGATGTACCGGCTCAACTGCGCCTCGTGCCACAACTTCACCGGCCAGGGCGGCGCCCTCTCCCAGGGCAAGTACGCGCCCAACCTGGATCCGGCCACCGATGAGCAGATCTACTCCGCGATGCTCTCCGGACCCGAGAACATGCCGAAGTTCTCCGACGGGCAGATCACCCCGGAGGAGAAGACCGCGATCATCGCGTTCATCCAGAACAACAAGCAGAGCATCGACCCGGGTGGGGCTCCGCTCGGTGGGTTCGGTCCTGCCCCCGAGGGCCTGATCGCCTTCGTCGTCGGCATGAGCGCCATCGTCGCCTTCACCCTGTGGATGGGATCCCGGGCATGACCATCACCAACCCCGGCGGGAACGCCGCCGGCACGGACACCTCCCACAGCGCGGTCGAGGTCAGCGACGAAGAGCTGAAGTCGATGTCCCGCGAGGAGCTGGCCCGCCTGGGCGCCAAGCTCGACGGGGTCGAGCTCGTCGAGTACGGCATCCGCTACGAGCCGGGTTCCCCGGCGGACAAGCGCGCCGAACGGGCCGTGTCCGCCTGGTTCCTGCTCACCGCGATCTTCGCGATCGCCTTCGTCGGCATCTTCCTGTTCTGGCCGCACGAGTACCAGACGGCCTACTCGGACAGCCAGCTCGCCTACGCGCTCTACACCCCGCTGATCGGCCTGACGCTGGGCGGCTCGCTCCTGTTCCTGGGCATCGGTGTCGTCGCCCTGGCCAAGAAGATCACCCCGCACGAGGTCGCCGTGCAGACGCGGCACGACGGATTCTCCGCGGAGGTCGATCGCAAGACCCTGTCCGGCGAGGTGTTCGACGTCGTCGACAAGTCCGGGCTTGTCAAGCGACGCGGCGTGCTCAAGGGCTCGCTCGTGCTCGCCGGTGGCGGCCTCGGCCTCGCGGCGACCGTCGGTGCTCTGGGTGGTTTCGTCAAGAATCCGTGGGCCGAGGGCGCCGACTCGCAGCTGTGGGTCACCCCGTGGGCTCCGCTGGCCGACGGCACCAAGATCCGGCTGACCCAGCAGGACGGGACGCCCGTGCGTCCGGAGGACCTCGAGGCCGGCTCCATGTCGACCGTCTACCCCGGCGTCTCCGGCGGCGCGAAGTTCTCCGACGCGCCGGTGATGCTCTTCCGGGTCCGCCCCAACCAGGGCATCTCGATCCGGACCGGCCAGGAGGGTTTCCAGTTCGGCGACTACTACGCCTACTCCAAGATCTGCACGCACGTCGGTTGCCCCGTCTCGCTGTACGAGCAGCAGACCGGCCGTGTGCTGTGCCCGTGCCACCAGTCGCAGTTCGACCTGTACGACGGCATGCGCCCGGTGTTCGGTCCGGCGTCACGCCCGCTCCCCCAGCTCCCGATCGAGCTGGACAGCGAGGGTTACTTCGTGGCCACCAGTGATTTCATCGAAGCGGTCGGTCCCGGTTTCTGGGAAAACGGTAAATATCCTGCGTGGGGCTCCAGTCCGAAGGAACAGTCATGAGTCGTCTCACCACCCCGACCAAGCCCAAGGGGCCGTCGATCGCCGCGAAGGGCCTGGACGAGGCGGACATCCGCTACCACGGCGCCCGTCCGCTGCGCACCCAGCTCAACAAGGTCTTCCCGAGCCACTGGTCGTTCATGCTCGGCGAGGCGTGCCTCTACTCCTTCGTCATCCTGCTGCTGTCGGGCGTCTACCTGACGCTGTTCTACGACGCGTCCATGACGGAGACCGTCTACCAGGGCGTGTACGACAAGCTGCGTGGTGTCCCGATGTCGATGGCCTACGCCTCGACCCTGGACATCTCCTTCGACGTCCGTGGCGGGCTGCTGATCCGGCAGATCCACCACTGGGCCGCGCTGATCTTCCTGTTCTCGATCATGATCCACATGATGCGGGTGTTCTTCACCGGTGGTTTCCGCAAGCCGCGTGAGGCCAACTGGGTCATCGGCGTCCTGCTGCTGGTGCTGGCCATGGCCGAGGGCTTCCTCGGCTACTCGCTCCCGGACGATCTGCTGTCCGGTACGGGCCTGCGCGCCGTCAGCGCGTTCATCCTGTCCATCCCGGTCATCGGGACGTGGATGCACTGGGCGGTCTTCGGCGGGGACTACCCCGGCGACATCGTCATCGGTCGGTTCTACTCGCTGCACATCCTGTTGATCCCGGGCATCCTGCTCGCCCTCATCGGTGTCCACCTCGCCCTGGTCTGGTTCCAGAAGCACACCCAGTTCCCCGGGCCGCGTGCCACCGAGAAGAACGTCGTCGGCGTCCGCATCCTGCCGACCTTCGCCGCCAAGGGCGGTGGCTTCTTCGGCATCGTCTTCGGTGTCATCGTCGCCATGGCCGGCGTCTTCCAGATCAACCCGATCTGGAACCTGGGTCCGTACAACCCCTCGCAGGTCTCCGCCGGTGTGCAGCCGGACTTCTACATGGGCTTCCTCGACGGCATGGTCCGCGTCTGGCCCAACTGGGAGGTCCGCAACATCTTCGGGCACTACATGATCCCGGCGGTGTTCTTCCCGGCCATCCTCGGGTCGACGATCCTGCTCATCATCGTGATGATGTACCCCTGGATCGAGACGGCCTTCACCAAGGACAAGGCGATGCACAACCTGCTGCAGCGCCCCCGGGACGTCCCGGTGCGTACTGCCCTGGGTGCCGCGTTCATGGCCTTCTACATCATCAACCTGATCAACGGCGCGAACGATCTGATCGCGTTCAAGTTCGACATCTCGCTCAACGTGATGACGTGGGCGGGTCGGATCGGCTCGATCGTGGGTCCGGTGATCGTCTACATCGTCACCTACCGCCTGTGCCTGGGTCTGCAGCACTCGGACCGGGCGGTGCTCGAGCACGGTATCGAGACGGGCATCATCAAGCGTCTGCCCAGCGGGCAGTTCGTGGAGATCCACCAGCCCCTGGGCGGCGTGGACAGCCACGGACATCCCATCCCGCTGGCCTACCAGGGTGCGTCGGTGCCCAAGCGGATGAACCAGCTCGGTTCGGCCGGCGCTCCCGTCCCCGGGATCGTCAGCCCGAAGGACAACCGCGGGGAGCTCGAGTTCCACGACGAGATGTCCGGGTCGGCCACGGAACGCTGACCCACCTGCTCCACCCCACTGCGCGTCCGACCTCCGGGTCGGGCGCGCAGTGGTCTATCCGGGACGGAGCTGATTCACGAACCGGCGAGTGAGGCCGGGGGGCTCACCTCGGACCGACCGTCGCCGTCGAGCACGGTGACGCGGACGGACGCCTCCCCGTCGATCACCGACGAGCAGTCGACCCCAGGGACACCGTCACCGGCCGGTCGGCCGGGCAGTGGACGTCCCGGATCCCGTCAAGGGCGTCGCCCTCCGGAGCCGGGTCCGTCAGGATCCTGCGCACGCCCTCCGCCACTTCCGTGGCGTCGAACCGACGGGAGGGCTGCACGTCCAGGGCGGTAGCCACCTCCCGCACCACCTGCTCGTACTCGGCGTCCGTTCCCGGCCGCAACGACACCTCGCCCCGACCGGGCAGGGCGAGGACGAGTTCTGTTCCCGTCACCGATCCGGCGAGCGACCGTTCGCCACCGGGCAGGGCGGTGTCGAGGGCGAGCACGATGCGCGCCAATCCCGGGTCGAGCACTCCCCGGAAGCCGGTCGACCGTCGCGACGGCAGGCCGTCGACCGAGACCATCATGTCGACCTCGCCGGTGAGATCGGGGCCGTTGCGCACCCAGCTGACGGATGCGGGTGAGCCCGGCGTCAGCGACACCCAGCTCGCGGGCAGATCGGCCGGCGGCGGCGTGGCGGGTGCCGAACACGCCGGGACGCCGAAGAGGATCGCCAGTACCCCGACCCTGCTCACCTCCATGGGCGGACGCACCGCTCCCCCTTCCGCGGTCGGGGTCCGACCCCGACCTGCGGGTCGACCCTAGGCAGCTGCGGACGCCTCCTCCCGATCGAACCCGAAGATGTGGACAGCCGGTCCGGCACCACGGGGGGATCCGGGTGTCGTCCGCGCGCACTAGGTTCACTCGGATGCGGCAGAGCATCTATCGGTGGTTCGCGGCCAACCACCTCGCGGGTGACGCCGTGATCGCGCTGTTCGTGTTCGTCGTCGGTCTCTTCTGGGAGTCGTTGTCCGGCAGCAGCGAGCGCGGGTTGTCGTTCCTCGTCCTGCTCATCGCCCTCCCCCTGGTCTTCCGCCGCACGTTCCCGGTGCCGGTCCTGCTGGTGAGCATCGCGGTGGAACTCGTCGTGCTGACCACCCGGCAGCAGACGCCGGCGTCGGCGAGCGTGCTCCTGGTCATCTACTCGACGGTGGTGTGCGTCCCCAACAAGGCCTGGGGCCGCGTCGCCCTCACGGCCGGGCTGCTGGGTGCGGTCGCGGCTCCGGCGGCCTGGTACTCGCTCGACCTGTGGTCGTCGTACGGCAGCGCTGCGGCGGTGGGCGGGGTCATCGCGCTGGCCGCCCTGGTCCTGGTCGCCTACGTCGCCGGCGATCGTCGCCGCGCCGACCTCGACTTCCGGGCTGCGGAGATGGCGGCCCTGGCCGAACGGTCCCGCCTGGTCACCGCGGAACGCGACCAGCGGGTGCAGTTCGCCGCCGCCGCGGAACGGACCCGGATCGCCCGGGAACTGCACGACATCGTCGCCCATTCCCTCGCGGTGATCGTCGTCCAGGCCGACGGCGGGGCCGCCGCCGCGGCGAAGAACCCGGCGGTGGCCGCGGACGTGCTGCGCACCATCGCCGACACCAGCCGCCAGGCGTTGTCCGAGATGCGTTCCCTGGTCGGGGTGCTGCGGTCGGACGGCCGGTCGGGCGGCAGTCCGGACGGGGCCGCCTACCTCCCCCAGCCCGGTGTGGCCTCCCTCGACCGGCTCGTCGAGCAGACCCGGCAGTCCGGCGTGACGGTGCACGTCCACCTGCCCGACCATCTGCCCGCGCTGTCGCCCACGGTCGATCTCACCGTGTTCCGCGTCGTCCAGGAGGCGCTGACCAACGTCCTGAAGCACGCCGGTCCCGCCGCCTCGGCCACGGTCGAGATCGCGATCAGCGGGAACGAGCTGGCCGTCGAGGTCGTCGACGACGGCCGGGGGGCCGCCGCCCGGTCCGACGGCGCCGGGAACGGCCTGCGCGGCATGCGTGAGCGGGTCGCCGTCCTCGACGGCACCCTGTGGGCCGGCCCCCGCCCGGGCGGCGGCTTCCGGGTCCGGGTGGTCCTCCCGATGGGCACCCCCGTGACGACCCCGCGGGACGCCCGGTGATCCGGGTGTACCTGGTGGACGACCAGCAGCTCGTCCGGGCCGGGTTCGGCATGCTCATCGAGGCCCAGGACGACATGACCGTGGTCGGGGACGCGGCCGACGGGTCGGCGGCGCTGGCCGGACTGACCACCACGGCCGCCGATGTCGTGCTGATGGACGTCCGCATGCCGGTCATGGACGGGGTCGAGGCCACCCGGCGGCTGCTCGCCTCCCCGGGGCCGGACACCCCGAAGGTGCTGGTGCTGACCACGTTCGACCTCGACGAGTACGTGTTCGCCGCGCTGAAGGCCGGGGCTTCGGGGTTCCTGCTCAAGGACACCCGCCCCGAGGAGCTGCTGTCCGCGATCCGGTCCATCGCCGCCGGCGACGCGGTGGTCGCCCCGTCCGCGACCCGGCGCCTGCTCCAGCACGTCACCGCGGCACTGCCGGGGGTGGCCGCGCCGCCCGACGACCGGCTCGGGGTGTTGACCGTCCGGGAACGGGAGGTGCTCGCCGAGGTCGCCCGCGGGCTGACCAACCCGGAGATCGCGGCGGCGCTGTTCATGGCCGAGTCCACCGTCAAGACCCACGTCGGCAGTCTGCTGGCCAAGCTCCAGCGCCGGGACCGGGTCGGGCTGGTCATGTTCGCCTACGAGACCGGACTCGTCGGCTGATCCACCGCCCCGCCCGCGGACGACGGGGAGCGGGTCTCCCCCCACGGGTGGAGACGCCCCGGCCAGGACGGGACGCCGGTACCGCGATGACGGGACCGCCGACCGATGACGGGCCGCCGACCGGTCCCTAGCGTCGTCCGGGTACCGCGGAGCCGCCGCGGGCCAGGAAGGACCCCGATGACCCCGCCCCCCACCGCCGGACTCGCTGCTCCCCCGCCCGGCACCACCACGGCCGTGGCCCGCGCCGCCGCGGTGAGCAAGGTGTTCGGTGCCGGCCCCACCGCGGTCACCGCCCTCGACCGGGTCGACATCGCTTTCGCCGCCGGGTCGTTCACGGCGATCATGGGGCCGTCCGGGTCCGGCAAGTCCACCCTGATGCACTGCCTGGCCGGCCTGGACAGCCCCACCTCGGGCGAGGTCTTCCTCGACGGGACCGCGATCACCGGCCTGCCGGACGATCGCCTCACCGAGGTGCGCCGGGACCGGATCGGCTTCGTCTTCCAGTCGTTCAACCTGCTGCCGATGCTCTCGGCCCGCGACAACATCACCCTGCCGCTGGAACTGGCCGGCCGGGCCGTGGACCGGGTGGCCCTGGACGCCCTCGTCGCGTCCCTGGGCCTCACCGACCGGCTCGATCACCGGCCGGCCCAGCTGTCCGGCGGTCAGCAGCAGCGGGTGGCCATCGCCCGTGCCCTGATCACCCGCCCGGCGGTCGTCTTCGCCGACGAGCCGACCGGCGCGCTCGACTCCCGCACCGGCGCCGCGCTGCTGTCCTTCCTGCGGTCCACCGTCCGGGAGACCGGGCAGACCGTCGTCATGGTCACCCACGACCCGAACGCGGCCTCCTACGCCGACCGGGCCGTCCTCCTGGCCGACGGCCGACTCCGCGGCACGCTGGAGCGACCCACGCCGGAGACCGTGCTGTCCGCGCTCGCCTCGCTGGGGGCGTGATGCGCTCCGCCTGGGCGAACCTGCGCGCCTATCCCGGCCGGTTCGTCGCCGTCCTGCTCGCCATCGCCATCGGCGTGGGCTTCGCCGCCGCGACGCAGGTCTTCACCGCCTCCTTCCAGACCGATCTGGTCCGCTCGGTCGGCGCCGAGGAGAGTCTGATCGATGTCGACGTGCAGCCCGCCGAGCAGCAGCTCGACCCCGCGGACCCCCGCCTGCAGGTGGCCGGGGTGGCGGCCACCGAGGCCCGGTGGACGGCCTTCGCCGAGCTGCGGACGGGTTCCGCACGCGGCTGGGTGGGGCTGCAGGGCATCCCGGCCGACCCGGCCGATCGGTGGTTCGACCTCACCTCCGGCGCCTGGCCGACCGGACCGGATTCGGTGGTCACCGACCCCGGCACCGCCACCCGCAACGGACTGACCGTCGGCGACCGCATCACCCTGGACGACGGCAACGGCACCGAACGGCCCGTCGTGCTCGGCGGGCTGGTGGACGTGCACACCTCCAAGCTGGCCGGCGCCCCCGATCGGCTGTTCGGCACCACCGAACTCGTCCGCTCGCTGGCCGGCGGGGATCCGGACCGCATCGCCGTCACCGTCGCCGACGGGGTGTCTCCCGAGCAGGTGGCGGACGAACTGGGCGCGGCGTTCGGGGCCGACGCGCTGGTCCGGACCGGCGTGGTCGCCGCCGAGGCCCGCAGCGCCGCCGTCATCGGCGACACCGACGCCCTGACCAGCATCCTGTTGGCGTTCGCGGCCATCGCCGGCCTCGTGGCGTCGTTCGTCATCGCCAACACGTTCTCCATCCTCATCGCCCAACGCCAGCGGCAGATCGGGTTGCTGCGCTGCGTGGGGGCCTCCCGCCGGCAGGTCCGCCGGTCGGTGATCCTCGAGGCGCTCCTGCTCGGGGTGATCGGCTCGCTCATCGGCCTGGTGCTGGGGATCGCGGTCGCCGCCGCCGGCTCCGGGATCGCCGGCATCGCCCTGTCCAGCCTGACCGTCCCACCGGTGGCCCTCGGGATCACCGCCGTGGTGGGCGTGCTCGTCACGGTCGCCGCGGCCCTCGCCCCGGCCGCCCGGGCCATGCGGGTGAGCCCGCTGTCGGCGCTCAGCGCCGTCCCCACCGCGGCCGAGGGACGTCGGTCGGGCCGGTTGCGGCTGGTCGCCGGCGGTGCGCTGACCCTGGCCGGTGGGGCCGGTCTGGCCGCCGGGGTGGTGCTGCCGTCCCTGATGGTGGCGGTGGGGGGCGGGGTGCTGTCGGCCGGCGGGGTGCTGCTCCTGCTGCGGTCGGTGCTCCCCGGGGTGCTGCGCCTGCTCGGCGGGTCGGCCCGGTTCGGCGGGGTGCCGGGCCGGCTCGCCGCGGCCAACGCCCAGCGGAACCCGGGCCGCTCCGCGGCCACCAGCACCGCGCTGGTCATCGCGGTGGGGCTGATCGTCACCCTGCAGGTGGCGGCGGCTTCCGCCCGGGCCAGCCTGGCCGAGAGCCTCGCGGGCCGGTACCCGTTGGACGTCAGCATCGTGGACACGACGGGGACCGCGGGAGCCCTCCCGGCCGGACTGGTCGACCAGGTCGACGCACTCGACGGGATCCGCGCGGTCCCGGTGGCCGGCACGTCCGCCACGGTGGGCACCTCGTCGCCGGACATCCCGATCACCGTGCTCGGCACCACCCCGGCCACGGACGCCGTTCTGCGGTCGGCTGCGCCGGCCGCCGGGGAGGTGGCGCTGCCCGACTGGGTGGTGTCGTCGCTCGACCTGGCCACGGGTGACCCGGTGACCCTGACCGGCGACGGGACCGCGGTGACCCTGCGGCTGGCGGCCAGCCGGTTGGCCGACGGGGTCGACACCTCGGCGGTGGTCACCGCCACCGATCTCGCTCTGCTCGACCCGGCGGCTCCCCCGCGGGCCGTCTGGGGAGCGCTGGACGACATCGACGACGCGGACACGGTCATCAGCGGCATCAAGCCCCTGCTGGTCGCCGACGACGCGCTCTCGCTGACCGGCGCCGCGGTCGAGAACGCCGCCCTGGCCGAGGGCCTGGACACGATGCTGCTGCTGGTGGTGGCGCTGCTGGCGGTGGCCGCGGTGATCGCCGTGGTCGGCATCGGGAACACCCTGGGCCTGTCGGTGGTCGAACGGACCCGGGAATCGGCGCTGCTGCGGGCACTGGGCCTGCGCCGGGGTCAGCTCCGGCTGGTCATCGCCCTGGAGTCGGCCCTGCTGGCCGCCGTGGGCGGGGTCGTCGGCATCGTCCTCGGGGTGGGCTACGGCACGATCGGGGCGGCCGCCACCTTCGCCGAGATCGACGAACCGCTGGTCGTGTCGGTCCCGTGGGGGCAGCTCGGCCTGGTCCTGCTGCTCGCGCTGGCCGCCGGTGTGCTGGCCTCGGTGCTGCCCGCCCGCCGTGCCGCCCGGGCCACCCCGACGGCGGCACTGGCCGAGGTCTGACCCCGGACGCGCCACAGGCCGGCCCGCGCGAGCGGGCCGGCCTGTGACGTCACGACGAGGGGTCAGGCGGTGGCCGCGGCCACCGCCTCCACCACCGGGTCGAGCGCGTACGGCGTGCTCAGCACGGACGAGTAGGAGAAGGCACCGATGACGGCGGGGTCGGTGATCCAGGCGACGTGCCCGGCCTGCACTGCGGGCAGGGACTGGTAGATCGGGTCGGCCTCGATGGTCGCCCGCTGACCCTCCACGTCGATGGCGACGATCACGTCGGCGTCGATCTGCGCGGTGTTCTCGGCCGAGATCTCCTTGTAGAACGTGTCCTGGCCGAGCCCGGCGATGGTCGGGGACTCGGTCAGACCCAGCGCGACGAGCAGGCGGCTGCGGGCGTCGACCGCGGTCCACGCGTACCAGCCCTGCCCGTCCCCGCGCGGCCACACCGCGGAGAAGGTCTTCCCGGCGAACTCGGGGTGGGCGACGGACGCGGCACTGATGGTCTGGTCGACCTCGGCCAGTTTCGCCTCCATCTCCGGTCCCTTGTCCAGCGCCTGCGCGACGGTGCGGGCGACGGCCTCCGGAGGGACGCCGTAGTCGGGGTACTCGGCCGGGCGGGCCAGGGTCGGCGCGATGGCCGTCAGGGCGGCGTAGTCGTCGGCGGTCAACGCGCGGTTCACCCCGATGATCAGGTCGGGGGTGAAGGAGGCGATCTGCTCCAGGTTGAGCTCCTGGCCGGTCAGCACGGTCGGGGTCTGGCCCTGCAGCAGGTCGTCGAGCCAGGGGCCGCCGATCTTGCCGGGGAACCCGAACTCCTGGACGGCCAGCGGCACCGTGCCCAACGCGAGCACGGAATCGGCCTCGGTGTAGCCGACGACGACGACACGCTGCGGTGCGGAGGCGATCGTGGTGGTGCCGAACGCGTTGGGGATCTCGACCGGGTAGCCGGCGGAGACGGCGGCGGAACTGCTCGCCGCCGTGCTCGACGATCCCGGGGCGGACGATGCGGCCGAACTCGACGCGGCAGCCGTGCTGCTGGCGGCGGAGCTCGCCGGGGTGGTGGCGGAGGTGCTGCCGGGGGCGGCCGACGAGCTGGGGGCGGCGGTGGAGCCGCCACCGCAGGCCGACAGCAGCAGACCGGCGGCCAGCACGCCGACGGCGGCACGCAGTCGCGAGGACCGGACGGAGGCGCGGGGGGCGCCGGGGACGGGGATGGGCACGGGTGACTCCTGGGTCGGTGGTGCGGGTGGGGTGGTGGGCAGGGGGTCAGCGGGGGCGGCGGGCCAGCGGGATCACCATGGGTGTCCCGGTCTCGGGATCGTCGATCACCCGGCAGGCGAGGGTGAAGACGTCCTCGACGAGCTCGGCGGTGACGATCTCCCGCGGCGGGCCCTGGGCGACCACCGCCCCGTCCTTCATGACGAGGAGGTGGGTGGCGTACCGGCAGGCCTGGTTGAGGTCGTGCAGGACGGCGACCAGGGTGCGCCCGTGGTCGGCGTGCAGATCGGCGCAGAGGTCGAGCATCTCGTACTGGTGGGCGATGTCCAGGAAGGTGGTGGGTTCGTCGAGCAGCAGGATGGGGGTTTCCTGGGCCAGGGCCATCGCGAGCCACACCCGCTGCCGCTGCCCGCCGGACAGTTCGTCCACCGCCCGCAGGGCGAGCGCGTCGACGCCGGTCGACCGCATGGACTGCAGGACGATCTGCTCGTCGGTCCGGCTCCACTGGCGCAGCAGGCGCTGGTGCGGGTAGCGGCCACGGGCGACCAGGTCGGCGACGGTGATGCCGTCGGGGGCGGTGGAGCTCTGCGGCAGCAGCCCGAGCCGCCGGGCCACCTCCTTCGACGGGTACCCGGAGATGAGCTGCCCGTCGAGGAGCACCGACCCCTGCCGGGGCGGCATCATCCGGGCCAGGGCGCGCAGCAGGGTGGACTTGCCGCAGGCGTTCGGCCCGACGATCACGGTGAACTCGGCGTCGGGGATGACCACGGACAGACCCCGGGTGATGACCCGTTCGTCGTACGCCAGCGTGACGTCCTCGGCGCGGAGTCGACCCGCCGTCGGGGAGCCCGGGACCCCCTGCGGCGGCGAGTCCGGGACGGTGTGCTGCGCGGTCATCCGCGTCCCTTCTTCCATTCGGACAGCAGCAGGGCGGCGAGGTAGACCCCGCCGACCGCGCCGGTGGCGATGCCGACCGGGAACTGGGTGGGGGCGAACAGCCGCTGGGCGACCAGGTCGCTGCTGGCCAGCACGAACCCGCCCATCAGCGCGGCAGGCAGGATGCCGACGGTCGGCGAGCCGGTGAGGCGTCGGGCGAGCTGGGGCGCGGCGAGGGCGACGAAGGCGATCGGACCGGCGGTGGCCACGGCCGCGGCGGTCACCACCACCGAGACCACCAGCGCCCAGATGCGCACGGCACCGACCCGCACGCCGAGCTGCCGACCGAGGTCGTCACCCAGCTCCAGCTGGCCGAGCGGGCGGGACAGCGCCATCAGCACCGGTAGGCCGACGGCCAGCGTCAGGGCCAGCGGCCAGAGCTGCTCCCAGCCGCGGCTGTTCAGGCTGCCGATGATCCAGACCCGGGCGGTGATCGCGTCCTGCAGGTCGGCGCTGATCAGCAGGTACCAGTTGACCGCGCCGAGCATGAAGTTCAGGCCGATGCCGACCAGGATGAGCCGGTAGCCCAGGGAGCCGCCGCGCACGGCCAGCAGGTACACCGCGAGGGAGGTCAGCAGCCCGCCCACGACGGCGCCGGAGGCGATGGCGGCCGCTGAACCACCGAGGACGAGGATCTGCAGCAGGGCGCCGGTCGCCGCGCCCTGGGTGAAGCCGATGATGTCTGGGCTGCCCAGCGGGTTGCGGGTGAGCGACTGGAACACCGCGCCGGCGGCTCCCAGGGCCATGCCGACTGCGATGGCACAGAGCACCCGGGCCAGCCGGAGGTCCAGCACGACGAAGTCGGTGGCCGTGGTGCCCCGTCCGGTCAGCGAGGCGACGACGTCCCGCACCGGCAACGGGTAGTCGCCCAGCACGGTGGCCAGCAGGACCACGGCCAGGCACGCCACCGCCAGACCCACGCAGGACAGGACGGCCCGGCGGCGGACCCGCATGCTCCAGCCGCCCACGCGCACGGCGGGGAGCAGCGGACGGTCGGCGGTCGACACCGGGCGGGGCTGCAGGGCGGTCACAGGTGGGCCACCCGGCGCCGACGGACCAGGGCGATGAACACCGGGGCTCCGGCGATGGCCACGACGATGCCGACGGACAGTTCACCGGGACGCACCACGACCCGCCCGATCACGTCGGCGACGAGCAGCAGGAGGGGAGCCAGCACAGCGGAGTAGGCGAGCACCCACCGGTTGTCCGGCCCGGTGATCGCCCGGGCGATGTGCGGGACGGCCAACCCGACGAACAGGATGGGCCCCACGGCGGCGGTGGCGGACCCGGCGAGCAGGGTGACGACCAGGCCGGACAGCAGCCGGGTCCGGGTGACGCCGGCGCCCAGCGCGCGACCGACGTCCTCCCCGAGGGCCAGGGCGTTCAGCGACCGCCCCAGGCAGAGCGCGATGACCAGGCCGAGCACAGCGGTGGGCAGCACCGCCCAGAACACCTCGACGCCGCGGCCGCCGAGCGAGCCGACCGCCCAGAAGCGGTAACGGTCGAAGGTGGCCGGATCGAGCACGGTCAGCGCGTCGACGACCGCGCCGAGGGCCGCGGTGACGGCGGTGCCGGCCAGGGCCAGTCGGACCGGGGTGGCTCCGCTGCGCCCGGCCGAACCCAGGACGTAGACCACGACGGAGGCCAGCGCGGCTCCGACGAAGGCGAACGGGAGGTAACCCAGCGCGGAGCTGATCCCGAAGGCGCCGATGCCGACGACCACCGCCGCGGCCGCGCCGGCGTTGACGCCCAGCAGGCCCGGGTCGGCCAGCGGATTGCGGGTCAGCGCCTGCATCACGGCACCGGCGACCCCGAGCGCGGCCCCGACGAGGATGCCCATCGCCGTCCGCGGGACCCGCAGGGTGTGCACGATGGTGGCGTCGGTGGACCCGTCGTCGGCGAACAGGACGCGCAACACCTCACCGGGCCCGATGGTCCGGCTGCCGACGGCGATGGACACCACGACCACGACCAGCACGGCGATCAGGGCCAGCGCGAGGCCGACGACCCGGGCCCGCCCGGTGGCGGCCAGGTAGCGGGAGGCCTTGCCCGGCACCGTCGAGTGACCGGAGGTCTCGGGGGCGCCGACGGGCCGCGCGGTCCCCGGGTCGCCGGGCTGCCCGGGGACCGCGCGGGGGACGGACGGCACCGCTCCTCCTTCGTCCGGATCCACCGGGTGGTCACCTGTACCCGACGGGGTTAGGCCAGGCTTGCTACGGTTAGGGTGACCTTACATGGAGGGGTGATCCCCTCGACCCGCTCAACCCACGGAGTCCGATGGCCGAGCACACCCGCACGTCCCCGGTGACCACCGCGATCAGCCACGCCGCCGAGACCGTGTCCGACGGCGCCCGCACGGTGGTGGCCCAGGCGGTGCGTCGGCTGCCCGCCGTCCGCAGGGCCCGCAGCCAGGGCGCCACCGCGGTGCTGGCCCGGGTGACCCGCGTCCAGGGCATCACCCCGGCGATGGCCCGGGTGACGTTCACCGCTCCGGAGTTCGCCGACTCCCGTCCGCTGGGCTCCGATCACTACGTGCGGCTGCTGCTCCCCCGGCCCGGCCAGGACGAGCTCGTGCTGCCCCGGACGGCCGAGTGGTACCCGGAACTGGTCGCGATGGCCCCCAAGGCCCGGCCCGTCCTGCGCAATTACACCGTACGGGAGGTGCGCCCCGAGGTCGCCGAGATGGACATCGACTTCGTGCGGCACGGCGACTCCGGCCCGGCCACCCGGTGGGTCAACCGGGCCGAGCCCGGCATGACGGTCGGCATCATCGACCAGGGGGTCATCCACGAGGTCGAGGCCGATCGGGCCGACTATTTGATCGTCGGGGACGAGACGGCGCTGCCGGCCGCCGCCGGCATCCTCGCCGCGCTGCCGTCCTCCGTGCGGGCCCGGGTGCTGCTGGAGGTGCCGAGCGAGAGCGACCGCCAGGAGCTACCCACCGCGGCCGACGCCGACGTCCGCTATCTGGTCCGGCCCGATGCGCACTGCCCGCCCGGCTCGCTGCTGCCCGGCGCGGTGGCCGGACTCGAGGTTCCCGCCGGGACGCGGTGCTGGGTATCCGGGGAGTCGGCGATGTCCACCCAGGTGCGGCGCTGCCTGGTCCGCCAGCACGGCGTACCCAAGGACGACGTGTGCTTCACCGGCTACTTCAAGTACGGGAGCCCCGCCTACGCGGAATGACTCCGAAGGGGGTTGACTCCGAACGACGAGAAAAGGCCCGTCCCCCGAGCATCTGCGGGGGGACGGGCCTTTTCTTTGCCGCGAGCCGAACGGTCAGTGGGCCGGCCGGCGGTGGTACTCGAAGAGCAGTCCGGCGACGGCCAGCAGGAGCAGGCCGATGCCGATGACCAGCATCCAGATGAGGAAGAAGGCCAGCGCGATGGCGGTGAACGCGGCCGACGCGGCCAGCGCGAGCGGCCAGTAGGAGCCCGGGGAGAAGAAGCCGATGTCCCCGGCACCGTCGGCGATGTCGGCGTCGTCGTTGTCCTCGGGGCGGGCCTCGTCGAGACGGCGCGAGGAGAACCGCAGGAAGGTGCCGATGATCAGGGTCAGGCCGAAGGTCAGGAACAGGGCCACCACCCCGACCGGCTCGGTGGACCACTGCAGCACGGCGTAGATGATCGCCGCGATGAGGAAGAACCCGGTCAACCCGAGGAACATCCAGGTCTCCACCAGCATGCCGCCCTTGGCGGCCTCCGGCTTCTCCTGACCCTCGCGATCACGTTCGTCGGTGTGCGTCGACATCAGTTCCCCCCGGCGATCGGCTGGGAGGCCTCCTGGGCCTGCCGGTTGGTGGTGAACGGGTAGGTCGACGTGGCGACCGGCGAGCACAGCTCACCGCAGTCCGGGAACTGCGTCTGCACCTGGCGGAGCGCCTCGGCGGCGGTGTATCCGTCGTTGGTGGCCGGGTTGACCTGCTGGCGCAGACCGATGTACGCGTCGTAAACGTCCTGCGGAACGGCCCGGACCTCGAAGTTCATGGCCGAGTGGTAGGTGCCGCACAGCTCGGCGCACCGGCCGACGAACGCACCCGTGCGGGTGATCGTCGTCTGGATGACGTTCTGCGTGTTGTTGGGCTCCGGATCCGGGAACACGTCGCGCTTGAAGACGTAGTCGATGACCCAGAACGAGTGGATGACGTCCCGGGAGGACAGCTCGTACTGGATGATCTGGCCGACCGGCAGCACCAGGACCGGCACCTCGGTGCTGGAGCCGATGGTGTGCACCTCCTGGCCGTCCGGGGCGGTGGTGCCCTGGTAGCCGAAGTCCCAGTTCCACTTGAAGCCGGTGACGTCGATGGTGACGGCCGGGTTCGGATCGCGCTTGAGCGCGAAGTTCTCGGTGGTGACGGTGAAGTAGAAGAGCACGCCGACCATGAGGAACGGGACGGCGGTGTAGATCAGCTCGAGGGGGAGGTTCTCCTTGGTCTGCTTCGGGTACAACGGGGAGTTCTTCCGCTTCCGGTAGGCGATGAACGCCCAGAACATCAGGCCCCACACCAGCACGCCGATGATCAGGGCGGAGATGACCGCACCCGTCCAGAACTGCCCCATGCGCGCGCCCTGCACGGTGACCGGATCGGGCCACCCGAAGCGCATGAACTCCTGCGTGGAGCAGCCGCTGATCAGCATCCCGCCGGTGGCGAGCGTCGCGGCCAGTGCGAGCCGCCGACCCTTTCCAGACCGTGCCACGTGCGTGCCTTCCTCGTCCTCGATCAAGCTGGTTCCCCCGGTCCGCCGCAGGGCCGGGGCCCGGACGGAGGTGAGGCGCCTGGGCGCCCCATGGGGAATATCTGAAGATTACAGCCCGGCGACCTCACCGACCCCTTCGGGCACACCCGGATCGCCGTCCGGTGCATGTCGAACGTCACCCCGGCGGTCGGTCCCGGCGGGTGCGGACCCGGTCGGCGTCGTTCCTGTCGGATACTGGCCCCGGCCGCCCGCAGGATGCACGCCGCAGGATCTGCCCGCGGCCGGGCGGTGCGGGACAGAGCCGAACAGTGCGGGACAGGGCCGGACGGCGCAGGACGAGACAGGGACGGTGGCCACGCGTGTGCGGACTGATGGGATTCGTCTCGGCGGACGGGACGGCCACGCAGCGGACCGCGCAGGTCGCCGCCGGTATGCGGTGTGCCCGCCACCGCGGCCCCGACGAAGCGGGCACCTGGACCGATGACGACGCCGCCGGCTCGGTGGTCTTCGGGTTCAACCGGTTGTCCATCATCGACATCGAGCACTCGCACCAGCCGTTGCGCTGGGGCCCGCCGGAGAGCCCGGATCGTTACGCACTCGTGTTCAACGGGGAGATCTACAACTACCTGGAGCTGCGCGCCGAGCTGACGGAGGAGTTCGGCACCGTCTTCGCGACCGAGGGGGACGGCGAGGCCATCGTCGCCGCCGTGCACCACTGGGGACCGCGCGCGGTGTCCCGACTGCGCGGCATGTTCGCCTTCCTCGTCTGGGACACCCAGGAGCAGGTCCTGTTCGGGGCCCGGGACCCGTTCGGCATCAAGCCGCTCTTCACCGCCCGGACGGCCGACGGCGTCGGCTTCTCCTCCGAGGCCAAGGGTCTCCGGGAGCTGACCGGTCCGGCCGTGGTAGACCAGCGGGCCCTGCAGCACTACCTGGTCCTGCAGTACGTCCCGGAGCCCGCGACGATGGACGTGGCGATCCGGCGCATCGAGTCGGGCACGCACTTCACCCTGCGACCGGGCGGCGACCTGGTGACCGAGCGGTACTTCCACCCGGTCTTCACCGGGGGGACCCGCGGTGGCGCGGAGGCGGAGCAGGCGGCCCTGGTCAAGCGGATCACCGCGGTCCTGGAGGACTCGGTGGCCAAGCACATGCGCGCCGACGTCACCGTCGGTTCGTTCCTGTCCGGTGGCATCGACTCCACCGCGATCGCGGCGCTGGCCAAGCGGTCGAACCCGGACCTGCTCACCTTCACCACCGGCTTCGAGCGCCAGGGGTACTCCGAGATCGACGTGGCCGCCGAGTCCGCGGCGGCGATCGGGGTACGGCACATCGTCCGCCCGGTCACCGAGGAGGAGTTCACCAGCGCCCTGCCGTCGATCGTCTGGTACCTGGACGATCCGGTGGCCGACCCGGCGCTGGTGCCGCTGTACTACGTGGCCGCCGAGGCCCGCCGGCACGTCAAGGTCGTGCTGTCCGGCGAGGGGGCCGACGAACTGTTCGGCGGGTACAACATCTACCGCGAGCCGGCCAGCCTGGCCCCGCTGACCCGGCTCCCGCAGGGACTGCGCCGCGGTCTGGCCTCGGTCGGGCGGGCCCTGCCCCAGGGGTTCCGCGGCCAGGACCTGCTGCGCCGCGGTGCGCTGGACCTGGAGGAGCGGTACTACGGCAACGCCCGCATCTTCCGGGAGGACCAGCTCGCCTCGGTGCTGCGCACCTACTCCCCCGGCCACTCGTTCCGCGACGTCACCGATCCGATCTACGCGCACACCACGGAGAACGATCCGGTGGCGCGGATGCAGCACGTCGACCTGTTCACCTGGCTGCGCGGGGACATCCTGGTCAAGGCGGACAAGATGACCATGGCCAACTCGCTCGAACTGCGGGTGCCGTTCCTGGACCCCGAGGTGTTCGAGGTCGCCCGCACCGTGCCGTCGTCGGCCAAGGTCACCAAGCAGACGACGAAACTGGCGCTGCGGCAGGCCATGGAGTCGATCGTGCCGGCGCACGTGCTCAACCGGCGCAAGCTGGGCTTCCCGGTGCCGCTGCGGCACTACCTCGCCGAGGGGTCGTACGACTGGGCGCGGGACATCATCACCTCCGCGCAGACCGACGAGTACCTGGACAGCGCCGCGGTGCTCGCCCTGCTGGACGCGCACCGGCGCGGCGAGGCCGACCACTCCCGGCGCATCTGGGCCGTGCTGGTGTTCATGGTCTGGCACGGCGTGTTCGTCACCGGCGCCATCACCCCGCGCATCCCCGAGCCGGTCTACCCGGTCCGGCTCTGACGGTGCCCCGGGGCCGGCCGCGGCCGGCCCCGGGACTTCCCGGCTCAGACCAGCGGGCTGCGGTTCATGTACCAGCCGTCGGTGCTGACCGCGCCGGACTCGGCGAGGTGCACGGCGGGCTCCGGCCAGGTCATCGCGGCGGCGATCTCGGCGGCGGCGTCCGACCCGTAGCCGTCGGCCAGGCGGACCTGGGCGGTCACCGGGTCGACGGTGTACTCCTGCGTGCCGATGGTCTCCAGCACCAGCGTCGCCAGGTACGAGCCGAGCTGGCCCGAACGCTCCTCGGAGAGCCCGCGGTGCTGCCCGGCGAGGTACCCCGCGCGGAACGCGTCGCCGACGCCGGTGGGGTCGACCTTCTCGACCTCGGGCAGGGCGGCGACCTTGAGCGTGCTGCCGTCCGCGTGCACGATCTCCACGCCGTGGGCGCCGAGGGTGGTCACCCGGGTGCCGGTCGTCGCGGTGATCTTCTCGGTGCTCCACCCGGTCTTGGACCGGAGCAGGCCGAGCTCGTAGTCGTTGGTGAAGAGCAGCGAGGCGCCGGTGAGCAGCTCGATCACCTGCGGCCCGTCCATCCGGGCGAGCTGCTGGGACGGGTCGGCGGCGAAGGTGATCCCGGCCGCCCGGGCGTTCTGCGAGTGGCGCACCATGCCGTCGGGGTCGTCCGCGCCGATGAGCAGCAGGTCGAGCCCACCCACCTCCTCCGACAGGGCGGCGACGTCGATCTCCCGGGACCGGGCCATCGCGCCGGCGTAGAAGGTGGCGATCTGGTTCATCTCGGCGTCGGTGGTGCACACGAACCGGGCGGTCTGCACGTCCATGCACGTCAGCACGTGGGAGCAGTCGACCCCGGCGGCGACGAGCCACTGCCGGTACGGGTCGAAGTCGGCACCCACGGCCCCGACGAGGATCGGCCGCACGCCCAGCAGACCCATGCCGTAACAGATGTTGGCGGCGACCCCGCCGCGGCGGATCACCAGGTCGTCGACGAGGAACGACAGCGACACGCGGTGCAGCTGGTCGGGCAGCAGTTGCTCGCTGAACCGACCCGGGAACTGCATCAGGTGGTCGGTGGCGATGGATCCGGCGACAGCGATCGGCACGGGCACACTCCGGGTCTGGGACTGGTGGGGACCGCGCGCTCGGGCCGGGGGCCGAGACGAGCCGACCCCGGACAGCACAGAGCGCTGCCCTCGCCGATGGTCGCCCGACCGGAAGAGAACAGCGCCGCCGACCCTACCCGCCACACGCGCGAGCGGCCGCCGTCCCGGACCCCGGCAGGGGCCCGGCACGACGGCCGCTCGAGCTCAGCGTGTGCGGGTCAGTGGAACGAGTCGCCGCAGGCGCAGGAGTTCTGCGCGTTCGGGTTGTCGATCGTGAAGCCCTGCTTCTCGATGGTGTCGACGAAGTCGATGACGGCGCCGTCCAGGTAGGGCTTGGACATGCGGTCCACGGCCAGGCCGATGCCGTCGAAGTGCACGAGGGCGTCGCCGTCGAGCTGGCGATCGTCGAAGAACAGCTCGTAGCGCAGGCCCGAGCAGCCGCCGGGCTGCACGGCGATGCGCAGCACCATGTCGGCACTGCCGTCGCGCTCGAGGAGTCCCTTGGCCTTCGCGGCCGCGGTCTCGGACAGGGTCACGCCGTGCGCGGCCTTGACCGGCTCGGCGGCAGCCTGCTCGGTGGAGGTCTGCTGGATGTCAGCGGCAGTCATATCCGTCCTTCGTCCTGATGGTTCCGGCTGATGCGGCGTCACCGCCCATGGTGCCAGTTCGATGATGGCACGGGCAGGTACGCGTGCGACCCGGGTCGCCCCGGTTGTGACGTACAACCCCGCGGGCGGGGAGATTCTTCCCCGGGTCAGGACCCGGGTCCGCCCGTGGCCGTCCCCCCGTCGTCCGGGCCGGTCCGCAACCGCCGCCACCGCAGCGCCAGGGCGATCTCGACCGCGTCCGGGAAACGGGTCGGGTGGCGGCCGGTGAGCTGGTGGATGCGGTGGAGCCGGTGGCTGACCGTGTTGACGTGGAGGAAGAGTTCGCGGGCCGTGACGGACTGGGACAGGTGGTGGGCGAGCAGCACCTCGAGCGTCTCGACCAGGTACGGATACCGGGCCAGCGGATCGAGCACGGCCCGGGTCAGGGCGTCGGCGGCACCCGGGTGGGCGTCCACGAGCACGTCGACGAGCACGTCGCGATGGTCGACCAGGGTGACCGGATCACCGGGGTCCGCGGACCGGGCCACCCGCATCGCATCCTGCGCCTGGCGGCAGGAGGAACCGGCCTCGCCCAGGGTGCGGCAGGGGTCGCCGACCCCGCCCAGGACGGGGCCACCCGGTCGGGCGCCGGAGAACAGGGTGCGCACCGCATCCCGGGCGCGGTCCTCGTCGCCGGCGACGGAGACCAGGATGAGCAGCACCCGGTCGGTCTCGCCGAAGAGCACGTGGGAGATCCCGGATCCGCCCAGCCCGGCGGCCCGCCGCCGCAGGGACACCTGCAGGGCCGTGAGCGACGACCGCTCGGTGCTGCGGACCGCTGCGGCTATCCACACTCCCCCGGGATCCAGGTCCAACGCCCGCACCCACTGCTCGAGACGTGCCGCGCCCACATCGATCCCGCCGGCCAGGGCGGTGACGACCTCGTTCTCCACCCGCCGCCGCTCGACCTCGATGGCACTGGAGGTGTCCCGGTAGGCGTTGATCATCGCGTCGGTCAGGTCGTCGAACGTGGTGATGACCAGATCCGTGACGCCCTCGGCCTCGGCGACGGGCCAACGGCGCGACTGGTGCAGGACGTCCAGCACGATCACCCGCTCGGTCTGCCGGTAGGCCTGGATGATCGACTCCAGCGGCACCCCCTGACCCGCCCGGCGGGCGCCCAGGTCGCGCGCGCCGCCCAGTTCGGCGGGCAACGGCCCGGTCCCGCGCTGCAGCACCCGCACGGCGAGCTCCAGGTTGCCGCGCACCGACGGCTCGAGCTCGGCGTACGGGAACCGGTCCTGGCTGTACCCCGGGTAGACGTTCCACATCCGGGCGGCGGCCCGGGCCGTGAGCGCGTCGAGATCGGCGGTGAACGGACGACGTCGTTGTGGGACCACCACAACACCGTAGGGGTCAGTACGGGGGTCGTCCCGGGATGACGGGGGGATCCCCCCAGTGCCAGCCTGGGCGGGTCGCCGGCGACGAGCGCCGACGACGACGCCGGGCACAGAAGGGCCAACGATGGTCGACACCTCCGCACAGGGCACCGCCGTTCGGGACATCACCGAGCTGGAAGCCGCACTGACCGTCCCGACGCCGGAGGTGATCGAGGACGTCGCCAAGCTGACCGGCGACATCGTCGTCCTCGGTGTGGGCGGCAAGGTCGGCCCGAGCGTGGCCGGCATGGCCGCCCGGGCGGTGGCCGAGGCCGGCACCGGAGCGACGGTGTACGGGGTGGCCCGCTTCTCCGATCCCGCGGCCCGCCGCACCCTGGAGGACCTCGGGGTGGTGTGCGTCGCCGCCGACCTCACCGACGACGACCAGCTGGCCGCGCTGCCCGAGGCGGCGAACGTCATCTACATGGCGGGCAACAAGTTCGGCACCGTCGGCAACGAGCACCACACCTGGATGATGAACGCCTACCTGCCGGGTCGGGTGGCGCAGCGCTACAGCACGGCCCGCATCGTGGTGTTCTCCACGCTGGTCACCTACCCGCTGGCCGATGCGTCCACCGGTGGCTCCCGGGAGTCCGACTGGCCCGGCATCGTCGGCGAGTACGCCGCGTCCTGCGTGGGTCGCGAGCGCATGTTCGAGCACTTCTCCCGGATCAACGGGACTCCGGTGCTGCAGTTCCGGCTCGGCTACTCCATCGAGACCCGCTACGGCGTCCTGCAGGAGATCGCCCAGGCCGTGTTCGACGGCACGCCGATCCCGCTGGCCATGGGCCACGCCAGCGTCATCTGGCAGCGCGACGTCGCTGCCGCCGCGATCCGCTCGCTGCACCTGGCCACCAGTCCGCCGCGGGCGCTGAACATCACCGGCCCGGAGATCGTCTCGATCCGGCGGCTGGCCGAGCGTTTCGGCGACCTGTTCGACCGGGAACCGGTGTTCGAGGGCACGGAGTCCGGCACGGCCTACGTGATGGACGGCGGGGAGATGCAGCGCCACTTCGGGTTCCCGACGACCTCGCTCAGCGAGATGGTCGAGACCGTCGGCGCGTGGGTGTCCCGTTCCGGCCCGACGATCGGCAAGCCGACCAAGTTCCAGCAGCGGGACGGGTCGTTCTGATGACGGCCCTGCAGCCGTCGCTCATGCCGTCCGCGCCCGGCGCGTCCCAGCCCCTGGAGTCGCTCACCGGCGGCGGCACGATGATCAACTGGATCACCGTCGCCGATGCCGATCTGCCGCTGTTCGAGGACTGGTACAACTTCCAGCACCTCGTCGAGCGGGTGTCCACGCCCGGCTTCCGGCGGGCCCGCCGGTTCGTCGCCGCCCAGCGGCGCACCCTCGACACCACCGATTTCCTCACCGTCTACGAGACCGACGACGTGCAGGTGCTCTCGTCGCCGGAGTACCTGCGGCGCCTGGATTCGCCGACCGAGCTGACCCGCCGGGTGGTGCCCCTGTTCGTCGAGTTCCGGCGGGCCGCCTGCACGGTGACGGCCGTCGCCGGGCTCGGATCGAGCGCCCGGGTCCTGGCCGTCGAGATCCCGCCGGGCACCGACCTGGCCGAGGTGCGCCGCCGACTGACGACCGACCACCTCCCCCGGCTGATCGCCGGTCACCTGCTGCACGTGGGGTCCCTGCACGAACCGGACGCCGGGGTGACCGCGGCGAAGGCGTCCACCGCCGAGGGACGGTCCTCGGTGACCCAGCAGCCGGCCGAGTCGGCCCTGCTGCTGCTGGAGCCGCAGACCGGTGTGGACGCGGACACCGTCACCGCCGAGCTGGTCGACCTCCTCCCGGGGATCACCGGCCGGGAATTCACCCTGCTCTTCGAGATGCGTTCGGCCCCGGCACCTGTCGCGGCCCAGGAAGGACCCGCATGAGGATCGCCACCATCAGGGGCCGGCTCGCCCTGCTCGGCACGGACGGACCCGTCGACGTCGCCGAGGCCAGCGACGGCCGGTTCGGCCCCGACCCGCAGTCGGTGTTCGCGGACTGGCCGGCCTTCCGGGAGTGGGCGGGGACCGCCCGCGGGCAGGTGCTGACCCACACCCCCGAGGAGGTCGGCCCGCCGGTCCCCCGCCCGCCGCAGGTCTTCGCCATCGGCCTGAACTACGTGCGGCACGCGCACGAGTCCGGCCTGCCCGTCCCCACCACCCCCCTGGTCTTCACCAAGTTCCCCAGTGCGATCACCGGCCCCTCGGGCGAGATCACCCTGTCCGGCGACACCGTCGACTGGGAGGTCGAGCTGGTGGTCGTGATCGGCCGGGAGGCGCGCGACGTCGACGAGGCGCACGCCTGGGACCACGTCGCCGGGCTCACCGCCGGCCAGGACCTGTCCGACCGCACGGTGCAGAACGCGGGATCCCCGCCGCAGTTCAGCATGGGGAAGTCGTTCCGCGGCTTCGCCCCCATCGGACCGGTCCTGGTCACCGTGGACGAGTTCACCGATCCCGACGACCTGCGGGTGAGCACGGTGGTCGACGGGGTGACCCGGCAGGACTCGCGGACCTCGGACCTGGTGTTCACCATCCCCCAGCTGATCGCCCGCCTGTCCGCGGCGGTCACCCTGCTGCCCGGCGACCTGATCTTCACCGGCACCCCCGAGGGCGTCGGGCTCGGCATGAAGCCACCGGTCTACCTCCGGGCCGGGCAGGTGCTCGAGACCACGATCGAAGGCATCGGCACCATGCGCCACACCCTGGTCGACCGTCCGACCGCCACCGACCCCCACCGACCCTGAGGCCATGAGATGAACAGTGCGACAGAGCGGTCCACGACACCGGTCACGGCGGCCACGGCCTACACCCCCCGCCAGCGCCACCTGATCCTCACCTTCGCCATCATCGGCGCGCTGATCGAGTGCATGGAGCTGAACCTGCTCAGCTTCCCGCTCCGCGACCTGGCGACCTCCTTCGGCGTGGAGAACCAGACCATCGTCGGGATCATCACCCTGCAGAGCCTGGCCTCCATCGGCGGCGGGTTCCTGTTCGGCTGGATCGCCGACCGGTGGGGCCGGCGCATCACCTTCGTCCTGTTCACCGGGCTGTACTCGGTGGCCGCGGTCGTCGGCGGGTTCATCACCGATCTCGGGCTGTTCACCGCGACCCGGGTCGTCGCCGGGCTCGCGATGGGCGGGGCGTTCGGGGTCATCTTCGCGATGTTCTCCGAGAGCTGGAAGTCCCCGAAGCGCGGCTTCATGGGGTCGGTCCTGCAGGGGATGTTCATCGCCGGGACGCTGATCACCCAGCTCGTCCTGTTCACCACCATCTCCCTGCTGGGCTCGGACAGCGGGTGGCGCACCGGGTTCGTCGGCATCGGCGTCGGCTGCCTGATCGTGGCCGGCGCGGCGTTCTTCCTGCTGCCCGAGTCCACGGTGTGGCAGGCCGCCCGCGCGGCGACCGTCAGCACCGCCGCCGCGGTCGCCGCGGGCGAGGAGACCAAGGCCGTCCGGACCCGCCCGGACGCCCGGATCGTGCGGGGGGCCATCTTCCTGACCATCTGCACCACCGGTGTCTTCGCGGCCAGCTACTCCTACATCACCTTCGCGCCGACCTTCCTGCGCGCCGAGGGCTTCAGCCTCTCCACGTCCACGGTGATCCTCACCGTCGGGACCCTGCTCGGGATCGCGTCGTACATCGTGGCCGGCACCCTGTCCGACCGGGTCGGCCGGCGCCGCGCCACGCTGGGTGCGTGCCTGGTCGGTGTGGTCGGGTTCGGCCTGTTCGCCCTCATCGGCGGGGGCAACGTGTGGGTCGCGGCCGTCGCCCTGATGGGACCGGCCATCGGTTACGCCGGCTTCGGTGTGCTGGGCACCTGGATCTCGGAGTACTACCCGACGCGCTACCGGGCCTTCGGCTCCGGGGTCACCTACTACGTGGCCCGCGGCATCGGCTCGGGCCTGTTCCCGTTGGCGGCGATCGCGATCGCCGGTGGCGACCTGCGGATCGCGCTGGCGCTGGGCGGGGTCGGCGCCGTGCTCGGTCTCGTCGGCTGCCTGTTCGTGCCGGACACCGCCAACAAGGTGATCAGTGCCGAGGCCTGAGCCGCGCCGTCGCCCGACGGCCCACTGCACTGCACCGAACCCACTCGACAGAAGGGTGCGACCCGCATGACCACGTCCACCGGCACCCGCTCGACCGACACCTCCATGCTGGCCGCCGTTCTCGAGGCACCCGACCGACCACTGGAGCTGCTCCGGATCCCCCGGCCGGTCCCCCGGCAGGGCGAGGCGCTGGTGGCCGTCACCGCCTGCGGGGTCTGCCACACGGATCTGCACGTCATGCGCGGGGAGGTCGCCTTCCCCACCCCGGCGGTGCTGGGACACGAGATCTCCGGCACCGTCGCCGAACTCGGCCCGGACACCCCCACGGGCGAGCTGACCGTGGGCCGGGAGGTGGTGGGGGCGTTCATCATGCCGTGCGGGACGTGCCCGGCGTGCCTGCGGGGCCGGGACGACATGTGCGGTCCGTTCTTCGCGATGAACCGGCTGAACGGGACCCTGTACGACGGTCAGACCCGCCTGCACCGGGCCGACGGGCGCCCCCTGGCCATGTACTCGATGGCCGGGTTCGCCGAGTACGCCGTGGTGCCGGTGACCGCGCTGACCCCGGTGCCGGCCGGGTTGGACCTGGAGTCCGCCGCGATCCTGGGCTGCGCCGGGATGACCGCGTACGGGGCCGTGCACAACGCCGCGCGCCTGCAGGCCGGGGAGAGTGTCGCGGTGGTGGCGGTCGGCGGGGTGGGGTCCAGCATCGTGCAGCTGGCCCGGGCCGCCGGCGCCGCGACCGTCATCGCGGTGGACGTCGGTGCGGACAAGCTGGCCGCGGCCGGACGCCTCGGGGCCGACCACCTGGTCGACTCGCGCACGGTCGATCCGGTCGCCGCGGTGCGGGAACTGACCGGGGGCCGCGGGGCCGACGTCGTGTTCGAGGCATTGGGGCTGCCGCAGACGTTCCAGCAAGCCGTGGGCATGGTCGCCGACGGCGGGCGGATGGTCGCCGTCGGCATCGGGTCGGGTGCGGCCGCGGCCAGCATCCCGATCACCCATCTGGTCCGCCGGGGCCTGCAGGTCATCGGGTCCTTCGGCGCCCGCACCCGGGTGGACCTGCCGGCGGTGGTCGCGAGCACGACGGCAGGGTCGCTGTCCCTCCCCGAGACCGTCACCCGCCGGTATCCGCTGACCGCCGTGAACGAGGCCTTCGCCGATCTGGCCGCCGGTCGGATCCAGGGTCGTGCCGTGATCACCATGGCCGGCCTTCCCTGAACCGGACGGGCGGTTCCCTGCCCCCGCTCGTCCGCACCGACCGCCCCGCTCACCGGTCGGAGTGGACCACCTCGTAGTGCTTCATCTCCTGGATGGCACCGAAGTAGGGACGGACGGCGGCGAAGAACTCGGCGAAGCGGGCCGAGGTGCGGAAGCCCTGCTCGTGACCGGCGAGGGAGTCCCAGGTGATCCGGACGACCCAGTTCTCGGGGTGTTCCACGCCGCGGGCGATCTCCCAGCTCGCACAGTGCTCGTCGGCGTCGAGCACCCGCGCGGCGCGGGCGTACGCGTCGGCGAACTCGGCGCCGTGCTCGGTGGGGATGCGGTAGCGGATGTACTCCAGGATCACGCTGACCAGCTCCTGTGGGTGTCGGCGGGACGCGGACCGCGCGGGCGGGCAGTCGTCGGGCGGTCAGGTGCCACCCCCGAGCAGCGTCGTCCACCGTCAAGGGCTCCGCAACAGCCGTCCTGGTGCGGCACCCCGATCAGCGTGCGCATAGATTCGACCGGGGCGGATCGGCCCCGTCGACCGATACCCTGGTCGGTGTGAGTCTGCTGCGTCGCAAGTCCGAGCCCGAAGCCGCGCCCGTCGTCGAGACGGCGGTGGTGGAGCCGACCGTCGGCAAGGGTCGGCCGACCCCGAAGAGGCGTGAGGCCGAGGGTCGGCGTGGGCCGGTCCCGCCCCCGCCGATGACGCAGCGCGAGGCGATGAAGCGGTCGAAGGTCAACACCGCGGGCCGCAAGCTCACCAAGGACGAGCGCCGCGCGCTGGCGGCCGAGCGCCGCGAGAAGATGATGGCCGGTGACGACCGCTTCGTCCTGCCGCGCGACCGGGGGCCGGTGCGCGCGTACGTCCGCGACCTGGTCGACGCCCGGCGCAACGTTGCTGGCTTGGTGCTGCCGTTCGCGCTGCTGTCCTTCGTCGTCATCCTGATCCCGAACGCCCTGGTCTCCATCTACGGGCCGATGCTGCTGTTCATCGCGCTGCTGGTGGCGATCCTGGACTTCGTGTTCTTCTCCAAGAAGATGGCCCGCCTCGTCGAGGCGAAGTTCCCCAAGGGTGATCCGGCGGGCCTGTCGACCAAGGGCCGTGCGCTCGGGTTCTACGGGTTCAACCGGGCGATCCTCTTCCGCAAGATGCGGGCCCCCCGCCCCCGGGTGGTCCCCGGCCAGACCATCGACTGATCCACCGTGTCGGCACCTCGTGAGCAGCCCGAGCGGCGTCCGCCCGCTTCCGTGCGGGACACTTTGGTCGCGTGCTACTTCGACCCGGACGGTCGACTGCTGACCATGCCGGCCAAGCAGTCGCGGCAGGCCGTCGTCCTGGACGCGATCGCCCAGCGCTTCGTCCCCGGCGTCCACTACCTGGAGTCCGAGGTGAACCGCGAGCTCATCGCGCTGTACCCGGACTTCGTGAGCCTGCGCCGGGCACTCGTCGATTTCGGCCTGCTCGACCGGGCCGACGGCCGCTACTGGCGCAGCGGTGGCACCGTCGACCTGGGTTCCGACTGAGCCGTTCCCGAGCGCGTTGCCGGGGTCAGCCCGGACGACGGATCCAGAACGGCGCGAGACCCGGCCGAGGGGCGCGCCTGAGATGCTCTGCCGATGAGCGCCTCGACCGGGATGGAACCACCGAGTCGCGCGCAGGTCCGTGCGTGGTGGCAGGACGTCGAGACCGGCCGCTGCATGCGGTGGGAAGCCTCGGACTGGGCGCTCGCCCACCTGGAGGACGGACAGGCCGACGAAGAACTCGTCATCCAGGGCCTGCTGTACCTGCAGGCCCTCACCCTGGTGCCGGTGCCGGGCCGAGACCAGCTCGCTCACTCCCGGGTTCCGGGCGCCCCTTCCTTCGACTCCCTGGCTGAGGTGGGTGTGGCTCTGACGAAGTGGGAGGCGCAGCTCCGCGAGTACGACGCGGACCCCGACGCCTGGATGCGGGGCTACTTCCGCCGGATGATCAGCGATCACGCCGGCTGGCGCGGTGGGGACGCGGCTCGCCGGTTCGCCCGCAAGCTGGTCAGGGCTGGACATCTCACCACCGAGGACGTGGAGCAGGCGCTCGGAGAACACCGGCATCGAGAGGAGGACGAGGCGCCACCACCCGCCCCCCGGTCGGTCGTCGACCTGGACTGAGCCGCACACCACTCGGCCCACCCGACCGGCCGCCGGTCCCTCCACTGCGCTACGCCCGCAGGGGCCGAGTCGCGACCTGCTGGCTACGCAGGCCCGGGACACGAGCGAGCTGCTCGCGGCTTGCCAGGGAGGCATCGATGGAGAGCAGGGACAGCAGACGGAGCGGGCGACCGGTCTGAGCTGCGGCTTGCAATTTGTGGTGCCCATCCAGCAGGAAGTGGGTGAGCCCCCAGTGTTCGTAGTAGTCCTCGCTCCGCCCGTCGACGGCGGGGGCGCAGACGTCGAGCGTCGACACCGCGACTGCGGTGGGTGTCGAGGACGTGAATAGCCGGGCAGCGTGCTCGGCCACGACGGCCTTGTCGCTCCACGCGGGAGGCAGCATCGGTACGACGAATTCGTAGAGGTGAGCCTGGTGGGTGACCGTGGTCTGGAAGGTTCGGTAGTAGGCGGTCCGGGAGTATTCGGGCAGCCCCCAGAACGAGTCGACACCCCAGGTGGCGACCTGCTCCTCGGCGAAGTAGTCCCCGGGGCCGGCCGGCAGCCGCATCTGCGGCTCGATGCTCGTCAGGATCGGTAGGTAGTCCCCCTCGGGGAGCAGCATCGAGAAGGCGTCGATGACTTCGTCGTCGAGTTCGTCCAGTCCTGCCGTCAGACGCTCCGTCAGCGCAGGCAGCGACAGCGTGTCGTTCGCGCCCTCGAGCCGTTGGAAGAGGAACTGGCAGGTGCCGCACCAGAAGCTGAGCTCGTAGGCCGGCTTGTCGTCCAGGGACAGCACTCGCCTGCCTGCCCACGTCCCCGGTTTGCGGGGCTCTGCGCCGAAGGACACACGCGGGGAAGTCCCACCGAGGCGACGGGCGGGACCGGCAGCGATCAGCACACCACGACGGTAGCTTCGCTCCGACAAGTCCAGGCTGGTGGACGCCTGAGGACCTTCGTGACGCGAGCGGAGATCCGACACTTCGGCTGGGACCAATGATCTCCCGACCGTGCGGCGGACCGGCCCGTCAACCTCCTCATCGGCGTGGGGCCCATGGCGTCCCCGGCGAAGAGACTTTTCAGATCACCGTCCGCACACCGCACACACCGACGTTCCTCCTGGATCGTGACGGCATCGTCGTCGGCCGCCACCCGCTGATCCTCGACGACATCCACCCCGCCGCCTTGATCGCGCGACCTGCCTGAACCTCGCCACCGAGATCGGCCGCCTCGGCTGGTGGGAGGTCGAGGACCGACCCTTCGCCTGTCACCATCAGCACGTGTCGGTCACCGGGGGTCAGATCAGCTTCACAGCGCTGAGCACGGTCGCGACGGCTGCGGCCTTGACCCGGGCCGTGGGGGGCAGGTCACCGCTGCCGCTGGATCACCGGTGCGTCCTGCGAACCGCACTTCAGACCTCGATGCGTCGCGACCTCAGACGGTCCTCGACCTGTGCGGCCGTCGCGTCGTATCCGGTGGCCCTGCGCCCGGACCAGTTCACGCCCACGAGCAACTGATCCCTGTCCAGACCCGGCAGCCAGCGCTCCCGCCACTCCCCCACGGTGATCTCGACGACCCGGAACAGCCGGTAAGCCGGGACGACCCGGCACACCCGCTCGGCGCGGGAGCGGGTCGACCAGAACGGCATGGCCCGCCGGCCATCGGAGTTCTCCGGGGCGGGGAAGCCGTCGTCGTCCTGGATGGTGAACACCAGCCCCGAACGGGCCGTCTCCGAGAGGCATCCGCCTGCGCACCACTGACAGACATGTCATCCGCTCCGGCTCGGGCAATACTGACGTCCACATACCGAACGCAGGGACGTCGGACCGTGTGAGCCCCCACCGAGGGAGGCCGCTGAGATCCCTTGCCGACCCAGCCAGCCGACCGGCCGATCCGTCCAGCTACAGGGACAGGTACCGGCGCAACTCCTGCGGGGTGACCTGGCGGCGGTACGCCTCCCACTCGGCGCGCTTGTTCCGGAGGAAGAAGTCGAAGACGTGCTCGCCGAGGGTCTCGGCGATGAGGTCGGAGCTCTCCATGATGGACAACGCCTGCTCCAGCGAGGTGGGCAGCCGCTGGTAGCCCAGGGCCCGCCGCTCCCCCTCGGACATCGACCAGACGTCGTCCTCGGCCGGGGCCGGGAGTTCGTAGTTCTCCCGGATGCCCTTGAGTCCGGCCGCGATGACGCTGGCGAACATCAGGTACGGGTTGCAGGCGGAGTCCGGCAGGCGGAACTCCAGTCGCTGGCTGGACGCCTTGCCGGGCGAGTAGTTCGGGACGCGCACCATGGCCGAACGGTTGGCCTGACCCCAGGACGCGGTGGTGGGGGCCTCGTCACCGACGACCAGCCGCTTGTAGGAGTTCACCCACTGGCAGGACACCGCGGTGATCTCCGGGGCGTGCCGCAGGACGCCGGCCAGGAACGCCTTGCCGGTGGCCGACATCTGGTACTGGTCGTCGGGGTCGTAGAAGGCGTTCCGTTCCCCGTCGAACAGCGAGAAGTGCGTGTGCATGGCCGATCCGGGCTGGTCGACGAACGGCTTGGGCATGAACGAGGCCCGCACGCCCTGGGTGATCGCCACCTCCTTGACCACGTACCGGAACGACATGATGTTGTCGGCCATGGTCAGCGCGTCGGCGAAGCGGAGGTCGATCTCCTGCTGGCCGGGCGCGCCCTCGTGGTGGGAGAACTCCACCGAGATGCCCATCGACTCCAGGCTCTCGATCGCCCGGCGACGAAAATGCGGCGCGGCGTCGTGCGAGGCCTGGTCGAAGAAGCCGCCCTGGTCGGCGGGCTCGGGGGCCGAGCCGTCGTCGGGCAGGGTCTTCAGCAGGAAGAACTCGATCTCCGGGTGCACGTAGCAGGTGAAGCCCATGGACGCGGCCTCGCCCATCACCCGGCGGAGCACGTGCCGCGGGTCGGCCCAGGACGGCGTGCCGTCGGGCATGGTGATGTCGCAGAACATCCGGGCGGAGTAGACGCGCCCCTGGTCCGCCTCCCACGGCAGCACCTGGAAGGTGGCCGGATCGGGCTTGGCCACCATGTCGGACTCGAAGACCCGGGCGAAGCCCTCGATCGCGGATCCGTCGAAGCCGATGCCCTCGTTGAAGGCGCCCTCCAGTTCGGCCGGGGCCACCACCATGGACTTGAGATAGCCCAGGACATCGGTGAACCACAGGCGCACGAACCTGATGTCGCGCTCTTCGAGGGTACGCAGGACGAACTGCTGCTGACGGTCCATCCCCACAGCCTAGGGACGTCCGGCGCGCTCGTCGTTGCCGCCCTCCCGGGCGCGTCGTGCGACGCGGCCCGGGGACCCCCGGCGGCCGGACCGGAACGGGACGAGCGGGGTCGGGGAACGACCGGTGCCGTAGGTTGGCCCGATGCCTCCCACCCCCGCTGACCGGCCCGAATCCGGGCTGCCCGGTCGGCGGGCGCGGGTCAGCGCGTGCGCGGCGGTGGTGACGACGGACGGTGCCGTCCTGCAGGTCGACGACCCGGCGGCCGAGCTCGACGGGGTCCACCTGGAACCCGGGTGGTCCGCCGCCGACCCGACCCCGGAGTTCGTGTTCAGCGGTGGACGCTGGGTCCTGCGGCTGCCGCGCCCCCCCGCCTGGCGGCTGGAGTACCGCACGGTGCTGCGCCACCACGACGGCACCCGCTCCACCCTCGACGCGCCGACGGAACTGCACTTCCCCGACTACCGGTCGCCGGCGTGGCTGGACACCCCGGACACCGGGACCCTGCGTGCGGTGCCGACCCCGGCCGGGCGGTTGGCCGCACCGGTGCCGACCCGCCTGTGGTCGCCGGCAGGACTGTCTTCGAGCGCCCCCGCTCCCCTGCTCGTCGTGCACGACGGATCCGATCTCGCCGAGCGCGGTGCACTGCTGCGCTGGGCCGCGCACCTCTACCGACCGATCCGGGTCGCCCTGCTCGACGCCGCGCCCGGCCACCGCGAGGAGTGGTACGCCGCCGACCCGGACTACGCCGACCACCTGGCCGAGGTGGTCCTGCCGGCCATCGGCGCGCGGGTGCTCACCGGGTCGGTCGTCGGACTCGGCGCCAGTCTCGGCGCGGTCGCCCTGCTCGCGACCCAACGGCAGCACCCGGCGTCGTTCTCCGCGCTGGCCCTGCAGTCCGGGTCGTTCTTCACCCCCGACCTCGACCCCCAGGAGAGCGATTTCCGGTTCTTCGGGCAGATCACCGCGTTCGTCCGGCGGACGGCGGCCGGGCCGGATCTCTCCCGGGCCGCACCCCGCCCGGTGCCCGTCCTGCTCACCTGCGGCGCCGTCGAGGAGAACCTGGCCAACAACCGGGCGATGGCCGCGGTGCTCACCCGCCAGGGCCACCCGGTGGACCTCCGGATCGTGCCCGACGCCCATTCGGTCGTCGGCTGGCGGGACGCCTGGTCGCCCGGCCTGGAGAATCTTCTGCAGAAGGTGGACCGATGACCCGGACAGCACCGTGACCCGGTCCGACCACGTCCGGCTCGACTCCCCGTCCATCGGCGGGACCCGGGAGGTCGTCGTGCACGGCCACTGGGGTCGCCCGGTGCTGTGGTTCCCCTCGGAGGGGTTCGGGGCGGACGAGTTCGCCGACCGCGGCATGCTCGACGCCCTCCGCCCGGCGATCGACCAGGGTCTGCTCACCGTGTTCTGCGTGCCGTCCCACGACGAGGAGTCGTGGTCGGCGAGCTGGAAACCGTTGGCCGACCGGGCCCGCGCCCATCTTGCCTACGAACGGTGGATCGTCGATCACGTGGTGCCGTTCGTGCACGAACGGTGCGGCGGCCGCACGGACATCGTCACCGCGGGGCCGTCCATGGGCGCGTTCCACGCCGTGCTCTTCGCGCTGCGGAACGCCCACCTGTTCGGCCGCGCGGTGGCCCTGTCGGGCAGCTACTCGACGTGGGCGTGGCGCGGTTGGGGCGAGGGGGACGTGGACACCTACCTCACCGACCCGATGAGCTTCCTGCCCACCGAACACGGCGGGCATCTGGAGCACCTGCGGCGCTCGCTGCACCTCACGCTGGTGGTCGGGAGCGGCCGGTGGGAGGACACCACGGGCGCGCACGCCTCCACCCGCGCCCTGGCCGGTGTCCTCGCCGACCTGCACATCCCGCACGAGCTGGCGGTCTGGGGCACCGAGTGGCCGCACGACTGGAACAGCTGGCAGGCGCAGGCCGCGACCTACCTGCCCCCGCTGGGCGGCTGACCGACCGGTCTCAGCCGCCGGCCAGCCGGACGGTCCGGGTCCGCGGCGGCCCCGATCGGCGGCCCACCAGCAGGACCAGCACCAGGGCCGGAACGGTCAACGCTGCACTCACCGCGAAGACCGCGCTGTAACCCAGCGAGGTGGTCGAGGCCCACCCCAGGATGGGTCCGGACGCCACCGAACCGAGCCGGAACGTGTTGCTGAACATCCCCGAGGCCAGTCCCGGCCGCGGGATGACCTGCAGGAACAGGGCCAACCCCGCACCGTTGACCACGGCCACGAACCAGGCGTTGAGGATCTGCAGCGCGATGAGGCCGACGGTGCCGTCCACGACCGTCATGCCGATCCCGTACCCGAGCCCGGCGACGCATCCGGTCACCACGAGGGTGAGGATGCGGACCCGGCCGGCCAGTCGCCCCACGGCCAGCAGGGCCGGGATCTCCAGGGCCGCCGCGACCCCGAGGGCGGTGCCGGCCCACAGCACGGGCAGACCCAGGCGCTCGGTGACGAACAGGCCCATCACCGCGACCTCCGCGGTGTTCGACGCCTGCAGCGCGACGAAGGCCACCACGATGAGGACGACGGCGGTGCGGGACGCCGTGGCCGCCGGCGGGTCGGCGGGGTCGGCCCGCTCGACGGCGACCGGCGGCGCCGTCCGGTCGGCCGGCGGCGACGCCCGCGCCGTCCGGCCGGCGGTCTGCACCGCCGACGCGACCACCACGAGGATCGCCACCGCCACGACCGCCACCAGCAGCGCCCGGTCGCCGAACGCCCCCATCAGCACCGTCGCCAACGGCGGGCCGGCCACGAACGCCACCGAGAAGACGGCCCGGATGTCGACCACGTCGGACGGCCGGGCGCCGGCGTGCTGCAGGTGGGCGAACAGCAGGGAGACGCCCACCCCGGCGGGGCCCCCGAGCACGACCAGGGCGACCACGGCCACCGTCAACGACCGCGTCGAGACCAATACCACGGCTAGCGCGAGCCCCAGGCCGGCGGCCCCCAGCATCGGCCGCAGGTAGTCCGACCGCCGGTCGGCCCAGGCCGGGACGACGACCGAGGCCAGGAACGCGCTGGTGTTGTAGGCGGCGAGGATCCCGCCCACCTGGCCGCCGGTGGCGCCGTACACCGACACCAGCAGCAGGGCGAGCGCCGGGTTCAACAGGGCGAACTGCAGCCCCCAGAACAGGGACGAGACCGACGCCCGCACCCGCACTGGAGAACCGCCCGCCGCCGCCCACGCCCGGCCGGGCGCGGTCACGCACAGCCCCCGGAACGCCGGGACCTCCAGCAGACCAGACGGGCGGAGTCCTCCGCGAACCGGACCGGCCGCCGGCGACCGCGGCGGTCAGCGTTCGTCCACCCGCTGCAGCCGCAGCGCCAGCACCGGACAGGCGTTGGCCGCGGCACGGGCCCGGCGGATCAGCTCCGCCGGCACCGGGCCGCTCGGGAGCAGCGGGTACCCCCACTCGTCCAGGGTGATGCCCTCGCCGAACTCGTCGGCACACAGGCCGTGGGCGCGGCAGCGCAGAGGATCGACCTCCAGCCGCCGGCCGGCGACCGACGCTCCCCGGCTCACCATCGCCGGTCCCCCGCACCCAGCCGGACCACCGGGCCGACCGCGGCGCACCGGCCGTGGGCGAGGTGGTCGTGCAGATGCCCGGCGAGCTCGGTGCGCAGGGCGTGCAGCGCGGAGGCGGCCAGGGCGACGACTCCGTCCGGGTGGCGGCAGGCCCCGCGGCCGGTGACCACGGGGAGTCTCCGATCGAGGCGGACGGCCGCCGCCGCGTCGCCGTCGGTGAGCGCAGCCAGATCGGCGGCCAGGGCGGGGAGACCGAACATGCACGGCCCGCACTGGCCCGCACCCTCTCCCGCGAGATGGCCGACGAGGCGGGCCGTCTCGGTCAACACGCACCCGCCGGGGGGCAGCACGGTGATGGTGGCCGTGCCCCGGCCGGCGCCGACCGGGTGCAGCGCCGCTGACGTGAAGGGCCGGTCGGCGTGCCGGGCGAGGTCGAGCCAGCCGCCCGCGAGACCACCGACCAGCGCCCATCCCACTGCGGGCGCCCCCACCGCGGCCAGGACGGCACCGAGCGGGCTGCCGGCGGGGAGCTCGACGACCCCGGGACGGGCGACCGCGCCGGTCACCGTGATCAGCTCCGTGCCGGTCGACCCGGGTCGACCCAGCGCTCGGAAACCCACCGCGCCGATCCGGGCGAGGACGGCGACCTGGGCCAGGGTCTCGGCGTTGTCGAGCAGCGTCGGACGACCCCACACCCCCTGCTGCCACGGCCGCACCGCGCGTCCGGTGGGCCGGAAGTCCCCGGTGGTGATGCCGTGCACGAGCGCGGACGCCTCGGAGGCCACGTACCGCTCCGGCACGGGGACGATCTGCCAGCGCACACCCGAGGGCGGGCGGTCGGCCACAGCTGCAGAGAGGCACCGCTGCGGGCCGCCCTGGTCGCGCACTGCGACCAGGACCGTGTCGGTGCCGACGGCGTGGGCGGCCAGCTCGGCGCCGTCCAGGATCAGCTGGGGCGCGTGCCCGGCCAGCACGGCGTCCTTGGCCGACGTCGGGTCGCCCTCGACGGCGTTGACGACCACCACGGCCGGACCGCCGGTGGCCCGCACCTGTGCGGTGACGGCGGCGAGTTTGCGACCGGTGGGGAACCCGGCGCCGCCCCGCCCGGTCAGACCGGCCGCGACGACCTCGTCGATCAGCGCGGCGCCGGGCCGCGGCAGCGGCCCCCACCGGACCAGGTGGTCGGACAGGTGCCGGCACGCCGGCCCGTCGAGCAGGCGGGCCGGGACGACGGGCCGGACGGGCGGTCCGGTGAGCAGACCGGCGCTCATCGGGTGGCCCGCCCGGCTCCGAGGGGAACGACCGGGGTGGAAGTCACCGGGGTGGGATCGACGGGAACGACGGCGGGGCGCAGGTCGTGGCGGAGCCGGCCCTGCTCGCGGCGCACCGCGTCCGGATGACGGTCCGACCGCAGCCGCCACCGCCACAGGGCACCGACCACCGCGAGCACGCACACCCCGCTGACCGCGAGGGTCCACGGCCGGACCCCGTCGCCGCCGGCACTACCCAGCCCGTGGGCCACGGCGATGGGCCACATCGCGTACGCGGCGAGGTGCACACCGCGCCAGAGCCTCACGGGCAGGTGCCGCCGCAGCAGGCTGGTGATCGTGACGGCGAGCAGCAGGTCGACGGCCACCGCGCCCAGGCCCACCCAGAACGGGTCCCAGGCCGAACCGAACGGCAGGAAGACGTCGACCACGCCGAGTTCGACGTAGCCGTCGGCGATGGCCGAGACGATGTGCAGGGCCAGGAAGACCAGAGCGGAGAGGGAGATGCTGCGGTGCAGGCGCAGCACCCCGGCCCGGGGCAGGACGGCACTGCCGGCCCGGCCCGAGGTGGCGATGCCGAGCACGAGGACAGCGGTGAACAGTACGAGGGCGACCACCCCTGCCGCCCGACTCAGGTACCACAGGGCGGACGAGTCGATCATGCGGCGCACTCCTGGTCGGTGGGCCAGCCGGCCACGATCCGGACGGGGTGGGCGTGCGGGGATCGGGCCGGCGCCGGGCCACTCTCGGCGGTGACCAGCCGGGCGGGCAGACCCAGACCGGCCAGCCACCCGGGTGCGGCCGGGCCCAGGATGATCGCGGCCGTCGCCGCGGCGTTCGCGTCGACCGCGGTGGCCGCGCACACCGACACGGTCCGCCAGCAGGGTGCCGGATTGCCGCCGCTGCGCGGGTCGACGAGGTGGTGGGCCTCACCCGCCGGTCCGGACCATCGTCGGGTGGTGGTCGACGACGTCGCCACCCCGCCACCGGTGATCGAGATCGACGCGGGCGACGTCGCCGCCACCCGGTGGTCGTCGTGGACGGCGATGCGCCATCCGCCACGGGGCGCGGGGCCGTGGACGGCGATGTCCCCGCCGAGGTCGACCAGCACTCCTGCCCCGATCGCCCGGGCGATGCGTCGGGCGGCCCGGTCGGCGGCCAGCGCCTTCGCGGTGGCCCCGAGGTCCAGCCCCACCCCCGCGGGCATCAGCAGCTCCCGGGTGACCGGATCGTGCCGGATCCGCCAGTACCCCGGCGCGGGCAGGACGGGCTGGTGCCGACGCGACCCCGACCCCGGCTGGACCGGCAGTCCGGCCGGGGGGAGGTCTCCGATGTCCCGGTCGTACCCGAGGGCCACCAGCGGGCCGAGCACGGTGGGGTCGACGAGGCCGTCGGTCGCCCGGGCCACCCGCAGTGCGGTGGTCACCGCTGCGTTCAGCACCGGCGAGAGCACGACGGGCGAACCCGCGGCCCGGTTGACGGCCGTGATCTCGGAGTCGGGACGGAAGCGACTGCAGGCGATCTCGATGTCGTCCAGCTCGGCCCGGAGCTCACGGTGGGCCACACCCAGTGCCGCCGGGTCGGTGACCCGCACCGTGCCGGTGGTGGACCAGAGGTCGAAGGTCAGCCCCGCGGGCACGATGCGCGGGCGAGGGTCGTCCGGGCCGTGGGCGGACCCGTGGCGCCGGCTCACGATCCCCCCGTCCCCGCATCGGCCCGACCGGACGTCACACCGGGTCGCCGGGTCGGCGCCTGCGACGATCCGGTCGTCCCGGGAGCGACCGGCTGGGTGATGCCCGGCTGCGCGCTCCCGGTCGTGGCGGACCCCGAGGACGCGTCCGGCGCCGTGGTGCCCTGCGGGGTGCTCGCCGCGGCATCGGCGCCCAGGGCGACGGCCAGCGCCCCCACACCGATCCCCGCGGCGGCGACGGTGGCGGTGGTGATGACCCGCACCCGGCGCAGCAGCGCGGACCGCGGTGGTCGTCCGCTGGGTGGGACGGGACCGGATGCGTTCGACATGACCGAAGATTCGGCCCGGGAGCTGTGCGCCCGCTGTGCCGTGGCCACCGGTCAGCTGGGAGCGCGGTCGGCGCGGCGGGTCTATGCACGGCCCGCCCCCATTGGCCAAGATCACTGCCATGAGCACCTCGCGGCGTGACTCCACGACCCATCTCATCGGGCTGCTGCTCGGCACCGAGAACGACTGGCCGCGGGCCTTCGAGACCCTGGTCCGCAGGGTCGGGGCGATCCCGCACGCCGGCCGGGAGCACCACATCGACACCGAGCGCATCACCATCGAGCCGTTCGACCTGCGGTCGCCGGTGCGGTACGACGTGGTGATCGACCGCTTGGCCTGGTGGTACTTCCATCCACGGGAATGGCTGAAGAAGGCCGCCCTGGTGAACGACACCTACCTGCTGAACAACCCGTTCACCTTCCAGGCGATGGAGAAGCACTCCGCGTACTGCGCGATGATCCGGCTGGGTTTCGACATCCCGGACACGGTGCTGGTGCCGTTCAAGAACCCGGTGGATCACGAGAAGTGGGCGTACACCGCGGAGACCTACAACCTGCCCTTCGATCTGGACGAGGTGGCGGCACGCGTCGGGTTCCCGATGTACATGAAGCCGTTCGACGGTGGTGCCTGGCGCGGGGTCTCGCGCATCGACGGGCCCGCCGAGTTGCATCGGGCGTACGACGAGTCGGGGCAGATGCTCATGCACCTGCAGGGGGCGGTGTCCGAGTTCGACTCGTTCGCCCGGTCGCTGACCATCGGCCCGGAGACCAAGATCATGCGGTTCCGCCCGGAGCTGCCCATGCACGACCGGTACGAGGTGGCCCACCATTTCCTGCCGCCCGAGGCGGGCATGGAGATCCTCACCCTGTCCCGCACCATCAATGCGTTCTTCCGGTGGGAGTTCAATTCCTGCGAGGCCCTGGTCACCGGGACGCGGGTGCAGCCCATCGACTACGCCAACGCCTGCCCGGACGTCTCGATCACCTCGCTGCACTACTACTTCCCGTGGGCGATCACCCAGCTGGTGTCCTGGTCGGTGTTCTGTGCGGTGTCCGGCCGGCGGCAGCGGGTGGACACCACCACGCGGGACTGGTTCGACGTCGCCGACGACCCGGACCTGAGCTGGGCCGAGAAGCTCGGCCGGTACGCGGCGATGTCGGACGAGTACTTCCAGACCGCGGAGTACCAGGAGTTCTGCGCGACGTCGTTGGCGTCGCTAACGGAGATCGTCCGGGACTGGATCGCCTCGTCGGACTTCGACGCCCTGCTGGTCGAGACCGTCCGCGCCACTTACCCGCCGGCGGAGCACGAGCGCTTCCTGGCGCACTTCCGCGGCCTGCTCGGCATGTGGGTGGACGACCAGCACTGAGCCCGCCCCCACCGGCGCCAGGTCAGGAGCAGGTCGTCCCGTCGGCCGGCAGGGTCAGATCGGTCAGGTACTGCGTGGCCGCGTCGTCCACGCAGGTGATGCCCGCGCTGAGGTAGGCGGTGTGCCGCGTCCCCTCCACGGTGAGCAGCCGCCCACCGAGCTGCTCGGCCAGGTCGACGCCGGCCTGGTACGGCGTGGCCGGGTCGCCGGTCGTCGAGATGACCAGCACCGGCGCCAGCCCGGGGACCTCGGGCACGTGCGGGACGAGGGTCGGGTCCGCCGGCCAGAAGTCGCACGGCCCCCGGGTGACCAGCGGCGGCTCCCCGGAGTCGGCGAACGGCGCGGCGGCGTTCGACTCGGCGATCAGGGCCAGCTGCTCCTGCGGGTCGTCCTCCCGGGGGTTGTCCATGCAGCCGATCGCGGTGAACGCGTCCTGCAGCGAGGAGTACCCGCCCTGGGCGTCGCGCTGCAGGTACGCGTCGGCCAGCGCCATCAGCTGGTCGCCCTTGCCCTGGGACAGGCTGAGCAGCGCCTCGGAGAGCGGCGTCCAGAACGTCTCGGAGTACATCGCCTGGATGGTGCCGGTGAGGGCGTCGGAGTACGTCAGCACGCGCCCGTCGGCGAGCGGCAGCGGAGTGTCGAGCAGGGGCCTGGTCAGGGACTGGAACACCGCAGACGCCTGGGCCGGGTCGGTGCCCAGCACGCATCCCGGCTGCTGTGCGCAGGAGGCGGCGAAGGAGTCGAACGCGGACTGGAAACCCTTCGCCTGGTCCAGGTTGGACTCCGCCGGATCCTGCACCGGGTCGACCGCGCCGTCGAGCACCATGGCCCGGACGTTCCCGCCGAACTGCTCGGCGTAGATGGTGCCGAGCAGCGTGCCGTAGGAGAAGCCGACGTAGGTGAGCTTGTTGTCGCCCAGCGCGGCGCGCAGCACGTCCATGTCGCGGACCACGTCCCGGGTGCCCAGCGTGCCCAGGAAGGTCGCTCCGTCGATGCCCTGCGCCTCCCCCGTCCGCGCCGTGCACGCCTGGGCGAAGGCCTCGGCGCGGGCGTCCGCGGCCTGCACGTCGGCATCGGTGGCCAGCCGGACGGAGGCGGCCCGGTCGGCGTCCCGCTCGGCCCCGGTCTGACAGGTGACCACCGGGAGCGAGGCCCCGACGCCGCGCGGGTCGAACCCGACGAGGTCGAACCGACGGTTGAGATCGCCACCGACGCCGAACGCGCCGAACTGGGCCACGATGTCCACCCCGGAGCCGCCCGGTCCACCGGGGTTGAACACCGCGGACCCGATGCGGGTGGACTGATCGGTGGCCGGCTTGCGAATGACCGCGAGCAGCACGTCCGGATCGCCGGAGGACGCGGGCGGCTCGTAGGTCAGCGGCACCCGGAGCTGCGCGCACTCCAGGACCCGACTCGCGTAGTACTGACGCTGTTCGGCCGTCTGCGCGAAGTCGGTGCACGAGCCCCAGTCGAGTGTCTGCCCGTAGTAGCTCTCCAGACCGGCCGGGACGGGCGCGGGTGGGCCCGGGTCCTCGGTGGTGGACGGGGCGGTGATCCCGCCGCCGGTCGCCGCGCCCGTGTCGGCGGCCCGCTGGGCATTGCCCGCGACCGTCGTGGAGCACCCGGTCAGCGTGAGGGCCACCAGCACGCCGAGGGCGACCGGACGGCGGCGGATGCGGTGGACGGTCGGGGCACGACGCCCGGTGCGGCGGAAGATCACCGCCCGATTGTGCCTGCCCGACTCGTGGTCGGGGTGAGTTGTCCCCGGCCGCCGAGCCCGCCCTGCGGTTCAGGCGACGGTGACCAGGGCCCGATCCCGGGCGCGGTTCTCGTGCCAGGACAACGCCGTCACGGACGCGACCACCAGGACGGCACCGACCCACTGCACCGGCTCCAGGGGTCGGGACAGCACGAACACCCCGATCAGGGCGGCGGTCAGCGGGTAGGCCAGCTCGGCCAGGGTCGCGCGCGAGGCCGGGGTCCGCCGCAGGCCGACGTAGTAGAGGGCCATCGCGCCGAGCCCGGGGACGAGCGCGATACCGAGAACGGCCAGCGAGCTCGGGACGTCCGGTACCCACAGCGGGGAGCCGGTGGCCAGCACGACCACGAACATCGCGGGCAGCCCGAACGAGAAGCGCAGCGTGGTCAGTTCCAGCGGCTCGAGCCGGGTGGCGACCAACCGCCCCAGGACGGTCCCCCCGGCCCAGAGCACGGCCGCGCCGAGGGCGAGCAGCACCGCGACGAGATGATCGACCGCGACGTGGAACGGATCCGGGAAGGCCAGCAGCCACACCCCGGCCAGAGCGGGCAGCGCGAACCACCAGAACCGCCGGGACAACCGCTCACCGAGCAGCCAGGCGGCCCCCACCAGGGCCACCACCGGCTGCAGCTTCTGCACCACGGCAGGGGTGATGGGGTCGCCGACCGTGAACGACAGCGTGAAGAGCGTGGTGGCGATCGCCGAGGCTCCCACCCCGATGCCGACGACCGCCCAACGACCCCCGGCGTCCAGACGCCGGAAGGCGCGCAGCGACCGCGGCAGCAGGGGGGCGAGCACCAGGGTGAGCACGAGGTGCTCGGCGAAGACGATGGTCGGGGCGGCGACCGTCTCGGCCAGCGGCAACCGCAGCAGCGCGTCGGTCCCCCACAGCGCCGCGGCCACCGCGATCAACCAGGTCAGGTCACGCGGCGCCCGGGTGGGCCCGCTCGTGCTCGAGCGCAGGACGCCCATCCGTGCCTCCCGGGTGGGCCGGCCCGCGGGGGTCGGACGCACCGATCGTGTTCACGCCCGTGGCGGGCGTTCCACGGCGGTCAGCGTCGTCAGCCGTCCCGCCATTCCCGATCCTGCGAATCGAGCCGCTGCTCCCGGTCGTGCACGCTCTGCAACGCGTTCGCGGCCGCCTCGGGGGTCGGGTAGGGGCCGAGCAGGTCCTTGGCCTTGCTCTGCCCCTCCTTCTCCACCTGCTTGGTCACGATGTTGAAGTACCAGCCGTTGCTCTGTCCGATCTCGTCTCCCATGGGTGAGCATGCTGCCACCGCAGCCGGACGAGCGCGTGAGGTGGGTCCCGCCGGGCGCGACTCCCCGCCTGGCCGGGGGCCGACCGGCTCAGACGGGTTCGACGACGAACCGGTGGGTCGCCGGGTCGGCGGAGACCAGGCGGACGTCGACCACGGTCCCCTCGGTGAGCCCGCGCGGGGAGCAGTTGGCCCGCACCGGCGGGTCGTGCAGGACGACCACGGCGCGGTCCCGCTCGGCGTCGATCTGCAGCACGGTGGCCGGGAAGACCTCACCCTCCCGCCCGCCCAGCAACGCGGTGGACACCGCCCCCTGCACCGCCTTCGCCAGCGCCGACGAGCGTCGATCGGCGGCGGACATGGCGGCGGGCAGATCGGGCAGCGCCCGGCGCACCCAGTCGGGTACGGGTGTCCCGGCGGTCAGCGCCAGGCACACCTCCGAGCCGTACCGGTCGACCAACCGGCGCAGCGGGGCGGTCACGTGGGCGTAGGCGGCACCGACCCCGCCGTGCCCGGTGTGCTCGGGGACGACGCCGTCGAACGGGGTGTAGCCGGCCCCGCGCAGCAGCCGCACGGCGTCCTCCAGGAAGGCGGCGTCCATCGGGCGGGTGCCGTCCATCCGGGCGATCACCGAGTCCGCGGACTCCTCCGCGGGCCACCGGATACCCAGCGCCGCCGTGGCCCGGCGCAGGGTCTGCACCTGTTCCGGCCCGGGCACCGGCAGGGTGCGCAGGATGCCGATCAGTCCGCGCAGCATGATCACCGCGGCGCACGTCCCGGTGAGCAGGCTGATCTCGGCGTTGGCCTGTTCGACGGGCAGCACGGCGCGGCGGACCAGGGTCCAGTGGCCGTCCCCGCCGCGTTCGACCTCGATGTCCGGCAGGTCCAGGGTGATGGCGTGCCGGGCCCGGCCGATGGCCGTCCGCAGCGCGCCGATCTCGGGCAGCAGCTCGATCCCCGGGTGGGCCCGTCCGGCGTCGAGATCGGCCTGCACGCCCGCGTAGTCCAGTCGGGCCACCGACCGCACCGCGGCCCGGTGCACGTCGACGGCCACCGGCTCGCCGGCCGCGTCCAGGTCGATGGTCCACAGCACCGCGGCCCGGACGACCCCGGGCAGCAGACTGGCCGCTCCTTCCGACAACTCCGTCGGGTGCAGCGGCACCGACCGGTCGGGGCTGTACTGGGTGGCGCCGCGCCGCCAGGTCTCGATGTCCAGCACCCCGCCGGGCTCCACGAAGGACGCGACATCGGCGATGGCATAGCGGACCCGGTAGCCGCCGTCCCGGCGGGACAGGTGGACCGCCTGGTCCAGGTCGCGCGACCCGGGTGGGTCGACGGTGACGAAGGGGACGGCGGTCTCGTCGGGCAGGGTCGCGAGCACCGCGGGCAGCCGCTCGGCCGCCGTCCGGGCCTCCTCGACCGCTCCCCCGGGGTAGTCCTCCTCGATGCCGAGATCGGCACGGACGGCGGCGAAGTCCAGGTCGGCGACGGGGCCGACCGATGGCGCACTGACCCGGGGGACGACCACCGGTGACCTCCTCGACGAGCCGGTGCCCGCCCCGGAGCCGGGGCGGGCGGTCGGGCCCAGCCTGCCACCGGTGGGTGAACCCCCGACGAACCGCCCCCCGTGCGCTCGAACATGTGTTCGAATAAGGGGGTGCGCCTGATCCTGTTCGTCCTCGGCCGACTGCTCGGTCTGCAGTCCCGTGCCGTTCCGTCCCGGCGGTCGGCCGGAGTACGGCGGGCGGGCGAGCAACCCCACCACCGACGCCGCGAGGACGGTGCCCTCGTGGAGCGGGCGCCGACCCTGTGCCCGGTCGGGCATCCGCTCGGGCCGACCCGCCTGCTCGTCGGCAACCACCCGTGCCTGTGCGCGGGTCAGTCGCACCGCACCTGGCGGTGCCGGGAGTGCGATGCCTGCTGGGTGTGGCCGCCCTGCCGGGAACGACCCGACTGGCCCCCCTGGTCGGGGGGCTGAGCGGCGCGGGTCGGACGGATCAGCGCTGCTGCTGACCCTGGCCGTACCCGAGTTCGGTGGCGGTCTGCCGGGCGCCGTCGTCCATCGGCACGGCGACGACGGCGGTGCCGTAGGCGCACAGCTCGGTCCAGGTGTCGCCCATCTCCGAGGTGTCGAACCGCATGCCGATGATCGCGTTCCCGCCGCGGGCGCGACACGCCTCGAACATCCGGTTCATCACCTCGTTGCGGCTCTCCGCCAGCTGCTTGGTCATGCCCTGCAGCTCGCCGCCGAACATCGACTTGAAGCCGGCGCCCATCTGCGAGAAGGCGTTGCGCGATCGGACGGTCAGCCCGAAGACCTCCCCGCAGGTGCGCTGGATCTGCCAACCGGGGATGTCGTTGGTGGTGACGGCGAGCATGGGTGTGGTTCCTCTCGTCTGCGATGGCGTTCCGCGGGTGCGCACGCTGGTCGGGTTCCGGCGCCGCCCCGGTCCCGGGGGGACGCGAGCAGTGTGGGCGCAGGCACCGTGATCAGCATGTCGGCCGACCCGTGGGGTCGGCGTTGGCCGTCAGCCGCCGGTCAGCGCGCGCAGGTCCGCCGCCAGCAGACCCGCCAGGTACGCGTGGCCGTCGTCGTTCGGATGCCCGGTGATGTCGACGTAGTCGTCGATGTTGTCCGGGGTGATCCAGTCCTCCTGGATCGGGTCGATGATCGGCAGGCCCCGCGCGGCCGCGATCGTACCGAGCAGCGCGTTGACGTCCAGCACGGCCGGGTCGATCGGCATCTCCTCGGGGGCGCCGGCCAGCATGAGCAGCTGGGCGTTCGGCCACCGGGCCTGCAGGCTGTCGAAGAGGGTGTCGGCGGCGTCGGGCAGACCCGCGTACTCCACCGACGCGTCGTTGGTGCTGCCCTGCACGATGATCAGGTCGGGATCGCCGACGGACAGATCCCCCAGCTCGTCGAACTGGTCCTGGTAGTCCCCCGCGTCGTCCCCGGGGTTCAGGTACCCGATACCGCCGACGGCGTCGATGACGGTCCGCGTCCAGCCCAACTCGTCGAACGCCTCCTGGATGTACCCACCGCGACCGTCGTCGGAACCCCAGCCGGCCGCCCACGAATCGCCCAGCACCAGAACGGCCGGGTCGGACGGCAGGACCAGCCCCGCAGGAGCCACCACGGGGACGGCGGCCGTCGGATCGTCGGCGGACACCTCGGCCGCCGCGGAGGACATCTCCGCGGCGGAGGACAGTCGCGAGGCCAGCACGGCAGCCGCCGCCTCGGAACGGATCCGGGCCTTCGGCGCGAGCACCACGTACCAGGTGTCGATCATCAGCACGGTGGTGACGGCCACGGCGACCGCCACCAGTGTGACCCGGAAGCGGAACGGCGACATGGCGTCAGTATGCCGACGCATGGTCTGGGTCCTGTGAGTGACGCAGGGCGCCGGGCGGCGACCGACCAGGTCCGCACCGGTCCCTCACGGTCGGTCTGACATCCTGCGCTGATGCGTCAGATCATCCAGAGCCGCAAGCTGCAGAACGTCCGGTACGACGTCCGGGGTCCGATCCTGGTCGAGGCGCAGCGACTCGAGGCCGAGGGCCACCGCATCCTCAAGCTGAACATCGGCAATCCCGCCCCGTTCGGCTTCGAGGCTCCCCCGTCGATCGTGGCCGACATGGTGCACAGCCTGCCCGAGGCACAGGGTTACTCCGACTCGCGCGGCATCTACTCCGCCCGCACCGCGGTCGCGCAGTACTACCAGGCCCGCGGACTGCAGGACACCTCGATCGACGACGTCTACATCGGCAACGGCGTGTCCGAGTTGATCACGATGGTTCTGCAGGCGTTCCTGGACGACGGCAACGAGTTGCTCGTCCCGGCCCCGGACTACCCGTTGTGGACGGGTGCGGTGTCGCTGTCCGGCGGCACCCCCGTGCACTACCGCTGCGACGAGACCTCCGGCTGGGAGCCCGATCTCGCCGACATCGAGGCGAAGATCACGCCCAACACCCAGGGCCTGGTCATCATCAACCCGAACAACCCGACCGGCGCGGTCTACTCCGAGGCGACAGTGCGGGCGCTGGTGGACATCGCGCGGCGGCACGACCTCGTGGTGTTCAGCGACGAGATCTACGAGAAGATCCTGTTCGACGACGCCGTCCACCACCACACCGCCGCGTTCGCCGGCCGGGACGTGCTGTGCCTGACGTTCAGCGGGCTGTCCAAAGCCTACCGGGTGTGCGGTTACCGGGCGGGTTGGGTGATGGTCTCCGGGCCGAAACATCTGGCCGCGGACTTCCTGGAGGGCCTGACCCTGCTGGCGAACATGCGCATGTGCGCGAACGTGCCGGGCCAGCATGCGATCCAGACCGCCCTCGGCGGATACCAGTCGATCCAGGAGTACATCCGTCCGGGCGGCCGGTTCTACGAGCAGAGCAAGCTGGCGGCCCGTCTGCTCAACGAGATCCCCGGGGTCAGCTGCGTGGAGCCGCGCGGGGCGCTGTACTGCTTCCCCCGGCTGGACCCGGAGGTCTACCGCATCGACGACGACGAGGCCTTCGTCATCGGGCTGCTGCGCGCGCAGAAGATCCTGGTCACCCACGGCACCGGGTTCAACTGGTTCGCCCCGGACCACTTCCGCCTGGTCACCCTGCCCGACGTCGACACCCTCACCGAGGCCATCGGCCGCATCGCCGACCATCTGGCCACTCTGCGCTGAGCGGCGCCGTCGGGCAGGCTGGTCCGATGGCACGCGGGACGGTGAAATTCCTCAAGACCGAGAAGGGCTGGGGGGCGATCAGTTCGCCCGAGCTCCCGCCCGGCTGCGATGCCTTCGTCCACTTCTCGGAGATCCAGGCCCGGGGGTACCGGGAGCTGCACGCCGGTGACCGTGTGGAGTTCGACCACCACCCGGCCCGGCAGGACAGCTTCCTCTTCGTGGCGACCCGGGTGCGCCGACCGGGCCCTGGACCGGCACCCACCCTGCGCCGTGACGGGCAACGGGTGATCGCCGTCCCGAACGGCACTCCGGACACACCGTTGACCCCGCGGCGGGGTCAGCGGCCCGCGGAGTGACCCCGGGGGGCGTCGGCACCGCCGCACCCCCGCCGGGTCGGGTCCGCCGGGCCGATCTGCACGACCGCGCCCTGTCACATGTCGGGTCTTTCAGGATCCCTTAGCTTGTAAAAACACGGTGAACGTGGTTGTCTTTACCCCGTAAGGCGCACTCGATCGGGTCGAAGACACGGCTCGCCGGTCTGCACGACCCTCGCCGGTCTGCCGAGCCGGCGGGAACCCGCTTCCCGCATCACTGCATCCGAAACGCCGGGCACCGCTGCCCACTGCGCCCACCGGCGTCCGGCCCCGGTCCGTCCGGTCACCCTCCACACCCGTTCCGGGACGTCCCGTCCCGTCGCACCGTCACCACTCCAGGAGTTGCCATGTCCAGCATCGACGACGACCGCACGACCACCGACGGGGCCCGCCCGTTCCAGCACGCCGCAGCCGACCTCGGTGTCGACCGGGAGACGGTCCACGCTCGGGAGACCGAGAAGTACGGCGGTATGAAGATCGGGTCCGCCTTCTTCGGGTTCATGGCGGCCATCGGCATCGCCGCCCTGCTGACCTCGCTGCTCACCGGAACCGGTGTGGCCCTGGGCCTGTCCAACAACACCACCGCCGCGGAGATCACCGACCAGGCGGCCGCCGCCACCGGCACGGCGCGCACCATCGGCCTCATCGGGGCCATCGCCCTGCTGGTCATCATCGCCCTGGCCTACTTCTCCGGCGGCTACGTCGCCGGGCGCATGGCCCGCTTCAACGGCACCAAGCAGGGCCTCGCGGTCTGGCTGTGGAGCATCTTCTTCGCCGTCGTCATCGCCGTGCTGGTGCTGATCTTCGGCAGCAAGTTCGACGTGCTGTCCAACCTGAACCTGCCCCGCATCCCCCTGGACGAGGGCGACGTCACCACCGCCGGCATCATCGCCATCGCCGCACTGGTCATCGTCAGCCTGGGCGCAGCCCTGCTCGGCGGCAAGGCCGGCATGGCCTACCACCGCCGTGTCGACCGCACCGGCCTCGTGGTCTGACCCTCGCGGTCCGGCCCTCGCGCCGACCACCCTGCCCGCCCGATCACCCCGAGAAACGGAGTCCGGGCAAGCTGCTCTGACCGGTGCCCGTCCAGGGCGCATCGGGTACGCGGGCGTCGCCGAGAGCTGTTGTCGGCGGCGCCTTCGGCGTCCCACCCGCCGGTCAGCAGCAGGCGCAGTCGCCGCCACACCCGCCGGTCGGTTCTACGTCGGGACCGTCAGCCCCGGCGGGATGGCCGGGGACGACCGGCGCGCAGCAGGCGTCGCCCCGCCAGGCGTCCCGGCCCTCCTTCACCGCCACCGCGGCGATGACCAGCGCGGCGATCGGGTCGGCCCAGGACCAGCCGAACAGCGAGTTCAGGGCCAGGCCGACGAGCAGCACCGCCGAGAGGTACGTGCACAGCAACGTCTGCCGGGAGTCCGCGACCGCGGAACGGGAATCCAGCTCGCGCCCGGCGCGCCGCTGTCCGTACGACAGGAACGGCATCACCGCGAGGCTGACCGCGGCGAGCACCAGACCGACGGTGGAGTGCCGCGACTCCGAGTCACCGACCAGGGCGCTGACGGCGTCCACCGCGACGTAGGCGGCGAGGGCGAAGAACGACCAGGCGATGACCCGCAACGCGGTGCGCTCCCGGACCCGCGGGTCCGGGCCGGCGAACTGCCAGGCCACCGCGGCCGCCGAGGTCACCTCGATGATCGAGTCGAGTCCGAATCCGATCAACGCGGACGACGACGCCGCGGACCCGGCGCCGAGGGCGATCACGGCCTCGACGATGTTGTAGGTGATGGTGGCGGCCACGAACAGCCGGACGCGGCGGGACAGCACCGCCCGCCGGGCGGCGCCCGGTCCGGCGAGCGGGGGCAGGGTGGCGGGCGGCGGGGCCATCAGCAGCAACCGTTCTCGGCGGCCGAGGCGCAGTGGTCCGGGTCGACGGTGAGGACCACGCCCAGCAGATCGGTGAGCGCGTGCGCCAACTTCGGGTCGGTCAGCTCGTAGCGGCTGCGCCGGCCCTCCGGAACAGTGACGACCAATCCGCACCCGCGCAGGCAGGCGAGGTGGTTGGACAGTGACTGCCGGGACACCCCCAGCAGCTCGGCCAGATCGGCCGGATACCCCGGGGCGTCCCGCAGGGCCAGCAGCACCCGGGCCCGGGTGGGGTCGGACAGGGCATGCCCGAACCGGGCCAGCACTGACGCATGCATGAGTGTCTCCACGGACGAGACAGTACAGACTCCGGTGTATTCAGCAAGTGCTGGACCTGCGGGACGCCCCGTGCGCCCGCGCGGTCGTTTGATGGACGAGTCGGTCTGTAAGCCGGGTCCTGTTCCCGGGCGCCTTGCGGCGATCCCGTTCGGCGACCATCCATCTCGGCGTGCCGTTGCCGACACGCTCCAGCGGTCCACCCGCAGACTCGGGCGGGCAGCCCTCGAACGTCTGCGCACACCGCCCCGAGGGGCGGCGCTCTCGACCTTGCTCCAGGTGGGGTTTACCGAGCCGTCCCGGTCACCCGGGACGCTGGTGGTCTCTTACACCACCGTTTCACCCTTACCGGGCGGCCCGGAGGCCGCCAGGCGGTCTGTTCTCTGTGGCACTGTCCCGCAGCTCGCGCTGGGTTGCCGTTGACAACCACCCTGCCCTGTGGAGCCCGGACTTTCCTCGGCGGCAGCACCCCGGTCACCCCGGATCCTGCCGACGCGGTCGCCCGACCGACTCGTCCGGCGAGGATTCTACTGCCGTACGCTCCCCGCTCGTGACATCGCGATCCGGCTCGGTGCAGTGACCATCTCCTGGCCCGACGGACTCGCCACCGTCCTCGGTGTGGCCCTGCTGGCGGCGGTGCTGGTCTTCGCGGTGGTCCGGCCCCGGGGACTGCCCGAGGCGGTCGTCGCCGTCCCCGCCGCCCTGCTCGCCGTCCTCATCGGCCTGGTGCCGTGGCACGTCGCCGGCGAGACCCTGGCCCGGCTCGGTCCGACCATCGGGTTCCTGGCCGCGGTGCTCGTGGTCGCCCACCTGGCCGACACCGACGGGGTCTTCCGGTGGCTCGGGCAACAGCTCGCCCGGCGGAGTCGCGGCGACGGCGTCCGACTGTTCGGGTTGGTCGTGGTGGCGGCGGCGGTGGTGACGGCCGTGCTCAGCCTGGACACCACCGTCGTCCTGCTGACGCCGGTCATCGTCCGCGCGGTCCGCCGCCTGCGGGTGGCGCCGAACGCCCACGTCTACGCCACGGCGCATCTGGCCAACTCGGCGTCGTTGCTGTTCCCGGTGTCCAACCTGACCAACCTGCTGGCCTACCAGGCGGCCGGGCTGTCCTTCCTCGGCTTCACCGGGTTGATGGTCGGCCCGTGGGTGATCTGCCTGGTGGTCGAGTACGTCGTCATCCGGTGGTGGTTCCGGGCCGAGCTGGGCGCCCCCTCTGCCGTCCCCGCCGGTGGTGTCGACGGGGCGAGTGTCGAGGAAGCGCCGCTGACCGCCCCGAAGGTCACCCTGATCCTGCTCGGCCTGCTGCTCGCCGGCTTCGCCGTCGGTCCGGCGTTCGACGTCGAACCGGCCGTGGTCGCCGGCATCGGGGCGGTGGTGCTGGCCGTGCGCGGCCTCGCCCGTCGGCAGGTGACCGTGCCCGAGGTGGTGCGGGCGACCAGCCCGGTGTTCCTGCTGTTCGTCGCCGGACTCGGTGTCGTGGTGGACGCGGCCACCGGCCACGGCCTGCAGGACGCGCTCGCCGGTCTGCTGCCCTCCGGCGAGTCCCTGGCTGCGCTGCTGGCCCTGGCCGGCATCGCCACCGTGCTGTCCAACGTGGTGAACAACCTGCCCGCCACCCTCGTCCTGCTGGCCGCGCTGGGTTCCCAGCCGGCGACGGGCGCCGTGCTGGCCGTGCTGATCGGGGTCAACATCGGCCCCAACCTGACGTACACCGGGTCGCTGGCCACCTTGCTCTGGCGCAGGATCCTGCGCGGGCACCAGCTCGACTCGTCGATCCGCACCTTCACGCTGCTGGGTCTGCTGACCGTGCCGGTCTGCGTGGTCGGCGCCACGGTCGCCCTCTGGGGTGCGCTGCAGCTGTTCTGAGGTGCCCGCTCGGGGCGGCAGCACGGCGGTCAGCGCAGCGCGCCGCCGAGGTCCCCGGCGGCGAGTAGCGCCACGAGGACGGGCACGACGCCGGTGGCCGGAACCCGATGGCGCCCACCGCCTCCGGCCTCCACCACACCGGCCGCCGTCAGCGTGGCCAGGTGGTGGTAGACCTGGCCGGCCGACGACCCGCCCACCGCCTCGGTGAGTTCGGCGACGGTGGCCGGGCCCCGGAGCAGCCGGTGCACCAGCTGGAGCCGAACGGTGTGCCCCAGGGCGGCGAGCACCCGGACGACCGCGGCGGACGGGAGGTCCAGGACGGCGGCCGCGTCGAACTCGATCTGCCAGCCGACCTCGCCGTGCAGCCGGACCTGACCGGAGTAGGCGACGGTGCCCGCCTCACCGGTCGGCCGCGCCGGCCCCTCCAGGGCGGCCACCCGCTGCTCCAGCCGGTCCAGCCGCTCCAGCATGTCGATGGGCTCACTCACCGACCCATCGTCGCACCCGGTCACCGCACCCTCAGGCCAGCGCACAGTCCAGCTGTCGCGCGGCGGCGGGGTCGGTCATCGCCGCGAGCATTACCTGCTGGTGGGTGAGCCCGGCCGCCAGGGCGGCGGACCACTCGTCCGGGCTCAACCCCTGGACGAGCAGCACCCCGACGGTGTCTGCACCGGTTTCGGGGCGCAACGCGACGGCCTCGGCCAGCACCCCAGGCAGCGATCCGCCCTTGAACCCCAGACCGGCATGGCCCGCGGGGGCCGGCTGCCACTCCAGCTGGGCACGGGCCTCCGGCAGGCCACCGGCGCTGATCGCGGCGTGCATCGCGGCGAGCCCGGCGGCAGAACCCGAGGTCGATCCCGCCGCCCACTCGGCCTGGACGGCCGGGGCCGGGAGCGGCAGGGACTGCACCCGGGCGGCCTCGGCCGGATCGTCGACGTACCGCCGGGCGGCGGCCTCCGGATCGCCCACGGTCGGTTCGAGCAGGGTCAGGAAGTCGCCCAGGAAGCTCGCCGTCGGGGCGCCGGCCCACCCCAGCTCCGCGGCGGTCGCGGCCAGCGCCTCCGGGCCGAGTAGATCGCGCAGCAGGTCCGGGGCGGCGTTGTCGCTCTCCCGGATCATCGCCGAGACCACGTCGGACAACGGCACGGCGGCGGTCGGGTCGGTGGCCCGGACCCCGTCGTGGGCGATGCCCAGCCGGGTCAGCGCCGCGACATGCGCACCGCCGTCGGTGCCGGGGAGGTACCAGCGCTCCCAATCCGCCACCGGGACGGTCCGGTCGGCGACCAGCACGCCGTCCCGCACCGCGGCCGCCCAGGCGGCGAGGTGAACCACCTTGCGGGCCGAGGCCAGCGGCCGATCGGTGTCGGGCAGATGGGCGTCGGTCCCGAGCACCAGCGAGACCTGGTCCGGGTGCGCCGCCATCCAGCCCAGGAACCCCGCCGGGGTCGACGGATCGGGCGCGGCCGGTGCGGCACAGGCAGCCTCCGGGTCGGACGCTGACGTCCCCACGGCGGCGGCGGTGGTGGATGCAGCGGCGCTGGCGGATGCAGCGGTGCTCGGCGATGGCGTCGCACTGCTCGACGCGGGAGCGGCGGACGGCGTGGCGGCACAGGCCGCGAGCAGCAGGCCGAGGGGCAGGGCAGCGGTCGGGCGGCGCATCTCGTCTCCGTTCCTCTGGAATTCCGTAGAACCAGAGAATACAGAGGGGCCCAGGGGCGGCCCCACCGGTCATGCCAGGGCGGCGAACCGGTCCCGGGTCAGCTCAGGTGCCCGGTCTCGTTGACCGCCCAGACCACCACGTCCCCGTCGTCCTCGACGGTGATGCCGGACATCGACGCGGTGTCGATCCGGAAGCGGTAGGCCAGCCGGGTGGGCGCGTCCATCGCCGCGGTGAGCAGCATCTTGCTCGTCGCGGCGTGGGTCACCAGCACGACGGTGTGGCCGCGGTACTGCTCGGCCAGGCTGCCCAGCAGCGGGGACACCCGGTCCCGGATCTCCTGGAAGGACTCCCCACCCGGCGGGGCGGCGTCCGGGTCCGACCGCCACACGGCGAACTCCGCGGGCCAGCCCTCGGCGATCTCGCCCGGCCGCCGGCCCGACCAGTCACCGAGCTTGCCGTCCAGCAGGGCGTCCTCGACGAGCATCGGTGCGCCGGTGGCGGTGGCGATGGCCTCCGCGGTGGCCCGGCAGCGACCCAGAGGCGAACTCAGCACGACGGCCGGCGCGTGCTTGCGCAACCGCTGCGCGAGGGCGGCGGCCTGGGCCTCGCCCCGCGCGCTGAGCGGCACCTCCTTGCGACCGACGAACCGGCCCTGGGCCCCCCACACGGTTTCCCCGTGGCGCACCACGATGACCTGGGTGGCGCCGGACGGGTGCGGGTCGGGCAGGGCCGCGGCCGGGTCCGGCCCGTCCTCGCCCACGGTCCCGTCCGGCCCGAACAGTCCGTCCTCGACCAGCGGGGCGGGAGCCGGAGCGCGTCCGGGTTCGGTCCACGTGCCGCCGTCGCGGGTGGCGTCCATGGCCTCGTTGGCCAGCCGGTCGGCGTGCGAATTCTGGGCGCGGGGGACCCAGGTGAAGGTCACCGTGTCGAATCCGGCGACGAGACCGGACGCCTTGCGCGCCAACGGTTTCATGTCCGGATGTTTGACCTGCCAGCGGCCGGACATCTGCTCGACCACGAGCTTGGAGTCCATCCGGACGTCGACGCGGCGGGCCCCCAGGTCGCGGGCGGCCTCCAACCCGGCGATCAGCCCCGAGTACTCGGCGACGTTGTTGGTGGCCCGCCCCACGGAGGCGGCCCGCTCGGCGAGCACCGCCCCGTCCCGGTCGAAGACCACCGAGCCGTACCCGGCCGGCCCCGGGTTGCCCCGGGAACCGCCGTCGGCATACATGGTGACGGTGCCGACCCCGGCGGTGGTGCCCTCGGACTGCACAGGGTCCCCGTTCACGCGCGGATCAGGATGGCGCCGCATTCGTCGCACCGCACGACGGTGTCCACCCCGGTGGTGTGGATCTTCGACAGGGCCACCCGGTCCAGATCGATCCGGCAGGCCTCGCAGCGGGCGCCGTTCAGCATGGCCGCGGCGACCTTCCCGGAGGCGTGGATCCGCTCGTACAGGGCGACCAGATCGCCCGGCAGTGCCGCGACCAGCGCGGTGCGCTCACCGCGCAGCCGTCCGGACTGGTCGTCGACGTCGGCGAACGCGTCGTCGCGGCGGGTCTGCGCCGCGGTCAGCTCCTGCTGCGCGGTGGCCAGCTGCGTGGTCGCCGCGGTCAGCGCCGACTCGGCGGTCTCCCGGCGTTCCATCAACTCCAGGGCGTCGTCCTCGAGCACCCCCTGGCGGCGGGCCAGGGACTGGATCTCGTGCTGCAGGTTCTCCATGTCGCGGGCGTTCCCGGCCCCGGAGGCCAACCGCTCGGCGTCCCGGCGGGAGCGGGTGCGCACCTGGTCGATCTCCTGCTCGGCCTTGCGGGCGGCCCGGTCCAGGTCGCCCACCTCGGTCTGCGAGACCACCACGGTGTCGCGGAGGGTGGCGACCCGCGTCGACAGCTCGGCGATGACGGCCAGCTCGGGAAGCGTGCGGCGGCGGTGCATCGCGCCGGCCAGCGCCTTGTCCAGGGCGGCGAGATCGATCAGCTTCCGCTGCAGGAACGGGTCGGCCTTGACTGCCACGGGGCACGTCCTTCCGTCATGGAGCTGTGGAGTTGGTGCGGTCGAGCGGTGGGGCGGGTGCGGGTCGAGAGCGGACGGCGCTCACGGCCCGGGCGGGGGCAGCGACCGGGAGGCCGCGTGCACCGTCCACGGGTCGGTCCGCCGGGTGGAGACCGTCGTGACGACCGTACCGGCCCCGATGGCCTGGATCAGCCGGGCCGCGTGCGCCAGCCAGGGCCATTCCCCGGCCCAGTGGGCGACCTCGACGACGGCGGCGGCACCCGGCGTGGCCAGGTGCTCGTCGACGGCGTGATGGCGCAGGTCGGACGTGACGACGACGTCGGCGCCGACGTCGCTCGCCCGACCCAGCTCGGAGTCCCCGGCGCCCCCGCACACGGCCACCGTGCGCACCGTGCGGTCGGGGTCGCCCGCGGCGCGCACACCGCCGACCGTGGCCGGCAGCCGGGCCGCGACCAACTCGGCGAAGGCGGCCAGCCGCAGCGGTTCGCCGAGCACACCCACCCGGCCCAGACCCACCCCCGGGGTGTCGGTGGGCCGCAGCGGCCGCAGCTCGGTGAGTTCCAGCGCCCGGGCCAGGGCGTCGTTCACCCCGTCGACGGCGACATCGGCGTTGGTGTGGGCGGCGACGTGCGCCACCCCCGCGGTGATCAACCGGTGGATCAGGGCGCCCTTGGGCCGGTCCGCGGCGACCGACTGCACCGGGCGGAACAGCAGCGGGTGGTGGGTGAGCAGCAGATCGACGCCCAAATCGACGGCCTCGGCGACGGTGGCGGCGTTCGCGTCCACGGCCAGCAGCACGGAGTCGACGACGGACTCCGGATCACCGCAGGTCAACCCGATGCCGGTGTCCCAGGACTCGGCGCGCTCCGGCGGGTAGGCCCGGTCCAGACCGACGAGCAGCTCCCCCAGTCGCACACCCACCGCGCGCCCCCGCCCTGCCCGGACGCCCGGACCGGCCCGGGCGTGTCGGGCGCCGACCCTACCGGGCGCCGCAGCGCACCCGGGGGCGCTCGCGCCCGCGCCGGACGGGGGACAATGGACGGGTGCCTGCCGACCGCCCCGCCCACCGGCCCTCGCCCGGTGGTGCCGACCCCCGCTTCCACGTCACGGTGATCTGTTCGGGGAACATCTGCCGCTCCCCCATCGCCGAGCACGTGCTGCGCGCCGCGGTCGACGAGGCGGGTCTGGCCGACCGGGTCCGGGTGACCAGCGGGGGCACCGGCGACTGGCACGTCGGGCAGGGCGCGAACGCCCGGGCCGTCCGGGTCCTGCGGGCACACGGCTATCCCACCGACCACAGCGCCCGGCAGATCACCGTCGCGGAGATGGCCACCGCCGATCTGGTGCTGGCGGCGGATCGCGGGCATCTGCGGGAGCTGCGTCGGATGACCGACGAGCCGGACAAGGTCCGCCTGCTCCGCTCCTTCGACCCGGCGGCCGACGACGACGAGGTGCCGGACCCCTACTACGGGCCGGACTCCGGTTTCGAGGACGTCATGACGATGACCCGCGCCGCCGTCCCCGGTGTGCTCGACGAGATCCGGCGCAGCCTGTGACGAGCCGACCCGACCTGCGGGAGACGACCGCCGCCGACGCACCACCGCCTCGCCGGCGCTGGGCCTTCCTGGCCACCCCCGGGTGGATCGCCGCGGTGGCCGGCGCACTGCTCTTCGCGCTGGCCTGCTTCGCCGTCCTCGCCCCCTGGCAGTGGGACCGGCACACCGAGCGGGACGCGCAGAACGCCTCCATCACCGCGGCGGCCGCGGCGCCCGCCGTCCCGGTCGCCGAGCTGATGTCCACGGCCGGGCAGCCCGCCCCGGAAGCGGTGTGGCATCCGGTCACGGCCACCGGCACCTATCTGTCGGATGCGACGGTCTACGTCCGGTTGCGGCAGGACGCCAACGGCCAGCCGGTCTCCGAGGTGATCGTGCCGCTGCAACTGGACGACGGCACGCTGCTCATGGTCGACCGGGGGTACATCCCGTTCGAGACGGCCGGCAGTGCCGCGCCGGTGCCGGCCGGGCGGGTCACCGTCACCGGGCGGGTCCAGCTCGACCAGACCGACCCCCGGAACCGGATGCCCAGCGTCCAGGACGGGGTGCTGCAGGCCTGGGCGATCAACGGTCCCCAGCTCACCGCGGCGACGGGCGTCTCCGGCCCGGTGCTCGGTGGTTACGTCCAGCTCGTCGAGGGGGCACCGGGCGTGCTGGTCCCGGTCGGCGTCCCGCAGATCGACTCGGGCCCGTTCCTGTCGTACGCGTTCCAGTGGATCGCGTTCGGGGTCATCGCCTTCCTGGGCATGGGCTTCTTCGTCTATCGGGAGGCGTTCGACCCCCGGGACGCGCACGACGACCGGGACGACGACTCCGGCGACGAGCCGGAGCCCACCCTCACCAGGACCGACGGGGCCCGTACCGACGGGGCCGACGAGCGGGAACCGGCCGCGACCGGTGGACGACGGTCCCGCCGCTTCGACCGCTCCCAGCTGTACGACGACTGACGTGACGGGACGTCCGCCGGCGGCCGGTGACGACCCCGGCCCGTCCGGGCGGGCCGCGGCGGCCGAACGGGCCGTCACCGCTCGGCACGTACGCCGACTCTGGGGGCTGCCCGGGACGGCCCTGGGGGTGGTCAGCTGGCCGCCCGTGCCCAACCACGCCCTGTTCGGCCGCTGGCACTACTGGTGGCAGGCCCATCTGCTGGACTGCCTGGTCGACGCCGAGCTCCGTGCTCCCGACGCCACGCGCCGCCGCCGGATCCGGGCCCAGGCGCGGACGCCGTTCCTGCGCAACGGGTTCCGCTGGCGCAACCGTTACTACGACGACATGAGCTGGCTCGCCCTGGCCCTGCTGCGCGCCGATGCCACCGTCGGCAGCGGACACCGGCGGGCCGTGGACCGACTGACCACCGAGATGCTCGACGCCTGGTCGGACGAGGAGGGCGGCGGGATCCCGTGGCGGCGGCGGGACGCGTTCAAGAACGCGCCGGCCAACGGTCCGGCGGCGATCCTGCTCGCCCGCACCGGCCACGTCGAACGGGCCGCGGCCATGGTCGACTGGATGGACGGACTGCTCCGGCACCCGGAGACCGATCTCGTCCGGGACGGGGTGCTGCACGGCGAGGTCAATCCCGACATCTGGACGTACAACCAGGGCACCGTGCTCGGCGCGGAACTGGAGCTGGTCCGGCGCACGGGCCGCGACCCGCGGGGCATCCACCGGCTCGTCGCCGCGGTCGACCGGCGACTGACCGTGGGCGGGGTGCTCATCGGCCACGGCGGGGCCGACCCGGGCCTGTTCACCGGCATCCTGGCCCGCTACCTGGCCCAGATCGCCCTGCACCTGCCCGGCACGACGGCAGCCGACGCGGACGCCCGGGCCACGGCGGCCCGGTTGCTCGTCGACTCGGCCGATGCCGCCTGGGCCCATCGGGTGGAGAGCACCGGCGGGCCGCTCTTCGGGGCGGACTGGACCACCCCCGCCCCGCTGCCCGGCGCCCGGCGGGAGAAGGATCCCGGCCTGCCGGAACACGATCTGGCCGTGCAGCTCTCGGCCTGGATGCTGCTGGAGGCCGCCGCTGCGGTCACCGGACGGGCCGGCGGCACCGCGTCTGCCTAGGGTGCATCCATGAGCTCCCCCGTGACCCTGATCGACCGCGTCGAGGCCCTGCTGGCCCCCGGCGCGCCGCTTCCGCTGGTGCTGGCCGGCGACCCCGCGCTGCGCCGTCCGGCCGACCCGTACGACGGCGAACTCCCCCCGGCACTGCTCGCCGACCTGCTCGCGGCCATGCGGGTCACCATGCGGGAGGCACCCGGGGTGGGTCTGGCCGCACCGCAGATCGGGCTGGGCGTGCGCATCGCGGTCATCGAGGACCCGAGCCCCCTGCCGACCGAGGCGTCCCTGGTCCGCGACCGACGTCCGGTGCCGTTCCGGGTGATCGTCAACCCCCGGTACGAGGCCGTCGGCGACGTCGCCGCCGAGTTCTACGAGGGCTGCCTGTCGGTGCCGGGGTACCAGGCCGTCGTCCGCCGGGCGCTGACCGTGCGGCTGCGCGGTCAGGACGAGACCGGTGCCGAGCTCGACGAGGAGGTGCGGGGCTGGCCCGCGCGCATCGTCGCGCACGAGACCGACCACCTCGACGGCACGTTGTACCTGGACCGGGCCTACACCCGGTCGCTGGCCTCGACCCAGGTGCTCCAGGAGCACTGGACCCGGCCGGACGTGGGCCTGTCCCGGGAGCTGCTCGGCTTCTAGATCCCGGCCCTGGGTCGGCGCGGCGCCGTTACGGTGAGGCCATGCGCGTCGGTGTGGTCCTGCTGCCCCAGCTCCCCTGGCGCGAGGCGGCGCCCCGCTGGCGGTCGGTGGAGGAACGCGGCTTCGCCCACGGCTGGACGTACGACCACCTGGCCTGGCGCGACCTGGCCGACGAGCCCTGGTACGCCACGGTTCCCACGCTGACCGCCGCGGCCACGGTGACCGCCACGCTGCAGCTGGGCACCTGGGTGACCTCGCCGAACTTCCGCCACCCGGTGACCCTGGCCAAGGAGCTGATGACCCTCGACGACATCTCCGCCGGGCGGCTGATCACCGGGGTCGGCGCGGGCGGGACCGGTTGGGACGCCGAGGTTCTCGGCGGATCTGTCCTACCGGCCCGGCAGCGGATGGACCGACTGGTGGAGTTCGTCGACCTGCTCGACACGCTCCTCACCGACCCGGAGACCTCCCGGGACGGCGAGTTCTTCACCGCGGCGCGGGCCCGCATGCACCCGGCCGGTTCCCGGGCGCGGATCCCGCTCGTGGTGGCCGCCAACGGCCCGCGGGGCATGCGGGTGGCCGCCGGGTACGACGGTTGGGCCACGACCGGCCCCCCGCACGACGCGTCCGCCGCCACGACCGGCGCACGGTGGGAGGCCTGGTGGCGCGATCTCGCCGCCCTGGTCGGCCGGTACGACCGGATCTGCGCGGAGGTCGGCCGGTCACTGGGGACGGGTAGGCGGATGCTCGATCTGGACTCCGCACCGGTGTTCTCGCTGAGCGGTCCGGACGTCTTCGACGACGCCGCCGGGCGTGCCCGGGCCCTGGGCTTCACCGACGTCCTGGTCCACTGGCCCCGAAATTCCGGTGTGCACTCCGGCGATCCCGCCGTCCTGGACCACGTCGCCGGACGACTGCGGGACGGCGGGGTGATGGACTGATCCGCGGACCCGGTCAACCCCCGTCGGACACCGTCAGGCCCGGTCGGATCCGTCCTCGACCGCCGCCGCCGCCTGCTCCTCACGCTGCAGCCGCAGGCGCTCGTCCCGGCGCTGCTCGTGTCGACGGTCGCGCATCCGGGCCAGGATGCCGAGCCCGGAGACGACGGCCAGCAGGAACGCACCACCGATGAACAGCAGCAGGGTTCCCCAGCTGAAGCCACCGCCCCCGTCGGGGGCCGCGGCGGCCCACCCGTGCACGACATGGGCGGCGTCGGTCAGCATCGGGGTGGTCATGCCGGGGATCCGTTCTCGTCGGCCGCCGCGGCGATCACCGCGGTCAGGCTGGTGTGCAGGTCGCGCAGGGCCGCCTCGCCCAGACCCAGCCGGCGGACGACGGCGGGCGGGATGAGGAGCGCCTCCGTGCGCAGCGCGCGGCCCTGCTCGGTCAGGGTGACGGCCAACTGCCGTTCGTCCTCCGCGGAGCGCTGCCGGGTGAGGTGACCGGCCGCTTCCAACCTCTTGAGCAGGGGCGAGAGCGTTCCCGGGTCCAGCTGCAGCCGGGTGCTGAGCTCCTTGACCGACAGCGGCGCCTCCTGCCACAGCGCGAGCAGGACGAGGTACTGCGGGTGGGTGAGCCCCATCGGCTCCAGCAGCGGCCGGTACACCGACAGCACACTGCGGGCGGCGACCACCATGGCGAAGCAGACCTGCTCCTCCAGGGCCAACGGGTCCTTCACGTGGTACGACATGGGTTCATGCTACAACAATTGTGACACCAATGATTTGCGCACGTTCGGATATCGTCGTCACATCCGTCAGGACGACGGGGCCACAGCCGGGGCGCGCCCGTAGGTGACCGCACGGGCCAGGGCCGGTGGCGCACCGTCGGCGAGTTGCCGGTCCGGTTCGACGCCGAGCGCGTCGTTGACGGTGCTGAACGCGAGACGCAGGGCGATCAGCGTGGTGGCCTCGAAGATGCCCCGATCGGTCAGACCGACGGCCCGCAGGGCGTCGACACCGGCGGTGGAGGTGCCGTTCGGATCGGTGACGACCTGCCGCGCCCACCGGGCCAGGGCGGCCTCCCGTTCGCCGAGGCCGGCGGTGGTGCCGGCCGCGACCGCCGCCGCCGTGTCAGGGTCGGCGTGGGCCGCCAACCGACTCCCCCAGGCCAGCGCGCAGTACGAGTCCTGCCGGGCGGCTGCGGTCGCCGTCACCAGGACGGCGACCTCCCGCTCGGTCAGTTCGCTGGACGCCAGCAGGGCGGCGCGGGTGTCGGCGGCCAGGTCCATCACGTCGGGTCGCCAGCACCAGGCCCGGGTCAGGTTGTCCACGTGACCACCGGCCGCGCGGTCGTCAGCGTAGGCGGCGAGCACCTCGGGCGTCGGCGGTGGCTCGGCCAGGAACATCGGTGCAGCATCCTCCCGCCCGCCGAACCTGGGAAGACCACGCGTCACCACCGTCGCCCGGCCCTGGCCGGCAAGGCCGGCTGACCCGATCTAGCGGGGCTGGATCCCCCGCCGCAACCGCTCCGGCGGTCGCGGGGGGTCCAGTCGCCCGGCCAGCACCAGCACGGCCACCACCAGCACGAGCACCCCGGCGACCAGCACGAGCCACGGCCCCGGGCCGGCGGAGGCCTCGCCGGCCAGGAACACCCCCGCGTCCCCCGGCGACAGGGCCCGGACCGCGCCCCAGCCGGCGAGGACGACACCGCACAGCGCCAGCACGACAGCCGGGATGCGGTGCGGTCGCGGCGGGACGACGACCGAGGCGATGACGATCGCGGCGACCACGGCCAACGCGCCGAACACCAGCGCGAGCATGCCCGGGCGGTAGGTGGAGGCCCCGGCGAGGACGTCGTTCAGGTCGGTGCCGGTGAGCTGGCTGTCCCCGCTGATCGCGCCCCACCCGGACACCCGGGCCACCCCCCCGGTCTCGGTCGGCGCGCTGATCCAGGTCTGGAACGACCCGATCACGCCCAGCAGCCCGGCCGCACCGGCGATCCCGGCGAGGACGAGACGGGCCCGGGCCCGACGTCGAGCGGTCTGCACCGACATCCCACGACCACCCTTCCGATCCCGCCCGGCCGACGTCGTCGGCCGTCCGCTCGGGCTCCATAGGATCACGGCATGACCCTGCCCCCGATCGTCCCGGACGCCCGGTGGGCGGTGTGGTTGCTCGGCGTCGACGGGACCGTGTTCTCCGGGGACGTGGCCGTCCAGGCGTTCGCGCGGCATGCGGGGACGACGTTGACCGATGACGGCCGACGCACGCTGATCGCGGCGATGCGCGGCCTGTTGGAGCGCCGCCGCGGGTTGCTGCCCGCCGGGGTCGATCTCGCTGCGGCGCAGAACGGTCATCAGGCCGTGGCCGTCACGGCCCATGCCCTCGGCGTCTCCGACGACGATCTGGCCGCCGCCCACCGTGCCGCCCGGATCGATCTGGCCCGCACCGCCTGGATGCTCGATCCGGCGGACGGTCTGGCCGATCTGCTCGCCCACCCCCAGGTGGGGCCCGTCCACCTGGTCGCCGACCCGCCGGACGATCCGGCGGCGCCCGAGGTGCTGGCCGCCGTGATCCCCGACGGCCGGGTCCAGCTGTCCGCCGCGCCGCACTGGGCGACCGAGACGGCGGTCGGCCCGGTCCTGGTCGTCGCCGATGCGTGGAGCGCGGCGACCGCCGAGGCCGGCGGGGCCGGCGCCGCCGTCACCGTCCTGGACCGGTTCGACCGGCGGGTCGGCGCACCCGAGGTGACCGTCCGCAGCCTGGCCGATCTCGTCACCGCCCTGGGCCCGGGCATCCCCAGCGAGAGGACCGCACCGTGAGCACCCCCGACGGCGAGCCGGTGGAGATCGCCACCCACACCCTGCTGCACCTGTCCGACACCCACCTGACGTCGGCGGGCGTGCTCTACAACGGGGTGATCGACGCCGACCGGGCGCTGGCCGCGGCCGCCGACCTCATCGCCCGCGCCGTGGCCGACGGGGTCGGCGTCGACGCCCTGGTGGTGTCCGGCGATCTGACCGACACCGGAGACCCGGCGGCGTACCGGCGACTGGCCGACGCGCTGGGCTCTCTCGGCCCGCCGGTCGTCTGGGCCACCGGCAACCACGACGTCCGCACCACCCTGCACACCGAGCTGCTGGGCCGTCCGGACGAACCGGGGAAGATCTTGCAGCACCACGACATCGCCGGACTACGCATCCTGGTGCTCGACTCCACCGTCGTGGGGGCCGGGCACGGTCGCCTCGAGCCCGAGCACCTGGCCGAGTTGGCTGCGGCCCTGGCCACCCCGGCCGAGCACGGCAGCGTGGTCGTCCTGCACCACGCCCCGGTGCCGCCGCCGTCGCCCCTGCTCGCGTACTTCACCCTGGAGCGGGCCTCGCGGCGGGCGCTCGCCGCGACCGTCGCCGGCTCCGACGTCCGGCTCGTCCTCGCGGGCCACCACCACCTGGCCCAGTCCGGCTCCCTGGCCGGCGTCCCGGTCGCCGTCGCCGGATCGACGGCCATCCGCGTCGACCCACTCGCCCGACCGGGCCACGAGCGCACCGTGGTCGCCGGATCGCTGAACCTGGTGCGGCTCTACCCGGACACGGTCACCGTGTCGGTCCTGCCGCTGGACGAGAGTCTCGGCGCACCGCAGGCCTTCGCGATGGACGAGGCCGCCTGCGCCGAGCTGATCGCCCGCCACCCGATCGTCCGGTGACCGCAGCTCACATCCAGGCCGCCCAGTCGGCCTTCGCGATCATGCAGTGCACGCCCTTGACCGCGTCGACCACCTGGCTGACCTCGAAGTCACCCGCCGCCGAGAGGTAGGCCAGCGCAACGGATTCCGGGACGTCGAAGCGTGTGTGCAGGAAACCCAGGGCGTTGCGGACGGCATTGCGCATGGCCTCGTCGAGATCGTGGTGCAGACCGGTGGGGATCCAATGGGTGGCGGTCTCCACCAGCGGTCCGCCCGCGCTGCCGAGCACCGTGGCCCGCTGCGCGGCGGGCAGCACGGTGAGCCGGAGCGTCGCCCGCAGCGAGGCTTCCAGCGCGGTCAGCGCCACCTCGCCGTTGCCCTGGGCGAAGTGCGGGTCCCCGGTGGAGAACGACGCGCCGTCCACCAGGACCGGCAGGTAGAGCGTGGAACCCACGGTCAGATGCTTGACGTCGATGTTCCCGCCGTGCTCCCCGGGCGGCACGGACGGGACCGGATCGGTGGTGTCCGGGGCCGTCCCCATCAGACCGAGGAACGGGGCGATCGGGAAACGCACGGTGCGCCCGGCGCCGGCGTCCAGGAAGCCCACGTCGGCCCCGTCCACCCGTTCGACCCAACTGAAGTGGCTGACCGTGCCGTCACTGACCATGGCGTCCCGGTCCCGGGTGGCCGAGGAGTGCCGGTCCCGCGGGAACTCCCCGGCCAGGGCCCCGAACCCGTGCCGGTTGCTGATCAGGCCGTACGGAACCCGGGGGGTGAGGTCCAGCACCTGCACCGCGAGGACGTCGCCGGGGCGTGCGCCGGCCACCCGGATCGGGCCGGTGACCACGTGGGGCCCGTCCTCGGCGGTGTTGGGGATGGCGCTCGCAGCCACCTCGACTGCGTCCTGCAGCACCTCGCCCACCCCGAACTGGGCGAAATAGCGCCGTGGGTCACGGCCCTGATCGGCGAGCAGGCCCTCGTGACTCAGCGTGTCGACGGTGACGGTGTCGCCGCTGTCGATCTCCAGCACCGGCGGGGTGACGGCGTTCGGCAACCATCCCCAGGACACCTCCCCGGCTCGTGAGGGCAGGTAGTGCCGGCCCGGGCGGGGGCCGTCGCCCGGTTGCAGGGCGTACCCGGTGATCGTGCCGGCAGTCATGCGTTCTCCTGGTTCCTCAGGCCGACCACCAGGTCGACCTCGACGACGGCGCCGACGGCGAGGCCGGTGACACCGATGCACGTACGGGCGGGCAGACCGGCGGGGAACCACCGGACGTACTCGGTGTTGAAGACGGCGAAATCGGCGAAGTCGGTGAGATAGGCGCGCACCTGCAGGGTGTCGGCCAATTCCCCACCGGCCGCCTGCACCACGGCGGCCAGGTTGGCCATGACCTGACGGGTCTGCGCGACGACCCCGCCCGGCACCACCTCGCCGGTGAGCGGGTCCGTCGGCATCTGGCCGGTGACGAAGAGCAGATCACCCCAGGCGACGGCATGGACGAACGGCCCGACCGGGGTCGGGACGCCGGGCCGTCCGGTGAGCAGATGCCGCACAGGACCGGCTGTCGTGTCGGGCATGTCAGACCTCCGCCGCATCCATGGCCCGGACGAACCGCCGGGTCGCCTCCTGCACGGGGTGGCCGATCACGTCGTCCGCCAGACCCTCCTCGACGACGACGCCGCCGGCCATGAAGACCACCCGGTCGGCCACCTCGCGGGCGAACCGCAACTGGTGGGTGGCGATGACCATGGTCAGTCCGCCGTCCCGGGCCAGCGCGGTGATCACCTGCAGCACCTCGGCGACCCGCTCGGGGTCCAGGGCGCTGGTCGGTTCGTCGAGAAGCAGGACGGCCGGGCGGGCGGCCAGCGCCCGGGCGATACCCACCCGCTGCTGCTGCCCGCCGGACAGCTGCCGCGGCAGGGCGTCGGCCCGATCGGCCATCCCGACCTGGTCCAGCAGCTCGTCGGCCCGAGCCGTCGCGTCCGCGGCCGACCAACCGTGCACCCAGCGGAGCGGAGCGGCGATGTTCTCCCGCGCGGTGAGATGGTGGAACAGGTTGAAGGTCTGGAAGACCATGCCGACCCCGGCGGCGACCCGCTGACGGGCCACCTCCCGTTCGGCCAGTTCGTTGCCGCGGAGGTCGTACCCGACGGGGGTGTCCCCGATGAGCACCGATCCGCCGTTGAGCCCCTCGAGGTGGTTCAGGGTGCGCAGCAGCGTGCTCTTGCCCGATCCGCTCGGCCCGAGCAGGGCCACCACCTCGCCCTGCCGGACCGTCAGGTCGATCCCGCGCAGGACCTCGGTGTCCCCGAACGACTTCCGCACCTCCCGGGCCTGGATCATCGCCTCGCCGAACCCGCGGGGCGGCGGGTCCGCCCGGGTGCGGGCGGCACGCTCGGCGCGGTCGGCGTCGTCCCGCAGTCGGCCGACCGGCACCAGGGCCTCGTCCGGGACGGCCGACGGGGCCGGCCCACCGGCCGGGACGGGCCGGAGCGGGGAGGGTAGTACGGTGACGCGCTGCCACGGCCAGACCCGTCGGTCCGGGTCCATCGCCCGCTCCACCCCGAGCTGGACCAGGGTCAGCGCCCCGGTCAGCACCAGGTACATCACGGCGGTGGCGAAGTAGATGGAGAAGTAGTCGAAGGTCGCGGACGCCAGCTGCTGGGTCCGCAGGGTCAGCTCGGGCACGGCGATGATCGACGCCAGCGCCGAGTTCTTCATCGTGGAGACGGCTTCGTTGCCCAGCGCCGGCACCATCGCCCGCAGGGCCTGGGGGCCCACCACCCGGCGCATGAGCACCGCCGGGGTCATACCCAGCGCCCGTCCGGCCGCCTTCTGGCCTGCGTCGACCTCCCGCACGCCGGACCGGAAGATCTCGGCGAAGAACGTGGCCTCGTTGAGGGCCAGGGCCACGCCGCCGGCCAGCAGCGGCGGCAGCACCACTCCGGCGTGCGGGAGGACGGTGAACACGAAGACCAGTTGCAGGATCAGCGGTGTGCCGCGGTACAGGGTCGTCCAGGCGCGGGCGACCACGGCGACCGGGCGGAACCGGGACAACAGCATGGCCGCGAGCAGGAGCCCCAGCACCAGGCCGCCGAGGAAGCCCATCGCAGTGAGCTGCAGGGTGATCAGCATGCCGTCCAACAGGTACGGCAGGCTCAGGTAGTGCAGGAAGTCGCTCATCTCGCGGCGTGCCCGATCAGTCCGCGGTCAGGATGGTCGGCTCGGCCACCGCGTTGGCGTCCAGCTGCCACTTGGTGGCCAGCTCGGCCTGCAGACCGGTGGACTGCACCGCGGTGAGCGCGGCCTGGATCGCGTCCCGGAACGCGGTCTTGCCCGTCGGGACGCCGATGCCGATGGTGTAGTCGAGCATCACCGTCTCGGCCGAGGAGAGATCCGCGGGGTGTTCGGCGATGAACCGGGTGACGGTGTTGACGTCGTTCATGTAGGCGTCCGCCCGGCCGGCCAGGATGGCCTGCACGCAGTCGGCACTGGAGTCGAACAGGCTGACAGTGGGCTCGGGCTTCCCCGCGGCCACGCAGTCCGGTCCGACGCCCTCGACCAGTGGGACCTCCACGTAGCCCTTGTTCAGCGCGACAGTCAGTCCGCACAGGGAGGTGTCGATGCCGGTGATCGTCTTCGGATTGTCCTTCGCGACGAGGATGCCGTCGAAGACCTTGGAGTAGCTGATGAAGTCGACCCCGCCGGCGGCCCGTTCCTTGGTGGCGTACAGGTTGGACACGATCCAGTCCGCCTGCCCGCTGGCGACGGTGGGGATGAGCTCGGAGAAGCCGACCGCCACGTAGTCGACGGTGAAGCCCAGGCAGGAGGCGATCGCGTTCCCCAGGTCGATGTCGAAGCCCTGGAACTTCGTCGGGTCCTCCTGGTCGATGACCTCGTAGCCGGGGGTGTGCGGGTTGAGCGCATTGGTCTGGGTGGTGCCGACCAGGTCCGGGTGCTCGGCGCGCAGCGCGGTGCAGGCGGGTGAGTCGGCCAGCGACGAGGACACCTGCTCGGCCGAGGACGCCGCGGATGCCGCGGCCGGCGGGGTGGTCACCGCGGAGCCGGCGGTGGACCCGCCGCCGCAGGCGGCGAGAGTGACGGCGAGGCCGGCCGTGGCCAGCAGTCCGGCGGCCCGGTGCAGGCGCCGGGACGGGCGCGGGGAGGCGCAGAGGTCGCTCATGGCAGGTCCTTTCGTCGTCCGCGCGGCGGGGCCGGGAGGACGGTGGTGTGGGGGTCGGCGTCGTCGCCGTCACGGAGAGCTCCGCGGGGATGTCTGGTCGAATGGTCTGACCAATTGCGGATGACCGTATCCCCCGGTAACCGCCTGCCCGCCTCGATCCTCGGCGTTTAACAGGACGTTTACCCGGGCGTGCGAGATCGTCACATGGTCCGTTGGCCGGACCAACGGACCACGGGTAGCGTCCGCCCCGGGGCCGGTCCGGCTCCGCGAGGAGGTCTGTCGTGAGCCCCGCCGAGATCCCGCCGATGCTGCACCGCAGCCAGAACATCTCCGTGTCCCTGGCCGCTCATCTCGAGCGGCTGATCGCCACCGGGGCACTGCCCCCGGGGAGCCGCCTGCCCGCGGAACGCGACCTGGCCCGGACGATGTCGGTCTCCCGCGCCTCGCTACGCGAGGCCATGCACGAGCTGGAGACCAAGAACCTCATCGAACGGCGGCCCGGGCGGGGCACCACCGTGCTCGAACGGTCCGCGGCCGTGGAGGAACTGCTGGGACTGTCCGGGGGCGCCTCGGTGCGCGACAACGCCGCCGAGCTCCGGCTGGTGGTGGAACCGTCGGTGGCCGCCCTGGCCGCGACCCGGGCGACGGCGTCCAACCTGCTGCAGCTGCAGGAGGTGCTGGACCGCACCACCCCGGATCTGCGGGCCACGCGCTCGCTCGAGCTGGACATCGAGTTCCACCTGCTGCTCGCCCACGCGGCCCGCAATCCCCTGCTGACCACCCTGCACACCCTGATGACCGAGTGGACGATGGAGGTCCGCCGACTCTCCCACTCCACGGCGCGCAGCCGCCGTCACTCCGCCCAGGGGCATGCCGAGATCCTGCGGGCCGTCCGCGCCCAGGACGCCGGCGCGGCCCGCGAGGCCATGGAGCGCCATCTGGACGACGTCCGCGGGCTCATCGAGGGCTGCTGACCGCGTCGCCGACGGGAGTCAGTACATGCCCAGCCGGGCGAGCGGCTCGACCAGCTCGCGCTCCTCGTAGGACAGGTGGGAGAGCAGGGTGTCGCTCAGCAGGTCGACGGCGCCCTGCAGTGCGGCGATTCCGTCCGGGCCGGTGACGAGAGCGACCAGGGCCTGGTCGACGCCCTCCAGCACCTCGTGGATGACCAGGTGCTCCTGCTGGAGCCGGTCGACCACCGGGCGCAGGCGCGGGTCGGCGCGACGCAGGTGCGGCAGCATCGCCTGGTCCTCGAGCGTGTGGTGCAGCGTGACCACCCGGCAGTAGGACTGGCAGTAGGTGCCCAGCGTCCAGTTGTTCTGCCGCAGGGTCATCGCGTTCACCGCCGACCGGGCCGCCCCGGCGTCGAGGGTGCCGACGACCACCTGCGCGACGAGGGCCTGCACCTGCAGCAGCTCCGCCCGCAGGTGATCGTGGACGTCGACGAGGTGCCGCCCCTCCGCCTGCTCGGCGGGGGTGTACGCACGGCCGGGGTCGGCGGGTGGCCCACTGGGGCGGGTGCTCTCGTCCAACACGCGCCGGTCGCTGCGCCGGACGCCGTCGTCCGGGGTGGGCACCACGGCGAAGGCGCCGGCCGCCGTGCGGCCGGGCTCGCTCACCGTCCGCCGCCGGGTCGTGTCGTCATGGTCCCCCCTCCGGGGGCGAGTGCCCCGATCGCCTCCGATGGTGTCAGGTGCCCGTCGACCGACGGAGGCACGCCCCGGCGGTGTTCACCGCAGATGGCCCGCGCGCAGCCAGGTGACGTAGTCGTCGGCCGCCTCGACGGTGCCGTACCGCGGCGCGTATCCGGTGTCCTCCCGCAGTCGGGTGATGTCCATCGGGTCCCCGGCCTCCCCGCCGTCGGGCAGCGCCAGATCGGCGTCCGGGGCGATCGTCCGCAGGGCCGTGATGATCTCGGCGTTGGTGGTCGTCCGGCCGGCGGCGACGTTGTAGGTCCGGTACCGCAGGCGGTCCGCCAGCTGGAGCAGGGCGATGGCCCGGCCGGTGTCCTTGACGTAGTTCAGGTCCAGGCCGTCACCGAGGCGGGGCGCCCCGGCCAGGGCGGCCAGGTCCGGGACCGTGCCGGCGGCAGCGGCGTGGGCGAGGGCGGGCGCGGCGAAGAAGGGATCGGCGTGCCCGAGTGGGCCCCAGGTCCCGGAGATGCGGTAGTGCACCACGTCCAGGCCGGTGGTCTCGGCCAGGTGTTCCCCGAGCAGCTCGGTGATCTTCTTGGCCCGCGGGATCGGATGCGGCGCCGTCAGGGTCACCGCAAGATCCTCGGTCAGCACGCCGCGGTGTCCGGTGCCGAAGTAGACGCCGATGGTGCTGGCCAGGCCGACCCGGTCGACCTGCCACTCCTGCGCCACCCGGCCGATGTTCAGCAACCCCTGCAGCCATCGCTGCGTGGGGTCGATCCCGGTGCGCCGACCCTCGGGACCGTCGGGCATCGGGTAGCCGGCGAGATGCACGATGCCGGTGACGGAGTGACGCTCCCCCACCGCCCGCAGGTCGGCCAGGTCGGCGACGTCCGCCCGCACGACGGCGACCGGGAGATCGGCCAGGTGCTCCGGGACGGCCGCCCGGCCGCGCTGCACGACCACGGTGCGCACACCCTGGTCGTGGAGCGCCCGGACGACGTGCGAGCCGATGAATCCGAACCCGCCGGTCACCAGGATCATGGTGTACTCCCTACTTGTGATCGTCAGCATCTCTGACGATCAGTCCGAAGGTAGCATCACGGTGTGGCAGACGACGACGTGACCGCCGACCCGTCACCCGCCGGTCGGTACGACGAGGCGCTGGGCTACCTGGTCAAGCACGTGCACCTCGCCCACCAGCGGGCCAGTGACGCCGCCCTGGCACCCCTGGGCCTGACCAGTCGCGATCTCGGCGTGGTCCGGGTCATCGCCACGGGCGCGGCGACCTCCCAACAGGAGATCGGCGCCTTGCTCGGCATCGACCGGACGTCGATGGTGGCCATGCTCGACGACCTCGAGGACCGTGGGCTGGTCCGGCGACAGCCCTCGCCGCACGATCGGCGCCGCAACGTCCTGGCCCTCACCCCCGAGGGAGAACGGACCTACCAGGACGCGGAACGTGAGATCGCCGTGGTGGACGCGAAATTCCTGGAACCGTTGAGCAGCAACGACTCCCGCCGGTTCGCGCGTGCGCTGCGCACCCTGTTGGACGCGGCGGACGGCGCGGATCGGGGCCCGGGCTGAGTCGCACCGCCGGGCGTGCCGGCACGGGCCGGTAGGTTCCGGCGATGACCGCACCGCGCTACGACGTCGCCGCCTTCCGTCGGCAGTTCCCCGCCCTGGAGTCCGGTACCGCCCACTTCGACGGCCCCGGTGGCTCCCAAATACCGCGTGCGGTCGCCGACGCCGTCGCCGCGACGATGACGACCTCGTTCGCCAACCGGGGCACGGTCACCGCGGCCGAGCGCTTCACCGACGGTGTGGTGGTCGCTGCGCGGGCGGCGGCCGCGGATCTGCTCGGGGCCGACCCGGCCGGCATCGTCTTCGGGCGCAGCATGACCGCGTTGACGTTCCAGTTCGCCGACACCCTGGCGCGCACCTGGTCGCCCGGGGACGAGATCGTGGTGTCCCGGCTCGATCATGACGCGAACGTGACCCCGTGGGCGCTGGCCGCGCAGGCCGCCGGGGCCACCGTCCGGTGGATCGACTTCGACACCGCCACCGGGGAACTCACCGAGGACCATGTCCGCCGGGTGATCTCGAGCCGCACCCGGCTGGTCGCGGTGACCGGGGCCTCAAACCTCATCGGTACCCGACCCCCGCTGCGGGCGATCGCCGACGCGGTCCACGCGGTGGGCGCGCTGTTCTTCGTCGACGGCGTCCATCTCACCGCGCACGCGCCCGTCGACGTCGTCGCCCTGGGCGCGGATCTCTTCGCGTGCTCGCCGTACAAGTTCCTGGGACCGCACTGCGGGATCGTCGCGGGGAGCCCCGAGCTGCTGGCCGGGCTGCGGCCGGCCAAGCTGACTGCCTCCAGCGATGCCGTACCCGAGCGGTTCGAACTGGGCACACTGCCCTACGAGTTGCTGGCCGGCACGACCGCGGCGATCGAGGTGCTGGCCGGCCTGGGCGGCGCCGACGGGACCCGCCGGGAACGGCTCATCGCCGGGATGACCGCGGTGGAACGCCACGAGGACGAGCTGCGGGAGGGCCTGGAGGCAGAACTGGCCGCCCTGCCCGGGGTGACGTCGTGGTCGCGGGCCGCCGAGCGCACGCCGACCCTGCTGATCACCTTCACCGGCCGGGACGCCCGGGACGCGCACCGGTTCCTGGCCGAGCGGAACGTGAACGCCCCGGCGGGCTCGTTCTACGCCCTGGAGCCCTCGCGGGCGCTCGGCCTGGGCACCGCGGGTGGCCTGCGCATCGGGCTCGCCCCGTACTCCGACGCCCAGGACGTGCAGCGACTGCTGACCGGACTGCGGGAGTTCCTGGCCTGACGGCCCGGCCGTCCCGCCCCGTCCACACGAGGCAGGACGGCCGGGGTGGGTCAGTTCAGGGTGTTGATGTCGATCACGAAGCGGTACCGCACGTCCGAGGCCAGGACGCGCTCGTAGGCCTCGTTGATCTGATCGGCGGAGACCAGCTCGGTTTCCGGCGCGATGCCGTGCTCGGCGCAGAAGTCGAGCATCTCCTGGGTCTCGCCGATGCTGCCGATGCCCGAGCCGGCGAACGAGCGCCGGTTGCCGAACAGGGTGAACACGGTGACCGGGAGGGGCTGGGCCGGGGCACCCACGCTGACCAGGGTGCCGTCGAGCCGGAGCAGCTTGAGGTAGGCGTCCAGGTCGATGACGGCGGAGACGGTGTTGATGATCAGGTCGAAGGTGTTCGTCAGCTTCTCGAACGTCTCCTCGTCCTTGGTCGCGTAGTAATGGTCGGCGCCCAGGCGGAGCCCGTCGTCCTTCTTGCTCAACGTCTGCGACAGGACGGTGACCTCGGCGCCCATCGCGTGGGCGATCTTGACGGCCATGTGGCCGAGCCCGCCCATGCCGACGACCGCGACCTTCTTGCCGGGGCCGGCCTTCCAGTGGTGCAGCGGCGAGTAGGTGGTGATGCCGGCGCAGAGCAGCGGGGCGGCCTTCTCGTACGGGATGGCCTCGGGGACCTTGAGCACGAAGTCCTCGACCACCACGACGTGCGTGGAGTAGCCGCCCTGCGTGGTGGTGCCGTCCTTGTCGGTGGCGGCGTAGGTGCCGGTGTTGCCGTTCAGGCAGTACTGCTCCATCCCGGCGAGGCAGTTGTCGCACTCGCGGCAGGAGTTGACCATGCAGCCGACGCCGACCCGGTCGCCGACCTGGTGCAGGGTGACCTCGGGGCCGACCTCGGTGACGACACCGACGATCTCGTGGCCGACGACCTGCGGGTAGCTGATCGGGCCCCACTCGCCGCGGACGGTGTGGATGTCGGAGTGGCAGATGCCGGCGTACCGAATCTCGATGAGTACGTCCTTCGCACCGACGTCCCGGCGCTCGATCGTGGTGGGGATCAGCGGGTCGGTCGCGGACGGCGCGGCGTAGGCCTTGACGGTGAGCACAGAACTCCTCAAAACGGGTGAACAGGGCTGAGCGCCACCGGGCGGGCAGGTGTTCCGGGGCAGGGGGTCGGACCCCGTGCCCGGCCGACCGGGTGGCGCTACCGGTCCAGTGTGCCCTGCGGGGGGCCGGGCGTGAGAGGCCCTGTCAGTACCTGTCCCGCCCGACAGCCGTTCGAGCAGGGCGCCGGCGACACGGTGGTCGCGCCCCGCCCGCACCGGCCGGCGGCGCCGGTCGGGAGCGGTCCGGGTCCGCGGCGGCCGGCCGTGCCGGTCAGGTCAGCGGAGGCCGGTGACGTCCAGCTGGGTGGACAGGAGGGCGCCGAGGGAGTCCAGGGCGCCGGGGACGAGGGAGAAGTAGGCCCACACGCCGCGCTTCTCCCGGGTGAGCAGACCGGCGCCCACGAGCACCTTGAGGTGGTGGGACACCGTCGGCTGGGACAGCCCGATCGGTTCGGTCAGGTCGCACACGCACGCCTCCTGCCCGTCGTGGGCGGCGACCATGGACAGCAGGCGCAACCGGGCGGGGTCGGCCAGGGCCTTGAGGGTGCGCGCGAGATCGGCCGCGGTCCGGGCGTCCAGGGGGGCGCGGACAAGGGGGGCGCAGCACGCGAGGTCGACCGAGGGCAGCGACACCGTGCGCGAGGACTCCATCCGGCGAGTATGCCCCGTCGCATTGACACTCGTCGATCCCTGGGTCCACGCTGGACCCATCGACCGACGTCTATGTCAGGAGTGGTGATGACGCAGTCCGATGCGGTGCGGTGGGAGGTCCTCCACCGGTATGCCGCTGCCGCCAGCACCGTCAGCTCAGGGGTGGGTTGCTGCGGGCCGGCCGATGCGCTGGCCGCGATCAGCGACCGTGACGAGACCGCCGTCTTCGGTGCCGCCCTGTACGCGGACGGCCAGACCGACGACCTGCCCGCCGAGGCGGTGCTCGCCTCGCTGGGCTGCGGCAACCCGCTCGCGGTGGCCGACCTCCACCCCGGGGAACGGGTCCTGGACCTGGGTTCGGGCGGCGGGATCGACGTCCTGCTGTCCGCGAAGCGGGTCGGGCCGACCGGGTTCGCCTACGGGGTGGACATGACTCCCGAGATGCTCGACCTCGCGCGGGCCAACGCCGCCCGGGCCGGGACGAGCAATGTCGCGTTCCTGGCCGGGCAGATCGAGGCCGTCCCGCTGCCCGACGGCGCGGTCGACGTGATCATCTCCAACTGCGTGATCAACCTGTCCACCGACAAGCCCGCCGTGCTGGCCGAGATGTTCCGGTTGCTGACCCCGGGCGGGCGCATCGGGATCTCCGATGTCGTCGCCGAGGACCACCTCAGCACGACCGACCGGGCCGAACGCGGCACCCACGTGGGCTGCATCGCCGGGGCACTGTCCCGCCGTGAGTACCTCGAGGGGCTGACCGCGGCCGGCTTCACCGACCCCGGCGTCACCTTCACCCACGAAGCCGCACCCGGCATGCACGCGGCGATCGTCCGCGCCACCAAGCCCACCGGCCGACCCGCCGATCTGCTGCACCGCCCCCTGCTGCACGAAGGAAACCGCCTCGCATGACTGACATCTCGACCCCGACGCCGGGCCGCACCGGCGCGCCGGTGCTGGCCCGGCTGTCCACCCTGGACCGGTTCCTCCCCGTGTGGATCATCGCCGCGATGGCCCTGGGGCTGCTGCTGGGTCGGGTCGTCCCGGGCATCGCCGGCGTCCTGGACGCGGTGCGGATCGGCTCCGTCTCGTTGCCCATCGCGATCGGGCTGTTGATCATGATGTACCCGGTGCTGGCCAAGGTCCGGTACGACGAGACCGGCCGCGTCACCGGCGACAGGCGTCTGCTCATCGCGTCTCTGGTGATGAACTGGCTCGTCGGGCCGGCGCTGATGTTCGCCCTGGGCTGGCTGCTGCTGCCCGATCTACCCGAGTACCGCACCGGGCTGATCATCGTCGGGCTGGCCCGCTGCATCGCCATGGTGCTGATCTGGAACGAGCTGGCCTGCGGTGACCGCGAGGCCGCCGCCGTCCTGGTCGCCATCAACTCCGTCTTCCAGGTCGTCGCGTTCGGCGCCCTGGGCTGGTTCTACCTGCAGGTGCTGCCCGGCTGGCTGGGTCTGCAGACCACCAGTGCCGTGTTCTCCGTCTGGGCGATCACCGCGAGCGTGCTGGTCTTCCTCGGCATCCCGCTGGTGGCCTGGTTCCTCACCCGCACCGTCGGGGAGCGGCGGATGGGCCGCGAGCGGTACGAGTCCCAGTTCCTGCCCCGGATCGGGCCGTGGGCGCTGTACGGGTTGCTGTTCACCATCGTCGTGCTCTTCGCGCTGCAGGGTCAGCAGATCACCTCCCGCCCCTGGGATGTCGCCCGCATCGCGCTGCCGTTGGTCGTCTACTTCCTCGTCACCTTCGGGGTCTCGTTCCTGGCCGGGCGCGCCCTGCACCTGGGCTACGCCAGGACGACCACGCTGGCGTTCACCGCCGCCGGCAACAATTTCGAGCTGGCCATCGCGGTTGCGATCGGCACGTTCGGTGTCACCTCCGGGCAGGCCCTGGCCGGGGTGGTCGGACCGCTGATCGAGGTGCCCGCCCTGGTCGCCCTGGTGTACGTCGCCCTGTGGGCCGGGCGGCGGCTGTTCCCCGGCGACCCGACCCTGCCCGCGGCCACCCGCACCCGCCGCTGACCACAGCGTCGACTTCCCCATCCGACCCGCTCGTCCCCCAGGAGCCCGCGTGTCCCACCGCCCGTCCGTGCTGTTCGTCTGCGTCCGCAACGGCGGCAAGTCCCAGATGGCCGCCGGCCTCATGCGTCAGGCCGCCGGGGACGCCGTCCGGGTCGAGTCCGCCGGCACCGACCCCGGGGCGACGGTCAACGCCCTGTCCGCGCAGAGCCTGCTCGAGGTCGGCGTCGACATCGCCGAGCAGCAGCCCAGGGCCGTCAGCGATCAGCTCATCGCCGACGCCGACCTCGTCGTCACCCTCGGCCGGGACGCCCGGGTCGAGCCCACCGACGGCACCCCCGTCGTCCGGTGGGACACCGACGAGCCCTCCGAACGCGGCATCGACGGCCTCGAACGCATGCGTCTGATCCGCGACGACATCGCCGCCCGCGTCCGCCGGCTCACCGCGGAGCTGAGCTCGTCGGCGACGTCCTGACCGGTCGGCCCGCCGACGGTGCCCGGCCCGGGCAGGCTCACCCGCCGGCGGTGAGCCTGTCCCGCAGCGCATGCACCCGGGCCTTCAGTTCCAGGGCCCGCGGGGTGTCGCGCCCGACGAGGTCCTCGGCGAGCACGTCGAGGGTGGCGATGGCGTGCCGCCGCTGCACCGTTCCCGGCGCGGTGTCCGCCCGCGCCGTGTGGTCGAGCACGTCGGCGATGGTCTCGAGCGACTCGGCTCTGAACATGGGTCGGCTCCCGGGGTCGGGTCAGGCCGTCGGGAAATCGGCGCTGGTGTTGGCGGCCGCGGTCAGCTCGGCACTGTCCGGTCCGACGTCGCCCCAGGTCCAGTCCCGCACCGACGGCAGGTCGTCGCCGTGCTCCCGGGTGTACCGCTGCGCCTCGGCCCGCGCGTCCACCATCTGCTGACGCAGCAGCGCCGCGTGCGAGCGCAGGGTGGGCACCTGGTCGATGACGTCGATGACCAGGTGGAACCGGTCCATGTCGTTCATCATCACCATGTCGAACGGGGTGGAGGTGGTGCCCTCCTCCTTGTAGCCGCGCACGTGGATGTTGGCGTGGTTGGTGCGTCGATAGGTCAGCCGGTGGATCAGCCAGGGATAGCCGTGATAGGCGAAGATCACCGGGGCGTCGGCGGTGAACAGGGTGTCGAAGTCGCGGTCGGACAACCCGTGCGGGTGCTCCCCCGCGCTCTGCAGACGCATCAGGTCGACCACGTTGATGAAGCGGACCCGCAGCTCCGGCAGGTGCTCCCGCAGGATCGAGACCGCCGCCAGTGCCTCGAGGGTCGGTACGTCCCCGGCACACCCGATGACGACATCCGGGCTGCCCTCGTCGTTGCTCGCCCAGTCCCAGATGCCGAGCCCGCGGGCGCAGTGATCGCCCGCCTCGTCGGGGGTGAGCCAGTCGAAACAGGGCTGCTTGCCGGCCACGATCACGTTGACGTAGTTCACCGAGGCCAGGCAGTGCTCGATCGTGGACAGCAGCGTGTTGGTGTCCGGCGGGAAGTACGCCCGGATGACGTCGGCCTTCTTGTTGACCACGTGGTCCACGAAACCCGGGTCCTGGTGGGAGAAACCATTGTGGTCCTGCCGCCACACGTGCGAGGTGAGCAGATAGGTCAGCGAGGCCACCGGCCGCCGCCACCCGATCTCCCGGGTCACCTTGAGCCACTTGGCGTGCTGGTTGAACATCGAGTCCACCAGGTGGATGAACGCCTCGTAGCAGGAGAACACCCCGTGCCGACCGGTCAGCAGATAGCCCTCCAGCAACCCCTGGCAGGTGTGCTCGGACAGGATCTCCATCACCCGACCCGAGCCGGCCAGATGCACGTCCACGGGCAGGATCTCGCCCTGCCACACCTTGTCGGTGGTGGCGTACACGGCGTCCAGTCGGTTGGACGCGGTCTCGTCCGGGCCGACGATCCGGAAGTTGTCCAGGTTGTCGATCATCACGTCGAGCAGGTACTGCCCCATCACCCGGGTCGGTTCGTGGATGGATGCGCCCGGGGCCGTCACCTCCACGCCGCGCTCCCGGAAGTCCCGCAGGATCAACGGTCTGCGCAGCAGGCCGCCGTTGGCGTGCGGATTGGCGCTCATCCGTCGATCCCCCACGGGCGCCAACGCGGCGATGCGCTCGATCACCCGGCCGTCGGCGTCGAACAGTTCCTCGGGCCGGTAGGAACGCATCCACTCGGCCAGCATCGCCCGGTGCGAGGCGTTCGTGCGGGTCTCGGTCAGCGGCACCTGGTGGGAACGCCAGGTGCCCTCGTACCGCAGACCGTCGATCTCCTTGGGACCGGTCCACCCCTTCGGGGTGACCATCAGGATCATCGGCCACGGCCGGCGCTCGGTCACCCCGCCGGTGCGGGCCCCGGCCTGGATTTCCCGGATGCGGTCGATCGCGGTGTCCATCGCGGCGGCCATGGCCTGGTGCACCAGCATCGGGTCGTCGCCCTCGACGGTGATGACCTCGTGCCCGTAGCCGCGGAGCAGATCGTGCAGCTCCTCGCGGCGGATCCGCGCCGGGATGGTCGGGTTGGCGATCTTCCAGCCGTTCAGGTGCAGGATCGGCAACACCGCGCCGTCGGTCACCGGGCTGAGCAGCTTGTTCGCGTGCCAGGACGCGGCCAGCGGGCCGGTCTCGAACTCCCCGTCGCCGACCACGGCGGCGACGACCAGATCGGGGTTGTCCAGCGCCGCCCCGTAGGCATGCGAGAGCACGTACCCGAGCTCGCCGCCCTCGTGGATCGACCCGGGCGTCTCCGGCGCCACATGACTGGGGATACCGCCGGGAAAGCTGAACTGCCGGAACAGCTTCCGGATGCCGTCGGTGGTCTGCGTGATGTGCGGGTAGACCTCGCTGTAGGTGCCGTCCAGATAGGTCGACGCCACCGCCGCGGGACCGCCGTGCCCGGGGCCGGCCAGGAAGATCGCGTTCACGTCCCGCTCCCGGATGACCCGGTTGAGATGGGCGTAGACCATGTTCAGGCCGGGTGTCGTACCCCAGTGCCCGAGCAGCCGCGGCTTCACGTCCTCGGCGACGAGATCCCGGTCGAGGAGGGGATTGTCGAGCAGGTAGATCTGCCCGACGGCCAGATAGTTCGCCGCCCGCCACCAGGCGTGGATGTCGTCGAGTTCGGTCGCGGACAGCGGTCCGGGGTTCGCGGTGGTCGAGGCGGTGGCGGCAGCGGTCATGCGGTCCTCCAGGTGGCCGGCACGATCACCGACCGTCGGGGGCGCGGCCCGTCACCGACGGGGCCACCTTCCCCGGGCCCCCACCGTTGCCGTGCACCCACCGGGCACGTCACCCCTGTCGATGACGCCACCGTAGGCGCGCTGGGCCGGTCCGGCACCCCGGCGTCCGTCCGGACACCAGATGTTCACCGGCCGGCCCCCCTCCCGGTGGTGGGCTCAGACCACCCGCACCGCGAGCAGCACGGCGTCGACCGCCGTCACCTCGACACCCTCCATGACCGCCGGCCGGGTGGGGGCGTCGCACACCACGATCCGCCACTGCGTCGGGTCGAGCGACTCCGCCACCTGCTCGGCGGTGAACTGCATGTCCGGCCACTCCTCGTGCCCGGAGTGCCGCGGGTGGTCGGGATGGTGGCCCACCACGAGCAGTGCGCCACCCGGGGCCACGGCCGCGGCCAGCTCCTGCTGCACCCGCTGCAGGTGTGGGCGGGGCAGGTGCATGAACTGGGCGGAGACCAGGTCGTACCGCTGCTCCGCCCGCCAGGTCAGGATGTCGGCCTGCTGCCACGACATCCGCTGCTCCACGCCGGGCTCGGCCGCCTGCGCGGTCGATCGCGCCGCGCGGGCCAGCGCCACGGCCGAGACGTCCAGACCGGTCACCTGCCAGCCCTGCCGCGCCAGCCACAGCACGTCCGCCCCCTCGCCGCACCCCACGTCCAGCGCGGTCCCGGGGGTGAGCCCGGCGGCGTGGCGGACCAGCTGCGGGTTGGGGTTGCCGCTCCAGATCTGCTGGCTGGCGGCGTACCGCTCGTCCCAGAACTCGGGGGTGAACAGGTTCATGGTCGCGTCGGGCACTGCTCCGGACGTCATCGGAACTCCTCGGTCGGGCTGTCGGGCGGCGGTCGGGCGCTCCGCCGGCTCCCACTGTGCGGACTCTTGACCGCGCCTGGCAAGCCCTGTTGCCGGTTCAGCACGGCTCAACCGCCGGCGGACCACCCGGGCACGGCGAGCACCAGCCAGCACCCGGCCAGCAGATGTGGCCCGAAGGCCAGCGCGGACCGCATCGTCATCCGCCGGCTGAGCAGGCCGAGGAGCGACACGACGGAGCCGGTGACGAAGGCGAGCACCACACCGAGCACGGCCGCCCCCCAGGACAGGTACCCGGTGAGCAGCACCAGGGCCGGGACGAGCTTGACGTCGCCGCGGCCCATCGCCGCCGGGGCGATCCGCCAGACCAGCCAGAACAGACCGCCGACCAGGGCGGCCGCGAGCACTGCGCGCGGCACGCTGCCCGACCCCGGCGACCACAGCGAGGTCCCGACGACGAGGGCGGCGCTGACCCCCCACGCCGGGAGGGTCAGGGCGTCGGGGAGGCGGTGGTGCCGCAGGTCCACCGCGGCCAATGCCACGCCGAGCCAACCCGCCCACAGCAGGATCACCAGCCGCGCGGTGCCCCAGCCCGCGGCGAGCGAGGCGGCGGTGACCACGGCGCAGGCGATCTCCACCCCGCCGGGGCGCAGCACGGCACCCCGGCGCAACCGGGCCAGCACGCTCCGGATCCCGACCCCCACCCCGGCGCCGGTGAGCAGGCCGACGACGACGAGAACCCACCAGGAGGCCGTCCAGGCGTCGAGTCGATCACCGAGCATGCGATCACGGTGACACGGCGGGTCCGGGCACCGACCCGGTTGTCCCCAGGTGCACCCCCGCAACGCCGAGGTCCACCCGCGCGGGGGCGGTCGGCCGTCGGGGCGGTGACCACGAGGCACCGCCGTCCCCCGTCGGGACGCCTCGGCCCGGGTCAGTCGACCGGCAGCGCCAGGTCGGTCCCGGACGCGGCCCGCAGCGCATCGCGCATCGCCGCGGCCGGGGCGGACACCCCGGTCATCAGCTCGAACTGCCGGAGCGCCTGGTGCAGCAGCATGTCCAGGCCCGTCACGACCACCCGGTCGGCCGCGCCGGCGGCGGCCAGGACGGTCGGCCAGGGGGCGTAGACCACGTCGAGCAGCACCGGGGCCGGAGCCACCGCCGCGGCCAGGGCGTCGGCGCCGCCGGCCGGGACGGTGGACACGACGAGATCCGCCTTCCGGGCCGCCGCCGCCACCGGGTCGACGTCGAACGGGGTCACCGTCACGTCGAGCCCGAGGTCCCGGGCCAGCGCGGCGGCACCGGCGGTGCTCTGCGGGCGCCGTCCGACCAGGACCAGGGACCGGGCGCCCATCTCGGCCAGGGCCAGCACGACGGCCATCGCCGTCCCGCCGCCGCCCAGCACCACCGCCCGGTCGACCGACGGCACGCCGGCACTGCGCAGGGCCCCGCGCACCCCGTCGACGTCGGTGTTCTCCGCGGCCCAGCCGTCCGTCCGACGCAGCAGGGTGTTCGCCACCCCGAGGCGGCGGACCCGGTCGGACCGCTCGGTCGCGACGGCGGCCGCGGCGGCCTTGCCGGGCATGGTCACCGAGAGGCCCGCCCACGACGCGTCCAGCCCGCCCACGAGAGCGGGCAGGGCCGCGGCGTCGCACTCGATCGCCTGGTAGCTCCAGTCCAGTCCGGTCGCGGCGTATCCGGCGCGGTGCAGCACCGGGGAGAGGGAGTGGGCGATGGGCGAACCGAGCACGGCGGCGCGACGGCGGCCGGACGGATCCCCGGACACGGGGGCGGCCACGTCAGCCGAAGACGCCGTTGGCCCGGGCCTGCTCGATACACGCCTCGTGCTCGGGCAGCGTCACGCTGAAGCAGGACGCCCCGGTCTGGTCGATCTTGACGAAGTACATCCACGGCCCCTGCGCCGGCGCGAGGGTCGCCGCGATCGCATCCGGGCCGGGCGAGGAGATCGGTGTGGGCGGCAGACCGGTGTTGAGGTAGGTGTTGTACGGCCCGGCGGTGTCCCGGTCGGCCGACGAAGTGGCGATCTGCGCGCGGTCCAGCGCGTAGTTGACCGTCGAGTCGAACTGCAGGCGCATGTCGACCGCGAGCCGGTTGTCTATGACCCGGGCGACCTTCGGCATGTCGGCGGTGATGCCCTCCCGTTCGACGAGCGACGCGGCCACGGCGACCTGGTACGGGGTCAACCCGGTGCTCGCGGAACGGGCGACGACGTCGCTGGTGTACCAGGAGGCCGCGGAGGCGGTGACGACGGACTTCAGCGTGTCCACCGCACTCTGGTTCGGCGGCACGTTGTAGTCCCCGGGCAGGATCATGCCCTCGAGTCGCTTGCGGGGGTCCGGAGCGGCGCGGACCGCGTCCACGGCCCACTCGACCACGCCGAGCTGGGCCGGGTCGGTGGTCTCGGCCGCCGCCCACAGGTCGTCCGCGGAGAAGCAGGCGCTGCGGTCGGTGCCCGCCTCGTCCAGCGGGACGCACGCGGCCTCGGCGATCTGGGTGACGTACCCCGGCACCGATCCGTTCGCGACCCCGTCGGCGCTGGTGGCCACGTCGGCCAGCTGACGTCCCGGGATGAGTCGCAGGGCGCCCACGCGGTTGGCCGGATCGACCAGGGTGTTGGCCGCCTCCGCCGCGGATGCCCCGACGCGCACCTTGTAGTACCCCGGCCGCAGTGCCTTGACGTCGGCGTCCTGGGCCGCGGTGGCGGTGAAGGCCTCGTCGCTGGCCACCACACCGGCGTCGGTCAGGGTCGCGGCGATGGAGTCCAGGGTGTCCCCGCTCTGCACCCGGACGACGGTCCACTGCGCGCCCGCGCCGACGTAGTCCGGGATGGTGGTGACGGACTTCCGCCAGATCGTGAATCCGACGGCGAGACCGGCGACCAGCGCGACGAGCACGGTCAGCGCGACGAGCGTCGAACGCCGGCGGCGACGGCGCATGCGGGCGGCCCGTTCCTGCGGGTGCTCGGCGGGCGGGCCGACCGGCGGGCGGGCTCGCTCCCGGTCGTCGGCCCGGGCCGGGTCGGCGTCCAGCGCGGCCCGCAGGGCGGCCGGGTCGACGTCTCCGGTCTCGCCGTCGTGCCGGTCGAAGAGCCCGAGTCCGTGGTTCACGAGGACGCCCGGGCCAGCGTGTCGAGTCGGTTCTGCAGGATCGACACCGCCGCGACCTGGTCGACCACCGATCTTCTTGCCTTGGCCGACATGCCTCGGTCCGCCAGGCCGCGATTGGCGATGACGCTGGTCAGCCGCTCGTCGACGAACTCCAGCGGGATCCCCCGGCCGGCGGTGGTCAGCCGTGCGGTGAGCGCGTCGGCGTAGGCGCGGACGGCCGTGACGGCGGGGCCGCTGTCGCCCCGCAGGGTCCGGGGAAGCCCGATCACCACTTCCACCACCTCGTGTTCCTCGACCAGCCGCACGATCTCGTCCAGGTCGGTGCCCTTGCCGACGTCCCGTTTCAGGGTCGCGACCGGCACCGCCAACATGCCGAGGGGGTCGCTCCTGGCGACCCCCACCCGCACCGTACCGACGTCGATTCCCAGGCGCACCCCCCGGCGCCGGTCACCCTCCGTACCACTCGGGGTCGGGATCACGCCCTGTCGTCCCCCAACACGCTGCGCAGCTCGGCGATGGCCGCCGGGACGCCGGCGGGGTTGCTGCCGCCGCCCTGGGCCATGTCCGGCTTGCCGCCCCCGCGGCCCCCCACCTGCGGGACGAACGCCTTGACCAGGTCGCCGGCCTTGACCCCGAGCTGCACCGCGGGCGCCGTCACGGCGACCACGAAGGCCACGGCGTCCGCGGACGGCGCGAACAGGGCGACCACGGCCGGCCGACCGGACATCCGGTTCTTCAGATCGGTGGCCAGGGTGCGGACGTCGGCGGCCGAGGTGCCCTCGGGCAGGGCTGCGGCGACGAGATCGACGGCCCCGACCCGGGTGGCCCCGTCGACCATGGCGGCGGCGGAACCGGTCAGCTGGGCGGCGCGGACCGCGGCCAGCTCCTTCTCCACCTGGCGCAGCCGCTCGGTGAGCGTCTCGATCCGGCCCGGCACCTCGGCGGCCGGGACCTTCAGCAGCCCGGCGACCTGGTGGACCAGGGCCCGCTCGGCGGCCAGGTGCTGGAACGCCTCGAAGCCGACGACGGCCTCGACGCGGCGCAGCCCGGAGCCGACGGAGGACTCGCTGGTCAGCGCGAGCGGTCCGATCTGCGACGAGTGCTCGACGTGGGTGCCACCGCACAGCTCGACCGACCACGGCCCGCCGATCTCCACGATCCGGACGGTGTCGTCGTAGGTCTCGCCGAACAGCGCGATCGCGCCCATCGCGGCCGCCTCGGCCTGGGTCCCGTAGACGACCCGCACCCCGAGATCGGCGCGGATGGCCCGGTTGGAGACCTCCTCGATCTCGCTGCGCATCGCCGCGGTGAGCGCGGTGTCGAACGAGAAGTCCAGCCGCAGGTAGCCGGGCTTGTTGTACGAGCCGGCCTGCAGGGCCTGCGGGCCGAGCACCTGCCGGAGTGCGGCGTGCACCACGTGGGTGCCGGAGTGCGCCTGTCGGGCACCCAGGCGCCATTCCGGATCGACGTGCGCGGTGACGGTGGAGCCGGCGACCAGCTCGCCGTCGGTGACCCGGACGCGGTGCACGGTCAGCTTGCGGTCGACCTTCTGCACGTCCAGCACCTCGGCGCGGCCGTGCGGTCCGACGATCCACCCGGCATCGGAGTCCTGCCCGCCGGACTCGGCGTACAGCGGGGTCTGATCGAGCACCAGCTCGATCACCTGCCCCTCGGCGGCGGTGTCGACCAGTGCGCCGTCGACGAGCAGACCGGTGACAATGCCCTCCGAGACGAGCTCGGAGTACCCGGTGAACCGGGTCGGGCCGTCGGCCAGCAGACCCCGGTAGACCGAGAGGTCGGCGAGGGAACCCTTGCGTGCCTTGGCATCGGCCCGGGCCCGGGTCTTCTGCTCCTCCATCAGCCGGGTGAACCCGGCGACGTCGACGGTCAGCCCGGCCTCGGCCGCCATCTCCAGGGTGAGGTCGATCGGGAAGCCCTGGGTGTCGTGCAGGGTGAACGCGGTGGCGCCGGGCAGCACGGTGGCACCCTCGGCCTTGGTCTCCTGCTCGGCCACGGCGAACAGCTTGGTGCCCGACGCGATGGTGCGCAGGAACGCCTTCTCCTCGGTGACACCGATCTTCTCGATGCGGGCGAAGTCGGTGGCCAGCTCCGGGTAGGACGGGCTCATCAGGTCCCGCACGACGCCGAACAGGGTGCCGATCACGGGCTCGGTCACGCCGATCAGCCGAGCGGCGCGGACGGTGCGCCGGACCAGCCGGCGCAGCACGTACCCGCGGCCCTCGTTGCCGGGGGTGACCCCGTCGCCGATGAGCAGGGTGGCGGAGCGACTGTGGTCGGCGATGACCCGCATGCGGATGTCGGCCTGGGGGTCCTGCCCGTACGTCCGGCCGGACAGTTCCTCCATCCTGCTGATGATGGGCCGCAACAGGTCGGTCTCGTAGACGTTGTCGACGTCCTGCAGGACCAGCGCCATCCGTTCGACACCCAGTCCGGTGTCGATGTTCTGGCTGGGCAGCGGGCCGAGGATGTCGAAGTCGGCGGCGTGGGATCCGCCGAGACCGCTGGACTCGCCCCGCATGTCCTGCATGAAGACGAGGTTCCAGACCTCCAGGTACCGCTCGTCGGAAGCGAGCGGCCCGCCGTCGGGGCCGAAGGACGGCCCGCGGTCGTAGTAGATCTCCGAGCACGGACCGCACGGGCCGGGGACGCCCATGGACCAGAAGTTGTCGGCCATGCCCATCTTCTGGATGCGCTCGGCGGGCAGCCCGGCGATCTCCTGCCACAGCTGGACGGACTCGTCGTCCTTCTCGAACACGGTCACCCACAGCCGGTCCGGGTCGAGCCCGTACCCGCCGTCGGCCAGCGAGCCGGTGAGCAGCGTCCAGGCGTGCTGGATCGCGCCGGCCTTGAAGTAGTCGCCGAACGAGAAGTTCCCGGCCATCTGGAAGAACGTGTTGTGCCGGGTGGTGATGCCGACGTTGTCGATGTCCAGGGTGCGCACGCACTTCTGCACGCTGGTCGCCCGCGGGAAGGGCGGGGTGCTCTGGCCGAGGAAGTACGGCTTGAACGGGACCATGCCGGCCACGGTGAACAGCAGGGTCGGATCCTCGCTGATCAGCGAGGCGGAGGGGACGACGGTGTGCCCGGCCCGCTCGAAGTGATCCAGGAACCGCTGCCGGATCTCATGGGTCTGCACGGGGTCATCGCTCCATCACTGCCGGGGACCGGGCCCGTGCCGGGCTCGATCGGATCTGCTGGGCTGCGGTCCGCCGGATCGACGGTCGCGCGGGGGCCGGCGCCCGCGGGGGGGGTGCCGGGGGGCCGGGGAGGTCAGGCGCTGCGGCGGGCCGACCGGCGCGGCGGCGGGTCGGCCGCCACCACGGTGGGAGGGGACGCGTCCGGCCCGGCGGATTCGGGACCGACCATGAGCACGGCGCCGGTGGTGTTGTCGATGACCGGGCGGTAGCTGGCCTGCCGGTTCAGCGCACCCTGGCGGACGTCGGAGGCGAAGGAGCCCACCGCGTTGCCGAGTTCGGCGATGGCGTCGGCGACGTCGGCGGCGATGGCCGACGGGGTCAGCTGGGCGGCCATCGCGGCCCGCGCCGCTTCCTTGGCCCGCCGGGTGCGTCGCATGGACATCGCGCCCAGGGCGACCCCGGCCGCGAAATAGTGGATGCGCTTCACGTGTGCTGGCGTTCCTTCCCCGACCTGCCGGCCCGGGACGACACCGCGTCCCCGCCCGGCCCCTGTGGTGACCGACCTGCCCTCCACGGACCACGCGACGGGCCCGCCGGGTGCCGGGGGCGTCATCGCGTTCGGCTGAGGGTATACGGCGTGGTCCGTCGGACGGGAACCTCGGCGGGACGCACCGGGGTGCACCTCACCTGAGCCCGACCTCACCGACGCTGTGTTTCGCTGCCCTGTCGGCGGCACGCGGGGTCCGCCCGACCGCCGCCACCGGTGTCCGTCCCACCCCGCACGGAAGGGGCGTCCGGTGTCCTGTGTGGCTCCCGCCGGGTCGGCGTAGTGCTCGCCGCATCCCTGCTGTGCTGCGTGGGCAGCATCGCCGTCTGGTCGCTGGCCGCCGGTCGCCTCGAGACGTGGCGGGTGTCGCCGGCCCTCGTCCTCGCCGTGCTCGGCGCAGTGGTCGGCCTGTTCGTCCGGCCGGAGATCATCGAGGTGCTCGACTTCCCGGTGACCGAGCAGATCATCGAACTCATCCTGGCCACCCTGCTGTTCTCCGACGCCATCGCCGTGCGCGGGCGGATGCTCGGATCGAGCCCCGCCGTCTCCAGCCGCCTGCTCTTCGTCGCTCTGCCCCTCTCCCTGGCCCTCGCGGCAGCGGTGGGGGTGCTCGTCCTGCCGGGACACCCCGTGGCTCTCGCCGTGGTCATCGCCTGCATCGTGATGCCCACCGACCTGTCGCCGGCGCCGGGGATCCTGGCCGAGGCCCGACTACCGCTGCGGGTGCGCTCGGCCCTGAACGTGGAGAGCGGCCTGAACGACGGGATCGTCGCCCCCGTCTTCGCCGTCGCCCTGGCCGCCGTGACCACGTCGGCCGCCGGATCCGATCCTGGATCGGAGTCCGGTTCCGCGGTGCTCGCCGAGGCGCTCGGGGCGAGCGCCGTCGCGCTGGCCGTCGGGCTGGGTACCGGCACCGTCTACGGACTGCTCGTCCGGGTCGCGCGGGCACGCGGCTGGAGCGAGGACACCTCGATCCGCATCGGCATGCTGGCCGTTCCGCTCACCACCTACTGCATCGCGGTGCTGCTGGACGGGAACGGGTTCGTGGCCGCGTTCATCAGCGGGGTGGCCGTGCACCTGATCCTCCGCGAGGAGACCGAGCAGTTCACCGGCTTCACCAAGGACGTGGTCGAGACGACCTCGCTGGGGCTGTGGTTCGTGTTCGGCGTGCTCGCCGGGGTCGTCTTCTTCTCCGGCGTCGACTGGCCGGTGGTGGTGGTCTCCGTGCTGGCCCTCACCCTGTTGCGCCTGGTCCCCGTCGGGCTGGCCCTCGTCCGGTCGGGCACGACGGCCGCCGAGCGTTTCGCCCTGTCCCTCCTGGGCCCGCGGGGCGTGACCTCACTGGTCTTCGGTCTGCTGGCGGTCAACGCCATCGACGACGACACCACCATCACCGTGCTGCAGATCATGGTGCTCACCGTGTCGGTGAGCCTGCTGCTGCACGGGATCGGCGCAGCCCCGGTGGCCCGCCGGCTCTTCCCGTCGCCGCCGCGGGGATGACCGGATCGGGGCCGGGATTTGTCGTGCGGGACTCCTCGGCGGGATCCTTCACGGGCCGTCGCCCGTCGATCGGCACTCGACCGCACCTCCGCGCGCACCGACCACCGAGCCCAGGGAGACCGCACACCCGATGACCACGTCCACCCCCAGCACCAGCCGCACGGACGATGCCGGCCGCGCCTCCGCCGACGGCCCCTCCACCGAGATCCGTCACGGCGGCGCTCCCGAGGGTGTCGACGCGCACGACTGGCGTCGCACGGCGGTGGTCTACCAGATCTATCCCCGCTCGTTCGCGGACGCGAACGGCGACGGCATCGGCGATCTGCCCGGCATCACGGCTCGTCTCGGTGACCTCGCCGACCTGGGCGTGGACGCCGTCTGGCTGTCGCCCTTCTACACCTCGCCGCAGGCCGACGCCGGGTACGACGTCGCCGACTACCGCGACGTGGACCCGCTGTTCGGCACCCTGGCCGACTTCGACGCACTGCTGGCCCGCACCCACGAGCTGGGCATGAAGCTCGTGGTCGACCTGGTCCCGAACCATTCGTCCGACGAGCACCGCTGGTTCCGGGAGGCCCTCGCCGCGGCCCCCGGCTCCCCGGAACGCGAGCGGTACATCTTCCGGGACGGCTCCGGCCCGGACGGGTCCCTGCCGCCGAACAACTGGCCGTCGATGTTCCGCGGCCCCGCCTGGACCCGGACGACGAACGCCGACGGCACCCCCGGCCAGTGGTACCTGCACCTGTTCGACACCAAGCAGCCCGACTGGAACTGGGAGAACCCGGAGATCCGCGAGGAGTTCCTGTCGATCCTGCGGTTCTGGCTCGACCGCGGGGTGGACGGCTTCCGGGTCGACGTGGCCAACTCGATGATCAAGGACCAGGCCCTGCCCGACGTGGCCCTGGACTCCGACGGCCACCCGGCCGGTCATTTCACCAGCCCCGACGGGGAGTCCGAGATCGAGGGCGCGCCCTCGCCGTACCTGGATCTGGACGGCGTGCACGAGATCTACCGCAGCTGGCGGGCCGTGCTGGACGAGTACACCCCCGGCCGGATGCTGGTCGCCGAGGCCTGGGTGCAGCCGCTGTCCCGGCTGGCCCTCTACGTCCGCCCGGACGAGATGGACCAGGCGTTCAACTTCGACTTCCTGGCCGCGCCGTGGAACGCCGCGACCCTGCGGGAGGTCATCTCGGCCTCGATGGCCAACAACGACTCCGTCGGCGCACCCACCACCTGGGTGCTGTCCAACCACGACGTCGTCCGGCACGCCACCCGGTTCGGCCTGAAGCGGGCCGGCGGCCTGCACGCCGGCATCCGCGCGGTGGACGACCAGCCCGATGCCGAGCTGGGCCTGCGCCGCGCGCGGGCGGCCACGCTGCTGATGCTGGCCCTGCCCGGTTCGGCCTACCTGTACCAGGGTGAGGAGCTCGGCCTGCCCGAGCACACCGATCTGGACGACGACCTGCGTCAGGACCCGACCTGGTGGCGCTCCGGGCACACCGAGGCCGGCCGCGACGGCTGCCGCGTCCCGGTGCCGTGGGAGGGCGACGCACCCGGGGCCGGGTTCGGCCCGACCGGGCTCACCTGGCTGCCCCAGCCCGCCGCCTACGCGCGGCTGGCCCGCGACAAGCAGCGCGGCGTCCCGGGATCGACCCTGGAGATGTACACGGCGGCGCTGGCCGCCCGCCGGGAGTTCCAGCTGGGCGCCGGCTCGCTGAGCTGGGAGTCCACCCCGGGCGCCGACGCGGTCGCCCTGCGCAACGGGGCGATCCGCGTCGTCTGCAACACCGGTTCGACCCCGATCCCGCTGCCCGCCGGCGAGGTCGTGCTGGCCAGTGTCGAGCTGCCGGGCGACGGCACCCTGCCCGGCGACGCCGCGGTCTGGGTGCGCTGACCGGCACGCACGGATCACCCGGGCCCGGGTCGGCAGCACGCCGACCCGGGCCCGCCGGGTCTCCCGACCCCGGGGCACGGCACGAGGGGCACCCGGCCGACCGGTGGGTCAGGCGTTCTCCTCGGCGAACGCCCGTGCCCCGACCACGGCGTGCGAGGGCGGATTGATCGCCGAGGGGTTCTGCAGCCAGGTCGGGCCGCGACATCGGAGACACTGATGATCACCCCCGAGCAGGAAGGACGACCGTGTCCACCATCTTCCGGACCACCCTCACCCCCGGCAAGCTCGACCTGGTCGCCGCCTGGATCGTGAACCGACCCTGGTACGTCCGGCAGGATGCGGCCCCGGAACTGGCCCGGGCCGGCGGCTTCCGGCTGGACGACCCGGCCGGCGAGGTGGGCATCGAGTTCATGCACGTGGTCGACACGGCCGGCGCGGACCCGGTCGTCTACCACGTGCCGGTCACCTACCGCGGGGCTCCGCCGACCGGCGACGACGGTTCACCCACCGACGGGGCCCTGATCGGCCGGGCGGAGCACGGCGTGCTCGGCACCCGCTGGGTCTACGACGGCGAGCACGACCCGGTCCTGCTGTCCGCCCTGGCCGCGTTCTGCAACGGCGCGGTGCAGGCCCAAGCGCAGAGCGAGACCGACACCCTCGACCCGTCCGTCCGCGTCGAGGGGGTGAGCGGGACGGTCTCGGTGGCCGACCTGCGCATCGTGCACCGGCTGGCCGCCGGACCCGTCCCCGACGGCGGTGGGGTCAGCGGCACCTGGACGACACCGGACGGCGAGCGCCTGCGCGGCCCGCTGGTGGTGCTGCGGTAGCTGGTGGTGCTGCTGGGGTCCGCTCAGGGGACGAGCAGCAGCTTGGCCGTGGTGCGCCGGGCGGCCAGGTCCTCGTGGGCCCGGGCGGCGTCGGCCAACGGGTACCGACCACCGACGCGCACGATCAGGCGCCCCTCGGCCATCCACCCGAAAAGCTCGTCGGACCGGGCGAGCCGTTCGGCCCGGGTGCGGGTGAAGTGCACCAGCGTGGGGCGGGTCAGCGACAGCGAGCCGCCGCGGTTGAGGCGTTGCGGGTCGACCGGCGGCACCTGACCGCTGGCCCCGCCGTACAGGACCAGGAACCCGCGCACGGCCAGCGCGTCCATCGATCCGTCGAAGGTGTCGAGACCGACCCCGTCGTACACGGCCTGCACGCCCTGCCCGCCGGTCAGTTCCCGGACCCGGTCGACGAAACCCTCGTAGCCGACGAGCACCTCGTCGGCCCCGGCCTCCCGGGAGAGCTCGCCCTTGGCCTCCGTGGAGACGGTGGTGATCACCCGGGCGCCCTTGATCTTCGCGATCTGGGTGAGCAGCAGACCCACGCCGCCCGCCCCGGCGTGCACCAGCACGGTGTCCCCCGGCGCGATCCGATAGGAGTCGGCGGCCAGGTAGTGCGCGGTCATCCCCTGCAGGGGCAACGCGGCGGCCTGCTCGAGATCGACCCCGTCGGGCACGGGGAGCAGGACGTCCGCGGCACCGACGACGACCCCGGCGTAGGAGCCGGGCAGATCGGACCAGGCGACCCGGTCCCCCACGGCCACACCGGTGTCCACGTCCGGACCGACGGCCAGCACGGTCCCGGCGCCCTCGGATCCCGGAACGTTCGGCAGCGGGGTCGGGTAGACCCCGCTGCGCCGGTAGATGTCGATGAAGTTCACCCCGGCCGCCGCGACCTGCACGACGACCTGACCGGGACCCGGTGCAGGGACGTCGATCTCGGCCGGTTCGAGCACCTCCGGGCCGCCGGTCCGGCTGACCCGGATGGCCGACGTCCGCTGCGGGACCCCGCTGGGTGACGTGTTCGACGGCATGGTCACTCCCCTGTTCGACGACGGCCGGTGCGGATCAGCTGCCGGAGCCACGAGACCCGCTGAGCCACGGTGCGTTCATGGCCGCGGTCCACCGGACGGTAGTAGTCCCGCCCGACGAGTTCGTCCGGCGGGTACTGCTGCGCGACGACGGCATCGGGCCGGTCGTGTGGATAGACGTAACCCTTCGCGTTCCCCAGCGCCGCCGCGCCCGGGTAGTGGCCGTCCCGCAGATGCGGCGGGACACTGCCGGCCAGCCCGGACCGGACGTCGGCCATGGCCGCGTCGATGGCCATGATCACCGCATTCGACTTGGGGGCGGTGGCCAGGTGGATGGTCGCCTGGGTCAGGGCGATGCGCGCCTCCGGCAGGCCGACGAGCTGGACGACCTGGGCCGCGGCGACCGCCGTGGTCAGCGCGGTCGGGTCGGCCATGCCGATGTCCTCGCTGGCGTGCACCATCAACCGCCGGGCGATGAACCGGGGGTCCTCCCCCGCCTCGATCATCCGGGCCAGGTAGTGCACGGCGGCGTCGGCGTCGCTGCCCCGGATCGACTTGATGAAGGCGCTGATGACGTCGTAGTGCTGGTCGCCGGAGCGGTCGTAGCGCACCGCGGCCCGGTTGACCGCCCGCTCCACCGCGGGAAGATCGATCTCGGCCGGCCCCTGCGCGTCCGACCCCGGCTCGGGCACCGACCCGGCTGCGGCCTCCAGGGCGGTGAGCGCCCGCCGGGCGTCCCCGCCGGCCAGCGCGAGCAGATGCGCCCGGGCGTCCGGTGCCAGGGTGTACCGACCGCCGAGTCCCCGGTCGTCCCGCACCGCCCGTTCCACCAGCTCGTCGATCTCGGTGTCCTGCAACGGTTGCAGCTGCAGCACGAGCGAGCGGGACAGCAACGGGGAGACCACGGAGAAGAACGGGTTCTCGGTGGTGGCGGCGATGAGGATGACGGTGCGGTCCTCCACCGCGCCGAGCAGCGAGTCCTGCTGGGTCCGGGAGAACCGGTGCACCTCGTCGATGAACAGCACGGTCTGCTCACCGGTGGTGCGCAGCGAGAGCTGGGCGCCGGTGATGACCGCACGCACCTCCTTGACGCCGGCCGAGACCGCGGACAGCTGCTCGAAGCGGCGGCCGGTCGCCCCGGCCACCAGCATGGCCAGCGTGGTCTTGCCCGTCCCGGGGGGCCCGTACAGCAGCATCGAGGACGGCGCACCGCCCTCGACCAACCGGCGCAGCGGGGCGCCCGGGCCGAGCAGGTGCTTCTGCCCGGCCACCTCGTCCAGGGTGAGCGGACGCATCCGGGTGGCCAGCGGCGCCTTCGGGTCCCGCGAGCGGTCGTCCGTCGGGCCACTCGGGCGCGGCGCCACCGGGGCGCCGGCCGGCCCGCCGTCGGGCTGCGCCACCGCGAACAGTCCCAGGTCCCCGTCGCTCACGCTGCCCGACGCTACCGCCCGCCTGCCGCGGCCACGCGCCCGCGCCACGGCGGACGTGCGCCGGCCGACCGGGAGACGGAGGCGGGTCCGTAGCGTGGCCGGGGTGAGCTCTCGCAGCACCGTCACCCCGGCCGACCGCGCCACGGCCTGGGACGTGATCGTGGTCGGCGCCGGACCCGCCGGGTGCGCGGCCGCCGCCGCGGCCCGGCAGGCCGACCCGGTCGCTCGGGTGCTGCTGCTGGACCGCACCGACTTCCCCCGCGACAAGGTGTGCGGCGACGGCATCGCCGCGCAGGCCTGGGATGCGTTGCGGGATCTGGGATTCGACACCGGAGCCGTGGCCGAGGGCTACCCGTCGCTCCGTCGGTTGCGGCTGACCGGACCGGGTGGCCCGGTGGCCGAACGGGACATGGCCCACCCGGTGCACGTCGTCCCGCGCCGGGTGTTCGACGCCCGGCTGGTCGCCGACGTGACCGCCCGCGGGGTCGAGCTGCGCCGGCACCGGGTGACCGGGGTGGTCGTCCGGACCGACGGAGTGGAGGTCGACGGGCTGCTCCGGGCCCGGGCGGTGATCGGGGCCGACGGGGCCGAGTCGCTCGTCCGCCGGGCCGCCGGGGTGCCCGCTCCCCGATCGGGCACGGTGGCCGTCGCCCTGCGCGGTTACGCGCCGGTCCCGGCGGACGCCCGCACCCAGATGATCACGATGACCGACCGCCGCTGGCCCGCCTACGCCTGGAACTTCCCGGTCGGCGACGGCACCGCCAATGTCGGGTACGGGCATCTGCTGGACGGCCCGCCGGTGAGTCGGGCGGAGATGGCCGAGTCACTGCATCGCCTGCTGCCCGATGTCGGCGAGGTCCAGGGGCTGCGCGGGCACCGGCTGCCACTGTCCACCGGCCGGCCGCGAATACCCGACGGCCGGGTCCTGCTCGTGGGCGACGCGCAGTCGCTCATCCACCCGCTGACCGGGGAGGGCATCTACTACGCGATCGTGTCCGGCGCGCTGGCCGGGGGCGCCGCCGTCCGGGGAGCGCGGGCGGGGGCGGTGTACCGGCGGGCCATGCGGCACCGGCTGGGTCGGCACCTGCGGCACACCTCGCTGGTCGCCTCGGCCGGCCGCTGGCCCGCCGTCATCGACGCCGGGGTGCGCTCGGCCGCCCGTCGACAGCGCTCGTTCGACGACCTCGTGCACTTCGGGTTGGCCGACGGCACGCTGCGACCCCGGATGGTGGCCGGGCTCGTTCGCTGACCCGGCGCCAGACGACGCACAGCCACCGTCACCGGTTCGACCGGCGTGACTGCTCCCGGGAGAGCGACACACCGGGATCCGGCCCGGCTCCGGACCTAGACTCCGGCCCGTGCCCGCCGACGACACCGCAGTCATCACGGCCCTGCAGGCCGTCCTGGAGGCCGACCCCGCCAACGCGGTCGTCCGCCTGCATCTGGCCGACCTGCTGCTGGCAGCCGGACGGCGGGAGGAGGCCCTGGCCTCCGTCGCCGCCGTGCTGAGCCGGGAGCCGACCTCGGCTCCCGCCCGGGCCGCGCTGCAGCGGGTCCTGGGCGGCGCACCGGGACCCGACCCGACCCGGCCGTCCGGTGGCGCCGCCGGGGAGCCGGCCCCCGACGGGCCCGGCCCATCGGGCCGACCGGACGAGGACGAGACCCCTGGGCTCGCACCGGACGCCGACGAGCCGGCGGACGAAGCGGACGGGACACCGAGCTTCGACTGGTCCGCCGCCGAGCACGACGTGGGTGTGGACGTCCCGCCGCCGTTCGTCGCCGAGGACCTCGACGACGCCCCGGTGGAGGTGGAACGCACCGTCGACATCCGTCTCGCGGACGTGGCCGGGATGCAGGACGTGAAGGACCGACTGGAGGTCGCGTTCCTCGGTCCGATGCGCAATCCGGAGATGGCGGCCGCGTTCGGCAAGACCCTGCGGGGCGGCCTGCTGCTGTACGGGCCGCCCGGGGTGGGCAAGACGTACATCGCCCGGGCCCTGGCCGGCGAGATGGGCGCCTCGTTCACGAGTGTGTCGATGGCCGACATCCTGGACGGTTGGCTGGGGGCGGCCGAGAAGAACATCCAGCAGCTGTTCCGGTACGCCCGGCGCAACGGGCCGTGCGTGTTGTTCTTCGACGAGGTCGACGCCATCGGGCACCGGCGGTCGCGGATCGGGTCCGGCTGGTCGGGCCTGCGGGGTGCGGTGCAGCAGCTGCTCACCGAGATGGACTCGGTCGGCGCGGACAACGAGGACCTCTTCGTGCTGGGCGCGACGAACGCCCCGTGGGACGTCGACCCCGCCCTGCGGCGGCCGGGCCGCTTCGACCGCACGGTGCTCGTCCTGCCGCCGGACACCGAGGCCCGCCGCGCCATGCTGCGGGCCCAGTTGTCGACCCGTCCGGTGGCCGGCATCGCGGTGGAGCGGTTGGTCACCGCGACCGCCGACTACTCCGGCGCCGACCTCAAGCATCTCTGCGACTCGGCTGCCGAACTCGCCCTGGCCGACTCGGTGCGGGCCGGGCAGGTCCGGCCCATCGGGATGGCCGACTTCGACCGGGTGCTGGCCGAGATCGGGCCGTCGACCCTGCCCTGGCTGGAATCCGCCCGCACCGTCGTCGCCTACGGCAACGCCGGGGGCGAGTACGACGACCTGCTGGCCTACCTGGCCGAGCGGAAACTCCTCTGACGGCCGGCGGTGGGCCGCGGCGCTGGCAGGCCCACCTCGAGGTGGGGCACCCGGCGGAGGCCCTGAAGGAGATCGGCGCCCACCTCGCGCAGCACCCCGACGACGCGAACGCCCTGCGCTGGGCCGCCCGCGCCCAGCTGGATCTGGGTGACCTGCCGGCCGCGGAGACCACCGTGCGGGCGGCACTCGCGCACGAACCGGACGACGAGTGGGGCCTGCGTCTGCTGGCCGCGGTGCTGCGGTCGACCGGCCGGGCCGTGGAATCGGTCCCCGTGGCGCAGGACGCCGTGCACAGCAGCGGCGGGACGACGGCCACGCTGGTAGGGCTGGCCCAGTCGCTGCGCGCCGCCGCCCGCCCGCTGGCCGCGCTGGGGGTGGCCAAGATCGCCGTGGTCCAGGACCCGGACGAGGCCGAGGCCATGCTGGCGCTGGCCCTCGGGTATCTGGCCACCGACGACCGGGAGCGGGCGGTCGGTGCGATCGGCAGCGTGCTGGCGACGCAGCCGGACCACCCGACGGCCGTCCCGTTGATGGCCGGCCTCGACCGGGCCGGCAGTCGCTGGGCCCTGGCCCGGCTGACCGCCCGGGTCACCGCCGACCCGGCGGCGCGGGCCGAACTGCGGCGCGAGGTCGTCGACGCCCTGTTCGACGCCCGGACGGTCGCCGACACCCTTCCGCCGCTGGTGGTGGTGCACCGCCGACGCGGGCCGGCGGTCGACGACTCGGCCCTGGTGTCGACCATGGTCGCCGCCGGCGATCCCGACGCGGCCCGGTGGCTGTCCCTGGGTCTGCACCGTCGGTTCGCCCTGGCGGTGCTGCTCACGACGGTGCTGCTGTTCGGCTCCTGGCTGCCCGAGGAGTGGCGGTGGCTGCCGGTGAGCCTGGGCCTGATCGTGCTGCCGACCCTGGCCCTGGTCCGCACCGCCGCTGCGGCGAGGTCGCTGCGCGGGCCGACCCTGCGACCCGTGGCCCGCCGCACCCTGCTCTCGGTGCCGTTCGTGGTGGGCGGCCTCGGCTGTGGTGCTCTCGTGGCCCTCGGGGTCGTGGGGCTGATCGGCCGGCGGTCCGCCGACCTGATGCTGCTGGGCGGATCTCTCGGCGCGCTGCTGCTGGGTCTGTTCCTGCTCCTCACCGTCCCCCTGCACCCGATGCGCACCTTCGCCGAGGTCATCCCGGACGCCCGCCCGGTGGTCAGCGCGTTCACCCGCATCCGCGCGTTCACCACCGCCCTCGTCCTGATCGCCGGTGGGGTGGCGGCCGCGTGCTGGGCGGTGCGCGACGGCGGGACCCGGGGGTGGCTGCTGGTGGCCGGCGCGGCCGGCGTGCTCGGGGTGGCCGCGGCGGGGGTGGCCCTGCGGCCCCGGACCCGGCTGGAATCGGTGGTGACCCGGCAGCTGGCGGCGACGACCCTGCGCTGGCCCCTGATCGGCAGTGCACTGGCCGTGCCCGTCCTGCTGACGCCCCTGCATCCACCCGCCGCCGTCGTGGGGGTCCCGCTGGTCGTCCTGGCCGCCCTGTTCGGCCCCTGGCTGATGTGGACCCGGGCGCTGAGCTTCCTCCCCGGGTACGTCGGCGCCCCGGGCGCCGGGCGGCCCCGACCGGCCCCCGCACCGGCCTCCCGCCGCTTCCGCCGGTCCCTGCACCGGTGGTTGCTGCTGACCAGCGCCGCGCTGCTGGTCGCCGCGCTGTTCCTGGTGGCCACCGTGCCCGACCCGGCGAACCGCTTCCGGTCGGCCGACGCGGTGATGTTCTCCGCGGTCCTCCTGGCCGGGGCGGCGCTGATCGGCGCGCTCGGCGGGGTCCGGGTGATCACCCGGCTCCCGGCCGGGTCCCGCCGGCTGTTCCTGTCCGCCGCCCGGGTGCGGACGGCGCTGGGGTGGGTGCTCGGGGCGGGTGTCGTCCTCCCCCTGGTCACCGCGCTGACCGTCCTGCTCGCCCCGTTCGCCCTCGGCGGCATCGCCGCGCTGATCGCCCTGCTCTGCGGCCTGGCGATGATCGCGGCCTCGGTGACGTTCGGCCGGGTCCGCGCCGCCCTGGAGGAGCGGGTGCGGGTGGTCGGCCGGACGGTGCCGACCCCCGCTCCGATCTTCCGACGCGCGCCTCCCGACCGCACCGGGCCCGCCGACGAGGAGTTGCTGACCACCTGGACGCCGACGGATCCGGCCGACCGGACCGCCGGCGGCTGACGGTCCCGGCGCCCGGGGCCGGACTCAGCGGGTGGCCACCGTCCTGCCGCGCACCCCGTCCTTCCCGAGCGTCCGCAGCGCCTGCGGGATCTCCGGGAAAGCGACCACCCGACCCACCGTGGCATGCAGGACGCCCTGCTCGACCAGACCGTCGATCTGCCGGAGCTGGTCGCCGTCGGCGTGCATGAAGAGGAACTCGTAGCCGACGCCGAGCTTGCGGGCGCGGCGTCGGACCTTGCCGCTCAACGCGGTGATCGCCAGGCGCAGGACCGGGTTGAGGCCCCGCGCGCGGGCGAAGGCGGGATCGGGCGGGCCGGCGATGCCGATCACCTTCCCGCCCGGCCGGAGGACCGACAGCGACCGGGTCAGGATCTCGCCGCCCTGGCTGTCCAGGACGAGGTCGTAGCCCTCGACGAGCTCGGTGAAATCCTGCGCGCGGTAGTCGATGACGACATCGGCGCCCAGGCCCCGGACGAACTCGGCGTTGGCCGCGCTCGCGGTGGTGGCGACGGTGGCCCCGAGGTGCTTCGCCAGCTGGATGGCCAGGGCACCCACCCCACCGGCACCGGCGTGGATCAACACCCGCTGGCCCGGTCGGAGCCGGCCCCGCTCGACCAGGGCCTGCCAGGCGGTCAGCGCCACCAGCGGCAGCGAACCCGCCTCGGCCATCGTCATCGACGCCGGCACGGGGGCGAGATCGTCCTCGGCGACGGCGATCCGGCCGGCGAAGGTCCCGATGCGACCGTCCCGGGGCCGGCCGTGGACGTCGTCGCCCGGAGCGAACCTCCGGACTCCGGCGCCCACGCGCACCACGGTGCCGGCGACGTCGTGGCCGAGGGGCGACGGCAGCGGGTAGGGGAGGATCTGCTTGAACTCACCCGTCCGGATCTTCTCGTCGAGCTGGTTCAACCCGGCCGCCCGTACCTCGACGAGGACGTCGTGCTCCCCCACCGTGGGTTCGGGGACCTCGACCTCGTTCAGCGGTTGCCCGTACCGGGTGACGACGAATGCCTTCATGATGCGATGCTCCTGGGTGCTCGGGGCCGGGCTCAGCGGCCGGCGGTGGGGACGGGCAGCTGCGGGTAGACGACGGTGAGCGGCGCGCTCAGACCGGCCTTCGCCCGCACGGACGTCTCGTCGGCGAGCACCTCGTACTCGCCGGCCTCGACGGCGTCGTGGACGATCCGGACGAGTTCGGCCGGGTCGAGCTTCGGGTCGGTCGCGTGTGCGGCCATCGCGGTGTCGACGTAGCCGACGTGCACGCCGACGACGTGCACCCCGACCGGGGCGAGCTCGAGGCGCAGGGAGTTGGTGACCGACCACAGAGCGGCCTTGGTGGCGCTGTAGATGCCGGCCACGGCGTACCAGCTCAGCGCCGAGTGGATGTCGATGACGGTGGCGCCGGGCCGGCCGGCCAGCACCGGCGCGAAGGCGCGGGCCACGAACAGCGGACCGAGGAAGTTGGTCTCGACGTTCGTCCGGATCTCGGCGTCGGTATGGCTCAGGATCCCGGGGCTCGTCACCGAGGCGCCGGCGTTGTTGACCAGGACGGTGACGTCCGGTGCGGCCTGCACGGCCGCCTCGATCGACGCGGGGTCGGTGACGTCGAGGGTGAGCGGGACGATCCGGGGGTCGTCCCAGGTCAGCGGGCGGCGGGCGGCTGCGTAGACCTTGGCGGCGCCCCGGGCGAGCGCGTCGTGGACGAAATGGGTCCCGATGCCTCCGTTGGCTCCGGTGACCAGGACGACGGCGTCGTGCAGTGCGGGCATGGCAGGCTCCTGTGCGGGTGGATCGGGCGGCCGACGGCTGCCCGGACGGGTCGGCAAATACTGACTACCCTCAGAACTGCCCGCACTCAGATTCTATTCCAGGAGGTGGCCGGAGGATGACCGGGTCCGTGGGCCGCCGCGAGCGGAACAAGCAGGACAAGCTCGGCCGGATCGTGGCCGCGGCCGGTGAGCTGTTCGCCGAGCGGAGCATCGACGAGGTCACCACCCAGGAGATCGCCGAGCGGGCGGACATCGGGACGGGAACGCTCTTCCTGTACGCGCGCAACAAGGGCGAGCTGCTCCTGCTCGTGCAGAACGCGACCTACGCCGCCGCCCTGGACCGGGGTCGGGCCGCCGCGGAAGGCGCCCCCGACGCCCTGACCGCGGTCATGGCGATCGTCGCCGAGGTCGTGGCGTGCAACCGCAGCCGGCCGAGCAACGGGCGGACGTACCTCCGGGAGATGGTGTTCGGCGATCCCGACGAGCCCCACCACCGGGAGGCCCGCGCACTGGCCGGGCGGACCGAACAGGCGATCGCCGACGTCCTGGCCGACGATCCCGCCATCGGGCCGGACACCGCAGGCGTCCTGGCCCATGTCGTCTCGGCGGTCATGCTGCTGGCCATGGCGTCCGCGCCCGCGGTCGACAGCTCGGTGTCGGACGTGCTCGACGACATCCGCCCGCAGATCCGCGCCCTGCTCCCCCACCCGTCCAGGAAGGTCACGGCATGAGCCACCCGGTCACCGACACCGTCCTGCACCCCTCCGCCACGGCCACCCGGGTGTCCTACCCGACGGGCGGGACCCACGGTCCGGGAACGGTCGTCGGCCTGGCCCGGTTCACCGGGCGCGACGGCGGGGGCGTGCTGGGTGTGGTGCTGGACGCCACCGCGGCCCACCCGGTGTCCCCCACCTGGCCCGACCAGCCGGCCGACCGGGGCGAGCTGCTCTCGGCGGCACGGACCCACGCCCTCCTCGACGTCCGACAGGGCGTCCTGCACGACGGCCTGCTCACCGTGGACGTCTCGGCCGGCCGGGTCCCCGGCGACGAGGTGGTCGTGCACCTGGTCGACCCGGGTGCGTCGCTGACCCTGGGCGAGCGTGTCGAGGTGATCGTGGATGCCGAGTGGCGCCGGTCGTTGTCCCTCGCCCACTCCGCCTGCCACCTCGGCGCGTTGGCCCTCGACGCGGCGCTGGCCCCGTTGTGGAGCAGATCCGTCGCCACCGACCCGCTGGGCCACCCGGCGTTCGACCGACTCGCGATCACCTCCTCGACCCTGTCCCCCCGTCGGGCCGTGGACGTGTACCGACTGGGGAAGTCGCTGCGCAAGAAGGGGTTCGACGGGACCCGGTTGACCGACGAGTTGGCCGCGGTCGCGGCCGCGCAGGCGGCCACGCTCGACCGCTGGCTCGCCCAGGACACCGCGACCCACGTCGAGGCGGGCGACGGCACCCTGTCCGCGCGCCGCCGGTGGTGCGGAACCCTGGACGGCATCGAGGTCGACCTGCCCTGTGGCGGAACGCATGTCGCATCCACCGGTGAGCTGGCCGGGATCACCGTCGAGCACCAGCTGTCCGAGGCGGCGGATGCGCTGACCGTCACCACGTCGGTGCCGGCCGGCTGACGAGCCCCGGAGGTCACTCCCGACCGACCACCTCCGCCGCGCACACCTGCAGATCGTGCCCGTGGGCCGTCGACCGGGTGCGGAGTGCGTCGAACGCCTGCTGCGAATCCAGCCCGTGACGGGCCATGAGGATGCCCTTGGCCCGCCCGATCACGTCCGCCCGGTCCAGGGCGGCGGCCAGTTCCTCGTACCGCAGGGCATGGCGCAGGGCGACCGCGGCGTGGGCGGCGAGGATCTCACCGACCCGCCGGTCGTGCTCGTGGCCCGACGGCGGATGGCGGCACCACAGGGTCAACGACCCGACCTCCCGACCCCCGGAGGTCAGGGCGAGATCCAGACGGCAGCGGCCCGTCCCCGACGGACAGCTCCCGCCGTCCGGCACGGGACCGGGCAGCCCCTGGGCCGGTAGCGACCGACCGTGCGGGGCGTGCACGGTCCGACCGTCGGCGGCCAGGACGACCTGGGCGCACGATGCCCCGGGCACCATCTCCACCGCGAGCCGCAGCACGGTGTGCAGGGTCGATGTGGTGCCGGCACCGGCGTCGAGGGAACCGGCCACGACACCGAACGCACGGGCCAGGACCGTGCCGGCCCCCGACGGCTCGCCCGCCGCGATCACGTCCCGTCCCGACTCGACGCACGCCCGGCCGGCGGGTGCGCCCCGGCTCGGCCCGAGTGGCGGGCCGGCGTGGGCCTCGATCCCCACCGTCACGGCCGCGGCCACGGCCGGCCCGCCCGGGTCTCCTGCTCGTTCCGCGCGGCCGTCTCGCGGTCGAGCCAGGCGTCGAGCGCGGCACGCCGCCCCGGCGCGAGATCGATCTCGTCGCTGGTCACCACCCGGTAGCCCGGACGGAGACCCGGGTCCCGGCGGCCGACATCGGGCACCAGGCACTCGAGCCGGCCACGGCCGTCCAGCTCCAGCCCGTCGGTCGGGTCGGTGTCCCGGTGGCCGGGTGCGACGACCTCCCAGCACAGGGCGGGATCGTCGAGGACGTCGGCCACCGCGCGGCCGAGTTCCCGCAGGGCGGACTCGCGGAGCCGGGCGGCGAGCCGGTCGCGGAGGGCCTCGACGGCGGCCGCGCACGCGGCCGCGATGACACCGGCCGAGGCCCCGACCTCGCGGCGGCCCGATCGACCCACCCCGGTCGGGTCACCCGGCTCGGGGTCCGTCGACCGGTGCGGACCCGTCCGACGGACGGTGGGTCGCGCGGCGCAGGACCGGATGCGGTCGGGGAGGAAGGGGTGGGAGGCGGGATCGGTGTGCATGGGAGCCCCGTCGGCGGGGTGGAACCTGAATGCGTGCCCGGCACGACGATGCGGCGGCTACGCGGCGACATCGACCCCGGGTCGGCTGGCGGATCAGCGACGTCAGGCTACCCGGCCCGGCCCCCGAACGGGCGATGGTGTGACGGGGACCGGGCGGCGCCGATCCCGAGCGCGTGGCGGGCCGGGAGGGTCAGGCCGACACCTCGGCCAGGAAGTCCTCCATCGCCCGCCAGGAGCGGCGGTTCGCCCTCTCCTGGAAGGCCGCGCCCATCCCGGGGGCATCGGTGTCCGGCACGGCGAACGCGTGCATCGCCCCGCTGTAGGTGACGACCTGCCAGTCCTCGACCCCGGCGTGGCGCATCTCGTCCTGGAACGTGGCCACGGCCGTGTCGGGCACCACCGGATCGGCGGCCCCGGTGAGCACGAGCACGGATGCGGTGATGCTGCCGGGGACGGCCGGGGCGCCCGTGCCGAGGTTGCCGTGGAAGGCCACCACCCCGCGGACATCGGCACCGGCGCGGGCCACCTCGAGGGCGGCCGACCCGCCGAAGCAGTACCCCATGACCACGACGCGGTCCGGGTCGACCCGGGGGTCGGCACGCAGCGCGTCGAGGTTGGCCAGCACCCGGGCCCGGAACAGCTCCACGTCCCCGTAGTACCGCCCGGCGAGACCGGCCGCTTCCTCGTTGCTCGCGGGCCGGACATCGGCGCCGTACAGGTCGCCGGCGAGCGCGACGTACCCCAGTCGGGCGAGCATCCGGGCCCGCACCTTGACGTGGTCGACGACGCCGAACCAGTCGTGCAGGACGAGCACGGCGGGGAGCGTCCCACCGGACCCGGCCGGCGCGGCGAGGAAACCCTCCAGCTCGGTGTCCCCCTCGGCGTACCGCACGGTGTCGGTGGTGATCGGGCCCGACTCCGGCACCGAGTCCAGGAGTTGTTGCAGGGCGGGGCTGAGATCGGCGTCGTGCGTCATCCCCAGGACGCTACGCGCGGGCCACCCCGCCGCGCCCGGGCACGACCGTGGCCCGCCTGTCATCCTCGAGAAGGACCCGGGGTCGACCTCCGGTGCCACTGCCTGCCCATCGGACGAGCCCGTGGGTGGACGCGCGCGACCCGGTCGGCCTCCTAGCGTCGACCCTGTCCGCCGGAGTGCCTGATCGCACCCCCGTCCAGCCGAGTCCGAACCCCGAGGTCAGCATGTCGCGCGTCCCCGCCCTGCTCCCGGCCGTGCTGGCCCAGGACGCCCCGGCCACCCCGGCCGACGCGGCGATCGGCGTCACCTGGATGCCCTACCTGCTGGTCGGCGTGGCTCTTCTCGTGGTGGGTGCGGTGGCCCGGCTCCGGGCCCGGGGGGCCGATCGCGGTCTGCGCGAGTTCCTGGTGGTGCGCGGGTCGACCCTGCTGCTGATCGCGCTGCTCATCGGGTGGTTGGCCGATGCCGCCGCCGAGGGTGACGGGTTGACCGCGGTCGACCGGCCCGTCTGGTCCTGGTTCGTCACCCACCGCACCGGCCTGACGACCGTCCTGGCGAAGGTGGCGACAGAGGTGGGCAGCACCGGGGTGATGGCCGTCCTGGCCGCACTGGCCGCGGTGTGGCTGTGGTTGCGGGCGGGGCGCCGCGGGGATGCCGTTCTGGTCGCCGTGGTCACCGCCGGAGCGGGCCTGCTGGTGACCGTGTCCAAGCCGATCGTCGGTCGGGTCCGGCCACCGGAGGGCTTCCGCCTGGTGACCGAGACCAATCAGTCGTTCCCGTCCGGGCATGCGCTGGCGTCGGTCGCCGTGCTCGGGGTCCTCGCCATCGTGTTCCTCCCCCGGCTCTCCTCCGCCGGGCGACGTGCTGCCGGGTGGGCCCTGGTCGCGGCGGCGGTGCTGGCCATTGGCGCCAGCCGGCTGTACCTGGGTGTCCACTGGCCGACCGACGTCGCCGGTGGCTGGCTGACCGGTGCCGGTTGGCTGCTGGCCTGCCTCACCGTGCGCACTCTCGGGCGGCGTCACCCCGTCCTGCTCCGGGGTGGTTCGGCCACCCTGCTCGACCACCGGCCAGGTCGGATGTGGACGGGTGCTCCCGGATGACCGCTCCGACGAGCCTGCGTCACACGCTCCCGTCCGCCCGCTCCTGGCAGGCTCGCCTCATGCCGGGGACCGGAGGTCGCGATGCCGCAGCGGTCGGGCGGCCGCGATGGTGGCGCTCCCGGGTCCAGGACGGCGCCGGCCTGGCCGCGGCACTGGTCGGCCGGGCCAACCGGTATCCGCTGGCCGCGGATGCGGCCCTGGCCCTGCTGCTCGCCCTGGGCACCCTGCCGGACGCCGTCGGACGCAACGGCGGCGGGACGGCCCTGGCGCTGCACGTCGCCCTGTGGCTGCCCGTGGTGTTCCGCCGGCGGGCGCCCCTGGTGGTGTTCGGGATCCTGGCCGCGATCGCGTTCGTGCAGTGGCTCACCGGGATCGAGCTCGCCGCCGACCTCGCCCTGCTGATCGCGCTCTACACCGTGGCGGCGCACCGTCGTCGGGGCCGGGCCCTGCTGGCCGCGTCCGTTCTCGAGATCGGGGTCGTCCTGGCCACCCTCACCTGGGGTCACGAGGACGGCCCGGTCCGCACCTTCGTGCAGCTGTCCGGCGTCGTGGTCGCCGCGCTGCTCCTGGGCACGACGGTGCAGAGCCGGCAGCGGGGTTACGCCGTGCTGCAGGAGCGCGCGGAACGGTTGGAGCGGGAGCGCGATCAGCAGGCCGCCATCGCCGCGGCGGGCGAACGCGCGCGGATCGCGCGCGAGATGCACGACATCGTGGCCCACAGCCTGTCGGTGATGATCACGCTGGCCGACGGCGCCCGGATGACCGACCGCGCCGAGGATGCCCGGGCCGCCATGGCGCAGGTGTCGCGCACCGGCCGGGACGCCCTCGCCGACACCCGGCGGGTGCTCGGGGTCCTGCGCGACGACGAGTCCGCGGCCACCCGGCAACCGGCGCCGACCATCGCCACGCTCGACACCCTGCTCGACACGGTCCGGTCCACCGGTCTGACGGTCGACATGACCGTGCACGGCAGACGTTTCGACGTCACCCCGACCGCCCAGACCGCCCTGTACCGGATCGTGCAGGAGGCGCTGACCAACACCGTCAAACACGCCGGGGCGAGCCGCGCGGAGGTGGGTCTGGAGTACGACGACCCGGCGCTCCGGGTCCGGATCACCGACGACGGACCGGACACCGGCCACCGGGGCCGGGGCACCGGCCACGGCATCCTGGGGATCGGCGAGCGGGCCGCCCTGTTCGGCGGCTCGGCCCAGGCCGGCCCTGGCCCGGGCGGCGGCTGGCAGGTCACGGCGACCCTCGCCCGCACGCACGGACCCGCGGCGTGACGACGGTCGTGCTGGCCGACGACCAGCCGCTGATCCGGATGGGCTTCCGCCTGGTCCTCGGGTCGACGCCCGACATCACCGTCATCGGGGAGGCCGACAACGGCGGTCAGGCCGTGGAGCTGGCCGTCCGCCTCGATCCGGACGTCGTGCTGATGGATGTGCGGATGCCCGGTACGGACGGCATCGAGGCCACCCGGCAGGTCGTGGAGCGAGCACCGAGGTCCCGGGTGCTCATCCTCACCACGTTCGACCTGGACGAGTACGCCTTCGCCGGGCTGCACGCAGGGGCCAGCGGGTTCCTCCTCAAGGACGTCGAACCCGCGGAACTGATCTCCGCCATCCGTACCGTCGCCCGGGGTGATGCGGTCATCGCACCCCGGGTCACCCGCCGTCTGCTGGACACCTTCGCCTCCAGCCTTCCCGGGGCCCCCGGTCCCGGTGCCCCGCTGCTGGATCGGCTGACCCCGCGGGAACGGGAGGTGCTGGTCCAGGTGGCGACCGGCCGGTCCAACTCGGAGATCGCCGAACAGCTGTTCCTGTCCGAGACCACGGTCAAGACCCATCTCGGGCGCGTGCTGACCAAGCTCGAACTCCGCGACCGTGTCCAGGTCGTGGTGTTCGCCTTCCAGAACGGGCTCGCACCCACCGCCGGATCCTGAGCCCCGTCGCGTCCGTCCCGCCCCCGCACTCATGCCCCGAGAGGCCCACCATGACCAGCGCCGCCCTGCTCCCCGGCTGGCTCGACCCGGCCACCATGATCGACGGATTCGGTTCCTGGGCCACCCTGGGTGTCGCGCTGATCATCTTCGCCGAGTGCGGGTTGCTCCTCGGCTTCTTCCTGCCCGGCGACACCCTGCTCTTCCTCGCCGGGCTGCTCGCGGCCTCGGCCCGCACCGGCGGCCAGGGGCTGCACGTTCCGGTGGCCGTGCTCATCGCCGTCCTGGCCGTCGCGGCGTTCGTCGGCAACGTGGTCGGGTACGCGATCGGTCGGAAGGTCGGACCGGCGGTGTTCACCGACCGGTCGCGCTTCCTCAAGCGGGAGTACGTCGAGCGGGCCGAGGCGTTCTTCGCGCGCTACGGACGGATCGCCGTGGTGCTGGCCAGGTTCGTGCCCGTCGTCCGCACCCTGGCCACCGTCATGGCCGGCGTCTCGCGGATGAACCTGCGGGTCTACACCCTGTACTCCGCCATCGGTGGCGTCCTCTGGGTCACCGCCGTCACCCTGGCCGGGTACTTCCTCGGGCGGATTCCCTTCGTCCGCGACCACATCGATCTGATCTCCGTCGCTGCCGTGCTGGTGGTCGTCGTCGGCCTGGCCGTCCCCGCCGTGTCCCACCTGCGCCGTCGACGCGGGCGATCGCCCGGCTCCGTGGCCTGAGCCCCGCCCGACCGTGCCGCTGTGATGCGACGCCACCTCGGTGGATCCGGTTCACCGCAGGTCCCCGGTCCGCTGTGGCAGGGTCGGATCATGATCACCCTGCCCCCCGCGAGCGAGACCGTCGACGGCTATCCCCGTATCGAGGACCACGCCCTGATCGGCGACGGCGTCACGGCCGCACTGGTCGGGACGGACGGCGCCATCCGTTGGCTCTGCCTCCCCCGCTTCGACGGACCGGCCCTGTTCGCCTCGTTGCTGGACCGGACCCGCGGTGGGGAGTGGACCCTGCGGCCGGCCGACGACGCGGCCATCCGCTCGCTGCACCAGGAGTACCTGACCGACACCGCGGTGACCCGCACGGTCCTCACCACCGACACCGGCACCGTGGAGATCCTGGACGCCCTCACCGTCGACTCCGCGTTCGTCGAGCACGCGTCCTCGGCCGTGGGCGAGCTGGTCCGCCTGGCCACGGTCACCGACGGCGCCGTCGAGCTGCGCACGACCCTGAGCGGACGGGGCGGCGTGCAGGCCGACGGCGACGACCGGGCGGTCAGCGTCACCGGGGCGGGGTCCACCGTGCGGCTCACCGTGACCCGCGAGGTCCCCGGCCTGGCCGACCTGGACGGACGGGTCACCCTGACCGCCGGCGAGTCGGTGGCCCTGGTGCTGCGCTGGGCCGACGGGCCGACCGACGTGCACTCCCCCGACGACGCCCGGGCCGCGCTCGACCGCACCGCACAGGTATGGCGGGACTGGGCGGAATGCATCGACTTCACCGGCCGCCACGTCGATCTCGTCCGGCGCAGCGCCGTCACCCTCAAGCTCTGCGACTTCCCTCCCAACGGCGCCATCGTCGCCGCACCCACCGCCTCGCTGCCCGAAGCCATCGGTGGCGAGCGGAACTGGGACTACCGCTTCACCTGGGTGCGTGACGCCGCCTACACCGTCTACGCGCTCCGTCGCATCGGCCTCAGCGCCGAGGCCGACGGATTCCTGGAATGGGTGCTGGACAACTGCATGCGGCACCAGCGCCCCCACCTGCTCTACACCCTGGACGGTGAGCCGCTCGGGCCGGAGACGGAGGATCCCGATCTGGAGGGCTACCGGGGGTCGCCGCCCGTGCGGTGGGGCAACGGCGCCGCGGATCAGATCCAGCACGACGTCTACGGCGAGATCCTCGACTGCGCCTGGCAGTTCGTCCGCGCCGGGGGTGAGCTCGACGACGTCCGGTGGGAGGCCCTGCTGGCGCTGGGCCGGCTCGCCGAGGAGAACTGGCGCACGCCGGACCACGGCATCTGGGAGATCCGGGACACCGGCCGGCCGTTCACCTACTCGGTCGCCATGTGCCAGGTGGCCGCCGACCGGCTGTCCCGGATCGCCGAGACGACCGGTCGGACCGATCACGTCGCGCACTGGCGGGAGCTGTCGGACACGATCCGGGCCGAGTTGCTGGAGCGTGCGTTCGACGAGGACAGCGGGATCTTCAACGAACACCTGGACGAGCCCGGCACGCTGGACTCCAGCCTGCTCGCACTGCCGCTGCGCCGCGTGGTCGCCAAGGACGACCCCCGGATGGCGGCCACCACCCGGGCGGTGGCCGAGCGACTCGCGGCCGGCACCGACACCGGTCTGCTCTACCGGTATCTGCACACCGAGTCGCCGGACGGGCTGGAAGGCGAGGAGGGTTCGTTCCTGCTGTGCTCGTTCTGGTGGGTGGACAACCTCGTGGGTTCCGGCGAGTTCGACCGCGCCCAGGCCCTGTTCGACAGCCTGTGCGCCCGGGTGAACCACGTCGGGCTGCTGCCCGAGCAGATCGACCCGCACACCGACGAGTTCCTCGGTAACTTCCCGCAGGCGTTCAGCCACATCGGGCTGATCAGCAGCGCGGTGAACCTGGAACGCAACCGGCCCCGGTGAGACCCACCGCCCAGCCGAGTGTCCGCGGCCGGGCGGGTCAGCGCACCAGGGTGCGCCCGCCGTCGACCACCAGCACCTGGCCGGTGACGAAGGACGCCTCGTCACTGGCCAGGTAGTGGAATGCCGCGGCGATGTCGGCGGGTTCCCCGACTCGGCGCACCGGCTGCTGCCCCGCGGTCCGGTCGATCCCGGCCGCGCCGAGCGAGTTGACCGCGTCCAGGGTCTGGGGGGTGCGGATGATCCCGGGCGCCACCGCGTTCACGGTGATCCCGTCCGGTCCCAGTTCGGCGGCCAGACTGCGGACCAGCCCACTGACCCCGGCCTTGGCCGCCGCGTAGTGCGCGTGGTCCACCCAGGCCTCGTGGTTGCCGACCGTGGACGTGGTGGCCAGCAACCGTCCGCCACCCTGCGCCCGCATCGGGGTGAGGGCCGAGCGGAACAGCCGCCAGACCCCGGCCAGGTCGATGTCCAGGGTCTGGGTGAACTGCGCCTCGGTCATCTGCAGCAGCGGCGCGGTGCGGGCGATGGCGGCGTTGGCCACGGCCACGTCGACGCGGCCGAAGGCCCGCGCCGCCGTGTCGACGAGTTCCTGCACCGACGCGGGGTCCTGGACGTCGACGGGCACGACGCGCAGCGCGTCCCGGTCCGCCCCCCGGGCCACCGCCTCGTCGAGCACGGCGGAGACGTCGTGGCCGTCCGGCGGATGGTGGCCGACGACGACGGCCGCACCGGCCGCGGCCAGGCGCACTGCGGTCGCCGCCCCGATGCCGGACGCGGCTCCGGTGATCACCGCGACCCGTCCGGCCAGGTCGAACGTTCCCGGGCTCATGACGCCGTCCAGCCGCCGTCGACGCTGAGCACCGCGCCGGAGACGAACGTGCAGTCGTCGCCGGCGAGGAACAGCACGGACCCGACGACGTCGGTCACCGCACCCAGTCGCGGAAAGGGTGTGCGCCGCAACGAATACGCGGTGGCGGTGTCCACGGTCCCGTCCCGCAGGTAGTCGGCCTCCCCCGGGTGGTCGCCGGTGATGATCCGCCCCGGGGCCACCGCGTTGGCGACGATGCCGGCACCCGCGTAGTCCACGGCGATCGACCGGGTCAGGGCGATGACCCCGGCCTTGGCCACGGTGTAGCCGAGGGCGGCCGGCGGGGCGGTGATGCCCAGCTGGGAGGTGGTGTTCACGATGCGCCCCCGCACGCCGGCGACCGCTTCCTGGCCGACCATCGCCCCGACGAAGGCGCGACTCATGAGGAACTGCGTCCGCAGGTTGACATCCAGGTACCAGTCCCATTCGGTGTCGGTGGTGTCCAGCAGGGTGGAGCCGCCGAAGTGCCCGGCGTTGTTGACCAGGACGTCCACCCGACCGGTCACCGCGGTCGCCGCCGACAGCACCGACGCGACCGCGACGGGATCGGTCAGATCGGCCAGCACGGGGCGGACCCGGTCGGCGTGGTCACGCACGGCCGGGGCGTCCAGCAGGGCCTCGTCCCGATCGGTGGCCACCACATGCGCTCCCTCCTGGGCGAAACGGCCGACCAGGGCGCGTCCGATGCCCCCGGCCGCGCCGGAGACCACCACCACCCGGTCGGTGAACCTCCCTGTCACGACCGCGTCGCCGGGTGCAGCAGGCGGTCGACCAGCAGATCCGGGAAGCGGCCGTCGGTCTCCAGCACGACCGTGCAGTTGCCGGGCGCCAGATCGGTGAACCCTCGATAGCGGGCCCGGGTGTCGCAGATGGTCGCGCCGCGGCCGGGGCCGTCCGTGGTGTCGACGACGACGTCGATGGTCGGCGCGGAGAGCGGGACGACGTCACCGGTCAACACCCCGGCGGCCAGGGCGTCGTGACAGGGCGAGCTGCGCTTCCCGAAGGACTCCCGACCGTAGGCGCCCATGTAGAAGTCCGCGGCCGCGGCGACGAACGCCGCCGCCGGCGACCCGGCGGCCAGGGTGAGCCGGTGCTCGTCCGTCAGCACTTCGCGCATGGTGACGTCCAGCGGCACCAGGGTCGTCGGCCACGCCGCGGTGAGCACCTGCTGGGCCGCCTCCGGGTCGTGGATGACGTTGGCCTCCGCAGCCGGTGACTGGTTCCCGGGGGCATCCGCGGCGCCGCCCATGGCCACCACGTCCACCACCCGGGCGGTGATGTCCCGGATCTCGTCCAGGGCGTGGGCCAGATTGGTCAGCGGCGCCAGGGCCAGGATGCGCAGGCGGCCGGCGTACTCGGCCGACAGTCGGTCGATGAGCTGCACGGCGGTGGCGTCGACGGGCCGACCGTGGATGTCCGCCGGGAGCCCGGTGTCCCCCAGCCCGTCCTCGCCGTGCACGTGGGTGGCCAGGTAGGTCACCTCGCCGACCAGCGGCTGCTCGGCGCCCACTGCGACCGGGATGTCGTGCCGCCCGGCCAGTTCCAGCACGCGCAGGGTGTTCTGGGCGCAGCGCGCGGCGGTGTTGTTGCCGAAGACGGTGGTCACCCCGACCACCTCGACGTCCGGGTGCGCCAGCAGGTACAGCAGCGCCATCGCGTCGTCGATCCCGGTGTCGCAGTCGACCAGCACCGGGGTGCGATCGGGTCCGGACGCGGCGGCGGTCGAGCTGGTCTGGGGGGCGGGGGGAACGGACATGTCAGCCCTTCGGGATGATCGCGGGGACGTACTGGGTGATCGAGACGTCGTAGCGCCGACGTCGGCTCTCCCGGACGGCCTGGACGGCGAGCGCGACCACGGTGGCCACGTACGGGAGAGCATGGACGATCTGCTGCAGACCCAGATCGGTGCCCTGCAGCCGGACGGCCACCGAGGTGGCCGCGGCGAACAGCAGGGACGCGCCGATCGTGCCCCACGGGGTGGCCCGCCCGAAGACGACCGCGGCGAAGGCGATGAACCCCAGACCACCGGTGAGCTGCGAGTTGAAGGAGGCGACCGAGCTGATCGACAGGTAGGCCCCGCCGATGCCGGCCAGCGCACCGCTGATGAGCAGCGCCGCCACCCGGATCTGCACGGGCTTGACACCCACGGCCAGGGCCGCCTCGTCGGACTCCCCGACCGCCTTGACGTGCAGGCCGAACCGGGTGCGCTGCAGCACGATCGAAGCTGCCACCGTGACCAGGACGGTGACCCAGACCAGGGCGCTCTGGTTCTGCAGGGCGGGCCCGATGACCGGGATGTCGGCCAGGAACCCCAGCGAGGGCCGCGGGATGAGGGTGGTGCCGGTCGGGGCGTACGTGCCGGTGGACCCCAACACGCCCTGCACGACGAGCAGGCTGGCCCCGACGGCCAACAGGTTGGCCGCGATACCGGCGATGATGAGGTCGCAGCCGAGCCCGTAGACCGCCGCGGACAGCACCCCCGCCCACAACGCACCGGCCACCATGCCGGCGACCACGCCCACCCACGGGTTGCCGACCGCGGTGCCCACGGCCAGGGCCGCGAGGGCGGCGACCAGCATGCAGCCGTCCAACGCGATGTTGGACGCGCGGGCCCGTTCGGCGAACATGCCGCCCATGGCCGTGGCCAGGATCGGCACCAGACTGGTCAGCAGGATGGCCAGGAATCCGGAGACACCGCTCATGTCAGGACCTCCCACCGATCCGCTGGCTGGTGACGAGCAGGACCAGGACGCCCTGCAGCACGAAGACCAGGGCGAACGGCACGTTCGAGGCCGACTGCATGGAGGTCGCTCCCGTCATGAGCATCGCGTAGAGGAAGGCGGCCAGGACGACCCCGCCGGGCCGGAGCCGCCCGATCAGGGCCACCGTGATACCCAGGAAGCCGTACTGCGGCGAGAAGCCCGAGACGTAGGCGTGGGTGATGCCGAGGACGGCGACCCCGCCGCCCAGACCGGCGAGCGCGCCGCTGCTCAGCAGTGAGGTGAGCAGGTAGCGGGTGGACCGGATGCCCAGGTACTCCGCGAAAGCCGGCTGCACGCCGGCGATCTCCATCCGCCGTCCCGTGCGGGTGCGGTCGAACACCAGCCAGGCACCCGCCGCGACGAGCAGGGCCAGGATGACGCCGACGTTGGCCGGTGAGGGCACGAGCAGGCGGGTCAACCAGAGGTCGGTGGGCAGCGGCGGCGTCTCCACCGCCCCCGAGGTCTTGTCCCGGAAGAACCGGTTGACCAGGAACAGCGCGAGATCCGCGGCGATGTAGTTGAACATCAGCGTGGTCAGGATCTCGTTGGTGCCGAAGCGGATCCGCAGCCAGGCGGGCAGGGCCACCCACGCGGCACCGGCGAGGGCGGCGCAGACGAGCGCGACGAGCTGGGCGAGGATCCCCGGGCCGGGGACCGCCACCACCACCACGGCGGCGACCAGGCCACCGAGGACCAGCTGCCCCTCGGTGCCGATGTTGAAGGCGCCGGCCCGGAACGACACGGTCGCGGCGAGCGCCGTGAAGATCAGCACCGTGCCGATGGCGATCATGTTGCCGAAGGCGTACCGGGTCTTGAACGTCCCGGTCAGGAACGAGGAGAACGCGGTCGCCGGGTCGTCGGCCACCAGCAGGATGACCCCGAAGCAGACGACCAGGCCGAGGACGACGGCCAGCACCGACTGGCGCAGGCCCAGCGGCACCACGCGGCGGGCCCCGGCCCGCAGCCAGCCGACCCGAGGGGAGCTCTCGGTGGGGTCGGGGGCGGGGATCTGCGTCGTCACGAGGAGCTTCCTTCCAGCATGGCCCGGCCGACCTCGGCCTCGGTGGGCCGACGGTCGACGAACTCGGCGACGATCCGGCCCCGGGACATCACCAGGACCCGGTCGGCGATGGCGACGACCTCCTCGATCTCGCTGGAGACCAGCAGCACGGCGCCACCGGAGTCGCGGCGGGCCACCAGTTCCCGGCGGACGAAGGCGGCCGCGGCGATGTCCAGTCCGCGGGTCGGCTCGGCGCACACCACCAGGTCCGGGTCGCGCGAGAACTCCCGGGCCAGCACCGTCTTCTGGGCGTTGCCGCCGGACAGCCGACGCATCAACTGGCGCGGGGACGCGGCCCGGACGTCGAAGGCGGTCATCAGCCCGGCGGCGAGCCGGCGGATGCGGGGCGCCGACAGCAGCCGGCCGCCGACCTCCGGTGATCCCAGGTGGCCGGCGGTGATGTTGGCCTCCACGGACAGGTTGCCGGCCATGCCCCGCCCGATGCGGTCCTCCGGGACGTGCGCCATCCCGGCCGCCCGCGCCGCCGACGGCCCGGCCCCGGTCACGTCGACCGGACCGACCAGGACGCGACCCGCGGCCGGGGTGCGCAGCCCGGTGATGGCCTCCACCAGCTCGGTCTGCCCGTTGCCGGCGATGCCCAGCACGCCCACGATCTCGCCCGCCCGCACGGTCAGGTCGACGCCGTCGACCACCGTCTTGCCGCGGCCGCTGACCAGCTCGATGCCCTCCACCCGCAGTCGGACGTCGCCGGGTGTTCCGAACGGCACCTCGCTGTCCGCCGGAGGGGCGTCGCCGGTGATCAGGCCGGCCAGCTCGGCGTTCGTCACGGCGTGGATCGGCTCGTGGGCGACCCGGCGACCCCGGCGCAGCACCGTCACGGTGTCGGCCACCTCGCGCACCTCGCGGAGGTGGTGGCTGATCAGCACCACGGCCAGTCCGTCGGCCGCGAAGCCCCGGACGACCTGGAAGAAGCGCTCCGTCTCGGCCGGGGTCAGGACGGCGGTCGGTTCGTCCAGCACGAGGACGGACACGTCCTTGGCCAGGGCCCGGAGGATCTCCACCCGCTGCTGGGCGCCCACCGACAGGCTGCGCACCAGGTCGTCGGGACGGACGTCCAGGCCGTAGCGTTCGGCCAGTTCGCCGACAACCCGGTGGCTGTGCCGACGGTCCAGGAACGGACCGTGGTGCGGTTCGGATCCCAGGAAGACGTTGTCGGCGACGGAGAGCGAGGGCACCAGCTTGAAGTGCTGGTGGACCATGCCGATGCCCAGGGCCAGGGCCCGCCGGGGAGAGGTAACGTGCACGGTCTCCCCCCGGATCAGGATGTCCCCCTGGTCCGGGCGGGTCAGCCCGAAGAGGCAGTTCATCAGGGTGGACTTGCCCGCCCCGTTCTCCCCGAGCAGCGCGTGGATCTCCCCGGCCCGGACCTCCAGGTCCACGTCGTCCACGGCGACCAGCGAGCCGAAGGTCTTCCGGATCCCCCGCATGACGAGCAGGGGTGGGTCACCCTGGCGGGCGACGGGGCGGGCAGTGGTCACGACGGTCCTCGGCGGTGGTGTCGGTGGTGATCGACGGTGGCGCCCCGGACGGGACGCCACCGTGCGCGGGGTCGGAGAACGCGGGGGATCAGAGAGCGGTGTCGACGGTGATGGTGCCGTCGACCACCTTCTGGCTCAGCGCCTCGACCTGGGCCTGGATGTCGGCCGGCACCAGGGCGTCGTTGAACGCGATACCCACGCCGTCGTTGGCGATGTTGCCGACGATCGTCGTGCCCATCTCCAGGGTCCCGGCCTGGAAGGCCTGGATGCCGGAGTAGACGGTGTTGCCCACGGCCTTGATCGCGCTGGCCGGGGTGGACTCCGGGTGCAGCTGGTTCTGGTCGGAGTCGGTACCCAGCGCGTAGCGGCCGTTGTCCGCACCCGCCTGCAGCACACCGAGCCCGGCGGCCCCGGCCACCTGGTAGACCACGTCGGACCCGTCGCCGTACATCGCCTTGGTCAGATCGTAGGCACCCTGGGCACTCTCGAAGTCGCCGACGAAGCGCAGATCCACCGTGATGGACGGGTCGATCGACTTGGCACCCTGCTCGTAGCCGACAGCGAAGTCCCGGATGACCGGGATGTCCATCCCGCCGACCAGGCCGATCTTCTTGCTGCCGGTGGCCCGGGGGAACGTGTCCGGGTTGGTGGTGATCAGCGCGGCCAGGACACCGACGAGGAACGCGCCCTCGTTCTGGGCGTAGGAGATGCCGGTGGTGTTCGGGCCCACGGACGGGCTGTCGAAGATCAGGTACTTCTGGTCGGGGAACTGCGCGGCGACCTTCTCCAGGGTGGAGGCCATGACGGTTCCACCGGTGACGATGAGCCCGCTCTCCCCGGTGGCGGACGCCTCGGTCAGATTGCGCTCCCAGGCCGGGGCGTCGTCGGCACCGGCTTCGATGACCTTGACCGACACCCCGAGATCGGCGGCGGCACGCTGCAGGCCGTCGTTGGCCGAGTCCATGAAGCTCTGATCACCGAGCTGGCCACTGAGCGGGGCGATGATGTTCAACGCCTCGGCCGGCACCGACGGAGCGGCCGACGCGGTCGCGGCGGAGCTCGCGGACGAACCGCCGGCGGCGGAGGTCGCGGCCGATGCGGCCGACGAGCTCGTCGCGGTGCCGGACGCGCCTCCGCAGGCACTGAGCAGCAGGGTCGTGGTGGCAGTCAGCGCGATGGCGGCGGACCAGGTGGATCTCGTCATGGGGATCTCCTCGGGGCGGGACGGGGCGGGTGGCGGGGCGGCGGTCAGGCCACGGGAGCGTGGCCGGCCAGGAAGTCGGTGATGAGCCGGGCGAGGACAGGCGCGTCCTCGATGTGCAGGTAGTGCCGGAGCCCGGGACGGATGACCAGGTCCGCGCCGGGGATGCGGGCGGCCAGGGCGCGGGACATCGCCGGGGTCGAGCCGGCATCGTCCTCGCCGGTGACCACCAGGGTGGGGACCGTGATGGCGTCCGCCCGGTCGAGAAGATCGGTGGTGGCCAGGATCTCGTAGGCCGACCCGTAGGAATGGTGGTCGACCCCGGCCACCACCGCACACTCCGCCGCGACCAGGTCGGGACGGTCATGGCGGAACGCCTCGGTGAACCACCGTTCGACGCTGGCCCGGGCCGATTCGGCCGGGTCCGTCGTCCGGATGACCTGCAGGCGGTCCAGCGCCCGGGTGCGCTGGGCCTCGTCGCGACCCCCGATGGAGTTCAGGAGCACCAGCGCCGTGGTGCGCTCGGGGTGATCGACCGCGACCGCCTGGGCCACCACGGCGCCGAGCGAGAAGCCGATGACGACCGCGGCCCCGACACCCAGTTCGTCCAGCAGACGGATGTGATCGTCCACCTGGTCCTGCAGGGAGTAGCTCTCCCCCACGGGTTCGGAGTCCCCGTGCCCGCGGTAGTCGGCCGCGATGTACCGGCGGTCGGCCGGCAGCAGCGGGAGCAGCGTCGCCCAGGTCGACGCCGAGCTCCCGACGCCGTGCAGCAGCACCACCGGCGGGTCACCGACCCGCCCCACGTCGACGTAGGCGAGGTGGGGCCGGGAGGTCGTCTGCGCCCGACGGAGGGGCACCTGAAGGTCTTCATGCATGGCAGACAGGACGGTAGGGACGGCCACCGATGCATGTCAAGACTCAGTCTGGTTTCTCGTGTTACAGCTCCGTGACGAGGAAATGCACCCACCTGGAGCAGTATTCAGTCGTCCGTCCGGCGGGTCTGTGCCATGCCTGAGGCGCTGTCTTGACGGTCCCGACCCTCACTCCTAGGCTCTGTGCCATGCAAGAGTCGAGATCCAGTCGGCAGTCCACCGTGGTGGACGGCATCCGCCGGCGGATCATCTCCGGAGAGATGAGCAGCGGCACCGCGCTGTCGGAGGTGTCGCTGGCTCAGGACTTCGGGGTGAGCCGGACGCCGGTACGCGAGGCCCTCAAGCAGCTCCAGGCCGAGGGGCTGGTCGAGGTCCGGCCGCGGGTCGGCACCTTCGTCAGCACCCCCACGCGCACCGAGATCATCGAGCTGTTCCAGGTCAAGGAGGTGCTGGAGGGTGCCGCCGCCCGGTTCCTGGCCGCCCGGGGGGAGGTCGCCGAGCTGGATGCGCTGCGGCACAACGTCGCCCGCTCCGATCTGGCCCTGGAGCGGGACGATGTCGAGACGTACACCGAACTGGTGGCCGAGTTCCACGACCTGATCGTGCTGGGGGCGGGCAACGCCAAACTGCGCGCGCACCACACCACCTTGATGAACCAGCTCGCCTACCCGCGACTGATCAGCACCTCCCTGTCGACCCCCGGACGGTTCGCCGAGAGCGAGAACGAGCACCGTCGGTTGCTCGAGGTCATCGAGAGCCGGGACGGCGCCTCCGCCGAACGCCTGATGCGCAACCACGTCCGGGCCAGCCAGGAGGCCCTGGTCGAGTCCATGTTCGCCGATCACGACGAGCGCCCCGGGAGCGATGCGTGAGTCTGCAGATCCGCCGGGTCCACGTGATGAGGCAGGCCGTGCACACCGAGGCCGGCCGGGTGCTGGACGCCGATCTGCAGCAGGTCGTGGCGGCGGCGGTGCTCACCGACCCGTGGTCCGGGCGGGGCGACGTGCGCGACCTGTCCTCGCCGGTGCGGCAGGGGTGCCCGCCGCTGGCCCGACTGCTGATGGATCGGGCCCTGGCCGCGCTGCCGGCGGGCGCCACCGCCGCCGCGGTGGGCAAGGCGGTGGCCGTGGGCACCGGGGTGGAGCTGGAACACGGGGCTGCGCTCATCCACAATCCCTACTTCTCGGACGTGGTGCGGGACAGGGTGGACGGCACCTCGGTGCTGCCGTCCACCGAGACCCGCGGGCCGGAGGGTGTCCTGCTCACCGTCCCCCTGGTCCACCGCACGCACGCCACCGACCGCGCCCACTACCAGGGAGTGCAGGTCTGCGTCCCGGACGCCCCGCACCCCGACGAGATCGTCGTCCTGGTCGCGGTGTCCACCGGAACCCGGCCCGATCCGCGCATCGGCGACCGACGCACCGACGCACCCTTCGATCCCACCGCCTGGAGGCCGTGATGCTGATCCGCAAGACCGTGACCATGGTGGAGGAGACCCTGCGAGAGGGCGGGGTGAGCGTGGATCCGCCGGCCCGGGTCGCCGTGGTCGCCGTGGTCGTCGCGAACCCGTGGGCCGGCCGAGGTCACGTGGCCGATCTGGGCCCGGTGGCCGACGAGATCGCCCCGGCGATAGGCGCACACCTGGCCCCGCTGGTCATCGCTGCGCTCGGGGCCCCGGCCGAGGCGTACGGCAAGGCGGCGATCGTCGGGACGTCCGGGGAGATCGAGCACGGCTCCGCGTTGATCCACACCCTGGCCTTCGGGAACCATCTGCGCGAACCACTGGCCGCGCTCACCCTGCTGCCGGCGGTGGAGAAGCGGGCGGCGGCGGGGACCACCTTCGACATCCCCCTCAAGCACGTCATGGACGCGACCATCCGGTCCCACCACCAGAGCATCGAGATGCGCATCCCCGACGCCCCCGGGCCGGACGAGATCGTCGTCGCCCTGGCCCTGGCCGCCCAGGGCCGTCCGCTGCAACGGCTCCCGGCCTTCCGCCGGGCCTGACCCCATCCCCGCACCACCGGCCCGCAGCGCGGGCACCACACCCAGGAGGACGCGCAATGCCCAAGGACATCAAGGTCAGTTTCGGCGTGGACGTCGACGCCGTCTCCGGTTGGCTGGGTTCCTACGGCGGAGAGGACAGTCTGCAGGACATCCAGCGCGGCCTGTTCGCCGGTGACGTCGGCCTGCCCCGGCTGGTCAAGCTCTTCGACCGGTACGACCTCAAGGCCACCTTCTTCGCCCCCGGCCATTCCATCGAGACCTTCCCCCGCAGCATGGAGCTCGTCGTGGCCGGCGGCCACGAGGTGGGCGCCCACGGGTACTCCCACGAGAACCCCCGTGACATGTCCCCCCAGCAGGAGGAGGACGTGCTGAACCGCTCCATCGAGCTCATCCGGCAGCTCACCGGGCGCGGTCCGAAGGGGTACATCGCACCCTGGGGCGAGATGACCACGATCCAGGCGGACCTGTTGCTGCGCAACGGGATCTCCTACGACCGCACCCAGGTGCTGCACGACTTCCAGCCGTTCTACGCCCGCACCGGGGACAGCTGGACGAAGATCGACTACGCGAAGACCGCAGCCGAGTGGATGCATCCCCTCGTCCGCGGGACCGAGATCGACCTGGTCAGCCTGGCGTTCAACTGGTACCTCGACGACCTGCCGCCGATGATGTTCGTCAAGGGCAGCCCGAACAGCTACGGCTTCGCCAACCCGCGGGACATCGAGACCCTGTGGCGCGACCAGTTCGACTGGGTGTACCGCGAGTACGACTACGCCACCTTCCCCATCTGCCTGCATCCGGACGTCGCCGGCCGGCCGCAGGTGCTCCTCATGATCGAGCGGCTCATCGAGCACATGCTGGGCCACGAGGGAGTCAGCATCACCACCTGCGAGTCCATCGTCGACGACTTCCGACGCCGGTACCCGTTCGCGACCGACTCCCGCTACCCGTTCGACCGCGAGTTCGGCGCCGGGACCCGGTGACCCCGCAGGCCGACCCGTCCGGGCTGCCGCGCATCGCGGTGCTCTCGCTCGGCGGGACGATCACCACTCCCGCCGAACGTCCCGACGGCGCGCGGCCACCGTTGACGGCCGCCGATCTGGTGTCCGCGATCCCCGAGCTCGCGACCGTGGCCGACGTCCGGCCCGTGGTCGCCGGAGCCCGGATGTCGGCCGATCTCCGCGCCACCGACATCGCGGAGGTGGCTCGGTGGATCGACGGGGCCCGGCGCGACGGCATCGACGGCGTGGTCGTCACCCAGGGCACCGACACCCTGGAGGAGTCGGCCTACCTGCTGGACCTGCTGTCGCCCGGGGACACCCCCGTCGTCGTGACCGGCGCCATGCGCAATCCCGGACGACCGGGGAGCGACGGCCAGGCAAACCTGCTGGCCGCGGTCCGCACCGCGGCGCACCCCGGTGCGGTGGGACTGGGCGTGCTCGTCGTCCTCGACGACGTCGTCCACCTGGCGCGCGCGGTGCGCAAGACCCACACGACGGCCACCGGGGCGTTCGTGTCCACGCCGGGGCCGATCGGATCCGTCGTGGAGGACCGGGTGCGGCTCGGCCTGCGCCCGACCCGGCGTTCGCCGGTGTACGTCTGGCCCGAGCAGGTCCGCCCGGCCGCGGTCCCGCTCGTCCAGCACTGCTTCGACGACGACGACCGCCTGCTGCGGTCGGTGGGCGACTCGGGCGCGGACGGTCTCGTGCTCGCAGTACTGGGCGCCGGTCACGTGGGGGCCAGACTGCTGCCCGTCATCGACGACCTGGTGGCCAGGATGCCGGTCGTGATGGCCTCCCGGACCGGGTCGGGCGACCTCAACCGGATCTCGGCGGGCTACCCCGGCTCCGAGCGGGATCTGCTCGGGAGGGGCGTCGTCTCGGCCGGGGCGCTCGACCCCCTCAAGGCCCGCATCCTGCTGATGTCCCATCTCACCGCAGGAGCGCCACTCCCGACCTTGGCGGCCGCCTACGAGCAGGCGTCGGGCTGAGCCGACTTCGCCGCCCGGTCGTGCTCAGGCGGGGACGGCCACCGCCACGAGGCGGTGGACCAGGCGCATCTTGTCCAGCACGTGCGGGGCCAGCACGAACGGGTACAGATCCGAGTGGCCCATCGACCGGTTGATCATGTTCAGCGACCAGGCCAGCGGCAGCCACAGCTCGATGATCCGGTCGAACCCGGCGTCACCGGCGAGCGGGTGGTCGGCGGTGGCACCGGCCGGGGCGATGCCGAAAGCGGCTGCGGTGTCCAGGGTGTCGCGGATGTGCAGGTAGTGCGCGAAGGTCTCGGCCCAGTCCTCCGCCGGGTGCATCGTGGCGTAGGACGAGACGTAGTCCTGCTCCCAGCCGGCCGGGGCGCCCTGCGAGTAGTGCCGGTCCAGGGCGGCCTGGTAGTCGGTGTCCGGGTCGCCGAAGAGCCTCTCGAACTCGCTCCGGGCCGGGCCCGTCTCGGCCAGCACGAAGAAGTAGTAGTGGCCGGTCTCGTGGCGGAAGTGTCCGAGCAGGGTCCGGTACGGCTCGTCCATCGACACCCGCAACTGCTCGCGGTGCACGTCGTCACCCTCGGCCAGATCCAGGGTGATGACCCCGTCGGCGTGACCGGTGATCACCGGTTCGTGCTCGCTGGACAACAGGTCGAAGACCAGACCCCGGTCCGGGTCGGCGATCCGGTCGGTGATGGGCAGGCCGAGCTCGACCAACTCGACGACCAGCCGCCGCTTGGCCGCCTCGGCCGCGGCGAACTGGCTGTGGGCCTGGAACGACGCCGAGGCGCCCGGGCGGGTCCGGGTCAGCGAGCAGGACCGGCACAGCGGACCGGGGCCGTCCGCGGCGACGAGCCAGTTGCAGCCGGCGATGTGCACGTTGGCGCACCGCCGCGACTCGGGCAGCGGGGGCGCGGCCACGGCCAGCGGGTCCTGCGAGACGGCGGGGTCGACACTGGCCGTGGACCCGTCGGGCCCGACGATGAGGAACGACCGGGAAGCCAGGTCGAACCCGATGTCGTGGGCACAGCTCAGGCAGCGGGAGTTCTCGAAAGCCAACCGTTGGCCGCAGTTCGGACACGCGAAGTCGCGCACGCTGGTCTCGCTCTCGATACGCCCGGGGAGTCGGGTGACCGGACGGACCCGAGTGGCGGGCCTGACGCTACCGGCGCGGGGGCGGCGATCGTCCCCGGTCAGGCCCGATCCCCCGCAGCGGGACGGCGAACGCGACCATTCTCACGTCGATCGGCCGGCTACTCCGGAGCGACGTCCACCGAGACGGTCATCTCGCTCTTCTCGGCGTGGGTGAACAACACGCCCCGCAGGGGGGAGACATCGCCGTAGTCGCGCCCCCAGGCCACCGTGGTGTACCGGTCGCCGGCGCGGTGGTCGTTGGTGGGGTCGAAGGCCAGCCAGCTCCCGTCCGGTCCCCGCACCGCCGCCCAGGCGTGGCTCGCGTCCACGCCGACCATCCGTTCCCGGCCCGGGGGCGGGGTGGTGGCCAGATATCCGGAGACGTACCGACCGGCCAGGCCGACCGATCGGAGACAGGCGACCGCGAGATGGGCGAAGTCCTGGCACACCCCGGCCCGGCTCGCCAGCAGGTCGGGCACGTTGCTGGTGACCGACGAGGCCCGGGGGTCGTACCGGAAGTCGGAGTGGATCCGGTGGGTCAACTCGTCGACCGCCTCCCCGAGCGGCCGACCCGGCAGGAAGGTGGCCCCGGCGTACCGCCGTACCGCGTCGTCCACCTCGACGAGGGGGGAATCCAGGCAGTACTCGACGGCCAGCGGATCCACCCCCGCCGGGCGGGCGGCCTCCCAGGGGGCGGACTCCACCGCCGGGTCCCGGACCGGGTCGCTCACCTCGACGGTGGACGTCCCGGTGACCTCGAGCCGGGTGTACGCACTGGTCACCGAGAAGTACGTGGCCCGGTTGCCGTGCACGTCCACCCCGGTGGAGTGGTCCGACGGATCCGGGTCCACCGAGACCCGGTGGTCCAGGCATCGTTGGTGCGGCAGCGTCCGCGGGGTGAGGAACGCCCGCCCGAAGGACACGGAGACGTCGTCGGAGTACCGGTAGGTCGTGCGGTGCTGGATCCGGTAGCGGCGCACCGGTGCCGACTCGACGGCGGTCATCGACCCCGGCCGTTCGCGTCCGGGCCACGGTGCTGCGACTGCGTTCCCATCGGACGCATCGGCCGGGGACGCCAGAAGTACTGCCGACCGACGGCTTCGGCGGCGGCACGGACCTCCTGGTGGATCTGGTCCAGCAGGTCGCGCAGTTCGGCCCGCTCACCCCCGGCGTCGGCGGTCTCCAGGTCCACGGGGCGGCAGCGGCGCAGCAGTGCGGCGATGTCCTCCAGCAGCCGGCGGGGTCGCGAGGTCGACGACGCGTCGGGCAGGACGGCGAGGTCGCCGATGGCCTGGGCGATCTGGAAGGCCACCGACCGCGGGTTGCCCAGGTCGAGCAGCAGGAGATCCAGGACCGTGCCGATCTGGATGCGCCCCCGGTAGCGCCGCCGGTAGGTGACCCCGGACTCCGCCGCGGCGAGCACCGACTCGGCGAGCACCGAGTCGACGGCGGGGGTCCGCCGGGTGGTCACGGTGGCCGACAGCAGCGCGGTGACCTGCAGGGCGCGCTCCAGCCGCCGGCCCAGATCCAGCAGGTACCAGCCCGGATCGCGGATCATGTTCTCGCCGATCAGGCCGGTCAGTCCGAGCAGCGCGGCGAGCAGGGCCTCCTGCGCGGTCTGCACGTCGTCGTCCGGCGAGCCCAGGGCGCCGGCGGTGGCGGACGACGCGGCCAGGTCACCCACTGCACGGTCCGCCCCACCCAGTACGAGCCACGCGTCGTCGGAGAGCTGATCGCGCACCGAGCGGGCGTTCTCCCGGAGGGCGGCGAGGGAGTGGGCCACCGAACCGGATTCGTGCGGCCGCACCATCACCTCACCGATCCAGCGGACCGGGTCGATCCCGGCCCGCGGTGGGGTCGTCCCGGAGACCCGGGACACCGCGGCCAGCAGCACCGGGACGCACCCGGCACCCAGATGGTCCGAACGCGAACCGAACTCCTCGGCACGGGCGCGGGCCACCATGCTGAGCCGGGTCAGGTCCTCCGTCCGCTCGGCGTAGCGGCCCAGCCAGAAGAGGTCCTCCAGGACGCGCGGCGAGGACATCGCCTCCGCGGGCACCGCGGCGACCAGTGGCCCCTCGTGCAGCCACACCCGGTCCCGGCGGCGCTCGGCCGGATCCGCCAGGCCGGACTGCACCCACACGTCCTTCGCGACCCCGAACCCGGGCGCGGCGACCCCGTCGGGCCCGGTCCCGTCGGGCACGACCCCCCGGGCCAGTCCGCCGGGCATGGCGGCGTACCCGGCGGCGGCGGCCACGGTGAACAGGCGCAGGCTGGTCTCGGCGGCGGCCAACCGGTTCCCGTCGACCACCGGGGTCTGCGACCACGGTTCATGTCGTTGGCCGACCCACCGGGTCGGCCGGGACCGGATGCGCCCCACCAGGTCCGTCCGCTCCGCGGCGGACATCCGGGCCGGGACCGACCAGGCGCCCGAACCGGTGGGGCGCACCACCATGTCGTCCAGGTGGGCGAGCACATGGGACAACGACCGGGGATCGCCGCACCAGAAGGTGGCCACCGACGGCAGGCTCAACGGTTCGTCCAGCAGGCACCGGGACAGCGCGGGCAGGTACGGCAGCAGGCCCGGGTTCTCCAGGACACCGCTGCCCAGTGTGTTCACCACGGTGACCGTGCCCTGCCGGCAGGCCTGGGTCAGGCCCACCACCCCCACCGGTGACCCCGGGCGCAGATCGAGCGGATCGGCCAGTGCGGCGTCGACCCGGCGGACGACCACGTGCACCGGTTCCAGCCGGCCCATCGACCGCATCCACAGACTGCCGCCGCGCACCACCAGATCGGCGCTCTCCACCAGCGGGACTCCCAGCAGGGAGGCCAGATAGGCCTGGTCGAAGGCGGCCTCGGCATGGGTGCCGGGACTGAGCACGACGATGCGCGGGTCCTCCACCGTCGTCGGCGCGACCGCGGCCAGGCTCAGGCGCATCGTGTGGAAGAACGCACTCAGCCCCCGCGGGGCGGCGGTCCGCAGCAGATCGGGCTGGGCCCGGGTGAGCACCCGCCGGTCGACCATCGCGTACCCGGACCCGGACGGGGTCTGGGTGCGGTCGGCCAGCACCTGGAAGGAGCCGTCGGGGCCGCGGGCCACGTCGGCGGCGTGGAAGACGAGCTGGTGGGCGCCGGGGATGGTGATGCCGTGTGCCGCCCGCAGGTAGTGCTCGTGCTCGAACACCAGCTCGGGGGGCAGCAACCCCTCGGCCACGGTGCGCCGCCGGCCGTAGAGGTCGACCAGGAGCAGGTCCAGCAGCCGGGAGCGCTGGGTCAGGCCCGGTTCCACGATGGCCCAGTCGGCCGCGTCGACGACCACGGGCAGGGGGTCCAGCCGCCATCCGGCGGAGCCGAGGGGCTGGGGCAACGGCCCGAAGTGCTCCCCCACCGCCGGTGCGTGGACGGCTGCGCCGTCGTGCGGGGTGTAGGTGACGCCGTCGTCCTCGACCAGCCGGTCCACCACCTCGACCAGGTCGGCGGCCCCGGACGGACCCAGCCGGACCAGGGTGTCGGTCACGGCCCGCCAACCCGGGAGCGGGACGCTCGAGTCCGGTCCCGTCATCTCGGCGTACCGGGAGCCGCCGGCGCGGTGCAGGTAGCCCTCGACCGCGTCGGGGCGGTCCCCGTCCGGCGACGGCGCCGTTCCGCCATCCGGGCGGGCCGGATCGGGCCGAACCGCCGAACCGGACGGATCACGGGTGGGGAGGACGCCGGCCACCGGGATCGTCGTCATGCCGATCCCGCCGGCCGCCGCGGCGAACCGGCACAGGACGACATCCGCGCATTGTCGCCCACCGGGACCCGAAACCCGAGCCCCGGGGGCGGAGCACACCCGGTGGGACCACGCGGGCCGCCGATGCCTCTGGATCGTGACCGTCGGTCACCGCCGTTCCTCCCGGCCGGTGGTCCCCAGGAGCGGCACCGGTCCGGCTGCTGGACCGCCCCCCTTGCCCACCGGCGGCTGGCGTGGGAATGTCCGCATCGGTACCGGCGGCCGCGGGACGGCCGGGTGCAACCCCGACGTTCCCGGGCCGCGGACGGCCGGAAGGGGTCAGGACATGACGGCGGATGCCGAGCAGGGCAGGTCCACGGAAGAGCGGGGTCGCACCACGGCTTCGGCCACCCCCGATGAAGGTGTCGGCGCGGTGCTCTCCCGGATGGCCCGCTCGCTGCAGGAGCTTCCCGATCTGGCGCAGACGCTGCAGGGCGTGGTCGACGCAGCGGTCGCCAACATCCGCGGTGCGGACTTCGCGGGCATCACGCAGATCGTCGACGGGATCCCCCGGACGACCGCGGGCACCGATCCGTTGGTGGGCGCCGTCGACGAGGTCCAGTACGAGACCGGGCAGGGCCCCTGCCTGTCCGCCATCGCCGACCAGGCCACCGTGTCGTCGGCGGACCTGGCCACCGAGACGCGCTGGCCGGACTTCGCCCAGCGCACCGTCGATCTCGGCATCCGCTCGATGCTGGCCTTCCAGCTGTTCGTCCGTAGCAAGGACGTCGGCGCCCTGAATCTGTACTCCCGTGCCCCCGGCGCGTTCGACGCCGTCGACGAGCAGATGGGCCTGCTGCTGGCCAGTCATGCCGCCGTCGCCCTGGTCGGGGCCCAGGAGCTGGGCGACCTGCAGGCGGCCCTGGTCACCCGGGACGTCATCGGACAGGCCAAAGGCATGTTGATGGAGAGGTTCTCGCTGTCCGGGCCGGCCGCCTTCCAACTGCTGGTGGCCGCGTCTCAGGCGACCAACCGCAAACTGCGCGACATCGCCGTGAGCATCGCCCAGGAGGGCCCGGGGCAGGTCGGTCGGATACCGACCGGCGGCGCACCCGGGCTCGTCGAGCAGGCCCGGGAGGCGGACCGGTCGGCACCGGTCCGTCCGGCTGCGGGGCGGGCCGGCGAGGTGAGGAAACCCGGCCCGCCCCGGAGGTGACCCCCGCCCGGCTCAACCCCAGGGCAGGTCCCCGTGCCGATCGACGAACCGACCCGTGCCGTGGCCCGGACCCTCGGTGGCCAGCCCGACGATCGCATCGGTGCCCTCGGTGACGGTCTGCGGGCCGTTGTGCCCGTTGAGGTCGGTGGCGGTGTAGCCGGGGTCAGCGGCACAGATCCGGATGTCGGGGAACGCCTTGGCGTACTGCGCGGTCAACATGAACACCGCCGCCTTGGACGCGGTGTACCCCGGGGCGACGACGTGGGACTCCACGCGGGCTTCGTCGCGGGTGATGGAGACCGAGCCCAGGCCGCTGCTCACGTTGACGATCACCGGGTCGGCCGAACGGTGGAGCAGGGGCAGGAAAGCGGTGGTCGTGCGGACGATCCCCAGCACGTTGACGTCGAACACCGCCTGCACGTCGGCCGCCGTCAGGTCGGTCGGGGACGCGGCGCTGCCGGCGATGCCGGCGTTGTTGACCAGGACGTCGACGACTCCCTCGTGCCTCTCGACGTCGGCGACCGCAGCAGCCACCGACGCGTCGTCGGTGACGTCGAGCTGGATGAACCGAGCGCCGAGTTCCTCGGCGGCGGCGGCGCCGACCCGGGGATCGCGGGCGCCGATCAGGACGGTGTGGCCGGCGGCGATCAGCCGACGGGCGGTCTCGTGGCCCAGGCCCTTGTTGGCCCCGGTGATGAAAGTGGTTGTCATACCGTCATCGTGGACCCCGGTCCGGGCGGCCGACAGGGACCGCGCGACGGGGGGACGTCCAGTACCACCCCGGGGACTCGGTGCGGGACGACACTGGTGCCCATGACCGGTGACAGCACTCCGGGGGCCACGCTGGGCGCCACCCTGCGGGCCTGGCGGGACCGCCTGTCCCCCGCCGCCGCGGGCCTGCCGCCCGGGCGTTCCCGGCGGGCGACCGGGCTGCGCCGGGAGGAGCTCGCGGACCTGTCCGGGTTGTCCGTCGACTACGTGGTCCGCCTGGAGCAGGGCCGGGCCACCACCCCGTCCGCGCAGGTGGTCGCCGCACTCGCCCGCGCCCTGCAGCTCAGCACCGCCGAACGCGACCACCTGTTCTCGCTGGCCCGGCTCGCGCCCCCCGACCGCGGCGAGATCGACGACCACATCCCGCCCGGGGTGCACCGTGTGCTCCACCGTCTCGGGGATGTCGCCGTCGCGGTCTTCGCCGCCGACTGGGAGCTCGTCTGGTGGAACCGCGGATGGTCCGCCCTGCTCGGGGACCCGGCGTCATCGGAAGGCGGCCGGTGGAACTTCGCGCGCTTCCACTTCCCGGTCGCGGGTCGCCCACCGGTGACCCCCCACTGGCCGGTGGTCTCCACGTCGGACTCCGCGGTGCGGGCGGCCGTGGTGTCCGATCTCCGCTCGGCCACCGGTCGCCACCCGCACAGCGTCCGGCTGCGCCGCCTGATCGCCGATCTCCGAGCCGGGAACGCGGATTTCGCCGCGCTGTGGTCGGCCGGCGCCGTGGGGGCGCACCGCGAGGACCACAAGGTGGTGCACCATCCGTCGGTCGGCCCCGTGACGGTGGACTGCGACGTGCTGACCGACGGCGACGCGGCCCTGAAGATCGTGGTGATGACCGCGGCACCCGACACTCCCGACGAGACCTCCTACCGGCTGGCCCTCGTCGCCGGCGCCGCCACACCGGCCGGCCGGTGACGCCCTGCCCGGTCACCGCCGACCCGGGCCGCTCACGCTGAGCTGACACACCCCCGCCCAGCCCGACTCCCGGAACGGCCCGGTGGGTGCGCACGCATGCCGATGGTGAGTACCCGTCGCCGCACGTCGTCACTCGCGAACCCGTTGGGATGCAGTCCTCTTCCGGGCGGGTGGATCCGCGTCGATCCCCTGCCGTGCCGGCGGGAGCACTGTTAACGTCCGGTGCAGCACACCACTTCCGGCCGACGCAGCGATCCGATCGCCCCGCTGCCGGAGACCACCCGTCGGCACTGAAACGGGTGACCGTGCCCGTGTCCCCGCTCCGTGCCGTCCGGCCCGAGCGTGCTCCCGCCGGGTCCGTCACGCACGCCCCGGTGGTCCCTGAACGCGTCCCGTCCCGGCCCTCGCCGGACCCACCGCACCCCCTCGTCGCGGATCTCCGCGAACCCGCTCCGACCTCACCCGTCAACCGAAGGACCTCCCATGTCCCGAGCCTTCTCCCGGCGCGCCGGCAGCCTGTTGGCCGCCGGTCTGGCTGCCGTCGCCGTGCTGGCCGCCGCTCCCGCCCAGGCGGCCGAGATGGCCTCCATCGCACCATCTCTCGGCACCGTCCGAGCTGCCGTCGGCCCGGCGTACGCGGCCCCCGCCCTGTCGGTGACCACGACCGCCACCGCGGCCACCGCCTCGGTGACCCTGACCGCGGCGGTGGCCACCGCCGCCACCGAGGCCGGGGTGTGCGCCCAGGACGCGACCGGGACCTACCGCGACTTCCCGCGCGTCGCCGCTGTGACGCTCACCCCGGCCGGATGGAGCACCACGCTCAGCCGCAGCTTCCCGGTCGGGACCTACACCTACTGGGGTTGCGCGAAGATCAACGGCGGCTGGTACAACATCGGTGCCCGCCAGACCTTCACCATCACCGGTGCGGCCGCCCCCGTCACCACCACACCCGTCACCACCCCGGCACCGTCCACCAGCCCGGCCCCCTCCACCACCCCGGCCCCCTCCACCACCCCGGCCCCCTCCACCACCCCGGCCCCCTCCACCAGCCCGGCCCCGTCCACCAGCCCGGCACCGACCACCACCCCGGCCCCGACCGGCCCCACCAGCTACGGGTCCGCCGACCTCCAGGCCGTCGTGAGCGGCCAGTCGGTCACCGCGACGGCCCGGCTCACCGCCACCCGGCCGACGACCGCGGCCAGCGCGGGCATCTGCGTCAAGGACTCCGACGGCGTCAACCGCAACTTCCCGCTGGAGAGTGCCGTCGCCCTGACCCCGGCCGGTTTCGCCGAGACGGCCACCAAGTCCTTCGACCCGGGCACGTACACCTACTGGGGCTGCGTCAAGATCGGCAGCGGGTGGTACGACGTCGGCGAGCGGAAGAGCTTCACCGTCGCCGTGCCGAACGGACCGATCATCCCGATCTTCCAGACCACCTACTCCGCAACCGGTCTTGCGGCAACGGTGTCCGGTGCACAGGTCACCGCCACCGCCGCGATCAGCGCCACCCGCCTGGCCACCGCGTCGCAGGTGGGGATCTGCGTCAAGGACGCCCGGGGCGTCGACCAGGACTTCCCCAAGGAGACCGACGTCCTGCTCAGCCCCACCCCGCGGGTCGTCACCGCCACCCGGGTCTACGTCCCCGGCACCTACACCTACCTGGGCTGCGCTCGCATCGGCACCGGCTGGTACCGATTCGGCACCCCGCAGACCTTCACCGTCGCCGCGGCCGGCGCCGTGGACGCCGGTGCCAGCGGCGAGCCGATGCCCAAGGGCGACCTGCCGGGCTTCACCCAGATCTTCAGCGAGGACTTCGGCGTCGCCCAGGGCGAGGGTCTGTTCCCCGGCGTCTACGGGGCGAAGTGGAAGAGCTACGACGGGTTCACCGACACCTCGCAGCGCGGCGACTACGACCAGGACATCATCTCGGTGCACGACGGGGTGCTCGACATGCACCTGCGCACCGGCTCCGACGGCCGACCCAAGAGCGCCGCACCCATCCCGCTGCTCACCTCCGGCGGCACCGTCACCGGTCAGGTGTACGGCCGCTACTCCGTGCGCTTCAAGGCCGACGCCCTGCCCGGGTACGGCATGGCCGGTCTGCTCTGGCCGTCGAGCGGTGTGTGGGCCGACGGCGAGATCGACTACCCGGAGGGCGGTCTGGACTCCACGATGTGGGCCTACACGCACTGCGTGGGCAACCCGCAGAAGAACTGCTCCTACCTGGACACCGCAGTGGCGTTCACCGGATGGCACACCGCGACCATCGAGTGGCTGCCCGGCCGCATCAACTACGTGCTGGACGGCACCACCCTGCAGACCGTCACCAACAACGTGCCGACCAAGGCCATGCAGTGGGTGCTGCAGACGGGCACCACCGGGGACGGGCCCGCAGCCACCACGGACGGGCACGTGCTCATCGACTGGGTGAGCGTCTGGAAGTACACCGGCTGACCCCCGGGCAACCGGACCCGTCGACGGGCGTCACCGTGGCACCACGGTGAGGCCCGTCGGCACGCAGCGGACGCCCACCGCGCGGCGAGCACCGCCCGCCCAGCACCGCCCGACAGACACCGCACGACGAGAGGCGACGATCGTGTTCCGGCTTCCCGACTCCTGGGTGTGGGACTTCTGGACCGTCCAGGACGGACCCACCCATCACCTGTTCTTCCTGTACGCCTCCCGGGCCCTGCACGACCCGGACCGACGACACCTGCGGGCCTCCATCGGTCACGCGGTCTCCACCGACCTGCGCACCTGGCAGCGGGTGGCCGACGCACTCGTGCACGGGGAGGCGGGCGAGTTCGACGCCACCGCCACCTGGACGGGGTCGGTGGTGCGCGGGCCCGACGGCACGTGGCACCTGTTCTACACCGGGACCACCGTGCACACCGACGGTCTGCTCCAGCAGATCGGCGTGGCCACCAGCACCGATCTGCTGCGGTGGGACAAGCAGCCCGGGCCACTGCTCCGGGCCGACCCCCGGTGGTACGAAACCCTGGGCCAGTCGTTCTGGCGGGACGAACACTTCCGCGATCCGTGGGTGTTCGCGGACCCGCACGGGGACGGCTGGCACATGTTCGTCACCGCGCGGGCGCGGCACGGGGCGGTCGACGATCGTGGTGTCGTCGGGTACGCCCGCTCGACCGATCTGGCCACCTGGGACGTGCTGCCGCCGCTCACCGCGCCCGGGACGGGCTTCGGGCAGCTCGAGGTGCTCCAGCTGGTCCGGGTGGACGGGCGGTGGGTGTTGATCTTCAACTGCCTGGCCACCGAGTTCGCCGCCGCCCGCGCGGAGGCGGGCGGGCCGGGCGGGGTGTGGGCGGCCCGTGCGGACTCGCCCGTCGGACCGTTCGACATCGCCCATGCCACCCGGCTCACCGACGAGCGCCTGTACGTCGGCAAGCTGATGCAGGACCGCACCGGCGCCTGGGTGATGCTCGCCTTCCGCAACGACGGCCCGGACGGGTTCGTCGGCTCGCTCACCGACCCGATGCCGGTGCGGTGGGATGCCGGCCGCCTCGTGGTGGAGGCGGCCGGTGCCCTGATCCAGCCGGACTGACCCCTCGCACGGCCCGGCGTGGATGCCGCCGCGTCAGACGACGGCCGGCTCCTCGCGGGCGGCCCGCAGTGCGGCCACGTCGAACTTGCCCATGGTCATCATGGCGGCGGTGGCCCGCCCGGCCGCGGCCGGTTCCCCGCCCAGCAGCTCGCCGATGTCGGCCGGGATGACCTGCCAGGAGACGCCGAAGCGGTCCTTGAGCCAACCGCACCGGCCCTCCTGCCCACCGTCCGCGGTCAGCGCCGCCCAGAAGCGGTCGATCTCGGCCTGGTCGGCGCACGGGATCTGGAAGGAGATCGCTTCGGAGAAGGAGAACATCGGGCCGCCGTTCAGCCCCATGAACGGGTGGCCGTCCAGGTCGAACGTCACCGTCACCACCTGGCCCGGCTCGCCGTGTCCACCGGGCCCCTGCCGGGTCAGCCCGGTGATCGCGGAGTTCGGGAACACCGACAGGTAGAACTCCGCCGCCTGCTCGGCCTGGTCGTCGAACCACAGGCAGGTGGTCATCACCGCCATCTGAGAACCTCCGTCGTTCCGGCGGCCCTCGCGGCACGCACACGGGTCAGACCGTATCGAGGCGCAGAAGTCATCGGTCCGGGTCCGGTCCGGCCGCCCGGCTCAGTCGGAGTGGTCGTGCTTGCGGCGCCGTCCGTGGTGCACCAGGTCGACGGGCGGACGGTGCTGGTCGGCGGCTTCGGCCGGGGCCTCACCGTCCGCCACCGTCTCCCCCTCCGGCTTCGGCTCCGGGGCGGGGCCGATGGCGCTGCCGAGCAGGCCGGCATTCGGCATGCTGACCATCCCCTCGTCGGTGTCGATGACGGTGTACATGATCCCGGCGCCGACGATGACGCCCTCGAAGGGCCCGCCCATGGCACCGCTGCGCACCTTCACCCGCTGCCCGGGCACGTAGGGCCGGGCGAACAGCAGGACCAGGCCGGCGAAGAAGTTGCCCAGCGTCTGCTGGGCGGCGATGCCGACGACGACACCGGTGACCGCGCCGCCGATGAGCAGGTTGCCCAGGTTGACCTGGAGCAGGGACAACACCCCGAAGCCGACCGTGACGTAGGCCAGGATCATGCAGATCAGCCGGATCGCCGAGCCGGCCTCCACGTTCGCCCTGGCCTCGCTGACCCGGCCGAGCTCCCGGGCGATGGACCGGCCGGCGATCACGCCGGCCACCACGAAGACGACGGTCAGGGCGATGACGATGGCCACCACCCCGGGCGCGGGGATGTCGAAACGCCAACCGAACAGGTCGAACTCGGCCTGGGTGGATCTGCGGACCCCGCCCAGGTTCGCCCCCACCGCGAAGGCGATCAGGCTGATGAGGAGCGTCGGCACGGCCCGCTTCAGGTCGGGCTTGGTGCGGCTGTTCACCGCGCCCAGCACGCTCCGGGACCGGCGGCGGGCCCGCACACCGAGGCTCTCGGTCTCCGGTTCGGCCGGGACCGACCCCGAGCGGGGAGAGGCCGGTTCGGCCGGAACCGGGTCGGTGGGCGGGACGGACGGCGCACTGGTCATGGCTGCCATGGTGGGCATCGACCCCCGGCCCGATCAACTCCCCGGGGCCCGACGGGAGCATCGTCACCACGCGGCAACCCCGGGCGCCGGCCCGGCCGCCATGTCCCCGGCCGCCCCCGGGCTGACCGGGTCAGGCGGCCCGGACGGCGGCCCGACGGATCGAGCGTCGTCGCACGGCGCGACGGAGGAGCAACATCGTCACCGCCGACGCGACGATGCCGACCACGTTGATACCGAGCTGGGCGGCCGAACCGGCCACCTTGTCCCACTCGTCGAGGACGAGCCCGACGGCCACGTACCCGGCCGCCGGCACCGTGGTGACCGAGATGAAGACACCGACCAGGGCGGTGGACTGCCGGCTGGTCAGCGACAACATCCCCGCGGCACCGGCGAGCACGGCCACCACGAAGGAGAGGAATCCCGGCTCGTAGATGAACTCCGTCTCGATGTTGAGGTCCACCAGTTCCGGGAAGAACACCTCCGTCCGGACCGCCACGAACGCCGCTGCCGCGGTCACCGCCATGGCCAGCGCGAATCCGATCAGCAGGGAGACCACGCCCCGCCGCATCAGAGCGGGTCGGCGTCGGACGAGCCCCACCGCGATGGCGGCCAGCGGGCCGAACTCCGGCCCGAGCACCATGGCTCCGACGATCGTGATCGCCGAGTCCGTGACGATCCCGATGCCGGCCAGCAGGGTCGCGATGGTCAGGAAGGTCAGGAACGTGCCGGTGAGTTCTGCGTCCTGGCCGACCCGGGCCTCCAGGTCTCGCCAGACCATCGCGTCGGTCGCGTTGCCCGGTGCCTGCACCGCGGCACGCTCGGCGCGGGTCGACACGCTGAGCTCGGTGGCGTCCACCGCGATGGAGCCGTCGCGGTCCAGACCCAGCGCGACGAGCTCCCCGATCAGGTCGTCGGCGCACTCCCGCACGACGTCGGCCTCCACGAGGTCGCCGAGGGGCAGCCGCGACGCCCCGGTCACCACGCTGAGGTGAGCCAGACCCGTCCAGCCCTCGAGCAGGGCGATGACCTCCGTGGACAGCGCAGCCGGGACCAGCAGTCGCAGATGCAGCATCCCGGCCTCCGCCGTCGGGTCGTCGGGTCAGCCGGCGGGACGCGGCGCCGGCGGCGGGGTGTCGACCCCGGCCTCCTTGCGCTGCGCGGCGGTGATCTGACCGGGGGCGCCGGTCAGCGGGTCGTAGCCGCCGCCGGACTTCGGGAACGCGATGACCTCGCGGATCGAGTCCTCCCCGGCCAGCAGCATGACGATCCGGTCCCACCCGAAGGCGATGCCGCCGTGCGGCGGGGCGCCGAAGGTGAACGCGTCGAGCAGGAACCCGAACTTCTCCCGGGCGGTCGCCTCGTCCAGGCCCATCACCGCGAACACCCGCTCCTGGATGTCGCGGCGGTGGATACGGATGGAGCCACCACCGATCTCGTTGCCGTTGCAGACGATGTCGTAGGCGTAGGCCAGCGCGCTGCCCGGATCGGTGTCGAAGGTGTCGACGTGCTCGGGCTTGGGCGAGGTGAACGCGTGGTGCACGGCCGTCCAGGCGCCGCCGCCCACCGCCAAGTCGTCGGACTCCTCGGTGGACTGGAAGAGCGGAGCGTCCACCACCCAGCAGAACGCCCACGCGGACTCGTCGATCAGGCCGCCGCGGCGGGCGATCTCCAGCCGGGCGGCGCCGAGCAGTTCCTGGGCCGAACGGCGCGGACCGGCCGCGAAGAACACGGCGTCCCCGACGTTCGCGCCGACGGCGGCGGCCAGCCCGGCCCGCTCGTCCTCGGAGATGTTCTTGGCCACCGGGCCACCCAGCACGATCTCGCCGTCCTCGCCGGCGGTCACCGTCACGTAGGCCAGACCGCGGTGCCCGCGCTGCTTGGCCCACTCCTGCCAGGCGTCGAAACCACGACGCGGGGTGGACGCCCCGCCGGGCTGGACGACAGCGCCGACGTACGGCGCCTGGAACACCCGGAACGGGGTGGCGGCGAAGTACCCGGTCAGCTCGGTCAGCTCGAGATCGCAGCGCAGGTCCGGCTTGTCGGAGCCGTACCGGTCCATCGCGTCGGCGAAGGTGATGCGCGGCAACGGGGTCGGGATCTGGTACCCGATCAGCTTCCACAGCGCCGAGACGATCTCCTCGGCCAGCGCGATCACGTCGTCCTGGTCCACGAAGGACATCTCGACGTCGAGCTGGGTGAACTCCGGCTGGCGGTCCGCGCGGAAGTCCTCGTCGCGGTAGCAGCGGGCGATCTGGTAGTACCGCTCCATCCCCGCCACCATCAGCAGCTGCTTGAACAGCTGCGGGGACTGCGGCAACGCGTACCAGTTGCCGGGCCGCAGCCGGGCCGGGACGAGGAAGTCCCGCGCCCCCTCCGGCGTGGAGCGGGTCAGGGTCGGCGTCTCGATCTCGACGAACTCGTGGTCGTCCAGCACGGTGCGGGCGGCGCGGTTGACCGCACTGCGCAGCCGCAACGCGGCTGCCGGGCGGGCCCGGCGCAGATCCAGGTAGCGGTAGCGCAGCCGCGCCTCCTCACCGACCTGGGCCGAGGAGTCGTCGATCTGGAACGGCAACGGCGCGGACTCGCTGAGCACCTCGAAGCCGGTGGCCGAGATCTCGATGTCACCGGTCGGCAGCTCGGGGTTGCCGTTGCCCTCGGGACGGACCTCGACGGTGCCGCGCACCAGCAGGCAGAACTCGTTGCGCAGGCGGTGGGCCTGCTCGGCGACCTCGCCGGAGCGGAACACCACCTGCACCACGCCGCTGGCGTCGCGCAGATCGATGAAGATCACCCCGCCGTGGTCACGGCGGCGGGCCACCCAACCGGCCAACACCACCGAACTGCCCTCGTCGGTGGCACGCAGGGAACCGGCATCTCGATCGCGAAGCACAGCGACAATCCCTCAGGTCGATCACGCAGGAAATCCGAACCGATCGATCCTACGGCGCACGGTCCGGTGGATGTCCGTCCGCCGACCGCCCGGCCACCCCGCACGCGGACCACCCGGTCACACGGCGGAGGGCCGGCCCGGCGGAACACCCACGGTTCAGACGGAGAGGTGCTCCTGTGCCGGGCGGTGGAACTGCTGCACGTGGGAGGCCAGCTGCCCGAGCCGTTCGGTGCGGTCGGCGGCCCGGCCGTCGGCCGTCACCCATCGCACCCACTTCAGCTGGTCGTCGGGCCGCAGCGCCTGGAACGCGGTCAACGCGGCCCCGTCGTCGGTCAGCACGGTGGCCATGTCGTCGGGGATCGCCACGCCGTTGTCGGAGATCATCCGGTGCACTCCTGTTCGTCCGGTGGTCCCGCCGGCGCCCTGCCGACTAGGGCTCCAGTCTGCTCCGATCGGGCCCGGCGTGCGGGGTCCCGACGGGCGGATCACTCCCGCGCCGACGGCCGCGCCCGGTACTCCCGGTGACCGGGTGGCGGCAGGGCTCCGCCGGCCGGGTGAGGGGGGCCGGTGGCGAGGAAGATCCAGAACTGTGCGTGAGCTCACCCCGGCGTGCAGCCGTGCGTCCGCTAAGCTGGGGTTCTCCTGGAGCGTGTCGCGCTTCCTCGACGACGGATACTTCATCTTTCGGGGCCTGCGACCCGTATCGATCAACCGGATCGATTCTGCTCCTCCCCGCAAGTGATGGGCTTAAATGTCATTCCCTGCTGTCTCCGTTCCGTCCGATGCTGCCTCCGATCTGCCGACCGTCACCGACGTCCGCGCTGACGACGTCACCACCGCTCCCGCCGACGTCGACGTTCCTGTCGTCGCCGCGGACATCGACTCCGCCGACATCGACTCCGCCGAGCTCGACTCCGACCTCGACGAGGACGTCGAGGAGCTCGCCTCCCCCGCCGAGCCCGGCTTCGAGTCCCTGGGCCTGCCCGCCTCGCTGATGCGGGCCGTCACCAGCCTCGGCTACACCGTCCCCACCGCCATCCAGGCGCAGGCCATCCCGGCCCTGCTGTCCGGTCGTGACATCACCGGTGTCGCGCAGACCGGCACCGGCAAGACGGCGGCCTTCGGTCTGCCTCTGCTGGCCGCGGTCGACCCGTCGATCCCGCAGGTCCAGGCCCTGGTGCTGACCCCCACCCGCGAGCTGGCCCAGCAGGTCGCCGAGGCGATCTCCGGGTTCGCGCAGCACCAGCACAAGCTGAACGTCGTCGCCATCTACGGCGGCGCGAGCTTCCTGCCGCAGCGCAACGCCCTCCGCTCCGGCGCCCAGGTCGTCGTCGGCACCCCCGGCCGGATCATCGACCACCTCGAGCGCAACACCCTCGACGTCACCGGCATCCGCTTCCTGGTGCTCGACGAGGCCGACGAAATGCTCCGCATGGGCTTCGCCGAGGACGTCGACCGCATCCTGACCGACGCCCCCAAGGACCGGCAGACGGCGTTGTTCTCCGCGACCATGCCGCCGGCCATCCGCTCGGTGGCCAAGCGCCACCTGAACAACCCGGTCGACGTCACCGTCAGCCGGCAGTCGTCCACCGTCGCCGGCGTGCGGCAGACCTACGCGGTCGTGCCGTTCCGCGAGAAGGTGGACGTGCTGACCCGCTACCTCTCGGTGCACCCGGGCGACGCCAGCATCGTCTTCGTCCGCACCAAGGGCGCCTGCGACGAGGTCGGAGCCGAGCTGATCGCCCGCGGCGTGTCCGCCGCGGCCATCAACGGCGACGTGCCCCAGAAGGAGCGCGAGCGCATCATCGAGCGCCTCAAGGACGGCCGTCTGGACGTCCTCGTGGCCACCGACGTCGCCGCCCGCGGCCTGGACGTCGACCGCATCGACCTGGTCGTCAACTTCGACGCCCCCACCGAGGCGGAGTCCTACGTGCACCGCATCGGCCGGACCGGTCGCGCGGGCCGTACCGGCGAGGCGCTGACCTTCTTCACCCCGCGGGAGACCGCCCGGCTGCGTTCCATCGAGCGGGTCACCGGCCAGAAGCTCGAGCAGATCACCCCGCCGACCGCCGCCCAGGTGGCCGCGCACGTGGCCACCGAGCAGCTGACCACCGCGGTCACCCGTCTCGACGGCCCCGGCCTGGCCCCCTACCGTGCCGCGGTCACCGCCCGGCTCGCGCTGGGCGACGTCACGGTCGAGGAGCTCGCCGCGGCGCTGCTCGCGCTGGCCGCCGGCGACGACGGCACCCGCCGTCCCGAGGCCACCCCGTCCACCTTCGTGGCCGAGCGCCCGGGTCGCGACGCCGCCTTCGGCGCCGACCGCCCGCGTCGGGCCGATCGCGGCCCGGCCGGCCCCCGGTACCGCCTCGCCGTCGGTCGGGACCACGGTGTGCGTCCGGCCGGCATCGTCGGTGCCATCACCGCCGAGGGCGGCCTGGCCGGCAAGGACGTCGGCCGGATCGACATCTACGACACGTACAGCACCGTCGAGATCGCCGGCGACCTGAACCCGGCCACCATCGGCAAGATCAGCAACGCCAAGGTGAGCGGGCAGAGCCTGCGCATCCAGCCCGATCACGGTGCCCCGCCGGCCGCCGCGGGCCCCCGCGGACCGCGCCGCTCCGGCCCGGGTCGCGACGAGCGTGGCGACCGCGGCCAGGGCCGCGGCGGCGAGCGCGGCGGCTTCCGCGAGCGTCGCTCCTTCGCGCGCTGACCTGATCCACCCCAAAACGGCCGTCCCCTCACGGGGGCGGCCGTTTCCGCGTCCCGGGCCGGGCCGGTCTCCCCCGGCCAGGCGGATCCGGGACGACTGGCAGGCTGTCGGGGTGACCGACACCGTCCGCGTGGCCCTGGCCACCCCGCTCGCCCCCGATCTGCGCCACCTCATCACCGACGTCGACCCCCGGGTCGAACTGCTCGTCGACGACACCCTCCTCCCGGCCCAGCGCTACCCGGGTGATCACTCCGGCGACCCCGACTTCCGGCGCACCCCGGAGCAGCAGGCCGCCTTCGACGCCCTGCTCGCCCGGGCCGACATCCTGTACGGCATCCCGGACGTGCAGGCCTCGACCCTGGCCCCGGCCATCGCCGCCAACCCCCGCCTGCGGTGGGTGCAGGCCATGGCGGCCGGCGGCGGGTCGACCGTCAAGGCCGCGGAGCTGTCACCGGAAGCACTGGCGCAGGTCACCTTCACCACCGCGGCCGGCGTGCACGGCGGACCGCTGGCCGAGTTCGCCCTGTTCGGTGTGCTCGCCGGGTTCAAGGGACTGGACCGCCTGCAGCGCGACCAGGCCGCCCACCACTGGCCGGCGGAGAACTACCTGATGCGGCACATCGCCGAGTCCACCGTCGCCGTCATCGGTCTCGGCGGTATCGGCCAGGAGACGGCACGCCTGCTCAACGCCTTCGGCGCCACCGTGCTCGGCGTCAAGCGCGCCGTCGAGCCCGTCGAGCACGTCGACGAGGTCTTCGCCACCGCCGATCTGCCCACGGTCGTCGGCCGCGCCGACGCCGTGGTCATCACCCTGCCGGGCACGGAACAGACCGAGAACCTGTACGACGCAGCCATGATCGCGGCCACCAAGCCGGGTGCGGTTCTGGTCAACGTCGGCCGCGGCAGCGTCGTCGACGAGGCCGCGATGATCGCGGCGCTGCGGTCCGGGCATCTGTCCGCCGCCTACCTCGACGTCGTGGCCCAGGAACCGTTGGCGACCGACTCGCCGCTCTGGGAGATCCCGTCGGTGGTCATCGCCCCGCACACCGCGGCCCTCTCGGTGCACCAGGACCGACAGATCGCCGAGTTGTTCGCCGACAACCTCGCCCACTTCCTCCGCGGCGAACCGATGCGGAACGTCGTCGACACCCAGCACTTCTACTGACCCGCACGACGCGGGCAGGTCGGCCCGATGCCCACGCCCGGCCGACCGCTCAGAACAGGGTGGCCGGCTCCTCGGCCGGGCGGGCGGGCAGGTCGGGCATACTGCCGGCCGGGAACCCCGCGGTCTCGTCACCGGGCAGTCCACGCAGCTGGTCCGTCCCGGAGGCCAGACCGTGGCTGCGCGCCAGCTCGCGCACCGTGGCCTGCAGACGCTCCCGGTAGGGCCGGGGCAGGGTGGACCCGTGGGCGTAGAGGCGGAGGTAGGTCTCGGTCAGCTCGGGGTGGTGCTGCCCGAGCCATCGCAGGAACCACTCCCGTGCCCCGGGCCGCAGATGCAGGGGCACGCAGCTGATACCGGTGGCCCCCGCCTCGACGACCTCGGCGACCACCGCATCGAGCTGCTCCGCGGAATCGGTGAGGTGCGGCAACACCGGGGCGATCAGCACTCCGCAGGGCAGCCCGGCATCGCGGATCCGACGGATCAGCTCCAGGCGCGCCCGCGGGGTCGGCGTGCCCGGTTCCAGAACGGCCTGCAGCGCCGGGTCCAGCAGGGCGAGCGAGACGCCCATCCCGATGGGCACGTCCGTCCGCGCGGCGGCGAGCACCGGGAGGTCCCGGGCGAGGACGGTGCCCTTGGTCAGGATCGAGAACGGGGTGCCACTGCCCGCCAGCGCCCGGATGATCTCCGGCATCAGCTGGTACCGCCCCTCCGCACGCTGGTAGGGGTCGGTGTTGGTCCCCATGGCCACGTGTTCCCGAGCCCACCGCGGCGACTGCACCTCCCTGGCGACCACGGCGCCGATGTTCGTCTTCACCACGATCTCGCTGTCGAAGTCCGCGCCGCTGTCGAACTCGAGGTACGTGTGGGTGTTGCGGGCGAAGCAGTACACGCACGCGTGGCTGCAGCCGCGGTACGGATTGACCGTCCAGCCGAAGGGCATCGGCGAGGTGGACGGGACCCGGTTCAGGCCGGACCGGCAGTGCACCTCGTGGAAGGTGATGCCGGCGAAGTCCGGGGTCCGCACGGTGCGGACCAGACCGGCCAGCCGGTTCAGGCCGGGCAGCGCCGCGGCATCATCGTGGGCCAGCGCCAGGGGTTCCCATCTCACCCGGTCAGTCGAACACGTGTTCGACACGTGGTCAACCCTGTTCGGCACCGCCCGGGATGTTCTCCGTGGATGAGCGCGTCGTCCCGGCACAGCACGCAGCAGACACGACGATGACTACCTTGAGTGCGAGCACGTGACGGATGGTGAAGTCGGGAGCGGTCCTCGGCTCGCCGGGATGGGGGTGCGGGATGCGGGACACCGGGCGATCGCACTCCTGGCGTGGGCGGGCCGGGGTCACCCTGGTGGTCCTCGCCCTCGGCTGGGGTGCCGCCGGCTGCGCGGGCACCGACGGCCGGACCACGACCACCGGATCGGCCGGACCGACCACGGTGTCCCCCGCCCCGGCCGGCCCCGTGGCGAGCGGGACGGCGGACGCACCGACCCTGCAGGGACGGACCGGCCTCGGCTCCACGCCGCCGACATCCGCCGACGAGGGCGGACCGGAGGAGGAGACCGGGGACGACACCGCCTTGATGCCCGATCTGACGGGGGCACACATGGGCGAGGCCCGACGCCTCCTGGCCGGCACCCCGGTCCGGTTGCTGGACCGTTCCGGGGTCGACCTGGGCGACTCCGGGGACTTCGGTGTGGTGTGTGCACAGACCCCGCCGCCCGGCGCCCGGGAGGGTCCCGCCCCCGCGACCCTCACCGTGGCCGACTCCACGGCGGAGTGCTGACCGTCGGGGCGCGGTGGCCGGTCCCGAACCGGCTGCCGGTCAGCGCACGGGGCGGAAGCGGGCGCGCAGACCGGGCAGGGCCTGGCGGACGACACCCACGGTGGCCGCCCCGGCGCGGGTGAGCGCGGAGGTCGCCGCGCCACCGGGAGCCCACACGGAGCGGGCCGGCTCGGCGATCGAGGTATGGGCTCCGACCACCACGTCCACCGGTACCGCTCCGGCCGGGAGGACGGCGGCACCCGTGGCCACCGCGTCCCGTGCGTCGGACTGCCGGGCCATGGCCCCGGCCCTCACCCAGGTGATCACATCGAAATCTGCTGCTGCCGAACGGATCTGCTCGACACCGATCGTGGATCGCCCCGGGACGGCCGCCCGCAGCAGGAGCAGCAGCGCGGCGCCGGACGGGCCTGGTACCGACGCGTCGATGCCGGCCAGGGGAACGACTTGCCGGGACTTCCACATCTCGGTGAAGAACCGGTCGGGGTCACCGACGCCGGCGAACCCGCAGTACAGGTCGAGCACCAGGTCCGGGCGTTCGGGCACGGTCCAGGCGGTGACGTCACGGGGGTGACCGCCGTCCCGGACCCCCTGGAGCCGCCAGGTGTACCGGTGATGCCGGAGCAGCAGCTGGGCGGTGTCCACCGCCCAGGGCGCCACGAGCAGCTCGAGCGTGCCCTCCGTCCGGCGGGAGGCGGACGACAGCGAGCGCCCGTGCACGGCCGGCCGGCTGAGCACGATGCTCTGGATGCCGGCCCGGCGCAGGATCTGCACCGTGCGGGCCGCGACCGCGTCGGCGACCGAGCCGACGGGCGCGTCGTCCGCCGCCACAGCGGCGGACGGGCGGGACGACCCGACGACCCGGAGCGGAGTGCGGCCGGTGAGCGTGGGTGTCGCAGTGGTGCGGTCGGCCGTCATCGCGTCCTCACAGGGTGTTTCGGCATGCCGAACGGCACGGCGAGAGATGATGCGGGGATCGCGATCTCGCCCGGAACGAGGCGACAGATCGGACACGCCCGATGCGCGTCACACGGCGAAGTCGCCGGACCCTCTGCGGACAGTCTGCGGCAGGGAGCGGAGGAGGGAAAGGTCTGCGGAGTACCCGGCGCCGTCGGCATCAGGAGGCCGACGGCGCACAGGGTGACCGGACCGACTCGGCGGTGGCCGCCACCGGACGACGGGCGCCCCCACCGGGTGAGACCGATCACCGGCCGGTCACGCACCCGCCGCGTGCCCCCCGACGATCACCCGGTGGAATGCCGAAAAAGATCATCCGGCCGGGTCGACCTCAGCCCAGCAGGCTCACCACGTGCTCGACCACGCGACCGGACGCGATCGAGGCCTGTTCGCCCGAGCCGAGATCGCGCACGGTGACCGTCCCTGCGGCCAGCTCGTTCTCGCCCAGCAACAGGGCCACCCGGGCGCCGGAGTCGTTGGCCAGCTTCATCGCACTCTTCAGCGCGCGGCCGCCGTAGGCCAGGTCGGTGCGGATGCCGGCCCTGCGCAGTTCGCCGGCCAGGGCGACGAGCGGCCCGGTGGTCCCCGGCCCGACCGGGATCCCGTACACCTCGCACCGCGCCGACGATCCGACCTGCACGCCCTCGGCCTCGGCGGCCATCAGGGTGCGGTCGACGCCGATGCCGAACCCGATGCCGGACAACGCCGCCCCGCCCAGCTCGCTCATCAGACCGTCGTACCGCCCGCCGCCGCCCATGCCGGACTGCGCACCCAGCCCCGGGTGGACGAACTCGAAGGTGGTGCGGGTGTAGTAGTCCAGCCCGCGCACCATCCGCGGGTTGATGACGTACCGCACGCCCAGCGCGTCCAGCAGCGCGCGCACCTCGGTGAAGTGCTCGGCGCTCTCGGCGCCCAGGTGATCCAGCAACAGGGGCGCGTCGGCGAGCATCTCCTGCACCGCCGGACGCTTGTCGTCCAGCACCCGCAGCGGGTTGAGCCGGGCCCGTTCCCGGGTCGCCTCGTCGAGCGGGAGGTCGGACAGGAAGCGCTGCAGCAACTCCCGGTAGGCCGGCCGCGAGGTGTGGTCGCCCAGCGAGGTCAGCTCCAGGCGGTAGCCGGCCAGCCCCACGGCGCGGAACGCTTCGTCGGCCACCGCGATGACCTCGGCGTCCAGGGCCGGGTCGTCCGAACCGATCGCCTCGATGCCGACCTGCTGCAGCTGCCGGTACCGGCCGGCCTGCGGGCGCTCGTACCGGAAGAACGGGCCGGAGTAGACGAGCTTGACCGGCAACGAGCCCTTGTCCAACCGGTTCTCGATGACCGACCGCATCACCCCGGCCGTACCCTCCGGGCGCAGGGTCACCGACCGGCCGCCGCGATCGGCGAAGGAGTACATCTCCTTGGCCACCACGTCGGTGCTCTCCCCCACCCCGCGGGCGAACAGGGCGGTGTCCTCGAAGACGGGCAGTTCGATGGGCGAGTACCCGGCACGGTCGGCGGCGGCCAGCAGGGTCCGGCGCACGGCGTCGAACGCGCGGGACCGCGGCGGCACGTAGTCCGGGACGCCCTTGGGTGCGGCGAACGGCCCGGTGGGGCCGGTGGTGCTGGTCATGTCAGACCCTCTGCAGGTAGGGGTTGCCGACGCGTTCCGCGCCGATCGTGCTGGTCGGTCCGTGGCCGGGGAGGACGACGGCGTCGTCCGGCCGGGTGAGCAGGTGGTCGTGGAGCGACGCGGTGAGCTCGGCGGTGGACCCGCCGGGCAGGTCGGTGCGGCCGACCGAGCCGGCGAACAGGGTGTCGCCGGTGAGGAGGACCTCGGGGCGGTCGTCCGCCGCGGCGAGGCGGAACACGACCGACCCGCGGGTGTGCCCGGGGGTGTGATGCACCGCGATCCGGAGCCCGCCGGCCACCAGCTCGCCGCCCAACGGGTGCACCACCTCCGGGCGCAGCCCGTCCAACGGCATCCCGGCCAGGGCGGCGCGCAGCTCAGGCAAGAGCCCGGACAGCGGATCGTCGAGCAGGACCTCGTCCGCGGCGTGCAGGTGGGCGGGGATCCCCGCCGACCGGCACAGCGCCGCCGCCGAGGCGATGTGATCGAGGTGCCCGTGGGTCAGCAGCACCGCCACCGGACGCAGACCGTGCTCGGCGAGCAGGGGCTCGAGCCGGACCAGGGCGTCCTGACCGGGATCGACGACCAGCGCGTCCCCGCCGGGCTCGGCGGCGAGCACGTAGCAGTTGGCCTGGAACGACCCGGCCGGGAACCCCGCGATGAACACCCGGTCACCCTAACGCCGGCCCCCGTGCCGCCCGGTCGTCCCGCCGAGGGCCCCGCGGGAGGACGATCCGCGCCCGACACACAGCCGTTTCCCCGGGTTTGCACCGGCCCACGGGCACGGGGCGGCTCCGTGCGGTCACCTAGACTCACCGGCCGGGCCCCCTCGTCAGAGCAGGGCCCGATCTGCTGCGGAGGGAACACCGGGTGTCGGACAACCAACAACGACGGGACGCTGCGAAGCGCAAGCTGCAGCGACAGCTCGAGCGCCGCCAGCAGCAGGCGCGCAGCCGCCGTCAACGCCTCGTCATCCTCGGCGTCGTCGTGGGCGTGGTCGTCGTGGCCACCACGGTCTGGCTCGTCACCCGCCCGGCCAGCACCACCACGGCGAGCCCGAGCGACACCGGTTCGGCGACCAGCACCTCGACCGAGCCCACCACCCCGTGCTCGTACCCGGCGGCGGGGACCGCGGCCAAGGAGGTCAGCGCCCCGGCGAACCTCTCCCCGCTGAACTCCGGCACGGTGGACGTCACCCTGGCGTTCAACTCGGGCGACGTCCCGGTCACCCTGGACCGCACCGACGCCCCCTGCACCGTCAACTCTTTCCTGTCCCTGGCCTCGCAGGGCTTCTACGACGCCACCGACTGCTGGCGGGTCACGGACGCCGACGCGCTCAAGATCCTGCAGTGCGGTGACCCGAGCGGGAAGGGCAACGGCGGCCCCGGCTACACCTTCGCCGACGAGGCAGCCGTCGATCCGACCTCGACCGCGACCACGCAGACCTACCCGGCCGGCACCGTGGCCATGGCCAACACCGGCCCGGGTACGGCGACGAACGGCTCCCAGTTCTTCATCGTCTACGCCGACTCCACCCTGCCGCCCGGCTACACCGTCTTCGGCCAGGTCAGCGCGGACGGCCTGGGCGTCATCCAGGCCATCGGCGCGAAGGGGGCCGTGAAGAACGTCCAGGACGGCCCGCCGTCCGAGACGGTCACCCTGACCTCGGTCAGCGTCCCCGAGGGATCGCTCGACGGCACCGGCTCCTACCCGACCACCACTGCCGCGGACCCGAACGCGGTGCCCACCGACCCGGGCCTGGAGACCGTGCCCAGCGAGGCCGTGCCGTCCGATCCCGCGACGGAGGACCCCACGACCGGTGACCCCGCGACGAGCGAGGCCGCACCGACCAGCTGACGTCAGCACCGGCACCACCCGACAGCCCCCGGACCCCTCGTCCCGGGGGCTGTCGCGTTCTCGGCGGAACCGGTTCGACGTCAGATGAGCTCGACTCCGCCGGACACGCCCCCGTCCAGGTAGGCGACCCCGTTCTGGATCCGGGGTGCCCCGTGCGCGACCCCACCGGTGACGTCCTGCTCGTAGCCGCCGACCCACGCCCCACTCGCGGCCGGCGCCAGGAAGGGGGTGGCCGGGGCCGCGGGGGCGTCGGCGAGGGCGGGCAGGAACGCGGCCAGCGCTCCGGCGAACAGGGCGGCGAGAGCGATCTTCGTGGGGACCTCCAGGTCAGGATGGGGCAGAGTCGTTGTGCGGGAGGAGGTGTCGGCCGCGGGGCCGTCCGTCGTTCCCGTCCTGATCAGCATGGCCCGGCGGCCGGACACCCACATCGGCCCGTCGGCCGAGCGTGGGCGCCGACGGGTCGGTCGATCGGCCTACGACCGCGGACCTCGCTGGGTGTTCACAACTGCGAGTTAGCATCCGTGACTACTTGTGATAACACGCGTGCGGGTGGGGGCTGAGCTGTGGACACGATCGACAGGATCAAGGTGCTGCTGGTCGACGACCAGGCCCTGTTGCGCCTGGGATTCCGGATGATCGTCGGGCACGAGGCCGACATGGAGGTCGTCGGCGAGGCCCCGGACGGTCGGGTCGCGGTGACCATGGCCGGCACCACCCGGCCCGATGTGGTGCTGATGGACGTCCGCATGCCGGTGATGGACGGCATCGCGGCCACCGCGGAACTGCTCGCGGCCCATCCGGAGGTCAAGGTGATCATCCTGACCACGTTCGACCTGGACGAGTACGTGGTGCAGGGGCTGCGCGCCGGGGCCAGTGGGTTCCTGCTCAAGGACACCCCGCCGGCCGACCTGGTCGCCGCGATCCGCACGGTGCACGGCGGGCAGGCCTTCCTGGCCCCGGAGGCGACCCGTCGCCTGCTGGACGTCTGCGTGCCCGCCCTGCCCGCCCCGGACGGCGCGCAACCCGATGCCCACGCGGCGGCCCTGGCCACCCTCACCGACCGGGAGAACGCCGTGCTGGCCGAGCTCGCCGCGGGGCTGTCCAACCGGGAGATCGGCGCGAAGCTGTACATCGCCGAGGGCACGGTGAAGATCCACGTCGGGCGAATCCTGGCCAAACTCGGTCTGCGCGACCGGGTCCAGGCCGTGATCCTGGCCTACGAGGCCGGGGTGGTCCGGCCCGGCGCGGCGTGACGGGTCCGGTGTCCGCCCCGGTGACGAGCGGCTCACCGGTTCCCCTGGCGCGGCGCATCCGGCGGGCACTCCACCGGCCACGTCGGTCCTGGCTCCTGGACAGCGCGGTCGCCGCGGCGGTGCTCGCAGCCCTCCTCGCCGATCTGCCCGACGTCACCAGCCTGGCGGTCGCGGTGCCCTTCCTGGTGGCGGGTGTCGTCCTGGTCCTGCTGCGGCGCGTGGCGCCCCGAGCCGTCGTCGCCGCCGCTGTCGGTCTGTGGTTCGCCTGCGGGCTCGTCGAACCTCAACTCACCCTGGCGTTGGTCGTCCTGGTGGCGCTGTACACGGTCGGCGCGGCCGGGGCCCGGGTCGTCGCCCCGGTGGCGGCCGTCGTCGTCGCCGGCCTGGTCGGTTCCCACCTGGTGTTCCGTCCCGTCGCCGACGCGGCCCTGATCTACGGTCTGATCGTCGCCGTCGTCGCCGCCGCGACCGGGATCGGCCTGTACCGCGGCAGCCGCCGTGACCTGGTGCGCCAGTGGCGGGAGCGGGCCCAGGCGTTGGAACGCGAGCAGGAGCGCGAACGGGAACTGGCCGCCACCACCGAGCGGCTGCGGATCGCCCGCGACATGCACGACGTCGTCGGGCATCACCTGACCGTCATGGTCACCCTGGCCGAGGCCGCGGTCACGGTGCTGCCCGACCCGGATTCCCCGGACGGCGCCGGACCGGCCATGACGATGATCGCCACCACCGGTCGCGAGGCCCTGGCCGAGACCCGCCGCATGCTCGGGGTGCTGCGCAGCCCCGGTCCGGAGGTCGACCCGGGAGACCCCGTCGACGATCTCGCCGCACCGCTGCGCGCCGCCGGCCTCGCCGTCGACAGCACGGGTGGCGAGCTGTGGGCCCGACTGCCCGCCGAACTGCGCGCCGCCCTGCACAGAGTGGCCCAGGAGGCCTTGACCAACGCCCTCAAGTACGCCGGTCCCGGTGCGGTGGTGACCGTCTCGCTCGATCGGGACAGCACAGGGCTGCATCTGATCGTCACCGACGACGGCGGGGCGGACACCGGCGCTCCCCGCGCGGCACCGGTGTCCTCGTCCGGCCACGGATTGACCGGCATGCAGGAACGGTTGGAGCAGTGGGCGGGCGAGGTGTCCGCCGGACCGCTCCGCCCCCGGGGCTGGAGCGTGCGCGCGGTGGTGCGCGAGCAGTCGGCGCACTGATCTTCCCCGTCCGCCCGCTCTCCGATGCCCTGCAGGAGCATCGCTCCGCCGACCGGGACGGCCGGAGCGGGAGGTGGTCGAACCCCTCGCATCTGCCGTCGCTCAGCAGCTTCGACGGCTCCGGCCCGGTCCCGCAGGGTGCGGGACCGGGCCGGAACGGGGTGGGAGGTGGGTACCGGTCGCCGGTGGGTGGGGGCGATCAGAGCGACGCGGGCACCAGACCCACGGGGCTCTCGGCCGCTCCCCTGGCCATCGCATTCCACAGGGCCGCCGAGGCGGTACGGATCACCGGAGGAGTCATCGGCAGCGATCCCATCGGCATCCTGCCACCGAGGCAACGGATGAAGCGGATCGAGTAATTCCCGACGCCGGCGGCCATGGGGCCGGCGACCATGCCCAGAACAGCGCCGAGAGCGGCGCCGCTCGCGACTGCGTCACCGAACTTCGACCAGCTCCAGCCGGTGTCCTGGGTGAGGTGGCCGGTGAGTTGTGCGGCGGCATCCCCCGCGGCGGCGCCGACCGTTCCGAGCGCGGCACCGGCGAGCGCCCCCGAGGCGATGGAGCCCACCTGCCGGACACCGACCATGAATCGCAGCAGAGCCCGGGAGACGAGCGTGGCCGTGGCCCGTCCCATGACGACCGTCGCCGGTGCGATCTCCGGTTGCATGACGAAGGCCGACGCCAGCAGCAGGACCCCGGTGACCAGCGTGCCGACGACGGCACCGACGACGTCGGTCAGGGTGCTCTGCCCGGTGGGATCGATGGTGGTGATGGGTTCCTGGTTCGCGTAGTCGTAGGGGTTGGCGCTGCCGCCGACCTGCGGGTCGGGGGTGGTGAACCGCCCGAGGGCGGGCACGTAGACCCGCGCACCGTCCAGGAGCAGGGTGGGACCGGTGGTGGGGACGGCCGTCATGCCGACGCCCCAGCCGGGCAGGTCCGGCCCGGTCACGCCCGCCACCGTCCCATCGGCGGGGGCGCCGGTGAGCAGCTGCCCGAACGGGTCGTAGAGGGCGGGCGTCCCGGTCACCGTTCCGGTGGCCGTCAGCGTCACCCAGGCCGCCCCACCCAGGTCGTCCTGGCTCCACACCGCCACGCCGGCCGCGGGGGTGCTCACCGTGACCCCGCCGGGCAGGGTGGTGACGTCCTGGACGAGGTGGTTCTGGTTGTCGAGGGTCAGTCCGTCCAGGGTGTACCGCTCGGTCGTCGCCGCCGTGGTGGCGGCACCGGTCGACGGCGTGCTGGTGCGGGCCACGATCGTGCCGGCGGCGTCGCGCTGGTAGCTGGTCGTCTCCTGCTGATCGATCACCGAGACCAGCTGGTCCTCGGCGTCGTAGGCCAGGTGGGTGGCGCCGATCCCGATCAGGTCGCTGCCGGCGGTGGTGTCGTAGGTGAGGGCGCCCACGGCCGGGTCGGTGGTACCGGTGAGGCGGCTGCCGGCGGGGTCGTAGGTGGAGGAGTAGGTCGCCGTGCTGCCGTCGGGGTTGGTGACCGTCTGGGCGGTGCGGTTGCTGTCGGCATCGTAGGTGTAGGCCCAGCCGGTGTGGGAAACGGTCTGGTCGGTGGTCAGCGTCGCCGCGGTGAGCCGCTGGTCGACGTCGTACCGGTAGCTGTAGGCGGACTGGTGGCCCGGGGTGGCCAGGGTCTCGGCGAGGACCCGCCCGGCGGGTGAGAACGACCGGGAGTCGGTCAGCACCTGGTGGTCGCCGGTGGTCGTCGACACGGCCGAGGTGCGGCCGTCCGCGTCGGTGGTGTAGGTGGTGACGGCGCCGTTGCTCTCGGCGACGGACTGCAGGTCGCCGTTCTGTGCCCAGGTCAGCGTGGCGGAGACGGTGCTGCCGGGGGCTCCGGCCGGCTGGGTGGTGACCGAGGTGCCGTGCAGGGTGCCGTCGGAGTTGTAGGTGTTGCTCGTCGTCTTCACCGTCGGCGCGGCCCCGTCGGTCGGTGCGCTGGTGGTGGTGGTGGTGGCGGCCTGGCCGGTGACCGGGTCGTAGGTGGTCGCGCTGGTCGTCCCCCACCCGTCCCGCTCGAACACGGTGCGGCCGGCGAGGTCGACCGCGGTGATGCTGGTGCGCGTATCGGTGGTGCCGTCACCGTTGTGGACGGTGCTGGTGGTCGCGGTCTGCAGCGGGTCGCCCTGGTAGTCGTACTGGGTGATCAGCGTGCTCACGGGTTGGTCGGCGCCGGTGGGGGTGGTGGTCACCGTGGTGGGACGCCCGGCGGGGTCGTAGGCGGTGCTGACGGTCGCCTCGGCGGTGACCACGGCATCGGATCGGCCGGCGGCGTCGTGGTAGGTGGTGGACACGACCGGGCCGGCGCCGGATCCGCTGCGCGCCGGGTCACTGACCGTCTTGGTCAGCCCGGCCTGGTTCACCGCCGTGGTGGTCCCGGGGGCGGTGGCGGTCTCCGCGCCGCCCCAGGAGCCGAGCGTCGTGGTGTCGCCGGCCGGTGAGGTCAAGCCGGTCTCCCGGCCGAACTGGCCCTTCGCCGGGTCGACCGGCTCGAAGCTGCGGGTGCCGGTCAGCCCGGACGGGCTGGTGAGTGTGGTCGGATCGGCCACCTGGGCGTCACCGAAGGCTGCGGTGCTGGTCAGCGTGGTCGGCGAGGTGCCGTCCAGGGCGTCGGAGGTGCTGGTGGAAGTCTGCCGACCGGTGCCGGGGTGCAGGTGATCCAGCGGGATCGGCGTCGGCTGCTGCCCGGTCGGCGCGGCGGCCAGGCTCACCGAGCCGGCGCCGCCCGGGGTCGGGCTCGGCTCGGACAGGTCGATGCGGACACTGTGCAGGCCGGCGGTCAGCGCGACGCCGGTACAGGTTCCGCCCGGGCAGGAGACGCCGTCGATCCACAGCGCAGCCGCGCCGGACGGTCCGGCCGTGACGGTGTCGGTGCCGGCGGCGTCGACCTGCCAGGTCCCCGTCATTCGCGCCGACCAGCCGCCGGTCGTCGCCACCGGCGGCGTCGGCCAGTTGACGGCCAGCGAGGACACCGCGGCGCCGTTCACCTGCGGACCCGTCTCGGTGGCCGAGGGCGCGCCGGTCGCGGAGGGGTTCGCCCAGTACTGGGTGAGCAGGCCCTTGATCGGTTTGGTCGTGCCGGCCGAGGTGTTGCTCTGCCCGGTGGTGGTCTGGTCGTACCCGTAGGTGACGGTCGGCGTGGAGCCGTCCGCGGTGCCCCGGACCGGGCCGACCACCTTGCTGAGCAGGCCGGTGACCGGATCGTACGTCCGGGTGGTGGTGCTGCCGTCGCTCGCGGTGGTGACCAGCTGGTGGTCGGTGGCCGGATCCCAGGTGGTGGTGGCCTGACGGCCGTCGGCGTCCCAGCTGGACATGGGCAGCAGGGTGACCGGATCGGTGGCCACCCGCTGGACGAACCCGGCCGGCGGATTTGCACCGTCCTGGGTGATGGTGGTCTGCAGGGTGCCTGCCGGGTCGGCCTGGTCGGCCGGGGTGAGGGCGTAGGCGTAGTGGCGGGTCACCGCGACGCCACCGGGGGCGGCGGCCGGCGCCAGGACCGCGTCGACGCGTCCTTGGTCGTCGTAACCGATCTGGGCCGTCACCCCTGTCGCCTGATAGCCGGGGACGCCGGCGGCCAGCACGGCTGCGGCCGTCGGGGAACGCAGCACCGCCAGCCGGCCGGCGGCGTCCCATCCGTAGTCGGTGACGGAGGCGGCCGGTCCGGCGTCGCTGTCGGCGACGAGACGGCCGATCTGCACGGTGCCGTTCGCGCCGGGCACATACAGCACCCGGGCGTGCGAGCCGTCCCAGAAGGTGACGCCGGACAGCATCCCGGCCGGGGCCGGGACGAACCCGGCGGGCGACGTGCCGGACTGCGGCCCGTACTGCAGGGTGATCTGCTGCCCGGAGACCGGGTCGGTGATCGCGGTCAGCAGGCCGCCGCTCCACGTCTGCCCGAAACCCAACCCGTTCGGAGCGGTCACCGAGACCACCTGCGCGGTGACCGGGTTCGCGTCGGCGGGCTGGTCGGGGGTGGCGCCGAACACCGTGGTCGTGCCGTCGGGATCAGTGACCGTCCAGGTCCCGTCGCCGTTGCGCACGACGGTGGACAGCGTGGCGGTGGGCGCCTGCTCACCGGTGCCCCACACGGGCAGATAGGCCTGACCGGCCGCGGCCCGGTAGGTGATCGTGGCCCCGTTCACCTGGTGCAGGTCGACGGCCCCACCCGGGTCGACGGTCAACGACCGGTAGGGCGATGCCGAGCCGGCGGTCATCGCCCACCCGGTGGGCAGGCCGGGCGAAGCCTGCTGGTCGGCCTCGAAGGACAGGCCGACCGCCGCGGTCCCGGCCGCGGAGCTGACCGACTGTGACGTCCATGCCGTCGCGACTTCCCCGGTGCCCAGGGCGACCGACAGCGCCCCGATCGAGTCGGTGGCCTGCAGACCCGCCCGGCGGGTGTCGACCCGGAACAGGAACGGGCCGGCGACCGACCCGTCCGGTGCGGTCACCGACCACTGGTAGGCAGACCCGTCGCTGAGCTTGCCGGCCGGGATGCGCACCGACGAGCCGGACGAGGACAGCGTGAACTGACCCACCGGCGTCCCGGTCGCCACATTGCCCACGGTGAACGAGTAGAGCCCGGACTGAATGGTCGAGGCCTGCAGCGCGGGGGTGAGGGACGTGGCCAGACCGCTGGTCTGCGTGACGACTGCGTGCGCCTGGTCCGGCACCGCCTGGCCGCCGGCCGTGGTCCCGCCCGCCCAGGACAGGGTGGTCGGGTCACCGCCTGGGGCGGTGGTGAACGCCGCGGCGCTCGCCACGGCCGGGGTGGCCGCCGGACCCGACGGGCCGGCGTAGCTCACCCCGGTGGCCACCATCGACGCGGTGACCGCGATGACCACCGCCTGGGCACCCCGCCGCGCCCAGGCCGGTCCGCGGCGCTCGATGCCGACCGGTCGATCGCGGCGTTCCCCGTTGCGTCCCATCTCGTTCCCCTCCTCCAGCGACCGCGGCACGCAGTCGTCACTGCCCGCAACGCTAGGAAGAAGCCGGGGCCAGGACGTCTACCGCGGGGCCGGTCATGGTGCGTCGGCCGGTAGGCCGGAGGGCCTACCGACGGCCCGGACGTTCGACCGTCGGACAGATCCGGGCGCCGGTGGGCATTCGTAGCGTTGCCCTCGTCGCCGGACCGACCGGCTCCGGACACCGCCACCAGGGGCCATCGCTCCGCACACGCCAGCAAGAGGACACCATGCCTGACAACCGCTCTCACACCGTTGCGGCCCGCACGCCCGCCGGCTGCACCCCGCGCCGCCGCGCCGCCGCCCTCCTCGTCGGCGCACTGGGCATCGCCGCCGCCGCGTCCGTCGTGGGCGTCGCACCGGCGTTCGCCGACTCGATGACCTACTGCCCGACCGCGCCCAACAACCGCAGCGCCTGCAACGTCGCGGTCGACAACGTCATGCAGTTCACCCACCCCGGCGTCAACGCCGACGGATACTTCGTCCTCACGCGGTTGACCGACGAGATCGACAGCGGACACGACGACGACAGCAGCTACAGCACGGATCAGGAACCTGCCGCAACGCTGACCGGAGGCGCGCCGGGTCTCCAGTTCGTCAACAAGGCCGCCAACGCCGCCACCGGCGCCATCACCAGGGTGACCTACGGTGTGTCGGACGCTCCCTTCACCGCCACCGGCGCAGTCGAGGCCGCCACCGTCGGGTACGACTCAGAGGTCTGGTACAGCGGCCAGGACAAGTTCTCGGCATCCAGCTCCTCCGACTACCTGACCGCCGACATCCAGGCACCCACCGACAATCCCGACCACGCCGTCACCACCACCACGTTCGCCGACCGGCCGTTGTCCGTGCAGATCCACAACGGCCTGCCCGGAGTACCGCTGGTCAAGGTGGGGGACGAGACGGCAGGCGGGTTGCTCCTGGACCCCCGTGGAACCGACCAGGACGTCACCGCTGCGACCATCGCACCGGAGGACGCGACGCACGACGGCAACGCCTTCTACGGCGGCTACCGGTCCACTCAGCACGACGCCAGCTTCCAGGTCGTCTACGAGGTGCCGCAGGCACCGGCGGGCACCGACCCGACCAGCCCCTGGGTGCGGCTGGCCGGCACCCAGCTCCACCTGAACGTCGACATGGACCTCGACGACCCGACCAAGCAGGAGTCGACGTGCACGATCAGCTCGCCCACCTCGCTGAACACGGTGAACTGCACGGTGACGCAGGGAGGGTCCAACGGCGGCCAGAGCGCGGTCGCCTTCTCGATCACCCTGCCGTGACACTCCCCGCTCCCGGACCCCCGACGACCGGCCGGTCGTCGGGGGTACTGCCGGCAGAGCCTCGGGCGCTGGACCACCGCTGACCCACAGGTGGGCGGGAGTCCGAACGCCGACGACCACGGCCGCCACGTCGTCGGCCTTCCGGCCTACTGCCGGGCTCCCGGATCGGCCGCTGTGCTGATGATCGGGGGCGTCGGCCTTCCTAACGTGGACACCGTGCAGCCGGCACCCACGACCGGTCGTCGCCCAGCCCCAGGAGCATCCCCCGGTGAATACCACGATCCCCCACCCCGCCCGGCTCGCCACCTCAGCCGCCCCCCGGCCCACCGCCCCGACCCGCCGCAGCACCGTCCTGCTCGCCGGCGGCGGCCACGCCCTGGAGTGGTTCGACTGGAGCATCTACGCCACCTTCTCCCCGTTCTTCGCGGCCAGCTTCTTCCCGGCCGACCACGTGCAGCCGTTCCTCGCCACCATGGCCGTGCTGGCCGTGGGGTGCCTGGCCCGACCGGTGGGCGGGTACCTGTTCGGGCGCCTGTCCGACCGGCGCGGGCGGGCGGTGTCGATGCGGCTGACCGTGCTCCTGCTGGCCCTGGGTGGTCTGGTCATCGGGCTGTGCCCGAGCTGGGCCGTCCTCGGATGGGGGGCTCCGGCCCTGCTGGTGCTGGCCCGGATCGCGCAGGGCACGGCCTACGGCGGAGATCAACCCGCCACCCAGGCCTACCTCGCCGAGGTCGCGCCGGTCCGCCGTCGCGGCGTGTTCTCCAGCCTGGTCTACCTCTTCGGCGCCGTCGGCACCCTGGCCGGCATGGTGACCGCCCTGGCCCTGACCGTGGTGCTCCCGACGACGACGATGCATGCCTGGGGCTGGCGCGTGCCGTTCCTGCTCGGCGGGTGCGGCGCCCTGTGGGTGCTGGTGATGCGCCGCCGGATGCCGGAGTCCCCGATGTTCGTCCCGGCGGCCGACGCGCCGGTCCCCGCTGCGCGGCCGCGGTTGTCCGACCACCGCCGACCCGTCGCCCTGGTCGTCGGGCTCTGCACCGGCCTGGCCGTCGCGACCTACTTCTGGGTCGTCGCGCTGCCGGCGTACCTGATCGCCGAGCGGCACGTCGACGCCGGCACGGTGCTGACCGCCACAGCCGTCGCCCAGGTCGCCCTGATCGTCTGGCTGCCGGTGTGGGGAGCCCTGTCCGACCGGATCGGCCGCCGGCCGGTGCTGGCCGTCGGTTTCCTCGGTTCGATCGCCGCCGCCTTCCCGCTGAGCGCCCTGGTGAACGCCGACCCCGGCGCCCTGCTCCTCGCCCTCGTGATCGCGCTGTTCTTCCTGGCCGCGCCGCTCTCGGTGGCCCCGGCCGTCATGTGCGAGCTGTTCCCCACCCACATCCGCACCCTCGGCAGCGCCCTGCCCTACGCGATCACCGTCTCGGTGTTCGGCGGTTGCACGCCCTATCTGCAGGCCTGGCTGACCGGTCGGTACGGCTCGAGTGCCTTCACCGGGTTCCTGGTGGTGTGCCTGCTCGTCTCGCTGATCACCGTGATCCCCCTGCCGGAGACCCGCGGTCGGCTGCTGGACGAGGTGCCCGGACCGACGGGCCGCGCGTGCCCCGAGACGCTGCCCGCCCTGTCCCGGTCCTGAAGCAGGGCAGGAGGTCAGGCGCTGGTCACCCGGTAGACGTCGTAGACGCCCTCCACCCCGCGTACCGCACGCAGCAGGTGGTTGAGGTGCTTGGGGTCGGCCATCTCGAAGGAGAAGCGGGTGATGGCCATCCGGTCCTTGGACATCGACAGGTTCGCCGACAGGATGTTGACCTTCTCGTCGGCGAGGGTCTTGGTGATGTCGGACAGCAGCCGAGCCCGATCCATCGCCTCGACCTGCACCGCGACGAGGAAGACCGAGGCGGAGTGCGGGTCCCAGCTGACGTCGACCAGCCGGGCCTGCTCCTCCTGCAGCGCCTCGGCGTTGGTGCAGTCGGTGCGGTGCACGGAGACCGCGCCGCCCTTGGTGATGAACCCGAGGATGGCGTCGCCCGGCACCGGGGTGCAGCACCGGGCCAGCTTGACCTGGATGTCGGTCAGGCCCTTGACCAGCACGCCCGCGTCGGGGGTGGGCCGGGCGCGCCGGGTGACCGACGGCGCGGACTTCTCCGCGATCGCCTCGCCGGCCTCCTCCTCGCCACCGAGGGCGGCGACGACCTTGGCCACCACCGACTGCGCCGAGACCTGGTTCTCGCCGACGGCCGCGTACAGCGCGGCGATGTCCTTGTATCCCAGTTCGTGTCCGGCGGCGTTCAGCGCGTTGTGCGAGACCAGCCGCTGGATGGGCAGGCCGGCCCGGCGCGCGGCCTTCGCGATGGCGTCCTTGCCGAGATCCACCGCCTCCTCACGGCGGCCCTTGGCGAAGTACTGCCGGATCTTGGTCTTGGCCCGGGAGGACTTGACGAAGCCCATCCAGTCCCTGCTGGGCCCGGCGTTCGGTGCCTTGGACGTGAAGATCTCGACGATCTGTCCGTTGGTGAGGGGCTTCTCCAGCGCGACTAGGCGCCCGTCGACCTTGGCACCGATGCACCGGTTGCCCACCTCGGTGTGCACCGAATAGGCGAAGTCGACCGGCGTGGCGTCGACCGGCAGCGTGTGGATGTCGCCCTTGGGGGTGAAGACGAAGATCTCGCTGGAGGCCATCTCGAAGCGCAGGTTGTCCAGGAACTCGCCGGCGTCACCCGCCTCCCGCTGCCAGTCGAGCAGTTGGCGCATCCAGGCGACCTCGTCCACGGCGGCCGCCGGGCCGGTGTGGGTGCCCCGGGTCTCCTTGTACCGCCAGTGCGCGGCGATGCCGTACTCCGCGGTGTGGTGCATCTCGTAGGTGCGGATCTGCACCTCCAGCGGCTTGCCCTGCGGCCCGATGACGGTGGTGTGCAGCGACTGGTACACCCCGTAGCGGGGCTGGGCGATGTAGTCCTTGAACCGGCCGGGCATGGGCGACCACAGGGCGTGCACGACGCCCATGGCGGCGTAGCACTCGCGGACGGTGCCGACCATGATCCGCACGGCGACCAGGTCGTGGATCTCGTCGAACTCGCGCCCGCGGACCTGCATCTTCTGGTAGATCGAGTAGTAGTGCTTGCCCCGGCCGACGACCTGCGCCGGAATCTTGGCGCCGGACAGCTCGGCGTCCAGCTGCTGGGTCACCTCGGCGAGGTAGACGTCTCGCGAGGGCGCGCGATCGGCGACCAGCCGGACGATCTCGTCGTACCGCTTGGAGTGCAGGATGGCGAAGGCCAGGTCCTCCAGCTCCCACTTGATGGTCGACATGCCCAGGCGATGGGCCAGCGGAGCCATCACCTCGAGGGTCTCGCGGGCCTTGCGGGCCTGCTTGTCCGGGGCCAGGAACCGCATGGTGCGCATGTTGTGCAGCCGGTCGGCCAGCTTGATGACCAGCACCCGCGGGTCCTGCGCCATCGCGATGATCATCTTGCGGATGGTCTCGGCCTCGGCGGCATCCCCGAACCGCACCTTGTCGAGCTTGGTGACCCCGTCGACGAGGTGCCCGACCTCCTCGCCGAAGTCCCGGTTGAGATCGTCCAGCGTGTACGGCGTGTCCTCGACCGTGTCGTGCAGCAGGGCGGCGACCAGCGTGGTGGTGTCCATCCCCAGGTCGGCCAGGATGGTGGCGACGGCGAGCGGATGGGTGATGTACGGGTCCCCGGACTTCCGGAACTGCTCGCGGTGGGCCTGCTCGGCCACCTCGTACGCCTGCTCCAGCACCTTCACGTCGGCCTTGGGATGCAGATTGCGGTGCACCGCGAAGAGCGGCTCCAACACCGTGCGGCCGGGCGCGGTCACCGCGGTGCGCTGGCCGCTCATCCGGCGGGTCAACCGTGCCCGGACCCGGCGGGTCGCGGACGGGGTGGGGGCCGGCTCCGGCCGGGCCGGGGGCACTGCCGTCGACCCCACCCGGACGGGCGGCTGCCGGGCAGCCACGTCCACCTGGGGGGACACGTCACCGACCGGGCCATCGCCGCCCGTGGGCGCCAGGTCCGACCGTGACCCGGTGCCGACCGGGGTGATCCCATCCACGCTCATCAGCACCCCGCTTCCCGCACCGACGTCTTCCTGCGGCCTGGCGAGGATATACGTCGGCGGAGCGGGCGCGGGGCCGCCCGGGGTCCCGCAGTTGGCCCTGGCCACCGCCGCTGCGGGCACTGCTGCCGCCACCGTCAGACGATCAGCCGGTCCCGCAGTCGGTGGATCTCCGCCGGCCGCAGCCCGATCGCCTCGAGATAGGCGTCCAGGGAACCGAACTCGGCCAGCATCGCGTCCTGGGCGGCCTGCAGGTAGCTGCTGTCCACACCCAGCAGGGCGGGGTCGGTGACGGTGTCCGGGCCGTACTCGGCGAGCATGAACGCCGCGAGCTCGGGTACCGCGTCGTTGGAGAGCAGGTAGTCGGCCATGATCGTCGGCCAGTCCACCCCGGCGATCTGCAGGGCCACGGCCACCGCCCAGCCGGTGCGATCCTTCCCGGCCGCGCAGTGCACCAGGGTGCCGCCCTCCCCGGCGAGCACGCGCAGGTACTCGGCCAGCGAGGACTGGGCGTTGGGCGAACCGGGTAGCGACGCGTTGTAGGCGCGCATGCCGTCCGCCGGGGTGCGGGGGCTCTCCCGCTCCTCCTCGTGCGTCTCGTGCGCGGGGGTCTCGTCCTCCTCGGCGTTGAACGGTCGCACGAGCACGGTGACCGAAGCGGGCACGGTGTCCGCCCCGGTGCGGGCGATCTCCCGGGGGCCGCGCAGGTCGTAGGAGGTGCGGATGCCGAGGGCGACCAGATCGGCCCGGCCGCGCTCGTCCAGGGCCTGCAGGGTCGCCGCCCGGAAGAGCACCCCCGGCCGGATGTGCCGGCCGTCGGCGGTGGGGGTACCGCCCAGGTCCCGGAAGTTCCAGGTGCCGGACAGCCGGGTGGGGGGCACCCCGTCCCGGGCGGCCGGAACGGTGCCGGGCGGGGCGGTCTGCGTGGCGTGATCAGCGGGGGGCATACCCACGATGGTGCCGGACGGTCGGCACGCCACCGGTGTCGGGCCGGTGAACGCTCAGCGCACCTGGTCGGGGTAGAGCGCCTTGATCACCTCGAGCGCGGCCTCGAAGGTCGGCGTGGTGCTGTTGGTCGACTCGTTGGCGACCATGACGATGGTGGTGTCGGTCTCCGGGCGGCGCATCACCACCGAGCTGAAGCCGAGGATCGCGCCGTCGTGACCGAGGAACTCGTTGAGTCCGAGGATGCCCAGGCCGTACCCGACGTTGATCTTCTGCCCGGTGATCTGCCGGATCGCCCCGAGCCGCGCGGCGTGGGTGGACGGGGCCAGCAGGCTGCCGTCGGTCAGCTCGGTCCCCCAGACCTTCAGGTCGGCCAGCGTGCTGATCATCGCGCCGGCCGTACCGGCCAGTGCGGGGTTCAGCTCGTCGACGATCTCCGGCGGGTCGGCCTCGTTGTCGAACGGCTGCCCGGCGGCGAGGGTGCCCTGCGGCAGGTAACCGGTCGGGTGCGGGTCGGGGATGCGGGTCGTCGTGGGGTAGCTGGTGTCGGGCAGGTCCAGCCGCTCGATCACCTCGCTGGTGATGAACTCCCCGGCCGGCACGGCGGTCACCGCCTCGATCACCATGCCGAGCAGGGCGTAGTTGGAGTCCGCGTAGACCACCTGCTCCCCCGGCGCGAAGGCGGGCGGGTTCGCCCGGATGACGGCCACGGTCTGCTCGTCGGACCAGGATGCCGTCGGATCGGCGTCGAAGCGGGCCAGGAACCCGGGATCGGAGGTGTAGTCGAAGACCCCCGACCGCATGCCGAGCATGTCCTCGACGGTGATCCGGTCGCCGTTCGCGATGCCGGGGACGTACGACTCCAGGACGTCGTCGAGAGCGAGCTCACCCCGGTCGACCAGGATGAGCACGGCGGTGGCCGTGAAGGTCTTGGTGATGCTGGCGATGCGCACGTGGGCCGCCGGGTCGAAGGGCTCCTGCGTCTCCAGATCGGCATAGCCGGCGGTGCGCGTCCACTCCTGGTCGCCGATCCACACCGCTGCCGACAGCCCGGCCACCCCGGTGCTGGTCAGTGCGGCGTCGAACACCCCGTCCAGCAGCGTCCGGGTCGCGGCGTCCAGGGCGACCGTGCCTGCGGCGGCGGAGGTGACCGGGGTGGTGGTCTGCAGCTCGGAGGACGCGGGCGGCTCGGACAGCGTGGTCAGCCCGACGGTGGAGCGGGTCGGCGTCCGCGGGACGGGCTGCTCCCCGCCGCAGGCCGCGAGCAGGGCACCGGCACCGGCCAGGCCGGCGACGAGGGCCTGGCGCCGGGTCACGGTCACGGCGGACAGGGCGGGACGGCACGATCGGACGGCATGGGGCTCCTCGACTGGCGGGGAGCCGACCGCACCGGGACGACCATCGGCTCCGGGGACGACGTCGCCGTCATCGTCGCAGGTGGGGCTGTCAGGTGGGGGTGACCCACGCCGTGCGGTGTCGCCGGACCGGCGTGTCCATCCGGCTCGTCTTCACCAGGCACGCAGGGCGTGCAGAGGGACCTCGCCCGTCGCGGCCCGACCCCCCAGGGCGGGCAGCTCGACGGCCACCGAGATCCCGGCGACGATCCCGCCGGCCCGGCGGATCAACCGGCAGGCGGCCGCCGCGGTTCCGCCGGTGGCGAGCACGTCGTCGATGATCAGCACCCGGGCCCCGGCCGGGACGTCGTCGGGATGCATCTCCAGGCGCCCGCGGCCGTACTCCAGGGCGTAGTCCTCGGCCAGGACGGCGCCGGGCAGCTTGCCGGGTTTGCGGACGGCGACGACGCCCAGGCCCCGGCGCACCGCGGCCGCGGCGCCGAGCAGGAACCCGCGCGCCTCGATCCCGGCGATCAGATCGACGTCCGCTTCCGCCCAGGCCAGCGCGTCGGCCACGTCGGCGAGGGCCGGAGCGTTCGCCAGCACGGCGGTCAGGTCGCGGAAGAGGACACCCGGGATCGGGAAGTCCTGCTGCACCCGGACGAGGGTGTCCAGGGCGACTCCCGCCCGGTGCGCCGTCCCGGGCGGCAGTCCGCCGGTCATGCCGGTCAGCGCCCGCGCTTGCCGGTCGGGCGGGCGGTCGCGGACGGCCGACCGCTGCGGCCGGTGGGCCGGACCGGCCGGGAGCCCGGGCGCGGGGCGGCACTGGGCGCGAGACCGGCGCCGACGGCCGGGGGCGCCGTCGCGGCCACGGGCTGGCGGACGGCCGTGCCGGCGGTCCGGCCGATGGGGTCGCCGTCCGCGTCCACGATCAGGCCCTCGTTCTTGCGCTTGGCGAGCACCCGGGCGGTGTGCGCCTTGATGGCCGGATCCCGCAGCTTCATGTCCACCGCGATCGGGACGGCGACGAAGACCGACGAGTAGGCACCGACGATCATGCCGACCAGCTGCACCAGGGCGAGGTCCTTCAGCGTCCCCGAGCCCAGGATGGCCACGCCGGCGACGAGCAGACCGGCCACCGGGAGGAGGGCGATCAAGGAGGTGTTGATCGAGCGCATCAGGGTCTGGTTGATGGCCAGGTTCGCCGCCTCGGGGTAGGTCCGCCGGTTCAGCGAGGTCAACCCCTTGGTGTTCTCCTGCACCTTGTCGTAGACCACGACGGTGTCGTACAGCGAGAACCCGAGGATGGTCAGCAGGCCGATGACGGTGGCCGGGGTGACCTCGAACCCGATCAGCGAGTAGATGCCCGCGGTGACGACGAGGTCGTGCAGCGTGGACACCACGGCGCCGAGCGCGACCCGCTTCTCGTACCGGATCCAGAGGAACGCGGCGACGGCGACGAGGAAGACGATCACCGCGACGAGGGCGCGCTGGGAGATCTCCCCGCCCCAGGTCTCCGAGACCGCGGAGTCGGACACCCCGCCGTCCGGGTTGTAGGCCGCGACCAGCGCGTTCTTCGCCGCGGTCACCTGGTCGACGCTGAGCGCCGAGGTGCTGATCTGGATGCGCGAACCCACCGTCTGCACGGAGTCCGGCTCCAGGCCGATGGCCCCGTTGACGACCTCGGCGACCTGGGAGGTGGAGATCTGCTGCCCGGCGGGTGGCGCGAAGTCCATCCGGGTACCGCCGGCGAAGTCGATGCCGAAGGTGAACCCACGGAACAGGATCAGCAGGATCGAGGCCAGGACGAGGAATCCGGAGACCATGTAGTAGATCCGCCGGGGCCCCAGGATGTTGAACGCACCGGTGCCGGTGGACAACCGCCCGAAGAACCCGCCGCGCGCCGCGGCCGCCTTGGCCGGGGCCAGTCCCTCGTCGGTGGCCCCACCTACGGCGCCGACACCGTCGGTCGGATCGGCCGGATCGGTGACGTCCGCCGCAGCGGCCCCCAGCGGTGCCGACCCGGAGCGGGCCGGTGTGGGCACGCCCAGGTCGTCCGGGAGCGGGCCGCCCGGCCCGGTCGGCACGGTGGTGCGACGGATCTCGGCCATGTCAGGCCTCCTTCACAGCGAGACGGGCCGCGGCGGTCCGTTGCCGGGCACCGGCCTTGGCCACACCGCCCAACCCGGAGAACTTCGATGAGGCGAAGGCCTTGGAGCCGGACGCCAGGTGGACGAGCGGGTGGGTCACCAGGAAGACGACGACGAGGTCGAGCACCGTGGTCAGGCCCAGGGTGAACGCGAAACCCTTGACCTCGCCGACGGCCAGCACGTACAGGATCGCGGCGGACAGGAACGAGACGGCGTCGGCGGCCAGGATGGTGCGCTTGGCCCGCACCCAACCCCGCGGCACCGCGGACCGGAAGGACCGGCCCTCGCGGACCTCGTCCTTGAGTCGCTCGAAGTAGATGACGAACGAGTCCGCCGTGATGCCGATGGCGATGATCAGACCGGCGACGCCGGCCATGTCCAGGCTGAGCCCGATCCACCGGCCGAGCAGCACCAGGATGGCGTAGACCAACCCGAACGAGAGCACCAGCGACAGGATGGTGACCACACCGAGCATCCGGTAGTAGACCAGGCAGTAGATGATCACCAGGAGCAGCCCGATTCCGCCGGCGATCAGCCCGGCCTGCAGGTACTCCAGGCCCAGCTGGGCACTGACGTTCACCGACTCGGCGCGGTCGAAGGCGAGCGGCAACGCACCGAACTTCAGCGAGTTGGCCAGGGCGTTCGCCGTCTCCTGGTTGAACGCCCCGCTGATCTCGGTGCCCGGCGTGGTGATGGCCTGGTTGATGCTGGGCGCACTGAGCACCTGGCCGTCCAGCGTCATCGCGGTGAGCTTGCCGATGTTTCCGGCGGTGTAGGAGGACCAGGTCGCGTACCCGGCCGACTTGAAGTTCAGGTTGACCGTCCACAGACCGCGCTGGGCGTTGAACCCGGCGGTGGCGGTGTCGATCTCCGTGCCCGGGATGAGCGTCGGCTCCAGCAGGTACAGCGCGTCACCCTCGGTGCTGCAGGCCAGGAGTGGCTTGGCCGGGTCGTCCAGCCCGCGGTACGGCGCCAGGTCCTCGCAGGTCAGTGCGGGCAGAGCGGTGGTGGCCGAGGTGATCCAGGCCTGGTACGAGGCGTCATCTCCCGGGAGCGGCTGCGTCGGGTTGGCCGGGTCGCTGCCGGTGGGCCAGGTGGGGGCCACCGAGCCGGAGGTCTCCGCGGCCGACGCGGCGGTGACGCTGGCGTCGGTGGGCGGTGGGGTCGCCGAGACGGTGGTGGCGGGCAAGGAGCCGTCCGCGGACGGGGTCGCCGCGGGGGTCTCGACGGCCGCAGTCTCGGCCGCCGGGGTCTCGGCGGCGGGCGTCTCGCTCCCGGGGGCGGCACGGACCGCACCCTGGTCGGCGCGCAGGCCCTGGCTGGCCGGGGTCTCGGCCGCGGGAGTCTCGGCGGCAGGAGTCTCGGCAGCAGGAGTCTCGGCAGCAGGAGTCTCGGCAGCCGGGCTCTCGGTGGTGGCCGGGGCGACCTGTTCACCGGTGGTCGAGGTGGCACCGCTGGTGGCCGGGGCGCCGTCGGTACCGGTGGCGGGCGCCGTCGACGGGGTTAACGCCGCCCCCGGGACGGTGACGATCGGCTGCGAGGTCGACGGGTCGACGGCCACGGGCCGGATGTTGAGCTGCGCGCTGCGGGTGAGGTTGTTCAGGTCCTCGTTGCCCGGGACGGTGATGACCAGCTGGCGGGAACCGTCGATCTGGATCTGGGCGCCGGCCACACCGGAGCCGTTGACCCGGCCCTCCATGATCGTCCGGGCCTGCTGCATTGCCGTGCGGGAGGGCTCGGAGCCGTCGAGCGTGCGGGCCGTGAGGGTGATCCGGGTGCCGCCCTGCAGGTCGATGCCGAGCTTGGGCGTGGTCGATCCCGGCGTCAGGAACACCAGGCCGTACAGACCCGCCGTGATGATGCAGAAGATCAGGATCGATCGCCACGGACGGAACTGCCTTGCTGCTGTTGCCACGACACGCCTATCTCTCCACGACACGACACGGGCCCACGGCATCATCGCCGTGGGCCGGTCGGACGAACATAAAGGACGAGGTCCCGCCCCCAGGGACGGACGATCCGGGGTGAACGTTCACGGAGCGTCCGGGGATGCTAGCTCACTGCCGCGACCTCAGGAGTCGCGACGCGTGGGGTCCTTGCGCAGGTCGAGCGGCTCGGCCGGTCGGGCTCCGGGCTCGGTGCCGTAGGTGTCCGGGAAGGACGAGCCGTTCAGCGAACCGCCGAGGGAGGACGCGTCCTCGGGAGCGGAGTCGAACGAGCTGACCTCGTCGAGCTCGGTCTCCGGGCCGGGCACGATGACCTCGCGCACGGCGGCGCGGATCCAGGTGGTCCGCACGCCGGGGGCGATCTCCAGCTCGATGGTGTCGTCGACGACCGCGGTCACCTCACCGTGCAGACCGGACGTGGTCATCACGCGGGCGCCGATGCGGAGCGAGTCCTGCATCTTGCGGGTCTCGGCGACCTGACGCTTCTGCTTGCGGACACTGCTGTACATCAGGAAGCCGAATGCCGCGAAGAGCAGCACGGGCAGAAGTAGGCCTTCCATGGGTTTCTCCCTCGATCGTTCACTGCGCCGGTCGGGCGCTGGTCTGCGTTCGTCGTCGCTCGGGTGCGGATCCATCCCCTGGGGGATTGCCTCCGCACGGGCGCTGCGCCGTTCCTCCGGGGAACGGGGGGCGAGCCCCGATCGTTCCCTCCACCGCGTAGAGCCGGCCGGGGTCACGACACCGTGGAGTGACCCCACCCTAACCGAGTCCGAGCCGGCCAACCCCGGGCCGCACCGCAGCGACGTGGTCAGTCCTGGTCGGTGGCACCGGCATCGAACAGCGGGTCCTGGGCGGCGGGCGAACCGGGCCGGGGGGTGAGGCCGAGGTGTTCCCAGGCGGCGGGGGTGGCCACCCGACCCTGTCGGGTGCGGGCCAGCATGCCCACCCGGACCAGGAACGGCTCGCACACCTCCTCGACGGTGCTGGCCTCCTCACCGACGGCGACGGCCAGCGTGGTGAGCCCGACCGGGCCGCCACCGAAGGACGCGCACAGGGCCGTCAGCACACTGCGGTCCAGCCGGTCCAGGCCGAGCACGTCGACGTCGTACACCGCGAGGGCCGCGCGGGCGACCTCCCTGGTGATCGCCCCGTCTGCTCTGACCTGCGCGTAGTCGCGCACCCGGCGGAGCAGCCGGTTGGCGATCCGGGGGGTGCCGCGGGACCGGCCGGCGATCTCGGTGGCCCCGTCCGGCCGCAGGTCGACCTCGAGGATCGTGGCGCTCCGGGTGATCACCCGGGTCAGCTCGGCCGCCGTGTAGAACTCCATGTGCGCGGTGAAACCGAACCGGTCGCGCAGAGGGCTGGTCAGCTGACCCGACCGGGTGGTCGCACCGACCAGGGTGAACGGGGCGATCTCCAACGGGATGGACGTGGCCCCGGGGCCCTTGCCCACCATGACGTCGACCCGGAAGTCCTCCATGGCCAGGTAGAGCATCTCCTCGGCCGGGCGGGCGATGCGATGGATCTCGTCGATGAACAGGACGTCACCCTCGACCAGGTTGGACAGGATCGCGGCGAGATCGCCGGCCCGTTCCAGCGCCGGCCCGGACGTCAACCGCAGCGACGCGCCCAGCTCGGCGGCGATGATCATCGACAGGCTGGTCTTGCCGAGGCCGGGCGGGCCGGCCAGCAGGATGTGGTCCGGTGGGGTGCCGCGCAGCTTCGCCCCGGACAGGACCAGTTCCAACTGCTCCCGGACGCGCACCTGGCCGACGAACTCGGTGAGCGACCGCGGCCGTAGGGACGCCTCGACATCGCCGTCGGCCGGTACCTCCCCCGGCTGCATGTCCCCCACGGGGAACGCGTCGGCGAAGTCATCGGAGAAGTCGTCGGAGGAACCGTCGGAGTGGTCGTCCCGGCCCGCGTCGTCCGGCGCGTCGCCGTCATCTGCCGCGTCGTCCCGCCAGGTCATCGGGACCGTCCGAGCAGGCCCAGGGCGCGGCGCAGCAGCACTCCGACGTCACCGTCCCGGACGGCGGGGTCCTCGGTCTCGCCGGCGACGGTGGCTGTCGCGTCCTCGGCCTGCTTGGCGGTGAACCCCAGCCCGACCAGGGCGTCCACGAGCTGGTCCCGCCAGGCCAGGACCGATCCCCCGGTGAGCGGCGCGACTCCGGCGGGCGCAGCCACGGCCGTCCCGCCGACCTTGTCCTTGAGTTCCAGCACGAGCCGCTCGGCGCTGCGCTTGCCCACCCCGGGCGCGCGCGTCAGCGTGGTGGTGTCGCCGGCGGCCAGGGCCCGCCGCAACTGGTCGGGCTCGAGCACGGCCAGCAGCGCGAGCGCAATCTTGGCGCCGAACCCGGTCACCGACTGGACCAGCTCGAACAGCTCCCTGGCGTCGTCGGAGGCGAAACCGAACAGGGTGAGGGAGTCCTCGCGGACGATCAGCGTGGTGGCCAGCCGGGCCTGGTCCCCGCGGCGCAGGGTGGCCAGGGTGCCGGGGGTGGCCCGGACGGCCAGACCCACCCCGCCGACCTCGATGACGGCGTGGTCCAGCGCGATGGCGGCGACCGTCCCGCGCACCGAGCTGATCACGACGACCACCGCGGCTGCTCGGGGGCGCCGCCGCCCAGGGCGGCCCGCCGGGCGGCGGTCTGCCGGATCTGATCGCGGCGGGCCTCGTCGAGCCGGGCCTGGGTGCGGCGGGCGCGCAACCGCGCCGCCTGCTGGAGCTCGGTCAACGCATGCGAGCCCGGGGAGGTGACGGCGGTGTGCGCCCGGATGCGCGCCTGCAGCGGGGAGCGCCACAGATGGCAGATGGCCAGGGCCAGGGCGTCGGCGGCGTCGGCCGGGCGGGGCGCCACGGCGAGCCGGAGCAGCCGGGTGACCATGGCGGTGACCTGGGCCTTGTCCGCGGAGCCGTTCCCCGACACCGCGGCCTTGACCTCGCTCGGGGTGTGCCAGGCCACCGGGATGCCACGGCGGGCGGCGGCCAGAGCGACCACGCCGGCGGCGTGCGCCGTCCCCATGACCGTGCCCAGGTTCTGCTGGGTGAACATCCGCTCGATGGCGACGCGATCGGGGCGGAAGCGATCGAGCGCGGCCTCGACGTGATCGGCCACGGTGACCAGGCGCAGGGCCAGGTCCTGTTCGGACGGGGTCCGCACCACGCTCACGTCGACCAGCTGCAGCCCCGCGGCCGTCCCGTCGACGACCCCGACCCCGCAGCGGGTCAGGCCGGGATCGACCCCCAAAACCCGCACGGCATACCCCCCCGACGACGACGGCTGACGCCGCATGAGAACACCTGTTCGCACGGGGACGGTACCGGGCCGGCCGGGCCGCGCCGGGGAGGCCACGCCGCCCGGCGACCGGGCTCGGGGGGGCCAGGGCCCACCCGGGCCCTCCCGGGCCGGTCGACCCGGGCAGCGGGCTACTCGTTGTCGAGCTGCTCGGCGATCTCGTCGGAGATGTCGGCGTTGGTGTAGACGTTCTGCACGTCGTCGAGCTCCTCGATGGCGTCGATGAGCTTGATGTACTTCCGGGCCGCCTCGATGTCCAGCGGGACCTGCAGCGACGGGATGAAGGTGGGGTCGGCCGAGTCGTACTCGATGCCGGCGTCCTTCACCGCGGTACGCACGGCCATCAGGTCGGTGGCCTCCGAGATGACCTCGAAGGACTCCCCCGTGTCGTTGACCTCCTCGGCGCCCGCCTCCAGCACGGCCAGGGTCAGGTCGTCCTCGGTGACCTCGGCGCCGTTGTGCTCGCGCGGCACCACCACGACACCCTTGCGGCTGAACAGGTAGGCCACGCTGCCCGGATCGGCCATGTTGCCGCCGTTGCGGGTGACGGCCACCCGGACCTCGGAGGCCGCCCGGTTCTTGTTGTCCGTCAGGCACTCGATCATCATCGCGACACCGGCCGGGCCGTAGCCCTCGTAGGTGATGGACTGGTAATCCACGCCGCCGCCGTCGGCGCCGGACCCGCGCTTCACGGCGCGGTCGATGTTCTCGTTCGGCACGGAGGTCTTCTTGGCCTTCTGGATGGCGTCCCAGAGGGTGGGGTTGCCGTCGGGGTCGCCGCCGCCCGTCCGCGCCGCGACCTCGATGTTCTTGATCAGCTTCGCGAACAGCTTGCCGCGCTTGGCGTCCTTCGCGGCCTTCTGGTGCTTCGTGGTGGCCCACTTGGAATGGCCTGACATGGCGCTCCTCGATCGCGGTGGGCGCCGACGGTCGGCTCACCGGGCGACCGGGAGCAACCTGGTGGACGGCCGGGTAGCCGTCGCTGGCGCGCGGAGACCATTCTAGGTGCCCGCCCGCGTCCCCCCGACGACCTCGACGACCTCCCCGCCCAGCTCCGGGGCATCGTCCGGCTCGTCGAGCACCGCGGCGAGGAATTCGCGCGACCGTGTGCGGGGCAGGGCCATCGCGGTGAGCAGTTCGTGGTCGCGGACGTAGCGGTGCACCTCGGTGTCCGCCTCGACGAATGAGATGCGGGTCTTGTTCTCCAGGTAGACGACGTCGGGCCGGGCCGTGGCCCGCGAGGTGAGCACGGAGAACGAGCCGGCACTGACCGGCGGGATGCCCGCGGCGAACGGCAGGACCCGCAGGTCGACGCCGGGCCGGGCGGCCAGCTCGAGAAGGTGCCGCAGCTGACCGCGACGCACGGCCCGGTCGGCGGCCGGGTCGTCACCGCCCACCGCCCGCCGCAGCACGGCCTCGTCGATCACCGCGCGCACGGTCAGCCCGTTCGGTCCCGGCCCCCCGTCCGGGCCGGGGAGCACCTCCTGCCGACGCAGGCACACCCGGATCCGGCGATCCGTCTCCGCCGGCGAGGGCACCTGCCAGGTGGCACCGACGACCCGGCGCACGTACTCCGGGGTCATCAGCAGGGCATGCGGCAGCACGGCGCAGTAGGTACGCAGTTCACTGGACCCGGCCTCCAGGCGCAGCAGGCCGGCGTACCCGGGCGACAACGACTCGGCGTGCGCGTCCCACCAGCCCCGGGTGCGGGCGGACGGAGCCAGCCGGCGCAGGTGGGCGGCGTGTTCCGGGGACAAGGCGTACACGGCGAGGACGGCGTCCAGGTCGGCCCCCGAGATGCCGATCCGGCCGGTCTCGATCCGGGACACCTTGGACGCGGACCACCCCAGCAGACGGGCGACCTCGCCGGCCGGGAAGCCCGCCTGGACCCGGGCTTCCCGCAGCTCGTGGGCGAGCCTGCGCTCGCGGACCGACGGTGACTCCGGAGCACTCATGGGCCCTCCCCGGCCGTCGTGCAGGGATCTCTCCTGCAATTGTGCAAGCACTCTGGCACGAGCGAACGGCTGCTGTCACGGTTCGGGCATCGGTCCGGCGGTCCCGTCGGACGATCCCCGGACCCGGACCCCCGGCCCGGACCACGGCGGAAGGACACCCCCGATGACCTCCCTGCGATGCTCACTCGGCCTGCACCGCTGGACCACCGACCGATCGGTGGCCGGCCGCACCATCACCCGGGCGATCTCCTGGACCGAGCGCTGCACCGAGTGCGACCGCCGACGCAGCCGGTTCGTCGACACCGGCGGCGGGTCGTCGGCCGGCGCCGGCTTCGGTGGATTCCTCGGCGGGAGCGGGCACGGGGGTGGATCCGGCGGCGGGCATGGCGGCGGGCACGGCGGGTGGGGCGGGGACGGCGGGTCCTGCGGTGGTGGGGACGGCGGCGGGGGTGGTGGAGGCGGCGACGGTGGCGGGGGCTGCTGAGCCACTCCCGTGCTGCCCGACCCGCACCGGGTCGGGCGGCACACGCGCCCGCACCTGTCGTTCGCGCCCCTGATCGCGGGAGCGTTCACGCAACGCGGGCGCGTCCACGCAGGGCGGGGCGCATTCAGGCAGGGCGGTCAGCCGCCGGAGACCATCGCCAGGAACATCTCGTGCAGGCGGAGGTCGTCGCCGACCTCGGGGTGGAAGGCGGTGGCGAGAACGGAACCCTGCCGGACGGCGACGGGGTGCCCGTCCACCTCGGCGAGCACCTCGACCCCGGGACCGGCCTCCTCCACCCACGGGGCCCGGATGAAGACGCCGGTCATCGGCGAGTCGAGCCCGGCGACGGCGACGGACCGTTCGAAGGAGTCCACCTGCCGGCCGAAGGCGTTGCGCCGCACGACCATGTCGATCGCGCCCAGTGGACGCTGATCGGGGCGCCCGTCCAGGATGTCGCGGGCCAGCACGATCATCCCGGCGCAGGACCCGAAGGCCGGCAGCCCCGCCTGCAGGCCGCCGGTGAGCGCGGTGCGCAGATCCAGCACGTCGAGCAGCCGGCAGATGGTCGTCGACTCACCGCCCGGGATGACGATGCCGTCGAGCCGGGCCAGTTCCGCCGCCCGGCGGACCGGCCGGGCCAGCACCCCGAGGCTGGCCAGGGCGGTGAGGTGTTCCTCCACGTCGCCCTGCAGGGCCAGCACACCGATCACCGGATCGCTCGTCGGGCTCATCGGGGGGTCCGTGCGGTACGGGCGGTGCTGGTGCAGGTCACGTCCGGAAGGCTACGGGCCGTCAGCGGCCCTCCGGACCGGACAGCACGTCGTCGACCGAGGGGGGCACCGGCCCGCGCACCCGGCCCACGGCGAACGCCGGCAGCATCCACTGCAGCAGCGGGCCGATGGCGAGCGCGTACACGACGGTGGCCACCCCGACCATGCCGCCGAGCAGCCAGCCCACCGCCAGCACGGTGAGCTCGATACCGCTGCGGACCACGCGCACCGACCCCACCCCGCGGGCGACCAGCCCCGTCATCAGCCCGTCACGGGGGCCGGGCCCGAGGCCGGCACCCAGGTACAGCGCGCCGGCCAGGGCATTGCCGAGCACCGCCGCGAGAAGGATCAGGATCTGCCCGGTGAGCCCGTGCACCGGGGGCACCACGGCCAGCGTCAGATCGGTGGCCCAGCCGATGATCAGGGTGTTGGCGATGGTGCCCACCCCCGGCCGCTGGCGGAGCGGGATCCACAGCAGCAGCACGAGCACCGACACGATGGTGATGACCGTGCCGTAGGAGAGCGGGACCAGCCGGGTCAACCCCTGGTGGAAGACGTCCCAGGGGTCCAGCCCGAGGGCGGCCCGCACCATCAGCCCCATGGTGAACCCGTACAGCAGGAGCCCGACCAGGAGCTGGGCGAAGCGGCGGGGACGGCGGTCGGTCGGGACGGGGGCGAGGAGGTGCGATGCACGGGCGAGGACGGACGAGCGAGCCATACTCATCACTGTGCGCCCGATTGGCCTGGACAGAAAGGTCCACCTGCGGGAAAGTGGCCTGATGAATGGGAACCGGTCGGCCGGCGGCAGCGCATGAGTGGGACCACCGCCCGGGTGTCGGCCGCCGCACTGGCCCGGTACGTGGGATCGGTCGACGCGGCGGAGCACCCGGTCTACCGCTGGCTGGCCGGCCGCATCCGGGCCGGCGTGCTGGACGGTCGCCTGGCGCTCGACGCCACCCTGCCCAGCGAGCGGGAGCTGGCCACCGGCATGGACCTGTCCCGGACCACCGTCGGCGCGGCGTACACGCTGCTGCGCGAACAGGGCTGGATCTCCTCCCGACGGGGCTCGGGCAGTCGACTCCGCCTGCCCGACGCCCCCGGCCGGGCGACCGCCCCGCCCCGGGCCCCGTTCGGGCCCGCGGGCATCCACGGCTGGGACACCCCGCTGGGCGCGGATCCCATCGACCTGACCACCGCATGCCTGCCCGCGCCGGCCGACGCCCTGCGCACCGCGCTGGCCGGGGCAACCACCCGACTCCCCCGGTACCTGGCCGCCGACGGCTACCAGCCGTTCGGGTTGCGCGAGCTGCGGGAGGCGATCGCCGAGCGGTACAGCCGGGGCGGTGCGCCGACCACGGCCGAGCAGATCCTGATCACCAACGGCGCCCAGCACGCGCTGTCCCTGGCCGTGAACACCCTGTCGGTCGTGGGCGACCGGGTCCTGGTGGAGTGTCCGACCTACCCCGTCGCGCTGGACGCCCTGTTGGCCGGCGGTCGGGTGCCCACCACGGTGGGTCTGCACCTACCCACCGCGCCCGTCGGGGGCGGGTGGGACGTCGAACTGGTCGCCGCCACGCTGCGGCACTCCACCCCCCGGCTGGCCTACCTCATCCCGGACTTCCAGAACCCGACGGGTGCGCTGATGGACACCGCCACCCGGGAGCAGATCCTCGCGGCCGCCCGATCGGCCGGCACGCTGGTGCTGGCCGACGAGTCCAACCGCGACCTGGCCTTCGCCGTCGACGGGGCGATGCCCCCGTCGATGGCGGCGCTGGACGACGGCAGTCGGGTGCTCACCCTCGGGTCGATGTCCAAGGCGTTCTGGGGTGGCCTGCGGGTCGGATGGATCCGGTCCAGCCCGGCGTCGATCCGCCGACTGGCCCGGGCCCGGGCCCTGACGGACATGGCCGGCCCGATCCTGGACCAGCTGATCGCGGTGGAGCTGCTCGCCGATCCCGAGCCCGGGCTGACGGTGCAACGCGCCCGGCTGGCCGCCGGCGCCGATGCGCTGCTCGGCGCGCTGGCCCGGGAGCTGCCGGACTGGCGGCCGACCCGACCCGGTGGCGGGTTGTGCCTGTGGGTGCAGCTGCCCGGTCCGTTCGCCGCCGAGCTGACCCGGCAGGCCGTCGGAGCCGGCGTCCAGCTGGCCCCCGGGTCGCGTTTCGGACCGGACGGCACCCTCGAGTCGTTCGTCCGCCTGCCGATCACCGCCGACCCGGCCCGCCTGGTGGAGGCGGTCCGCCGGCTGACCGGCGTCGCCGCCGCGGCGGCCAGCACCCCGGCCGCGCAGTTCCCGGCCGGATGGCTGACCTGACCCGTTCACCCCGGGCACAGCCCCCCGGGCCCTAATCTGCGCGGATGGACTGGAATCTGCGGTCGTGCGGCGTGCGCGGTCACGCCACCTACGCCCCCGACGAGCCCGGACTCGCCGCCCGACTGCGCGTCGACACGCCTATCGGGGAAGCCTGGCGCTGCCTGCGCTGCGGGGACTTCGTCCCCGGCGAGCCGCATGGTTCGGGACCGGCCGACGACGCGCCGGAGGTGCCCCGCGGCAAGCTCCTGCGCGACCGGACGATCATGCGGGTGCTCGCGGTGGAGCGGGTGTTCCGCGGCCTGGTCGTCCTCGGCATCGTCTACCTGATCCTGCGGTTCCGCGGCAGCCGGGAGAGCGTCCAGCAGGCGTTCGACACCGACCTGAGCCTGTTCCGCCCGTTGGCCGACCAGATCGGCTGGAACGTCGAGAGCTCGTCCCTGGTCAGCGGTATCGACCGTTTCCTGGGGTGGTCGCCGACCGCGTTGACCTGGCTGGCCGTCGCGCTCGGGGCCTACGCCGTCATCGAGTTCGCCGAGGCCTACGGGCTGTGGATGATGCGCCGCTGGGGCGAGTACCTCGCCGTGGTCGCCACCGGCCTGTTCCTGCCCATCGAGATCCGCGAGATCCTGGAGCGGGTGACCTGGCTGCGCATCCTGTTGTTCGCGATCAACCTGGCCGCGGTGCTCTGGCTGCTGTGGTCCAAGCGGCTCTTCGGGATCCGCGGCGGGGGCGCGGCCTGGCGGGCCGAACACCATGCGGAGAGCCTGCTCTCGGTCGAGCGGGCCGCGGCCGGGACGGACGTCGCCCCGGCCCGGCGGTGACCGTCACCCGGACCGGATGACGGCACCGCGGGAGGTCACCAGCCGCGCTCGGCCAGCCGGTGCGCGACCGGGATCTCGTCGACGTTGAGCCCGACCATGGCCTCGCCGAGGCCGCGGGAGACCTTGGCCAGCACGTCCGGGTCGTCGTAGAACGTGGTGGCCGCGACGATCGCCTCGGCGCGCTGGGCGGGGTTGCCGGACTTGAAGATGCCCGAACCGACGAAGACGCCCTGGGCGCCCAGCTGCATCATCAGCGCGGCGTCGGCGGGGGTCGCGATGCCGCCGGCACTGAACAGCACGACGGGCAGGCGACCGGCCGCGGCCACCTCGGCGACCAGCTCGTACGGCGCCTGCAGGTCCTTCGCGGCCACGTACAGCTCATCCGGGCTGAGCGCACCGATGCGGCGGATCTCGCCCGAGATGGTGCGCATGTGGGTCACCGCGTTGGAGACGTCACCGGTGCCGGCCTCGCCCTTGGACCGGATCATGGCCGCACCCTCGGTGATGCGCCGCAGCGCCTCGCCCAGGTTGGTCGCGCCACAGACGAAGGGCACCGTGAACGCCCACTTGTCGATGTGGTGGGCGTAGTCGGCCGGGGTGAGCACCTCGGACTCGTCCAGGTAGTCCACGCCGAGGGACTGCAGGATCTGCGCCTCGACGAAGTGCCCGATGCGCGCCTTGGCCATCACCGGGATGGAGACCGAGGCGATGATGCTGTCGATCATGTCCGGGTCGCTCATCCGGGACACGCCGCCCTGCGCGCGGATGTCCGCGGGCACCCGCTCCAGGGCCATGACGGCGACCGCGCCGGCGTCCTCCGCGATCTTCGCCTGGTCGGCGGTGACCACGTCCATGATCACGCCGCCCTTGAGCATGTCGGCCATGCCGCGCTTGACCCGGGCCGTGCCGGTGACCGAGGACCCGATCACCGCGCCGTCGTGGTCGTCGGGGGAGGTGGCGGGGCGCGGGTCGGTGCTGGCGGACACGGTGGTGCTCCTGTTCTGGGCGGACCGGGGGCGGCGGGCGGTTGTCCACCGTGCCTGGCCGGGGCTCATCGTAAGCGCGCCGGGCGGTCCCGTCGTGCGTCGGATCTCCCTCGCCGGCCCGGTCAGCGGATGTCGGTGCCCGGTGTGGCCAGCACCACCCAGGTGCGGCCCGGCTTGAACGGGACGGGCACCCCCGCGGCGTCGAGATAGCTGGTCGGCTGATCGGCCGCGGGCCGGCTCCAGGTGCCGGTCAGCACGTGCCCGTCGCGATGCAGGGCGAAGGTCCCGGACCCCACGGTGTGCGAGACGTAGGAGGGAGAGCCGACCGAGTCGACGGTGCCGTCCGGTTCGGACTGCACGTCCTGCACGAGCACGTTGTCGGCGACGACGGGCCGGCCGTCGGCGTCGGAGAGCGGGTCTCCGTCGCGGCCGACCCGGTACTGCCCACCGGCATCGACGGTGAAGGTCTGGGTCAACGTCGGGAAGCGGGCGCTGATCGAGCTCTGGGACGGGGCCGCGGCCACCCGGGGATCGAGCGCGGCGAACACCATGCCCAGGTCCTTCGGCGCGGTCCAGCCGGGGATGGAGGAAGCCACCCGGTCCAGGTTGGCGTGCAGGTTGTAGGGGTTCCGGGCGGCGGAGGACCGCCAGTAAGCCCCGGCCACCCCCGAGCCGTCGATCGCCCCCGACCGCTGCAGGGCGGCCAGTGGACCGCCCGCCCCACCGGAGAACGCCAGGATCGGGATGCCGTAGGCGCTGAGCACCTCACCGTCCGTGGTGCGCACGCTGCGGACGGGGCCGACCTCGTCGGGCAGCACGGTGTGGAAGACGGCCAGCAGCCGGGTCAGTCCGGCCTCCACCTCCTCCACGTAGACGATGTCGGCGTCGGCCAGGCCGTACTGCGGCTGACCTGCGCCGGTGTTGTCGATCTTGACCGCGACCACCGGGGTGAGCATCGGCGCACCCCCGGTCAGCGGGTCGACCGCGGGCGGCGCGGGGGCCGGTTCCGGCTCGGGCGGCGGCGCGGGCGCGGGCGCCGGTTCGGGGGTCGGGGTCGGGGTGGGTGACGGTGTCGGCGACGCCGAGGTCGTGGCGGGGGGCGGCGCGGACGACGACGGAACCGTCACCGACGGGGACGTCGACGGCACGGCCGAGGCCACCGGCGGCAGTCCCCCGCTGCACGCGGACAGCATCAGCGGGAGGAGGACGAGGGCCACCGGGAGACGGTGCGGCCGTGGGGGGCGACCCGTTCGGCCCGGCCGGACGACCACGCGCACCTCCGTCGGCTGCGGCCGGGACCGCGGGGCGGCCGGCCGGATGATCATCCTCGGACGGGTGTCCGGTCGGCTCAACCTAGGAGATCGACGGTCCCGGGCCGCGTTCCGGACGGCGTGTCGTGCCGGCAACCCGATCGGCGGCCGACGGCGGAGCGTCACCGGGCCGCCACCGAGGGCCGCAGCGGCCATCCTCACCGGACCAGCCACGCGGGGAGGCGACCCAGCCGGTGGAGCAGGGTGGACGTCAGCGGACCTCGACGACCTCGGCGGGTTCGCCGCGGTCCAGGGCCAGCCGGGCCTCGGTGAGCCGGTCGGCCAGCTCGACCGGGAAGACCTGTTCGCGGATCTCGGCCAGGTCGTCGTGCTCCCACCAGCGGTGGCCGGTCAACGTCTGATGTTCGAGCTCGGTGCGACCGCTGGTGTCCAGCTCGTCGCGCCCCGGGTGGGCGCCGGACCGGGCGGCGAAGTAGAACTCGGTCTGTTCGTAATCGACCCCGACGAAGGCGAACCGGGCCGTCCGCCGCCAGATCGGACCGACCAGATCGCCCGGGGCGAGCTGGAGGCCCGTCTCCTCGGCGACCTCCCGGACGGCGGCCTGGGCCAGGTCCTCCCCGGACTCCACCCCGCCGCCGGGGGTGAACCACCAGCTCGCCCCGGCCCGCGGGTCGGTGCCCGACAGCAGCAGGACCCGGTCGGCGTCGTCGAGCAGCAGCACCCGCGCCGCCGTCCGTCGGACGGGTTCGGGGCGCCGGTGCTCGGCGATCTCGAAGTAGTCCGGCAGGGCGGCCCGACCGGCCAGCCCGAACACCCGGGTGAACCGGTCACCGCGCAGCGCCCGGGTGTCGCGGACGGCATCGTTGTAGAAGCGTCGGGCCAGGGTGACCCGTTCTCCGGCGTCGGCCAGTTGCAGGGCCAGCTCCGGCTCGTGCACGGGCGGGAGCGCGACCAGCGCCCGGGACAGATCGTTCTCGGCATCGGCCCGGTGGGCGCGGGTGGCCGTGTCGGCCACCGTGACCAGGGCGCGCAGCTCGTCGGCGTGCGGCTGGTCGAGCCCGCCGGCGGCGGCCACCGCCCGTGCGGCGACGACCCGCCGGGCCAGCGCCCCCTCCAGCGCCGCCCAGGCCGCCTCGGTGCGCACGTGCAGCCGATCCAGCCGGTTGGCGGTCGACCACAGTTTGAGGGCGGCGAGGGCCACGAGCAGGACGGCCACGACGACCAACAGGGTGGTCAACTGTCCTCCTGGTCGGGAACGGGCCGGTCACCGGACGGTGCGCGGGGCGGGTGGCGGTGCCCAGGATGGCATGCCCACGGTCAGGTCCGCGCCAGCCGGCGGCGGCCGGCGGCCCGTGCGGAGGACGACGACCCCGCCGGACGGGCCACGGGAGGGCGCCGCCGGGTCCCCGGCGTCAGCGGGTGCTGCGGTCCCGATCGACGTCGGCGAAGCCCCGCGGGCCGAACGCGTCGAACGCGGACAGCCGCAGCCCGCCGGCGACGCCGACGAGCAGCCCCACGGCCATCACGATCGGACCCCAGGTGTCGCTGCCGGAGACGGCGCCCACGATGCCCGTGATCGTCATGACCGCGCCCACGATCAACAGGCCCAGCAGCAGCCGGCGCCCGTACCGGGCCCACCACAGGCTCGTGGCGCCGGGCTCCCAGTCCGCGTCGATCCAGTCGGGGCGGCGCCGGAAAGCGATCAGCGTGGCTGTGGAGCACGCCATCAGGACGAGCACGACGGCCACGAAGAGGATGTCCCACCACCGGACGCCGTCGCGGAGTAGCTGCCGACCGTTGACCAGCAACAGGAACGCAGGTAGGACCAGTGTCGCAACCGCCCGCCCGGGCCCGTCCGCCGTGAGCCACCAGGGTCTGCGTCGCATGCCCGGCAGTATCTCCGGCCCGCCCGGATCGCGCCGGTCAGTCCGCTTCGACGACGGTGCGGGACTCGCGGGCCACCACGGTCTCGTAGACCTTGACCACGGTGGCGGCGACCACCGGCCAGTCGTAGGCCGCGACCGCGGCGATGGCCCGCTCGTTCAGCACGGCGCGGCGCGCCGGGTCGTCGATCAGGTCGGCCAGGGCGGTGGCCAGGGCGGGGGCGTTGCCGACGGGGAACAGCACCCCGGCGGTGCCGTCCTCGAGCACCCGGCGGAACGCCTCGAGATCACTGGCGACGACGGCGGCCCCGGCGCTCATCGCCTCGGTGAGGACGATGCCGAAGCTCTCCCCGCCGGTGTTGGGCGCGCAGTAGACGTCGACCGAGGACAGCATCGAGGCCTTGTCGGCCTCGGACACCCGCCCGAGCATGACCAGGTGCGGGGCCAGGGCGGGCCCGGCCTTCTCCAGCAGTTCCTCGGCGTCGCCGCCGCCGGCGACGAGCAACCGCAGGTCCGGACGGTGCGGGGCGAGCAGACGCAGGGCCTCGAGCAGCACGTCCATGCCCTTGCGCGGCTCGTCGTAGCGTCCGATGAACCCGATGGTGCCGCCGGTGCGCGGATACCCGGGCAGCGGGCCGGCCGCGGCGTAGAAGGGCACGTCGACCCCGTTGGGGATGATCACCGCGTCACTGCCCAGGTGCTCGACCTGGACCTGACGCGCGAGCTCGCTCACGGCGATCCGGCCGGTGATCTTCTCCAGGAAGGGCTGCAGCACGGGCTGGAACGCGGTGAGCATCCGCGAGCGCGGGTTGGCGGTGTGGAAGGTGGCGACGATCGGACCCTCGGCCACCATCAGCGCCAGCATGGACAGGCTGGGCGCGACCGGTTCGTGCACGTGCAGGACGTCGAAGGCACCGGCCCGGATCCACTTCCGGACCCGGTTGTAGGAGACGGGGCCGAAGGACAGCCGGGCCACCGAGCCGTTGTAGGGGATGCCCACGCTGCGGCCGGCGGGCACGAAGTAGTCCGGGAAGTCGACCGTGTTCCCGCCCTCCCCCGTCGCGTCGGCATCCCCGTCCTCCGGGGCGTCCTGGTCGTCACCACCGCCGGTCCACCGGGCCAGGGAGTACCGGCGGGCCCCGGCGCGGCGTTCCCGGCGGGCGGGTTCGGCGTCGGACTCGACCGTCCCCGCCGCGGCCGGGCCGGGTTCGGCGGTCGGGGCGGGATCGGCGGCGGGTTCGGCGGCCGGGGCCAGGATGGACACCTGGTGTCCGAGCCGGACCAGTTCCCGACCCAGGTCCTGCACGTGCGCCTGCACGCCGCCCGGGACGTCGAACGAGTAGGGGCAGACCAGGCCGATCTTCACCGGGCCGCCCCGGTCAGCGCGGCCCGGCGCGCGGCGGGCAGGTCGGCCAACCAGAGCGGCTGGAGCATGTGCCAGTCGGCCGGGGCGGTGGCGATGTCGCGGGCGAACCGGTCGGCGAGCTGCTGGGTGGTCTGCCGGACGGTGGTCGCCAGCCGCCCGCCGGGCAACGGCATCGGCTCACCGATGACGACCTTCCAGCCGGTGGGGGTGAAGGTCGGCAGGCAGGGCAGCAGATCCGCGCCGGTGGTGGCGGCGAGCAGGGCCGGGCCGGCCGGCATCCGGGTCGGCTCCCCGAAGAACGACACGTCGATGCCCCGGGTGGTGAGATCCCGATCGCCGAGCAGGCAGACGATGCCACCGGCCCGCAGCCGCTCCTTGAGCACCTGGGACACGGCCGGGCCGCCGGTGAGCGGCAGGATCTCCATGCCCAACGACTCCCGAAAGGCCAGGAACCGGTCGTAGACGGACTCGGGCTTGAGTCGTTCGGCGACGGTGGTCAGCGAGCCGTAGCGCTGGGCGATCATCAGCCCGGCGACGTCCCAGTTGCCGGTGTGCGGGAGGACGCAGACCACACCCCGGCCGGCCTCCAGCGCGTTCTCGATGTTCTCCAACCCGTGGGTGCCGGCGGTCACGTCGAGCACCACCTGCGCGTGATCCATCGCGGGGAGCCGGAACGTCTCCAGCCAGTACCGCGCATAGGAACGCATGCCGTCCGCGACGACGGCCGACAGGGTGGCCGGGGTCGCGGATGCACCGAGCACCCGGTGCAGGTTGCGGGCGAGCTGGACGACCCGCGGACCCCGCCGGGCGGTGGCCCGGTCGGCGGCGGCCCGGAACGCGGCGCGTGCCACCGGCTCGGGGAGGGAACGGACCAGCTGCCAGCCGGCGCCGTAGCCGGCCGCGACGGCGCGATCGGTGAGCTCCTGACGCCGGCTGGGTGGGGTGCCGCTCACCGGGCCGAGCGGCGCAGGTCGGAGCGGCGGCGACGGCCGGCCGAGTCGGGTCGCACGGGCGGTGGGACGGCCGTGCGGGCGGGATCGGATGCCGGGTCGGCGGCGATCCGCGCGTCCCAGGCCCCCTTGACCTGCATCAACCGCTGCACGACGGTGGCCAGACCGGCCGCGGCCAGCGCCCAGAGGCAGACGTCCAGCGCGTACGGCACGCCCAGTCCGGCCAACCCGGCGCCGACCAACCCGAGGACGTTCCGTTCGGCCCGCTCGGCGAGCGCCCCACCGATCTTCAGGCCCACCGAGTCGGCACGGGCCTTGACGTAGGAGATCACCTGCCCGGTGACCAGGCAGATCAGGGCGGCGATGCCGAGGACCCGTTGACCGGAGGTGAAGGCGTAGAAGGCGAGGGCGCCGAAGAGGGCGCCGTCGGCGATCCGATCGCAGGAGGCGTCCAGGACGACGCCGAAGTCGGTGCCGTACCCGCGGGCCCGGGCCATCGCCCCGTCGACCAGGTCGAACAGCACGAACGCGGTGACGACCATGGTGCCGGCGAACAGGTACCCCGGGGCCAGCAGCGCGAGCGCGCCGACGACGACGCCGACGGTGCCGAGGACGGTGACCAGATCGGGGTTGAGCCCGACGCGCAGAGCGGCCCGGCCCACCGGGTCGGTGACCCGGGACACCGAGGCGCGGGCCAGCGAGTTGAGCATCTGCATCCGATCCGGTGGGGCTCCGCGCGCCCGGAGGAGGGCCGCGCCGGAGCAACGTGTCTGCCGACGATAGTCGCCGTCGGCGCCGACGAGGCCGTCCACGCCCGCCGCGGCGGTGCCGGCCGGCGGTCCCGGCGCGGACTGTCGGGTGTGCCGGCCGGTGGGTCAGTCGCCGAGCGGCGCCCAGGCCCCGGCGATCAACCCGCGGGTGTCGGCGAGCAGCTGGGGCAGCACCTTGGTGTGCCCGATGACCGGCATGAAGTTCGCGTCGCCGCCCCAGCGCGGGATGACGTGCTGGTGCAGGTGTTCGGCGATGCCGGCGCCGCCGGCCGCCCCGGCGTTGATGCCCAGGTTGAACCCGTGCGGTGCGGACACCGACCGCAGGACGGCCAGCGCCCGCTGGGTGAAGGCGGTGAACTCCGCCGACTCCGCCGTGGTCAGGTCGGTGTAGTCCGGGATGTGCCGGTAGGGCACCACCATGAGATGGCCCGGGTTGTACGGGTACAGGTTGAGCACGCCGTAGACGTGCTCGCCCCGCGCGACCACGAGACCGTCGGTGTCCGACAGGCCCGGGATGCGGCAGAACGGACAGCTGGGGGCGCCGGGCTCGACCTTCGCCCCGCCCGCCACGTAGTCCATCCGGTGCGGCGCCCACAGGCGCATCAGCCCGTCGTCGACCCCGATGCCGTCCTGCCGGAACGGGTCGTCCGCAGCCCGCCCGCCCGCCCCGTCGTCACTCACCGGCTGCCCCGGTCTGCCCCAGGTCCAGCAGCTCGGCCGTGGGCGAGGCGTTCACCCGGCGCTTCACCCAGGAGGTGATGGCGGCGACGGCGGTGTCCACCGGGACCGCGTTGACCTGGGTGCCGTCGCGGAAGCGGAACGACACCGCGCCACCCTCGACGTCCCGCTCGCCGGCCAGCAGCATGAACGGCACCTTGCCGGTGGTGTGGTTGCGGATCTTCTTCTGCATGCGGTCGTCGGAGTGGTCGACCTCGGCCCGGATGCCCTGGGCCTTCAGCTTGCCGACGACACCCTGGAGGTGGTCGGCGAACGCGTCGGCGACGGGGATGCCGACGACCTGCACCGGGGACAGCCAGGCCGGGAACGCCCCGGCGTAGTGCTCGGTGAGCACCCCGAAGAACCGTTCGATGGAGCCGAACAGCGCGCGGTGGATCATCACCGGCTGCTGCTTGGTCCCGTCCGGCGCGGTGTACTGCAGGCCGAACCGCTCGGGCAGGTTGAAGTCGAGCTGGATGGTGGACATCTGCCAGGTGCGACCCAGGGCGTCGCGGGCCTGGACGGAGATCTTCGGGCCGTAGAACGCGGCCCCACCCGGATCGGGCACAAGGCTCAGCCCGGACGCCTGCGCGACCTCGGCGAGGGTGTCGGTGGCCTCCTGCCAGACCTCGTCCGAGCCGACCGACTTCTCGGGGTTGCGGGTGGACAGCTCGAGGTAGAAGTCGTCCAGGCCGTAGTCGGACAGCAACTGCAGCACGAAGGTGAGCAGGCTGGTCAGCTCGTCGCGCATCTGCTCGCGGGTGCAGTAGATGTGCGCGTCGTCCTGGGTCATCCCGCGGACGCGGGTCAGCCCGTGGATCACGCCGGACTTCTCGTACCGGTAGACGCTGCCGAACTCGAACAACCGCAGCGGCAGCTCGCGGTAGGAGCGGCCCCGCGCGTCGAAGATCAGGTTGTGCATCGGGCAGTTCATCGGCTTGAGGTAGTAGTCCTGGCCGGGCTTGCGGACGGTCTCCACGCCCTTGTCGTCGACGACGGTCTCGGCGTCCAGGTGCATGGCGGGGAACATGCCGTCGCGGTACCAGTCGAGGTGCCCGGAGATCTCGTACAACCGCCCCTTGGTGATGTGCGGGGTGTTGACGAACTCGTAGCCCTCCTCGACGTGCCGCTGCCGGGAGTACTGCTCCAGCTCCATCCGGACGATCCCGCCGCGGGGGTGGAACACGGGCAGGCCCGAGCCCAGCTCGTCGGGGAAGGAGAACAGGTCGAGCTCGGCGCCGAGCCGGCGATGATCGCGTCGCTCCGCCTCGGCGAGCAGCTCCAGGTGGGTCTGCAGGGCCTCAGCGGACTCCCAGGCGGTGCCGTAGATGCGCTGCAGCTGCGGGTTCGTCTCCTTGCCGCGCCAGTACGCCGCGGCCGACCGGGTCAGCGAGAACGCCGGGATCATCCGGGTGGTCGGCACGTGCGGGCCCCGGCACAGATCGCCCCAGATCCGTTCGCCGGTGTGCGCGTGCAGGTTGTCGTATGCGGTCAGCTCGCCCGCGCCGACCTCGACGCTCTCCCCCGCGTCGGCGCTGCCCTGCTCCACCGCCGACTTGAGCCCGACGAGCTCGAGCTTGTACGGCTCGTCCGCCAGTTCCTCGCGGGCGGCCTCGACGGAGGCGTACACCCGGCGGGAGAACCGCTGGCCGGCCTTCACGATCTGCTTCATGCGCTTCTCCAGCGCCTGCAGATCCTCCGGAGTGAACGGCTTCTCGACGTCGAAGTCGTAGTAGAAGCCGTCGGTGATGGGCGGGCCGATGCCCAGTTTGGCCGTCGGGAAGCGCTCCTGGACGGCCTGGGCCAGGACGTGGGCGGCGGAGTGCCGGATGACCGAGCGACCGTCCGCGGTGTCGGCGGCCACCGCCTGCACGTCGGTGTCGACGTCCGCGGTCCAGGAGAGGTCGCGCAGCTGTCCGTCCACCCGGACGACGACGATCGCCTGGTCCCCACCGGGCAGGCCGGCCGCGCGCACGGCGGCGCCGGCGGTCGTCCCGGCCGGCACCCGCACGATGGGTGGGGGCAGGACGTCGGCAGGGCTGGACACGGGTGGACTCCTCGGTCGGGCTGGAAGACGTGGGGGGACGGACGCATCGGACAGCGGGACGCGACGCCGCGCGTGCTTCCCATCGAAGGGTCCATCCGCTCGGCGTCCCGATGCTAGTCGCAGTCCCGGACGGCTCCCGGAGCCGTGGCCCGGCACCGCCGACCTGAGGCATCGCTTCCGGCCGCCCCGTCGGACCTGCCGCCGACGAGGCTCGGGGCTCTCCCGCGGGGAACCGACCCCGTCCGCCGTTCCACCAGACCGTTCCCCGGGGCGACGCGGCTTCCCGTGCACTCGACACCTCGCACACGGGAAGCCCGCGACGGAACTTCCGCGCCTATCGTCACCGGGTACCGGTGACAGCCCATTCCCAGGACTCACCACCCGGGGTCAGGGGTCGGTCGTCGACACCCGCGACTGCGTGTCGTGGATCCCACCAGGAGGGGAAGGGATCGGGATGACCGGCGGTGGACCCCCTCGGCCTGCACCTCACCCGTCACCCGGCGCCGAGGGCGCCCCAGCTGTCCGCCGCCCGGCACACCGGCGGTTCGTTCTCGCCGTCCGCCGTGTCTCGAGCGCGGCGGGCCAGGACTACGTCACCGGCCGTGCAGCCGAATCGGCGTTCTTCGCCGCACTCGCCCTGGTACCGACCGTTCTCACCGTGATCGCCGTCCTGCGGATCGAACGTCCGCTCTTCGGCGGCGACGCAGCCGAGCTGGTGTCGGCCGATCTCGCTCGACTGCTCCGGGTCGTGCTGACGAGTCGAGGCAGCGTGGCCGCCGATTCGGCGGACTCGCTCTTGCAGACCACAGATCGCAGCTTGCTCGGCATCGGAACCCTGGCCGCGGTCTTCCTGTTGACCCGCTGCATGCGGTCGCTGCAACGCGCGCTCGCCGCCATCGCGGGCGTCGCCCCCCGCAGCCCGCGCCGCGAATGGGTACGGGCGGCCGTGCTGGCCGTCTCGGTGCTGGTCATCGGGAACGTCATCCTGGCCGGATTCACTCTCGGACCGCTCTTCGGTCACAGCCGGAGAGTCGGGCGCGACCATGTGGGCGAAATCGCCGACACCATCTGGATGTGGGCTCGATGGCCCCTCGTCGGGGTGATTATCCTCGGGCTCGCGATGGTGCTCCTGGCCCAGGAGACACCCCGCGGTCGTCGTCGACGACGATCGGGACTGACCGGGGCGGGTTTCACCGTCATCGGATGGGCCGTGTCGACGGGGCTGCTCCCTCTGTACGTCTCCGTGGCCGCACCATTCAGCCCGGCCCTGGGATCGATGGGAGGCGGGTTGATCCTGCTGACCTGGCTCTATCTCCTGATGGTGAGCCTGCTCCTGGGGGCCGAGATCAACGCCGTCCGCCGGGCGCCCTCGGGTACGGCCGTACCGTCGTCGTGACTCTGCCCGGCGTGCTCCGGCGCGTCCGTCAATCGGTCCCTGCGCGGGGTTCGTCCACGGGCGGCGAGCAGCTGACGACAACGGACCAGAACGAGAACCGGGGCCTGCCTCCTGGAGGAGACAGACCCCGGCACCCGATTGTGGTGGGCGATACTGGGATCGAACCAGTGACCTCTTCGGTGTGAACGAAGCGCTCTCCCCCTGAGCTAATCGCCCTGCAGGTGATGCTCGCTGCTGACGGCTGGGGGGCCGTTCGCAGGCTCGCCAACACTACCTGATTCCGGCCACCCGCCGTGCCACCCGCTCGCCCCCTGCTCGCGGACCCTGCTGCCGGGCCGTCCTGGACGGGTGACGGGCTCGTCGCAGCGACAAGGCGGGTCGGCATGATCCTTCCAACGGGTGAATCTCCGGTGAAGAGGTGACCTGCGCCACGGATGTGCGTCCTTCCTGCAACATCCCTGGCCCGGGCGACGACAGGCCAGTTACCTACCTCCCGAGGCCACAGGACGGACGAGTCATGGGTCAGCTCCACCCGCACCGCCCCGCCCACCGGGTGATCTCCGGGGAGGCCCGCGCCACGCTCGTGTCCGCGGCCGACAACCCGCCCCTGCGCGCCGAGCTGCGGTACCGCACGTCGGACCCGTACGCCGTCCAGCTGGTCCTCTCGCTCGATCAGAGCCCGGCCGTGTCCTGGGAGTTCGCCCGCGACCTGGTCGTCACCGGCGCGTTCATGCCGGCCGGCCTCGGTGATGTCCGTCTCCACCCCACGGACGACGGGGTCGTCCTGGAGTTGCACGGCGTCTCCTCCAAGGCGGTGCTGCTGCTCGACCGCGACGACGTCCTCGCCTTCCTCGGCCGCTGCCTCGGTGCGGTGCCCGCCGGTCAGGAGAACACGTTCTTCGACCTGGGCGACGAGCTCACCCTGCTGTCCGTCCTCCCGGTGCCCGAGGCGGTGGCGGACCCCAGCCTGGAGCTCTGACCACCACGCGGTTTGGAGCACCCCTCCGCGTCGGTTAGAGTTCACGAGCGCCAGGAACGACCCCCCGGGGACGTGAGAGGCACAAGCGGACGTAGCGCAGTGGTAGCGCATCACCTTGCCAAGGTGAGGGTCGCGGGTTCGAATCCCGTCGTCCGCTCGGAGAGGATCTGACCCCAGAGCCTCACTCGGTGGGATGGCCGAGAGGCGAGGCAACGGCCTGCAAAGCCGTGTACACGGGTTCGAATCCCGTTCCCACCTCCACGACGGTCCTCACCGGGCCGGTCCCGGGCGATTAGCTCAGCGGGAGAGCGCTTCCCTGACACGGAAGAGGTCACAGGTTCAATCCCTGTATCGCCCACCAGATGTCGCGAAAGGCCCCGGAGTCCGCTCCGGGGCCTTTCGCGTGTCCCGGGTCGGGTCAGTCCCGCTCGCTCTCCCGGGTGAAGCCGGTCCGGGCCGCCCGCACCTCGGCGGATTCCGTCTCCTGGAACAGGGTGATCTGCAGCCCCGCCGGGGCCGCCAACCGCGCGTTGATCGAGCGCCACGGAGTCATCACCGGTTCGGCCACCACGTCGGCACCGGCCCCGGCCAGCTCCCGGGTGCACCCCGCGGTGTCCTGCACCTCGAACGCGAGCCGGATACGCGGACTCGGCCGCCCCTCCGCCTCGACCCGGTCGATGGCCCGGTGGTGGGCAGGGCTGGCAATCTCCAGGGTGGCCCGGCCGGCGTCGAGGATCACCACCCGGTCGTCACCGCCCTCGGCGAACGCGGCCGACTCGGCCAGGCCCAGGGCATCGCTGTAGAAGGCCACGGCTGCCTCGTAGTCCTGGTCGGTCTCGGCCACGACGACGACACGGAGCTGTTGCACACGGGGTTCGGTCATGACACCAGCATCGCGGGTGACGCGGGTCCGTGCGTTGGATGCCCGGGGGCACCCCCCCGTCGGCCGGACGAACTCCGCGGAGGCCTGACAGCAGTCCGCCGGCGGATCGTCAGATGGGCAGGCGGGCCAGCACGCGCCGGTGCACCCGGCGCTCGGCCAGGAACGACACCCCGGGGACGACCCCGGCCAGCAGCACGCCGAGGATCCCGACGAACGACCAGCGATCCTTGTAGGCGAGGTCGAAGGCCAGCAGCACGTAGGCCACGTAGAGCACCCCGTGGATGGGGCCCCAGATGGCGACGAACTGGCCCATGTCGAAGCCGTACTTCAGCACCATGGCCAGCACCAGGAGGATGAGGCCCCAGCCGACGACGAACGCCGAGATGCGGTACCGGCCGAGGGCCTTGCGGATCTTCGCCGGCACCGGCCCGCCGGGCTTGCGGGTGGCGACCGTGGGACGACCGGGGGCGGCCGCGGGTGTCACTGCCTCGTCCTGGCCGGCCTGACGGGCGTCGTCCTGACGGGGTTCAACGGGCACGGCGGCGGTCCTCCTCGGCCAGGGCGGCCAGCGCCCTGTTGTATGCGGTCAGCTCGGGGTCGTCGTCGTCCTCGGCGCCCACCGTGGCCACACCGACCACGACGCCCTCGGAGGGGCGCTGCAGCCGTTCGCGGCGCGCGGCCTCGGCCGCTTCGGCGCGGTCGAGGGCGGCCTCTTCCTCGTCGTCCGAGCCGTCGCCGGTGAATGCGGCCAACTCGTCGTCGGACAGTTCCGTCGACTCGGCGTCGACGCGGTCGGCGTCCTCGGCGTCCTTGAGCTGCTCCAGCTGCAGGAAGCGGGTCCACATGTAGATGAACGCGGCGCCGAACGCGGGCCAGAGCAGGGCGTAGCCGTAGTTCTGGCCGGTCCCGGTGCTCGCGTGCGCCCGATCCCACTGCCACCAGCCGAGGCGGAGACAGGTCAGCACGGCCGCCAGGACGACGACGTGGCCGACCACCCACCCGGGGCTCAGGAATCGTCGAGGCACGCCTGAACGGTACCCCCGGCCCGCCCGCTCACCGGTGGATGGCGTGAGGGCGGTCACCGGGCCGCCGCCGCACACGGCAGCAGGCCGGCGTCCCGCAGCGCGGCGAGGGTGTTCGTCCCGCCGGCCCGGAGGAGATCGTCGATCTCGTCCACGTCCCGGCGCAGACCGGAGCCGGCCGGCAGGTCGAGCGGAACGGCCCCGGCGTCCTGGTGTCGACGGAAGGAGTGCAGGCCGAACGCCGGGACGAGCAACCGGACATCGGTGGCCGTGAGCAGGGTGGTGCCCAGGGTGTCCTGGTCGGGGACCACGGCGAGGGGATGGTGCGCGGCGAGGGTCAGCGCGGCGTCGAGTTCGACCGGACGGAGCGACGGCAGGTCCCCGGGCAGGACGGCGATCCGGGTGGCCCCCCGGGCCGCAGCCTGGCGGACGCCGAGGGCGATGGCGGCGTTGAGATCGTCCACCGGGTCGAGGAGCACGGCCCGGTCGCTGTCGCCGATCAGCGCCGGGACGTCGGCCGGGTCGCCCGCGACGACCAGCACGGCGCCCACCGACCGGGCCGCCGTCACCGCCGCGAGGGTGTCCCGGGCCATGGCCAGCGCGATGCCCGGCCGCACGGCGGGGTCGACGTCGAGCCGGGACTTCCCGCGGCTGGTCGACTTCACCGGCACGACGACGGTCCACCCCGTGGGGGGCGGGCGGAGGTCGGCGGCGGTCACTCCCCCATTCTCCCGCTCCCGCGAGCCGGGTCGGGCCACAGTGACCGGCGACACCTCGGGGTGGTCAGACGTCGGCCAGGGCGGTGAGCCGGTCCTTCTCCGTGCCGATGTCGTAGGCCGGCGGCGGGTACTGCGGGTCGAGCTCGGCGAGCTTCTCGGTGAGCAGCGCGGCGATGGCCCAGTTCCGGTACCACTTGCGGTCCGACGGGATGACGTGCCACGGGGCGTCCGGGTTCGAGCACTCGGCGAGGGCGTCGGCGTAGGCGTCCTGGTAACGCGGCCACAGGGCGCGCTCGGCGGCGTCGGCCGGGTTGTACTTCCAGTACTTCGTCGGGTCGTCGAGTCGGGCGCGCAGACGTTCGAGCTGGGTGTCGGCGGAGATGTGCAGGAAGCACTTGACGACGGTGACGCCCTCACCGGTCAGTCGTCGTTCGAAGTCGTTGATGGCTCCGTACCGCGCCCGCCACACCGGCTCCGGGACCAGGTTGCGGACCCGGACGATGAGCACGTCCTCGTAGTGGCTGCGGTTGAAGACCCCGATCACCCCGGCCGGCGGGACCTGCTTCTCGATGCGCCAGAGGAAGTCGTGGCTCAGCTCCTCCTTCGTCGGCGACTTGAAGGAGGCGAGCGACACCCCGCCCGGGTCGACCAGGCCCAGCACGTGCTTGACGACGCCGTCCTTCCCGGACGTGTCCATGCCCTGCAGGACGAGCAGCAGCCGGTTCTGCGCACCCGCGGTGGACTGCGCGAACAGCCGCTCCTGCAGGCCCTCGAGGGTGGGGGCCAGCTCGGCCAACGCCGCCGCGGCGTCCTTCTTCGACTGCGGCCCCACCGGGGTCGCCCGAGTGGGCAGATCGCTCAGCGCGGGGCGCCCCGCGGGCAGGGCGAAGGTCTCGCTGTAGGACGGGTGATCATGCCCGGAGGTCGCCATGCCGGGAGCCTGCCAGACGCGCCCGCATCCGACCACGCCGGCCGACCCGGGCCTGACGTTCCGCTCACAGCCGGGTGGTCAGCCCGCTTCCCGGGCCAGCGCGAGCAGCCGGGACGTGGCCCGCAGGTACTTCTTGCGGTAACCGCCGGCGATCATCTCCGGGGAGAACAGCTGGTCCAGCGGCGCCCCGGAGGCCACCACCGGCACCGTGCGGTCGTAGAGCCGGTCGATGAGGACGACCCAGCGCAGCGCCACCGCCTGATCGGTCAGCGGCCGGACCCCGCGCAGGTGCACGGCGGAGACGCCGTCGACGAGGCGGCCGTACCGGGACGGGTGCAGCCGGCCGAGGGTGGCGGTCACCGCGTCGAAGTCGTCCAGGCTGGCCCCGGGTGTCGACCCGGCCCGCAGCTGCACGTCGGCGTCGGACACCGGGGCGGGCGCGGCGGCCAGCCCGGCGTGCCGGAAGTCCGGCCCGTCCACCCGCAGGGTGTCGAACCGGGAGGACAGCGCCTGGATCTCGCGCTTGAAGTCCTCGGCGGCGAACCGACCCTCACCCAGTTTGTCGGGCAGCGTGTTGGAGGTGGCCGCCAGCGAGACCCCGGCGTCGGCGAGCTCGCCGAGCAGCCGGGTCATCAGCATGGTGTCGCCCGGGTCGTCGAGCTCGAACTCGTCGACGGCGAGCAGCTTGTGCCCGGAGAGGCGCTGCACGGTGGTGGCGAAGCCCAGTGCGCCGACCAGGTGGGTGTACTCCACGAAGGTGCCGTAGGCCTTGGGGCCGGGCACGCGGTGCCAGGTGGACGCGAGCAGGTGGGTCTTGCCGACGCCGAACCCACCGTCCAGGTAGACCGCACCGGCCTCGGGCTCCGCCCGGCCGAACCACTTCTTCCTCGGCGGGGCGGCGATCCGGTCGGCGAAGGCGGTCAACGCCTCCTTCGCCCGGCTCTGCGAGGGCTCGGCCGGGTCGGGCCGGTAGGTCTCGAACCGGGCCTGGGCGAACCGCAGCGGCGGGACCAGACCGGCGATCAACTCGTCCGGGCTGACGACCGGGGCCTGATCGGCCAGATGCACGACGGACACGACGGGTCACCCTAGGGCTCCAGTGCGTCCCGCCCGGCGCCGTGAGTCCGAGGTCACCGGGCGGTCCGCACCGCCCCCGTCCCGACCTGCGCGGACGGAACCCCCGCGCCGGGCCGTGATGGGATGGCTGGGTGGCCCCGATCCCCGCTGTGCCGAGTCCGCGGGCCGGGACGCCCCGCCGACGGCGGGTCCGCCCGCTCGCCGCGTTCGCGCTGGCCGCGGCCCTGCTCACCGGCGCGGTCGCCTGCTCGATCGGCCCGTCCACCCGGCCGGAGCTGGCCACCTCCGGGCCCGGTGGCGAGCTCCCGCCGCCGACGTCGGCCGCGACCACCGGCAGCTCGGTCCCGGTGGGCCCGGGCGGTTCGGGGCGGGAATCGGCGCCGGTGCAGTGGACGACGTGCGACCCGGAGGTGCCGGCGGACGGGGCGGGCGCGGCGTTCGCGGTCGACTGCGCGTCCGTCCAGGTGGCCCGGGACGACTCCGGCGGCTTCGACTCGTTCTTCCTGGAGATCGCCCGGGCGCGGGCGCCGGGCCTGCCCGACGACGCCCCGACCCTGGTCGTGCTCCGCGACGACCCCGGCCGCCTCGGCCGGTCGGCCGTCGCGCAGGAGGCGGCCGCACTGAGCCCGGACCTGCAGGCCGGGTACGCCGTGGTCACCGTGGATCTCGTCGGCACCGGGGCCTCGTCGGCCACCGACTGCGTGTCGGAGACGAACCAGGCAGGCTTCGTCGGCCTCCCCGCCGACCCGTCCACCGGTGCCGGCGCGGCCGCCGTGACGGCCCTGTCGCGGTCGCTGGCCTTCGACTGCACGGACCTGGTCGGCCCCGGGCTCACCCAGGCCAACACCACGTTCGCCGCCGACGACCTGGACACCGTCCGAGCCGCACTCGGCACTCCCACCCTGGCTCTGCTGGGTCGCGGGTACGGCGCCACGCTGGCCGCCGTCTACGCGGACCGGTATCCCGGCCGGGTCGGGTCGGTGGTGCTCGACGGCCCGTGGGATCCGGCGGCCACCCCCGGTCAGCGGGCGGCGACCACCGGCGCGGCCCTGGAGAGGTCCCTGGACGCGTTCGCCGCGGCCTGTCCCGGGTTCCCCGGCGGCTGCGCCCTGGGCGACGACCCGCGCGCCGCGGTGCAGGGCCTGGTGCAGAGCCTGGACGCCGCCGACGGCCGCGGCGGGCAGCTCACCGGCGGCGGCGTGCTGCTGCTGCTGTCCACGGAGCTCGGCGACCCGGACGGCTGGCCGGCCCTGGCCGACGACCTGGCCGGCGCACAGATCGGCGACCCGTCCGCACTGACCGCCCGGCTGTACCTGCAGCAGGGCGGCAGCGACTCGGCCGAGCTGACCAGCGATCTGCTGCTGTACGCCTGCAACGACTCCGCCGAACGACTCACCGGCGACACCCTCGCCGCCGCCTTCACGCAGGCCCGCGCCGCCGCTCCTCTGTTCGGTCCGTACCTGGTCGGCCGGGCGGCACTGTGCTCGTCCTGGCCGGCGCCGGAGGTGGCCCTGGGAACCGTCCGGGCCACCGGCGCCGCGCCGATCGTGGTGCTCGGCGCCGTCGGCGACCCGGTCAGCCCGTACGTGGGCGTGCAGGCGGTCACCGGCCAACTCGCCCCGGGCACCGCCGTGAGCTGGCAGTCCGGCCGGCACGGGAGCTACCCGGCCTCGGCGTGCGTCACCGCGGCGGTCGACGGGTACCTCCTCACCGCCCGGGCGCCGGCCCGGGACACCCTCTGCCCGCCCTGATCGCACCCGGTCGCCGCGCTCCCCGTGCGTACCGTGGACGCCATGTCCCAGCCCAAGACCGTCAAGTCCGAGGAGCAGTGGCGCGCCGAGCTCGACCCGCTCGCCTACGCCGTCCTGCGTGAGTCCGCCACCGAACGCCCGTACACCGGTGAGTACACCGACACCACCACCGAGGGCGTCTACTCCTGTCGCGCGTGCGGCGTGGAGCTCTTCCGCTCCCAGACCAAGTTCGCGTCGCACTGCGGGTGGCCGAGCTTCTACGCGCCGTCCGAGTCGGACAACGTCACCCTCATCACGGATCGCACGCTGGGCATGGTCCGCATCGAGGTGCGCTGCGCCGGGTGCGACTCGCACCTGGGCCACGTCTTCGAGGGCGAGGGGTACCCGACCCCGACCGACCAGCGCTACTGCATCAACTCGGTGTCGCTGACCCTGGCCCCCACGGCCGGGTGACAGCGGCCCGACGCCACCCGCCCACCGGCGTTGCGTCCCCGACACGCCGATGACGCGGCCGTAGGGTCCGGTCATGAGCGTGTCCGCGCAGCCGCTGACCCCGGTCGACCCGGCCGGCCCGATCGCCTTCCAGGAGGCGGTCGCCGGCCTGCAGACCGCTGTCCTGCGCCGGGAGATCGAGATCGGCACCCTCCCGGCACCCGGGCGGTTGGCGCCGTGGTCGCACGCGATGTCGGCCACCATCCCCGCCCCCGACGGGGAGGACGAGATCGCCTCCGGTCGGTTGATCCTGCTGCACGACCCCGACGGGGTGGACGCATGGGGCGGCACGCTGCGCATCGTGGTCTTCGCGACGAGCGAGGTCGATCCGGAGATCGCCGTCGACCCGCTGCTGCCCGAGGTCGCCTGGAGCTGGCTGGTCGAGGCGCTGGCCGAGACCGGCGCGGACTACTCGGCCCTGGGCGGCACCGTGACGGCGACCTCCTCGACCCGATTCGGTGACATCTCCGGGCCGCACCGGGTCGACGATCTCGAACTTCGCGCTTCGTGGACCCCGGACCCCCGAACTGGCCTACACCTCCAGGCATTCGGGAACCTTTTGGCTGCGGCAGCCGGGTTACCACCTGAGGGAGTGACCACAATCGGACGGATCGGCCCCCCGAACGTACGCTGATCGGTTACCCTGGGTCAGCTCAGGACGCCCCCACCTCGACGCGTGTGGTCTGCACAGCGACGGCCCCCCGGCCGCCGACTGGGTGATCGCATCCCGTGCTCAGTGACGACACGGACGCCCCGCCCCGGCGGGACGAGGACCGGTCGGCCGGGCTTCGACCGGTTCGAGGAGGACGCATGACCACACCGTCCATCGGTCTGTCGGCGGCGATGCACTCGCCCGACAGCGCGCGTGAGCTGCCGGTCAACGGCCTGCTGCCCTCGCCACGGACCCCGGTGCACGATGCCGCACCCGCCACCGGAGGTGTGCCGCTGCGCGGAGCCACCGTCCTGCTCGTCGATCCCGATCGCGCCACCCGGGAATCACTGCAGGCCAGCCTGGCCGACATCGGTATCGGGCGCATCCAGGAAGCAGGGTCCCTCGAGGCCGTGCAGGAGATCGCCGCGGAGTCCACCGGCGGTGATCTGGCCCTGGTCAGCCTGACCTTCGGGACGCAGACACCGGAGCTCATCACCACCCTGCGCCGCTCCGGGTGGAATCGCGTGGTCGCCCTGGCCCCCACCGCGGACATCGGTCCGGTCATCGACGCCGTCGGCGCCGGGGTCAGCGGTGTCCTCATCGGTCGGCGCGCCAACCCGGCCGCGGCCAGCATCCCGAGCAGCATCCACGAGCTGTCCTCCCGGGAGATCGAGGTCATCCGACTGGTGGCCGACGGCCGCTCGAACAAGTGGATCGGCGACCGCCTCTCGCTGTCCGCGCTCACCGTGAAGAGCCACCTCGCCCGGATCGGCCGCAAGCTCGGCACCGGCGACCGCGCGCACATGGTGGCCCTGGCCATGCGGGCCGGGGTCATCTCCTGAGCCACCCGCCCCCGCCGGGTCCCTCACCCCGCCGCGGGGGCGGCTCGCCGTCGGACGCGCCTGCGCACGATAAGTTCCGGGCATGTCCGTCGCCCCGACCCCGCCCATCGGCGGTGCCCCGTTGACCACCGTCGACCCGCCCCATGCCCCGTTCGCACCGGAGGCGCCGGACGGGTCCGGTCCCGGTGTCGACGTCCCGGCGGATGCCGACGCCCCTGAGCTGATCCCCTTGCTCGCCCCGCGTGACGGTGACGTCCTGCCGATCACCGACCCGGTCGAGGTCATGGAGTGGGCCCGACGGCTCGCCGCCGGCGGCGGCCCGGTGGCCCTGGACGCGGAACGAGCGTCCGGCTACCGGTACAGCGCCCGGGCCTATCTCGTGCAGCTGCGCCGGGACGACGTCGGCACCGCGCTCTTCGACCCCGCCGCCCTGGGCGATCTGGCCGTGCTGGACGACGCGCTGGCCGATGCGGAATGGGTGCTGCACGCGGCCAGTCAGGATCTGCCCTGCCTGATCGAACTGGGCATGCGTCCGCGGACGCTGTTCGACACCGAACTGGCCGGCCGGCTGGCCGGGCTCCCCCGGGTCGGGCTGGGCCCGTTGGTCGAGCAGATGCTCGGCCTGCACCTGCGCAAGGGGCACGGGGCCGCCGACTGGTCGACCCGACCGCTGCCCCGGGAGTGGCTGACGTACGCCGCCCTGGACGTCGAGGTCCTCGTCGAACTGCGCGACGCGATGGACGCCCTGCTCACCCGGCAGGGCAAGAGCGAATGGGCGCGGCAGGAGTTCGCGGCCATCGTGGCGGCGCCGCCGTCGCCGCCGCGGGTGGACCCGTGGCGCCGTACCTCGGGCATCCACCGGCTGCACGACCGACGCGCCCTGGCCGTCATCCGCGAGCTGTGGCTGGCCCGGGACTCGCTGGCCCGGCGCCGGGACCTCGCCCCGCACCGCGTGCTCCCGGACACCGCCATCATCGCGGCGGCGACGGCCAAACCCACCACCGAGGCCGCGCTGGTCGCCCTGCCGGTCTTCTCCGGACGCATGCAGCGCCGGACGTCCGCCCTGTGGGCGGCCGCAGTGGCCCGCGGACTGGCCCTCCCCGAGGACCGGCTGCCCACCGTCCGGCTCGTCGTCGACGGCCCGCCCGCCCCGGCGCGCTGGTCGGCCAAGGATCCGGTCGCCGCCGCCCGGCTCGCCGCCGCGCGCACCCGGATGGCCGCTCTCTCCGAGCGGGTGTCGGTCCCGGTGGAGAACCTCGTGTCGCCGGACCTGCTGCGTCGGGTGCTCTGGAGCCCGCCGGACGACGGCGACGTGGCCACCGCCTTGTCCGGACTGGGGGCCCGTCCGTGGCAGGTGGAGCTGGTCTCGCCGGAGGTGCGCGGAGCGCTGTCCGACGCGGCCACCGCGCCCGTCGCCACCCCGTCGGAGGGCTAAGTTACCGGCGAGTAGGTATGGTGTCGTCCATCGGGTACCGGCGCCTGCGGCCGGTCGAGGCCCGGTGTCCGGACGAGAAGGAGCCACTCGCGTGAGCCCAACCACCAGCCCCGAGATCGACCGCCCCGCCACCGGACGCCCGCCCGGCCCGGCCGCCGCCCGCACCCTGCGCGACGTGGTCTTCGTCGACGGCGTCCGGACCCCGTTCGGGCGGGCCGGGGCCAAGGGTCAGTTCGCCGAGACCCGGGCCGACGACCTCGTGGTGAAGGTGATCCGCGAGCTGATGCGCCGGCACCCCGAGCTGCCGCCGGAGCGCATCGACGAGGTCGCCATCGCCGCGGCCACCCAGACCGGCGACCAGGGACTGACCATCGGACGGTCCGCCGCGCTGCTCGCCGGGCTCCCCCGCTCCGTCCCCGGCTTCGCCATCGACCGGATGTGCGCCGGCGCGATGACCGCGGTGACCACGGTGGCCTCCGGGATCGCCGTCGGCGCGTACGACGCCGTCATCGCCGGCGGCGTCGAGCACATGGGCCACCACCCGATGGGCGCGGGTGCCGATCCCAATCCGCGCTTCGTCGCCGACCGGCTGGTCGACCCGGACGCGCTGAACATGGGCGCCACCGCCGAGAACCTGCACGACGCCTACCCGCGCCTGACCAAGGCCCGCGCCGATGCGTACGCCGTCGCCAGCCAGGAGCGGTACGCCGCCGCCCTGGCCGCCGGCAAGATCACCGGCGACTTCGTCCCCGTCGCCACCCGCTCCACCGAGAACGGTTGGAGCCTGGCCGATCACGACGAGCTGCCCCGTCCCGGCACGACCGCCGAGGCGCTGGACGGACTACGGACCCCGTTCCGCCCGCACGGCCGGGTCACCGCGGGCAACGCCTCCGGCCTGACCGACGGAGCCACCGGCTGCCTGCTCGTGGCCGCCGACGTGGCCGAAGAGCTCGGCCTGCCGGTGCGCATGCGGATGGTCGCCTTCGCCTTCGCCGGGGTGGCCCCCGAGACCATGGGCACCGGACCGATCCCGGCCACCGAGAAGGCTCTGGCCAAGGCCGGTCTCACCATCGACGACATCGGAGCGATCGAGATCAACGAGGCCTTCGCCGTCCAGGTGCTCGCCTTCACCGACCACTTCGGCCTGGCCGACGACGACCCCCGGGTCAACCCCTACGGCGGCGCGATCGCCATGGGACACCCGCTGGCCTCCTCCGGGGTGCGGCTGATGACCCAGCTGGCCCGGGAGTTCGCCGAGCATCCCGAGGTGCGGTACGGCCTCACCACCATGTGCGTGGGGCTGGGCATGGGCGGCACGGTGATCTGGGAGAACCCGCACTTCGACGGAGTCGGATCGCTCGACCTCACCCCGGAGCAGGCCGCCGCCGTGGGCGACATCGCTGACGCCGCGGGGGATCTCGGTGCCGCCCTCGATCCGCAGAACGCCGCGTCCACCACATCCACCACCGACGCGTCCACCACCACCCCGGGGAGCCAGCAGTGAGTGCGCCGACCACCGACCGGACCACCCCGACCGCCCGTCCCGAGGTGGTGACCCAGGCGCACCTGCAGCTGGTGACCGTGCCCGGCCTGACCGGCCGGATCGCGCTCATCACCCTGGACAACGGGCTCGACCACACCCGCCCGTCCAGCCTCGGGCAGCTGGGTCTGGCCGCGTTCGACGCGGCGCTGGACGCGGCCTTCGCCGCCGAGCCGGTCGGTATCGCCGTCACCGGGAAGCCGTTCATCTTCCTGGCCGGGGCCGACCTGAGCCAGATCGCCCTCATCCCGGACCGGGAGACCGCCCTGGAGATCGGGCGTCTGGGTCAGCGGGTGCTGCGCCGGCTGCACGACTCCCCCGTGCCCACCTTCGCGTTCGTGAACGGCGCCGCCTTCGGTGGTGGTGTCGAGGTGGCGCTGCACTGCCACTACCGCACACTGGCCGCGAACGCCGCCGCGATGGCCCTGCCCGAGGTGTTCCTGGGCATCCTGCCCGGCTGGGGCGGCACCCAGCTGCTACCGCGGCTCATCGGCCCGGAGAACGCGGTCACCGTCATCGTGGAGAACGCGCTCAGCCAGAACCGCATCATGCGTCCGAAGGACGCAGCGAAACTGGGCGTCGTCGACGTCGTCCTCGACGCGGCGGACTACCTGGAGCAGTCGCTCGCCTGGGCCGGCGCAGTCATCGGCGGCTCGATCTCGGTGCCGCGCACCGAGTTCGCCGGCGCGGACGACAAGACCTGGTCGCAGGCGCTGGAACGCGGCCGGATCATCGCTGACATGCGCACCCATGGCGCCTCTCCCGCGCCCTACCGTGCGCTGGAGATGATCGAGCTGTCCCGCACGGCCGACCTCACCACCGGGCTCGACGCGGAGGCGAACGCCCTGGCCGATCTCATCGACAGCCAGCAGTTCCGCGCCGGGCTGTACTCCTTCGACCTGGTGCAGAAGCGGTCCAAGCGGCCGGTCGGCGCACCCGACCCGAAGCTGGCCCGACCCGTCGGCAAGGTGGGGGTGGTCGGGGCGGGGCTGATGGCCGGCCAGATCGCCCTGCTGTTCGCCCAGCGGCTGCACGTGCCGGTGGTGCTCACCGACGTCGACCAGGACCGCCTGGACCGTGGCGTGGCCGCGGTGCACGCCAAGATCGCCGAGCGGGCCGGAAAGGGGCGGATGTCGGAGTCCGAGGCCAACCGGCTGGCCGCCCTGGTCACCGGCTCCCTGGACTACGCGGCGTTCGCCGATGCCGACTTCGTCATCGAGGCGGTGTTCGAGGAGCTGACGGTCAAGCGGGAGGTGTTCGCCCGGCTCGAGGAGCACGTCCCGCCGACTGCGGTGCTGGCCACCAACACCTCGTCGTTGTCGGTCGGCGCCATGGCGCAGGGCCTGGCCCACCCCGAGCGGGTCGTGGGATTCCACTTCTTCAACCCCATCTCGGCCATGCCGCTGCTGGAGATCGCCCGCACCGAGCGCACCGATGACGCCACCCTGGCCACCGCGTTCGCGCTGGCCAAGGGCCTGAAGAAGGGGCCGGTGCTCACCGCCGACGCCCCAGCGTTCGTGGTGAACCGGCTGCTGCTGCGGATGATGGGCGAGGTCCTGGCGGCCATCGACGAGGGCACCGACCCGGTCGTCGCCGATCAGGCCCTGGCCGGTCTGGGCATGCCGATGACCCCCATCCTGTTACTGCAGCTGGTCGGGCCGGCCGTCGCGCTGCACGTCGCGGAGACCCTGCACGAAGCGTTCGGCGACCGGTTCGGAGTCTCGGAGAACCTGCGCCGCATCGTCGACGGGAAGCACCGCATCCTGGTCGGCTACGACGACAAGGGCCGCCAGGGGCTCGATCCGGACATCGCCGCGCTCTGGCAGCAGGGCGACGCCCCGTCCACCGGCGAGCAGGTCCGCGACCGGGCGTTGGCCGCGTTGGCCGACGAGGCCCGCCGGATGCTGGACGAGGGCGTGGTGGCCGAGGCGGCCGATCTCGATCTGGCCATGATCACCGGTGCCGGGTTCCCGTTCTGGAACGGCGGCATCACCCCGCTGCTGGACCGGGCCGGGGTGTCCGAGCAGGTCACCGGGCGCCGGTTCGCCCCCCGCGGTGTGGCCACCCTGCCGCACGCCTGAGACTCCGCCGGTCGGCCGGGGGCGGCCGGCCGGCGGACCACCCCGGTGCGGCCCGTGGTGAACAGGGTCAGCGGATGGTGTACCCGCCGTCGACGACGAGGTCGGCGCCGTTGACCATCCGGGCGGCACCGGAGGCGAGGAACACCGCCGCTCCGGCGACCTCCCGGGGCAGGGCGAAACGGCCGGTGGGGATCTGCTCCCTGGCCCGCTCTCCCTTCTCCCCGGCCCATGCGGTGCGGCCCAGATCGGTGAGCACCACCGTCGGCGAGATCGCGTTGACGGTGATCCCGCGACCGCCCCACTCGCTGGCCAGCACCCGGGTCAGCGCGAGCACCCCGGCCTTGGACGCGCAGTACGCGGCGTGCTCGTGCAGCGCCACCGTGCCCGCCTGCGAGGCCAGGTTGACGATCGTGCCGACGCCGGCCTCGAGCATCACCCGCCCGACGATCTGGCAGGCGGTGAAGGTACCGGTCAGGTTGACCGCCAGCGTGCGGTCCCACGCCCGGGCGGTCAGCTCCTCGGCCGGTGCGAGGTCGACGATGCCGGCGCAGTTGACCAGGACGTCGATCCCCCCGGTGGCGGCCAGCGCCTGGTCCACCGCGGCCTGCACCGACCCGGGATCGGTGACGTCGCAGCCCACCCCGACCGCGTCACCGCCCAGCGTCGCGGCCCCCGCCCGGCTCGCGGCCGCGTCCAGATCGGCCACCACGACCCGGGCGCCCCGCTCGGCGAACACCTCGGCGATGGCCCGGCCGATGCCGGAGACCGCGCCGGTGACCAGGGCGACCCGGCCGTCCAGCCGGAACGTCAGGTCCACGTCGCCGTCCTGCGGGTCGGTGCCGGGAACGGGGGTGGGTGCGCTGGTCATCGAGCCTCCGGGGACGGGGACGGCGGGTGCAGCGGCCAGCCTCGCACGCCGGCGGCCGGCCGGGACGCACGCGGCGACACCCACCGCCGGGCACGGAACGGACATCGGCCGTCAACCGGATGGTCCCTGGGCGGGTGTCGGTGCGCGGGTTTAGCGTCGGTGACGACCACAAGTCGCCGTCCCCCCACCTGGAGTTGCCCGCATGAGCCCCCTCTCGCGCCGTTCCCTGATCCGCGGAGGCGCCGCCTCCGCCGCCGCCGTCCTGGCCTCCGTCGGTTTCACCGACACCGCGGCCGCCCGCGACATCGGCGGGTCCACCGACCCCTACCGGTTGACCGTGCTGGGCACCACCGACCTGCACGGCAACATCTTCAACTGGGACTACTTCAAGGACGCCGAGTACGACGACACCCCGCACAACGACGTCGGGCTGGCCAAGGTGTCCACCCTGGTCGAGGCCGTGCGCACGGAACGCGGCGCGGCCAGCACGCTGCTGATCGACGCCGGCGACACCATCCAGGGCACCCCCCTGGCCTACTACTACGCCAAGGTCACCCCGATCGGGCCCGGCGTGATCCACCCGATGGCCGCCGCGATGAACGCGATGCGCTACGACGCCGCCGCCCTGGGCAACCACGAGTTCAACTACGGCATCCCGCTGCTGCGCACCTTCGAGCAGCAGCTGAACTTCCCCCTGCTCGGAGCGAACGCGGTCGACGTCGCGACCGGCCGGCCCGCGTTCCGCCCCTTCGTCATCAAGCCGGTGTGGGTGCCGGGCCGTTGGCTGCCGCTGTGGGTGGGCGTGCTGGGCCTGACGAACCCGGGTATCGCCATCTGGGACCGCGCCAACGTCGAGGGACGGATGGAGTTCCCCGGCCTGGTCGAGCAGGCCGCGTACTGGGTGCCGATCATGAAGCAGCTCGGCGCCGATGTCGTCGTGGTGTCCGCCCACTCCGGTGCCGACACCTCGTCGTCGTACGGCGACGCGCTGCCGTGGCCGGAGAACGCGGCCACCCTGGTCGCCGAGCAGGTCCCCGACATCGACGCCATCCTGGTCGGTCACGCGCACCAGGAGATCGCCGAGCGCCGGGTCGTCAACACGGTCACCGGCCGGGAGGTGGTGCTCACCGAGCCACTGCGCTGGGGCATGCGGCTGTCCGTGCTGACCATCGACGTCCGGCCGGCGGCGCGGGGTTTCGAGGTCACCTCGGTCACCGCGCAGGTGCTGAACAGCAACACCGTCGCGGAGGACCCGGCCGTCGTCGAGCTGCTGCAGGCCGATCACCAGGTCGTCCTGGACTACGTGAACTCCGTCGTCGGGACGTCCGCCGTGGCCATGTCGGCGGCCACCGCCCGCTACGAGGACACCGCGGCCATCGACTTCGTCAACTACGTGCAGGCCGACGCGGTGCGCACCGTGCTGACCGGGACGGAGTACGCCGCGCTGCCGGTCCTGTCCATCGCAGCCCCGTTCAACCGGGAGGCGGCCATCCCCCAGGGTGATGTCAGCGTCCGGGACGTCGCCGGGCTCTACATCTTCGACAACACCCTGCAGGCCGTGCTCATGTCGGGTTCCGATGTCCGGGAGTACCTGGAGTTCTCCGCCCGGTACTTCCGGGCCGTCACCTCGGCCGGGCCGTTCACCCCGGACGAGGTCACCAACGCCGTCACCGCGACGGCGCCCGGCGGTACCCCGGACTACAACTACGACGTGATGGGCGGCCTGACCGCCCCGCTGGCCTACCGCATCGACCTGGGGCAGCCGGTGGGCTCGCGCATCGTCGACCTGACCTACGCCGGTGCCCCGCTCGATCCGGCCGGCCGGTTCGTCATCGCCATCAACAACTACCGGGCGTCCGGCGGCGGCAGCTTCCCGCACACCGCCGACGCCACCGTGGTCTACAACGCCCAGGTGGAGATCCGGCAGCTGATCATCGACTGGGTCACCGCCAACGGCACCATCGACCCGGCCGTCTTCGCCTCCACCGATTGGTCGTTGACCTACCAGGGAGCACCGCTGCAGATCTCCGGCTGACCCCGGCACCCGGGAACGGGCCGACCGGGGGCGCCCGCCCCCGGTCGGTCAGCCCATCAGCAGCGGGCCGGGGGCGCCGGGTCCGGTCGCGACGGTGGCCGGGTCGACGGCCGGGAGCAGCACCCGGATGCTGAGCCCGCCGCCGTCGACGGGTCGCGCCCACAGCAGCCCGTCGTGGGCGCTGACCACAGCCCGCACGATGGACAGGCCCAGACCGCTGCCGCCGTGCGAGGTCCGGGCCCGGCGGCCCTGCCGGAACGGTTCGAAGATCTCCTCGACGGTGGCCGCGTCGACGACCGGACCGGACGAGGCGACCTCCAGTGCCGCGTAGGCGACCCCCGGTTCGCCAAGGTCGACACCGGCCTCCGCGCCGCCGATCGGGGCGGGGGTGGCGCCCGCTGCGGCGGGGACGAGGACGGCCGGGGCGGGCTCGGTGGTCACCCGGAGCCAACCCCCGGGCACGTTGTGCCGCACCGCGTTCTCCACGAGGTTGCCGACCAGCCGTTGCAACAAGGCGGGGTCACCGGCCACCAGGCAGGGGCCGCCGTCGACCGTGACGTGCACCCCACGCTCGGCCCGCTCGATCTCGATGCCGTGCAGTGCACCGGGGACGAGCAGGGCCATGTCGACCGGCCGGATCTCGGACACCCCGCGGGCCTGCGTCCGCGCCAGCACCAGCAGGGCGGACAGCAGGCGGTCGGCTCCGTCGGTGGCCTCGCGCACCACCTCGGCCATCCGGCGCAGCTCGGCCGGATCGGCATGCGGATCGGACAGGGTCACGTCGATCTCGGTGCGGATCACCGCCAGCGGGGTGCGGAGCTCGTGCGAGGCGTTGGCGACGAACCGGCGCTCGGCCTCGAACGCGCCCTGCAGCCGGTCGAGCATGTCGTCGAAGGTGTCGGACAGTTCGGCGACCTCGTCCCGTGGCCCGGTGAGCCGGATCCGTTGGTCCAGCGAGGACGTCGACAGATCCCGCGCGGCGGTGGTCAGGATGGTCAGCGGGGTCAGCGCCCGGCCGATCAGGATCCACGCCAGCACGGCCCCGGCGATGACCTGCAGCGGGAAGGCGATGAAGCCGACGAGCAGGACGGTCCGCCGACCCTCCTCGACGATGATCTGCGAGGCCAGCTCGGCGTCGACGACCCGGCCCTCCAGGATCACCTCGGTGCCCGGGGGGAACTGCGGCAGCGCGGCGATCACCCGCCCGACGAGCACGTAGGCCAGACCCAGCAGCAACGCGCCGATCAGGGCGAGCAGCGCCGTGGTCAGCACGGTGATACGCAGCCGCAGACCGACCCGGTCGCTCCAGGCCGACCGGTCCGGTCGGGGCGGCGGACCGGTCACCGCGATCCCCGCAGCTCCGCCCGCCCCCGGGGCAGCACTCACGCCGACCGTCGCGCGGTCAGGCGCCGGTCTCGGCGGGCGCCGGCGCGGACGTCTCCACCGGGGTGGACGGGGTCGGGGTGACCCGGTAGCCGGCGCCGACCACGGTGTCGATGACACCCGGTTCGCCGAGCTTGCGGCGCAGGGTCATCACGGTGACCCGCACGGTGGTGGTGAACGGATCGGCGTTCTCGTCCCACACCCGCTCGAGCAGATCCTCGCTGGAGACGACCGAGCCGCCGGCGGACACCAGCACCTCCAGCACGCCGAACTCCTTGCGGGTCAGCTCGACCGCGCGGCCGGCCCGGGTGACCGTGCGCTTGGCCGGGTCGATCTCGACATCGGCGATGCGCAGCACCGGCGGGGTGGCCGGAGTGGCGCGCCGGCCGAGTGCACGTACCCGGGCGACCAGCTCGGGGAACGCGAACGGCTTGGACAGGTAGTCGTCGGCGCCGAGGGACAGCCCGTCGACCCGGTCCTCGATCCCACCGGAGGCGGTGAGCATGAGCACGCGCGTCAGTCCGCCGCCGGAGACCAGCTCGGCGAGCAGGTCGTCGCCGTGCATGCCGGGCAGGTCGCGATCCAGCACGACCACGTCGTACCGGGTGAAGGTGGCCTTCTCGTGGCCGGACGTACCGTCGTAGGCCACGTCCACGGCCATGCCCTCGGCCCGCAGTCCCCGGGCGATGGCATCGGCCAGTCGCTGGGCGTCCTCGACCACCAGTACGCGCATGTCAGTTGTCCGATCCGGTCGGGTGGCCCCCGGTGGGCGCGGTGCGGGATGCACCCGGCGCCGGGGAGCCGCTGTCGGTGGAGGAGCCCCGGGCGGAGTCCTGCCCGGAGTGGTCGCCCTGCCCGGCGAACTCCTCGGTGATGCCCCGGGCGATGGACTGGGCCGAGAGCCCGAGATCGCCGAGCAGCTCGGCCCGGGGCGCGGGTTCGAGGAACTCCTGCGGCAGCGTCCAGCAGCGCACCGGGATGCCGCTGCCGGTGAGCAGATCGGCGATGGCCGCGCCGATACCCCCGGAGCGACCGCCGTCCTCGACGGTGACCACCAGGCGGTGCCCGGCGGCCAACGCGACGAGTGCGGTCGGCACGGGCAGCACCCAGCGCGGGTCGACCACGGTCACCCCGATGCCCTGGGCGCCCAGGCGTTCGGACACCTCGACGGCCATGGCCGCGAAGCCGCCCACGGCGACGAGCAGCACGTGCGGGTCCTGGCCGGCGGCCGGTTCGGCGAGCACGTCGACCCCGTCGACCCGGCGCAGCGCCGGCACGGACGCCGGGACGGCGCCCTTCGGGAAGCGCAGCACGGTCGGGCCGTCGTCGGTGTCGATCGCCTCGGCGAGCTCCTCGGCCAGGGTGACCGCGTCGCGGGGCGCGGCCAGCCGCAGCCCGGGGACCAGACCGGCCAACGACATGTCCCACATGCCGTGATGGCTGGGGCCGTCCTCGCCGGTGACCCCGGCCCGGTCCAGCACCACGGTGACGGGCAGCGAGTGCAGGGCCACGTCCATCAGCAGCTGGTCGAACGCCCGGTTCAGGAAGGTGGCGTAGACGGCCACCACCGGGTGCATGCCGCCCATGGCCAGGCCGGCCGCCGAGGTCATCGCGTGCTGCTCGGCGATGCCCACGTCGAACAGGCGGTCCGGGAAGGCCGCGCCGAACGGCTGCAGACCGGTCGGGCCGGACATGGCCGCGGTGATGGCGACGACGTCGGGTCGCTCGGTGCCGATCCGCACCATCTCCCGGCCGAACGTCGCCGTCCAGGTCGCGGTGGCGGCGGCCACCGGCTTGCCGGTGAGCGGATCGAAGGCCGGCGGCGAGTGCATCTGCTCGGCCTCGTCGTCCCGGGCCGGGGCGTACCCCTGTCCCTTGCTGGTCAGCACGTGGACCAGGACCGGACCGCGGTAGCCCTTGGCCCGGCGCAACGCCGTCTCCAGCTCGACGATGTCGTGACCATCGATGGGGCCCAGGTACTTCAGGCCCAGATCGGCGAACATGGTCGGCGGCAGCAGCCAGTCCTTCATCGCCGTCTTCGCCGCGTGCAGCATCCCGTAGAGCGGCCCGCCGACGACGGGGGTCCGCGGGAGGGTCGACTTGACCTGGCCGAGGAATCGCTCGTACCCGGGCTTGAGTCGCAGCGCGGCCATCCGCTGGGCCATGCCACCGGTGGTCGGTGCGTAGGACCGGCCGTTGTCGTTCAGCACGACCACGAGCGGACGGTCCTGCCCGGCGGCGATGTTGTTCAGCGCCTCCCAGGCCATCCCGCCGGTGAGAGCCCCGTCACCGATGACGGCGACGGCGGTGCGGTCCCGCTCCCCGCGCAGTGCGAACGCCTTGGCCAGCCCGTCGGCGTAGGACAGCGACGTGGAGGCATGCGAATTCTCCACCCAGTCGTGGACGGACTCGGCGCGGCTGGGATACCCGGACAGACCGCCCCGGGTCCGCAGCCGGTCGAACTCGCCGGCCCGGCCGGTGACGATCTTGTGCACGTACGCCTGGTGCCCGGTGTCGAAGATCAACGGGTCGGCGGGCGAGTCGAACACCCGGTGCAGGGCCAGCGTCAGCTCCACCACACCCAGGTTGGGGCCGAGGTGCCCGCCGCGGCGGGACACCTTCTCGACCAGGAACGTCCGGATCTCCTGGGCCAGTCGGTTCAGGTCCGCGACCGACATCGCCCGGACATCGGCCGGTGAGGTGACCCGGCCCAACACCGGCATCGGGCCTCGCTGCGCCACCCGTCCTCCACCTCGCTCGCGGCCCTCAGGCCGCCACGTTCGTTCCGCCGCCCGTGCCGGTCGGCAGCGGGAGCGCACGGGTCGATCCCGCAGGTCGACGGTACCCCGCCGACCCGCTGGCGGGGCGGCGGCGGGGGTCCGGCGCGACGCGTTTCGATGGCTCATCGTGACGACTAGGATACGGACAGCCAACGCCCGGCAGCGTGCAGCCCGGGCTCCCGGGGTGTCCGTGTCGCGTCCGACCTGGTCCGGGGCCCGGTGCATGCTGCGATCCACCGGGACCCGCCCACCCGGTGCGACGGCGCACTCGTGGCTAGGGTGGCCGATCATGAACCCCCTGCGGCGCAACGGGCCGACCCCGCTGGTGATCGCCCACCGGGGCGCCTCGTCCGTCGCCCCGGAGAACACGCTCCCCGCCTTCGAGGCCGGCTGGGCGGCCGGCGCGGCCTGGGTGGAGTGCGACGTGCAGCCCACCATGGACGGGGTCCCGGTGCTGCTGCACGACGACGAACTGGACCGGACGACCACCGGCACCGGTCCGGTCAGGGAGCGCTCGGCCCGGGAGATCGCAGCGCTGGACGCCGGTGCGTGGTTCGGCGCGGCCTTCGCCGGCACCCCGGTCCCCCGGTTCGCCGACCTGCTGACCCGACTCGACGCCACCCGACGGGTGTTGCTGGAGATCAAGGGCGAGCACTCCCGCGGGCAGGTCCGCACCCTGCTGCGGGAGATCCGCACCGCCGGGCACGACCACCGGGTCGTGCTCCAGTCGTTCGAGCGGGCCGCTCTCGGGCACGCCCGGGACCTGGACCCGCACCGCCCGCTCGGCCTGCTCGTCGAGGACGTCGACGGCGATCCGGTCGAGGTGTGCCGGCGGCTCGGCGTGCAGGCCTACAACCCGCCGGCGGCGCAGCTCACCGGGCGGCCCGGGCTCGTCGACGCCCTGCACGCCGCCGATGTCGCCGTGGCCGCCTGGACCAGCGACGACCCCCGGGAATGGGCCGCGCTCACCGGGTGCGGGGTAGACGCGATCATCACCAACCGGCCCGCCGAGCTGGTCGCCTGGCAGGCCGCGGCGCCGCGCTGACCGACCCCGCACCGCACTCCACCGCACCGCACCGCACGGGCCGGCTCAGGCCGGGGCGAAGCGGGCCACGCACTCCAGGTGGTGGGTCTGCGGAAAGGCGTCGAACGCGCGGAGGTCGGTCATCACGTAGCCGGCCTCGGCCAGCGCGGCGGCGTCCCGGGCCAGCGCGGCCGGGTCGCAGGCCACGTAGACGATCACCGCGGGGCGGCGGGCGGCCAGTTCCGCGCACACCTTCCGGCCGGCGCCGGACCGCGGCGGATCGAGGACGATGACGTCGACCTCGTCGCCCAGACCGGCCAGCGCGTCCTCCACCGAGGAGTGCACGGCCCGGGCCTGCGGGTGCCGGGCGAGATTGCGCTGGGCGAGTGCGGTGGCCCGGGCGTCGCCCTCCACGCTGACCACCGATCCGGTGATCCCGACGGCGTCGGCCAGCAGCTCGGCGAACACCCCGACCCCGCCGTACAGGTCCCAGCCGGTGCCGCCGACCAGGTCGACGCCGTCCAGCGCGGTCAGCACCGCGTCGACGAGGGTCTGCGCGGCGGCCGGGTGGACCTGCCAGAAGCCGTCCGCGGCGACCACGAAGTCCCGGTCGGCGACGTGCTCGGAGATCTCCGCTCCGGGCTGACCGGCCCAGACGGCCAGCCGCTCACCGTCCTGGGTGCGCACCAGGGTGACCTCGGGCAGTTCGGGCCGGCGGTGGCGGCCGGCGGGGGCGCGGCGGACCGGACGCCGGGCCGGGCCGGTGGGGGCGGTCGGGCGACCACCGGGCGGCCCGTCCAGGGTCGCGGCCAGTTCGTTGAGCCCCGGCGCGGCGATCAGGCACGGCGCCGACAGGTTGACCGCCTGCACGCGGTGCGAACGGTAGGAGCGGGGACCCATCCGTCCGTCCGGATCCAGCGCCCAACGCACCCGGGTGCGCCAGCCGAAACCGTCGCCGGGCAGGGCCTCCACCGTCACCGGGCGGTCGATTTTGGCCAGTCGGTGCAGCTGCTCGGCCAGCACCTCGGCCTTGAGCCGGCGTTGCAGATCGGGCGACGCGTGCTGGAAGTCGCAGCCCCCGCAGCCACCGGGGTGGAAATGGGCGCAGGGTGCGTCCACCCGCTCCGGGTCGGCCTGCAGGATCTCCACGGCGTCGGCCCGGCCGAAGGAACCGGCCTTGGCCTCGGTGATGCGCACCAGCGCGACCTCGCCGGGCAGCGCGTGCCGGACGAACATCACCCGGCCGTCGTAGCGGGCGACGCAGTGGCCGCCGTGGGCGACCGGGCCGATGTCGACCCGGACCACCATCCCGGGGGTCAGGTCGTCGGCGGCCGGGACCGGCTGGGTCAGCACGGGTGCACTCATCGTTCGTCCTGATCGCGGGCGCGCAGGCGGCCCGGCTGCTCGGAGGCGGCGCCGGGCTGGATGGCCGAGCTGGGGATACGGCCACGCAGGCCGAGTTCGCGGTCCGCGCGCTGCCGGAGACGGTCGTCCAGCGCCTCGGAGGAGGACAGCTGCCACGGCACGGAGGTGACCATCACCCCCGGGGTGAACAGCAGACGACCCTTGAGGCGCAGCGCGGACTGGTTGTGCAGGATCTGCTCCCACCACTTCCCGACCACGTACTCCGGGATGTACACGGCGACCAGGTCCCGGGGGGCGTTCTTCCGGATGCGCCGGACGTAGTCCAGGATCGGCCGCGTCACCTCGCGGAACGGTGAGTCGATGACCTTGAGGGCCACCGGCAGGTCCCGGTCCTCCCACTCGCGGGCCAGGGCCTCGGTGTCCTTGGGGTCGACGCTGACGGTCACCGCCTCCAGGGTGTCCGGGCGGGTGGCCCGCGCGTAGGCCAGCGCCCGCATGGTCGGCAGGTGGATCTTGGAGACCAGCACGATGGCGTGCACACGGCTGGGCAGCACGAGATCGTCCTCGTCGGCGGCGATCTCCCGGGCGACGCGGTCGTAGTGCTTCCGGATGGCCTTCATCGTCACGAAGATGACGGCCATGGCGGCGATGGCGATCCACGCCCCGGCCAGGAACTTGGTGATCAGCACGATGACCAGGACCACCGCGGTGCAGCAGAAGCCGACCGCGTTGATGGTCTGGCTGCGGCGCATCCGACGGCGGACCGTCGGATCCTTCTCGGTGGACAACAGCCGGCTCCAGTGCCGGATCATCCCGGCCTGCGAGCAGGTGAAGGAGACGAACACCCCGACGATGTACAGCTGGATCAGCGAGGTGACGTCGGCCTGGAAGGCGATGACCAGGATCAACGCGACCACGGCGAGGAAGACGATGCCGTTGGAGAACGCGAGCCGGTCACCGCGGGTGTGCAGCTGGCGGGGCAGGAAGCGGTCCTGGGCCAGGATCGACCCCAGCACCGGGAAGCCGTTGAACGCGGTGTTGCAGGCCAGGATCAGGATGAGGCCGGTGGTGAACGAGACGATGTAGAACCCGACCGGGAAGCCGGAGAACACCGCCTGGGCGATCTGCGCGATCAGCGTCTTCTGGTAGTAGCCCTCGGGGGCGCCGACGAGCTGGCGGGCCGGGTCGTCGGCGATCTGCGCGCCGGTGGCGATGGCCAGGCCGACCAGTCCGAGCATCATCACCAGGGACAGGCCGCCCATCAGGGCCAGCGTCGTCGCCGCGTTCTTGGATTTGGGCTTCTGGAACGCCGGGACACCGTTGGAGATGGCCTCGACCCCGGTCAGCGCGGCCGACCCGGACGAGAACGCCCGGGCCAGCAGGAAGACCAGGGCCAGACCGGCGGTGGCGTGCTCGGGCTGCAGGTGGAAGCCGGCGCTCTCCGCCCGCATCTCCGATCCCAGCAGCCAACGGACGAAGCCGGTGAGCAGCATGGCGATCATGGAGACGATGAAGGCGTAGACCGGGATCGCGAAGGCGGACCCGGACTCCCGGATGCCGCGGAGGTTGGCCGCGGTGACCAGGGTGATGATCAGGATCGAGAACCACACGGGGTGCGCACCGACGACGGCCAGGGCGGACCCGATGTTGGCCACCCCGGCCGCGGTGGAGACGGCCACCGTGAGGATGTAGTCCACCAGCAGGGCACTGGCCACCAGCAGGCCGAAGTTCGGCCCCAGGTTCTTGGTCGCCACTTCGTAGTCGCCACCACCGCTGGGATAGGCGTGCACGTTCTGCCGGTAGGACGCGACGACGACGACCATCACGAAGGCGACCGTGATGGCGATCCAGGGGGCGTAGGTGTACGCGGCCAGACCGGCCACGGAGAGCACGGTGAAGATCTCGGCCGGGGCGTACGCGACGCTGGACAGCGCGTCCGAGGCGAACACCGGGAGGGCGATCCGCTTGGGCAGCAACGTGTGCGCCAGCCGGTCGCTGCGGAACGGGCGGCCGACCACGAATCGTTTGGCCGCGGCTGTCAGTCTGGACACAAGGCCGGAGCCTACGACCCCCGACCGACGGTGACGGGCAGCCTGCGGTGATTGTGATCTTCCGGTGCTCGCCGGACCCGGCCGCCGCCCGTCGGGACGGGCGGGTGCGGGGGTACGTTGCACCGGGTACTTTGCCCCGGCCGGATCTGTTCCCGGTCCCGGTCGGCAGCCTCCGGCGGCCGTCGAACATCGCAGCGAAGGGCGCCCAGGCGTGCACATCGTGATCATGGGGTGCGGCCGTGTCGGCTCGTCCCTGGCCCGCCAGCTGGCCCGGGCCGGCCATTCCGTGGCGGTGATCGACCGCGACCCGGCCGCCTTCCGCCGGCTGGGCGCCGACTTCCACGGGCAACAGGTGACCGGCGTCGGCTTCGACCGGGACACGTTGCTGGCCTCCCGCATCCGCGAGGCGCACTGCTTCGCGGCGGTGTCCTCGGGTGACAACTCCAACATCATCGCCGCCCGGGTGGCCCGTGAGCAGTTCGGCGTGGCCACGGTGGTCGCCCGCATCTACGACCCCAAGCGCGCGCAGGTCTACGAGCGGCTCGGCATCCCCACCGTCGCGACGGTGCCGTGGACGACCGACCGGCTGCTGCGCTCGCTCATCCCCGAGGGCCTGATCAGCGAGTGGCGCGACCCGTCCGGCACCGTGTCCATCGCCAACCTGCCGTACCACCGGGACTGGATCGGCCGGCCCCTGCGTGAGCTCGAGGAGGGCATCGGCGTGCACGTCGCCTTCGTGGTGCGGTTCGGCAACGGGCTGTTGCCGACGTCCGAGACCGTCGTGCAGGACGGCGACCTCGTCTACGCCTCCGTGCTCGCCGCTTCCATCGTCGAGGTCACCGAGCGGTCCGCCGTGTCCCCCCTGGACGGTGTCTGATGCGCATCGCCATCGCGGGTGCCGGTTCGGTGGGCCGGTCCATCGCCGGGGAGCTCACCGAGAACGGCCACCAGGTCATGCTCATCGACCGCGACCCGGAGGCCATCAAGCCGCACCGCATCGAGGCGGCGGAGTGGGTGCTGGCCGACGCGTGCGAGTTCGCCTCCCTGGAGGACGCCGGCCTGCAGACCTGTGACGTGGTCATCGCCTGCACGGGTGACGACAAGGTCAACCTGGTGCTCTCCCTGCTGGCCAAGACGGAGTTCGCGGTCGGCCGCGTGGTCGGGCGGGTCAACGACCCGCGGAACGAGTGGCTGTTCACCGACGCCTGGGGCGTGGACGTCGCCGTGTCCACCCCGCGCATCCTGGCCGCCCTGGTCGAGGAGGCCGTGACGGTCGGCGACCTTGTCCGGCTGTTCACCCTGCGTCAGGGCCAGGCCAACCTCGTCGAGGTCACCCTGCCCAGCACCACGTCGATGGCCGGGCGTCCGGTGCGCGATCTGGTGCTGCCGCGGGACGCGGCCCTGGTCGCCATCCTGCGCGGCGGGCGGGTCATCGTCCCCCAGCCCGACGAACCTCTGGAACCCGGCGACGAGCTGATGTTCGTGGCCTCCCCGGAGGTCGAGAACGACGTGCGGGACGCGCTGCGCTGACCCCACGACGACGAGACCCGGACCGGCCCCACGGGGGGCGGTCCGGGTTCCGTGTGTTCCGGGACGGGTCGGTCGTCGGCGGGATCAGCCGGCGGCGGGTGCGGCCGTCGGCCGGGAGCGCAGGTGCCCGCGGACCAGCAGCACGGTGATGCCCAGGGCGACCAGCCACAGCGGATATCCCATGACGATGCGGGCGGTGGCGAGCCACCCGACCTCGTCCTGGTCGTAGAGGAAGTTCTGCACGAAGAACCGGGCCGCGAACACGAGCACCCACACCCCGGTGGCCAGGCTGTACCTGCGGACCAACCGGCGGTCGGCGCGCCAGGCGGTCCCCCGGCTGTTCACCAGTTCCCAGATGACGCCGACCAACGGCCAGCGCACGAGGATGGAGAGGGCGAACGCGGCGCCGTAAGCCACCGAGCTCCAGATGCCGAGCAGGAAGAACCCCTTGGCCGAGCCGGTGCGGTAGGCGATGAACGCGGCGATGCCCACGCCGAAGATGCCGGACACGACCTGGGTGATGGGCTTGCGGCGGGCGAGCCGGATCCCGGCCAGGACGACCGCCGATCCGAGTGCGGTACCGATGCCCCAGCCGAGTCCGCCGAGGGTGTTGCCCAGGATGAACACCGCGACGGGGACGGCGGAGTCCACCATGCCCATCGGGCCGCCCATCTGCTCGAGCAGGGTGGGCTTCGCGGGTGGATCCGCGGCAGCTTCGGCCGCCGCCCTGTCGTCGTCCCCCGCGAGGGGACGCACGACGTCGGCAGCGGCATCCGGTCCGGACCCACCGGAGGCGGTGGTCCCGGCCTCGGTCGGGCCGTGCGGGGAGGAGCCGGCAGAACTCACGCGTGCGCCGGGAGCAGGTCGTAATCGGGGTTGTAGATGACCTTCTGACCGTCCCGCACGGCGACGCGACCCCGGACCTTGACCGTGCGGCCGGGCTCGATGCCGCTGATCGACCGGCGGCCGAGCCAGACCAGCATCACCCCGTCGGTGCCGTCGAACAGCTCGGCGACGAGCTTGGCCTGCCCCTCGGTGGGGCGCAGGTCGACGTAGCGCAGTCGGCCCTGCAGCGTGACCCGCTGACCCTGGCAGCAGACCGCGGCGCGCTGGGCACCACAGGCGTCGGCCTCCTCGGTGAGCGCGTCGGCGTCCAATTCAGCTTCATCACTGGTCAGTTTCTTGAACCAACCGACGAGGCTTCCCATAGTCGTCACCTTCTCCTGCGTGGTGACCCCGGACGGGTCCCACGTGCACGCCCGCCAGGGTAGTGCTCGTCCGGCGGGGCCGGGGTCACCCGGAGGAATGGGGGATCAGTCGGGCTGTGAAGATCCCGACACCGGTGGGTGGCCGATACCGGTGGGCCCCCCGGCGGCGGTGCACGACTCAGCGGCAGTGGGTGATTCGGCCGCGGTGGGCAGTTCGGCCGCGGTGGGTGACTCGGCGGCGGTGGGTGCCGGGTCCGGACGGGCGGCCAGGACGGCGGCGATGTCGGGCGGGCGGAATCCCGGCCCCTTGAGGATCTTGCCGTCCGCGCGGCGCACGGGCCGGCCATCGGCGCCGAGCTTCGTCATGTTCGAGGCGTGCACCTCGTCGATCACCGCGTCCAGGTCGATCCCGTAGACCAGGGCGGTGCCGTAGGCGACGTACACGATGTCGGCCAGGGCGTCGGCCACCTCGACCAGGTCGCCCGCCCGGGCGGCCGCGGCCAGCTCGCCGACCTCCTCGTCGATCAACGACTGGCGCAGGGTGACCTGGGCGAGGTCCACCCCGGCGGTCGGTTCCGTCCGCATGGGCAGCCCGTACGCACGGTGGAACTCGCCGACCTGGGCGGCCACCCGACCCGGGGGTCGGGCAGCCGGGGAACCGGTCAGGCGCAGTCCACGCAGATCATCTGGCCGTTCTTGTCGGAGGACAGGCGGCTGCGGTGCTGCACCAGGAAGCAGGAGGTGCAGGTGAACTCGTCGGCCTGCTTGGGGATGACCTTGACGGTCAGCTCCTCGCCGGACAGGTCGGCGCCGGGCAGCTCGAAGCTCTCCGCGGTGTCGCCCTCGTCGATGTCGACGACGGCGGACTGCGCCTCGTTGCGTCGCGCCTTGAGTTCCTCGAGGGAGTCCTCGGAGGGTTCGTCGGTCTCGTTGCGACGCGGGGCGTCGTAATCGGTGGCCATCAGGTGGGTCCTCACTTCGTGTGGTTCGAGGTACTGGTGGTGGTGCAGGCGCGGATGCGGCGCCGCAGCCGGGCCCGGCGGTGTCGGCCCACGGGATCGATCGACCAGCCCCCTCCCCGCCGGTCGGGACCGGGTGGGGTGAGCGGGAGGCATGACGTCGACGACCGTCGGTGTGTGCCCGGACTGTTCGTCGTTGAAACGCGGGAGACCGTGCGAATCCGCTCGAACAGGACCGCCGGCCGAGCCGGCGCCGGGGGAACGAGCGGTGCGCGCCGCCGCACCTTAGCCCATAACGCCCCGGAGCACACGGAATTCCTCGAACCGATCGGCGGGCGGATCCAGGCCAAGTCCGCGGCCGGGCGGGACGCACCCCGCTCCCGGACTCCCCGCCGACGGGAGGTGCCGGCCGGAGGGCGATGGACACGCGCCCGTCGTCCGGTCACGCGTCCGGGCGTGGTGGGGGCCACCGACTACCCTGGCACCCTGGCCGACGGGGCACCCCGACTGCGCCACGCCCGCACCCGCGCGCCAGGACAGCCAGGAGGACGTGACCGGTGAGTGTCGACACTGCCCCCGAGCGCTATCGGCGGCGGCGCTACTGGCCGGTCCTGTCGGTGGTGGCCGTCCTGCTGCTGGGGGCCGGCATCGTCTGGTTCCAGGCCCTGCGCCCCGACCCGTCCCAGAGCCGCAGCTGCAACACCCCCGGCGCGGCCCCGGTGACCACCGCGGACACCACCCGCAGCGCGGCGAGCTCCACCGCCGCGTCCGAACCGGCGGCCGAGACCACCGCATCCAGCACGCCGTCGACCCCGGCCGCCCCGACCACGCTGGGCGTCTTCACCGACGCGTCCACCCTGGCGGGGATCCGCCCCGCGGATCCGACCACCATAGGACTGTCCGTCTTCAACGCCAGCACGGTGCGTGGCCAGGCCAAGGCGGTGACCGACGAGCTCCGCGCCGCCGGGTTCGCGTCCATCCGCACCAGCGGCAACGACCCGCTGTACGTGGCCAGCGACCTGCGCTGCGTCGGCGAGATCCGGTACGGCCCGGCGGGTGCCGCGGCGGCCCGGACGGTCCTGATCCTCGCGCCGTGCGCGCAGCTGGTCCTCGACGGCCGCGTCGACGACTCCGTCGATCTCGCGCTGGGCGCGCGGTACCTCTACGCACCGGTCACCGACGAGGTCAAGGCCGAGCTCAGGACGATCCAGGAGGCGGCCACTCCGCCCGCGGTCATCGAGGGCCAGACGGCCGCGCCCCGGCCCCAGGCCACCATCCCGCCGCTGCCGCAGGCGACCTGCGCGACCTGACCGCCCTTCGCCGACGACTCCCCGACCCACCTGCGGACGGGCAGGGCTCACCCGCGGGAGCCGGACGGCGGTCAGTACGATCACCGGGCCCGGCAGCGGTGCCGGACGGACGACACCGACACACCACCGAGGTTGGGGAGGATCCACATGGCCGGCATCTCAGCGGACCAGGCTCTGGGCATCGATATCGGCGGTACCGGCATCAAGGGCGGGCTGGTCGATCTGACCAAGGGCGAACTGATCGGTGAGCGCTTCCGGCTGGACACCCCCCAGCCCGCGACCCCGGACGCGGTGGCCGAGACCGTCGGCAAGGTCGCGCAGTCCTTCTCCTTCGACGGTGCCTGCGGTGTCGACTTCCCCGGCGTCGTGCTGAACGGCGTCGTGCAGACCGCCGCCAACATGGACAAGGCCTGGATCGGCACCTCCCTGGCCGACACCGTGGGCCCCAAGCTGGCCGGCCCGGGCTTCTACCTGAACGACGCCGATGCGGCCGGACTGGCCGAGGCCCGTTACGGCGCCGGGCGTGGCCACCGCGGCCTGGTCGTCACCGTCACCTTCGGCACCGGCATCGGCATCGCGCTGATCCACGACGGCAAGCTGGTGCCCAACGCCGAACTCGGCCACATCGAGATCGACGGCCACGACGCCGAGCACAAGGCCGCGGCCTCCGCCCGCGAGCGGGACGGGCTGAGCTGGGAGCACTGGGCCAAGAGAGCCTCCAAGTACCTGGTGACCCTGGAGAACCTGATCTGGCCGGAGTTGATCATCCTCGGCGGGGGCATCTCCAAGAAGCCGGACAAATGGGTGCCGCTGTTGAAGACCCGCACCCCGCTGGCCGTCGCTCAGCTCATCAACAACGCCGGCATCGTCGGATCGGCCCTGGCCGCCAACGAGGCCGCGCTGGACCGTCGGGTCACCCCCGCCGGCCCCTCCCCGCACTGATCCCACCGCCGCGGCACGATCGCACCGTTCGGCCCGGGATCCGCACCGGACGGGGGCTCGCGACGCGGTACCCGTTCCGCCGGACGGGTCCGTGACCGGCGTCGATACCCCCGTCCGGGCGCATGAGGGGCCCGTTCGGGGTCGTGACCGACGGATCGCGCCGTTACACTGGAACGGTCGTCCGGCAGAGCCGAATCCCGGTTCCAGATCGAGTGCACAGGGCCCTCCCATTCAGACCCCACCCCGGTGGTCAGGTCTGCTGGGCCAGCGGACGACTGAAGCGAAAGGGCATCAGTGGCAGGCGCAACAACCTCCCGTACTCCACGCCGCGGAACCGCGGCTCATGCAGTGACCGACGGAGAGGCAGCCCCCACCGCCGCCCCGGCAGCCAGACGGGCCCCGGCCCGCAAGGCCGCCACCAAGGCCGCACCCGCCGTGGTCGCCGCCCCCGAAGCCGAGGGTGAGGCCGAGCCCGGCGCCCTGGAGCTGGTCGAGGAGCTGGACGCCACCGACACCGTGGACGTCGTCGAGGTCCCCGCCACCACCCCCGACTCCCCCGCGGTGTCCGCGGCCGGTGGTGCCACCGACGAGGAGACCGAGACCGCCGCCGTCGGCCCGGCGACGAAGGCCGCCGAGGCCGAGGAGTTCTCCTGGGACGACGAGGAGGAGTCCGAGGCACTCAAGCAGGCCCGCAAGGACGCCGAGCTCACCGCCTCCGCCGACTCCGTCCGGGCCTACCTGAAGCAGATCGGCAAGGTCGCCCTGCTGAACGCGGAGGAGGAGGTGGACCTGGCCAAGCGCATCGAGGCCGGCCTCTACTCCACCGAGCGCATGCGGCAGATGGCCGAGGCCGGCGAGAAGCCGACCAACCAGATGCGCCGTGACCTGAACTGGATCAAGCGGGACGGCGACCGGGCCAAGAACCACCTGCTCGAGGCCAACCTCCGCCTCGTGGTGTCGCTGGCCAAGCGCTACACCGGGCGCGGCATGGCGTTCCTGGACCTCATCCAGGAGGGCAACCTGGGTCTGATCCGCGCGGTCGAGAAGTTCGACTACACCAAGGGTTACAAGTTCTCCACCTACGCGACCTGGTGGATCCGGCAGGCCATCACCCGCGCCATGGCCGATCAGGCCCGCACCATCCGCATCCCCGTGCACATGGTCGAGGTCATCAACAAGCTGGGTCGCATCCAGCGCGAGCTCCTGCAGGACCTGGGCCGCGAGCCCACGCCCGACGAGCTCGCCAAGGAGATGGACATCACCCCGGACAAGGTGCTGGAGATCCAGCAGTACGCCCGGGAGCCCATCTCCCTCGACCAGACCATCGGTGACGAGGGCGACTCGCAGCTCGGTGACTTCATCGAGGACTCCGAGGCCGTGGTGGCCGTGGACGCCGTCTCGTTCACCCTGCTGCAGGACCAGCTGCAGGCCGTCCTGCAGACGCTCTCCGAGCGGGAGGCCGGCGTCGTCCGCCTGCGCTTCGGGCTCACCGACGGCCAGCCGCGCACGCTGGACGAGATCGGCCAGGTCTACGGGGTCACCCGTGAGCGTATCCGGCAGATCGAGTCCAAGACGATGTCCAAGCTCCGTCACCCGTCGCGCTCGCAGGTGCTGCGCGACTACCTCGAATAGATCGAACCGAACGTCAGTGCCCTCGGACCTCGTCCGGGGGCACTGTCGTTTCCCGTCCTCCCGCCGCACGCCCGAACCACCCCAGATCAGGAGATCGACGATGACGTCTTCCGCCCCCGCCCCCGACGGCTCCCCGGACGCCCCGGTGGACAGCCCCTCCGGCAGTGCCCTGGACAGCGCCTCCGCCCTGGTGCCGGCCGGACCGGCGGCGGGCGACGACACCGACGCCGATCCCACCCTCGGCGGCACCGACGAGGAGCGTTCGGCCGGCGGGAGCACCGGCGCCGGTGAGCACACCGGCGCCAACGAGGCGGCCGCGGACGACGACGGGGCCTCGCCGTTCGCCTCGCCGGCCGATCTGCAGACCCCCGGGATCCGCGACGCTGACGACCACCTCGCCGCCAGCGAGGACGCCCTGGCCGACGCCAAGGAGATCGGTTCCGGCCTGCGCGGCGACACCCTGCCGGAGACCCGGGCCGTGCCGGCGGCTCCGGACGCCGAACCGCACGACAGCTGATGCCCACGTCCCCACCGCGTGTGGAGGGCGTGTGAGCGGCCTGTACGATTCGCGAGTGCCGCGAGGCACGCCCACGCCCGTTCCGGGGAAGCCGGCGCAAGTCCGGCGCTGACCCGCAACCGTGATCCGATCCGGTCCCGCTCCGCGCGGGCCGGTCGGGCAGCCGGACACCCGCCGGACGTGGATTCGCTCCCCTCTGTCGAGGACCGCAGGGTGGGGCCCGGACCGCCGTCCCCGGACGGAGTCGACGCTCACGGCCGGCCTTCGGACCGTCCTTGAGCGGTGTGCGCACCTGCGCCCGGACTCCGCCGTCCCCGGTGGGCGGGTGCCTCCTTCGTCCCTCTCGTGGAAGAAGGACCCATGCCCGTCCCGTCCGTCGGCGCTCCGCGCCTCCGTCACCGGTTGGCCTCCGCGGCCGCCGTCCTGGCCCTGGCCGCGGGTGGATCGGTGGTCGGCCTCGCCGTCGCCCCGTCCGCCGCCGCTGCCGCCCCGGCCGCCGTCACCGGCCAGGCCTGTGCCCCCGGCACCGGGGTCACCGTCGTCGTCGACTTCGCGCCCGCCACCGACTCGGCCAGCATCGGCTGCGCCCCGGGTGCGCAGACGAGCATCGGCGCCGCCGCCGCTGCCGCAGGCTTCGTCCTCGAGCCCGCCGGTTTCGTGACGACCATCGACGGCGTCACCGCCCCCTCGACCGGGTACTGGTCGTTCTGGCTGTCCACCGCCGGTGGCACCCTGCCCGGCACCCCCACCGCCGAGTGGAACGCCGCGCAGTACGGCACCGTCTCCCCCGGGCTCCCGGTCGACACCGCCCTCGGATTCATCGTCGACCCCGACTTCAACGACGCCGACTCGCCGGAGCCGCGGATCACCGTGCCCGAGCTGCTCGGGGCAGCTGTGCCGTCCACCGAGCCCACGACCACCGAACCGACGACCACCGAACCGACGACCCCTCCGACGGAGACCACGCCCACCACGGCGACCTCCACCGGTGATCCGTCGACCAGCGACACCAGCACCAGCACCAGCACCAGCGACGCGTCGACGACCGCCACCACGCCGCCGACCACTGGCGTCACCACGGAGCCGACGCCGCCCACGACGACCGCCACCACGAGCCCCACCACGACCGACCCGAGCAGCACCGACCCGAGCAGCACCGACCCGAGCACCCCCGTCGCCGGTGCCCGTGACCTCATCCTGTTCCCCGCGGCCTACGGCCCGTCCGAGGGCGAGCGCACCCGTGCGGCCGCGCAGTGGCTGGCCGGTCAGGTCGTCGCCGACGGCGGCCTGCTCGGTGACGACTACGGCCTGACCGCCGACGCGATCATCGGGCTGTCCGCCGCCGGCGTCGGCCCGGACGCCATCGGCGCGGCCACCATCGCCCTCGCCGGATCCGGCGAGGCGTATATCGGTGCTCCTGCCGCCAGCGCCACCAAGGCCGGCGCCATCGCGAAGACCGCGCTGGCCCTGGAGATCGCCGGCGTCGATCCCACTGCTTTCCCCACCCCGGCCGGCGATCGTGACCTGCTGGCCGAGCTCCGCGCCGCACTGGACGCGACCGGGCAGTTCGGGCCGAACGACTTCCCGCTGGTCCATTCCCTGGCCGTACTCGCCCTGCTCCGCACCGATGCCGGCGTCCCCGCGGACGCGGTGGACTGGCTGATCGCCGCCCAGTGCGCCGATCCGGCCTCGCCGAACGTCGGCGGCTACGGCTTCGACGCCACCGCCCCCTGTGACGCGGTCGACGCCGACAGCACCGCCATCGCCGTGCAGGCCGTGGCCGCGGCCACCGAGACGATCGAGGGCCCGGTCGCCGCCGGTCTCGCCTGGCTGGCAGCGAACCAGCAGGCCGACGGCGGCTGGACCGCCGGCTTCGGTGGATCGAACACCAACAGCACCGGCTTGGCCGTGCAGGCCCTGGGCACCGTGACGGAGCCCGGACTGGACGGCGCCGAGTTCATCGCCGCCAACCAGGTCGCCTGCCCCAGCCTGGACGCCGGCGCCTTCACCGAGGCCGACCTCGGCGCCATCGCCTACGACCCGCAGGCCGCCGCCGACGGTCTCGAGTTCGGCATCGACGAGGTCTCCGCCGATCAGTGGAAGCGGGCCACCGCCCAGGCCGTGCTCGGCCTCGGGGTGCCCACGCTGGACTCGATCACCGCCGAGGGCGCCGAGGAACTGCCGGCGTCGAGCTGCACCGATCCGAACCCGGTGGTCCCGCCGGTCGACCCGCCCCAGCCGGTGAACCCGCCTGCGCCGGCTCCGGTCAACCCGGTTGTTCCGATCACCACGCCCACCAAGGCCTCGGCGACCAAGACCGTGATCGCGGTCAGCCCGCTGCCGAACCGGCCGCTGGCCGAGACCGGTGTCTCCTCCTCCACCCTGCCGCTGGCCGGCGTGGGTGCGGCGATCATCGTGCTGGGCGGGGGCCTGCTGCTCCTCGGTCGTCGGCACGGTCGGGGCAGGCACCAGTCCTGATGCGCCTGTTCCGCCGCCCGTCGGGTGCGGTGGCCGCGATCCTGATCGCGGCCACCGCCCTGATGGGCACCCCCGCCCACGCGGCTGAGTCCCACGGCGCTGTGCCGCAGCGCATCTCGGCTCTCCCGGGGGACTCGGTTCACACGGCGGCCGCCGCGCGGGACGGCTACTGCACGGCCGGTGACACCGCCGCCGTCACCGTCGTCGTCGACTTCGGATCCCTCGGCGGCGGGACGATCGTGCGCTGCGCGAGCGGTCTGTCCCGCGGGGCCACCGGTCTGCAGGCGCTGGCCGCGGCCGGCATCTCCACCACCGGCACGGTCAGCGACGGCGGCGGCTTCGTCTGCCGGCTGGACGGCCGCCCGGCGGCGGACGAGATCGTCCCGCTCCCCACCGACCCCGGATACACCGAGCAGTGCGTGGAGACCCCGCCCGCCGCGGCAACGTGGTCGTACTGGTCGGCGCAGGACGGTGGCTCGTGGGGCTACAACACGGCCGGGGCCGGGAACCGTCGGGTACAGCTCGGCGGGTTCGAGGGCTGGTCGTTCGCGGCCGGTGACGGCACCCCGCCGGGTGTCAGCCCGCGCCTCCCCGCGGCTCCCGCGCCGGAGCCTGCACCTGCGCCGCAACCGGCCCCCGCACCTGCTCCCGCCGTACCTGCTCCTGCCCCGGCAGCCACCACCCAGGCCGCCGCCCCGGCAGCACCGGCCCCCGGCACCACCAGTGGCTCCGGCAACAGCGGTGGCTCCGGCAACAGCAGTGGCTCCGCGAACAGCGGCGGCAACGCCGACGACGGCTCGGCCGCCGGCGCACCCACCTCCACCGCCGCGGCGGGCGGTGCGGCCGGGACCACCGACCCGGCGGCCGGCGAGCCACCCGCTCCTGCATCCGATCCGGCCGCATCCGGCCCGGCCGCATCCACCGAGGCCACCCCGGTCACCACGGCGTCGGCCCCGACCACCGCGGTCAGCACATCGGCTCCCACCACCGCGTCCAGCACCACCGCACCCCCCACCTCCGCGTCCACCACCACCGCGCCCACCACCACCGACGTGGACGCCGCCGCAGCCGCGTCCGGCGGGTCCGGCGCCGGGTGGTGGACCATCGGGGGTGTCGTGCTGCTCGCCGCCCTCGCCGGGGGAGGTCTGGTCCTGGCGCGGCGTCGGCGGGTGGAGGACTGATCACGACCACCGGCCCGGCCCCCCGCGCGAGCCATCCCGCCCGCCCCGGCGTCCCCGCCGAACAGGCCGGGGCGGCCGGGTCCGAGCCGCGCCGCTGGGTCCGGCCGCGGTACCTGCACCCGGGGGCCTGGTGGCTGTGGGCGCTCGGTCTGGCCGTCGCGGCCACCCGGACCACCAACCCCGTCCTGCTCCTGCTGCTGATCGCGGCGGCCGGGCTGGTGGTGATGGCCCGGCGGCCGTCCGCCCCGTGGGCCACCTCGTTCCGCCTCTACCTGATCCTCGGTGCGGTCGTCGTGGCCATCCGGGTGCTGTTCCGGATCGTCTTCGCCGGCGAGGGGACCACCGTGCTCCTCTCCCTGCCCACCCTCGACCTGGGCGGTCTCGTCCCCGGCCTCCGGCTGCTCGGGCCGGTCTCCGCGGAGGCGGTGCTGGGCGGCGCCTACGACGGTCTGCGCCTGGCCACCATGCTGGTGTGCGTGGGTGCGGCGAACTCCCTGGCCGACCCACGGCGGTTGCTGGCCGCCGTCCCGTCGGCCCTGTACGAGCTGGGTACCGTGCTGGTGGTCAGCGTGACGGTGTTCCCCCAGCTGGCCGAGTCGCTCCGCCGGGTGCGGCGGGCCCGGGCTCTGCGGGCCGGCCCGCGGCGGGGGCGCCGGACGCTGCGGGGCATCGTCATCCCGGTGCTGACCGACGCGTTGGACCGTTCGCTGCTGCTGGCCGCGGCGATGGACTCCCGCGGCTACGGGCGCCGCGGACCCGTCCCGGTGCGCACCGCCCGGGTGACCTCGGCCCTGCTGCTGGTCGGGGTGCTCGCCCTGTGCGTGGGCGTGTACGCCGTCCTGGACGGGGGCATCCCCGCTGCGGTCGGGACCGGGGCGATCGTCGGCGGGCTGCTGGTGGGCGCGCTGGGCTTCGGGGTGGCCGGTCGCCGGGTGCGCCGGACCCGCTACCGCCCCGACCCCTGGCGGGTGCGCGAGACCCTCGTCGCCGCTTGTGGTCTCGGGGTCGGCGGCATCCTGATCGCCCTCGCCGAGTACGCGCCGGCCCCGCTGTACCCCGCGGTGGCACCGCCGGCCCTGCCCCAGCTGACGCCGCTGCTGCTGGCCGCCGTGGTGCTGGCCGCCCTGCCCGCCCTGCTGGCCCCGCCCCTGCCGCCCGCCGGGGCGGGCCGGTGATCGACTTCGCCGCGGTCTCGCTGACCTATGCCGACACCGACGCCCCCACCCTGCGGGAGGTCGACCTGCACATCGCCGAGGGCGATCTCGCCCTGGTCGTCGGACGCACCGGCGCCGGGAAGTCCACCCTGCTCGGCGCGGTCAACGGCCTGGTCCCGCACTTCTCCGGGGGCACGCTGTCCGGCCGGGTGACCGTGGCCGGGCTGAGCACCGCGGACCATCCGCCCCGTGAGCTGGCCCGGGTGGTCGGCGTGGTCGGCCAGGACCCGCTGGCCGGGTTCGTGACCGACAGCGTCGAGGACGAGCTGGCCTTCGGCATGGAGCAGCTGGCCGTCCCGCCGCAGACCATGCGCACCCGCGTCGAGGAGATGCTCGACGTGCTCGGCATCGCCGAGCTGCGCGGGCGATCGCTGCGGTCGCTGTCGGGCGGCCAGCAGCAACGGGTGGCCATCGGCTCAGTCCTCGCTGCGGGGCCGCGCATCCTGGTGCTGGACGAGCCGACCAGCGCGCTGGACCCGACGAGCGCCGAGGAGGTGCTGGCCACCCTGCTGCGCCTGGTCCACGACCTCGGGGTGACCGTGCTGATCGCCGAACACCGCCTGGAACGGGTCGTGGAGTACGCGGATCTGCTCGTCACCGTGGGGGTGGACGGCCGGGTGGCCGCGGGGTCGCCGGCGGAGATGATGGCCGGACTGCTCGCCGGTCCGGGGGCGGTGCCGCTCGTCCCGCCCGTCGTCCGGCTGGGCGGGATCGCCGGGTGGTCGCCGCTGCCGTTGTCCGTCCGGGCGGCCCGCCGGGCCGCCGGGCCGCTGCGCGAACGGCTCGCCGACAGCGATCCGGCCGCCTTCCCCGCCGGCCCCGCCGGTCCAGCCGCCCCCGCCGGCACCGTGCCGGCCCCGGCCGAGCTGCTCCGGGCGTCGGGGGTGGTCGTCGCCTACGGCACCACCGTCGCGGTGTCCGGGGTCGACCTGGCCCTGGCCGCCGGCGAGGTGGCCGCGCTGATGGGCCGCAACGGGTCCGGCAAGTCCAGTCTGTTGTGGGCGTTGAGCGGGGCCGGGCGGCGGCGGGCCGGCCGGGTGGCCGTGCGGGGTGCGGATCCGGCGGCCGTCGGGCCCCGGCAGGCCCGGGCGCTGGTCGGGTTGGTGCCGCAGACCCCGGCCGATCTGCTGTACCTCGAGACGGTGGGGGCCGAGTGCGCCGAGGCCGACCGGGAGTCCGGCGCCGCCGCCGGTGACTGCGCCGCCCTGCTGGCCGCTCTCGTCCCGGGCATCGATCCCGCCCAGCACCCGCGCGATCTGTCCGAGGGGCAACGGCTGGCCCTGGTGCTGGCCGTCCAGCTCAGCGCGCGGCCGGCGGTCCTGCTGCTGGACGAACCGACCCGCGGTCTGGACTACCCGGCCAAGGCCGCGCTGACCGTCGTGCTCGCCGAGCTGGCCGCCGCGGGCACCGCGGTGCTCGTCGCCACCCATGACGTGGAGTTCGTGGCCCGGACCGCCCACCGGGTGGTGGTGATGGCCGGGGGGGAGATCGTCGCCGACGGGCCGACCGTCGAGGTGGTGCACGCCTCGCCGATGTTCGCCCCGCAGGTGGCGAAGGTGCTCGCCCCGCAGCGCTGGTTGACCACCGACCAGGTCGGCGCCGCGCTGGCGGGGCGGCGATGACCCGCCCGCCCGCCGTCGTCCCGGTGTCCCGGGCCTCGGCCCTGGTCCTGGCGATCGCCTCGGTCGCCGGGCTGCTGGTGTTCGCCTGGCCGCTGCTCCTGCAGGCCCCGCCGGCCGACTCCCTGGCGCAGGGTCATACCGCGGACGCCCCGTTCGTCTTCATGGTCATCCTGCCGGTGCTCGTGGTCCTCGTCCTCGCCCAGATCGGCGACGGCGGCATGGACAGCCGGGCGCTGGCCATGCTGGGCGTGCTCTCGGCGGTGAACGCGGCCGTCCGCATGCTCGGCGCGGGCACCAACGGCATCGAGACGGTGTTCTTCCTGCTCATCCTGGCCGGACGGGTCTTCGGGCCGGGCTTCGGTTTCGTCCTCGGCAACACCTCGTTGTTCGCCTCCGCGCTGCTCACCGCCGGGGTCGGGCCGTTCCTGCCGTTCCAGATGCTCGCGGCGGGCTGGGTGGGGATGCTCGCCGGGCTGCTCCCCCGCCGTGTCGCGGGCCGGGCGATCACCGGTGTCGCGGAGATCGCCCTGCTCATCGTCTACGGAATCGTCGCGGCGTACGGGTTCGGGCTGCTGATGAACCTGTGGTTCTGGCCGTTCGTCACCGGCACGGGGGCGACCGGGTCGAGCTCGTCGCTGTTGTCGTACGTGCCCGGGGCGCCGCTCGGGGAGAACCTGGGCCGGTTCCTGCGGTTCACCCTGCTCACCTCGACGGCCTGGGACACCGGCCGGGCCGTCACCAACGCCCTGGCCCTGGCCCTGCTCGGCCCGGCCGTGCTGGCCGTGCTGCGGCGGGCGGTGCGGCGGGCGGCCTTCGGCGCGCCGGTGACGTTCCGACCGGCCGATGCGGCAGCCGCGACCGGCGGCGTTCCCGCCCGGCCGGGGTCACCAGCCGAGCAGCAGCAGTACCGGGGGGACGCTGAGCAGGGCGGCGGCGGCCAGGTAGACCAGCGCGGTGACCGCGCCGGGTAGCGGGGCCGGGTCCAGCAACCGGCGCACCCGGCGGGTGATCTGGACGCCGTCGACCTCGGCGGCCCCGGATGCGGTCGGCAGCTCCGCCGCCGCCGCCGGACGGTTCGCCGACCGGCCACCGTCGGCCAGGGCGACGCGGGCCAGCGCCGCGGCCAGCGTGGCCTGCGAGCTCCGGGTGCAGGCCGCGTCGTCGGCGAGCATCTCGGTCAGCTCGGCCACCGCCCGGCGGGCCGGGCGCACCCCCGGCACGCGGCCGAGCGCCGCCGCCCAGGCCTGGAACGGCAGGGCCAGCAGGTCGTGCCGGGATCGCAGATGGGCGCGTTCGTGCTCGACCACGGCGCCCAGCTGGTCGACGTCGAGCAGGTCCAGCATCCCCACCGACAGCACGATGCGGGCGTGGAAGCCGGGGAGCGTGTAGGCCACGGCGCGGTCGTGGTCCAGGATGCTGACGTCGGCCGCGGCCTCCCGGGCCCCGCCTCCGGTGAACGGGCTCGGTGCCGTCAACAGGTCGAGCAGCTCGCGATGGGCGCGGCGCCGGCGCAGGGTGAGGACGACGCACCGGATCAGCACGGTGAGCAGCGCGCCGGCCAGCAGCACCGCGGCCAGCCCGGCGGCGATCCGCCAGGCGGGCAGTTCGCCGAACACCCGACCGGTGACGAGATGGGTCAGCCCGGTCCAGGCCGCGTGCGGAAAGGACCCGGGGAAGGGCGCGACCGCCAGCACGACACCCGCGCCGACCAGCGACAGCCCCGCGGCCAGGCAGACGGCTTGCCAGAACACCAGGGCGGCGCGGGGGGTCCGGGCCGGCCAGCTCGCCCGGGCCAGCACCGCGCTGACCGGCGCGGTCAGCACCACCCCGGTGATCGTCGACCCCAGGGCCAGCAGCTCTGCCGGCGGCGCCACCGCCGAGCTCAGCGACCGTCGAGGGCGCGCCGGAGGGCGTCCAGGTCCTCCGCGGAGACCTGCCCGACGAAGCGGGCCAGGGCGGCGTCGCGGTCACCGGCGGTGTCCAGGGCCTCGTGCATCAACGAGGCGGTGTGCTCCTCGCGGGTGGCGACGGCCTCGTAGCTGTGCGCCCGCCCGTCCCGGGTCCGGCGCACCACGCCCTTGGTCTCCAGCCGGGAGAGCACGGTGAGCACGGTGGTGACTGCCAGCTCACGGCCCGGCAGGGCATCGGCGACCGCTCGCGCGGTCATCGGGCCGTCGGCGTTCCAGAGGGCGTCGATGACCGCCCGCTCCAGTTCGCCCCGTCCCGCCATACCGGCATCCTGTCACACACCGCGTTCGGGTTCTACCACACGTAGAACATGACCGCCGATGTCACACCTCGGGCGGGTCACGCCCCGGGGTGCCGGGTCGGGGCGGGATGCGGTCCAATGACGGTCCGTCCGCCGGCGCCGGCTCCCCCGGAGCCGGGATGCGACGGGTACGGCGGGATGCGGAGGACGGACCATGGGCACCGGCGCCAGAGCCATCACGCTGCGGTTCCTCGCCGCCCCGACGGACGTCGCGTTCCTCGGCGGCTCGGCGGTGGCCGGCGGCCGGGTGCTGGAGTGGATCGACAAGGCCGCGTACGCCTGTGCGGTCGGCTGGAGCGGCGGGTACTGCGTCACCGCGTACGTCGGCAACGTGAACTTCTCGCGGCCCATCTCCTCCGGCGAACTGGTCGAGGCCCGCGCCGTCCTGGTGCACACCGGCCGGTCCAGCATGCACATCGAGGTGACGGTGGCCTCGGCCGATCCGTTGGACGGGCGGTACTCCCCCGCCACCTCCTGCACCGTCATCTTCGTCGCGGTGGGCGACGGCGGCCGCCCCCGCGAGGTCCCGCCGTGGGTGCCGGCGACCCCCGACGACCGGGCCCGGGACGCCGCGGCCGCCGACAAGATCGCGCTGCGGCGGGACATCGAGGCGGCCATGAAGGAGCAGACGTACACCGGGGACAGCACCGCCGCCACCGCGACACTGCAGTTCCTGGCCGCCCCGTCCGACGTCAACTGGGGCGGCAAGACGCACGGCGGCACGGTGATGCGCTGGATCGACGAGGCCGCGTACGTCTGCGCTGCCGGGTGGACGGGCGGGAAGGCCATCGCCGCGTACTCGGGCGGGATCCGGTTCTACGCCCCGATCCTCATCGGCGATCTGGTGCAGGTCACCGCCCGGCTGATCTACACCGGCCGGAGCAGCATGCACATCTCGGTGCACGTGCGGTCGGGCGATCCGCGGGAGACCAAACGGCGGCTGACCACCCACTGCCTCACCGTCTTCGTGGCCCTGGACACCGACGGCCGCCCCACCCCGACGCCCCGGTGGGCACCGAGCACCGCCGAGGACATCCGCCTGGACACCCACGCGCGGCACCTGATGGAGCTGCGGTCCCGGCTCAGCCCGGTCCACCCGTCCTGAGACCGCCCCACCGGCCGCGGACGGGAGTCAGCCGCCGAGCCCGGTCGGCGGCCGGACGTCCCGCCGGATCGGGTGGTCGGGCGGGATCTCGACGATCACCAGCCGGTTGCCGTCCGGGTCGGCGATCCACATCTCGATCAGCCCCCACGGCTCCTGAACGGGCGCCCGGAGCACCTGCACCCCGGCCGCGGCCAGTCGTTCGTGCTCGGCGCGCACGTCCCGCACCTGCAGCCAGATCGTCGAACCCCCGGCGCGGCCCGGCTCGCCCGACCCGGACACCTCGATGAATCCGGTGCCGGCGTGGAAGACCAGGCCCGGGGCGTCGGGCGGACCGAACTCCCGGGAGACGGCCAGCCCCAGCACGTCCCGGTAGAACGCCTGGGACCGAGCACGGTCGGCGGGGCGGAGCAGGATGCGACTGGCCAGGACGTCCACCCGGCGATTGTCACCCACCCGGGGCGCCCGTGCCGCCGCTGGAGACGGGGCGGTCAGCGGACGGTGGACCGGGTCCGGCTCCCCACCGTCGCGGTGAGGGTGACGCTGCGCACGGGCTGGTCGGCGTCCGCGATGCGGGACAGCAGCATCCGGCCGGCCTCGGCCCCCAGCTCGTACGCGGGTTGGGAGACCAGCACGATGTCCGGGGAGAGCAGTGAGGTCCACGGGGCGTCGTCGAAGGTGGCCAGGCGGAGGCCCGGCCCGATCCGACGGCCCGCCTCCGCCACGGCGCCGAGGGCACCGACGGTCATCAGGCTGCTGGTGACCACCAGCGCGTCCACTCCCTCGCGCAGCAGGCGGGCGGTCGCGTCCCGGGCCGAGTCCACCCGGAAGTCGGTGTAGCGCACCAGGTCCGGGTCGACGGGCAGACCGGCGTCGACGAGGGCCTCGGTGTATCCGGCCACCCGTTCGGTGGTGGTGAAGGTCCGTCGGGCACCGGTCACGCACCCCACCCGACGGGCACCCTCGGCGACGAGCCGGGTGACGGCCTGGTGGGCCGCCGTCCGGGTGTCGACCAGCACGACGTCGGTGGCCGGTGGGCGCCCACCGAGGGGGCGGTCCATGCAGACGACCGGGATGCCCGAGTCGCGCAGAGCGGTCACGTCCACCCGGGGCGAGGTCGGGGTGAGGACCATCCCGGCCACCCGCATCCGCCCCGCGACGCGGAGGTACTCCTGCTCCTTGACGGCGTCCTCGTCGGAATTGCCGAGCAGCACCGAGTAGCCGGCGGCGCTGGCCACGTCCTCGACCCCCCGGGTGGCCCCGGTGAAGAGCGGGTTCTCGATGTCGGCGACGACCAGTGCCCAGACCGACTGCGACCGGGTGCGCAGACCGCGGCCCAGCGCACTGGGCGCGTACCCGAGATCGGCGGCGGCCGCCCGCACCCGCTGCACCGTCTCGGGCCGCGCGCGCGGGTCACCGTTGAGGATGCGGGAGACGGTGGAGATGGCGACGCCGGCCCGCTGGGCGACGTCCTTGATCGTGGCCATCGCACCTCCCGCACCGTCACCCGGACAAACGTTTCCTGGCCGCCCGCGAGGATTGGCAGGCAGATTGGCCCTACCGTAACCGGTCTCGTACCCATCACCCCGGCCCGGCGATTGACCGACCCGGACGACGACCGTAAACTGCGGAAACGTTTCCGTGGCCGTCGCCGTCGATCCCGCCCTCCGCGGAGTCCGGCCCGACCACCGGGGTACCGACGAGGGGGCAGCTGCGGTGAGCGTCCTGGGCATCGATCTGGGCACCAGCGGGTGCCGGGTCGTCGCCTACGACACGGACCTGGTCGAGATCGCCGGGGCCACCGGGCACTACGCGGAGTCCCACCCGCGGCCCGGCATCGTCGAGCTCGACGCCCGCCACGTGCACGCCGCCGTCGACGGGGCCGTCCGGGCCGTCGCCGCCCGGGTCGGCGGCGACCGGATCACCGCGCTGGCCATCGCCACCCTGGGCGAGGCCCTGGTGCCCTGGGGGCGCGGGTCGGCCGATCCGCTGGCCGTCACCCCCCTGGGGTCGGACCGCCGCGGCACCGACCAGCTCGCCCGTTTCCTGCAGGCCATGCCCGCCGACGAGCTGCGGGCCCGGACCGGCGCCCCGGTCCACCCCATGTTCGGGGTGTGGAGTCTGGCCTGGTGGCGCGAGCACGCACCGTGGTGGCCGCAGCTGACCCGGATCACCGACATGGCCGGCTCCCTGCTGCACCACTGGGGGATCGAGCCCGCCGTCGACTACACCCTCGCCGCCCGCACCCAGGCCTTCGCCGTCGACGCGCGCCGGTGGGACACCGACATCCTGGCCGCGGTGGACGTCGACCCGGCCCTGCTGCCCACGCCCGTTCCGGTCGGCACCCCGTTGGGGACGCTGCCGTCCGCGGTGGCCGCCGGACTGGGGCTGACCGGCTCGGTGCAGGCGGTGGCCGGCGCGCACGACCAGACGTGCGCCCTGTGGGGCTCGGGCCTGGTCGCCCCGCACCGGTCCGGGCTGTCGCTGGGCACCACCGAGTGCCTGACCAGCCTGACCCGGGGGCGGCCGGACGGGCTGATCGAGTCCAACATCTCCGCCTACCCGTCCGACGACGGCGACACCTGGGTGACCCTGGCCGGCGTCCCGGCGGGCGGGTCGAACCTGCTGTGGCTGGCCGGCCTGAACGGCACCGACCCGACGACCACGCTGAGCGCGGTGATGGAGCGACTCCCCGCCGAACCGTCACCGGTGCTGGCCCTGGCGCATTTCCTCGGCTCCGGAACGGTGGAGAACGACGCCGGTTCCCGCGGCGCCTTCCTGGGCCTGACGCACGACACCACCAGCGCCGACCTGGTTCTCGCCCTGATCGAGGCGTCCGGGCACGAGATGGTCATCAACCTGGCCGCGCTGCACCAGCACGGTCACGCCCCGCGGGACACCATCCGGGTCACCGGGGGCGGCATCCGCAGCCGCCGCGCCGTGCAGGCCCGCGCCGACGCCGCGGGCGTCCCGCTGCAGCCGGTGGCCGGGCACACCACGGCCCGCGGCGCCGCCATGGTGGCCGGGGCCGGCACCGGCGTGTGGTCCGACCTGGCACAGGCGGCCGCCCTGGTGCACCCGCAGGAGATCATCGACCCCGACCCGGCCGTGGCCGACTGGCACGCCGGCCGACGCCGCCAGTACGCGCTGCTGTCCCCGGCGCTGCGTGCGGTGCAGGCCGCCGCCCCGGCCACCCTGGCCCCGCTCGGCCCACCCTGATCCCCCGTCCGCCGGGCATCGAGCCCGGCGGCCGGAGTACCCCGACGAAAGGTTTGTCATGGCTCTGCGCAGTATGGCCGCCGTCCTGTCCGACGCCGATGCCTCCGGTCACGCGGTCGGCGCCTTCAACGTGTCCGACGTGCTGCAGGCCGAGGCCGTCCTGGAGGCCGCCTCCCGGGCGAAGGCGTCGGTCATCGTGCAGACGCTCGCCGGCGTCTCGCCCTACCTGAACGAGGACCTGTACTGGGCGCTGCTGCGGCGCACCGTGGAGGCCTATCCCGACGTGGACGTGGCCCTGCACCTGGACCACGGCCCGGACGCGCTGACCTGCCGGCGCGCGGTCGACGCCGGTTTCACCTCGGTGATGATCGACGGCAGCCTGGGCGCGGACCGGTCGACCCCCGCCACGTTCGCCGAGAACGTGGCACTGACCAGCGAGGTCACCGCATTCGCGCACGCCGCCGGGGTCTCGGTGGAGGGTGAGCTCGGCACCATCGGCGGGCACGAGGGGGCCGACAAGGTCAAGGAGATCATCCTGGCCGACCCCGACCAGGCCGTGGAGTTCGTGCAGACCACCGGCGTCGACGCGCTCGCCGTCGCGGTCGGCACCTCGCACGGCGCGTACAAGTTCGCCCAGGAGCCGGTGGGCCACGTGCTCCGACAGGACCTGATCAGCCGCATCCACGAGCTGCTGCCGCAGACCTACCTGGTGCTGCACGGATCGTCGTCGCTGCCCGGGTCGCTGCGCAGCCGGATCAACGCCGCCGGCGGCGGGGTGCCCGAGTCGTGGGGCGTCTCCGACGACGAAAAGGTCGAGGCCGTCCGGCGCGGCGTCCGCAAGATCAACCAGGGCATGGACTCCCACCTGGCCTTCGCCGCGGGCCAGCGCGAGGCGATGGCCGCCGACCTGATGGCGGTGGACCCCGCGGACGCGCTGCGCCGGGGCCGCGAGGAGATGACCGACATCATCGAGCGCCGCATCCGCATCTTCGCGCTCCAGGACGCCCCGGCCTGATCCGCATACAGGGGCGCCCCTAGGGGGGCCCTGCCCGAGGCCGCGTCGCCGACCGTTAACCCTCGCGGTCGGCGACGCGGTCTCAGCCGGTCGGACCGGCGACCGGCACCGGCTTGGCGTGCCAGATCCGGTCCAGGTAGTCCTGGATGGACCGGTCGGAGGAGAAGTACCCCGACCGGGCGGTGTTGAGGACGGCGCTGCGGGTCCACGCCTTCGTGTCCCGGTAGGCGACCTCGACCTCGTCCTGCGCGGCGACGTACGCGTCGTAGTCGGCCAGGGCCAGGAACCGGTCCTGGTAGAGCAGCGAGTCCACCAGCGGCGCGAAGGCCTCGGTGTCGCCGCCGGAGAACTCCCCGCTCGCCACCGCGTCGAGCGCCTTGCGCAGCCCGGGGCTGGACGCGTAGTGCTCGTGCGGCTGGTAGCCGGCCGTCTGGATCGCCTGCGCCTCCGGCTCGGTCAGCCCGAACAGGAAGAAGTTCTCCGCGCCGACCTGCTCGAGGATCTCGACGTTGGCGCCGTCCAGCGTGCCGATGGTCAGCGCACCGTTCAGGGCGAGCTTCATGTTCCCGGTGCCCGAGGCCTCCTTTCCGGCCAGCGAGATCTGCTCGCTGAGATCGGCGGCGGGGATAAGGATCTCGGCCAGCGAGACGTTGTAGTTGGCCGGGAACGCCACCTTCAGCCGACCCTTCACCGCGGGGTCCGCGTCGATGGTCGTGGCCACCGCGTTGATCAGCGCGATGGTGTCCTTGGCGATGCGGTAGCCGGGCGCCGCCTTGGCCCCGAAGAGCACCACGCGCGGGACGATGTCCAGGTCGGGGTTCTCCTGGATGCGCTGGTACAGGGTGATGACGTGGAGCAGCTTGAGCGTCTGACGCTTGTACTCGTGCAGCCGCTTGACCATGACGTCGTACAGCGCGGCCTGCGGGAGCACGATGCCCTGGCGGCGTTCGACGAGCTCGGACAGCCGCGACTTGTTGGCCGACTTGATCGCGGCGAAACGCTCGAGGAACGACGCGTCGTCGGCGTAGGGCTCCAGCTGCTGAAGCTCCGCGAGGTCCTTGAGCCAGCCCTCGCCGATGGTCTCGGTGATCAGGCCCGAGAGCCCCGGGTTGGCCAGCCGGACGAACCGGCGGGGGGTGACGCCGTTGGTGACGTTGGTGAACTTCTCCGGCCAGTGGGCGGAGAAGTCGGTCAGCACCTTGTCGCGGAGCAGCTGGCTGTGCAGCTCGGCCACGCCGTTGACCTTGGTGCCGACGACGGTGGCCAGGTACGCCATCCGGACGGCGCGCTCCGGGTGCTCCTGGATGATCGACATCCGCCGCACCCGCAGCTCGTCGCCCGGGTAGGCCTCGCGCAGATCGGCCAGGAACTCGTCGTTGAGCCGGTAGATGATCTCCAGGTGTCGCGGCAGCAGCCGGCCGAGCAGCTCCACCGACCAGACCTCGAGCGCCTCGGGCAGCAGGGTGTGGCAGGTGTAGTTGAAGACCTGGCGGGCGATGTCCAGCGCGACGTCCCAGGCGATCCCGCGCTCGTCGACCAGGATGCGGATGAGCTCGGGGATGGCGATGACCGGGTGGGTGTCGTTGAGCTGGAAGACCACCCGCTCGGGCAGCCGGCGCAGGTCGAAGTCGGCCGGCAGCACGTTGTCCAGGTAGTCGCGCAGCGAACAGGCGACGAAGAAGTACTGCTGCTGCAGGCGGAGCTCCTTGCCCTGGGGCGTGGAGTCCTCCGGGTACAGCACCTTGCTGATGTTCTCCGCGAATGCCTGCGCCCGCACGGCCTGCAGGTAGTCGCCGCTGTTGAAGACCTGGAGGTCGAAGGCCTGGGTGGCCCGCGCGCTCCACAGGCGCAACGCGTTCACGTTCTCTGTGCGATACCCGGGAACCATGTAGTTGTAGGGGATCCCGATGACCTCCCAGCCGTGCACCCACGTCGTGGCCACCGAGCCGTCGTCGCGGTGCTCGGTCTCGGTGTGGCCTGCGAACCGGACCTTGACCCCCATCTCGGGGTGCGGGAACTCCCACGGGGAGCCGTTGGTGAGCCAGGAATCGGGCTGCTCGACCTGGACGCCGTCCACGAAGGTCTGCCGGAAGATGCCGTACTCGTACCGGATGCCGTAGCCGACGGCCGGGATCTGCATGGTGGCCAGGGAGTCGATGAAGCAGGCGGCGAGACGGCCCAGGCCGCCGTTGCCCAGGCCCGGCTCCAGTTCGGCCTCGCGCAGGGTCGTGATGTCGATACCGAGCCGCTCCATGGACTGCTCGGCGATCTCGGTCAGACCGGAGGCGAGCAGGTTGTTGTCCAACTGGCGGCCGAGCAGGTACTCGGCGGACAGGTACACCACCGCCTTGGCCTTCGCCTTGCGCTGCACGTTCAGCGTCTCCAGCCAGCGCGACATCAGCTGCTGGCGCACCGTCCGGGCCAGCGCGAAGTACAGGTCGTTGGTGGTCGCCCGGGCGAGCACCACGCCCTGCCCGAACTGCAGGCGCTTGAGGAACTCGGTGGTGAACGTGTCGACGCTGTCGACGTCGGACGGCACGATGGCGGGGTACCTGGGTTCTGACACGGGAGCAGAGTAGCGACCCGGTGTTGTCGTGACGTTGGCCCCTGGCGCATTCCCGGCCCGGGCCCGCCGACCCCGGGGCCCACCCGCCGACCCCGTCCGGGACGGCCGTCACAGGCCCGTGACCTGCCCGAAACCCCCTCGTCGTCGAACCGTTGTGAACACGCTCACCTCCCGGGGCCGGCCGTGCTCCGCGCCGCGCCACGGCTGTTCGCTGCTGGTGAATTCACCCGGTGCGCACCGGAACAGGTGGCACGATGAAGAAGTCCCGTTCCTCCACCTCCACCGGTCCTCACGGCCGGTGGCGACGAATTCCCGGCCGGAAGTCCCCGACATCGGGGAAACCACGGTCTTGACGGCTACTGGGGAAGAACGAGCGCGATGCGGTCGTTGAACACCTCGGAAGTCGCCGCAGGACTCGAGCGCAGGCCGTGCCACCGCTGCGGCGGTGACCGACGATGGGAGATGTCATGACAGGAACTTTGGCCCAGCCCGTGCTGACCGCGGCGGACCGGTGCGATCGCTGCGGAGCGGCCGCGCAGGTGCGCGCCGTGCTGCCGACCGGCGGGGAGCTGCTCTTCTGCGGCCACCACGCCCGCGCCCACCAGGCGCGCCTCGAGGAGCTCGCCGCTCAGCTGCACCACTCCGAGAGCTGATCGCACCGATCACCGACCGATACCGCCGGCGCCCTGCGCCGGCCCGCCATCAGGGGCGGTCCGCCACGGCGGGCCGCCCCTGATGGTTTCTCCCGCCTCCCGCAGGCGCGGTACGGCATGATCGGGCGGTCGCCCCGTGGTCGCGGGTCGGCGGACCCACCCGTCCGGGGTGGGCGTGCGCCCGGAGGGGGTCCACCGTGAGCCGTCCCGGGATGCCGATCGCCGCGAGCGGGCGTCCATACATCCCCACCGCCGTCATGGCCCCCCGCGCCGATCCCGTCGGTGCGGCCCTGCTGCTGCTGGCCGGGTTCGCCGGCATCCTCCAGCTGGTGGCGCCCTGGCGCACCGCGACCTGGCCGCAGGTGGGAACGGGGCTCGGCACCGGCACGGGCTACGAGCTCTTCCAGAGCCTGCGGAACCTCCCCGACCCCGGGCTCACCCAGACCGCCGCCTCCTACGCGGTGCTCGCCGTCGGGGTCGGCGGCGGTGCGCTCGTGCTGCTGGGTCTGCTGCTGCTGACGCCGATGGACCATCGCCCGATGGGGACCGGGGCGCTGCTGGTGGCCGTCGTCGGCCTGATCGCCGGGTGTCTGCTCGTCCTGCGGTCGACCACCCTGTTCGGCATCAGCGCCGCGGGGATGTTCACCGGGGCCCAGGCCGGGTGGTACCTGTTCCTGGCCTGCGGGGTGCTCGGTCTGTTCGGTTCGGTGAAGGCGCTGGCCACCGGCTGACACCGGCAGGCACACCCCCGGACGACGACCCGGGGAACATCACGATGAGATGGCCGGCTCAGAGCAGCCCGAGCAGGTGGTCCCGCCGGCGTTCGAGCAGATCCGGCCCGGCCGCGGCGGAAGCCGGACCCGGCACCGAGCGGCGCAGCTGGGCGTGCACGGAGGCGTGCGGGCTGCCGGTCCGGGCGGCCACCCTGGACACCAGCTGGTTGACCTCCCGCCGCAACGCGGACGCGGCCCGCCAGCCGGCCACCTCGTCGTCGTGCTCGTGCGGCTCGTCCGGCCCGCCGAGCGCGTGCTCCCGGGCCGCGGCGTCCACCCGTTTGCGCAGATCACCGTCGCGGCGGGCCAGCAGGGCCGCCGTCTGCTCCGGGGTGAGCAGCCCGGGCAGTCCGAGGTAGGCCTCGTCCTGCTCGGTGACCGGGGCGGCCGCCCCGGTGTGCACGGCCACCCCGTACCCGATGCCCGACGGACCCGCCCCGGTCGGCTCCGGGGTCGCGGTCACGGCGCGGCCGGAGTGCAGCAGATGGGCGAACTCCGCCTGGGACTCCAGGCCCTCGACGATGTCGCGGATCCGTTCGGTCTCACCCTGCTCGGGCATGTCCAACGGGTCGACCAGCTCGCCGTCCGGGTCCTCGTCGGCCTTGGGCGGCGGCATCATGACGAAGTCGCGGTCCTGCTCGAGCTCCGCGGCCAGCGCCAGCAGCGGCCGCACGGCGGGCAGGAAGACGGTGGCCGACTCGTGTTCGCCCCGGGCCCGCACCACGCGACCGACGGCCTGGGCGAAGAACAGCGGGGTGCGGTAGCTGGTCAGCCAGGCCAGGCAGGCGGCCCGCGGGATGTCCACACCCTCGGAGATCATTCGGACGCACACCACGATGCGGGCGGTGGAGGTGCGGAACGACTCGATGCGCTTGGAGGCGGCCGGGTCGTCGGACAGGATCAGCACCGGCTTGGTCCCGGTGATCCGCCGGACCACGGTGGCGTAGGCGCGGGCGGCGTCCTGGTCGCTGGCCAGGATCAATCCGGCCGCGTCGGGCATGCCGTGCTCGCGCAGGTGGGTGATCCGCTCGTCCATGGCCGCGATGACGTGCGGGACCCAGCCGCCGGTCGGGTCCAGGGCCGTCTTCCAGGCCGCGGCCTCCACGGCCTTGGTGCCCGAGTCGGTGAGCGAGGCCGCGATCACCTCACCGGCACTGTTCCGCCACCGGGACACGCCCGTGTAGGCGGCGAAGACCACCGGTCGCACCACCCGGTCGGCCAGGGCCTGCCGGTAGCCGTAGGTGAAGTCGGCCAGCGAACGCAGCATGTCGCCGTCGGTGCGGTAGCCGACGAACGGGATCCGCTCCCCCGGCCGGGTCCGGAACGGGGTGCCGGTCAGGCTGAGCCGGCGGTGCACCTCGTCGAACGCCTCGGCGGTCGCCTCGCCCCAGGAGAGCCCGTCGCCGGCGTGGTGGATCTCGTCCAGGATGACCAGCGTCCGCCGGGTGCGGCACCGGGCCGCGTGGATCGCCGGACGCCCGGCGACCTGGGCGTAGGTGGTGACGTAGCCGTGCGCGCCGTCGGGCACCGGACCCTGGGCGTTGGTCATGCCCGGGTCCAGGACGAGGCCGATACCGCCGGCGGCGTCGGCCCACTGGGTGCGCAGGTGATCGGTCGGGCAGACCACCACCACCCGGTCCACGGTGCGCCGCTGCAGCAGCCGCGCCGCCACCGCGAGGGCGAAGGTGGTCTTGCCCGCACCGGGGGTGGCGGTGACGAGGAAGTCGCGGCGGGGCGGGGCGGGGATCGACCGACCGCCCGGCAGCTCGACGGCGGCGGGCGGATCGGCCGGGGCGTGCGCCGCGTCGTAGGCCTCCAGGGCGACCAGCTGCCAGGGCCGCAGACGGGACTCGTCGATGCCGATGCTGCGCAGCGGATGCGCGGAAGACCGGACGGCGGACCCCCCTGATGCCATGTGCCGCAATCCCCCTCGCCTGACGTAAGACCGCACGAAGACCCTCGCCACACCCGCCGCGGACGATGTCCGGCAGGGCGTCTCGAGGGCCTCGACGCCCGACCCTACCGGCCCGCGCGGCCCGTCCCCGGAGGCGTGCGGGCGCGGTCGGCGCGTCCTGCGGCCGCCTCTGCCGGGAGGCGGCGGGCAGCGCCCGTCCCGACCTGCGACGGCCCGTCCGGGCAGCCGGCCGGCGTCCCCGGACCAGTGGGACACCGGTCACCCGCGTGTCGCCGCGCACCCGACCGTCCGCGCCGTCCGGCGCACCGGATGGATCGTCGGGTGGATCGCCGGATGGATCGCACAGGGGGAACGCAAAGGGTGGATCACATTGTGGCGGCGGCGGTGGTGTCGCGTTCCCGTCGGAGCTCCCAGCGGGCATGCTCGTGGTCGTGACTCGTTCTGCCGATGAGCCCGACGCCCAGCCAACGGCCGTCGGCACCCGACCCACCCTCGATCCGGCCGTGCCGTCGACGGACGGGTCGACGGATGGCGACGCGTACTCCCCGGACTGGGGACGGGCGGGCGGTACGCCCGTCAGCCCCCCACGCGACGGGGAATGGCCCGTCCCCGGCGACCAGGCCGCACCCGCCCGCGGTCGACGCCCCGAACTGCTGACCCGCCGGCCCGGCATGGGCACCGATCGCGAACCGCTCGACCCCGGTGACGACTTCACCCTGCCGTGGCACCGCAACGGCACCGGCCCGGTCCCCACCCTGCACGGACCGGTCAAGCACCGGTGGCGCAAGGTCGCCGGGCGCACCCTGAGCAAGGCCTGGGGGGACTCGCTCTTCGGGATGAGCTCGCAGGCCGCGTTCTGGTGCGCCCTGTCCACCGCGCCCTTGCTGCTGGCCCTGCTCGGCCTGGTCGGGTACGTGCTGCACTGGTTCCCGGCCGGGACGATCGACCAGGTCCGCGACCAGATCTTCGTGTTCCTGAACCAGATCTTCGACCGGGAGGTCGCCGACAACCTGGTCGGCGACACGGTCAACACCATCCTGGACAACGGTCGCAGCGATGTCGTCTCGGTCGGTCTGGTCATCAGCCTGTGGGCCGGATCCTCGGCCATGTCGGCGTTCGTGGAGTCGATCACCATCGCCTACGGGCAGCACGAGGTGCGGCACCCGGTGGTGGAGCGGTTCTTCGCCCTCGGCCTCTACCTCGTCGCGCTGTTCGCCGGGATCCTGCTCCTGCCGCTCGTCGCGATCGGCCCGGAGTACCTGCCCCGGCTGTTCCCCCAGGACTGGCGGGACAACGTGGCCTCGATCGTCAACATCTCGTACTACCCGGTCCTGGCGATCAGCATGATCCTGCTGCTGACCACGCTGTACAAGGTCGCGCCGAAGCATCGGCACGCCTGGAAGCGGGGGCTGCCGGGGGCGTTCCTGGCCGCGGCGGTCTTCCTGGTGGCCAGCTTCGGACTGCGGCTCTACCTGTCGTACGTGTACTCGCACGGGCTGACCTACGGAGCGCTGGCCACCCCGATCACGTTCCTGCTCTTCTACTACTTCGCGTGCATGGCCATCGTCATCGGCGCGCAGTTCAACAACGCCCTGCTCGAGTTCTACCCGCCGCGGCGTTCCCGGCGGGAGCTCAAGCGCTGGCAGAAGTACCAGCCCGTCGAGCCGGCCCAGGCCTGAGCCGGGGCCGGCCCGGGGTCAGTCGCCCTGGGGCAGCGACTGGTAGATCTTCTTGCAGTCCGGGCACACCGGGGAGTCCGGCTTGGGCGACCGGGTGACCGGGAACTTCTCGCCGCACAGCGCGGTCACGTGCGTGCCCATCACCGCGGACTCGGCCATCTGCGCCTTGTCGACGTAGTGGAACATCTTCGGGGTGTCGTCGCCGGTCCGGTCGGTGGTCTGCGTGTCCGGCTTCTCGAGCACCTCGGTGCTGGTCATGGCTTCTCCCTCGGCTGTGCTGCCCCGGCTCGGGTCGAGTCCGGTGTGCTGTCGGGCCCGCACGCCGCGGTCCACGTGTGTGCAGGGTCTCCGGGATGCGGACGACTGGCGCCCGATCCGTCGTTCATGATGCCATCGCGACGCGATCGCCGACCCGGCCCGAGCCGGTCGGCCCCCACACATCCGCCGCACCCACCGCGATCACCGGCCCGCCGTCCCGCACCGCCCTCACCCCAGGAGTCGTCACCCGTGAGCCCCGCCCTGCACGTCCATCCCGAGGTCGCCGAGGCGCTGGCCACCGGCCGGGGCGTCGTCGCCCTGGAGTCCACCCTGTTGGCGCACGGGCTGCCGGAGGGGGACAACCGTCGGGTCGCCGACGAGCTGGAGGCCACGGTCCGGGCCGCGGGCGCCGTCCCCGCCACCATCGCGGTGTTCGACGGGGTGGCCCACATCGGCCTGGACGCCGACCGGCTCGACCGGCTGTGCACCCCGCCGGCCGACGGCGCCCTCCGCAAGCTCTCCGTCCGGGATCTCGGCCCCGCCGCCGGACTCGGCCTGTCCGGCGCGACCACCGTCGCCTCGACGGCGGCGCTGGCCCACCGGGTCGGCGTGGAGGTCTTCGCCACCGGCGGCCTGGGCGGGGTGCACCGGGTGTTCCCGGTGGGCTCCGGAGCGGCCTTCGACATCTCCGCCGATCTGGGCGTGCTGGCCCGCACCCCGATCGTCGTGGTCTGCGCCGGGGTGAAGTCGATCCTGGACGTGCCGAACACGCTGGAGTACCTGGAGACGCAGTCGGTGGCCGTGCTCGGCTACCGCACGGACGCGTTCCCCGGCTTCTACCTGGCCGACTCCGGTCAGGGCGTGCCGTGGCGGGTGGAGCAGCCGGGCGAGGTCGCCGCGATCCTGCGGGCCCAGCAGGAGCTGGGGGTGGCCTCCGCCGGTGTGGTGCTGGCCCAGCCGCTCCCGGTGGACCGCCAGCTCGATCCGACCCTGCACGACGCGACCCTGGCGCAGGGCATGGAGCTGCTGCGGTCCCGGGGCGTCGTCGGCAAGGACGTCACCCCGGCCCTGCTGGAGTTCTTCCACCACCACACCGGCGGCGAGAGCCTGCGGGCCAACATCGAGCTGGTGTCGGCCAATGCGGGGCTGGCCGGTCAGGTCGCCGTCGAGCTGGCGGCCACGCCCCGCGCCACCCCGTGACCGCGACCCGGCCCCACGTCACCGTGGTCGGCGACGTGGGGCTCGACGTGCTCGCCGTCCTGGGCGGCCCGGTCGCCGTCGGCCAGGACACCCGTGCCCGGATCACCTCGGTCCCCGGCGGCGCCGGCGGCAACACCGCCGCGTGGCTCGCCGACCACGATCTGGACGTCTCGCTGATCGCCCGGGTCGGCGACGACGAGGCGGGCCGGACGGCGACCACCGAACTCTCCGCGATGGGGGTGGACTGTCGCTTCGCCCGCGATCCGGAGCTGCCCACCTGCTGCGTCGTGGTCATCGTGACCCCCGACGGCGACCGGACCATGTTCGCCGACCGCGGCGCCAACTCCGCCTTCTGCGTCGACGACGTCGATCTGCCCGTCCTGGCCGCTCCGGGACATCTGCACGTCTCCGGCTACGTCCTGCTCGACGACGGGTCCCGGGCCGCCGGTCTGGCCGCCCTGGACCGGGCCCGGGCGGCCGGATGGACAACGTCGGTCGATCCGCAGGCCTCGGTGCACATCGCCGATCTGGGCGGGGCGGTGTTCCTGGACTGGATCCGTGGGGTGGACCTGCTGCTGCCCAACGACTCCGAGCTCGCCGCCCTCGGTGGTGCGGACGCGGCGCTGGCCGCGGTCGGCACGGTGGTGGTGACGCACGGCCGGGACGGGGCGTCCTGGCTGTCCCCGGACGAACGGATCAGCGTGGCCGCACCGCGCAGCCACGACTCGGACTCCACCGGGGCGGGCGATGCGTTCAACGCCGGACTGCTGTCCACCCGGCTGCGCGGGGGCAGCGCCCGGGAATCCCTGACGGCGGGAGTGGCCGCCGGCACCGCGGCGGCCCAGCACGTCGGCGCCCGCCCGCGCCGCCCCTGATCGCCCCCGGAACACCCCGCCCTGCCCCGGAGACAGCAGAAGGGCCGACCCCACGGGGTCGGCCCTTCGTGCGTGGGACACGTGCGCGCTCAGCGGTTGGCGGTGTCCCCGGTGGTGCCGTCGACGACGATGGCCGAGCTGAGCTGCTTGCGCTGTCCGGCCAGACCGCGCTCCGGATCGACGGTGGCGACCGGCGCGGGTGCCGGGTGCCGCTTGCGGGGCGCCCGGTCGTTGGCGATGAGCACCGCGCACCAGGGCAGCGGGATGGACACGGCGATGACCAGCACGGCCAGCCACGGGGTCTGGTAAAGCATGGCCGCGATGACCAGCAGCGGCACACGCAACGACATGGTGAGCAGGTAGCGCTTGCGGCGGCGCGCGAGCTGCTCGTCGTAGGACGCCTCGACCTCGGTGATCACCGTGGTCTCGGCGCGCCGCTCGGCCGCGCTCATCCGGAGCTTGCGGGCCTGCTTCGACGAGTGCGACGTCTCGTAGACGAAGCTGCCGTCGTCGGACCGGTAGGGGCCATCGGCACCCTGCTCCGGGCCGGAGGTGGAACGATCGTCCTGCGCTGCGGTCGACATTCCTGCCGGACCCCCGCTTCTGCGTTCTTCGTACTGGTGTCGGTGCGAGCCCGAACGGGCCGCATCGCTGTCATCGGACCGTCCTGACCTGCAACGGCCGATGAGTTCCACGCTACGCCGCAGCATGTCGCCACGAGCGGTCGCGGAGTGCCCCGGGCCGCGAGGAACATCACCTGTGCAGGTGCATCCGGTTCAGCCGCCCTGCTCGGCCTTCGCGGCTGCCTTGGCCGCCTTCTTGCTGGCCCGGACGCGGCCCAGCGATTCGTCGTCGACGACGTCGGCCACCGACCGGAAGCAGCCGTCCTCGCCGTACGCGCCGGCGGCCTCCCGCCAGCCGTCCGGGGTGACGCCGTACTGCTTCCCGAGCAGGGCGGTGAAGATGGCCGCCTTCTGCGCGCCGAACCCGGGCAGCAGGGCGATCCGTTCCCGGATCTCGGCCCCCGTCCCGGCATCGGCCCAGATCCGGGCGGCATCGCCGTCGTAGGTGTCGACCAGCACCCGGCAGACGGCCTGGACCCGCGCCGCCATCGAACCGGGGAAGCGGTGGACCGCCGGGCGCTGCGCGCACAGGGCGGCGAACTCGTCCGGGTCGGCGGCCGCGACGGCCGCCACGTCGAAGGTGCCCCCCATCCGCTCCGCGATCACGGCCGGCCCGGCGAAGGCCTTCTCCATGGTGATCTGCTGGTCGAGGACCATGCCGATGAGCAGGGCGTTCGGATCCGTGGACAGCAGGGCGTCGGCCCGCGGGTCGCCGGTGATCGTCAGGGCGTGGTCGCTCATGGGCCGAAGGGTGGCACACGCCGTCGACGACGGCACCCGGGTGGTTGACTCGCCCGGGGCACAGCCGGTCCGTCCGGCGCCCCGCCGATCCAGTCGCGAGACCCCAGGAGCACCGTGCCCGCATCACCACAGCCCACCCTCGACCTGTCCGACCAGCCGCTGTCCGACCCGGACGTCGTCGACCGGGTCGGCGCCGATCTGCGGGCCGCCGGGTTCGACTCCGACGGCGTCCCGGAGCTGCTCGGCGCGGGAGCCCATGCGGCGCTGGGCCGCGGCGAGCCGTTCCCGGCCCTGCGCGCCACCCGCGACGGCCCCCCGCTGGCCACCGCGGTCCGCCTGTTCCTGCTGGGGACGACCGAGCCGGAGTCGGCGGTGCGGGCGACGCTCCCGTCGGCCGACCTGGCCGCCCTGGTCGCCCAGGGCGTGCTGGAGCCCGATGCCGACGGGTTCCGGGCCGGCCTGGACATCCGGCCGCACGCGGACGAGGACGCCGAGTTCCTGGTGGTCTCCGACCTGGACTCCGACACCCGCCCCGGGCCGGTGCGGCGGGAGCACGTGCTGGGCATCGGCTCGGCGTCGGTCAGCCTGGCCCGCGCGGTGATCCGGCGACCGGTGGGCCGGGCCCTGGACCTGGGCACCGGGTGCGGCATCCAGGCTTTGCACACCGCGTCGCACGCGGGCTCGATCACCGCCACCGACGTCAGCCGGCGGGCGCTCGCCCTGGCCGGGGCCACCGCCCGGATCAACGGACAGCACTGGGATCTGCGCCGGGGCTCGCTGTTCGAGCCGGTGGCCGGTGAGCGGTTCGACCTGATCGTGTCGAACCCGCCGTTCGTGGTCGGCGACGGGCGGCAGGACTACGTCTACCGCGACTCCGGGGTGGCCGGCGACGGTCTGGGCGCCACCCTGGTCGGCGCCATGGCCGATCACCTGAACCCGGGTGGCACCGCCCAGCTGCTGGCCAACTGGATCGTCCGGGACGACGGCGACTGGCGGGAGCGGGTCGGTGACTGGGTGACGGGCAGCGGGCTGGACGCCTGGGTCGTGCAGCGGGAGCTGGCCGATCCGGCCGAGTACGTCAGCCTGTGGCTCAAGGACGCCGGCGAACGCGGTGGCCAGGCCGAGGCGGTCGCCACCGCCTGGCTCGACTGGTTCGCCGCCGAGCGGGTCACCGGGATCGGCATGGGGCTGATCACCCTGCAGCGCAACGACTCCGCGACCCCCCTGGTGACCCTGGACGAGATCACCGGGGCCGGTGAGGCGGTGACCGGACCGGAGGCGGACGCCTTCCTGGCCCGCCGCCGGTGGCTGGACCGGGCCGGTGACGCCGACCTGCTGGGCACGGCGTTCTCGGTGTCCCCCGGGACGATGCTCGAGCACCGGTCGATCCCCGGCAACGCCGGCTGGCAGCCGGTGCTGCGGTTGCTCCGCCGGCCGGGCGGGCCCGGGGCGACCCTGCAGGTGGACGAGTGGGGCGAGGCCCTGCTCGGCGGGTGCACGGGAACGGTCCCGCTGGCCCTCCAGCTGCAGGTGCTGGCCGCGGCGCACGGACTGGACGTCGCGGCCCTGGCCGGGGCCGTGCTGCCCGCCGTCCGGGTCGGTGTGCTGCGCGGTCTGCTGCACCCGGTGGACTCCCTCCCGGCCTGAGCGCCGGGGGCGGGTGGGACCGCCGTGCGGGGATGACAGCATCACCGCATGCGCGTCGTCCTCACCCGGGTCCTGTCCGCGTCGGTGTCCGTGGACGGCCAGGTGGTGGCCGAGCTGGCCGCCCCGGGGCTGCTGGCGCTCGTCGGCGTCACCGGCACGGACACCCCCACCGTCGCCCGCTCGGTCGCGACGAAGCTCCACGAGCTGCGCATCCTGCCCGGGGAGGCGTCAGCGGCCGCCGCGGGCGCCCCGATCCTCGTGGTGAGCCAGTTCACCCTCTACGGCCGGACGGACAAGGGCCGCCGCCCGGCCTGGGCGCAGGCCGCCCCCGGCCCGGTCGCCGAGCCGCTGGTCGACGAGGTCGTGGCCGAGCTGCGCCGCCGGGGCGCGACCGTGTCCACCGGGGTGTTCGGCGCGATGATGCAGGTCAGCAGTGTCAACGACGGGCCGATGACGATCCTGCTGGACGAGGACTGACCACCGGCCCTCGCCGGGGTCGGGGGGATCGCCCTGCCCCGGGCGGGGCCGGGCGGGGGAAATGCGGACCCGGCCGGGAAATGGTCACCCGATCCCGGCGGTCCCGTTCCCATGGGCTTCCCATCATCAATACAGATCCCGCGTGCCCCCACCGGCTGTAGTACGTCTGACGCACTCCCTGCGCCGCCACGGCGGAGGGGTTACGCCGTAAGACCTGCAGGTGGTCGACCTCCCGTCACCCATCTCCGGACGCCCGGCTGACGAATGCCGACCGGGTCGTCCGGGACCGTTGCACGGTGATCGACCGGCCGGGCACTCCGCCGGTGACGGGAACGAAATGGCACGTCGCACTGTTGGAAAAGATGTCGGCCCGAGCGAATCCCGGGCGGCACGCATACCTGAAGGGAGCCCCCGATGACCGCTTCCCCCGCCTATCCGCTGAGCCAGACCCTCACCGCCACCGCTCTGGAGCGTGAGTCCGAGGATCTGGACGCGCAGGGCCCCGCGGCCGACCTCGTCCGGGTCTACCTGAACGGCATCGGCCGCACCGCCCTGCTGACCGCCGAGCAGGAGGTCGAACTGGCCAAGCGCATCGAGGCCGGCGTCTTCGCCGCGCACAAGCTCGAGGTCGGCAAGCGCCTGTCCGCCCAGCGTCGCCTGGATCTCAAGGCGATCGTCCGGGACGGCAGCCGCGCACGGAACCACCTGTTGGTGGCCAACCTGCGCCTCGTCGTCTCGCTGGCCAAGCGCTACACCGGCCGCGGCATGCCGCTGCTGGACCTCATCCAGGAGGGCAACCTGGGTCTGATCCGCGCGGTCGAGAAGTTCGACTACACCAAGGGTTTCAAGTTCTCCACCTACGCCACGTGGTGGATCCGGCAGGCGATCTCGCGCGGCATGGCCGATCAGGGCCGCACGATCCGGCTGCCCGTCCACCTCGTGGAGCAGGTCAACAAGCTGTCGCGGCTCAAGCGCGAGCTGCACCAGCAGCTCGGGCGGGACGCCACCATGGCCGAGCTGGCCGAGGAGTCGGGCATCCCCGAGGAGAAGATCGCGGATCTGCTGGACCACGCCCGCGACCCGGTGAGCCTGGACATGCCGGTCGGCAGCGACGAGGAAGCGCCCCTGGGTGACTTCATCGAGGACGCGGAGTCCACCTCGGCCGAGGCCGCGGTCGTCGCCGGGTTCATGCACACCGACATCAACCGCGTCCTGCACACGCTGGACGACCGCGAGCAGACCGTGGTGCGCCTGCGCTACGGCCTGGACGACGGCCGCCCGCGCACCCTGGACGAGATCGGCCGCGTGTTCGGCATCTCCCGGGAGCGGGTGCGGCAGATCGAGCGCGACTCGATGGCCAAGCTCCGCACGGGCGACCGGTCGGAGATGCTCCGCTCGTACGCGAGCTGAGAACGGGGCACCCGCGGGGTGCCCAGCGGGACAGCAGGGCCGGGTCCGACCGTCGAGGTCGGCCCGGCCCTTTCCCGTACCCGGGTTCACGTCCGGTCCGGCTCAGGTCAGCCGGCGGCGCTCGTCCAGCCGCACCGGCGCACCGATCCGGCCGGTGGCGCCGGTGACGGACACTCCGCCCGGTCCGGCCAGCACCGGCCGCAGGTGCAGCTCGACCAGCTCGGGCAGGTCGTCGGCCAGGGCGGAGAGCCGCAGGGCCAGATCGACCAGCGGGCCGCGGTCGACCACCCGCGAGCCGCGGTAGCCGTCCAACAGCGGGGCGGCCCGCGGCGCGGCGATCAGATCCGCCGCATCGGTGTCGCTCAGCGGGACGGCGCGGTAGGCCCGGTCGTCCAGCAGCTCGGTGGCCAACCCACCCAGGCCGAAGGAGACCAGCGCCCCGAACGACGGGTCGGCGGTCACCGAGAACACCGTGGACACCTCGGTGCGGTCCGACGGGGCCATCGCCTGCACGTAGAGGAACGGCCCGGCCAGCGCGGCCAACCCGGCCCAGGCGGCCCGCAGGTGATCCGGTGAGGACAGCCCGAGCCGCACCCCCGAGCGGTCGGCCCGGTGCCGGAGTGTCTCGTCGAAGGACTTGAGGGCGACCGGGAAACCGATGTCCTGCGCGGCCGTCACCGCCTCGTCGATCCCGGTCACCGCCCGGAACGGCTCGAGGACGATGCCGTACGCCGCCAGCAGGCCGCTGAGCTCGGCGTCGGTCAGCGCCCGGTCGGGGTCGTCCGTCCCCCGCAGACCGGCCATCGACCGGCGGGCGGCGGGCCGGTCCAGCCCGTCCGGTTCCACCATGGCGCCGACGGGCCGGGCCAGCCAGGTGCCGTAGCGCACCCCGTGGGCCAGCGCCGCGACCGCCCGTTCGGGCGTCCCGTAGGACGGCACCGAGCCGCGTGCGGCCCCGCCGTCCGGCCCGGTCACGGCCAACTGGCTGGGCAGTCCGTCGACGGCCAGGAACGTGGTCACCACCGGGACCCCGGCCTCGCCCGCCGCCGAGCGAAGCGCCGCCGCGTGGGCCAGGCCCGGGGTGGCCACCGGCGGCACGAACACCACGACGACCGCGTCCACGTCGTCCCGCGCGGCCACCGCCCGGACCGCGGCGGCCAGATCGGGCGGCGTGACGTCCACGCCGAGATCCGACGGCACCCCGTCCGCGACGGTGAGTCCCTCGTCGACACAGGCGTCGTAGGCCAGCACGCCCAGGGCGGTGGAGTTGCCCACGATGGCGATGCGCCCGCCGGCCGGGACGGGCTGGGTGGACAGCAGCTGGGCCACGTCGAAGGCCTCGGCCAGCGTGGTGGTGCGCAGCACCCCGGACTGCGCGAACAGGGAGGCGACCGCGGCGTCGGAGACCGGGGTGGAGGTCGCCGCGAGACCGGGGGCGGCCAGGGCGTACCGGCCGGACTTCACCGCGATGACCGGCTTGGTGCGGGCCAGCACCCGGGCGAGCCGGGTGAACTTCCGCGGGTTGCCGAAGGACTCCAGGTACAGCAGCACGACCTCGGTCCCGGCGTCGCCGTGCCAGTACTGCAGCAGGTCGTTGCCGGACACGTCCGCCCGATTGCCGGCGGAGACGAAGCTGGACAGCCCCAGCCCGCGGCGGGCCGCGTCGGCCAGGATCGCGATGCCGAGCGCACCGGACTGGCAGAAGAAGCCGATCCGGCCCGCCGGTGGCACCACCGGCGCCAGGGTGGCGTTGATCGACACGGCCGGGTCGGTGTTGATCAGCCCGAGGCAGTTCGGGCCGAGCACCCGCATGCCGGACGCCCGGGCCAGGGCGACCATCCGCCGCTGCGCCGCCGCTCCCCCGCCGTCCGCGCCCCCCTCGGTGCTCCCGGACGCATCGGCGAAGCCCGCCGTCATGACCACGAGCCCGTGCACGCCCTTCTCCCGGCACGCCTGCACCACCTCGGACACCGACGCCGCCGGGACGGCGACCACGGCCAGGTCCACCGGGTCGGGGATGTCGGTGACACTCGGGTAGGCCCGCACCCCCTGCACCGACAGGGCGTCGGGGTTGACCGGGTAGACCGGTCCGGTGAATCCGCCGCGCAGCAGGTTGACCAGGACGGCGTGGCCCAGCTTGCGGGGCTCGGTGGACGCCCCGATGACGGCGACCGAACGGGGGTTGAGCAGTCGGCTGATCGACCGCGACTCGGCCCGGTGCTCCCGGGCGAGGAGCACCGCACGGGACTTGTCCGTCGGGCCGATGTCGAACACGAGATCAAGGACGCCGGAGGAGAACTCGCGCCGCACGGCGTAGCCGGCGTCGATGAACACCCGCACCATCTGCTGGTTCTCGCTGAGCACCTCGGCGGTGAAGCGGCGGATGCCGAGCTCCTGGGCGGCGGCGGCCAGGTGCTCGAGCAGCAGCGACCCCAGGCCGCGGCCCTGCTGCGAGTCCTCGACGAGGAACGCGACCTCGGCGGCGTCCGGGTCGAGGCCACTGCCGGCCGGGCTGCGGTGGAAGGTGCCGGCGGCGATGATCTGCCCGCCGAGCTCGGCGACCAGCCCGACGGCGGTGACGTGGTCGACGTCGGTGAACACCCGCAGTTGACTGTCCGAGATCTCCGCGATCGTGGAGAAGTACCGCAGGTACAGGGTTCTCGAGCTGGACCGGCCGTGCATGGCGCGGATGGCGTCGGCGTCCCCGGTACCCGAGGGGCGCAGGTGCACCGCTCCCCCGTCGGTCAGCAGGACGTCGGCCTCCCAGTGCTGGGGATACCGCACCGGTCTGACGTCACCGGGGACGGGCACGGTCATGTCGGTCGGCTCGGTCATGTCAGTCCCGGGGGTCGACGGGGTCGAGGCCGTGCAGGGGGAAGATCGCCTGCCGGGTCTGCAGCACGGCGCGGTCCAGCGGGCTCTCGCCACGCCCCGCCCACCGCTCGAACCGCGGCGGTACCCCGTCGCCCATGTGGGTGGGCGGCTCGATGGACCGCCGCCGTCCGCGGGCGATGTCCTGCCACCCGGTGGGGATGTCACGGTCGGGGTCGACGTCCCGACCCAGCACGGTGGCCAGCAGATGCGTCCACGCCCGCGGCACCACCCGGACCAGGGAGTACCCGCCGCCGCCGAGGGCCAGCCACCGTCCGCCGGTGACGGTCTCGGCCAGCTCGCGCAGGGCCAGGTAGGAGGCGCGCTGCCCGTCCACGGACAGCCGCAGGTCCGCGAGCGGATCCTCGGCGTGCGAGTCGGCGCCGTGCTGGGTGACGAGCACCTGCGGGCGGAACGCGGCGACGACGGACGGGACGACGGCGTGGAACGCGCGGAGCCAGCCGGCGTCGTCGGTGCCGGACGGCAGGGCCAGGTTGACCGCGGTGCCCTCGGCGGCGCCGCGGCCGGTCTCCACCGGCCATCCCGTCCCCGGGAACAGGGTCAGCGGGCTCTCGTGGATCGACACCGTCAGCACCCGGGGATCGCCGTAGAACGCCTCCTGCACGCCGTCACCGTGGTGCACGTCCACGTCCACGTAGGCGACCCGGTCCACGCCCGCGTCCAGCAGCGCGGCGATGGCCAGGGCGGCGTCGTTGTACACGCAGAACCCGCTGGCCCGGTCGGGCATGGCGTGGTGCAACCCCCCGGCGATGTTGACCGCCCGGTCGACCTCCCCGGCCGCGATGGCCCGGGCCGCGGCCACCGATCCTCCGGCGATCAGCGCGGCCGAGTCGTGCATGCCGGGGAAGACCGGGTCGTCGGAGGTGCCGAGCCCGTGGCCGAACTGCGGGCTCTCCGGGCTCAGCCCGCGCGCCGACGCGGCCTTCACCGCGGCCAGGTACTCCGGGGTGTGCACGCGCAGCAGGGTGGCGTCGTCGGCGGGCTCCGGGCGGACGAGATCGACCCCGTCCAGTACCCCCAGGATGTCGGCCAGCGCCCAGGTCAGCTCCCACCGCAGCGGGTGGAACGGGTGGTAGCCACCGAGGTCGTACGCGAGCATCCGGGGATCCCACACGAGCATCGGCGGCCTCATCCGGGCAAGGCTAGGCGACGGCCCCCACCGTGCGCCCGACCCCTCACCGCGGTGCGGTCACGTCCTGGCCGAGCACCCCGAGCAGTTGCAGCCGGTCGTAGCTGTCCGTCCCGGGGGTGGCGGTGAGCACCAGCAGCGCCTGGTTCTGGTCCAGGTCGGCCAGCAGCTGGCACTGCACGGTCATCACCCCGGTGTCCGGGTGCTGCACCCGCTTCTCGTACTGGTGGACGCCCGGCACCTCGTGGGCGCTCCACAACCGCGCGAACTCCTCGCTGGTGGTCAGCAGATCCGCGGCCACGGCGGCCGCCCGGGACCCCGCCCCCTGCCGCACCGAGGCGGCGCGCAGATCCGCGGTGAAGGCGCGCGAGTGCAGGTCGTGGTCCTCCGTCGGATACACGCGGCGGGCGTCGGGGTCGGTGAACCAGCGGTGGGTGACGCTGCGTGCCATCCCGGCGAAGCGGGTCTCGTCACCGAACAGCGCGCGGGCCGGCGGGGTCTGCACCAGGGTTTCCCCGAGGTCGGTCATGATCTGGGCGGGGGTGTCCTGCAGTCGGTCCAGCACGCGCATCAGCCCGGGGGCGACGTGCCGTGCGTGCAGATCGGCATGACGGGCCGGCGCATTGTGCCCGGCCAGCAGGAACAGGTGGTCGCGCTCGCTGTGGGTGAGGCGCAGGCCGCGGGCGATCGCGGTGAGCATCTGCACCGACGGCTGCGGCCCGCGGGCCTGCTCCAGGCGGCTCCAGTAGTCGACCGACATGACGCACAGGGCGGCCACCTCCTCCCGGCGGAGCCCGTTCGCCCGTCGCCGCGGGCCCCGACCGAGCCCGACGTCCTCCGGCTGGAGCGCCTCCCGGCGTCGGCGCAGGAAGTCGGCCAGCTGACTGCGATCCACGATCACTCCTCCTCGCGACGGGCCCTGCGCGGCGGGCCCGTCCATCCTGCGACAGCCGGGCCGTCGGCGTCAGACCGCGCGGCCCGCATCCCGACCAGATCGATCGAGACGTCCCACATGCGGCGGGCGTCCGCGCCGCTGCGCAGCGGCACCCAGAGCTTCTGCTCGGCGGGAGCGCCGCCCAGTCCGCCGGGGCCGGACGGGCCGAAGAACCGCCCGCCGACCGGGTCCGGGCCCACGGCGGCGAGCAGGGCGGGCAGGGCGGCGGTCTCCGGGGTGCCCACCAGGATGCCCCGCCGGGACAGCGCGCGGATGACGCGGACGGCGGTGGTGTCGGCGTCCCGGCCGAGGCCGGCCTGGGCCGCCAGCAGGTTGGTGGGCGAGACACCGGGATGGGCCAGGGCGCTGGTGATGCCCCATCCGGCGGCCGCACTGCGGTCCTGGAGCTCGCGGGCGAACAGCCCGACGGCCAGCTTGGACAGGCTGTAGGCCCGGTCGACGTCGTAACGCCGCTCGGAGTTCAGGTCGTCCCACCCGATCCTCGCGCGCCGGGCGGCGATGCTGGTCTGGTGGACGACCCGGGCCCCGCCGGCCCGCAGCAGCGGCAGCAGTCCCAGGGTGAGGGCGACGTGGCCGAGGTGGTTGGTGCCGAACTGCAGCTCGAACCCGTCGCGGGTGACCTGTCGGGCGGGCGGCCGCATCACCCCGGCGTTGTCGATCAGCAGGTGGATCGGTCGACCCTGCGCCAGCAGAGCGTCGGTCAGCGCGGCGATCGATTCCAGCGAGGCCAGGTCCAGCACCCGGGTGGACACGGCCGCGGCGGGCACGGAACTCCGGATGCGGTCGACCGCCCGGGCGCCCTTCGCCGCGTCCCGGACCGGCAGGAGGACCTCGGCGCCCGCCGCGGCCAGCCGACGCGCGATCACCAGACCGATGCCGTCGCTGGCTCCGGTGACCAGGGCGAGCCGCCCGGTCAGGTCCGGCAGGTCCAGAGTGGGGGTGCGCACCATGACGGTCTCCTCGGTGTCCGGCCCGCCACGTCGGCGGGTACGACCCCACTGTCGGGCACCGGCGCGTCCGGGTTCAGGCCCGTCCCGTCCACGGATCGGCGGTCCCCCCTTCCGGGGCGCCCGGGACGGTGCGGTGGGCTCAGCCGGAGTGTTCGAGATCGGTGCGGCACGCCACGCCCAGGGCGAACAGCGTCGCCACCCCGTAGTGCTCCATCGCGGCGGCGACCCGGCGCCGCCCCGTTCGTGGATTGATACCCAGTGTGCGCGAGGCGGTCTCCAATGTGATGCCCTGGCGCATCAGCCGCAGCAACGGGGTCCACGCGGGCTCGCCTCCCGCCGGCGGGTCGGCCCGCTGCCAGATCTCCGCGAAGTAGGCGCGGGTGAGATCGGCCAACGCGGCGTTGCGGATACCCAGCACGCTGGTCGGGCGACCCTCGCCCCACTCGAACGGCATCGAGACCTGGTCGCCGTCCACCCAGAACCAACTGGGCGGAGTCTGCATGCTCCGGAAGGCCAGGCCGGCCCGGGTGTAGCGGTCCATCCGGTCCCGGGCGGCCGGGTCGCCCAGGGAGGAGGTGGGCACGATGACCCGCACGGTGTCCTTGGCGGCCAGGGCCCGGCCGAATCGTTCCCGGCGTTCCGGCGAGGTGGCCAGGAACCGCTCGATCGCGGGGAGCACGGCGTCCAGCGTCCCGCTGTCGTGCTGGGCGGTGTCGAACCACAGGTCCTCGGAGGCGTGCTCGCCGTGGCGGATGGTCACCGGGACCAGATCGGTGGAGACCTCGCCGACCGCGAAGTGGCGGAGCATCCCCGGCAGGGCGGTCACGATCCGCTCGAGGTCCCCCAGACCGTCGGCGACCCTGGCGCGCACGTCGGCCCGCGAGGCGGCGGCCGCCTGCGCGGCCCAGTCGGCCGGGTGCCGGTAGTCGATCCGGCCGTCCCTGACCTCCAGCACCCCACGGGCCTGCAGCCGGTCGACGGCCGCCCCCACCTGCGTGGGGTCGAGGTGGGCCAGGGCGGCGATCTCCCCGACCGTGGCGGGTCGACCACGATGGATGACCGCCAGCAGCGTGTCGTCGTCCATGACCATCCTTGCTGACGGCACCCCCGGGGTTGACCGAGCGTGCATACCTGAACACTGCCCGCAACCGGACATGTCCGCAACCGGATCTTGATTCTGGAACAGGACCATCCGGACACTCCACGCTGGGTAGGCAGGTCCGCGCCCCCAGTCCTGGAGGAACCATGATCGGCTGTCTCGCGGCCACCGGCCCGGGCGGGATCAGACCGTGGCTGCTGGCCGGGGTCGCGCTGCTCCTCCTCGGCGCCGTCTGTCTCGTCGTCCGACCCCGCCGTCGGGCGGTGCCGACGCCCGTGGGGATGTCGGTGGGCCTGGTCGTCGTGCTGGTGGTCGGGGGGACGGTGGCCGGACCCGCCCCCGTGGCCCGGGCCACGGACGGGGACGCCGGGACCGTGAGCTGCCCGAGCGCGGGATCCACCGGGACTCCGGCCCGCGCACCGTCGACCGCCATCGGCGGGGACACCGAGATCACCTACGTCAGCGGAGGTGTCACCGTTCACGGCAGCTACCGCGGTCCGGTGGACCCCGCCCGCCCGGTCCCCGCGGTGGTCATCGTCGGCGGCACCGGGGCCGTGGACCGCAACGGCGACGCCCCGGGCCTGGCCACCGGGGCCTACCGGTGGCTCGCCGACCGGCTGAGCGACCTGGGCATCGCCTCACTGCGGTACGACAAGCTCGGCACCGGGGCCACCGGCCTCGGCCCGTACGCCGCCGACCCCTCGGCCCTGCTCGCCCACGGGTACGACGAACTCCGCGTCCAACCCGTCCGGGACGCCCTGACGTTCGTGGCCGGGCAGCCGGGCATCGACACCGACCGCCTGCTGCTGCTCGGGCACAGCGAGGGCGGCCCGTTGGCCCTGACCGTCACGACGGACCGCCGGGAGGCCCCGGCCGTGGCCGGGCTGCTGCTGATCGAGCCCGCCTACACCCGCATCCTGGACATCCTCGGCCGGCAGGTGCAGGACCAGGCCGCGGCTGCCGTGACGGGCGGGGCCCTGTCGGCCGCCGACGAGAAGGCACTGGCCGACTGGATGGACCTCGGTCGCGCCGAGATCCGCGCGGGGGACGTCGACCCGCCGCCCGTCGCGCCCCCGCTCCCCACGGCGACCGGGTACGCCGCCGAACTGCAGACCTCCGTCGGCGGCAACTTCTGGGGCTCGGACCCCGCCCAGATGGTGGTCTCGCACGCCTACCGCACCCGGTACGGCCGGGAGTACGACGCGATCGACCCGGCACACCTCGCGACGGAGGTGATCGTGCCGACGCTGATCACCTGCGGCACCAAGGACTTCAACACCCCGTGCGGGGACGGATCGCCGGGCTCGGGTGTCGCTGCGGTGGCCGCGGACCTCGACCCCGCTCTCGCCACCTTCGTCCGCCTCCCCGACACCGTCCACCTCCTCCGGGACATCACCACCCCCGGTGTGCCCGCACCCGCCGAGCAGATCACCCGCCCGTACTCCGGAGTGCTGGTCGACGCCCTCACCGACTTCCTGACCCACTTCTGACCCCCTGACCGAACGGACCCGATGAGTACCTCGCACTCCCCCGCCACGGACGAGCCGCAGCTGAAGCGCACCCTCGGGGGCTTCCAGGTCTTCGCCGTCTCGTTCGCCTTCATCTCGGTGGCCGTGGGGGTGTTCGCCACCTACGGAGAGATGCTGACCACGGCCGGGCCGGTGGGCATCTGGTTGTGGGTGATCTCCGCCGTGGGGCAGACCCTCGTCGCCCTGGTCGTCGCCCAGTTCGCCGCCCGCATCGCCCTGAGCGGCTCGTCCTACCAGTGGGCCTCCCGGTTGGCCAGTCCGAAGGTCGGGTGGTTCTTCGGGTACCTGACGCTCTGGTACCTGGCCACCGCCGTGGTGGCGATGGACAACGCCCTGGCCAGCCAGGCGCTGATGCCCCTGCTCGGCATGCCGGAGAGCGAGGACGACGCCCGGCTCATCACGATCGCCGTCCTGGTGGTGCAGGCGGTGCTGGTCATCGCCTCGACCCGCCTGCTCGGCCTGATCTCGTCGACCGCCGTGGCCATCGAGATCGGCATCGTGGTCGTGCTCGTGGTGGTGCTGCTGGCCGTGGTGATCACCACCGGCAGCGGGGATGTCGGCAACCTGGCCTCCCGGGGCGTGGCCGCCGGCGACCCGAACTACTTCGCGCTGGGCGGCGGCGCGATGGCAGGCATGCTCATGGGCCTGACGACGCTGGTCGGATTCGACTCCGCGGCGAACCTCGCGGAGGAGGCGAAGGACCCGTTCCGCACCGTCCCGCGGGCCATCGTGGCCTCGGTGATCGCCGCGGGGGTGGCCGGAATGCTCTTCCTGATCGCGCTGACGGTCTCGATCAAGGACATCGTCGCCGTCTCCGCGGCCGGCTCGCCGGTGGCAGCGATCATCCGGGAGCAGCTCGGCCCGGTCTGGGAGCGGGTCATGCTGGCCTGCATCGTCGTCGCCATGTTCGGCGCCGGCATGGTGGTCATGGCGGCGTGCTCCCGGCAGGTGTTCGCGATGGCCCGCGACCGGCGCCTGCCGGCCGCCGCGTTGCTGCGGCGCGTCGATCCCCGCACCCGGACCCCGATCGCGGCCACGGTGCTCATCGTGGTCGTCGGCGTGGTGCTGATGGTCGCGCTGCCCGGCGCGGCGCTCGTCCAGCTCATCAACATCGGCACCATCCTCCCCGCGATGATCTACGGCGGCATCGTCGTGCTCTACCTGGGCGTGCGGAACCGATTCGCGCGGCGGGAGGGTGGCTTCAGCCTCGGCCGCCTGGAGATGCCGGTGGCCGTCGCCGCGCTGATCTGGATCGGCGTGGCCCTCGTCTGCCTGGTCACCCCGGGCCAGGCCCTCGTCCCCGTGCTGATCGTCGTCGGGCTCGCCCTGCTGGGTGGCGTCTGGTTCGCCGTGATGCTGCGGTCCCGGGACAGGGTGCTCGATGCGGAGGACCCGGCGACCGACCGGGCGGAGGAGATCGCCGAGGCGGCGGGCTGAGCCGGCCACCGACGGCAGCCGAGCCCCGGCGGAGCCCGTCAGCCGGTGGCGACCGGACGCCCGGCGGCACACCACTGCGACCAGGACCCGGGGTACAGCGCGAGCTGCACACCGGCGACCGCCGCGGCCAGCACCAGATGGCAGGCGGTGACCCCGGAACCGCAGGACGCGCCCGCCGGGGTGGAGCCGTCGACCCCGGCGGCCGCGAACGCCGCGCGCAGCTCCGCGGCGGGTCGCATCGTGCCGTCCGGGCCGATCAGCGACGCGTACGGCAGGTTCACCGCACCCGGGATGTGCCCGGCGGCGGGGTCGATCGGCTCGACCTCCCCGCGGTACCGGGCGGCGGCGCGGGCGTCGAGCAGCATTCCCGTCGCCGCAAGGTCCGCCGCGCCGTCGATGTCGACGGTGGGCATCGACCCCGGCCGGACGGTGACCGACCCGGGCACCGCGGCCATCTCCTCGCCGCCGACCAGGCCCGCGGTCCAGGCCCCCAGTCCGCCGTCGAGCACCCGCACGTCGGTCAGACCGGACCAGCGCAGCAACCACCAGGCCCGGGCCGCCGGTGCGCCGTCGGCGCCGTCGTACACCACCACCGCACTGTCGTCGTCGATCCCGAGTCGTCGCCAGACCGCCTGCAGCGCAACCGGATCGGGCAGCGGGTGCCGACCGCCGGCCCCGGGTGCACCGGCCAGTTCGGCGTCCAGGTCGACGAACAGCGCACCGGGCAGGTGCCCGGCCCGGTGGGCGGCCGGGTCGGCGCCGGCGAGTGTCCACCGGACGTCGAGCAGGACCGGCGGGTGCCCGGACGCGAGGCGGTCGGCCAGCTCGGCCGCGGTGATCAGGGGCGAGGGTGCGGTCGTCATCCCGGCAGTGTGCCCGGACCGGACGGAGCGTTGCCGCCGGGTAGGATCGACACCGGCGAGTAAGGGGATATTCCAGGGTGAACGATCTGATCGATACCACCGAGATGTACCTGCGCACGATCTTCGAGCTGGAGGAGGAGGGCATCGTCCCGCTCCGGGCCCGGATCGCGGAGCGGCTCAACCAGAGCGGCCCGACCGTCAGCCAGACGGTCGCCCGCATGCAGCGGGACGGGCTGCTCGTCGTATCCGACGACCGTCATCTCGAACTGACCGACGCCGGGCGGGAACGCGCCGTGTCGGTCATGCGCAAGCACCGGCTGGCCGAACGCCTGCTGCTCGACGTCATCGGGCTCGACTGGCAGGACGTGCACGTCGAGGCGTGCCGCTGGGAACACGTGATGAGCGAGCAGGTCGAGCAGAAGCTCGTGGCCCTGCTCGGCCACCCGCAGACCTCCCCGTACGGCAACCCCATCCCCGGACTGGACTCCCTCGGCGAGACGGCACCGTCGGTCCAGGAGACCCACCGGGACCTGATCAGCGCCGAGGCCGCCGCCGTGCGCGGGGGTCGGTTCGAGGTGCGCCGCATCATCGAGATCGTGCAGAACCAGCCGGGAGTGATGGACCGGCTGCAGCGGGCCGGGGTCGTCCCCGGCGCCGTGCTCCAGTTCGAGGTCCGCAACGACGCCCTGGTGGTGGTCGACGGGCCCATCTCCACCGAACTGCACCCGGACGTCGCCCACGGCATCCACGTCCGCCCGGCGGCCGCCTGAGCCGATGAGCACGCAGAGCCCGGGTCGGAACACCGACCCGGGCTCCGTGCTGTGGCGTCCTGAGCCGCGACTCAGCTCTGCGGGGTCTGCACGGACGACGCACCGGGACGCGGGGCACCCAGCGCGGACGACCCGTAGGCCGGTTGCAGACGCAGCGCGTGGATGATCTCGGCCGCCTCCTCCGCGGGGGAACGACCCAGGTCCACGACCAGGGTCTGCTCGTCCTCCCCCGGCGGTTCCAGCGTGGCCAGCTGGGACTTCAGCAGGGCCGGGGGCATGAAGTGGCCGGTCCGGGTGGCCATCCGGCGGGTGATCACCTCGTCGTTGCCGGACAGGTGCACGAACCACACGTTCTCCCGGCGCATCCGGTCGCGGTAGATCCGCTTGAGCGCGGAGCAGGTGATGATGCCGGGCTGCCCGGCGTCGGTGTGCTCGCGGATCCAGCCGGCCACCACATCCAGCCAGGGCCAACGATCCTCGTCGGTGAGCGGTTCGCCCGCGGCCATCTTCGCCACGTTGCTCTCGGGGTGCATGTCGTCGCCCTCGGCGAAGTCCCAGCCCAGTTGACCGGCCAGGATCGCGGCCACGGTGGACTTCCCGGACCCGGACACCCCCATGATCACCAGCACCGGCTGCTGGGGTGGGACGGGCTTGCGAGCCTGCGGGGGGACCACGGCCATGGGGACTCCTTCGACGTCGATGGCAGGTGTCGCCGTTCCGCGGGCGGCGCGGCGACGGCCCCAGTGTGTCGGTCCGGGGCCACCGCGCCAACCGGGACCGACCGGGAGACCGACCGGCCCCGGGAGCGGGGCCGGTCGATCACGCGATCACGGGGTGGGCGAACCGCCGGTCACGCTGAGGGTGGCGCCGAGGACGTAGCTGGATTCCTGGCTGGCCAGGAACACGTAGGCCGGGGCCAGCTCGGCCGGCTGGCCGGGGCGGCCCAGCTCGGCCTGGGCACCGAACTCCGGGACCGCGTCGGCGGGCTGGCCGCCGACGACCTGCAGCGGGGTCCACACCGGGCCGGGGGCGACCACGTTGACGCGGATGCCCTTCTTGGCGACCTGCTGGGCCATCGCCTTGGAGAAGGTGTTGATGGACGCCTTGGTGGTGGCGTAGTCCAGCAGCATCGGTGACGGCGTGTACGCCTGCACCGAGGACGAGTTGATGATGGTGCTGCCCGGCTTCATGTGCGGGACGGCCGCCTTGCTGAGCCAGAACGTCGCGTAGACGTTCGTCTTGAACGTGTCGTCGAACTGCTGGGTGGTCAGGTCGGCGATGTCCTCGACGGCCTGCTGCTTGCCGGCGTTGTTGACCAGGATGTCCAGTCCGCCGAGCTCGGCCACGGCGGTGGCGATGAGCTGCTCGCAGTAGCTCTCGTCCTTCAGGTCACCGGGGTAGGCCACGGCCTTGCGGCCGGCGGCCTCGACGAGGGCGACGACCTCGCGGGCGTCCGGCTCCTCCTCGGGCAGGTAGGACAGCACGACATCGGCGCCCTCACGGGCGAAGGCGATGGCCACGGCGCGACCGATGCCGCTGTCCGCACCGGTGACGACGGCCTTGCGGCCGGTGAGCCGGCCGGTCCCGCGGTAGGTCTCCTCGCCGTGGTCGGGCTTGGGGTCCATGTCCCGGGCCAGACCCGGCTCGGACTGCTGCTGCTCGGCGAACTCCGGCTGCGGGTACTGGGTGGTCGGATCCTGGAAGGTGTACTGGTCGGTCATGTCGTCCTCCGGGGACGTGGGCCGGCCCGGGCGCACACGCGTGCACCGCAGGACCGGCAGGACGGGCGGCCACGGTCTGGACCGCCCGGTCGAGGACCCGGGACGTCGCGGACCGGGGGACGGCTGCGACGGGCGGTGTCCGGAGCCGACCCGGCAGGGCGACCCCGATCCCACAGTAGACGTGTCATCCACCGCCGCCCCCGGCCGACTCCACCCCGCGATCGCGACCCGGCGGCGCCGCGAGCCGCCGTCAGGCCGGGTCGTCGCGGGAGACCACGTCCAGGAACAGCCGGCGGGCCCGGTCCAGCCCGGCCTGCGAGGCGACCGCCACCGGGAACCCCGCCGGGAGCGTGTCCCGCACTTCCCGGATCAGCTGGTGGCGGCGGTCGTTGCGGCGGTGGGCCGGCAGGTCGCCGAGGCTGTCGGCTAGCCGGTCGAGTGCCTCGCCCGGGAACACCCGGTCCCACTGCTCGCGTTCGGGACCGAACCCCCAGGCCGACCGGTCCGGACGGGTGGACCGCAGGGCGGCGGTGGCGACGAGATCGACGGCGTCGTCGGTGATCTCGACGCCGTAGTCCGCCCGGGCCTGTTCCGGGCCGACCAACCCGGAGAGCACATCGGCCAGGACGGCGGCAGGCTCCCGGTCGAAGGGGTGGCCGTACCCGCCGGCCCCCGCGGTCCGCAGCACCACCCGGTCACCCGGCCGCAGCGGCACGACATCGACCACGGAGAGCCGGATCTCGCCGGGCGCACCCTCGTTGACGACCATCTCGGTGGCCGACCCCGGCCCGCCGCCGGCGTACCCCCACGGACGGAAGCGTTGCCGCTCCAGTCCGCGGGCGAGCAGGCTGCCGTTCTCCAGGGCCTCGAACTCGAGTTCCAGGCCGCACCCGCCGCGCCACCGGCCGGCCCCGCCGGACCCGGTCCGGACGCCGTACCGCAGCACCCGCACGGCGATCGAGGACTCGACCACCTCGACGGGGTTGTTGGACAGGTTGGAGATGCCGGAGTCGCGGCCGTCGATCCCGTCGGCGCCGTGGCGCGCGCCGGTCCCGCCGACCATCGGCTCCACCACCTGCACGGTCGACCCGCCGGTGGCCGACGGTGCGAACACGACGGGGACGACCAGGCCGCTGGAGGCCGCCGGGAGGGTCTGCGGCGCGGCCTGGATGAGCGCCCCGGACACCACGTCGTTGACCCGGGACACCGTCGCGTGGCGGACGCCGATCGCGGCGGGCGCCTCGGCGTTGAGCAGGGTGCCCGACGGGGCCCGGAACCCGATGCCGTCCATCAGGCCGCCGTTCAGCGGGATCTCCGGGTCCAGGGTGCCGACGAGCGCGAACAGCCGGGTGACGACCCAGGAGTGGGCGCGGCCCAGGGTCACCACGTTGAGGGCGGACCGCGCCTGGGGATCGGTGCCGGTGAAGTCCAGGTCGACCGTGCCCGCCCGCACCGTGGCCGTCACGGCCACCCGCAGCGGAACGTCGGAGACGGCGTCGTCGTCCAGGTAGTCGGCGAACCGGTAGACCCCGTCGGCGAGCCGGGACAGGGCGGAGCGGGCCCGGGCGGCGGTCTGCCGCCGGGCGTGCGCGCCGATCTCGGCGAACCCGGCCGGGCCGTGCTCCCCGACCAGGCCGGCGACCCGTTCCCGACCCCGGTCCAGCGAGGCCAGCATGGCGGCCAGGTCGCCGTCGTTGGCGTCCGGCGTGCGGGTGTTGGCCCGGAGCAGTGCCGCCATGCCGGGCAGCACCCGCCCGGCCGACACGTACTTGACCGGCGGCAGGCGGAGCCCCTCGGCGAACACCGAGTCGTTGAGGACGCTGACCGAGGACGGCACCCGGCCGCCCACGTCGGAGACGTGGATGAAGGTCCAGCCGTAGCCGATGATCTCGCCGTCGTGGAAGTACGGGGCGATGGCGTGCACGTCGGGCAGATGGGTGGACAGCGCGCCGGACAGGTAGGGGTCGTTGGTGAGGATGACGTCACCGGGTTCCAGGCCCTCCCGCTCCCGCACCACGGACACGGCGTGGGAGACGTCCAGGCCGACGAACCCCGACACCCCGATGGCCTGCGGGTAGGCGATGAACCGGCCGGACAGATCGGCCAGGGCGCAGGCGAAGTCGGCGGTCTCCCGCACGTACAGGCTGCGGCTGGCCCGTTGCAGGGTCAGGCACATCTCCTCGGCCACGGCGATCAGCCGGGTCTGGGCGATGTCCTTATCGAGGACCGACAGCATCGGCCACCTCCTGCTGCTCGGTGCGGACGAGGTGCAGATCGCCGGACTCGGTGACGGACACCGTCCACCCCGGGGGGACCAGCACACTGGTGTCGGCCTTCTCGACCACCGCCGGGCCGGACACCGCACGGGCCCGCGGAGTGCGGTCGGGGTGCCCGGCCGGGTCGGCGAGGACGGGCTCGAGCACCTCGGCGCGGATCCACCGCCGACCGATCCACACGTCCCGTCCCGGCCGCCGGGCGAGCCGGTGCACCGCGTCACCGGGGTGCAACTCCTGCGCGGCGCCGGTGACGGCCACCCGGACCGCGTCGATCTGGACGACGGCGTCGTCGTCGGCGAACCCGTAGTGCCGGGTGTGCGCAGCGGCGAAGGCGGCCCGGATGTCGGCGGCGGCGAGATCCACCGGCGCGGCCGCACCGTCGACGTCGTGCGTGGTGAGCTCGACGGTCAACGAGGTCGGTTGACCGGTGTACCGGGCATCGGCGGTCACCGACACCTCCCCGGCACGGCCGGACCCCTGGCTCTCCAGCCAGCCGACGGCCTCGGCGGTCAGATCGGCGGCGATGCGGCTGATCTCGCGGGCGCCCGTGGTGCCGGCGTGATCATCGGAGGAGCCCCTCTCGTTCCCGGGGGTCACCGGTACCCGGACCGACGCCACGAAGTCCCGCCGGACCGGGGTCACGGCGGCGCCGAGCGCGCAGAAGGTCCCCGCGGTGGCCGGGACGATGACCCGGCGGACGCCCAGGGCGTCGGCCAGCATGGCCGCGTGCGTGCCACCGGCACCTCCGAACGCGACGAAGGTGAACCGCTCGGGCACCTCGCCGTGCCGGGCCAGCACGGTGCGCACCCGGGCGGCCATCCCGGCCGTGGCCGTCCGGAAGGCGCCGTCCACCACGGCCAGCGCCGGGGTGGTGCCGTCGACGTCGACGGCGGTGGCCGGCCGGGCCAGGGCGGTCGCGGCCGCCCGGGCGTCCAGCTGCATCGCTCCACCCAGGAACGCCGCCGCGTCCACGATCCCGGCGTGCACGTAGGCGTCGGTGAGCGCCGGTTCGAGCCCGCCGGCGCCGTAGGCGGCCGGACCGGGATCGGCACCGACACTGGCCGGGCCGACCCGCAGCGCCGTCTCCGCGCCGGAGTCGTCGGCCCAGATGACCGATCCCCCACCGGCACCGATGGCACTGACCTCCACGACGGGCATGGTCAGCGGGTGGTCGCCGATGGTGGCGGTGGTGGTGAGCACCGGCCGTCCGCCGCGCAGCACCCCGATGTCGCTGCTCGTCCCGCCCATGTCGATGGTCACCAGGTCGACCCCGGGCCACAGCCGGGACGCCGCGGCGACGCCGGCGGCCGGTCCGGACAGCACGGTGTCGATGGGCCGCTGCAGCGCCGAGGACAGCGACATCGACCCACCGTTGGAGGTGGAGATGAACAGCGGCGCAGCCAGTCCCAGGTCCGCGAGCCGGTCGCGCAGGGTGGTCAGGTACGCGGTCATCAACGGCCGGATCTGCGCGTCGAGCACGGCCACGGTGGTCCGCTCGTACTCCCCCGCCTCCGGCCACACCACGGCCGCCGCGGTGACCGGGACGCCGAGGTCGGCGGCCAACCGCTCGGCCAGGGCCCGTTCGGTGGCGGCACCGGCGTAGCCGCCGATCAACGAGACGGCCACCGCCTGCACGTCCAGCGCCGCGAGCCGGTCCCGGGCCTCGGCGTACCCGACGTCGGTCGGCTCGTGCACCGTGCCGCCGCGCGGGGTGAGGCGCACGTCGATCTCCACCACCCGTTCCCGGGGCACCACGGCACGGGGCGGGCGCGCGTGCAGGTCGAACGACCGGGGCAGCCGGGCCCGACCGATGTGCAGCATGTCCCGGTGCCCGCGCGAGGTCAGCAACGCCACCCGCGCCCCGCGCCGCTGCAGGATCGCGTTCAGGCCCAGGGTGGTGCCGTGGGTGACGGCGACGACGTCGGCGCCGCCTATGCCCTGCGCGAGCAGGTGTCGCAGCCCGGTGATCACCGCCCGGGCGGGGTCGGCCGGGGTGCTGGGCACCTTGTGGGCGATCACCCGGGACAGATCGTGACGGGTGCCGCCGGCCGGGACGGCGACGAGATCGGTGAACGTTCCGCCGACGTCGATGCCCAGACGCCAGCGCGGGTCGGTGGGGGTGGGGGGCACAGGGGTCCTAGAGGAGTCGCGAGACGTTGAGGAAGCGGTCGAGCAGGGCGATGACCAGCACGGAGGCCGCGAGCAGCAGGGTGGAGACCGCGGCGATGGTCGGCTCGAGCTGGACCTGGACGGCCGAGTAGACCCGGACGGGCACGGTGACGCCGCTGGCGCCGGCGACGAACACCGACACGGCCACCTCGCCCAGGGAGATGACCGCGCCGAGGAAGGCCGCGGCCAGGATTCCCGGCCGCATCAGCGGCAGGGTCACGGTGAGGAACGCCCGGAGTGGTGAGGCGCCCAGGCTGCGCGCGGCCCGGTTCAGCCGCGGATCGATGCCCGCGGCGCTGACCGCGGCCACCCGGACGCAGAACGGGAACGTCACCAGCAGATGCGCGAGCACGAGGGCCACCGGCGTGCCGACCAGGCCGGCCCCCTGCAGCTGGTGCAGCAGGGCCAGGCCCAGCATCACCGCGGGGACGGCGATGGGCGCCAGGAAGATCAGCGCCAGCACCCGGCGGCCGGGGAACTCCCCGGCGCCGACCGCGTACCCGCCGAGTGTCCCGAGGATCACCACCAGGGGGACGACGATGAGCACGAGCTGGGCCGAGACCGACAGCGACTGCAGCCACTGGGCGTTCTCGAAGACCTGCCCGTACCAGCGCAGCGACCAGCCGTCCGGTGGGAAGCGGAAGCTGTTGCGGTCGCTGAACGAGCTGAGCACCACGATCAGCAGCGGGAAGACCAGGAACGCACACACCAGGACCAGCGGCACCGCGGCCAGCACCCGGCGGGACGTGCTGCGGGCGTCAGCCACGGTTGCCCCGTTCCCACACGCGCCCCAACGCGGTGATGGCTGCGCAGGCGAGCAGGGTGACGACCAGCAGCACGAAGCTCAACGCCGCCGCCCGGGGCTGGTCGAACGACACCATGGCCTCGTTCTGGATGCGCAGCCCGGCCAGCTGCTGGTTGGCCCCGCCGACCAGCAGCGGGGTCACGTAGATGCCCATGGTCAACGAGAAGACCAGCACGGTGCCCGCCACCAGGCCGGGCGCCGACAGCGGCAGCACGACCCGCAGGAAGGTGCGGATCCGCGACGCCCCCAGGCTGGCCGAGGCCCGCAGCAGGGACCCGTCGATGGCGGTGAGCGACGCGGTCAGGGTGATGATCGCGAACGGCAGCAGGACGTGCACCACGGCCAGGAACACCGTCCAAGGGGACCGCAGCAGCGGCAGCGACTCGTCGATCAGGCCCAGGGCCTGCAGCGTGGAGTTCACCGGTCCCTCCCCCGACATGACGATCCGCCAGCCGAAGGACCGCACCACCTCGGAGGTGAGCAGCGGGGAGAGCGCGATGGTGAAGACGATCGTGCGACTGGTCCGGCCCGGGGACCGGGCCAGGAACCAGGCCACCGGGTAGGCGAGGACGGCGCAGGTCAGCGACACCCGGACGGCCAGCCCGAGGCTCTCGACCACCGAACCCCACAGGTAGGAAGTGGTGAACACCTCCCGGTACTGGTCCAGGCCCACGCCGGGCAGCGGGTTGTTCAGGGCGTCGGTCGGGCGCAGCGAGAGCACGAGCAGACCGGCCAGCGGGACGACGAACGCCCCGACGAGGAACACCGACGGCACCACCGCGGCCAGCGCCCCGGGATGACGGAATGCCGCCGCCCGGTTCCGGAGGCCGCGCCGGGCCGGGGGTCCCGGCTCGACGGCGGGCACCGGGCGGGCGCCCTGGTGGGTCACCGTCACTTCTCGCCCACCAGGATCGGGGCCGAGTCGGCCCAGCGCACCGCGACCCGGTCGCCCGGGCTCCAGGGGGCGGCACCGGCGGGCGGCGACGCCGAGAGCATGCCGTCGTCGTTGCGGCGGAGGCGGTAGTCGTAGCGCTCGCCGCTGAACCCGACGGAGACCACGGTGGCCAGCGCCTCCCGGGGATCGTCGGCTCCCGGGTCGTGCACGGTGACGGCCTCGGGCCGCAGCGCCACGGTGACCGCCGCACCCGGAGCCGCGTCGGCGGTCAGCACCGTGGGCCGCCCCAGCACGGCCACCCGGCCGGCGTCGTCGACCGTCCCGGACAGCAGGTTGGCCGCCCCGATGAAGTCGGCGGCGAAGGCGGTGCGCGGCGCGCGGTAGAGCTCCTCGGGGGTGCCCTGCTGCTCCAGCACCCCGCCGGCCAGCAGCACGACCCGGTCCGAGGTCGCGAGGGCCTCGGCCTGGTCGTGGGTGACGAAGACCATCGTGGTGCCGACCTGCTGCTGCAGCTCGCGGATCTCGTGGCGCATCTGCCGGCGCAGCTTGGCGTCCAGGTTGGACAGCGGTTCGTCGAGCAGCAGCACCTTGGGCCGGGTGACCAGCGCACGCGCGGTGGCCACCCGCTGCTGCTGCCCACCGGAGAGCTGCTTGGGGTACCGGTCGACGAACTCGCTCAGGCCGACCAACGACAGCACCTCCCGCACCCGTTCGGCCCGTTCGGCGCGCGGCACCTTGCGGGTGGTGAGTCCGTACTCCACGTTCTTGCCCACCGTCATGTGCGGGAACAGCGCGTACTGCTGGAACACCATCCCGGTGTCCCGCTTGTTCGGCGGGACATGGGTGACGTCGCGGTCGTCGATGAAGATCGAGCCGGTCATCGGTTCGTTGAAGCCGGCCAGTGCGGCCAGCAGGGTGGACTTGCCGCACCCGGACGGGCCCAGCACGGACACGAACTCCCCGGCCTCGACGGTGAACTCGTCCAGGTGCAGGACGAGTTCACCGTTGTAGCCCAGCCGGAGGTCCTGGGCGTGGATGCGACCGGATGCCATCAGCCGAAGATCTCCTGCCAGCGGGCCTGCAGATCGGCCAGCTGCGGGGTGATGGTGGCGTAGTCGACCCAGACGAAGTCGTCGTAGGCGCCGGGCCCGCTCTTGATCTGATCGGTGAACGACGCCGGGTAGACGTTGGTGTCGTTGGATGCGGCGTAGTAGGTGCCTTCGGAGAAGGTGGGCTGGTACTGCGCCGAGGCCAGGTAGTCCAGGAAGGCGTAGGCCAGATCGGTGTGCTCGCTGCCGCTGGTGGTGAAGAAGGACGTCAGCGCGCCCACCGAGCCCGAGGCGGGGTAGGCGAATCCGATGGGCTCACCGTTGTTCTGCTGCACGAAGGCGCGCCCGTCCCAGTGGGCGGCGATCCAGGCGTCCCCGTTGACCAGGGCGGTCTCCACCGAGGTGCCGTCCGCCGGGAAGACGGACGCGCAGTCGGCCAGTTTCTGCAACTGGGCGAACGCGGCGTCCACGTCGGCGGGGTTCGTGATCGAGCCGCCGGCCTCGTTGATCAGACCGGCCATGAACTCGACCCCGGTGTTGAAGGTCAACGGGGAGACCGCGACGTGGCCGCACAGCTCGGGGCGGAACAGGTCCGTCCAGTCGGTCGGCGGATCGGTGATCTTGTCGGTGCGGTAGGCGATCCCGGTCGACCCGACGGTGAGCGGGACCCCGTACTGCACGCCGTCCACGGTGCTCTGCGCGACCAGCGTGGGGTTGAGGTCGGCGAACTCGGCCACCCGGGCGGTGTCCAGCGGCTGCACGACACCCGCGGCCACGGCGTTCGGGATGACGTTGGGGGTGAAGGCGACCAGGTCGTACGGCGGCGTCCCGCCGGACGCGGACCGCAGGGCGGTCAGCCAGTCGGCGGGGCCGCCGGGCACGAGCTCGACGTTCGCGCCGGTGGCCTGCTCGAAGGGCTCGACGAAGGCCTTGGAGAACGAGTCGCCCCAGGAACCGGCGTAGGCGGCGATGGTCAGGGTCTGCCCGGTGAAGTCGGCCGAACCGGCCGCAGCCGAGCCGGTCGCGGCGGACGAGCCGGCGGCGGCCGGATCGGACGTGCCGGGGGCGCTACTGGCGGCGCCGCCGGCCGCGCCGGTGCTGCTGGTGGAGTCCGAGCCGCCGAAAGCGCAGCCGGCCAGGGCCAGCGACAGCGCGGAGACGGTCAGGACGAGCCGGGTGGCTGCTGAGGGTCGGGACATGGTCACTCTCCGGGGAGGGGGGCTGATCCGGACGCCGCGGCGACCGGGAGGGGGGCGGTACGGGTGTCGGGACATCGCTCCGGCCAGCGGTACGCGGCCTCCAGGTCGCGTCCGAGTTGCAGGAGGAGGGACTCGGCGAAGGGTTCGGCGAAGAGCTGCACGCCGATGGGCAGGCCGTCCTCGTCGACGTGGGTGGGCAGCGAGATCGCCGGTGAGCCCAGCACGCTGGGCACGGTGGTGAACGCGAGGGTCTGCTCGTAGACCCGGCAGTCGCGGGACGGGCCCCGGTCCAGCAGCTCGGCCCGGACCACACCGATGGCGGGGACCCGGGTGGCCGTGGTGGGCGTGACGACCACGTCCACCCGGTCGAACAGGTGGTGCAGGATCTCCCGGGCCAGCCGCTGGAACAGCTGCACCTCCTGCAGGTAGCTGCCCGCGTCGATGCCGCGGCCCCTCTCCAGGGCCCGCCGGACGTGCGCGGGGAGCAGCTCCGGGTGGTCGGCCGGGGTCAGCCCGAGCCACGCCGGGATGATCGTCCGCGGGTAGATGTCCATCACCTCGGCCATCGCCTCGATCGGGTCGAGGTCCACCACCTCGTGCCCCTGGGCGCGCAGCCGGTCGGCCACGTCCAACGCCGCGGCGGCACAGGCCGGGTCGACGGGGATCGACGGGTCCAGCGCCCGGGTGATCACACCGACCCGCACCAGCGGGGTCGGGGCCTCCAGTGCGCGGGTGAGATCGGGTGCGGCCTGCGCCTGCCGGGCCCAGGCGTACCGGTCGACCTGCGCGAGCTGGGTGTACACCGCCGCGGTGTCGGCGATGGTGCGGGTCAGCGCGCCCTCGACGGAGCCCCCGGCCCAGCCCTGGACGCGGGTGGGCAACAGACCGCGGCTCGGCTTGAGCCCGATGACGCCGCAGAACGCCGCGGGGACCCGGATGGACCCGCCGCCGTCACTGCCGAGTGCCACCGGGACCAGGCCGGCGGCGACCGCGGCGGCCGACCCGCCGCTGGACCCACCGGGCGAGCGGTCCAGGTCCCAGGGGTTGCGGGTGATCCCCCACCGGTCGCTCTCGCAGGAGGTGGTCATGCCCAGTTCGGGGGAGGCCGCCCGGCCGATCTGCACCAGTCCGGCCGACGTCGCCGCGGTGACCAGCAGGTCGGTCTGCTGCGCCGGGGTCTCGTCGTAGGCCAGGGAGGAGTGCGTCGCCGGCTGGCCGGCGACGGAGAAGAGGTCCTTGACCGTCATCGGGACGCCGGCCAGCGGCGGCGGCGGGCCACCCCCGTCCAGCTGCGCGTCGATGCGGGCGGCATCGGCCAGGGTCTGCTCGTCGTCCCGCCACACGATGGCGTGCACGGCCCGGTCGTTCTCGTCGATCCGGTCGAGGAAGTGCTCGGCCACCGCCGTGGCGGACACCCGACGGGTGCGCACCATCTCGGCGACCGCGGTCACCGAGATAAATGCTGGTAGATACTTCGCCATGGGCAGAACATACCCTCCTCCCAGCATCCTCCGAGGCCATCCCGATGCGTATCGGCACCTGCGCGGAGCTGCACGGGTCGTTCGGATCGATCATGGCGGGGATCACACACTCCGGCGGTTATAGTTCGCGACGATATGAGCGCCCCCGCGACAGTTCCCCCACCGGGCGACACCGAACCGCCCCCCGACGCGGCGATCGCGCGCCTGCTCGCCGACGTGCGCGGGTTGCAGGCCCGCGAGCTGACCGAGGTCGTGGCCCGGCGGATCGAGTCGGGCGCCCTCACAGCGGGCAGCCGCCTGCCGACCATCCGCGACCTCGCGGCCGCCTCGGGGGCGAGTGTGTCCGCGGTGGCGGCGGCCTGGTCGCGGCTCGGTGAGCGCGGCCTGATCAGGACCCGGCGTCGCGGTGGCACCGTCGTCGTCGGACCGCCGTCGGCCACGCCGACGCCGCCCGTCCCCACCTCCGCGGCGGCCCCGCGCCCGTTCCACGGCTGGGCGGCGGTCGACCTGTCCTCGGCCCACCCCGCCGCCGAGCACCTCCCGGACCTGCGCCGCGCCTTCGAGTCCAGTCTCGGGGAGCCGCGCACCCATGCCCTGCAACGCGAGCACATCACCGAGCTGCTCCGGGCCACCGTCGCCGACGGCTGGCCCTTCCCGGCCGAGGCGTGGACGACGGTGTCCGGCTCCGGGGAGGCCACCCTGATGACGTGCGAGGCGGCCACTCCCCCGGGCGGACTGGTGGCCGTGCAGGAGCCGACGACCCCGGGCACGGTCGCGAACCTGCGCTCCCTCGGGTACGCCACCATCGGCGTCGCGGCCGATCCGGACGGCCCCCGGGAGGATTCCCTGGCCGCCGCCCTGGACGCCGGCGCCCGCACGTTCCTCCACCAACCGCGGGGCACGCTGAGCGTGCACACCCGGCTGACCACGGAACGGTCGGCGGCACTGGCCGACGTCATCCTCACCCGGGCCCCCGACACCTGGGTCGTCGAGGAGGACGTCGCGGGTGGGATCGCTGCCGCCGCGGGGGATCCCACGCTCGCCGGGGTGCTCCCGGACCGGGTGGTCAGGTTGACGTCCTACTGCCGCGCCTTCGGCATCGACCTGCGCACGACGGTGATCGGCGGCGCCCGGGACGTGGTGGACCGGGTGCGGGAACTCCGCAGTCACGGCATCGTCGCGCAGAGCCGGATCCTGCAGAACGCCCTCGCGTACATGCTGCGCGACCCCCGCGCCCTGGCGGCCGTGGACCACGCGGCCGGCGAGCACGCCGGCCGGGCCGCCGCGCTGCGTGCCGCCCTGGATCGGCACGGCGTGCCGAGCTGGAGCCCCCCGGGCGACCTGCTCGTCTGGCTGCCGGCACGCGACGAGGGGCAGGCGCTGGCCGAGCTGGCCGCCGCCGGCATCAACCTCGTGCCCGCGTCGCGCACCTTCGTCACGGCGCCGGCGCGACCGCTCCTGCGGGTCGCCACCCCCCAGCTCCCGGGAGCGGTCAGGATGCCCGAGCTCGCCGAACTGCTCGTCGCGGCGGGCCGGGACGGCGTCGTCGACGCCTGAGCGGGTCGGTCAGCCCGGCGGTACCGTGCGGAGCACCTCGCCGAGCACGGCCAGGCCCCGGGTCAGCGCGGCCCGATCCGGTCCGGCCCACCCCACGACGAGACCCGCAGGTGCATCGGGACTCTCCGGTCGCAGGGTGTGCCGTCCCAGACCGTCGACGACGACCCCCCGCTCGAGAGCCACTGCCCGCACGGAGGTCTCGTCGGCCCGGTCGAGCAGCGGCACGACGAGATGCGCCCCGGCGGCATCGCCGAGCGTGTGGTGTCCGGCGGCGATCACCGTGTCCCGGACCAGCTCCCGCCGCACGGACAGTTCGCGGGTCAACCGGCGCAGGTGACGGGACAGGTCGCCGTGCGCGGCCATCGCGGCGACCACCCGCTGCCCGGCCCGTGACGGCCGCGTCCCGGTCGCGGTCCGGACGGCCAGCAGTCGATCACGCACGCCGGGCGGGGCCACCAGCCAGCCCACCCCGAGGGTGGGGGTCAGCACCTTGGAGGTGGTGCCCAGCAGGACGACCACATCGGGGCCGAGGGACGCGAGCAGCGGGAGCGGGGCGACGTCGTACCGGAGCTCGCCGTCGTAGTCGTCCTCCAGGACGAGCAGTCCCTCGGCCCGCGCCCGCTCGACCAGGGCGACGCGCCGCGCGGCGGGCAGCCGTCCGCCGAGGGGGAACTGGTGGGCGGGGGTGCAGCAGACGGCGGCCAGGCCGGCGGGGATCTCGTCGACCACCAGCCCGTCGCCGTCCACCCGGAGCGGCACCAGCCGGGCGCCGGTGCCGCGGAGCGCCTCGGCGGACCGCCGGTAGCCCGGATCCTCCACCCCGACACGGGATCCGGGCGGGAGCAGCCGGGCGACCTCGGCGGCACCGGCCGAGGTGCCCGTGGTGCCCAGCACGTCGGCGGGGTCGGCCGCCAGGCCGCGGGCCCGCAGGAAGTGCTCGACGACGGCCGTCCGGAACGCCGGGGCGCCGGCGGCCGACCAGGTCCCGTCCGGCGGCTCGTCACCGGCGGCCCGCCAGGCCCGCCGCCACACGGCCCGGTCGAGCACCTCCAGGCACGGGGCCCCGGGGCGCAGGTCGATCGTCGGCGCGAACGGCAGGTCCGCGGGCGACGACCGGGCGATCGGGACGGCCCCGGCCGCCCCGACCACGAACGACCCGACACCCCGCCGCCCCTCCAGCCAGCCCTCGGCCAGCAGCTGGTCGTAGGCGGCGGCGGTGACCGTCCGACTGACGCCGAGGGCGGTGGCCAGCTCCCGGGTCGAGGGCAACCGGTCCCCGGTGCGCACGGTCGGCGACGAGCGCAGGGCGGCAGCGACCTGGACGGCGAGCGGCACACCCGTCGAGCGGTCCAGCACGATCGGCGGTTGCTGCACCGCGCTCCTTCCGTCACCAACCCGGTGGCCGGCTCCGGTGGCCTGGTGAAACGGCGGCGGATTGGCTCTCCCAGGATGCCACGGCCCCGGGCAGGCTGCACCGGTGACCACCCTTCCGCTCTCCCCCACCGACCGATCCACCGTGCACCGCGGCGCCCGCCGCGCCCGGACCGACCGCGCCGATCTGTACGCCGTCCTGGACGCCGGCCTGATCGGGCATCTCGGCATGACTCTGGACGCCGGTCCGCTGGTCATCCCCACCGGCTACGGCCGGGACGGCGAGACCCTGTACCTGCACGGCTCTTCCGGCGCGGCCTCGCTGCGGGCCGCGGCCGCCGGGACGCCGGTGTGCTTCACCGTCACCCAGGTGGACGGCATCGTCTACAGCCGTTCGGCGTTCCACCACTCGATGAACTACCGGTGCGCCGTCGTCCAGGGGATGGCCCGGCCGGTGACCGATCCGGACGATCGGTGGCACGGCCTGGGAGTGCTCACCGAGCACCTGGCTCCCGGTTCGTGGACGGCGACCCGGCAGCCGGACCGCCGGGAGCTGGCCGCCACGGCCGTCCTGGCCCTGGACCTGGCCGAGGCGAGCGTGAAGATCCGCACCGGACCCCCCGGGGAGGACGAGCGCGACCTGGCCCCGGGCGCACCGCCGGTGTGGGCGGGGGTACTGCCGCTGACCACCGCGTGGGGCACGCCCGAGCCCTGCCCGTTGTTGGCCGTCGGGGTGGCGGTCCCGGACCGGATCACCCGCCGCTGACCCGCAGACCCTCCGAGCCCTCTGTCACCGGTGGTGGCGGTGCGTCACACTGCACGCATGCCCCAGCCCCGCCACCGGCCGCCGGTCCTGCTGCCGTGATCGACTCCTGGACGGCCATCGTGCTGGTCCCCCTGGCCGTGGTGCTGGCTCCGCTGCTGGCCACCCTCGTCGGGCGGGTGGTGCGGGTACCGCTGGTGGTCTTCGAGATCGGTCTCGGCATCCTCATCGGGCCGGCCGTGCTCGGCTGGGCGCCCGTGGACGGGTTCACCGCCGACCTCGCCGACCTCGGGGTGGCCATGCTCTTCTTCCTGGCGGGCACGGAGATCGACTTCCGGCAGATCAACGGCCGGCCGCTGCGCCGGTCGATCGCGGGATGGCTGCTCGCGGTGGTGCTGACCGTCGCGATCGGCGTGGTCGCCGCCCCCGACCCGGTGGCCGGGGTGTACCTGGGCGTGGCGTTGACCAGTACCGCCCTGGGGGCACTGATCCCCCTGCTCCGGGACGCCGGCGAGCTGCGCACCCGGTTCGGCACCGCGGTGGTGGCGGTCGGTGCGGTCGGCGAGTTCGGGCCGCTGATCGCGATCTCGGTGTTCCTGTCCGGACGCAATCCCGGGAAGGCCGCGATCGTCCTGCTCGCCTTCGTCGCGGTCACCGCGCTGGCCATCGCCATGGCGGCGAAGGGCACACACCTGCGGGTGCACCGGCTGATCACCGCCACCCTGCACACCAGCGGCCAGTTCGCGGTCCGGTTGGTCATCCTGGTGCTGGCCGTGCTGGCCGGACTGAGCCTCGCCCTGGGCCTGGACATGCTGCTCGGTGCGTTCGCGGCCGGGGTGCTCATGCGGTTGGTGCTGCGGAACGCGACGCCGGCGGACGCGGAGTCGGTGGAGAGCAAGCTCGAGGGCCTCGGGTTCGGGTTGCTGGTGCCGATCTTCTTCGTGCACACCGGCATGACGTTCGATCTGACCGCCCTGCTCGGCGACGGCCGGGCCCTGGTCCTGCTCCCGGTGTTCGTGCTGGTCATGCTGGTGATCCGCGGAGGATCCGGCCTGCTGTCGGCACCGAAGGGAGCGGCGCGCACCGACCGGGCCGCGCTGGCCCTGCTGACCGCGACCGGTCTGCCCATCATCATCGCGGTCACCGGCATCGGGGTGGAGCGTGGTGAGCTGACCGGTTCGCTGGCCGCGTCGCTGGTCGGCGCCGGCATCATCTCGGTCCTGCTGTTCCCCCTCCTCGGCCTGCTCGCCCACGCCCGCGCCCCCGTCACCGACGAGGCCGCCACCGGCCCGGCCCCAGCCGACATCGACCGGTCGAACGACCCGGAGGGCTGAGCCGGTCGGGCGGTCGGGCGGTCGGGCGGGGTCAGGACGGGTCAGGTCCAGGGCACGGGGCGGTCACCCAGTCCGAGGAGCGTTCCGGACAGGGTCCGACCGGCCAGTGCCACCACACGGCACCGCAGGTCCTGGAGGACCTCGTCGGTCTGCGCCCCGGGATCACCCACCGCCTCTCCGGTGGCCTGCTTCCGGTAGCTCGCGTCCACCGACACGGTCAGCCCACCCTCGGCGTCCAGGTCGGGCCGCCGGGTCAGCAGGCCGACCAGTGCGACGCATTCGGGTAGCAACGGGTCCGTGACGAGCTGTCCGGTGGCCGAGTCCACCAGCATGGTCGTGCTGGTTGCCATCAGCTCCACCTGGTGCGGCCGGCCGCAGGGCACGGCCCGCGCCACGGCGGGATCGGCGACGTCCTCGCAGCTCCCGGCGTCCGCCGGTGGCGTGCCGGTGCGGTACAGATCGCGCACCGAAGCATCGAACGGCGCGACCTGCTCGGCGGCGTCGACCCGGAAGGCCACGCAGGCCGTCCAGTTCTGTCCGGCGGCACGTTGCCGCTCGTCCGGGACCACCGACACGGACGGGGTGAACAACCTGCTGGACCAGATGTCGGCGAACAGCGCCCCACCGCGCAGCGCGGCCGGGACCCCCTGGTAATCCTGCGTCTGGTAATCGCAGACGTACGCCGCGCCGGCGAACTCGCCGGACAGGTATCGCCCGTCGCTGTTCGCGCCGTCGTACGCCCCGGCCCCGTCCAGCACGGCGGTGACCTCCCCGTACCGGGTGCCGTCGCACGGGCCGATCCGCAGGTCCGCGTCTGCGACGACGGCGAGCGCGCCCGTCTCCTGCCGGTCGGGCCGGAACGGGGTCGACACGCAGTCACCGACGGCGGGAGCGAGGCGGAGCGGTATCCCCTGGGCCCGACCCGGCAGTTGGCGCTCACCCAGGTTGGGCAGGATCACGGCCAGCAGGACGGCAGGGACGATCACCGCCAGACCCGTCCCGCGCCGTCGCATGGTTCACCCTAGGTCGGACCGTCGCAGGCCGGGCCCCCTCCGACGGGCGCCGGGCCCTATCCCAACGACGCGGTGGCCGCCCGCAGCTCGGCCAGGGCGGCGAGGGCGTGCGGGGCGAGCCCCGTCCCGTCCCGCTCCCCCGTGGACCAGGCCGCGTACCCGCGCTTGAACGCCAGCACACCCAGTTCGGCCGCGAGATGCGCGGTCGGATCGGGGATCCCGCGGGCCACCAGCGCCGCGGTCATGGCCGCCGCCATCCCGACGCTCTTGAGCGCGTCCCGTTCCTGCAGTTCGGTGCTCGCCGCCACCGCGGCGGAGAGCCGGGGGCCGAGATCCCGGTTGACCGGCCCCATCTCGCTGGACGCCCGGTCCAGGCCGACGGCCACCGCCTCGAGCGGGCTGGCCCCGTCCGGCGCCTCGGCGATGCCGTCGGCCAGCAGTCTGCTCAGGGTCTCCTGGCCGGCGACCAGCAGCTCGCGCTTGTCGGCGAAGTGGCGGAAGAAGGTGCTGCGGGTGACCCCGGCCCGTTCGGCGATCTGCGCCACCGTGGTGGCGTCGTACCCCTGCTCGGTGAACAGGTCCACGGCCGCGACGACGAGACGTTGCGTCGCCCCCGGTTCCCATCGCCCCATGTCCGCCAGCCTAGAAGACCCGGACGTGACCCCGGCGCCCTCGCGACGGGACTGGTGTCCCATGACTTTGCTACGGTGACGAGACACATGTCCCATCACAGCAGGAGGCTCGTCATGCAGGTCTTCGTCACCGGCGGCACCGGCACCATCGGCACCGCCGTGGTCACCGAGTTGCTCGCCCACGGCCACACCGTCCTCGCCCTCGCCCGGTCGGACACCGCCGCCCGGCAGATCCACGAGGCCGGCGCGGAGGTCCTCCGCGGGAGCACCGCCGACCTCGACGTCCTGCGCGCCGGGGCCGAGCGGGCCGACGGGGTGATCAGCCTGGCCTTCGGCGGTGACTACAGCACCGCCGGGGCCGTAGCCGCGTCCGTGGCCGAGGAGACCGCCGCGCTGACCACCCTCGGCGAGACACTGACCGGCACCGGCCGCCCCCTGGTCACCGTGTCCGGCACGCCGTGGATCCCGGGCCGCGCCTCCACCGAGGCCGATCCGCTGCCGACCGACGGGCCGGTCGGCGGCCGGGGGCGCACGGTGAACGCGGTGCTCGCGCTGGCGTCCGAGGGCGTCCGCAGCACCGCGGTGCGGCTGCCGCGCACCGTGCACGACGGGGGCCGGGGTGGTTTCGCCGGGATGCTGACCGAGGCCGCCCGCCTGTCCGGGGTGTCCGGCTACCCGGGCGACGGCGCCCAGCGCTGGCCCGCGGTGCACGCGAAGGACGCCGCGGTGCTGTTCCGGCTCGCCCTGGAGTCCGCCCCCGCGGGGACGGCCTGGCATGCGGTCGCCGACGAGGGCGACAGGGTCCGGGACATCGCCACGGTCATCGGCCGGCGACTGGGCCTGCCCGTCGAGCCGCTACCGGTCGAGGACTTCGGCCCGTTCGGAGCGATCTTCGCGCTGGACCAGCCGGCGACCAGTGCGCACACCCGGGCCACCCTGGGCTGGCGGCCGACCCACCCCGCCCTGCTCGCCGATCTCGAGAACCTCCGACCCTGAACGGTTCCCGGCGGCGGGCGGGGTCCGGGGACCCCGGCGTCACCGGGCCGCCGCCCATTCCGCCCGGCTCGTCACCCACACCCCGTCACGCCCGGTCCCCGCGGGCCCCTGGGGGGCGAGGGAGTCGCGGTCGGCGAGCCGCCGGAAGCCGAGCCGGGCGGGGACGGCGGCGCTGGCCAGGTTGGCCAGGTCGTGCACGATCGACACCACCTGGATACCGGGGACGGTGAAGGCCAGATCGGTCAGCGCGCGTCCCGTCGCCGTCGCCACCCCCTGCCGGAGGTGCCGGTGGTCGACCCAGTAGCCGATCTCCAGCTCGTCCGGGCCGCCCCGGCGGTGCAGGCCGGCCGAACCGACCCAGGTGTCGTGCTGCCGGATGCCGACGACGAGACTGCCGCCGGCCGCCCATTCCCGCGTCCAGCCGGCGATCAGCGCATGGTGCTCCTCCGGTGTGCGCGGCTCCCCCGCCGTCCAGGCCATGAACGGGCGGAGGTGATCGAGGTTGTCCAGGATCAGCCGGTGCAGAGCGGGCGCGTCGTCCTCCTGCCAGCGGACGAGCGTCAGCCCGGACCGTTCGACCCGGTCCGGCAGCGGCGTCCGCGGCGGTTCGCTCATGCCGGAGGACGGTAGTCCAGGCGCACTGTCCGGCCCGGGCCTGCGCGTACCGTCGACGGCGTGATCGTCGAGACCACCGTGGACGGAACACGTGCGTCGGCGACCGAACGGGATGCGGACGACCTGGCGCGGGCCGTCCGACTGCTGACCGGCCGACCGATCGTCGCGCTCACCGGCGCGGGCATGAGCACCGACTCCGGCATCCCGGACTACCGCGGACCGGGCGCCCCGCCGCGGCGTCCGATGACGTATCAGGAGTTCTGCTCCGGTCCGGTCGCCCGGCAGCGCTACTGGGCCCGCAGCCACCTCGGCTGGCGGCGCCTGGCCCATTCCGCCCCGAACGACGGTCACCGTGCGCTGGCCGGGCTCGAGGCGAGGGGCCGTCTGCTCTTCCTGATCACCCAGAACGTCGACGGACTGCACGCCGAGGCCGGCACCCGCGCGCAGGTCGAGCTGCACGGCCGCATCGACGAGGTGATCTGCCTGCAGTGCCGGACGGTGAGCTCACGCGCCGAGCTGCACGAGCGCTTGGAGTCGGTGAACCCGCTCGTCGACGCGGCCGCGCAGGACCACCTGGCGACCGCGCCGGACGGCGATGTCGAGCTGGAGGACACCTCCGGCTTCCACCTGGTCGACTGCCTGGTGTGCGGCGGCGTGCTCAAGCCGCACGTGGTGTTCTTCGGGGAGAACGTCCCCCGCGACCGGGTCGCCCGCTGCTACGCCGCCGTCGATGCGGCAGGGGCGCTACTGGTGGCCGGATCGTCCCTCACGGTGATGTCGGGGTACCGCTTCGTCCGGCATGCGGCAGCCCGCGGCATCCCGGTGGTGATCGTGAACCGGGGCACCACCCGGGGCGACCCGCAGGCGACCGTGAAGATCGACGCGGGCTGCTCGGACACGCTGTCGCAGTTGTTCGACTCGCTCTGACCCGCCGGCGCGGCAGCCTCAGGGCGACAGGGAGCTGTTCAGCAGGAGCGCCCGTTCGTGGGCCTTGCGTTCCCCGGCCACGAAGCGTTCGTCGAAATCGGCCGCCCCGGAGTCGATCCGGATGATCGCCTGGGTCTCCTCCCACTCACCGCGGGCGTCGGTGACGGTGCGCACCACCGACCACACCATGGTGTCGCCGTCCAGCAGGTACCGCGCCTGCCAGGGACCGCGATGGGCGGGAACGGCCGGCAGGGCCGGCAGGGCGTCCACCGGTCGTACCCGCCGGCCCGACGCCGGCGGAACCTGGCGGGCGGTCCGGAACAGCAGCATCCCGGCGATGACCAGGACGGCCAGCACGAGGACGAGCTGGATCAGCGGCCCCATGTCGTCCATCCACGGGCCACGGCGCAGCGGCGATCGTGCAGCGGCACGCTGACACCTCCGGTCATCGGGACGGGCGATCGGACCCAGTCTGCCGCAGGTCTGGCTCATCCACTCTGAGTGCGCCTTCGATTACGATGAGTCAATGAGTGTGGAGGGTGCCGCGACCCTGTCCGGCCCCACCCGCCTCTTCCGGTCGGGCCCACCGAGCGAGAAGCGGGTGCTGGACTGGGAGCGGCGGAGCGTGCCGGCGGTCGTCGTCGTGTCCGCGGTGTTCATGGCCTCGATGTCCTGGCTGTTCGTCCTGGACCGTCCGCCCCGGGCCACGGTGGTCGGCTTCTCCGCCGTCGGGGTGGTCTGCTGGGCGTACTTCCTCGTCGACTACCTGATCCGACTGTGTCTGGCGCACAGCCGCCGATGGTTCCTGCGCGCACGTTGGCCCGACCTCGTGCTGATCGTCCTGACCATCGTCCCGCACCTGCACTTCCTGCGGGTGATCGCGTTGGTCATCGTGGTGCACCACCTGGCCATGCGATCGCTGCGCAATCAGGTGATGATCTACGCGCTGTTCGTCACCGTGGTGCTCATGTGGGGTATCGCGGTCAACGTGCTCGTCGTGGAACGCCACGTGCACGACGCGACGATCCGGTCACTCGGCGACGCGGTCTGGTGGGCCGTCACCTCGGTGACGACGGTCGGGTACGGCGACACCTACCCGCGCACGGCCGTGGGGCGGGTGCTGGGTGGGGTGCTGGTGTTCGGCGGTGTCGCGCTGATCGGCGTCTGGACGGCGTCCTTCGCCAACTGGTTGTTCTCCCGGGCAGCTCCGCAGCCCGCTGCCGCTGCCACTCCCTCCACTGCCGTGACCCCCGACACCCCGGTCCCGGCCGGTCAGCTCTCCGAGACCGCCGAGCTGGCCCGCGAGGTCCGGGCCCTGCGCGCGGAGCTGGCCGATCTGCGCGCGGCCGGCTCCACTGGGGGCTCCACTCCTCCTGCGGCCCGCTCCGCCGGCCCCGCTGTCACACCGACCGGCCTGCCACCCACCGTGTGATCGGATGGCAGGGTGCCCCGCCGACCGTCCGACCGATCCCGTACCTCCGGCGGCGACACCGCCGCCGCCACCGACGCCCTGCTCGGGCCGCACCCGATCGACACCGGAACCGCGGAGATCGTCCGCGACCTGGATCGCCCGTCCACCCTGGTCCTGCTGGTCAACGGGGTGCCCAGTTCGGTGCACGACCTGGACGACCCCGGCCTGCTCGACTTCGACTACCTGCGCTGGATCGCGCTCACCCTCCTCAGCCGACCAGCGGTGGACCCGACGGCACGAACGGACGTGCTGCACCTGGGCGCCGGCGGGTGCTCGTTGGCGCGGCATCTCGCCGACGCCCTGCCCGGCTCGCGCCACCTGGCCGTGGAGATCGACGCCGCCCTGGCCGAGGGGGTACGCCGCTGGTTCCCGCTGCCGACCGCACCGGTCCTGCGCATCCGCGTCGGTGACGCCCGGACCGTCACCGAGTCCCTCGGGGACGGCAGCCGCGACGTGGTGGTCCGGGACGTGTTCGCGGGCGCCGTCACCCCCGCGGCCCTGACCACCGTGGAGTTCACCCGGGAGGTCCAGCGGGTGCTCCGACCCGGCGGCCTCTACCTGGCGAACAGCATCGGGGTGCTGGGCGAGATCCACGGTGAGCTGGGCACTCTGGCTGCGGTGTTCCCGTACATCGCCGTCATCGCGCACGCCTCGACCCTGAAGGACCGGCAGCGCGGCAACCTCATCCTGGCCGGCAGCGACACCCCGTTCGTCACCCCGGCCGTCCGTACCGCCCTGCTCCGCGACCGCACCCCCGCCCAGCTCCGGGGTCGTGACGAGCTGGGCGCGGCGGTCGACGTCCGTCGCGCCCTGCGCGACGCTGCCCATGGTGGCTGGTCAGCGCCCTGACCGTGGGCGCCCGAGCCGCCGGGTGGTTTGCTGGTCGCATGACTCAGACACGTGTGGTCCAGGTGGCCGGTCCCGGCCAGCAGCTCGAGCTCGTCGAGCGCGAGATCCGGCAGCCGGGCCGGGGCGAGGTGCTGGTGCGGGTGCAGGCTTGCGGCGTCTGCCATTCCGACGCGTTCACCGTCGAGGGCGGCATGCCCATCGAATACCCGCGGGTGCCCGGCCACGAGATCGCCGGCACCATCCAGGCCGTCGGCGAGGGTGTCGAACCGTGGCAGGTCGGCCAGCGGGTCGGCGTCGGCTGGTTCGGCGGCAACTGCGGGCACTGCGACCCCTGTCGGCGCGGTGACCTGATCAGCTGTGTGAACGGGCAGGTGCCCGGCATCGCGTACGACGGCGGTTATGCCGATCACGTCGTCGTCCCGGCCGGCGCGCTGGCCTCCATCCCCGACGATCTGGCCGCCGTCGACGCCGCCCCGCTGCTGTGCGCCGGGGTGACCACGTTCAACGCCCTGCGCGAGAGCGGCGCCCGGGCCGGGGATCTCGTCGCGATCCTCGGTGTCGGCGGCCTCGGCCACCTCGGGGTGCAGTTCGCCCGGAAGATGGGCTTCGAGACGGTGGCCATCGCCCGAGGCACGGACAAGAAGGAGCAGGCCCTGCAGCTCGGGGCGCACCACTACCTGGACTCGACCGCGGTGGACGTCGCGGAGGAGCTGCAGAAGCTGGGTGGTGCGGTCACCATCCTGGCCACCGTCACCGCCCCCGACGCGATGAGTTCGGTGGTCGGTGGTCTGCGCCCCCGCGGCCGGATGGTCGTCGTCGGTGCGTCCGCGGATCCCATGCAGATCCCGCCGTTCGCGCTGATCCCGGGGAGCACCGGCGTGCTCGGCCACGCCTCGGGCACGTCCAAGGACTCCGAGGACACCCTGCGGTTCAGTGCCCTGCAGGACGTCCGGCCGATGGTCGAGAGCTACCCGCTGGAGCAGGCCGCGGAGGGGTACGACCGGATGATGAGCGGCGGCGCGCGGTTCCGCGTCGTGCTGACCATGGAGTAGGTCCGCGGGCGGTCCGCTCAGGGTGCGGTGACGCGGGCGGGGGTGGTGAGCGCGACCGGGATGATGACGTCCGGCCCGAACGGGTCCGGCACGTCGCTGTCGAACTCACAGCTCAGCACCGGGTTCTGCAGGCGGAACCACCACCCCAGTGCCGGTCCGCCGGTGCCGGCGACGCGACCGAGGTAGGTCTCGTCCCAGTGCCGGTGGACCTCAGCCATCCCCACGGCCGGGCCCAGTGTGTGGACCAGGATCGCCAGCACCTGCAGCACGTCGGCCTGCCGGGACGCGTCGAGATCGGCCACCCGCAGTCCCCGTGGATCCGGCGCGGCGACGAGAGTGGTCCGACCGGAACGGGTTCGGGCCAGGGGCAGCGCGAACGGGCTGGCGACGACGGTGGTCATGGCGGTCTCGATTCCCGGCCCGGCGGCCGATCGTGGACGTCGGTCGTCGTGGCCGGGCCGGGCGGGCGACCGTCCGACCCGGGCGACGACCGGTGCTGACCCCGTCAGGGCACCACGCCGAGGTGGCCGGGAGGCGTGGACGAGCTGGCCGGACGCTGAGGATGTCGTGGCCGCCGTCCGGCGGCGGGCCCTAGGGTGACCGCATGGTCGATCCACGCTGGAGAACCGTCCGGGATGCCCGTGAGCTGCGCGACCTGGTCGGCGAGCCGGCGGAACGCGCGGTGCGGAAGGTCCGTCCGACCCTGCACGACCTGGACCGGCAGTGGTTGGCCGCGTCGCCGTTCTGCCTGCTGGCCACGTCCGCGGCGGACGGCAGTTGCGACGTCTCCCCCAAGGGCGATCCGGCCGGTCGCCTGGCCCACGTGATCGACGACCGGACCATCGCCCTGGCCGAGCGGCCTGGGAACCGGCGCGTGGACGGGTATCTCAACGTGGTCGACAACCCGCACGTCGGACTGCTGTTCGTCATCCCGGGCCGGGACGACACCCTGCGCATCAACGGTCGCGCCACCCTCGTCCGGGACGCGCCGTTCTTCGATGAGCTCGTGGTGAAGGGCCACCGCCCGATCCTGGCTCTCGTCGTCGAGATCGACGAGGTCTTCCACCACTGCGCCAAGGCGTTCCTACGCTCCCAGCTGTGGAGCCCCGAGACGTGGAAGGACGAGCTTCCGTCGACGGCCGTCCTGGCCAAGACCCTGGTAGCTCCGGATGCCCCCATGGCCGAGCTCGAGGAGTACTACGGAGAGTCGTACGGCGACCGGCTGTACCGCGCGTGATCCCCGGCCGGGCCCTCGAATCCATTCCTGTCGTTGCCCGGTGGGGGCGGGGCCTCGCATGGGTCGGATCAGAACTCCGGTGATGTCGACACCGATGGGATCGGGCCGCCGACGGGGTCACGGTGCCCTTCGTCGAACGGCTCATCGGTTGTCCCTGTCCTGACGGTCCTCGTCTCGACGAGCCGCATGCTGGGTCGTTATCGACGACCACCCGGACGGGGACTCCCTTCGCACCTCTTCCAACCGTAGAATCGAACACATGTACGACGACGGGAACGAGTCGGACGGGGCGGCGGTCGACGTCGTCCCGCCCCTTGCCGTGCCTGACCTGTTGCGTGCCGACCCGGGGTCGATGTCCGGTGCTGACCTGGTCGATGCGATCGCAGAGTCCGAGCGGGTGATGTCCGCGGTGGCGGCGTGGCAGATGCGCGCTCTGGCGGCGTTCGCCGTCCCGGGCGTGGCCGGAGATCCGTACGCGCTGGCGGGTCGGTTGGCCGGCCGGGAAGTGACCGGTCCAGCCGACTCCGATCCCGATGTCCTGGGTTCGTTCGTGCTGGATGCGGCGCAGTCGATGGCCGCCGGTGAGGTCGCCGCGACGTTCCGGATCTCCCCGGTCACCGCCGGGGTCAAGGTCCGGGACGCGATCCGGATGTGCACCGAACTGCCCGCTACTTTGGCGGCGTTGTCGTCCGGGGTGATCGACCGGGGCAAGGCCAGGGTCATCGCGGAATACACCGCGCCGCTGCCCGCTCACCTCGCCGGTGTGGTGGAGGGCCGGGTGCTGCCGATCGCCGCGGCGCAGTCCACCGCGGCGACCCGCAAGGCCACCGCGGCCGCCGTGATCGCTGTCGACCCCCGCGGAGCCCAGGAACGGCACGAGCAGGCGCGCAAGGAGCGGGGGCTGTTGGTGCAGCCCGGCACCGACGGTATGTCCACCCTGAAGGCCTACCTGACGGCGGACGGCGCGGTCAGCATCTTCCAGTTGGCGGATCTTCTCGCGACGCACACCGTCGGCTTCGCTGACGACGACCGGTCCATCAGTGCCCGTCGGGTGGATGCGCTGACCGACCTGGCCGGGCAGATCCTCACCCACGGGCAGGTCGACCTCGCCGACTACCTCACCCCTGACACCGCCAACGCGATCAATGTGACGGGAGTCGCCGCCGACATTGCCGCGAACACTGCCGGTGCTTCGGGCAGCTCCATAACCAGCGACATTGCTGATCCAGCATCGCTCCTCGGGACAGATCTCGCTGCCGCCGACGCCGACGCCGACGCCGACTCGGTGTCGGGCCCTGCCGCGCCTGCCCCGCCTGCTCGCTCCGGGGGATCTTCTGCCGGATCCGCCAGCGTCGCCTCTGCCTCTGCCGGGGGTGTGGTCCGCCGCGCCGATCAGCGCGCCACCCGCCGCCTGTCCCGGCAGGGCCGCCGACCCCACCTGCAGGTCACCCTCGGGCTGGAGACCCTGGCCGGCCTGGACGACCTGCCCGCCGACCTCGCCGGCTACGGCGCCATCACCGCCGGCATGGCCCGCACCATCGCCGCCTCCGCCGGATCCCTGTGCACCCTGCTCGCCGACCCCACCACCGGCGCCGTCACCCACGCCGGCACCCACCAGTACAGGCCACGCCAAGACCTGCGTGATCACCTCACCGCCCTGGCCGACTCCTGCCGCTTCCCCTCCTGCCGCCAACCCGCCTGGCGCTGCGACATCGACCACCGCAACCCCTACAACCACCGGACACCTGGCGCCGGTGGACCCACCACCACGACCAACCTCGACCCGCTCTGCCGACGACACCACCTGTTCAAACACCACACCGACTGGACCCTGCGCCGAGACCAGCCCTCACCCGCCGACCCCGCCGGGATGGGCGTCACCTGGCGCAGCCCCACTGGACACACCTACCCCGACCCACCCCGCCAGGTCGCCGTCCCCTCGGGCTGGATCGTGCGCACCCCCGAGGACTGGGGTTGCGAGATCACCATCGATCTCACCGATCTCGACGACTCCACCGCCCCGGCGATCACCTCCGGCGCTGACGGGGGTGTGGGTAGCAACAGTGCAGTCGGCTTGGACATCGAGTCCGACACCACCGCCCCCGCGGACATCCGGGACCATCAGAGCGATTCCTCCCCACCACGGCCCGCACAGTCGGTGACACGACGCCCCGTCACCGACCGGTTGGAACACCGACACCTGCAATGTCCGGCGGACCCCACCCAGCCCGATGTGGCAGGCGGGAGCACAGGTGACCCGGGTGCGGGTACGGGTAGGGATCTCGAGGTCGACCGCGGGCCGAGCATGGTCGAGGACGACCTGGTGTCCCTCCTCCTGCACCAGCACCTCCGGGAACAACTCGACAGACCGCGCGCAGCCGACGCCGACTCCAGGACCCCGCCGGACGCCCGTGACGCCCGTGACGACCCGCCGCCGTTCTGACCCGGGTAGCCATGGGACAACGGAGGATGCCGCGCGCGGCCGACGATGAACGACCGAGAAGCGGCCATCGGTGAGCGGCGAGCGTCAGTGTGTCGAGGCGTCGTCCGCCATCGGCGGTCAGCATGATCGCCGCCGCGGGCGGAGTACCCGTGACCCCGCGGACCTGACGTCCACAATGGGGAGAGCAGGTCGACGCAGGGAGGACCTCGTGGAGGACAGCACCGCGGCGTGGAAGCTGAGAACGGCGCTGACGGCGGCAGAGCCGTCCGCCCGTCTGCAGGCTGCCATGGCCGCCGGGACCAGGCCGGACCCCGGGTACGTCGAGGTGCTCGTCGAACGGTGCGCCGTGGAACCGGACTTCTCCGTGCGGGAGATCCTGACCTGGGCGCTCATTCGTCATGACCCCGAGCTGACCATCGATCCGTTGTTGGTCGAGCTGCGTTCGGAGACCCCGCAGGCACGCAGTCAGGCGCTGCACACCCTGTCGAAGATCGGCGACCAGCGGGCCTGGCCGGCGATCACCCCCGCCCTCCTCGCCGACGCCCACGACGACGTCGCCCGGGCCGCCTGGCGCACCGCTGCCGGGCTCGTGCCGGCTGAGCAGCGCGTCGCCCTGGCCGAGACGCTGACAGCCCAGCTCGGACGGGGCGAGCGCGACGTCCAACTCAGTCTGTGCCGAGCCTTCGCGACGCTCGGCGAGGTGGCACTCCCTGCGCTCCGCCGATCGCGGACGGACCCGCACCCGGCGGTGCGTGCCCACGCCATCGCCGCCGAACGACTCATCCGCGACCCCGAGGAGCCGCCCTTCGCCTTCCTCGACACCGAGCAATCCTGAGCGGGCAGCACGTCCAGGCTCAGTCGGACGTGGAGCCGGCCGGTGAGCCGGATCGACCCCCAGCCCGGGGCTCGTATCGCCCGGAGTCGACGCCCGGCGCCGCGAAACGCCCGTCCGCAGGGCCCGTCCAGTCATCGAACGGGATCACACGAACGGGACCACACAGACCGATCCCGTGCTGACACCGAGACCGGTGGACCCAGCCGGTGGGCCGCACGGATGTCATCCACGCACCCACAGCCGATGGGCCGCGCAGATGCGATCCGCGCAGCCCCTCCCGACGGTCAGGCCCGGGTCACCCGCACCGCGACCGGCGCGTCCAGGCCGGTGCCCACGGTGAGCTGGGCCGTGTCGGCCCCCTCTCCGGTCAAGACATCGGTGACGATCACCTCAACGGCGAGAACCTGCTCACCGAGCCAGCTCTCCCGACCGCCTGCCGCAGCCCGCACCGTCGCGTCGGCCGCGCCCACCTCGAGGCGGATGCGGTCGGACACCTCCAGACCCAGCTTCTTGCGCAGATCCTGCACGCCACGGGCGATGTCGCGCACGATCCCGTCGGCGAGCAGATCGTCGTCCAGCTGGGTGTCGAGCGAGACGAACCCACCGCCGCGCAGCACCCCCACCGCCTCCGACGCGTTGCCGGTCGCCGCCAACTCGAGGCTGAACTCGTTGTCCTGCAACGGGATCCCGCCGCAGGTCACCGTTCCGTCGGCTTCCAGCGTCCAGTCCCCCGCCTTCGACGCCTTGATCACCTGCTGCACGCCCTTGCCGAGCCGCGGCCCGGCCGCCCGGGCGTTGACAGTCAACCGCCGGCTCACCCGGCCGTCGAGCTCGGCCAGCTCCGTGAGCTGGACCTCCCGCACGTTCACCTCATCGGCCAGCAACGCGGTGAACTCGCGCAGCTGCTCCGGGTCCGCGAGCGCCACCGTCAACGCCGCCAACGGCTGTCGCACCCGCAGACCGGACTCCTTGCGCAGCGACAGCGCCACCGACGCCACTTCGCGTGCCTCGTCCATCGCCGCCACCAGGGCCGGATCCGAGGGCAGAACCCCCGCACCACCGACCGTCTGCGCCGGCCAGTCCGCGAGGTGCACCGAGCGCCCGCCGGTCAGTCCGCGCCAGATCGCCTCGGCGGTCAGCGGCAGCAGCGGCGCCATCAGCCTGGTCACCGTCTCCAGCACGGTGTGCAGGGTGTCGATGGCATCGGCGTCACCGTCCCAGAACCGCTGGCGCGACCGTCGCACGTACCAGTTCGTCAGCACCTCCAGGTAGCTGCGCACGCTCGCGCAGGCCCCGGCGATGTCGTAGACGTCCAGCTGTGCGGTCAACGTGTCGCGCAGTTGCGCCGTCTTGGCCAGCACGTACCGGTCGAGCTGGTGCGGGGAGTCGGTGCGCAGGGTGCCCGCCCGGCCCGCGGCGTTCCCGTACAACGACAGGAAGTACCAGGCGTTCCACAGCGGCAGCACCGCCTGCCGGACGCTCTCCCGGATGCCGGCCTCGGTGACCACCAGATCGGCGCCGCGCAGGATCGGCGAGGACATCAGGAACCAGCGCATGGCGTCGCTGCCGTCCCGCTCGAACACCTCACCGACGTCGGGGTAGTTGCGCCGCGACTTGCTCATCTTGGCGCCGTCGTCACCGAGCACGATGCCGTGGGCGACGCAGGTCTCGAACGCCTTGCGGTCGAACAACGCCGTCGCCAGCACGTGCAGCGTGTAGAACCAGCCGCGGGTCTGCCCGTTGTACTCGACGATGAAGTCGCCCGGGTAGTGGCCGCCGGACCCGTCCAGTGCCCCGTCGAACCATTCCTTGTTCTCGAACGGGTAGTGCACCTGCGCGTACGGCATCGACCCGGACTCGAACCAGCAGTCCAGCACCTCCGGCACCCGGCGCATCGTCGAGCGGCCCGTCGGATCGTCCGGGTTGGGCCGGGTCAGCTGGTCCACGTAGGGGCGGTGCAGATCCTCCGGCCGCACGCCGAAGTCGGCCTGCAACGCATCCAGCGATCCGTACACGTCGACCCGCGGGTACGCCGGATCGTCCGAGGTCCACACCGGGATCGGCGAACCCCAGAACCGGTTGCGGGAGATGGACCAGTCGCGGGCGCCCTCCAGCCACTTCCCGAACTGGCCGTCCTTGATGTGCGCGGGCACCCAGGTGATCTCCTGGTTGAGCTCGACCATCCGGTCGCGGAACTTCGTCACGGCCACGAACCACGAGGACACCGCCCGCTGGATCAGCGGGGTGTCGCAGCGCCAGCAGTGCGGGTAGGGGTGCTCGTAGGTCTCCCGACGCACCAGCAGCCCGGCCTCCCTGAGGTCGGCCATGATCGGCACGTTGGCCTCGAACACCTGCAGGCCCTCGTACGTCGGGACCAGGGAGGTGAACGTGCCGCGGGCGTCGACCGGGTTGACCACGTCGATGCCGGCGGCGTCGGTGACGGCCTTGTCCTCCTCACCGAAGGCCGGCGCGATGTGCACGACCCCGGTGCCGTCCTCGGTGGTGACGTAGTCCGCGGCCAGGATCTGGTGCGCGTTCGGACCACCGAGCCCGGGCCCGTCCGGCGTCGCGACGAAGAAGTCGAACGGCGGGCGGTACCGCGTGCCGACCAGCTGGGCCCCGGTGTAGGTGGCCAGCACCGTCGGCTCCTCGCCCAGCTCCCGCGCGTACGCGGCGACCCGCGCGGCGGCGAGCAGGAACCGGCCCTGCGACGGCGCCTCCGCAGCCGGCTCCACCACCACGTAGTCGACGTCGGGGTTGACCGCGGCGGCCAGGTTCGACGGGACGGTCCACGGCGTGGTCGTCCAGATCAGCGCGGACACCCCGTCCAGGACGGGATCGGCCGAGGTCAGTCGCAGTGCGACGGTGACCGCCGGGTCCTGCCGGGAACGGTAGGTGTCGTCCATCTTGGTCTCGGTCGCGCTGAGCGGGGTCTCGCAGCGCCAGCAGTACCAGAGCACCCGGTAGCCCTCGTAGATCAGACCCTTGTCCCACAGGGTCTTGAAGGCCCACATGACCGACTCCATGTAGTCCAGGTCGAGGGTCTTGTAGTCGTGGGTGAAGTCGACCCAACGCGCCTGCCGGGTGACGTACTCCTGCCATTCGTGCGTGTACCGCAGCACCGAGGTGCGGCAGGCGTCGTTGAACTGCTCGATGCCCATCGACTCGATCTCGGCCTTGTGCTTGATCCCGAGCTGCCGCTCGGCCTCGACCTCGGCGGGCAGCCCATGAGTGTCCCACCCGAAGCGGCGCTCCACGCGCCGCCCGCGCATCGTCTGGTAGCGCGGCACCAGGTCCTTGACGTATCCGGTGAGCAGATGACCGTAGTGCGGCAGTCCGTTGGCGAACGGAGGGCCGTCGTAGAAGACGAACTCGTTGCTGCCGTCCTCGCCCGCCGGCCGCTGGTCGACCGAGGCCTGGAACGTGTCGTCGGCGGCCCAGTACGACAGCACGTCGCGCTCGACGGCCGGGAAGTCGGGGTGGGCGTCGACCCGACTGGTGCCGGTGGTCCCGGGGGCGGGGTACACGGATGCCCCGACCGTGGTGGTTGCGCCGGTCGTCGGTGTCGTGTCGTCGCTCATGGTGGATCCCTCTGCCCGGGGCGACCGACGGACCGGTCACCGCACCGTGCAGGGACGACATCAGGTGACGACCTGATCCCGCGGTACCACCCCGCTTGCCCGCGCCGGATACAGCGCGAGCCGCTCGTTCCCGGCGATGACGGGCCGGACCCGTCCGGGTCTAGTGAGGACCGACCCTGCCGGGGGTCCCGTTCTTCCGGATGGCTCGCCGGTGATGGCCGGGTCGACGCCGTGGCAAGCATAACGCCCGCCCCGGGAATTCCGGGGCGGACGGGCGTGCGTCATGCTGGGACTACCGCCGGCGGCCGAAGGTCTTCGTGACGGTGACCGGCTCGGCGGCGGCCTCGACCGCGGCCGCACTGTCGCTGCTGCCGTCGGCATCGACGAGCGAACCGGCCTCGTCGGTGTCACCGGTCGCGCCGCGATCCGCGTCGACCACGGCGTCCGCGCTGTCGCTGTGACCGTCCTGATCCACCAGGGACCCGGCCTCGTCGGTGTCGGCGCCGGAGTCCGAGGTGCGGACGTTCGTGACCGGGGCCGCGCCGACCTCGTCGAGCTGCTCGAGCTGCTCGCCGATCCACGCCTTGAGCCGCGTCCGGTACTCGCGCTCGTAGCTGCGCAGGTCCGCGATGGTGGTCTGCAGGGTGGCCTTCTCGGCCTCCAGCTGACCGGTGACCGCGGCGTACGTGGCCTTGGACTCGGTGTCCAGGGCATCGGCGCGGGCCTGGCTGTCGGCGACGGTCGCGTCGGCGTCGGCCGCCGACTTCGCCGCGAGCGCGTCGGCCTTCTCCTGGGCGTCGGCCACCAGGGCCTCGGCCTTGGCGCGGGCGTCGGTCAGCAGCGTCTCGGACTCGGTGCGGGCCTCGGAGGTGAGCCGGTCGGCCGTCTCCTGGGCCAGCCCGAGCAGCCGCGCCGCCTGGGTGTGGGTCGGCTGGCCGGCCTCATCGGAGGACGAGGCCGCCGGCGACGAGGTGGCGGTGGGCGCCGAGGCGGCGGGGGCGGCCGGGGCGGCGGACCCGCTGCCGTCCGCGTTGGCCTCGATGAGCCGGGTCATCTCGGTCTCGACCAGGTCGAGGAAGGCGTCGACCTCGTCCTCGTCGTAACCGCGCTTGCCGATGGACGGCTTCTTGAACGCGACGTTGTGCACGTCGGCGGGGGTCAACCCCATGGCTGTTCTCCTTGCTCGTGATGCGGCCTGCGTCAGACGCGGCCAGCGTGTCGTACGGCTGGTGTCGTTCACCCGACAGGTGGTTCGAATCGCGGGCGACATGCTCCCCCGCGGCATGGTCATGCCCCGGGTGATCGCGCCGCGAGCGGTCGCGCCCGGGGCGGACCCGCCCGTCAGGTCGCGAGGTTCGCGACCACCGTCATCAGGATGAAGACCACGACGAACAGCACCAGGATCGAGAGATCGAACCCTACGCCGCCCAGCTTGACCTGCGGAATCACCCGCCGGAACAGTTTGACCGGCGGATCGGTGGTGCTGTAGAGCACCTCCATCGCGACGGCCGGAACCCCGACGGGTCGCCAGGTACGCCCGAACACCCGCACGAACTCGATGACGATCCGACCCAGCAGCGCCAGCCGGAACAGCCAGAGCACCAGATAGATCGCGGCCCAGAAATAGCTCACACCATCACTTGTACCGCATCCCCACCCCGCCCGGCGAGCGACCGCCGCAGGGGGTGGGTCGTGACGGGCCTCGGGGAGATGCCGGACCGGTCAGCGACCGGCCGCGGCGTAGGTCGCTGCGATGGCACCGGGAGCGGCGACGTCGGACAGGTCGGTGTCCGGCGGCATCAGCATGAAGACCTTGGTGGTGACCTTGTCGATCGAACCGTGCAGCGCGAACGCGAGACCAGCGGCGAAGTCGACCAGGCGGCGCGCGCCGGCGTCGTCCATCTCGGTCATGTCCAGGATCACCGGCTGACCCTCGCGGTACTTCTCGCCGATGACCCGGGCCTCGCTGAACCCGGTCAGCTTGACCGTGACCGGACGGGCCGACGACGGGGCGGCCTCGGGCTCGCGGCGCCATTCCGGACGGGTCTGCACAGCCAGGGCTCCCTGCGTCTCGATGTCGGCGCCGAAGCGGTCGGCCCCACGGGCGGCGGCGTTCTGGTGGACGGGCCGCTCGACCTGCCCGTCGTGCTGAGGGGCGTCGTACCGGCTGCCACGGTCGGCGCGATCCTCGCGGTACTCGGCCGAATACTCCTCGGAGTACTCGTCGGCGTACCCGTCGTCCGGACCGTCGAAACGACGCTGGTCGTCCGGGACGAGTCCGAGGAAGGCTCCCACCTTTTTCCACGATCCCATGAGTTGTGCATCCTTCCTCGGGTACTTCGACAGTCGTGCGGTACGCACCCCGATGGGGCGCGGACCGGTCGTGCGGGTGGTTCTCGTGCGGGTGATGCGCTGTGGAACACAGTCCCGAGGGACCGAAGTCTTGCGTCGAGATTAGCTGTCGGTGATCGGCAAAGAGTGGTGCGACACACCACTTCTCGCCTCCGTCGACCCGGTCGGAGCCGCCCGGGCGCGGGGCGTCACCGTTCCATCCAGATCAGGCCGGCGAGCCGCCCCGTCGGCCGCGGAGGTCGTTCCGCGGTGGCCCGTCGGTGGCTGAACAATGCCGGATCGGTGACGGTGCACCGTGGGTCGGTCCGGACTCCGGCCACCCCGGCGGACCGGAGCTGTGCGCTCATCCCGGCCCGCAGGTCGAGCGCCGGCGTCCCCCGCGTGCTGGTGGTGGCCGAACCGGGCAGGGCCGCCTCCACCTCGTCGCGCATGGCTGCCGGTACCTCGTAGCAGGACCCGCACACGGCCGGGCCGAGCAGCACCTCGACCCGCCCGACCTCGGCTCCGGCCGCCACCATCTGCTCGAGCAACTCCCGGCCGATCCCGGCCGCGGCGCCCTTGCGTCCGGCGTGGGCGACGCCGATCACCGCGGCGACCGGATCCCCGGCCAGTACGGGTACGCAGTCGGCCACCAGGACGGCCAGACCCAGGCCGACCGTGGTCGTCACCAGGCCGTCCGTCGCGGTGACCGAGGTGTTCGGAGGGGTCGGTCGGTCCACCCCGCGCACCCGGGTGCCGTGCACCTGGTCCATGAACACCAGGTTGCCGCGGCCGACCCCGCTGACCTCGGCCAACCGGGACCGGTTGGCCACGACCGCCGCCGGGTCGTCCCCGACCGCGGCACCCAGGTTGAACGAGTCGTACGGCGGACGGGACACCCCACCCGCGCGGGTGGTGAGCACGCGCCGGATCCGGACCGGCCGGGTGGCCGGTCCGGATCGGGAGGGTGCGGGGGGCATCAGCTGTCCGTCAGGAGTTCGGCGGACCCGGTCAGCGCTTCATGAACGAGGGGACGTCGACGTCGTCCTCGTCCACCGGGACCTGCCGGGTGCTGCCGTAGCGGCTGCCCACCGACTGCTGCTGCGGCGGGGTCTGCGCCGGCGGGTAGGCCGGCGCGGGCGGCTGCTGGGAGTAGCTCGGGGCCGGGGCGCGGGGCGCCTCGTACGCCGGGGCGGCCGGCTGCTGCGGCGGGGCGGACGCCTGACGCGGCGCGGAGGCATACGACGGCGCCGACTGGCTCGGCTGCGCCGACTGGTACGGGCTGGCCTGGGGGGCCGGCGCCGGAGCGGGCTGCCGGGCGGTCCGATGGTCGACCGTCGGCGGGAGGATCTGCGGGGTGGAGTCGAAGCCGGCGGCGATGACCGTCACCCGGACCTCGTCGCCCAGCGAATCGTCGATGACCGTACCGAAGATGATGTTGGCCTCTTCGTGCGCGGACTCCTGGACCAGCGTGGCGGCCTCGTTGATCTCGAACAGACCGAGATCGCTGCCGCCGGCGATGGAGAGCAGCACGCCGTGCGCCCCGTCCATGGAGGCCTCCAGCAGCGGCGAGTTGATCGCCTTCTGGGCGGCCTGGATGGCGCGGCCCTCGCCGCGGGCGGAACCGATGCCCATGAGGGCGGTGCCGGCGCCGGCCATGACCGACTTGACGTCGGCGAAGTCGACGTTGATCAGGCCGGGGGTGGTGATCAGGTCGGTGATGCCCTGGACGCCGTTGAGCAGCACCTCGTCGGCGGACCGGAACGCGTCCATCAACGAGACACCCATGTCGCCGAGCTGCAGCAGCCGGTCGTTCGGGATGACGATGAGGGTGTCGCACTCGTTGCGCAGCGCCTTGATGCCCTCTTCGGCCTGGTTCCCGCGCTTGCGGCCCTCGAAGTTGAACGGCCGGGTGACCACGCCGATGGTGAGCGCGCCGAGCCGGCGGGCGATCGACGCGACGACGGGCGCGCCACCGGTCCCGGTGCCACCGCCCTCGCCCGCGGTCACGAAGACCATGTCGGCGCCCTTGAGCACCTCCTCGATCTCCTCGCGGTGGTCCTCGGCGGCCTTGCGGCCGACCTCCGGGTTCGCGCCGGCGCCGAGGCCACGGGTGAGCTCGCGGCCGACGTCGAGCTTGACGTCGGCGTCGCTCATCAGCAGGGCCTGGGCGTCGGTGTTCACGGCGATGAACTCGACCCCGCGCAGGCCGACCTCGATCATGCGGTTGATGGCGTTCACGCCGCCGCCGCCGATCCCGACGACCTTGATCACGGCGAGGTAGTTGTGCGGAGGGGTCATCCCCTGGGCCCTTTCTGGAGGTCCTGCTGGCTGGCTGGTGCTGTGCTGACTGCTGGTGCTGTGCTGGTCCGGCTGGTGCTGACTGCTGGTGTGGTGCTGGTGGTGCCCGACGTGCGTGGTGCTGGCGACTGCTCCGGCGTGTCGCGAACTCTCGACCTCAACCAGACGGTTATAGTTATGTCAACCAGTGCTGGACTGAAGGTAGGTCCGGGGGCGGCGCACCACGCGGAGGCGCGCCGGTGTTTCCCGCGCGTCGTGCCGCGTGACCGCGCCCACACCACCGGCCGCATCCCGGATGCTCGCCCGGCCGTGGCGGGGATCCGGGCCGCCTGTGAGGATCGGGCCGGACCGGACCGGCACGACCCGCGGGGAGCAGTCATGCGCGCACTGATCAACTCGACCTACATCACCCTCGACGGCGTCATCGCCGAGCCGTCGTGGACGGGTCCCTACTTCGACGAGGACGCCGCCGAGTACGCCGGGGCGCAGACCGGCGAGGCCGACGCCCTGCTGATGGGCCGGGTCACCTACGACGGCATGTCGGCGGCCTGGCCGGCGCGCGGTGACGATCCGACCACGGGGGGCGCCTACTTCAACTCGGTGCGCAAGTACGTCGCGTCCAGGACGCTGACCGATCCGGAGTGGAACAACACCGAGGTCCTGCAGGGCGACCTGATCAGCGCGGTCCGCGCACTCAAGGCGCAGGACGGCGCCGACATCCTGCAGTACGGGTACGGCTCGGTGACCGCGCAGCTCGTCGCCGCGGGCCTGGTCGACGAGGTGCGGTTCTGGATCCACCCGCTCCTGCAGGGCGGCGACTCGCTGACCACTCCCCTGCCGAAGGCCGCCATGGCCTTCACCCTGCTGCGCACCACCCTGCTGACCAGCGGGGTGATCGTCGCGGCCTACCGGCCGGCCACCGCGCCACTGCCGTCCGACGACGAGTGAGCAGCCGGGCGGTCGGTCACGTCCTGGTCGGGGTGGGCCTGGGATGGGTGGTGGTGGACCGCGTGCTGCGGCGCGTGGTGCCCGCGCAGTGGGGCGGACCGAACATCGGCGGTGGCTTCATCCTGCTGGTCTCCTCCGCCGCCGTGGCGATCGGTGCGGTGCTGGTCGCCGCCGCGCTCGTCGACGGACTCGTCCGGCGGCGCACCGGTCTCCGTGTGCCCGCGCGCTCCCGCCGGCCGTGGCTGCCGTGGTGGGTGAACGGTCTGCTGCTCGCCGCCGTCCTGCTCGGGCCGACGATCCTGCCCGTCCGGGCGAACGCCGCGACGGGCGGTCAGCTGAGGACGACGGGGGATGCCGCCGGCGCACCCGTCCTGGTGCTGGAGACCACCCCGCCCGCGCCGTCGACCGCCAGCACCACCGTCGACCCGCTGGACCTCCCGGACGGCTGGACGTCCACCGCGGCGACCCTGCCGTACTCGCGCGATCCCACGGTGCTGCACCTCCCGTCCGGACGGGGCCTGCAGAACAGCCTGCGCCAGGTGAGCTTCACCCGGGATTCCCTCGCCGGGCCGGCCCCGGACACGGTCCAGTACTCCGCGTTCGACACCGATGCCCAGGGCACGGTGGACCGACGGATGGCGCAAGAAGCGTTCCCCTGGTTCGTGTGTGATCCGCTGCCGGCTTGACCGCGCTCAGCCGACCGGCAGACGGTCCTCGACCGGCGCGGCCGGCGGGGTGGCGACATCCGAGCGGCGGTGGCGGACGGTGAGGGCGGTCGCGGCACCGACCAGGACGAGCACTCCGGCACCGCCGGCGAACCACCACCAGCGCGGCCCGTCTCCCATGACCGCGGCAGCATCCCCACCGGATGCGCCGGCCGCGGCGGCCTGGGCGGCGTCGGCCGCCGCGCCCGCGGGGAGCTGGTCGGAGTCCGACGCACACACCAGGGGCGGTTGATCGGCCGCCAGGGCCGCACACGCCACGCCGGCCAGCCGGAGTTCTCCCGCCGCAGGGGCGCCCACGGTGGCCACGACCCGGGCCGTGAAGACCTCTGACGCCGCCAGATCCTGTTGCCAGACAACGGTTCCGCCGTCCTGCACGCCGTCCTGGTCCGCGGACACGAACGTCGTCCCGGTCGGCAGCAGCTGGCTGATCCGCAGGCCCGCCACGGCGTCGGTGCCCAGGTTGGTCACCGTGACGGTGTACGCGAGCTGGTCCCCCTCGGCGGCGGTGTCACGACCGTCGTCCACGGCGATGCTGAGCTGCGGGCCGGCGGGTGCCGGAGCTGCGGGTGCTGCGGGTGCTGCGGGCTCGGCAGCTGCGGACTCGGCAGCGACCGTGGTGCCGGCGGTGGCGGGTTCGGCCGAGGCTGCCGGCCCGATGAAGAGGGTGAAGCCCGTCAGGGCCAGCACGGCCGCGGCACACATCCCCGGGCGGACACCGCGACGGGATGTCCGACGCAGCCCGGGACGTGATGCCGGCGGGGGCGCCGGGTACCGGTCGTCGACCATCTCGATCCACCTCTCGTCGTCCTGCGCGCCGGTCCGGAGATCGACCCCCGTCCGGGTGTCTGCACTGTCCCCCAACGGGTGTCGGATCAGGGTGTGCCGCCCCCCCGCGATCGCCCGGCCACGGATCACGGCGCACCCACGATGTACTCCAGGGTGCCGGAGTAGGTGTCCTGGTCCACGAACGGGATGTCGACCCGGTAGTCGTTGCTCACCGCGTCACCACCCGGGGAGGCCGGGCCGGCCCGCTCGCCGACCACCACGGGGGTGTCGGCAGACAGAGACGCGAAGTCTCCGCCCTGGGCGGTGCCGCGGACACCGACCCGCCCGATCGGGATGGTGTCGGTGTTGCCGGGGGTGGTGCCGGTCAGCCGGTCACCCCGCGCCCGCACGGTCACCAGGTAACCGGTGGCGCTGTTGGTCAGCACCGTCATGACCACGGCGCCGTCCAGGGTGACCTGGCTGTCGGGCAGTCCGCGCAGGGTGATCGACGAGGTCAGTCCGGTCAGGGTGAGGAAACGGGCGGCGATCGGCGTGGACGTGACGCAACCCGCTTCGCTCCCGGTCACGCAGGTCGACCCGGTGGCGGTGGAGGTGACCCGATTGACCAGGACGGCCCCGTCATCGACATCGACCGGGACGTCGACGCTGTAGGTGACGACCACGGACGCGCCCACGGGCAGGGCTCCGTCCCACCGCAGATCGGTGCCGACGACGGTGACCGTGCCGACGGTCGCCGTGGCGTCACCTCGGTACCCGGCGTCGTCGAGCACCCCGGACAGGTCGTCGACGAGCTCGACGGCGGGATAGTCGGCCTGGCCGGTGTTGACGGCGGTCACCGTGTACCGCACGGCACCCCCGGCCACCGCGGCCGCCGTGTCCGCCGCCTTCGCGACGGTCAGCGCAGGCACGAGAACCGTGACCAGGGTGGAACATCCCGGGCTCGCCGCGGTCGGGCAGGTCGAGCCCGGGGAGGCCGAGGAAACCGCCGTGGCCATGGTCCGGTCACCGGCGGCGGGGAAGCGGGTGATCACCGAGTAGGTGATCGTGGCCGACTCTCCCACCCCGAGCGCGCCCGTCCAGGCCAGGGTGCCGTCGGCGAAGTCGACCGTGCCCGTGGTGGCGGTGGCGTCGTCGGCCCAGACGGCGTCGTCGAGAACGCCGGCGAGCGAATCGGTGACGGTGGCCGGCTCGTAACGGGTCTGCCCGGTGTTCGTCAGCCGCACCGTGTAGCGCACGGGCTGTCCGGCGGCCACGGCCGTGGCGTCGGCGAAGGTCTGGATGGTCAGCCCCGGTACCAGCACCAGCACCGTGGAGGAACAGCCGACGGCGGAGCCACCGGGCAGGCAGCTGCTGCCCGGCACCGTCGAGGTGACCACCGCGGTCAGGTTCTTGTCACCCGGGTCGGGGTCGAGCACGGTGACCGAGAAGGTCACCGTCGCACTGGCCCCGACGGGCAGGTCACCGGTCCAGGTCACGGCCGGCTCCGCGTAGCCGACCACTCCGGGCCCGGTCACCGTGGCGTCGCCGTTGTAGCTGGCGTCGGCCAGCAGACCGGCGAGCGACTCGGAGACGGCGGCTCCGGCGTAGGCCGTCTCCCCCGTGTTGGTGATCAGCAGCCTGTAGCCGACCACGCCGCCGGGGGTGGTCGTCGGTGCGCTCGGCGTGGTGGTGATGGTCAGGGCCGGGATCAGCACGGCAACGGCGACGGCACAGCGCGGGTCGACGCTGTCGAGGCGACAGGTGGATCCGGCGGCCGGGGCGAGGACGGACGCGGTGAGCACCCGGTCGCCCGGGACCGGGTCCGCGACCCGGGCCGCGAAGCCGATGACGACCTGGTCACCGGGGGCGAGACTGCCCGTCCAGACCAGTGTGTCGCCGTCCGCCTGCACGATCCCGACCGTGGCCGACAGCCCGTCCACCAGGGTCGCGTCGTCGAGCACACCGGCCAACGGCACGCTGACGGTGGTGCCGGAGTACGACGTCTGCCCGGTGTCGGTGATGCTCACCGTGAAAGCGACCTGCGAGCCGGGGGTGGTGGTGGCGACATCGGCGGTCAGGGCGACATCAAGCCCGGGGACCAGCACGGCGACCACCGACAGACAGGGAACGGTCTCGGTGCAGGTGCTGCCCGGCGCGGGCGAGCTCAGGGCGGTGGTCAGCGCGCGGTCGCCGGCGGCGGGGTCGGCGACCACCACGCGGTAGGTGATCACCGCGGTGGTGCCCACCGGGAGATCCCCGGTCCAGGTGAAGGTGGTGGCCCCGACGGTGACCTGTCCGACGGTGGCGGCGGGCGGCCCGTCCAGCGCGGCGGCGTCCAGGACTCCGGCCAGGTCGACGGTGGCCCGCGCCCCCAGGGCATTGGTCTGGCCGGTGTTGGCGATGGTGACGGTGTATCCGACCGCGTCACCGGGCTCGGTCGTCGTCCGGTCGGCCACCACCGACAGGACCAGGGCGGGGACCAGCACCGTCACCTCGTTGCTGCAGCTCGCGCCCGGGGCCCGGGAGGTGACCGGTGCGGTGGTTCCGGGAAGGACGGTGGGGCAGCTGCTGCCGAGTTCGTCGGAGACCACGCGGGTACGCAGGACCTTGCCGCCCAGGTCCGGGTTGTCCACCCGGACCGAGTAGGTGATCACCACGGACCCGCCGACGGCGAGGTCGCCGGTCCAGACCAGGGCGGCCGTGGCCGCGACCACCGTTCCGGAGCTGGCGACCGCGTCCCCCTGGTAGACCGCGTCACCGCTGATCCCGTCGAGCAGGGTCCGGACCTGGGCGCCGGTGTAGGGCGTCTGCCCGGAGTTGGTGATGGTGACCGTGTACCCCACCAGCGACCCCGGGGTGGTGGTGACGGTGTCGGCGGTCGTGGACAGCACGAGCGCGGGGGTCAGCACCGGCACGGACGTGACGCAGTCGGGGTCGGTCCCCGCGGGTGGGCAGTTGCTGCCCGGTACGTCCGTGGCGACCCGGGTGCCGACGACCTGGTTCGCCGGATCGGGGTTCTTCACGGTCACCGATCCGGTGACCGTGACCGTGGCGCCCAGAGGGACGTCACCGGTCCAGACGACCTGGCCGGAGCCCGGGACGATGATCAGGCTGCCGGACGAGGCGGTCGCGTCGCCGTTGTAGGTGGCGTCGTCCAGCGAGTCGACGAAGCTGTCGGTGAGGGTGACCCCGACATAGGGCACCTGACCGATGTTGGTGAAGGTGACCGTGGTCCGCACCACGCCGGTGGGCAGGGTGGTGCTGACGGCGGCGCGGTTGAGGATCCGCAGCCCGGCGATGGGCACGGAGGTGGCACAGCGTGGGTCGTCGTCGTCCGGGGTGCAGGTGCTGCCCTGGTTGGTCGACGTGAGGGCCTGGACCAGGCGGCGGTCGCCCGCGCCGGGCGGGCCGACGGTGACCGAGTAGATGACGGTCGCCGCCTCCCCCGGGGCCAGCGGGCCGGTCCAGGTGAGTGCGGCGGCGGTGACGGTCACCGCGCCGCTCGTGGCGGCGGCGTCCCCCGCATAGATGGCGTCGTCCAGGATCCCGGTCATCGGGGCGGTGAACCGGGCGGCCCGGTAGCTGGTCTGTCCGGTGTTGGTGGCGGTGAGGGTGTAGGTGACCACCGCCCCCGGCACCGTCGAGGACCGGTCGGCGGAGGCGGTGACGGTGAGCGCGGGCAGCAGGACGGTGACCGAGGTCAGACAGGCCGGGGTGCTGCTGCCGGGAGGGCAGGTGCTGCCGACCTCGGAGGACCGCACCATGCTGTAGAGGATCTTGTCGCCGACGGCCGGTCGGCGGACGGTCACCGAGTAGGTGATGGACGCCGTCGCCCCGACGGCGAGATCGCCGGTCCAGGTCAGGCGGGTGTCGGCGAAGGTGACCCGACCGCTGCTGGCCACCGCGTCGTTGTCGTAGGTGGCGTCGTCGAGCAGTCCGGCCAACGGGTTGGTGACCGTCGCCCCGGCGTACGGGGTCTGACCGGTGTTGGCGATGGTGATGGTGTAGCCGACCTGGCTGCCCGGGGTGGCCGTGGTGACCGACCCGGTGAGCGTCAGGGTCAGCCCCGGCAACAGCACCGGCAGGGCGGCGGTGCAGCGTGGGTCGGTCCCGGACCGCGGGCAGTTGCTGCCGGGCGCGTCGGTGACCAGGGTGCCGGTGAGCAGTTTGTTGCCCGGATCGGGGTTCTTGACCGTGAGGGTGCCGGTCACGGTCACCACACCGCCGACCGGGATGTTCCCGGACCAGGTGATGCCGGTGCCGTCGAGCGTCAGGCTGCCCGAGCTCGCCGTCTGGTCACCGGTGGGGACCGCGTCGTCCACGGTGTCCCCGCTGGGGCTGAAGATCGTGATGCCCGTGTAGGGGGCGCTGCCGGTGTTGGTGAAGGTGGCGGTCAGGTGCACGAGAGAGCCCGGGGTGGTGGAGGTCTCGAGGTAGTGCTGTTCGATCACCAGGCCCGCCACGGTCACCGTCTCGGTGCACCGGGGATCGGTACTCCCGGCCAGGCAGTTGTTGCTCGCCGACGGTGCCGTGGACGTGAGGGTGCCGCGAAGCACCTGGTCGCCGGTCGTGGTGGTGTGCACGGCGACCGAGTAGGTGACGGTCACGGTGCCGCCGACCGGCACCGATCCGGTCCACCGGACGTTGCCGCCGGTGGAAGAGGCCGTCCCGCTGCTGGCGGTCAGGTCACCGCGGTAGTCCGCGTCGTCCAGAACGCCGGCGAGCGGGTCGGTGAAGTCTGCGCCGCTGATGACCGAGTCGCTGGAGTTGACCGCGGTGACCGTGAACCGGACGACCGCCCCGGCCACCGTGCTGCGCACGTCGGCCGTCTTGGTCAGGGTCAGGGTGACCGCGTCGGTGACCACGACCGTTGCCGTGCACCGCGGGTCGGTGCTGCCGACGGCGCAGTTGCTCCCGGCCGAACCGGAGGACAGGGTGTTGAGCAGCAGCTTGTTCCCGGGATCGGGATTGCGGACCACCACCGGGTACGTCACGGTGGCGGACTGCCCGACGCCCAGTGCGCCGCTCCAGCTCAGCACGCCGCCGGCGAAGGACGTGGACCCCGCCGTGGCGGTCACCCGCGTCGGGTCGAAGGTGGCGTCGTCCAGCACGTCGGCCAACCGATCGTCGAACGAGGCGGCGCTGTACGGGATCTGGCCGGTGTTGGTCACGGTGAGGGTGTAGACGACCGTGCTGCCCAGGGTCGTGGTGCGCACGTCCGCGGTCTTGGTCATCGTGAGGGCCTGGGTCAGGACCAGGACGGTGACCTGGCAGCCGGCGCCGCCGCCGCCCGGTGGGCAACTGCTGCCGGTCGCCGTGGAGCTCACCGTGTTGACCATGGTCTTGTCCCCGGACGGGGTGACCGGCACGGTCACCGAATAGGTGATCACCGCACGGGCCCCGACAGCCAGGTCGCCGACCCAGGTCAGCACGGGTGCGGCGTAGCTCACGGTTCCCCCGGAGGCGACGGCGTCGTTGTTGTACGCGGCGTCGTCCAGGAGACCGACGAGGGAGTCACCGACGGTCGCCCCGGTGTAGGGGGTCTGTCCGGTGTTGTCCACCGTGACCGTGTAGGTCACGGACTGCCCCGGGCGGGCGGCCGTGGTGCTGGCCGTCTTGGTGATCGTCAGCTTCGGGATGACGATGTCGATCCGGTAGGTGCAGCGGGGATCGGTACTGCCGGGGCGGCAGTTGTTGCCCGGCGCGTCGGAGTAGATGGTCGCGGTGGCGATCTTGTTTCCGGGATCGGGGTCGCGCACGGTCCGCGTGATGGACACGGTGACCGAGCCGCCGACCGGGATGTCGCCGGTCCAGGTGATCGCGGTGTCGGTGCGGGCCAACTGACCGGAGGTGGCGGAGTCGTCTCCGGTGGCGTACACGTCGTCGGCGGAGTCCCCGCGGGGGTGGGTCACGGTGATGCCGAAGTACGGCACCGCGCCGGTGTTGGTGTACGTCGCCGGGATGTTGATCACCGACCCGGGCGTGGCGGTGGCACGGTCCTGGGTCCGGACGATGGTCAGCCGGGCCACCGGGACATCCGTCGTGCAGCGCAGGTCCGCGCTGCCCGCCCCACAGTTGTTCCCCCGCGCGGTCGACGTGGCCACGGTGGTGACGTGGTCGTCCCCGACGTCGGCGGCGTTGACGGTGAGGGAGTACCGCACGGTGGCGCTCGCTCCCACCGCCAGGTCACCGGTCCAGGTCAGGGTCGACCCGGTGACGGTGACGGACCCGGAGGTGGCGGTGGCATCCGAGTCGTACACGGCGTCGTCCAGGGCACGGGCCAGGGCATCGGTGACCGTGGCGCCGGTGTACGGGGTGGGCCCGGAATTGGTGACGACCAGGGTGGAGGTGACCGTCCCCCCGGGCACGGAGGTCGGGCTCCCGACGCTCTTGGTGATGGTGAGCGCGGGGACGAGCACGGTGACGGCAGCGGTGCACCGGGGGTCGGTGGTGCCGGCCGCGCAGTTGCTGCCCGGGGTGGTCGACATCAGGGTGCCGGTGATCAACTTGTCGCCCGGGTCGGGGTCCAGCACGGTGACCGAGTAGGTGACCACCGCCGACTCCCCCGGCTGCAACGCACCGGTCCACTCGACACCGTTCGTCGTGACGGTCACCGTGCCGGCGGAGGCGAGCGGGCCGGCGGTGATCCGGGCGTCACTCAGGACCTGGGCCAGCGGGTCGGTGAAGGAGGCGGCGCCGTAGGCGGCCTCGCCGGTGTTGACCACCCGGACGGTGTAGTCGATCCGGTCCCCCGGGGTCACGGTGGTCGCGGAGGCGGTCTTGGTCAGGGTCAGTCCGGGGATCAGGACAGTGGTTCGGCTGGTGCACGCGGCCGCGGTGCCGCCGGTCGGGCAGTTGCTCCCCGCCGCGTCGGAGGTGAGCACGGGCCGCAGCAGGCGGTTGCCCGTGTCCGGGTCCTTCACGGTCACGGACAGGGTGATGGTGGCCGTGGACCCGGGGGCCAGGTTCAAGGTCCAGATCGCGAACCCGTCGGGTCGGATCTGCAGATCGCCCGTGGTGACCCGCGAGTCGGCGTTGGGCGTCGCGTCGTCGAAGATGTCGTTCCGGTCCAGGGTGACGACGGCGCCGGTGTAGGGCGTCTGGCCGGTGTTGGCCACCGTGGCCCGGAACGACACGACCGATCCCGGGGTGGTGGTGGCGGTGTCCACGGTGGTGGTGATGGTCAGTCCGGGGATGAGGACCGGGACGCTGGTGGCACACCCGGCCGCGGTGCCGCCGGGTGGGCAGGAGCTGCCCGCCGCCGGCGAGCTGACCGCGCTGACCAACAGCTTGTCCCCGGTGTTCGGGGTGGCAACGGCGACCGAGTAGGTGATGGTGGCGGTGGCGCCGACGGCCAGGTTCCCGGTCCAGGTCAACCGCGGACCGGTGTACCCGACCGTCCCGCTGGAGGCGGCCGCGTCACCCTGGTACGTCGCGTCGTCCAGCACGCGGGTCAGGTCCACGGTGACCGCGGCGGGCAGGTAGGCAGTCTGCCCGGTGTTGGTCGCCGTCACCGTGTACCGGACGACCGAGCCGGGTGTGGTGCTGGCGGTGTCGGCGGCCTGGGTGATCGTCAGCGCGGGAACCAGGACCGAGACCGAGGTGGTGCACGCGGACCGGGTGCTGCCGACCGGGCAGGTGCTACCCGGTGCCGACGAGGAGGTGGTGGAGACCAACGTGCGGTTGGCCGTGTCCGGATCGCGCACCGTCACCGCGCCGGTGATGACCACCGACGCGCCGAGCGGGAGGTCGCCCGTCCAGGTCACCCGCCGACCGACGGGGTCGTAGGACACGGTGCCCGAGGGTGCGGTGAAGGTGCCGGTCAGGTCGGCGTCGTCGAGCACGTCGTCGAGGGCGATCGTGACACTCGCCCCGGTGTAGGCGGTCTGCCCGGTGTTGGCCGCCGTCGTCCGGTAGGTGACCACCGAGCCGGGGGTGGTGCTGGTGACATCGGTGGTCGTGGAAACGGCGAGGGCCGGCACGAGGACGGTGACCACCGGGGAACACTGGGCCGCGCCGCCGCCCGCGGGGCACGTGCTGCCCGCCGTCGGCGAGACCACCGCGCCGGTCAGCGACCGGTTGCCGGCGACCGGATCGTTGACGCGCACGGAATAGGTGATGGTGGTACTCGCCCCGACGGGCAGCGCGCCGGTCCAGGACAGGGTGGAACCGGAGACGCTCAGCGAGCCCGTGGTGGCCGACCCGTCGACGAGGTACGTGGCGTCGTCGAGCACCCCGGCCAGGTCATCGGTGAGATCGGCCGTGCCGTAGGCGGTCTGGCCCGTGTTCGTCACGTCGATGCGGTACCGCACGGTACCGCCGGGGGTCGTGGTGGCGACGTCCGCCGTCTTCACGATGTTCAGGCCGGCGACCGTGACCGTCGCGGTGCAGCGGGGGTCGGCGGCGCCGGTCGCGCAGTTCGTGCCCAGGGTCGGCGAGGTGACCGCGGCGGTGAGCACCTTGTCGCCGACGTCGGGATTGCTCACCCGGGCCGAGAAGGTCACCGTCACCGTCGCGCCCGCGGCCAGGTTGCCGGTCCAGGTCAGGGTGGGGGCCGCGTACCCGAGGGTGCCCGCGCTCGCCGTGGAGGTCAGGTACGTGGCGTCGTCGAGCACGGCGGACAGGGAGGTGCGGACCTGCACCCCGGTGAACGCCGTCGAGCTGGTGTTGGCGATGGTCTGCGTCCAGGTCACCGTGGCGCCGGGCGTGGTGCTCGCGGAGTCCGCCGTGGTGGTGATGACCAGCGGGCCGGGCGTGACGGTCACCGTGTAGGGGCGGGAGGCGGTCTGCCCGAAGGCGTCGGTGACGGCGAGGGTGAACGTCGAGGAACCCGCCGTCGTCGGCGTGCCGGTGAGCTGCCCGGTCGAGCTGTTCAGGGTGAGTCCGGTCGGCAGCGACCCGGCCGTCAGGGCCCAGCTGAAGGGGGCGGTGCCGCCGGTGACGGTGAACGTCGTCGAGTAGGCCACCCCGACCTGGCCGGACGGGGGCGGCGTCGCGGGCAGCGTCGGCTGTGCGGCGATGGCGAGGGTGACCGTGCGGGACGCGGTCTGCGCGAACCCGTCGGTCACCCGCACCGTGACGGTGCTGCTGCCGGCCGCCGTCGGGGTGCCCCGGACCGTGCCGGTCGCCGGGTCGAGGGTCAACCCGGCCGGCAGCGATCCGGCGGTGATGTCCCAGGAGAACGGGCCGGTACCGCCGGAGACGGTGGGCTGCTGGCTGTACGCGACGCCGACCTCGCCGCCCGCCGGGGCGAAGGTGACGGTCGGTGCGGCCCCGATCACCAGGGTGACCGCGCGGCTCGCGGTCTGCCCGCTGGCGTCGGTGACCTGGACGGTGACCGGGAAGGATCCGGCGGCGGTCGGGGTGCCGGCCAGCCGCCCGGTCGCCGCGGCCAGGTTGATCCCGGCCGGCAGGGTGCCGCTGCTGATCGCCCAGGTGAACGGGGAGGTCCCGTTGTCCACCGTGAGCTGCTGGGCGTAGGCCACCCCGACCTCACCGGCCGGCACCGAGGTGAACGGCAGGCTGGGCGACCGGTTCGGCGTGACGGCGCTCGAGCGGGCCGAGGGCGGTCCGGTTCCGGCGGCGTTCTGCGCGGCCACGGTGAACGTGTAGGCCGTCCCCGGGGTGAGGCCGGTGATCGTCCGGGTGGTGGTCGTGGCGTCGAAGCCGACCGCGGGCTGGGCCACGTTCCCGATGTACGGGGTGATGACGTACCCGCTGATCGGACTGCCGTTCGCGGCCGGTGTCGTCCAGGTCAGCGTGGCCTGCCCGGTGCCGGCCGTGGCCGCGGTGACGGTCGGCGTGGAGGGCAGGTCGTAGGGCACCACCGCGGCCGAGGCCGGGCTGGCCGCCGATGTGCCGTAGGCGTTGGTGGCCGTGACGGTGAAGGTGTACGAACTGCCGGCGGTGAGGCCGGTCAGCGTCCGGGTGGTCGTCGAGGCGTCGACGACCACCTGCGTCTGGGCCACACCGGCCCGGAACGGGGTGATCGAGTACCCGGTGATCGGGCTGCCGTTGTCGGCGGGCGCCACCCAGGTGACCGTGGCACTGGTGGTCCCGGCCGTCGCGGTGGGTGTGGACACCGCGACGGGCTTGTCGGCGTAGGTGTATCCCCCACTTCCGGAGACCCCGTTCGTCACGACGGTGACCGTCACGGCGGCCGCGGCGGCTCGTGCGGGCATCGAGGCGATGACCAGGGAGTTTCCGCTCACGGTGAAGCACCGCGTGGTCACCGTCGACGAGCACGGCACGAGGGTCACCGGAGTGCCGGCCTGCTGCTCTGCCGTGGTGCCGATCTCGATCGCTGTGGCGGACGTGATGTTGCTGCCGGTCACGGTGACGGAGCCCCCTCCGGCGATCGGCCCGATCACCGGGCTGACGGCGATCCCACCGGGGGCGGCCGGTAGCGGCCCCGCGGTCGGGGTCGCGCTGGCCGGGTTGCCGTCGGTGGAGGACACCGTGGTCGTCGAGGTGGCGATGGTGGCGGACGTCACCGACGCCGAGGTCACCACGGCGTTGATCGTGACCGGAGGCAGGCTGGTCCCAGCGGGGAAGGAAGTGGCGCTGGTGGTGCAGGTGACGCTCTGGCCGGACGGTGCCTGACACACCCAGCCGCTGCCCGCGGCACTCACCGGTCGGATGCCGGTCGGGACACTCTGGGTCACCGAGATCGCGGCCCCCTCGTCCGCCCCGGTCTGCACACCGGCCGTCGCGACATAGGTGACGGGCCCGCCCGGGCTGGGCGAAGCGGCCGCGTAGCTGGTGGTGCTCACCCGGAGCTGGGGCACCGGGTTGAAGGTCAGCACCCGGACGTTGGCGGCTTCGTGGAAGTCGTTGGACCCACCGGTCGAGCCGATGAAGCCGAAGGCCAACTGCCGCGGAACACCCGCCGAGGACAACCAACTGGTGGATGGGTACAAGGTGGAGGGGACCGAGGGCAGGGTGCCCGTGAGCGTGCGCGCGGTGGTCGCACCGGCCGGCGTGAGGATGACCTTGTAGGTCCCGGCCGCCGCGCTCTGCCCGGTCTCGGAGACGAACGTGGTGGCAGTGGGGTTGATCAGGACCTGCACGGGCACGGCCGACGCGGCTCGAGTCGAAGCGCGCAGTGCCACCTTGGATGCCGCGGTGCCGTCGTAGGTGGAGGTGAGTGGGCAGTAGCCGGTCGACGCGTTGCCCGGGCCGCGGACCACCACGGCGTTGGAGACCTGCGCGGAGATGGTGCTGGGCGGAGTGCATCCACTGCCGGAGAAGCTCGGGCTGCTGTAGTTGCCGTACACATCCAATCCGATGCCCAGATAGGCGTTCGACAGTCCGGCCAACGACCCGAACGGGCTGTACCCCAGGGAGCCGCCGCCCGGTCCGATGGCCGTCGGGACCGCCGGGTTGGCCGGGTCGACGGCGGCCAGGACGAAGGTCATGCCGTCTGCCGCATTACCGCCGTACTGATAGGTGGTGAAGGTGACGTCCAGGCCGTTGGACGTCGGGAAGCTGGCCGCGCCGAACACCCCGCCGATCTGATTGCCCGTGGCGGCCGTCAGGCGGAGTCTGCCGTTGCCCTGCGCATCGGTGCTGGTGGGACAGCTCAGCAGCGGTCCGGTCGTGGTGTTGCCGGCCGCACTCAGGCAGGCCGAGTTCGTTCCGCCGACGGGTTTCGGGACGGTCAGCGTGCCGGTGCCGTCGACGGTGTTGTTGGCGAACGAGTTCTGGAACAGCACGGTGCCGGTGATGGCCGCGGACGCGGCGGTGACCGGCACCACCGTGAGCAGGGCACCGAGCAGCACCACGACCAGAACCGGGACGAGGACGCGGGTGGTGGCGCCGTCCGCCCGTGCGGGCCTAGGCATCTCCCCGTCCGGAATGTCCCTGTCCTGCGCTCGCCAGGGCGGTGGCGGCCCGGTGCACGGAGGCGCGGTACCGGCGGCGCCACACGAGGACGATCAGCACCACCAGCGCGATGCCGCCGAGCACCGCGGCGATGAGCGGCAGCGGCAGCACGATGACCTGGATGGAGGCGGTCTGCACCCGCCCGTCGGCGTTGACGAAGGTCAGACTGGGATGGCAGATGCAGGCCAGGGGCGGGTCCCAGGTGGTGCTCACGGTACGGTCGGCACCACGGACGACGGTGAAGTCGGGGAACCCGGGGGTGGACCCGGCACCGCCGAGGGTCAGCGAGGTGGATCCCCGGAAGTCGCGGTGCACCGTACCGGTATTGAGTAGATCGGCGGTCACGGTCACCGGGCCGCCGATGGCGAACGCCGGCCCGTCCAGGTTGGCCAGACGCACCGAGTCGTCCTCGTCGCCCGGCACGGTGACGTACACCGGGGTGGCGATGCCCCGGTCGATCTTGACGTTGCCGCCGGTCGCGGTGGACGGGACGAGGAAGACCAGGCCGACCTGGTGGTCGCCCGGCTCGGCACCCTCGGGCATCGTCATCGTGGCGGTGACGATCTGGCTCCCGCCCGGCGGGAGGTCGAACTCGGTGGGGCTCACCGTCACCCAGTCGCTCGCCGAGAAGTCCGAGCCCTGGGTGAAGACCATGGACCCGTCGGCGGCACCGGTGAAGTCCCGCTTGTCGACCTGGACGCGGGCACCGAGGTTGCCCCGGTTGACCACGAGCACCTCCTTGGCCACACCGACGTCCTGACTGGTGAGCGCCATGCGGGGCGGACTGATGCCCAGCGAGAAGTCCTCACCCGACGGGGAGAAGGTGGCGGACGGCGCGGCGGGGGCGGTGGTGGTGACCGGGGCAGAGGGACGCGCCGAGGCGCCGGGGGCGGTGGGCCCTGCGGCCGGTGTCGCCGCGGGTGCGGAGGTCGGCCGACCCGTCCCGGCCGACACGGCCGGGACGACGGCGGCGGCCTGCAACACGCCCACGAGCAGCACGACGACACCGACCCGGGCGATCAGCCCGGGTCGGTGTCCCCGTCGACGCGGCGCGTCCCCCACTGTCACAGGGCGGTGGCCACGTAGGTCAGCGTGCCGGAGTAGGTGTCCTCGTTGACCAGCGGGATGATCACCGAGTAGTCGGTCGACAGGTTGTCGCCACCGGGCGCCGAGCGGAGGCCCTGGTTGTGCACCTCGAGCGGGACGGTGTCGCTCAACGGACCACCCGCGACGGTGCCGTCGTCCGCGGTGATGAGACTGACGGGGACGACGTCCGGGTTCGCCGATTGGTCGGCCGGCAGGAGGTTGGGGGCGGTGGCGATGACCGTCACCGAGTACCCACCCGGGTTGTTGGTCTCCACGGTGTAGTTGACCGTTGCCGTCGCCAGCTGGTCGGACGGACCGGCCAGGGTGAACGTCGGCGTCAGACCGGACAGGATGATGATCCCGTCGACCTGGACGTTGGCCTGCGTGTCCTGGGTGTTGGACACGTCGCCGGGGGCGGCCGAGGCCACCGCGGCGGACCCGAGGACCAGCGCCGCCGCGGCGGACCCGACGACGGCGGTGCGCAGGAGGGAACGGACGGTGGGGGCAGCCGAGAAGAGGGAAGACATACCTGGGAGTCCTTAGGAAAGGAGGGAAAGGAAGGATGTGATGATTCGGTGAAACATGTGCGGAATGACCTCGCACCGGAACCCTAACGGACCGCCCGACGCAGCGAAATACCCGTCAATCTGCGCCAGGAATGTTGATCACCGGACTTCTTCACGCATGGTGAGAATGCCGGACGCCCTCCGCCCCGCCGGTCCCCCGAAGGCATGGTTCCCGAGCAGGATCTCACTCTGGGTGGAGGATCCCGGGTACGGGGTGTTCCTGGGTGAAGGTCCGAACGGCGGGAATCCAGCCGAACGTGGCGCCCCCGGACGCGGTCGAGCGCGTCGATCACCAGCCGTGCCCGGCGATACCGGTCGGGCACCGGGGGCCCGCCGGCACTCCCCGGACGGCCCGGTCGCCCGGCCGTGGGTCCGACGGGTCAGCGCACCGTGACCAGGGTGGGGTCGGAGACGTCGAGGACGGTGCCGTCCTGCTGCAGCAGGGCGGGCAGCACCTCGATCTTGCGGGCCGTCTGCGTGGCGTCCGCGGCATCGCCCCAGACCACGGTGCGACCGTCGGCCAGACGGAGGGTCACGTCGAACGCGGTCCGCGCAGCCACCGCGGCGACCTGGGTACGCAGTCCGTCGGGTAGGGCCTGGGCCACCGTCAGGGCGGCGACCGTCGCCGGGTCGCCGGCGCCGGGGGTGGCCAGCTCGACGACGGGCAGCCCGGCCGGAGCGGCATCCACCGGGACGTAGGGATCACCGGCCGCGTCCATCAACCACCAGCTGCCGTTCGCCTGGGTGACCGCGACGGGCACCCGGGCGACGACCTGGACGTCCAACGCGTGCGGCCAACCGCGGCTGACCTGCACGGAGGCCACCGAGGGCACATCGGCGACCCGGGCGGAGACCGCGTCGAGGTCGATCCGGGCCAGCGGGGTGCCGGCCGTGACATCCACCGCCGCCTGCACCTGGGCCCGGACGTCGTCCTGCACGCCGGACACCTGCACGGTCCGCAGACCCAGCAGCGGCGTCCACCACACCGTCACGAAACCGCCGATCAGCACGACGACGGCCAGCACCATGCCCACGATCCACGGCCAGCGGCGGGGCGGCCGGACCACTCGTCGCGGCCGCGTCGGGGGCGCCTGGTCGACCTGCTCCCCGCCCCGGGAAGCTGCGGCGCCGGTGTCGTCGTCGACATCCGGGTGGTCCGCACCGTCGGCCCGGTCGGCGAGAGGTGTTGCCGTGCGGTCGATCCGGTCCGGGTCCGGATCCTGCGACGCGTCGTCGGCAGTGTCCGTCACGTCCGTCGGTCGCATCCGGAGCGAGCGGCCCCGTCGCCGCGGGGATCCGCCGCGACGGGCACCGCCGGGGGTCGACCGGGTGGGGGTGCTCATCGGTCCTCCAGCAGGGCCAGCAGATCGGGGCCGAGCGAGGTGATGTCACCGGCGCCCATGGTGATCACCAGGTCGCGGGCGTGCAGCAGGGGCAGCACCCGGGCGGCCGCGGTGGCGCGATCTGCGTGGAACACCACCTGCACAGCCCGGTCGGCCGTCGGGACGTGCTGCGCGACAAGCGCTCCCGTGACGCCGGGGACGGGTTCCTCACGGGCGCCGTAGACATCGAGCAGCACGACCACGTCGGCCTCGCCCAGCGCGTCCCCGAACTCGGCGGCGAAGGCGGCCGTCCGGGAGTACAGGTGCGGCTGAAACACCACGACCAGCCGCCCGTCGGCGGGGACGATCTCCCGCGCCGCCCGGATCTGGGCACGCACCTCGGTCGGATGGTGGGCGTAGTCGTCGTAGACCTCGACGCCGTCGGCCGAGCCCTTGCGTTCGAACCGTCGGCGCACACCCCCGTACCCGGAGAGCCCCCGGGCCAGCGCCACCGGATCCGCACCCAGCTCCACGCCGGCGGCCAGCGCTGCGGCCGCGTTCAGCAGCATGTGTTCGCCGGGTACCGGCAGGGTGACGTCGAAGGCCCGGCCGTCGGCCAACGAGATGGTCGCCGCGGCACCGAGTGTCGACGGGCGGGTGATGCGCACGTCCGGCCCCCCGCTCCCACCGTCCGGAGTGACCCCGTCCCCGGTGTTGGCCCAGCCGTAGGTGACGATCCGGCCGAGTCGGGCGCGACCGGCGAGGGCGGCACTGCCGGCGTCCTCGGCGCAGGCGACCAGGAACCCGCCGGGCAGGATCCGGTCGACGAAGGCGTCGAACACCGCCTGGTAGGCCTCGGCGGTGCCGTGGTGGTCGAGGTGGTCCGGCTCGAGGTTGGTGACGATCGCGCCGTGCGGGGCGAACGACAGGAACGACCCGTCGGACTCGTCGGCCTCGGCGACGAACACGTCACCGCCGCCGCCGTGTGCGTGCCTGGAGCCGGCGATGGCCGTGTTCAGCTCCCCACCGATCGCGAAGGACGGGTCGAGTCCGGCCTCGCGCAGCGCGACGGTCAGCATCGAGGTGGTGGACGTCTTCCCGTGGGTGCCGGCCACGCACACGCTGCGCCGATCCGCCATGAGCGCGGCGAGGGCCTCGGCCCGGCGGACCACCGGGATGCCCCGCTCCCGCGCGGCGAGCACCTCCGGGTTGTCCGGCCGCACCGCGGTGGACACCACCACGGCGGTCGGACCACCGGGCAGGGCGTCGAGCTGGGCACCGTCGTGGCCGACGAACCCGATGACGCCCCGGTCCCGCAGATCCTGCAGCACCAAGGATTCCCGGGCGTCCGAGCCGGCGACCGGCAGTCCGCGCTCGGCGAGCATGCCGGCGATGCCGCTCATCCCGGCGCCGCCCACCCCGACGAGGAAGGCGCGGGCCAGTGAGGCCCCGGTCGAGGTGACGGGGGCGGCGTCCCCGTCCGGAGTCCGGTCGCTCATCGGCGGCGCTTCCGGCCGGCCGCCGCGGACAGCACCATCTCGACCAGGGCGCCGTCGGCGGGATGCGCGGCAGCGGTGCCCGCGGCCGACGTCATCGCGGCACGGCGGACCGGATCGGTGAGCAACGGGAGGACCTGCCTCTCGATCGCGGCCACGTCGAGGTCCGCGTCCTCGATGAGCACCGCGGCGCCCGCGTCGAGCTGGGCGGCCGCGTTCAGGCGCTGCTCGCCGTTGCCGTGCGGCAGGGGGACGTAGACCGCGGGCAGGCCGACGGCGCCGATCTCGGCGACGCTCATCGCGCCGGAACGGGCCAGCACCAGATCGGCCGCCGCGTAGGCCAGATCCATCCGGTCGAGGTACGGGACCGCCACGTACGGCGGTGTGCCGGCCACCGGGTCGGGCAGGGTGATCGCGTTCTTCCGGCCATGGGCGTGCAGGACGCCGACCCCGGCGGCGGCCAGGGCCGTGGCCGCACCGGACACGGCGGAGTTGATCCGCGCCGCACCCTGGGATCCCCCGAAGACCAGCAGCGTGGGGGCGTCCGGGTCCAGGCCGAAGGCGGCCCTGGCCTCCGCCCGCAGGGCGGCGCGATCCAGCCCGGACAGGGTGGCGCGCACCGGGTTGCCGACGACCTGCGCGCCGGGCAGACCGGATCCGGGGACGGCGGCACCCACCGCGGCCGCGAACCGGGCGCCGATCTTGTTGGCCAACCCGGCCCGGGCGTTGGCCTCGTGCACCACGATCGGCACCCGCCCCCGGGCGGCCAGATAGGCCGGCAGGGCGACGTACCCGCCGAACCCGACGACCACGTCCACGTCCCGGACGCGGAGCACCTCACGTGTCGCCCGTACCGCCCCGCGCAGCCGCCACGGCAGGGTCAGCAGATCGGCACTGGGCCTGCGGGGCAACGGCACCGCGGGGATGAGGTCGAGCTCGTACCCGCGCGCCGGGACCAGGGTGGTCTCCAGACCCCGGGCGGTGCCCAGGGCCGCCACCCGGATCGACGGATCGTGGGCGCGGAGGGCGTCGGCGACGGCCAATGCGGGTTCGATGTGGCCGGCGGTCCCGCCGCCGGCCAGCAGCACGCTCGTCATCGGGTGCGGTCCGTGCGGGCGGACGGGCGAACCGGCCGGCGTTCGGGCCGCTGCTGCGGGAGGCGCTCGGTCTCGGCCCGGGAGCCGACCGTGCCCCGGGACGCCGGCGGCCGGCCGGCGGATGCCGGACGGCTCCGGGGGTCCCGGGCCCCGGTGTCCCGGAGCTGCGTCGACGGCCGGCGCAGACCGGTCTGCCGGGTGTCGACCGCGGTCGCGCGGCCGCCGTCCGACCGGGCGGGGACCGGCCGAGCCGGGGTCGAGCGGGGCGCGGGTGCGGCCGGCGACGCGGCGGTGGCCCCCACGGAACGGGCGGCTGCCGGAGCCTTGCCCTTCCGCAGCGCCCGGTCGCGGCGACGCTGCACCCGGCGGGCGCGCAGGGCGGCGGCGCCGTCCGGACGCATGCCGAGGAAGCGGGCGAGGCGGCCGCCGTCGCCGGCGTTGGTGGCGACCACGGCCTCCGGCTCGCGCCGGGCGAAGTTCGCCAGCAACCCGAAGACGAGCATGGTGATGATCAACGAGGTGCCACCGACGGAGATCATGGGCAACGGGATGCCCGTGACGGGCAGCAGGCCGATGACGTAGCCGATGTTGATCGCCGCCTGCCCGACCAGCCAGACGGTGGCCGCGGACGCGGTGATCTTCACGAAGGGGTCCACGTTGCGCCGCGCGATCCGCAGGCCGGTGTAGGCGAGCAGCCCGAACAGCAGGAGCAGCAGGCCGGCGCCGATCAGGCCGAGCTCCTCCCCCACGATGGCGAAGATGAAGTCGGAGTCGGCGTTGGGCAAATAGCTCCACTTGGCCCGGGACTGCCCGAGCCCGACACCGAACCAGCCGCCGTTGCCCAGGCCGTACAGGCTCTGTCGCAGCTGGTACCCGGCGTCCCCGGCGGTCTCCGGGTCCAGGAACGCGGTGACCCGCGCCAGCCGGTAGGGCGCCGCGAGGGCCAGCCCGACGAGCCCGGCGACACCGACTCCGGCGACCACACCGAACAGCCAGCCCGGGGCGCCGGCGAAGTACAGGACGGCCAGGAAGACGATGCTCAGCGCGACGGTGGTACCCAGGTCGGGCTGGGCCATCAGCAGGGCGGCCATCAGCAGGAACACCGGCAGCACGGGCACGAGCAGGGCCTTGACCGAGCCCAGCGTGTTGCGCCGGGAGGCCAACACGTGCGCAGCCCACAGCAGCAGGGCCAGCTTGCCGATCTCGGCGGGCTGGAACTGGAACCCACCCACCGCGATCCAGCTGCGCGCACCGAACTTCAGCGAGCCGATCCCCGGGACGAGCACGGCGACCAGCAGCAGCAGGGACCCGATGACCGCCCAGGTGGAGATACCGCGCATCCAGCGCACCGGCAGGTACTGGGTGAGGAAGAAGCCGAGCAGGCCGATGGCGGCGTACGTCGCCTGGTTCTGGAAGATCGAGAACGAGGACCCGAGCCGCTCGAAGGCCGACACCGACGAGGACGACAGCACCATCAGCAGGCCGAAGCCGAGGAGCAGTGCGAAGACGGCCAGGATCAGGTGCAGCGAGGTCATCGGCCGGTCGAGCCACTCGACACCGGCACGCAGGGCCGTGCGGCTGCCGCCGCGCACGCGGGCGAACAGGCCGGCGCGGGCGCCGGCGGACGCGCGCGGGCGGACCGGCCGCGCGCCGACCCGCGACCCGCCGGGACCGGTGGTGTCGTTGCCTGCGTCTTCGGTGCCGTGGGTGCTGCGGGACGGGTCGTCGTCCAGCACGAACCCCGGAGCCGTGGCGCCGTCGTCATCACCGACGGCGGAACCGGCGGAGCGGCGGGCGGCGGGCGAGTCGGGGCCGTGATCGGCCGGGCTCGGCCCGCTCACCGGCGCTTGCCCCGCCGGCCGCCCTGGTCGGTGGCCCGCGCCGAACCGGACCGCTGCGAGCCGGTCTGCTGCGCGCCGGCCTGCTGCGCGTCGGACTGCTGCGCGTCGGACCGGTCGGCATCGCCGGGCTGCTCGGGATCGAGGAACACCGGGGCGGCGACGGGACCGTCGGGCAGCGCCTGCGCGGCGGCGGAGAACGCGTTCCCCCGGTCGGCGTAGGAGGAGAACATGTCCAACGACGCCGCGGCCGGAGCCAGCACCACCGTGTCGTCGGACCCTGCCAGGGCCGCCGCCTGCCGCACCACCGTTGTCATCACGCCATCGTCGGTGCCGGGAACGGCCCGGACGGGGACATCGGGGGCGTGTCGGGAAAGTGCGGCCGCGAGCACAGGAGCGTCGACGCCGAGGAGCACCACACCGGCCAATCGGTCACGCACGGCGATCACCAGATCGTCGACCGAGGCGCCCTTGAGCTGGCCGCCGGCGATCCACACCACCCGGGGGTAGGACAGCAGGCTCGCCGCCGCCGCGTGGGGGTTGGTGGCCTTGGAGTCGTCCACCCAGTCGACGCCGGCCCGCCGGCACACCAGCACGTTGCGGTGCCCGCCGGGCACGAACGCCCGCAGACCGCGGGCCACCTCGTCGGGGGTCGCCCCGACGGTGAGGGCCAGGGCCGCGGCCGCCATCGCGTTGGTGACGTTGTGCGGGCCCGGCGGCCGGACGTCGGCCACCGCGAACAGCTCGCGGCCCGCCGCCCCACCGACCGCCCGGTCGACGACCGTGCCGTCCACGACGCCGATCTGCCCCGGCTCGGGTGCGGCGGCGGTGACCCCGATCCAGCGGGCCGCGGGCGCGTCCCGCAGCAGGGCGGCCGCACCCGGATCGTCGAGGACCGCGACGGCCCAGTCGCCGGTCAGCACACGCGCCTTGGCCTGGCCGTACGCCTGCATCGAGCCGTGCCAGTCGAGGTGGTCCTCGGCGACGTTCAGCACGACCCCCGCGGTCGGCCGCAGGGTCGGCGCCGAGTGGAGCTGGAAGCTGGACAACTCGGCGGCGATGACCTGCTGGGCGGGATCGGTGGCCGCGACGGCCTCGACCGCGGGCCAGCCGATGTTGCCGCACGCGGTGACCGTGCGACCGGCGGCGCGGAGGATGGATTCGAGCATGCCGGTGGTGGTGGTCTTGCCGTTGGTCCCGGTGACCGCGAGCCAGGGGCGGGGGTCACCGAGGCGACCGGAGCGGTCCAGCCGCCAGGCCAGTTCCACCTCGCCGATCACCTCGATGCCACGGGCCGCGGCGTTCAGCAGCACCGGGGTGGAGGGCCGGAGCCCGGGTGAGGCCACGACGATGGAGACCCCGTCCGGGACGGCGGTGAGGCCCTGCTCCCAACGGACGCCGGGCGCCTCGTCGAGCCACGGCGGGGCGTCGTGGTCGCCGGTGAGCACGACGTCGGCCAGTCCGCGCAGGGCGTGCACGACGGCGCGACCGGTCACACCGGCTCCGGCGACCAACACCGTGACCCGGGTGTCCGCAACGGCCGGGTCGGCGGTGGGGTCGGATGTGGGCTCGGGGGCGGGCTCGGTCATCTCAGCCACCGGTCAGCGACAGCCACTCGGCGTAGAACAGGCCGAGTCCGAGCGCCGCGGACACCGCGGCCAGCAACCAGAAACGCACCAGGACCGTGGTCTCCGCCCACCCGGACAACTCGAAGTGGTGGTGGAAGGGGGCCATCTTGAAGATCCGGATGCGGCGGGTCTTGAACCCGGCGACCTGGATGACCACGGACAGGATCTCCACGACGAACAGGCCGGCGATGACCACGAGCAGCAGTTCGGTACGGGTCATGATGGACAGCCCAGCGATCATCCCGCCCAGGGCCAGCGAGCCGGTGTCGCCCATGAAGATGCGCGCGGGGTGGGCGTTCCACCACAGGAATCCGATGCAGCCGCCGAGCATCGCCGAGGCGACCACGGCGAGATCGAGCGGATCGCGCACCTGGTAGCAGCCGGCCTGGGCGGCGGCGCTCAGGCCGGTGTTCCAGCACGCGTTGCGGAACTGGAAGAAGCAGACCGCGACGTAGGCGCCGAGCACCATCACCGAGGCGCCGGCGGCCAGCCCGTCCAACCCGTCGGTCAGGTTGACCGCGTTGGACCACGCCGCGATGAGCAGGATGGCCACGATGACGAACCCGACCGCCCCGAGGGACAGGAACGTCAGGTCGCGGGCGTAGGAGATGTCCGTCGAGGCCGGGGTCAACCCGTTCACGCCCGGGAACAGCAGCACCAGCACGGCGAACGAGGCGCCGACGAACGTCTGGCCGATGAGCTTGGCCTTCTTGTTCAGCCCCAGGTTGCGGCGCTTGCGGAGCTTGATGAAGTCGTCCAGGAAACCGACGACGCCCATGCCGGTGGTGACGTAGAGCAGCAGCAGACCGGACGCGGTGGGCCCGCCGCCGCCGTCGATCATCTGGATCGCGACCGCGACCAGGTACCCGATCCACATGGCGGCGATGGCCGCGGCGCCACCCATGGTGGGAGTGCCGCGCTTGTGCAGGTGGGCCTGCGGGCCGTCCTGGCGGATCTCCTGACCGAAGCCCTGCCGGGAGAACACCTTGATCAGGTACGGAGTCAGCAGGATGGAGACGCCGAGGCCGACGATCGCCGCGATGAGGATGGTCTTCACGCGCGGTCACCCGTCCCGTCCGTGCCGGTCGCGCTGGTCGTGCCGGTCGTGCTGGTGGCGTCGGGGGCGGGCGCAGCCGCCCGGGCCCGCAGGCCCTCGATGACCCGCAGCGCGACCTGCTCCAGCCCGACCGACCGGGACGCCTTGACCAGCACCACATCTCCCTGCGCGAGATCTCCCAGCAGGATGTCGACCGCCTGGTCCACACCGGGGACGAGTTCCGCCTCCCCGTCCCAGGAGCCTTCCAGATGCGCGCCCAGGTACAGGGCCCGGCCCGCCGAACGCCGCGCGGTCGGGGCGAGCAGGGAGCCGGACATCCCGGGGACGGCGGGGCCCGCCCGCTCCGCCTCGCGGGCCGCCTCCAGCGGATCGACGACCAGCAGCTGGCCGATGCCCAGGCGCACCACCAGCCGGCCGATCTCGTCGTGGGCCGCGGCCGCCCCGTCGCCCAGTTCGGCCATCTCGCCCAGCACGGCCCAGGTGCGTCGACCCGCGGCGCCCATGGTGGCCAGCGCGCGCAGCGCGGCCTTCACCGAGTGCGGGTTCGCGTTGTAGGCGTCGTTGACCACGGTGATACCACCGGGCAGCTCGGTGACCTCCATGCGCCAGCGGCTGGCCGGTTCGGCCGCGGACAGCGCGGCGGCGATGGTGGCCACGTCCATCCCGACGGCCTCGCCGATCGCGGCGGCGGTGAGCGCGTTGCCGACCTGGTGCTCCCCCACCACCCGCAGGCTGACCGGCGCGGTGCCGTTCGGCGTCACCAGGGTGAAGCTCGACCGGGCGGAGTCGTCCTGCCGGGCGTCCTGGGCCCGGACGGTCGCGGTCGGCGCACCGCCCACCAGCACCACCCGGGCCGCGGTGAGCGCGGCCATCGCCGCGACCCGGCCGTCGTCGGCGTTGAGCACGGCGACCCCGCCGGCCGACTCCGGCGGCAGGGCCTCGACGAGCTCGGCCTTGGCCGTGGCGATCGCCTCGACCGAGCCGAACTCGCCGAGGTGTGCGGACCCCACGTTGAGCACCGCACCGATCCGCGGCGGGGCGATCGAGGCCAGCCAGGCGACGTGTCCGGGCCCGCGGGCGGACAGCTCCAGGACCAGGAAGCGCGTGTCCGGAGTGGCCCGCAGCGCGGTGTACGGGTGGCCGAGCTCGTTGTTGAACGATTCCGGCGGCGCGATGACCGCCTCCGAGCCGGCCGGGGTCGCCGCCGCCAGCACTGCGGCGATCAGATCCTTGGTCGAGGTCTTGCCGCTCGACCCGGTCACCCCGACGACCTCGAGGTCGTGCTCGTCGACCAGCCGGCGCACCGACTCCCGGGCCAGGTGCGCCAGGGCGGTCAGCACGGGCCCGTTCTCCGGCTCCCCCGCGGCGGGCGCGCCCACGGCCAGCACCGGCAGTCCCGCCTCCACCGGCTCCGCGGCCAGCACCGCGACCGCCCCGGCCGCACGGGCGGCGGCGGCGAACGCGGCCCCGTCGACCCGCTCGCCGCGCAGGGCCACGAACAACGCCCCGGGGGTCACCCGGCGGGTGTCGAACTCGACCGAGGTGACCGTGACCTCCGCCCACCCGTCCTGCACGGGGACGCCGACCACCGCGGCGACTCGGGCCAGGTCCATGGCGATCATCGGGGTCCGTCCTGTGCTGTCTCGTGCGGTGATCCGGTGGCCGGCGATGCGCCGCGCGGTGGGCCGTCCGTCCCGCCGTCGGCCCGGCCGGCCAGCGCGGCGGCCAGTTCGTCGATGTCGGAGAACGGGTGGACGACGCCGCCGATGTCCTGCCCGCGCTCGTGGCCCTTGCCGGCGATGACCACCGCGTCCCCGGGCCGAGCCGCGGCCACGGCGGCGCGGATGGCGGCCCGGCGGTCGCCGACCTCCCGCACCTGCCCGGCCGCCGCGGCACCACCCGCATCGGGCTCACGGGCGCCGGCGAGCACCTGCGCGCGGATGGCGGCGGGCACCTCGGAGCGGGGGTTGTCGTCGGTGACGATGACCAGATCGGCACCGTGCGCGGCCTCCCGGCCCATCACCGCCCGCTTGCCGGTGTCCCGGTCGCCCCCGGCGCCGAGCACGACGATCACCCGCCCGGTCACCGCGGAGCGGACGGCCCGCAGCACCGCCCCGACGGCCGCCGGCTTGTGCGCGTAGTCGACGACGGCGAGGAAGTCCTGTCCGGCGTCCACGCGCTGCATCCGGCCGGGGACGGCCACCGCGGCCAATGCCGCCGCGGCCTGCTCGACGTCCCGGCCGAGCAGGTCGACCGCGGCCAGCGCCGCCGCGGCGTTGGCCACGTTGAACCGGCCGGGCAGGCCGACGGTGGCCTCGACACGGCGGCCGTCGGGCAGCTGGAGGGTCAGCTGCTGGGCCCCGGACGGGGTCGAGGTGTCGGCGACCACGCGGTAGTCGGCGGGGGTGCCGGAGGTGGACAGCGTGGCGACCTCCGGGTGGGCGGCAGCCAGGCGGCGGCCCCACTCGTCGTCCACGACGACCAGGCCGCGCTGGGCGCGTCCGTCGAACAGCAGCTCCTTGGCCCGGAAGTAGGACTCCATGTCCGGGTGGAAGTCCAGGTGGTCCTGCGAGAGGTTCGTGAACACGGCCAGGGCGAACCGGGTGCCGGCCACCCGGCCCAACGACAGTGCGTGGGAGGACACCTCCATCACCGCGGCACCGACTCCGCGCTCCACCATCACCGCGAACAACGCCTGCAGATCCGGGGCCTCCGGGGTGGTCAACGCACTGGGCAGGACGTCGCCGGCCAACCGGGTCTGCACGGTGCCGATGAGCCCGGTGCGGGTCCCGTCGGCGGCCAGGGCGGCCTCGAGCAGGTATCCCGTCGTGGTCTTCCCGGAGGTGCCGGTGATGCCGACGACCGGGAGGGTCCGGCTGGGGTCCCCCACCACCCGGGCGGCGAGCGGGCCCAGCACGGCGCGGACGTCGGGCACCGCCACGACCGGGACATCGACCCCGGCGAGGTCGGCCAACCCGGCCGGGTCGGTGAGGACGGCGACCGCACCGGCGGCGACCGCCTGACGGGCGAAGGCGGCGCCGTGCACCCGGGTCCCGGGCAGCGCGGCGAACAGGTCACCCGGTCGGGCGTCCTGGGCCCGCAGCGTGACCCCGAGGACCAGGGGGTCGGCGGACCCGGCGGAGCCGTCGCCGGCGGGTGTGCCGACAGCGGCGGGGTCGGCGACGCCGGACGTCAGCTCCGACAACCGGACGCCGGGGACGGCCGACGGGCGGAGCGGGGCGGGAGGAGGCACGGGGGCGAAATCTACCCGGCCGCACCGACGTACAGGTCGTACACCGGGGCGGCGGTGGCCGACGGCGGCACGTCGGCCTGACGCATGGCGTACGCGGCGATCTCGTGGAACAACGGAGCCGCACTGCTGCCGCCCGGCCCGCTGGAGTTCGGGGCGTCGAGCATCAGCGCGATGGAGTAGACGGGGTCGTCCGCGGGGACGAACCCGCCGAACGTGGTGGTGACGACGGTCTGCGAGTAGTCCTGCGTCTCCGGGTCGACCTGCTGGGCGGTACCGGTCTTGCCGGCCACCTGGTAGCCGGTGATGGCCGCGGCCGGGGCCGTCCCCCGGTGCGCGGTGTCGCCGTCCTGCACGGTGCCGCGGAGCATGTCGCGCAGGGTGTGCGCCGTCTCCGGGCTCATCACGGTGACCGCCGTCCCGGGCGCGGCGAGGCCACGCTGGGTCGGCACGGGGACAGCCACGCCGTTCTCGGTCATCGACCGCACCAGGGTCGGCGTGATCCGCACACCGTCGTTGGCGATGGCCTGGTACATGCCGGCGAGCTGGACCAGGTTCATCGAGACGCCCTGCCCGATCGGCAGGTTCGCGAAGGTGCTCGAGGACCAGGTCGACGGGTCAGGCAGCACACCCTTGGCGTCCGACGGCAGCTGCACACCGCTCCGGACGCCCTGGCCGAACAGCTTGGCCTTGGCCATGAACGCGTCCGGCCCGACCTCCTGCGCGATCATCAGCGTGCCGACATTGGACGACTTGGCCAGGATGCCGGTGGCCGTCATGTCGATCGGGCCGTGCGACCAGGCGTCCTTGACGGTGACGTCGTTGATCTTGATGGATCCGTCCACGGTCATCACCGTGGTCGGGGTGATGAGGCCCTGCTCGATGGCGGCGGCCATCGTGACGACCTTGTTCACCGAGCCGGGCTCGAAGGTGTCGGTGACCGCCTTGTTGCCGACCTCGCGGGTGGTCTTGCCGGGTTCGGCGCAGGCCATGGCCGCGATCTCGCCGGTCTTCACCGTCATGACGACGGCGCAGCCGCTCTTCGCGCCGGTCTCGGCCACCCGCTGGGCCACCTTCTGCTGGACCACGTACTGCAGGTCGGAGTCCACGGTGAGCTGGAGATCGGTGCCGTCCTGGGCCGCCGTCTCGTCCCGGGCGGTGTTGGGGATGATCTGGCCGTGCGCGTCGACGTCGACGGTGCGCTTCCCGTTCTCGCCGGCGAGCTGGGAGTCGAACTTCGCCTCGATGCCGGAGACACCGTTGCCGTCGTAGTCGGTGCCGCCGACGATGGCCGCCGACGGCGAGTCGGCCGTGGTCTGCCGGATGTCCATCCGGTCCATCACCAGGGCATCGCGGTGGTCGACGTCGAAGATCTCGTTGCGCTCGGCGACGATCGCGTCGGCCTGGGCGGGCATGAGGCCGCGGGCCAGGTAGACGAAGGTCCGACCGGAGGTCAGCTTGGTCATGATGTCGTCGACGGTCAGGCCGGGCAGGGTGGCGGACAGATCGGCGACGAGCATCTCGGCGACCTGACGACGCTGGGCGTCGTCGGCGTACAGCGCGGGCCGGGCGGCGACGGCCCGGCCCTGCACGGTGAAGGCCAGCGGGGTGCCGTTGCGGTCCGTGATCGAACCACGCAGGGCGGGGAGCACGACCTCCCGGTTCGACTGCGAGGCGGCCTGCGCGGCGAAGGTCGAGGCCTGCACGACCTGGATGTCCACCAGCCGGACACCGGCCACCATCATCATCGCGACCAGGGCCCACAGCGCGAGGCGACCGCGGAGTCGGGTGTTCGCCCGGCTGCCGCGGTCCTGTCGCTGCCGACGACCGCGCACCGAGTGCTGGCGCGTCGAGCTCCGGACGGGATCGGCGACGGGTCGCGATCCGGTGCGGCGGGCGCCCTGACGGGCGTCGTCCCCGGCCGGTCGGACGGCGGGCCGGGTGCGAGCCCGGGGGGTCGGCGGCACCGTGCGCGGGGTGCGCTCGGCCGCGGGACCGCGGGACGGCGCGCGGCGCGGCTCGGTGGCCCGACCGGAGGTGGTGCGCCGCGGGTCCGCCGACCGGCCCCGGATGTCCTGGCGTCCGAAGGCCTCCTCCGCACCGTCGGTGGCGCGACCCCCGGCCGCGGGGCCGTGTTCGCGGCGGGCGCCACGGTCGGCGAAGGGCGTGTCCGTCATGGCTGGGTCCCCTGCACTGCTGTGGTGGGTGCGTCTGCCGTGGGTGCCGGCGCGGTGGCGGCGCCGATGGAACCGCCACCGCCGCTGATGGAGCCGCCGGACGTCGCTGCGGGGGTGCTGGGTGCCGGAGCCTGGGCGGTGTCGGCCGGGGTGGTCGGCGCGATCTCGGCCGGCGGTGCCGCTGCCGGTTCGGTGGGTGCCGCCGCCGGTTCGGTGGTCGGCACGACGGGCGCGGCCGGCTCGGCCGGCTGGGTGCTCGTCGCCGGGGCGCTGGTCGCCGGGGCGCTGGTCGGCGCTGCGGCGGGGGCCTCGGTGGTGGCCGGCGCCGTGGTGGGAACGACGGGGGCGGGCGGTCCGGGGACCGGGGTCGGCGTCCCGATCACCGTGGGGTTGCCGGCCTCGTCCAGGACGAGGAGCGCGGCGTCGCCGGCCGGGACCATGCCCAGGGCACCGGCCGCCTGGGCGATGCGGGGGGTGGCGTCCAGGGAGGCGACGTCGGCGCGCAGCGACTCGATCTCGATGCGCAGCTCGTTGCTGTCGGCGTGCGACTGGCTGGTCCGCAGACCGGCCTCGTCGGTCATCGTGGTCAGCCACAGCACCCCGGCGATGCCACAGCCGAGGGCGGCGATGAGGACGACCACGAAGGACGCCCGGCTGATCGCCGCACCCATGCTCATGCCACCGTGCATCAGGCCCGACCGGCCGCCGGCCTGCTGGTGACGACGCTCCCGCCGGGCGTAGGCCCGCTGCGCCGATGCCGAGCGGCCCGCGGCGCCGGTCCCGACTCCGGCGGATCCGTCGGTGGTCCCGGCCGGCGGGCCGACCGGAGTGCTCCGCTCGGCCCGTCGACCCGTCCGGCCGGCCCGCCCCCGGGTCCCGCGCGTGGTGATGGTCACCGTGCCCGCCCCTCGACCTGTCGTGGTGACCGGGCGGGTGTCCCGCCCGGGAAGTGCTGTCCTGCCGCCGGTGTGGCCCGGCCGGGTCCGCGCCGGTTCACGCCGCGTCCCGCCGGCGTTCCGCGGCCCGCAACCGGGCGGCCGCCGCCCGCGGATTGGCGGCCAGCTCGGTCTCGTCGGCCTGCTGCGACCCGCGGGTCAACCACCCGAACTCGGGCTCGTGACCGGGGATGTCGAAGGGCAGGCCGGGCGGGAGGGTCGACTCGGTGCGGGGTGCGATGAGCCGCTTGACGATGCGATCCTCCAGCGACTGGAACGACATGACGACGAGTCGACCGCCCACGGCCAGGCTGTCCAGTGCGGCGGGCACGGCCCGGCGCAGCACGCCCAGCTCGTCGTTGACCTCGATGCGCAGGGCCTGGAACGTCCGCTTGGCCGGGTGCCCACCGGTCCGTCGGGTGGCGGCCGGGATGGCGGTGCGCACCAGGTCGACGAGCCGGGCGCTGGTGGTGAACGGCTCGACGGCCCGGGCCTTGACCACGGCGGAGACGATGCGGGTCGCGAAGCGCTCCTCGCCGTACTCGCGGAGCACCCGGACGAGCTCACCGGCGGGATAGGTGTTCACGACGTCGGCCGCACTCGTCCCGCCGGTGGGATCCATCCGCATGTCCAGCGGCGCGTCGTGGGCGTAGCTGAAACCGCGGTCGATCTCGTCGAGCTGCAGCGAGGACACCCCGAGGTCCATCAGGATGCCGTGCACCCGGCCACCGGGGGCGTGCTCGGCGACGACCTCGCCGACGGCATCGTTGACCGCGTGCACGAAGGTGACACGATCGGCGAAACCTGCTGCGGTGACCCGGGTGCGGGCGATGCGCAGGGCGTCGGTGTCCCGGTCGATGCCGATCACCCGGAGCTCGGGGTGGGCGGCGAGGAGCAGCAGGGTGTGGCCACCCATGCCGAGCGTCGCATCGACGAACAGCCGGGGCCCGGGGTGGGCCGCGTCCGACCGCAGGGCCGGCGAGAGCAGGTCGACGACCCGATCGGCCATCACGGGGAGGTGGACCGCCGCGAGGTCCGGATCCTCGGACTGCGACGTCATCCAGGTCCTCCGGTCTCGGATCGGCGCGCGGACGGCGGTGCGGGCGGGGCGACCGCTCGGCGCCGGATCGCTCCGGGGTCGAACGGGAAGTGGTGCGGCAGAACAGGACGGTGCAGCAGAAATCACTCGTACCCCCTGGAGGGTGAGGGTACGAGAGGGACTGGGGTGACATGCGTTGACACGCAGGCGGACAGCGGACCGGTCCGCCACCGGCGCGGCCGGCGTCGACATCCGCTCCTGCCCATGACTGCGATCCGTTCTGCCCTGACTCCTGGTCCCCACCCGCCCCCGCCTGGCGCGGGGGAAGTCGCGTCAGGTGCGGGGCGGGTGCAGGCCGGGTGGCAGGGGGTGCCGGTGGGAGTCCTGGCGGGATGTCACCGGTGGGGCGATGGAGTTGTCGGTCGTGCGAACGGCGGTGCGAGAACGCCGGACCCGGCACCGTTCTGGACGGGCCCGAACCACTTCACTGCAACAGCCCCGGTTCCGGAGCGGCGTAGGCGGCTTCCTGGCGGGCCTGGTAGGCCTCCCATTCCGCCGCGTCCCAGATCTCCATGCGCAGGCCGACTCCGGTGACCACGATGTCCTTGGTCAGCCCCGCGTACTCCCGCATCCTCGCGGGAACGGAGATCCGCCCCTGGGCATCCGGTCGCTGCTCGTCGGTGTTGGCCAACATGTAGCGCTGGTATCCGCGCGCCCGTTCGTCGGTGATCGGGGCGTTGATGGCGGCCTCGGCGAACTCGGCGAAGCCGTCGACGGTGAACGCGTAGAGGCAGTGGTCCTGACCGCGGACCAGCATCACGCCACCGGTGAACTGCTCCCGGTAGCGGGCGGGCAGGGTCACCCGTCCCTTGTCGTCCATCCGCGGTGTGTAGGTGCCGAAGAAGCCCTGGAGCATCCCGTCACCCCCCACCTCACGCCGGCCGGGCGATGGCTGCCCACCACCCGTCCCCCGCTGCCGCCACGCTACCCCACTTTCTGCCACTTTCCCCCCCGGGATCTCCCGTTCCGACCCGCACCGGGACGTCCTCGCAGTTCGGAGCGGTGGGGCGAAGTGGGGTTACGTGACGGAGTCCCGGCGCCGGCACACGGGGACATCACGGCCCCCGCGGTCAAAAGCCCCGAGCCCCACCGGCGCGCTCAAGTCCCTCATCCGGTTCTCCACCCGGACCGGCAGACGTCGAGTGTTGCCCCTGATCCAGTTACCTGTACCCAGTACCGTGCTCGGTGCCCCTGTGGAATGGGGGCTGACCGGGGCCGCGATGCTGGCCCTGGTGTGGCAGGCGATCGTCAGCATGCGACGCGGCCGACCCGATCGCCGGACACCGGACGGAGCGGGGCCGGTGGGCGCGCGCTGACCGCCGAGGTGTTCGGAGAGGCTCGACCGGTGAACGGACCGCACGTGGATCACCCCCTGGTGATCATCCCGACCTATCAGGAACGGGAGAACCTGCCGCGCATCCTGGACCGGTTGCTCCGCGCCGTCCCCCAGGCGCACGTGCTGGTGGTGGACGACGGCAGCCCGGATGGCACCGGTGAGCTGGCCGACGAGCGCGCCGCGGCCGACGAGCGGGTCAACGTCCTGGACCGCAACGAGAAGGCCGGGCTGGGCGCGGCGTACATCGCCGGGTTCGGGTGGGGTCTGTCCCGCGGGTACCCGGTGCTGGTGGAGATGGACGCGGACGGTTCGCACGCGCCGGAGCAGCTGCCCCGGCTGCTCGAGGCGCTGCAGGACGCCGATGTGGTGCTGGGGGCCCGGTACGTCCCGGGCGGGTCGGTGGTCAACTGGCCCAAGCACCGGGAGTTCCTGTCCCGCGGCGGCAACATCTACTCCCGCCTGGTCCTGGGGGTCGGCCTGCACGACATCACCGGTGGCTATCGCGCGTTCCGTGCCGAGGTTCTGCAGAAGCTGTCGCTGGACGCGGTGGAGTCCCACGGCTACTGCTTCCAGGTCGATCTGGCCTGGCGGGCGATCCAGGAGGGCTTCCGGGTGGTGGAGGTGCCGATCACGTTCACCGAACGGGAGATCGGCGACTCGAAGATGAGCGGCAACATCGTCCGCGAGGCCCTGCTCAAGGTGACCCTGTGGGGTGCCGCCCACCGCTGGCGTCAGCTCCGCGGGCTGGTGACAGTGCCCACGGACCGCCTCACGCCCGACGGTCCGACACCACCCTGCGGGGGTCGCGCACAGCTGTGACGGACGTCTTTGATCCAGTGCCAGGCGGCTGCGGGTTCTCGGCGCAGCTCCGTCGACCATCGTGCCGTGCACGCCCGGAGAGCCGCTGCCCAATCCGCGTCGCGCGATGTGACCGTGCCCAGGTTCAGTTGTGTTGTCGCTGTCCCGACTTCCGGGGCAATCTCGCCGGGAGCCCGTTCACGGTTGTCAGCGCGGCACTCGATTCAACGACGGGATCGAGGAGGGCGAACGTGGCCTGCAGGGAGTTCATGCACCCACCGGTGGCCGCCCCCTCATGTTCTGTGGACTCGACCGACGACGGTGTATGACGCCGGAGCCTTCGCGACTCGCACCGAGCACGGCACATTGCTTGCCGGTGGCCCGGCATCCCATCCGGCCCAGGTGGTCCATCGCTCGACCGTGTCGTTCTTCGGAGGGTGCTGATATGTCGACCAGAGCATTGATCACGCGTCCGGCCCATCATCAGGCATCAACCGATCGCGTGATCACCGCCCTGGTGTTGGTGGTGGGTTCCTTGCTCACATGGCTCCGCCTACCCGCCGGTGCGGGGGATTCCCTCTATGCGGAGGACGGCGCGCTCTTCGTCAAGAACTGGACTTCCGACAGCTCGTGGACGCTCCTGTTCGAACCCTACGCCGGTTATCAGCACTTCATCCCCCGGGTTGTCTCGGCCCTCGTGGTCAGTACGCTGCCCGTGACCGCGTTCGGCATGGCCATCACTTTCTTGAGCTGCGTCCTCGTCGGCGCCTGTGCTTCACTGACCTATCACTTCGCCCGAGATGTCGTCTCTTCGCGATGGGCCCGCACCGGCTTGGCCGGCATTCCCATCCTGCTTCCGCTTGCCGGCTACGAGCCCATCGGCAACCTGGCCAACTTCCACTGGTATGCGATGTATCTGATGCCCTGGGTGCTTCTCTCCATCCCCAGGTCTAACAGAGGCGCCTTCGCTACCGCATTTCTGGCTTTCGCCTTGGCGATGACGGAGCCCCAGACCTTGATATTCCTCCCGCTAGGCATCGTCCGTTGCTGGCGACCGACCCGGTCCAGGGTCGTGTTTAGTGGATTCCTGTTGGGAATGGCCGGACAACTATGGACCTTTCTGACCACCGACCGCCCGCGCGTACCCGGATCCCCCCCGATCCTCTCGACACTCGAGGGCTACTTGATCAACGCTCCGCTCATCGTCTTCACCGGTAACAGGGTCGACACCGGACGAGCCTTGCAGAACTTCGGGTGGTGGATCGCGTACGCGAGCCTGGCGCTCTTCATCGCCGGGGCCGTTGTGACCTTCGTCCTGGGTTCAGGCACGGTGCGACTGGTGATCCTTGCGTTGATCCTGGCTTCGGCTGCGTCGTGGATCGCCTCTTTCGTACTCAACAACCTGGTGCCCGGCTACTACAGCGAACTGACCCCGGAACAACTGGCTCTCCCGCCGATCTTCAGATGGGGCACGTCCGCTGGGATGCTGTTGTCGGCCGTCATTCCACTTCTTGCCGGCGTTCTCGCTGATCGCGGCGGCAGAGCATCTCGCATTGCTCCGGTCCTGGTGCTGGGTCTCCTGGGCGTCATGGCACTCACCTTCCGCAGCGAGGACAACACGCGTGGCAGCGATACCCCGACCTGGACACAGGAAACGGATAGAGCTGGTCAGGTGTGCCGCACATCAGGCCTCCCGGAGGTTCAGGTGGGAGCCTCTCCACTGGCGTGGCGGTTCACACTCCCGTGCCCGCTGTTCGACGAGTGACCCCTTCGCAGGATCGAGCTGCCCGGCCTCATCGTCAACAGGTGACCTCGAGGCCGAACGCAAAGTGACGAACCGGCGCCGGTTCGACACGGTCGACGAGCCGACGTGTCACGTCGCTCGGATCATTCTGGCGGGCAATCCACTACAGTCGCCTAGCGCTGATCCTGCCGGATCGGCGACGCCGGCACAGCGCCGAACGTTCCGTAGGGCAGCGTGAGCCGGGTACCGGACCCGGGTCTTATCTGCACGTACGCGCGGCGTGACGCTTGGAAAGGGCTCGTTCCCATGATCTCAGTCGGACTGGAGTTCACCCACGACGTCGTCGTAGTGGGTGGAGCCGGACACGTCGGTCTCCCGCTGGCCATCGCGTTCGCCGACCGCGGCGCGAAGGTAGTCATCTACGACCTGAGCCCCACGGCGGTGGAGGGCATCAACTCGGGACGCCTGCCGTTCCTGGAGCCAGGCGCCGGTCCGATGCTGGAAGCCGCGCTCGCGGCCGGCCGGCTCGAGGCCAGCACCGACCCCGCTGTCGTGGGCCGGGCCGAGAACATCGTGGTGGTCATCGGGACGCCCGTTGATGAACACCTGAACCCGGACGCGACGACCATCCCCCGCGCCCTGTCGACCTGTGCCCCATTCTTCCGCGACGGACAGCTGCTCGTCCTCCGCAGCACCGTGTACCCGGGGGTCACCGCCCTGGTGGAGCGGATGATCGCCGGCCTGGGCCTGGAGATCGACGTCGCGTTCTGCCCCGAGCGCATCGCCGAGCACAAGGCGATGACCGAACTGTTCAGCCTGCCCCAGCTGATCTCGGCGCGCACAGAGCAGGGTCGCAAGCGGGCCGGGATGCTGTTCGGCCAGCTCACCGACACCCTGGTGCCCCTTGAGCCCGAGGAGGCCGAGCTGGCCAAACTCTTCACCAACACCTGGCGGTACATCAAGTTCGCGGCGGCGAACCAGTTCTACATGATGGCCAACGACCGAGGTCTGGACTTCGAGAAGATCCGCGCCGCACTGTCCCTGGACTACCCGCGGGCCGCGGACCTACCCGGGGCGGGTTTCGCCGCGGGGCCGTGTCTGTTCAAGGACACCATGCAGCTGGCGGCGTTCAGTGACAACCAATTCTCCCTGGGTCATTCCGCGATGCTCGTGAACGAAGGTCTGCCGCTATACGTGGTGAGCCGGCTCGAGCAGCGGTTTGACCTGGCCACGATGACCGTCGGCATCCTGGGCATGGCGTTCAAGGGCGGGTCCGACGACATCCGCGCCAGCCTGTCCTACAAGCTGCGCCGGGTGCTCTCCTTCCGGGCCGGCGCCGTGCTGACCACCGATCCGCACGTCACCGTCGACCCGTCGCTCACCGACCTGGACACCGTGCTCGAACAAGCTGATCTGCTGATCATCGCCACCCCGCATGGCGAGTACCGCGATCTGATCACCGACAAGCCGGTGATCGACATCTGGAACATGCTGGGCAACGGGGTGAAGGTGTGATCCCGACCCACCGACCTCGGGTCTCGGTGGTGATTCCGGCGTACAACGAGGGCCCGGACATCGAGGCGCCGCTGGCCCGGGTGTTCGAAGCCGTCCAGCTCGACTGCGAGATCGTCGTCGTCGTCGACTTCCCCGAGGACACCACCGTTCCCGTCATCGAGAAGATGGCCCGTGCCGAGCCCCGGGTCCGCGTCGCGGTCAGCACCTACGGGCGCGGTCCGGCCAACGCGATCCGGTACGGCATCGACGTGGCCGTGGCCGACACCGTCGTGGTGACCATGGCCGACGGCTGCGACGACCCGCGCCAGATCGACGACCTGGTCCGCCTCGTCGAGCGCGGCGTCGTCGTCGCCGCGGCGTCCCGGTACATGCCAGGCGGCCAGCAGGTCGGCGGCCCGCTGTTCAAGTCCAGCCTGTCCCGGCTCGCCGGGCGGTCGCTGCACACCTTCGCCCGCATCGGTACCCGGGACGCGACCAACTCCTTCAAGGCCTACGACCGGCACTTCGTGCAGGACGTGGGCATCGACTCCCGGGCCGGCTTCGAGATCGGCCTCGAACTCACCGCCAAGGCCCGGCGCATGGGCCGTCCGGTCGCCGAGATCCCCACCATCTGGCTCGACCGGCAGGCCGGGGTCTCGAACTTCAAGCTCCTGCAGTGGATGCCGGCCTACCTGCGCTGGTACCGGTTCGCCTACGGCCCCCGCCTGGACCTGGCCACCCTGCGGTCGGAATCGACCGCGATCACCGCCGAGAACACCCCACCCACTGACGGTTCCCCCGTCACGGCCGCCGACACCCCGGCCGGTCGCCCGACCACGCAACAGAACGGACAGGATCCTCGATGAGCTCCCCCACGGAAAGTCCCGCCTCGGGCACCAAGGAAAAGGTCCTGGTCTCCGGGTCCGCCGGTTTCATCGGCGGGTACGTCGTCGAGGAGCTCCTGCGCCGCGGGTACTCCGTCGTCGGCATCGACAACTACTCGAAGTACGGCCCGGTCTCCAAGTCCTACGACGACCACCCCGATTACAACCTGATCAAGGGTGATGTCGAGGACACCGAGCTGATGACCGAGCTGCTGGTGGACTGCGACCACTTCATCGCCGGTGCCGCCCTCATCGGCGGTATCTCCTACTTCCACACCTACGCCTACGACCTGCTCGCCAAGAACGAGCGGATCATCGCCTCGTCCTGCGACGCCGCGATCACCGCGCACAAGGCCGGCCGCCTCAAGAAGGTCACCTACCTCTCGTCCTCGATGGTCTTCGAGTCCACCGAGACCTGGCCCTCCCGTGAGGGTGACGAGCGCAAGGTGCCGCCGCCCCTGTCCTCCTACGGGTTCCAGAAGCTGGCCGTGGAGTACTTCGCGCGCGCCGCCTGGGATCAGTACAAGCTGCCCTACACGATCGTCCGGCCCTTCAACTGCGTCGGGATCGGCGAGTCTCGCGCCCTCGGCGACGTCGAGATCGACTCGGGCAACGTGAAGCTCGCGATGAGCCACGTCGTCCCCGACCTCGTGCAGAAGGTGGTCAAGGGCCAGGATCCGCTGCACATCCTCGGCGAGGGCAACCAGATCCGGCACTACACCTACGGTGGCGACCTGGCCCGCGGCATCGTCGAGGCGATGAGCAACCCGGCGGCGCTCAACGACGACTTCAACCTGTCCACCGCCGACGGGCACACCGTCGTGCAGCTGGCCGAGATCATCTGGCGCAAGGTCAACGGACCGGACAAGCCGATGACCCTGGAGCACGAGCCGGCGTTCGAGTACGACGTGCAGCGTCGTGTGCCCGCGGTCGAGAAGGCCCGCGAGACCCTCGGTTTCGAGGCCACCACCAAGCTCGAGGACATGTTGGACGAGGTCATCCCGTGGATCGAGCAGGCCATGAAGGACGGCACGATCTAGTTGTGATCTCCGCGTCGCCAGTCGGGATCGTGTCGGTCGACACGGTCCCGGCGGGTGCCGCGGAACGTGCCGACCGATGGATTCTCGTCCATCTCGGCATCCTGCTCGCGCCGCCGTCGTCCCGTTCGTGCCCGACCGCGGCCAGTAATTCACCGGCGACGACTGGCACTGGGCACGGCGAAGCTGACCGCGCTGACCGCCCCGGGCGGAATCCCGGTCGACGCAGCCTTCCTGCGAGCCCGCCTTGCCCTGCAGGTCGTTGTTGACCCGGACCATCCGGGATCGGACACCGCCGGGCCGGCCGAGCTCGGGCCCGTCCTGTCACTCCCGGATGTCGGCGAAGACGTCCAGACCCTTCTTCTCGACGCAGGATGCCTGTGTGCGACCAGTGCAACGGAGCAGACCGTGCACCTCCTCCTCCGGGAGGGGTGACTCGGTTCATCCTCGGATCCGATCAGCTCAAGAACCGCGCCCTGCGCGTGGTCGGGGGCAACCTACGCAGCGCACCGCGCACCGCGCACCACGCAAGTGCGGGTAGTTCTCCCTACGGACCTGGTGCTGTCCCCGCGGCGCGACCGACGCGCCGCACTACGATCGGACCGCCGGCGCGGATGGGCCCACTAGAGTCGCCAGGCGTCGTCGGCGATCGAACGCTAATGCCTCCCGCGCGGGGGGCTTCTGGGCGCCGAGTGCGCCGTCCGGGGGCGGACGGCGCCGGACCCACTGCTGTCCGGCGTGACAGGGCCACGCGACCGAGCGAAGGGTGCCGCCTTACCATGACCTCCGCCCGATCCGGTCCCCCGTCCAGCTCCACCCCGCTGGTACATGCGGGCCGACAGGATCCGGATGCGGACAGAGGGTCGACGACCCCGGAAGCAACGCCCGAAGGGATGTCGCGACTGATGCGGCGCCGGTGGCTGACCGTCCACCTGGCCACCCTGATCGCCGCCGCGGGCTGGCTGTTCTGGTCGAACCGGAAGCAGTACTTCTTCGGTGACGACTGGGAGTTCCTGGTCAACCGCGGTCTGGCCCATCCGACCCTCAACCTGTTCATCCCGCACAACGAGCACTGGTCGACGGTCCCGCTGCTGGTGTACGCCTTCATGCGCAACACCGTCGGCCTCGGCACGCTGTGGCCGTTCGTCATCATCCTCATCGCCGTGCACCTTTCGCTCACCCACTTCCTGTGGCGGGTGTTCCTGCGGTCCGGCGTCCCGGCCCCGCTGGCCACCGCGGCGGCCCTGCTCTTCGCCCTGCTCGGGGCGGGCAGCGAGAACCTGTTGTGGACTTTCCAGATCGGCTTCATCGGCAGCATCGCGTGCGGGTGGGCCGCCGTGCTGCTGGTCGACCACACCGACACCCGGCTCTCCCGGCGGGACGGTGTCGCGGCCGGGCTGCTCGTCGTGTCCCTGGCCTGCTCCGGGATCGGCGTCCCCGCCGTCGCCCTGGCCGGGTTGGTGGTCCTGGCCCGGTCGCGGTCGCTCCTGCGGCCCCTGGTCGTGGGGGGTGTCCCCACCGCGGTCTTCGTGGCCTGGTACTTCATCGGGGAGAAGCTGCCACCGGCTCCCGGTCCCTCCGCGTGGGATTCCGGCCCGGTCGCTCTCCTGAAGTTCATCGCCCGGGGTTTCCTGGAGGCGATCGAGGCCACGACCGGCCTCCCGCGGCCGGTGGCGGGTGTGCTGCTGGTGGCCGCCGCGGGATGGGCGGTCGTGCTGACCCTCCGGGTCGTCCGACGGTCGGCCGACAGCGAGCGGTGCATCCCGGCGCTGGCCGGGTTGCTCGCCGGCGTCGCCTTCTACGGCCTGTCCGGTTTCGGCCGGGCCACCGCGATGTCCTCCCGGTACTTCTACGTCTGCATGGCCTTCGTCCTGCCCGCCCTGATCCTGGCGCTGTGGCATCTGCTGAGGCTGCTCGGTCGACGGGTGGGACCGCTGGTCGGCGTGCTCCTCCTCGTGCCCGTGCTCGTGCACAACCTGGTGCTGCTCGCGGACACCGCCGAGCACGACGGGGTGCGGGAGACGACCCTGCGGTCGTTGATCCTGGGTACCGCCGAGCTGGTCGGGGACGGGGAACCGATCCTCAGCACGACCGTCGAACCTCTGCAGAACCCCGACCTCACCGTGGCCAAGCTGACCGAGCTGGTGGCCGCCGGCAATCTCCCCGCCGACGAGGCGACCCCCGAGGACCTGCTCCGTGCCCGCCTGCAGGGGCAGGTGTCCGAGACGGACGGCACGCCGCTGCCGACCCCGTCGGCGCCGATGGGCCTCGCCCCGGTCGCCGACGGGCAGAACCTGACGGTCACCGCCGCCGACCCGGGCTGCGTGACCGCCGTCAGCGACACCGCCGACCCGATCCGGCTGACCGCACCCGGGTCCAGGACCGACATCACCGTGCAGTCGTCCGCGGACGCGACGCTGCGGTACTCGATCACCTCCGACGGGCGGCGCAGCCCCCAGGAGCGGGACCTCGTCCTGACCGCGGGCACACCGGACCTGGTCACGTCCGTCCTCCCCGAGGGGACGACGTTGGCGATCATGGTTCCGGCGGCGGGGCTGGTGGTCTGCGGCGTGCGCTGAGCCGGAGGGGGGAAGCGCCGGGGCCGGACCGCTGCTCAGCGGCCGGACTGCACCGGGTGGTCGCCGTGGTGGGCGACCTCGTCCGCGACGGCCTCGGTGGCGCTCATCGGGACCTCCCGCTGGTGGGTGAAGACGAAGCGCTGGTAGGTCCAGAAGCGGAACGCGGTGGCGGCGACCAGGCCGACGCCGTTGGCCGCGATGTTGACCTCCAGGGGCGAGTCCAGACCCAGCAGATCCCGGGACACCCACAGGATGACCAGCGTGATGCCCAGTCCCAGCGTGCAGGTGAGGACGAACAGGGCGAGCTCGTGGGGTGCGTTGGGCCGACGGGTGTGCCGGAACGTCCAGTAGCGGTTGCCCAGCCACGAGACGACCGTGGCGACCGCGGTGCTGGCGATCTTGGCCTGGATCGGGTGGCCGTCCAGCAGCGGATCGTCACCGGCGTAGGAGAAGACGTTGAACAGTCCGACGTCGACGGTGAAGGCGATGAGGCCGACCACGCCGAACTTCGCGAGCTGCTGGTAGAGCGACCGCCAGAGCCCGCCGAGCCGGCTCGTCAGGGACCGGGCGCGGGGGGACATCATTTCCGCATCCTAACGGCGGAGGAACGGCCCCTCCCCGTCGCGACGCGGGGTTTCCCCGGCCCGTCCGGTCACACCGACGGGGGGCCCGCGGGTCCGTGCGGGCCCGTCGCACCGTGGGGACCGTCCCGACATCCGGGACGCGCGCGGCGCACCCCTGGCAGACTGGACGACGCACCAGTCGGCGCGACCGCACGTCGGGCGGCTGGGGAGAACACCGGAGCAGACTCGGAGGACACCCGTGGCACAGCAGGTCCAGGTGGAACGGGACGGTCGGTCCGCGACGGTGGACCCCGGCGGGTCCGAACACCGACCGGCACCGGCCGAGCTCGCCCCCGAGGAGGTCGCCTCCACCGCGGCCGCCCTGGGCGCCGCCATCTCCACCGTCCTGCTGGGCAAGTCCGAGGTCGTCCGGCTCGCCCTGATCGGGGTCCTGGCCGAGGGCCACCTGCTCATCGAGGACGTCCCCGGGACCGGGAAGACCAACCTGGCCAAGGCCATGGCCCGGTCCGTCGGCGGCGCCGTCAGCCGTGTGCAGTTCACCCCGGACCTGATGCCGAGCGATGTCACCGGCGTGAGCGTGTACGACCGGCAGACCTCCCAGTTCGAGTTCCGGCCCGGCCCGGTGTTCAGCAACATCGTCGTCGCCGACGAGATCAACCGCGCCTCCCCCAAGACCCAGTCGGCCCTGCTGGAGTGCATGGAGGAACGCCAGGTCACCGTGGACGGCACCAGCTACCAGCTGGCCCGGCCCTTCCTCGTGCTGGCCACGCAGAACCCGGTCGAGATGGAGGGCACCTATCCCCTGCCCGAGGCCCAGCGCGACCGGTTCCTGGCCCGGATGTCCATCGGGTATCCGGATCCGGCCGCCGAGGTCGCGATGCTGGCCGACCGCGACCGGGTGGACCCGCTGGACGCCCTGCGCCCGGTGACCGACGTGGCCGGAACGGCCGCGCTCATCCAGGCCGTCGGACGGGTGCACATCGCCCCGGCGTTGCGCCAGTACGTGGTCGAACTGGTCGGGGCCACCCGGTCGGTGCCCGAGATCCGTCTCGGCGCCTCCCCGCGCGCCGTGCTGCACCTGGCCCGGGCGGCCAAGGCGTCGGCCGCCCTGGACGGCCGCACGTTCGTGGTGCCCGACGACATCCAGCGGCTCGCCGTGCCCGTGCTGGCCCACCGCCTGCTGCTCACCGTGGACGCCCACGGCCACCACCGTTCCGCCGAGGAGATCATCGGCATGCTGCTGGGCCGGGTCCGGGTCCCCCGGGGATCGGGTGGCTGACCGCGGGTCCTCGCGGGCGGACCGCAGCGGCCGGGTCGGCCGGAGCAGCGGCCGGACACCCCGGACCCCGGCGTCGCTGCGGGGCATGACCACCCGCGGGCGCTGCCTGCTCGCCGGCGGCGTGGCCGCCGTGGTCTGCGCGGTCGTGCTGGACGAGCGGGACCTGTTGCGCATCGGCATCTTCGCCGCCCTGTTGCCGGTGGTGGCGTGGATCGTGGTCTCCGCTAGACGGCTCCGGCTGGCCGCCGAACACCAGGTGGGTTCCGCCACCCTGCATCCCGGGAGCATCGGGACGGTGACCCTGAGCGTCACCAATGTCTCCGCGCTGAGATCGGCCACCATGGAGATCAGCGAACCGCCCACCCCGGACCTCACCGACGGCCTGCGCTGCCTGCTGCCCTCGTTGCGGTCGGGGCGCACCGCGCGGGCCCAGTACCGGCTGCACGCCGTCCGTCGCGGACGCTTCACCCTCGGCCCCCCTCGTGTCCGGATCAGTGACCCGTTCGGGTTGTGGGAGAGCACCCGCACGCTGGACGTGGTCGGCGACGTGCTGGTGCTCCCCCTGGTCGTCCCGCTGGCGGACAGCCCGGCGAGCTCCGGGTCCCGGTCGGCCGCCGCCGATCGGGCCCTGCTCGGCGCGATCGGCGGCGACCCCGATGTCGGCGTCCGGCCGTACCGCAGCGGCGACGACATCCGCACCGTGCACTGGCGGGCGTCGGCCCGTTCCGAGGACCTAATGGTCCGGCTGGAGGAACCCGTCTCGCACGGCGGCGCCACCGTCTACCTGGACCACCGTGCCGCCGCCCACCGCGGGGCGGGTGCGGCGTCCAGCCTGGAGACCGCGGTGACCCTCGCCGCATCGGTGTCCCTGCACCTGCTGTCGGCCGAGCACCAGGTCCGTCTGATCACCCACACCGGGCGCGTCCTGGCCGACGGCCGGGTCGCCGCGGACGACGTCCTCGCCGGGCTCGCCGTCCTCGAGCCCGACGACGGCCCGGCCCGACCCGTCGCCCTCGGCGGCACCGGTCTGGTCATCGCGGTGGTCGGCGACATCGACGAGGCGGCCGCGCGCACGCTGTCGGCCCAACGGCGGTCGGGTACCCGGTCCATCGCCCTGGCCCTGGACACCGCCGCGTTCGCCGCCGCCGGGACGGGCGCATCCGTCCCGGACACCGAGCCGGCCGGCATCGACCTGCTCCGCACCCAGGGCTGGCGCGTCGTCCGCATCGGCCCGCAGGACGACCTCGCCCAGGCCTGGCGTCGGGCCTGCGACTTCTGGTCGACCGGTTCACCCGCCGCCCAACGCCGACGCCAGTACGCCCGCACCCCCGGAGCCCAGTGATGACCGCGCCGACGCAGCCCGCCCCCTCCCCGGCCGGACCGGCCACACCACCGGCACGGACACCGGCCCCGGGTGGAGCGCCGTCCGACGACGTCGCCGCCCTGCCCACGCTCGTCGGTGCGCTGGCCGTGCTGGCCGGCTCGGCGGCCCTCCCGTCGGCGGTGGCCGGCAGCAGCTGGCTGTGGCCGCTGGTCGAGGTGCTCGGCGTCATCTGGCTCGTCGGGGTGGGCTGTCGATTGATCCGGCTGCCCCCGGTGGTGACGGTGCTGGTCCAGCTGGCCGCGCTGATCGTGGCGCTGACCGGTCTGTTCACCTACACCGGCATCGGCGGGGTGCTGCCCGACGCGAGCGTGCTCGCCGAGGCCCGAGATCTCTGGAGCGGGGCATGGGAACAGATCGTGGGGTCCATCGCCCCGGCCCCCGCCACCCCCGAGCTGACCTTCCTGATCTGCGCGTCGGTCGGCCTGGCGGGGCTGATCGTGGACATCCTGGTCGCGCCCGCCCGCACGCCCGCGCTGGTCGCCCTGCCGCTGCTGTGCCTCTACTCGGTGCCCGCGTCGATCGCCGACGATCTCCTCCCCTGGCCCGCGTTCGTCCTGCCCGTCCTGGCCTACGTGCTGCTGCTGGCGGTGTGCGGATACTCGGGGCGGGGGTCGGGCTGGCGCCCCGCCGCCGGTCTGGTCTCCGTCGGGGTGCCCATCGCCGTGCTCGCCGCCGTCATCGCCCTGTTCGCCGCGAACGCGACGACCTCGGTCGGCACGCAGGGCCGCATCCCCCGCAGCAACGGCACCAACGGCGCCGGCATCGGGTTGTCCCCGTTCGCGTCCCTCCAGGGGGACCTGCAACGCTCCCAGCCCGTCGACCTGCTCCGGGTCAGTGGTCTGGACGAGCCCGAGTACCTCCGCACGATCGGGCTGGAGCAGTGGACCCCGGGGGAGGGCTGGTCCGCCGGGCCGTTGTCGGACGGCTCGCTGCCGGAGACCGGCATCCCGCAGCAGACCGAGCTGTCGGTGCAGAACCTGTCGTTCCGGGACCGCTTCCTGCCCGTCTACGCCGGGATGACCAGCGTGACCGGCCTGGATCCGGGCTGGTCGTACGACCAGGAGCTGGGCGCGGTGCACCGGGACGACCTCAGCGAACCGCCCAGCTACCGGATGACGGCCGTGCTCAGCCGGGCCGGCGCCGACCAGCTGCGCACCGACACCGTCACCCCGGACGCCCGGCTGGTCGACGCCGGCGGGGTGCCCGACCTGGTCGCCCAGGAGACCGCACGGATCACCGCCGGCGCCCCCACCGCCTTCGACAAGGCGCAGGCGTTGCAGCAGTACTTCACCGACCCGGCCAACGGGTTCGTCTACTCGCTGTCGGTGCCCACCGGCAACAGCGGTGACGCGCTGGTCGACTTCCTGCAGCTCAAGCAGGGCTACTGCGAGCAGTACGCCTCCGCGATGGCGGTGATGGCCCGGGCCGCCGGGCTCCCCGCGCGGGTCGCCGTGGGCTTCACCCAGGGCGATCGACAGGCGGACGGCAGCTGGCTGATCACCAGCCACGACGCCCATGCCTGGGTCGAGGTGCGTTTCGACGGCGCCGGGTGGGTGCGGTTCGACCCGACGCCGCTGGGCGGGGGCCAGGGCGGCCAGCAGGGCTTCCAGGACGCCGCCCCGACGACGTCCGCGGCGCCGTCGGCGACCTCCGCCGCGCCGTCGGTCTCCGGTCAGGCACCCGACGGCGGGCAGGACGAGGACATCCCCACCGGTGGCGCGGCCGCCCCGACGACCGCCGGTCAGGCCGCCTCCCCCGGCTCCGGGGTGGACATCCCCAGCGGCGCGTGGTGGTCGCTGCTGACCATCGCGGTGCTGGGACTGCTCGTCGCCGGCCCGACCGTCCTGCGGTCCTTCCGTCGACGGCGGCATCTGACCGTGGCCGCCCTCGGGGGGCCCGACGGCGCCACGGCAGCCTGGGCGGAGATCGAGGACCTGGCGATCGACCACGGCCTCGGACCCCGACCGGCCGAGTCGGCCCGGGCCACGGCCAACCGGCTGGCCAAGTCGGCCCGGCTCGGGGCCGCCGCGCGGGATCATCTGCGCACGGTCGTCGTCGCGGTCGAACACGGCTGGTACTCCGCCGATCCCGGGGCCGGACCCGCGGCGGCCGGTGCCGTGATCCGACCGGGCCGCACCGCACCGGGTGGCGACCCGGTCGTCGGCTCACCCGACGACGGCGGCGGCGGGGTCGCCGTCCTGGACGCACCCGGCTCCCGACCGGCGGCCGGGACACCGGTGACGAGCACCGACGGTCAGCCCGGTGCGGAGCTGGTCGACGCCGTGGCCGCTGTCGGCGCAGGGCTGTCCGAGGGCGCTCCACTGTCCGTCCTGGACCGACTCGTGCCCCGGTCCGTCCGTCCGCGCGGGCTGCGCGACTGAGCGGTTCCTCAGGGGCCGCCACCGGCGGCGGGTGTGACGGCGGGCGGGAGTGCCGGAGCCCCCCGGCGGACCGTGTGGTCGGCCATCAGGACGAAGCCGGCCCGCCCGTCCCGCGGCGGTCCGGCTCGCTGTCCGGACCGCCGCGCTGGCTGTCCGTCCCCGCGTGCCGGCGGGGCGGCTGAGCGGGTGTCCCGACGTCGCTGGTGCGGACCCTCGGCGTCACCGGTGTCCCGGACCTCGCCGGTCGGGTGCGGTCCGGCGGACGGCCGGAGATGGCTCCGGACGAGCTGTGGCGGGCCGGGCAGGAGGCCGGTGGGGGCTCCGGTCGAGCCCGGGCGGGCCCAGCAGAACTCGGGCGGACGGGCACCGGCTGTGCTCACGCAGCGGTCCGGCGCGGCTGTCTCCGGCCGGTCCCGGGCCCGTGTCGAACACCGCCCGGGTCCGGACCAGGGCGGTGCGACCACAGCTGTCCCCGGCCCTGTGCTGCACTGCTCGGCGTTCGGCCGGACAGCTGCAGCACGGCGCCCTTCTGCGGGTAAGCATCTTGCGACCGGCCAGCCCTCGGGCATGCGCGAACGCCCGTCCGGGTGACCCCGGACGGGCGTGCTGACGCTGTGTTCCTACTGTCCGGGCTCGTCGAAGCGCTTGCGGAAGCGCTCCTCCATGCGGTTGGACAGGGTCGGGTTGGCGCTCGGACTGTCGGTGTGCTTGCCCGCCTTCGCGGCGGCGCGAGCACCGGGCTGTCCGAAGACGAACAACCCGACGGCGGCGACCATGGCGAGGAATCCGAGGACACTCACCACGACACCGACGGCCAGCAGACTCTGAGTAGCAATGACACCGACAACGAGAGCGACAAGACCGACGAGGAACGCGATGCCGGCCAGGATCGGCCGACGCCTGCGGATACGGCCGACGTTCACACTCGTGGCGAACTTCGGGTCGTCCTGATACAGGGCGCGTTCTATTTCATCGAGCATGCGCTGCTCGTGCTCGGAGAGCGGCATGGGTCCTCCTCCGGCACCGGACCGACGCTGGTGGGTCAGGGAAACGGCCGCCGACGAGCGGCCTACGTCAAGGATACGAGCACTCGCCACGGACCGGTAGCAAACGCTCAAATCTCATCCTCCTGCGGTGCCCGGTCGGGATGGACCGAGGGACCGGTGGACGGAGCGTGGGGACCGCGGCGGCGCTTCACGGCCGGTCCGAGCAGCGTCGCCGGGCCGAGGGCCGCCGCCCCGAATCGGGCTCTGACCAGGTCCGTTGCCCCCTCCGCAGCCACCCTGTCCGGCGCCGCGCGCCGGGGCGGGGCCGGCGGGGCCGACCGTGGGTGCGCGGCTGGGTCCGGCATCGACCCGACCGCGGTGGACCGGGACGGTCGCGACCCGGACCCCCTCGGGGTGTCCGAGAACTCCTTCCGGGTGTCCGGACCGCCGTCGGACGGTGCGTCGTCGAACGCGAAGGCGAGCTGCTCGACGACCTGGTCGGCACGAACCAGACCCTCGAGCCGGACGCCCAGCAGTCGGATGCGTCGGCCGGCCAGGGGCACCCGGTCCAGCAGGGCCCGGGCGGTGTCGTAGACGGTGGGCGTGTGGTCGGTGGGCGTGGACAGGGTGAGCGACCGGCTGATCGTCGTGAAGTCGTCGAACCGGATCTTGAGGGCCACGGTGCGCCCCCGGATGCCGCCGGCCCGGGCCCGTCGCCCGGTGCGGTCGGCCAGCTGCAGCAGTTCCCGGTCCAGCACCACCCGGTCCCGGGTGTCCTGGGCGAAGGTGTTCTCGGCCCCCAGCGATGCCTCGCTGGACTCGGTGGTGACGACCCGGTCGTCGCGCCCCCAGGACAGGTCGTGCAACTTCGCGCCCACCGCCTCGCCGACGGTGCGGACGAGCAGGGCGCGGTCGGTGGTCGCCAGCGCGCCGATGGTGGATGCGCCGATGGCCTCTAGGGTCGCGGCGGTGGCCGGGCCGACCCCCCACAGCGCCCGGATGGGCAGCGGGTGCAGCACGGACAACACCTCGGCGGGGGGCACGACGAGCAGCCCGTCCGGTTTGGCGAGGCCGGACGCGAGCTTGGCCATGAACTTGCTCGACGCGGCGCCGACGGTGGCCGGTAGGCCCAGCTCGGTGCGGATGCGGGTCCGCAGATGGGCGGCGACCGCCCCGGGCCGGCCGAGGGTGCGGGAGAGGCCGGAGACGTCCAGGAAGGCCTCGTCCACGGACACCGGTTCGACCAGCGGCGTGATGTCGCGGAAGAGAGCCATCACCGAGGCGGACGCCTCGGAGTAGGCGGTGTGGTCGGGCGGGACGATGAGGATGCCCGGGCACAACGCCTGCGCGGTCCCGGTGGGCATGGCCGACCGGACACCGTGTCGCCGGGCCTCGTACGTCGCGGACAGGACGACGCCGCGCCCGTCGCCGCCGGCCACCATCATCGGTCGGCCACGCAGCTCGGGACGACGACGGATCTCCACCATCGCGAAGAACGCGTCCATGTCGACGTGCAGCACCGTGCACCGGCTGTCGTCGACGGCCTGCAGGTCGGTGGTGACCAGTCGGGGGGTGCCCTGCCGGGCACTCATCGCCGACCCCGCCCGGCACGGGGACGGCGCTGCCCGGCACGGGGACGACGCCGCGTGGCGGTGGCGGGCCGGGCTCCCTCCGGGGGGAACGACCGGACCACCGGGACGGAGCGGGGCACCCTCACGGGGACGGGGCGGGGTCCGGGTTCGACGGGACCGGCTTGCGAGCGAGGACGTGCAGGTCGCCGGCGATCCGACGCAGCGGTTCGTGCACCGCCAGTTCCTGCTCCAGAGCCGCGAGGTCCCCGTCCGACGCCTGCGTGGATCGCCCGCTCAGCAGGCCCGAGACGACCCCCAGGCCGGTGACCTGGTCCACCTCGAGGCCGGCTGCGGCGAGGTCGGCGGAGATGCCGGCGATGTCGAAGCGGCGTCGGAGCGGGTCCCGCGGCCCCCAGCGGCCGGCCGGGTCCGCCAGCATGGCGCGCGCCTCACCCGCGCGACCGGCCAGCGCCTGGCCGAGGACGGCGGACAGGAGGCCCGGCACGAGCAGGGACAACCGGCCGCCGGGCCGGAGCGCCGCAGCGAGGGACGACAGGGTGGAGGGCAGGTCGTCGACCTGCTCGAGCAGGTGATGGCAGACCACGAGATCGGCCTGACCCTGGGGGACGACTCCGGCCAGCCGGTCGGCGTCGGCCTGGACGGCGTGCACCCGGTCCGCCACCCCGGCTTCGGCGGCCCGGCGGCGCAGGATCGCCAGGGCATCGATGGAACTGTCGACCACGGTGACCACGCAGCCCTGACGGGCCAGCGGGACGGCGCGTGTACCGCTGCCGCCTCCGACGTCGATCACCGTCGACCCGGGGGCGACCAGGGCGGCCAGGGCGGCCTGGACCGGGTCGACGACCACGGCGCGGGCTCCGTCCTGCATGCGTGCTCCTCCTGGTGTGGCCGGCCGGCCGCGTGTCCATCGAGTGGTGATGCGCGGGGTGGTGGGAAGCGTAGCGGCGGACACCGACACGGCCGCCCCGGCGGGCATTCGTGGCGATCGGTGACGGTACGGTGATCGTCGTGTTGATCGCGAGCGTGCTGAGTCTCAAAGGTGGTGTCGGGAAGACCACGGTCACCCTCGGCCTCGCGTCAGCTGCCCAGCACCGCGGGGTGGACACCCTGCTGGTCGATCTCGACCCCCAGATGAACGCCACCACCACCGTGGACCCGGAGACCGCCGTCGGCGCCCTGGGCAGCGGGGTCGATCCGGCCGAGGACACCGCCGACCGCCGTCCCCACGGATCCGCGACGATCGCCGAGGTGCTCGACGATCCCCGCCGCAAGGTGGTCGAGCGTGCCGTCCGACCGTCGGGCTGGGGTGACCACCTCCGCGTCCTGCCCGGGAGCGAACGCGTCGAGGCCCACAACCACCCCGATCCCGGATCGAAGCACCTGGCCCGGTTGGCCCTCGCGCTGTCCCGCGTCGATCCGGCCCCCGAGCTCGTCCTGATCGACTGCCCACCGTCGCTCGGTCAGCTGACCCGGAGCGCCCTGGTGGCCGCCGACCGCGCTGTCCTGGTCACCGAGCCGTCCCTGTTCGCGGTGACCGGGGTCCAGCGCGCCCTGGAGGCCGTCCAGCAGGAACGCACCAGGGGTGATCTGCGACTGCAGCCCCTGGGCGTGGTCATCAACCGGTTCCGGCCCCGGGTGTCCGAGCACGAGTACCGACTGCAGGAGCTGCGGGACCTGTTCGGGCCCCTGGTCCTCTCCCCCGTGCTCGCCGACCGCTCGGCCGTCCAGCAGGCCCAGGGCGCGGCGGTGCCGATCCACTCCTGGCCGACGGCCGGCGCACGGGAGATCGCCCACGACTTCGACGCCCTCCTGGACCGCCTGCTCCGGGCGGGGAAGATCAGACGCCGCGGCTGATCCAGGTCGCACCCGACCGACGCTGGGCCCGCACCTCCGCGCCCACGGCACGGCCGAACGGTGGTCAGGCTCTCTGCACGGCGCTCTCCGCCAGCTCGAGGAACACCGCCACCTGCCGGATCATGTCGTCGGCCTCCCGGGCCGAGATGGTCGTCGCCAGGCCGGCTTCCGCCGCCTGCCGTTTCCCGGAGCCGGCCGCGAAGAACGCCGCCCACTCGGCGAGATCCGGGGCCACCCTCGTCATCAGCTCCCATGCGCTGCCACGCCGCCCCCGGACCGGGCGGGCCCGAGCCGCCAGCACCGCAGCGGCCGCCCGGAGCGCAGCCAGATGGGCGATCGCGTAACGATCGGCCGGTGCCCGCTCCCCGATCGCCCGGCCCAACCCCCGTCCGGCATCGGCCAGCAGATCGCGGACGGCCTGCGACATCGGAGCCTCCTCGGCAGAGCCGCCCGGCCCCGGACGCCGACCGGCGGCCGCTGCGCCGGATCGCGGTCGCGACCCGGTGGAACGTGCGACCGGCGCGCCGCCACCGGATCGCCGCCCCGCGGACGGTCCGTCTCCGGACGCACGGTCGGCCGAACCGTCCGCATCTGCCGACCGCCGTCCCACCGACCGCCGTCCCACCGGGGGCCGGACCTCGGACGGACCCTCGGCGGGTCCACCGTCCGTCGTCACCCGGCCGACGGACGCGACATCGGGGACCAGGGACAGCGTGGTCGCTCCCGGCTGCGACCGCCGCCGCGGCCCCGGGGTGGTCAGACCGGGCCCCGCACCGAAGGGCGGAGCCGACACGGACCGCACCGTGGGTTCGGCCGGACCTCGCGCGGGCACCGGACCCGCGCCGCGCCCCTGCTCGCCGCCGGCGGCGACAGCGACCGGAAGGGCGGGGACATTCACCGGACGGGCGGGGACGTCCACCGGACGGGCCGGGACGGCGGAGGAGACCGGGAACAGCGCCGGCCGTGCGCCCCGCCCGACCCCACCGTCCGGTGACGGGAGGGCAGCGCGGGACCACCCGGTCAGCGCCGGGAACAGCGTGGTGGGTGTCATGACTGCTCCTCGGTCGGCGTCGGGCGCCGGTGGACATGTGGTCGGGCGGGGGCGCCACAGGCGCGGACGGCGGTCCGGGGACCGGCCGGGAAACGCCCGGCCGACGGACGACAGGCAGCGCGACGGCCAGCCACGGGGCACGGCCCGGCGCGGTGGGACACGGGGGCGGCACCCGACCGGTACGGACGGACCGGTGGATCGGGGACGGTCTCACGTGCCACGGTCGGCCTCCTTCTGTCCCGGGACGGCCCGCCACCCGATGTGCGACCGGGATCGTCCCTGCTGGTGTCGTTCGTTCGAACTCATGTTCGAGTGTACCTCTGTAGTCTGACAGAGGCCCGGCAGCGGCCCGGCAGCGGCCCGCGGGGCACCCTGCTGTGCGGCACCCGTTCGCCGTGGTCTCATGGCGACTGTGAACGACCGCTCGTCCCGGCCGACCCGCGGACTTCCCCGGATCCTGCCGGGGACCACCGACAGTCCTGCCTCGTCGACCACTCCCCTGCGGACCCGCGCGGTGCGATCCGCCGGTGTCCCGACCACGGCCGATCCGGGCGGCGTCCGGTGAGCGATCCGGAGACGCTGACCGTCCTCCGACTGCCCCCGGCGGCTTTCCGGGCCCGCCTGGACGAACTCGTCGATGTGTACGTCGCCGCCATGCGGTATCCGGGCGGCGTGGGCCAGGGACGGATCACCCTGTGGGAGGAACACAGCCGGCGTGCCCATTTCGACTGTGTCGTCGCGGTCGACGGGAACGACGCGATCCGGGGGTTGGCCTACGGCTACCAGGGCCTGCCGGGTCAGTGGTGGTTCGCCGAGGTGCAGCGCGGCGCCCGGATCCGGGGCGGGGACGTCGAACGGTGGCTCACCGACTTCTTCGAACTCACCGAGTTGCACGTCCGTCCCGACACGCAGGGTTCCGGCCTGGGCGAGATCCTGCTGCGGCGGCTGCTCGACGGCCGCACCGAACGGGACGTGCTGCTCTCCACCCCCGAGGGCGAGAACCGGGCCTGGCGGCTGTACCGCCGGCTCGGCTTCCAGGACGTGCTGCGCGATTACCGGTTCACCGGCGACGCGCGGCCCTTCGGGGTGCTCGGTCGCCCTCTCCCGCTCGACGGGTCGAGCGGGGCGAGCGGGGCGAGCGGGGCGAGCGGGGCGAGCGGGGCGAGCGGGGCGAGCGGGGCGAACCCCGAACAGGATCCGGCCTAGCGCCCGACGGCGCTCGGCAGCCGGGCCAGGGTGCGGGCCAGCGGATCCAGCCCCATGCCACCCAGCTGCAGTGCGGCGGTGTGGAAGGTCTTGAGGTCGAACGCGCCGCCCTGTCGGCGACGCGCCGCTTCGCGTCCCGCCAGCCACACCCGCTCGCCCACCTTGTAGGCCGGGGCCTGACCCGGCCACCCGAGGTAGCGGTCGATCTCGTCCCGGCACCGGGCCGGGTCGGCCAGGGTCCGCGTGGTCAGGAACTGCAGCCCGAGTTCCGGGGTCCACCGCTCGCCCTCGTGGAAGCCGGTGTCCGCCGGGATCCGCAGGCGCAGGTGCATGCCGATGTCCACGACGACCCGGGCCGCCCGGAAGAGCTGCTCGTCCAGCATGCCGAGCAGATCGCCGTCGTCGTCGAGGTAACCCAACTCGCGCACGAGCCGTTCGGCGTACAGGGCCCACCCCTCGGTGTAGGCCGACGGACCCGCCAGCAACCGGCGGAAGTCGTTGAGCCGGTCACGGCTGTGCACGGCGGTGGCGATCTGGAAGTGGTGGCCCGGCACGCTCTCGTGGTGGACGACCGTGGCCTCCCGCCACGTCGAGAACACCTCACGGCCCGGATCGACCGACCACCACATCGATCCGGGTCGGCTGAAGTCGTCACTGGGCCCGAGGTAGTAGGCGCCGATGGGTCCGCCCGGCGGAGCGATCCGGCAGTCGAGGCGTCGGATCGGGTCGGCGATGGTGAAGTGGGTCCGGCCCAGTTCGTCGATCGACCTCTCCGACAAGTCCTGCAACCACCGCTGCAGCCCGTCCTGCCCGTGCACCTGATGACGCGGATCGGCGTCGAGGACCGCGGCGGCGGTCGCCGGTCCGCCGCCGCCGATCCGGGCTGCCACCGTCCGCAGTTCCCGCTCGATGCCGAGGAATTCCGCCCACCCCCAGGCGTACGTCTCCTCCAGCGGCAGCACAGCGCCGAGGTGGTCCCGAGAGCCCCGCTCGTACCGTTCTCGTCCCACCGCATCCTCGATGGGAGCCCGGGGCGCCAACTCGTCCCGCAGGAACGTCCCGAACGACGCGAAGGCGGCGTGGGCGGAGTCGACAGCGGCCGCGACATCCCGGCCGAGGACGTCGTCCCGGTCGAAGCGGACCAACCCGCTGAAGTGGCCGGCGGCGTCGCCCGATCCGGCAGTCACTCCGCACTGCCGGGCGCACCGGACGATCTGCCGGACGGCGGCGACCCGGCCCTGGTCCGCGGCGTGCAGCAGGGACATGCGGTACCCGGCCAGGGTGTCCGGCACTGCGCGCAACCGGCCGGCGACGGCGCTGAGCTCGTCGTCCGTTCCGCGCGGCATCAGGTCGAAGGCCGTCCGCACCCGTTGGAGCGGGGACTCGATGACGTTCAAGTCGGCGTGCTGCCATCCGGAGGCGAACTGGTCGGACTCCGCCGTCAGACGTTCCTCGATGACCTCCCGGGCCAATTCCTCCCCTTCTCCGGCGGGGGTCGTGAGCCGCAGGGCGGTGAGGGTCTCCCGGACGACGTCGTGCCGCCGGTCCAGTCCCTCCGGCGAGAGATCGTCCAGGCCCGGGCCGGCCGGGTACCCCAGGTAGAGAGCGGTGACCGGGCTCGTCGCGGCGACAGCGCGGACGTGGTCGTCGGAGATGCGGTCGACGGCGGTCTGCGTGCGCATGGACGGGAGGCTACCGGCGCCGGTCGCGGCGTCAGCGGGGGCCGTTCGGCGCCCGGGACCGCTCTGCGCGGGTCACCGGTGGCGGTCGGGGCGTGGTCCCGGTCGGCGGCGGGGACCTCCCCGAACCCGTCGCCGACCGGTGACCGACCGATGTCGGCGGCGGCGGGTCTCCCGGGCGTTCCCTCCTCGCCCGGGGCCTGCATGTCGCGCTGTCCGACTCCAGAAGCATGTCTGGACAGCCGCTCCGCGACCGTCCGGCGATCGGCGGACGGACCGGGGGAAAAGGGATGTCCGCCGATCGGTGGACACCCATCCGAGAGCAGGTGGGCAGGATCCGCGCGGCCGGGTCAGCGCAGAGGAGATCGCACAGAGGGGATAGCACGGAGGGGATAGCACGGAGGGGATCGCACGGAGGGGACCGCACGGAGGGGTCTTCCGGCAGTGCTGGTCGACCGTTGGGGCGGAGCGATCGCGGCGGGTGCCCGCCGGTCGTCAATCGCTCTCGGGTCGCCGATCGAGCACGGTCCGGTTGGGGTGGTCCGGATCGGCTCCGACGTTCTCGTCGACCAGGGCATGGGCGATCTCGGTCGGGGTGTCGTCGGCCCCCGCGGCTTCCGCACCGTGCCCGCTCAGGCCGTCCGGTTGCGCGTCCTGGTCCTCCTGCTCCCCCCGGAAGGCGGCCCGCACGGTGAGATGGGCGGCCACCGGAGCGGTCACGAACTGCAGGACGACGATGAGGGCGAGCTCGCCGATGATGGCGACCGTGCCCAACCGCAGGCCGAGCCCGATCATCAGCAGGACGATGCCGAGCACCTGGGGCTTGGTGGCGGCGTGGATCCGGGACATGGTGTCGGGAAACCGCAGGACGGCGATCCCGGCGAGCATGGACAGCAGTGCTCCGCCGACCAGGCAGACCGAGGCGATGGTGTCGACGACGCTCATCGGCGGTCCCGGGGCAGCAGTTTGGCCAGTCCGGCCGACCCGATGAAACCGAGCAGGGCGACGACCACGGCCACCACCAGCATGATCGGGCTCTCGGTGTCCGCGGCGATCAGCACGAGGACCCCGACGATGATCGCCAGGATGATGTCCAGGGCGGCGGCGCGGTCGATCATGGTCGGCCCCCGCACGAGCCGGATGGCGGAGAACGTGGCGCCGAGCCCGAAGAGCACCCCGCAGATCCACATGGTCACGGTCATCGTCGCGGTCCCCCCTTCCGGCGTCGCGTCATCGGCGAGGACCCACGGCGGGCGGCGCGGTCGCGGACGCCCACCCGGTCGAGGACCGGCCCGGGCGCCTGCGGGTCGTCGGTCCCGAAGGCCTCGACGATGCGGCGTTCCTGCGCGCGCACCTTGTTCGCGAACTCGTCCATGGTCGCCTGGTCGGCGTCGAGCACGTGGATGAGCAGGGTGCGCTCCTCGGGGTCGGCCTCGATGATGAGACTGCCGGGCACCAGGGACACGGCGAGTGCGGTCAGGGCCTGGACGAGATCGGAGTCGGTGGTCAGCTGGACGGTGGTGACCTCGGTCCGTGGCAGGCGCGGTCGGATCGCCAGCCAGGCGATGTGCACGCTGGCGACGACCATGTCGACGAGGAAGCGGCCGATCAGGACGGCTGCCTTGCCGGGGTGCACCCCCACCCGGAACTCCAGCGACGGCAGCGGGAAGACGAACAGCACGATGGCGCTGCAGACGACCCCGATACCGATGAGCACCGGGTTGATCGAGCCCCACAGGAAGATCCAGATGATCACCAGCACCACGAGGGCGACGAGGTAGGTCTGCCAGTGGGTCCGACGGCTGAACTCCCGCCCGCGGATCTCCCACTGACGTTCCCGGCCGCGCACGCGCCCGGTCATGACCCGCCCCCGGTGGTCTCGGCCGGACCGTCGACGGCCGGCGCCTCGCTCGGCGCGGATGGGTCGGAGGTCGGCTCGGACGCCGGGGCCGGGTCGGGAGCGGTTCCGCCGACGGATCCGCGCAGCTCGTCCTCCCCGTCCCCGGTGGTGCTGGTGACGGCGTTGACGTAGACGGCCGGGTCCATGAGGTTGTCGGCGGCGCGCTGGGTGAAGGCGTACACCGGGCCGGCTCCGATGGTCAGCACGAGCCCGACGGCGACCATCGCGGTGGTGGCGCCGATCATCCCGCCGGGCAGGCGGGCCACCTCGTCCTGGGTGCGGCGGCGCGCGGCGGCCCGGGTGGCACGCTTCCGGGTGCCGGTGGACATGCCCGACTCCGCGCCGGTGGTGGTGCGACCGACCTGCGTGTCGGGGTCGACACCGTGGTCGTGCTGGTGGTCGTCGTCGACGCCCTCGGGCACGGGACGCCAGAATGTCCGACCCCACATGCGGACGATGGCGTACAGGGTGAGCAGACTGGTCAGCGCACCGACGCCGACGACGATCAGCGGGAGGACACGACCGTCGGCCAGGGCCGCCTCGAACAGACCGACCTTCCCGAGGAACCCGGACAGCGGCGGCACCCCGGCGAGGTTCATGGCCGGGATGAAGAACAGCACCGCCAGCACGGGGGCGGCCGAGGCCAGGCCGCCGAGCCGGGCGAGCATCGTGGTGCCCGCCACGCGTTCGATCAGTCCGGAGGCCAGGAACAACGCCGTCTGCACGAGGATGTGGTGGGCGACGTAGAAGATGGCCGCGGAGATGCCGGCCGCCGAGGCCAGACCGACGCCGAAGATCATGTAGCCGATGTGCGAGACCAGGGTGAAGGAGAGCAACCGCTTGATCCCCGGTTGCACCACGGCGCCCAGGATGCCGACCAGCATGGTCAGGCCGCCGGCGATCATCAGCAGGGTGCCGTACGACCCGGGGAAAAGCAGGGTCTGCACCCGGATGATCGCGTAGACACCGACCTTGGTGAGCAGCCCGGCGAACACGGCCGTGACCGGCGCGGGCGCGGTCGGGTAGCTGTCCGGCAACCATGCCGACATCGGGAACACCGCCGCCTTCACGCCGAAGGCGACCAGCAGGACGGCGCCGAGAGTGGCCTTGATGCCCGGTGGCACGGTGTCGAGCTTCCCGGCCAGGTCGGCCAGGTTGACCGTGCCGGTGGCCGCGTAGATCAGGGCGATCGCGGACAGGAAGATGATCGAGGACAGCAGCGAGACCACGATGTACGGCGCCCCGGCCCGCAGCCGCTCCTTCGTCCCGCCGAGGGTCAGCAGGACGTAGCTGGCGGTCAGCAGGATCTCGAAGCTGACGAAGAGGTTGAACAGGTCGCCGGACAGGAAGGCGTTGGAGACGCCGGTCGCCAGGATGAGGAACGTCGGGTGGAAGATCGACACCGGCGTCTCCGACTCGCCGCCCCCGCCCTCGTCCTCCCGCCCCTGTGCGATCGCGTACACGAGCACGGCGAGGGTCACCGTCGTAGAGACGACCAGCATGAACGCGGCCAGTCGGTCGGCGACCAGGGTGATGCCGAACGGCGCCGACCACCCGCCGATGTGCATGACCATCGCGCCGTTGTTGTCGACCCAGACGAGCATGGCCAGCGCGACGACGAGTTGAGCGGCCAGGGCGGAGACCGACAGCATCCGCTGCAGCTTGGGCCGACGACTGGCGATGAGGGTGACACCGGCGCCGGCCATGGGCAGCACCACGGCCAGCGGCAGCAGGGCCACCATCGAGGACGGGTTCATCTCACTCCTCCCCGCCGGTCGCCGGGCTGTCGACCAGGTCCTCGTCGGGATCGTCCTGGACGTCGACCTGCGAGGTCGACCGGTAGTTGCGGTACACCATCGCCAGCAGGAACGCGGTGACGGCCAACGAGATGACGATGGACGTCAGGATGAGCGCCTGCGGGAGCGGGTCGGCGTAGGCCTCGTCGCCGGACACCTCGCCGACGATCGGCGGCTCGCCGTCGGTTCCCGAGCTCAGCAGGAGCAGGTTGACGCTGTGGCCGACCAGCAGGAAGCCGAGCAGGACCCGGACCAGGTTGCGCGACAGCATGAGGTACACCCCGGCGGCGAAGAGCGCGCCGATGGTCAGGGCCATGATCAGGTTGGTGGTCATCGACGAGTCCCCCGTCCCGTGTCGGCGGTGCGGCGGCCCCGCCGGGAACGGGGTGCGTCGTCGTCGAGTCGGTCCACGACGGCCTGTCGGTCGAGCTCGGCACCCAGCGAGCGCAGGACGTCCAGCACCAGGCCGATGACGACGAGGTAGACGCCGATGTCGAAGATCGTGGAGGTGACGAACTTCAGCTCCAGGCCCAACACCTCGCCCTGGAAAATCGTGGACTGCAGGGCCGACCCGCCGCCGACGAGCCCGACGACGGCCATTACCGCGGCGATCAGCAGACCGATGCCCATGACGATGCCGGCATCGACCGGGGCGGCCTCCCCGAGCTCGAAGGCGCCGCCGGCCAGGTACCGCAGGGTCAGCGCGAGACCGACGATGAGCCCGGCCGCGAACCCACCACCGGGCTGGTCGTGCCCGACGAACAGGACGTACAGCGAGAAGACCACGATGATGTGGAAGATCAGCCGGGTGACGACCTCGAGCAGCAGGGAGCGTCGCGGCGTCCAGTCGGTGGCCAGCCACGGGGACGGGCGGCGAGGCTTGGCCGCCTTCGGCAGCGCGGTGGGCCGGCGCGGCACCGACCCGGTGCGCTGCGACAGGAACACCAACGACGCGACCCCGGTGGCGGCGGCGATGAGCACCGAGATCTCCCCGAAGGTGTCCCAGCCCCGGACGTCGACCAGGATGACGTTGACGATGTTGTAGCCGCCGCCGTAGCTGACGGACGGGTCGGGAAGCGCGTCGGAGATCGGCGCCACGGTCCGGGTACCGGGGATGATCAGCGCGAGAGCCGTCATCAGGGCGCCGGCGAACACGGCGACGACGGCACGGAACCCGTTGCCCTTGCGGGAGGCGAACAACGCCCGGTCGGGCATGCGGGTGAGGACGAGCAGACCGGCCACCAGGGTGACCGTCTCGACCAGCAGCTGGGTCAACGCGAGATCCGGCGCTCCTCGCAGGATGAACAGCACGGCGACGGCGTACCCGACCCCGCCGACCAGGATGATCGCGACCATGCCGCGCTTGACCCGGAGCAGCACCACGGCCAGGGCGAGGATGACGGCCGACAGCAGCACCTCGGCCGGGTCACCGAAGGTCTCGACCGACTTCGGCCCCACCCCGGCCTTGATCAGCATGGTGCCGGGGAACGCGATCAGGACGATCAGGATGGCGCCGAGGGAGACGGGCAGGGAGCCCCGCTGCGTGGCGTTGGTGACCGCGACGGCGACCGCGTCGACCCCGGCCGTGGTGGCCCGGTAGGACCGACCCGGCTCGGCCGCAGCGGGGCGGGCGATCTCTCCGGCGTGCTCCCGGCGACGCTGACCGAAGAAGATCACCGTGCCGAGCAGCCAGCCCGTCGCGGACAGGGCGAGCGGCAGGTTGAACCCGTGCCACAACGCCATGGCGTCCTCGTGGGTCTCACCGGCGGTGCCGGCGTAGGACTGCACCAGCGGCTCGAGCAGCTGCGGGACGAGTCCGAGCACCAGGCCCAGCGCGGCGAGCCCGACGGCCGGGCCGGTCATCCACGGGGAGGACGGGGAGACCTCGGTGTCGGCCTGCCCGGGCTTGTCGGAGAAAGCCCCCCAGAGGAACCGGATGCTGTAGGTGACGGTGAGCGCCGATCCCAGGGTCATCACCACGGCGCCGCCGGCCCCCCAGGCGCCCCCGTCCAGGATGCCGGCGTAACCCGCCTCCTTGGCGGCGAACCCGATCATGGGCGGCACCCCGGCCATCGAGACGGCGGCCAGCACGCTGACCCAGAACATCACCGGCATGGAGCGGCGCAGGCCACTGAGCTTCGTCAGGTCCCGCGTCCCGGCCGACGTGTCGATGACCCCGACCACGAAGAACAACGCCGCCTTGAACGTGGCGTGCGCGATCAGCATGGCCAGGCCGCCGAGCAGGGCGTCCGGGTTGCCGGTACCGATCAGCAGGGTCATCAGGCCGAGCTGGGACACCGTGCCGTAGGCCAGCAACAGCTTCAGGTCGCGTTGCCGCAGGGCGACGACGCCGCCGTAGAGCAACGTGATGCCGCCGAGGACCATCAGGACCGGCTGCCACAGGGACAACGCGGCGAAGGCGGGCGCGAGCCGGGCGAACAGGTAGATGCCCGCCTTGACCATGGTGGCGGCGTGCAGGAACGCGCTGGCCGGGGTGGGCGCAGCCATGGCCCCCGGGAGCCAGAACGAGAACGGCACGATCGCCGACTTGGTGATGCCGCCGACGATCATCAGCACCACCGAGGTGGTGATCAACGGCCCGGACGGCGGTGCCGCGAGAATGCTGGACAACGTGTACGTGCCGGCGTTCTCCCCGAGCATGACCGCGCCGACGAGCATGACCAGCCCGCCGGCGGTGGTCACGATGAACGCCTGGGTCGCCGCAACCCGGGAGGAGCGCTTGCCCGACCGGTGGGCGATCAACAGGTAGGACAACACCCCGGTGAGCTCCCAGAAGATGACCAGGAGCAGCAGGTTGTCGGCGAGCACCAGACCCAGCATCGAACCGGCGAACGCGAGCAACGATCCGGTGTACTTCCCGAGGCCGTCGTCGTCGGCCGGGAAGTACCGCCCGGAGTACAGGAAGACCAGGGTGCCGACCCCGGCGACGACCAGCGTCATGACCAGGGACAGGGCGTCCAGGCGCAGGTCGATCCCGATGGACAGGGTCGGGATCCAGTCGACGTGGACCAACCGCTCGCCGCCGTCGAGGACCGCGGACAACTGGGCGCCGGCCCAGACGGTGGTGGCCAGCGGCAGGAGCCCGCAGGCCATGAGCGCCGGACGGCCCCACCGCTTGCACAGCGCCGGAGCCAGGACCGCGAGGACGACATAGGCGGCGATCAGGGCCGGTGCGAATTCGAAGACGCCCGCACCGGGACGGCTCAGCATCCGCGGATCCGGCGGAGGGGGGACGAAGGTCGGGAGCTGAGCGCTCTGTGGCGGGTCGGGTGGGGCCGGCCGGTCAGGCGCACAGGTCTCCCGGGGGTTTCGTCGATGGTTTCAATTAGTTTACCGGTCGCCACCCGTCCGGACGACGCCTTCGGCTCCGGATGAGCCCCGCCGCGACCGAGCCGCCACCAGGTCCCCCGATGACCGGGTGACGGCCTGCCAAGCTGGGTGACATCCACAGCGCCCCGCGGGGCGCACCGATGGGCAGGGAGCCTTCGATGGGCGCACTCATGAAGCTCGTGCACAAGATCGTCGACGCGCTCGCGCGCCGGAAGGTCCGCCGGGACGAGCAGCCGCCCGGGTCGCGCTGAGGCCACCACGCTCCGGAGCCGGGCGGCGGCATCGGATCAGGCCACGCCGGCCGGCCGGAACTGCACGCTGACCCGCGGACCGACCGGCCGCGTCGTCTTGGGGATCGCGTGGTCCCAGGTGCGCTGGCAGGAGCCGCCCATCACCACCAGATCGCCGTGCCCCTGCGCGAAACGCCGGGCAGGTCCGCCGTTCCGCGGCCGCAGGTGCAGTACGCGGTCCGACCCCACCGAGACGATGGCGACCATGGTGTCGGCCGCGGCACCGCGCCCGATCCGGTCGCCGTGCCAGGCGACGCTGTCGGAGCCGTCGCGGTACAGGCAGAGCCCCGCCGTGACGAACGGCTCCCCCAACTCGCGGGCGTAGTGGGCGGACAACAGCTCGCGCGCGTCGTCGAGCACCGGATGCGGCAGCTCGTCCTGGGGGCCGTACCAGGCCAACATCCGCGGGACCGCGACCTCCCGGTCGTACATCTGCCGACGCTCGGCGCGCCAGGGCACCGCCGTCATCAAGTGGTCGAGCACTGCGTCAGATCCCGTCAACCAGCCGGGGAGAACGTCGACCCACGCTCCGTCCGTCAACGGGAGGCGCCGGATCCGACCCGCGGGCGGGGTCACCTCCGGGAGGAGATCCAGGTCGAACATCGAGGGTTGCGCCGCGATCTGCATGGGCCGAGGCTAGCCCATCCTCGAACACCTGTTCGAGTTGTCCCCAGCAATTCTCCACACTGTGGACACCACGCTCACTCCACCTCCGGGGTGCTGCGCCGGCCGGGCCGATCTAGCGTCGTCCCATGGATCAACGACTGAGCCTCGTCACCCTCGGCGTTCGCGACCTCGACCGGGCGCGCCGGTTCTACTCAGCCCTGGGCTGGTCCGGTCAGGAGGTGCAGCGGACCGTGTTCTTCCAGCTGGGCGGGATGGCCCTGGTGCTCTGGGGACGCCCGGACCTCGCCGCCGACGCCGGGTACGACCCGGACGACACGGACCGTGGCGGCTTCGGCGGTATCGCCCTGGCCCAGAACGTCCGCTCCCCCGCCGAGGTGGACGCGGTCCTGGCGGCCGCCGAGGCCGCCGGTGGCACCGTCACGCGCCCGCCCGCCGAGACGTTCTACGGCGGGTACGCCGGCTACTTCCTCGACCCCGAGGGCCACGGGTGGGAGATCGCCTGGAACCCCGGGTTCCCGCTGGCGGAGGACGGCTCGCTCACCGTGCCCGACCTGGGTGGGAACTGATCGGAGACCGAGGGCTACGGCCAACGGGAGGTCAGGCCCCCAGACACCACTGCCCCGACCCCGCTGAGCGGGAGTCGGGGCAGCGATGGTCATCGGATCAGCTGCAACCGGAGGTCGAGCCGCAACCCTCGCAGACGTAGCACGCGCCGGAGGGGCGCATCTTCGTGCCGCAGGTGAAGCAGAGCGGGGCGTCGGCGGACTTGCCGATGACCAGCTCCAACAACTCGGTGGAGGAACCGGCCCGGCCCAGCGGGGCGGCCACGGTGGAGGCGGACTTGGGCGCCACCCCCGGGTCGTTCACCGAGCCGGCAGCCGCGCCCGGCTGCGCACCGTGGTCGGCGACTCCACCCGTTTCGACCGCGGGCCGCACCACCGGGGTGGCGTCCACCGAGGAACGCATCTCCTCGAGCACGTCGGACGTCGTCCCGGAGCCGTAGGTGTTGGACACCTGGGCCGAACGCTCCTCCGCGGAGAAGATGCCCAGCTCGGCACGGCTGTCGGTGGGCAGGTAGTCGAGCGCGATACGACGGAACAGGTAGTCCATCACCGAGGTCGCGATCCGCACGTCCGGGTCGTCGGTCATGCCGGCGGGCTCGAAGCGCAGGTTGGTGAACTTCGCGACGTAGGACTCCAGCGGGATCCCGTACTGCAGGCCCACCGAGACCGCGATCGAGAACGCGTCCATCACGCCGGCCAGGGTCGAACCCTGCTTGCCGAGCTTGATGAAGACCTCACCCAGGCCGTCGTCCGGGTAGGAACCGGTGGTCAGGTAGCCCTCGGCCCCGCCCACGGTGAACGAGACCGTCTGCGACGGGCGCTTCTTCGGCAAGCGACGACGCACCGGACCGGTCACGACCGGCGTGGCAGCGGCGACCGGCGCCGCGGCAGCGGCCCCGGACTGGTCGGCCGAGGACACACCGTGGTTCTTGTTCGACGCCGACAGCGGCTGGCCGACCTTGCAGTTGTCGCGGTAGATGGCCAGAGCCTTCAGGCCGTACTTCCACCCCTGGGTGTAGATCTCGGCGACATCGGCGACGGTGGCGTCCTCCGGCATGTTGACGGTCTTGGAGATCGCCCCGGAGATGAACGGCTGGACCGCGGCCATCATCCGGACGTGACCCATGGGCGCGATCGACCGGGCGCCCATGGCGCAGTCGAAGACCTCGTAGTGCTCGCGACGCAGCCCGGGGGCGTCGATGACGTGCCCGTTCTCGGCGATGAACTCGACGATGGCCTCGACCTGCTCACCCTGGTAGCCCAACGACTTCAGCGCGCGCGGCACGGTCTGGTTGACGATCTGCATGGAGCCGCCGCCGACCAGCTTCTTGAACTTGACCAGCGCGAGATCGGGCTCCACACCGGTGGTGTCGCAGTCCATCATCAGGCCGATGGTGCCGGTGGGCGCGAGGACCGAGGCCTGCGCGTTGCGGTACCCGTGCTGCTCGCCGAGCGCGATGGTCTGCGCCCAGACACTGGTGGCCAGCTTCAGGGTGGCGGAGTCGTTGCTGCCCATGGACCGGATCTGGTCGTTGGCGGCGGCGTGCTTGCGGATGACCCGCTTGTGCGCGTCGGCATTGCGCGCGTAGCCCTCGTAGGGTCCGACCACCCCGGCGAGCTCGGCGGAACGCCGGTAGGCGACGCCGTTCATCAGCGAGGTGATGGCCGCGGCCAGCGAGCGTCCGCCGGCGCTGTCGTAGGCGTGACCGGTGGCCATGAGCAGCGCACCCAGGTTGGCGTACCCGATGCCCAGCTGCCGGAAGTCACGGGTGGTCTTGGCGATCGGCTCGGTCGGGAAATCGGCGAAGCAGATCGAGATGTCCATCGCGGTGATGACGAACTCGACCGCCTTGGCGAACTGCGGCGCGTCGAAGACGCCCTCCGGGGAAAGGAACTTCAGCAGGTTGAGCGACGCCAGGTTGCACGACGAGTTGTCCAGGTGCATGTACTCGCTGCACGGGTTGGAGGCGTTGATCCGGCCCGACTCGGGGCAGGTGTGCCAGTCGTTGATCGTGTCGTCGTACTGGATACCCGGATCGGCGCACTCCCACGCGGCGGTGGTGATCTTGTCGAACAGCTCGCGGGCGTCGACGGTCTCGACGACCTCACCGTTCTGCCGGCCCCGGAGGCCGAACGCCGCACCCTCGTCGGTGGTGGCCTCGACGGCCCGCATGAACTCGTCGGAGACGCGGACGGAGTTGTTCGCGTTCTGGTACTGGACGGAGACGATGTCCTCGCCGCCCAGGTCCATGTCGAAGCCGGCGTCGCGCAGGGCGCGGACCTTGTGCTCCTCGCGGGCCTTGGTCTCGACGAACTCGGCGATGTCCGGGTGGTCCACGTCGAGCACGACCATCTTGGCCGCGCGACGGGTGGCGCCGCCGGACTTGATGGTGCCGGCGGAGGCGTCGGCGCCGCGCATGAAGGACACCGGGCCGGAGGCGGTACCACCGGAGGACAGCAGCTCCTTGGAGGACCGGATGCGGGACAGGTTCAGCCCGGCGCCCGAGCCGCCCTTGAAGATCAGCCCCTCCTCGCGGTACCAGTTCAGGATCGAGTCCATGGTGTCGTCCACGGACAGGATGAAGCAGGCCGAGACCTGCTGCGGCGACTGGGTTCCGACGTTGAACCACACCGGGGAGTTGAAGGAGAACACCTGGTGCAGCAGCATCCAGGTCAGCTCGTGCTCGAACACCTCGCGGTCGGTGTCGGCCGTGAAGTAGCCGTGCACGTCGCCGGCCCGCGTGTACGTACCCACCACCCGGTCGATGATCTGCCGCAGGCTGCTCTCGCGGGTCGGACTACCCACGGCGCCGCGGAAGTACTTGCTGGTGACGATGTTGGTGGCGTTGACCGACCAGGTCGACGGGAACTCCACGCCGCGCTGCTCGAAGTTGACCGTCCCGTCGCGCCAGTTCGTCATGACCACGTCACGACGTTCCCAGCTCACCTCGTCGTAGGGGTGCACACCCGCCGTGGTGAAGACGCGCTCGAGGTGCAGACCGCGGGACGCCTCGGTGGCGCCCTTGCGACGGCGACTGCCGCCGTTGGACGACGGAGCGGTGTCGACGGTTTCGGTCATGGGTGGGTCCTTCCCCTGGTGGTGCGAGGTCTGGTGGTACGCCGCGTGGAGCTCAGGCGCGATGGTCGTGACGCGTGGTGGTGTGGCTCGGTGATGTGGCGTGGAGTCGGTCGGCCGTGGGGGCGGTGGAACGGGGCGACGCCGGTGTCGCCGGTGAACTGCTGGTCCGGGTGTCGACGCGGGGATCGACGGGGCGGGAGGGGTGGGTCAGCCGACCGGGAGGGGCGGTCCGTGCTCCCCCGGCGGAGCTTCCGCCCGATCCGCGTCGGCCCGCATCGCCTCGATCTCGGCCGCGAAGTCGGCCGCCGAGTCGAAGGAGCGGTACACCGACGCGAAGCGGAGATAGGCCACCTCGTCCAGCACCCGCAACGGGCCCAGGATGGCCAGCCCGACCTCCTGGCTGGGCACCTCGGCCTGACCGGAGGCCCGGACGGTCTCCTCGACCTGCTGAGCGAGCAGGGCCAGTGCGTCCTCGTCCACGGGCCGCCCCTGGCAGGCGCGGCGTACGCCCAGCACCACCTTGGACCGACTGAAGGGTTCGGTGACACCGCTGCGCTTCACCACGGACAACACTGACTCCTCGACGGTGCTGAACCGCCGGGTGCACTGCGGGCATGACCGGCGGCGGCGGATCGCCTGCCCGTCCTCGATCTCGCGGGAATCGATCACCCGGGAATCGGGATGACGACAGAAGGGGCACTTCATCGCTGCGCCTCCCTCTCTCCCGGTGTCGACATGTGGATCACCACGGGACAGCCGGTGGACAACCGCTGTCTCCTGTGGACAACCAACCGGTGACGGTGGCACAACCTGTTGATATCTTACACCGGTGTCAGTCCCACATGTTGGGGTTGACGGTAGATGCCCACCCCACGGGAAGCAAGACGACCCGGCGTGTCGCCCCGACATTCACCCGCGCCGGCGTACCCATCGGACATCGCTCACCGAGGGTGAGGAAGACACACCCCGGCGAGCGGAGATCACCCTGCGGAAACGGGGACCGTCAGCATGACGCCGACCGGCAGGACACCCTCGGTGAGGGAATTCATCCGACGGATGTCCTCCACCACCGCCCGGGGATCCCGGCCGGGATCGCTGTCCTGCGCGATGGACCACAGCGAATCGCCGGGGGTCACAGTGACCTGGGTGACGCCGCCGGCCGCGGGGGCGGACGCCAGCGTGAGCGCCAGCAGCAGAGCCGACACCGAGACGGTGAACGTCATCGCCAGGCGGGCCGCCCGACCCATCACGTAACCCCGGACGACCGAACGGACGGCGGGCGGCGCACAGGCCACCACCAGCCGCCGGACCGGCCGGGAAGGCAGCACTCCGGTGACCGGGCCGCGCCGCGCCGTGCGACGCTGCCGTCGGCGGGCCGCCGCGGCACCTGCCGCGGTGCGCGACCCGCCGGTGATCCTCGCGGCCTGCCGCGAGATCGACGGGGCGTTCGACGAACCCGGTCGCGCGGAGCCGACCGGCCCGGAGAGACCACCCGTGCCCGTCGGTCGCTCCGCCAGACCCCAGGCCTGCAGCAGCGCGCGGTCGGAGCCGGCCGAGCTGTCCCACTCCGCCGCCCGGGGGAAGACGGCCACCGGGCGGGGCCCGGCCACCCGGCCGGCGGTCCGGTCGTCGACTCCACGGTCGGCACGTCGCCCGGCAGTCCGGGCAGGGAGCGCACACGTCTGGGTACCCATCGCACACCTCGTTCCCATCACGACCCCGTGGGGCCGCTCGGCGTCCGACACCGACCGCAGCGGCCGTGCGGCGGTCCCGGACACCTGGTCCCGGACCGACACCGGCCGACTCCGCGGAGTCGAACGCACGTTCTATCGAACGTCACCACGAGTTCTACACGGCACCCCCGACAGTCGAAAGGGATCGCGGCGTGTCGATCGAACGCTTGTATGAATCGTGACCTAGGCTCCTGACATCTCCGGGACGGACGGGGCCGGCGACCGGTCCCGCATCAGCCCCGCACGACAGGGAGGTCACGTCAGTGGCAACGCAACGCCCACCCACCGGATCGGCCCCGGACACCCGACCCGACCAGGCGACCGACTCCCCCACCGGGACCGGCGCACCCACCCCGGGCACCGACGCCACCGTGGTCGAGTTCCCGGAGGTCCCGGCCGCACCCGGGGTGCTCACCATGCGCCAGCGCAAGGTGCTGCAGGTGATCCGGGAATCGGTGGCCGAGCGGGGTTACCCGCCGAGCGTCCGCGAGATCGGCGAGGCCGTCGGCCTGAAGTCGCCGTCCTCGGTGGCCCACCAGCTCAAGGTCCTCGAGCGTCGGGGGCTGTTGCGCAAGGACCCGAACCGCCCCCGGGCCGTGGACATCCGACCGTCCGACGAGACGTTCGACGACGGCACGACGGACACGGGTCCCACGATGCCCACCCCGGCCTTCGTCCCGCTGGTCGGGCGGATCGCCGCCGGCGGCCCGATCCTCGCGGAACAGCATGTCGAGGACGTCTTCCCCCTCCCCCGCGAGCTCGTCGGCGAGGGCACCCTGTTCCTGCTCCGCGTGGTGGGCGACTCGATGATCGACGCGGCCATCACCGACGGCGACTGGGTGGTGGTCCGTCAGCAGCCGGTGGCGGAGAACGGCGACATCGTGGCCGCGATGATCGACGGCGAGGCGACGGTCAAGACCTACCGCCGCAAGGACGGCCACATCTGGCTCATGCCGCACAACGCCGCCTACGAGCCCATCCCCGGTGACGAGGCCGTGATCCTCGGCCGTGTGGTCACCGTGCTCCGCAAGATCTGAGCTCGGTGACCGACCGCTGCCGTCAGCCACCGGCAACGCATCGGGCACCGACACGAAAGCCCGGACTCCCTGAGGGGGTCCGGGCTTTCGTGTGCTGGATCCGAGGGATCAGGAGGCGCGGTGCTCCTCCGTCGGGGCCGGCTGGTAGACCGGCGCCGGCTGCGGCTGGTAGGCGGGGGCCGCCTGCGCGGGCTGGTAGGCCGGCGCCGCCTGCTGGTAAGCCGGCGCGGCGACCGGCGGCAGCGGGGCGGGCACCGGGTTGAGCTGGGCGGCCGGGGTCGGGAGGGACGCACTGGCGTCCGTCTCGGCCGGCTTGGCCACCTTGCCCTTGGCCGCGTCGTCCTCGTGCATCGCCGACACCTCGGACTTGAGGATGCGCAGCGACCGGCCGACGCCGCGGGCGGCATCGGGCAGCTTCTTGGCGCCGAACAACAGGATGAAAACGGCCAGCACGATCAGCCAGTGCCACCAGGACAAGCCACCCATGTCAAACCTCCTGCGAAGCGCTGCCGAGGCAGGCGACGGTCGATGTCGTCGGACGATGCGTGCCGTGGAGCGAACACGCAGGCAATCGGTGCCCACGATACCCCGCACCCCCGTGCGACCCCTGTTCGTCCACCCGGGGGTCGCGGTCCGGTCGCCGATCGACGGTCGATCAGCCGGCCGGGGCGACCCGGTAGCCCTCGAGCAGACCGGCCAGGTTGCCGTTCACCCGGGCTCGCAACCGGGTGCCCGCCCCCTCGTGCTCCTCCTCGAGGACGGTGCCCTCGGCGTGCACCCGGGACACCAACGCCCCCTCGGTGTACGGCAGCAGCACGTCGACCTCGACGGCCGGGTCCGGAAGGTGCCGGGCGATGACCGACCGCAGCTCCTCCATGCCCTCCCCGGTATGCGCGGAGACGAACACCGCACCGGTGAACAGATGCCGCAGATGGGCCAGGGTCACCGGGTCGGCCGCGTCGATCTTGTTCACCACGATGATCTCCGGGACGGTCGACGCCTCGATCTCGGCCAGCACCTGGCGCACCGCGGTCACCTGGTCCTGAGGACTGGCGTCCGAGCCGTCGACCACGTGGATCAGCAGATCGGCGTCGCCGATCTCCTCCAGGGTCGACCGGAAGGACTCGACCAGCTGGTGGGGCAGGTGCCGGACGAAGCCGACGGTGTCGGTCAGCGTGTACAGCCGCCCGTCGGTCGTCCGCGCCTTGCGCGTGGTCGGATCCAGGGTGGCGAACAGGGCGTCCTCGACCAGCACCCCAGCATCGGTCAGGCGATTGAGCAGCGAGGACTTGCCGGCGTTGGTGTAGCCGGCGATGGCCACGGCCGGCACGGCGTTGTCCCGTCGCTGGGACCGCTTGGTGTCCCGGACCTTGCGCATCCCGCCGAGCTCGACGCGCAACTGGGCGATGCGCTTGTAGATGCGCCGGCGGTCGATCTCCAGCTTGGTCTCGCCCGGGCCTCGCGAGCCGATGCCGGCGCCGGCGGCCACCCGACCACCACGCTGCCGGGACAGGGCGATGCCCCATCCACGCAGGCGGGGCACCAGGTAGTTGAGCTGGGCCAGTTCGACCTGCGCCTTGCCCTCCTTGGAGCGGGCGTGCTGGGCGAAGATGTCCAGGATCAGCGCGGTGCGGTCGACCACCTTGACCCGGAGCTTCTCCTCCAGGTTGCGCAGCTGGCCGGGGGTGAGTTCGCCGTCGCAGATGACCGTGTCGGCACCGGTGGCCTCCACGACCTCCTTGAGCTCGGCGACCTTGCCGGAGCCGATGTAGGTGCTGGAATCGGGGTGCTGACGCCGCTGCATGAGCGCGTCCAGCACGACGGAACCGGCCGTCTCGGCCAGGCGGGCGAGCTCGGTCATCGACGCCTGGGCATCGGTCAGGGTGCCGCCGGACCAGACTCCGACCAGGACGACCTGCTCGAGGAGCAGATCGCGGTACTCGACCTCGGTGATGTCGGTGAGCTGGGTGGACAGACTGGCCACCCGCCGCAGGGCGGCCCGGTCGGCCAGGTCCTGGCTCCCGCCCGACACCCGATCGGCCCCGTCCAGAACGGTGGGATCGACCCGGTCGGTGACGACGGATTCCCGCCCGGCGGCAGGCCCGTCCAGGTCGATGTCCGACATTCCGTCCAGGACCACGGCGGACGACGCGCGGGGATCGACGGCCGGCTCGAGGTCGGCAGCGGGCATCGGCGATGTGTTCTGTGTGCTCATATGCCGTCCAGGGTGCCACCGAACGGCCGTCGGATCACAGGGTTTTCTCGCCCTTGCGCTGAGGGCGGACGCCTCAGGTTCCCGTCCAGTGCCCGGTGGCGACCAGAACGGCCGGACCGGTCAGGCTGCTGTCCTGGCCGGTGCGGTCGACGCGGACCGCTCCCCCGGGCACCAGGACGTGCACCGATCCGACGCTCCGGCCGGCCCAGCCCAGGGCGACCGTCGCGACGGCGACGGTGCCCGTGCCGCACGACCGGGTCTCCCCGCTGCCCCGCTCGTGCACCCGCATGCGGACACGATCCGGGGCCAGCGGCACCACGAACTCGACGTTGACGCCCGCCGGGAAGAGCTCCGCGTCCACCCCGGGCGCCCGGGTCAGATCCAGGGCGGCGAGCTCGGCGAGGCCACCGTCCAGCCGGCAGACCAGGTGCGGATTTCCCACGTCGACCGCCACACCCGGGTAGCGGACCCCGCCGACGACAGCGGCCGACGCCGCCCCGAGGACCGCCGGACCCATCCCGACGGTGACGTCGCCGTCCGGTCCGACCTCGGCGGTCCGCAGACCGGCCCGCGTCTCGAACGTGACGGGGCCGGGTCCGGTCCACCCGGCGTCCACCAGGAAGCGCGTGAAGACGCGGGCTCCGTTGCCGCACATCTCGGCGAGCGACCCGTCGGCATTGCGGTAGTCCATGAAGAACGGGGCGAGCGTCCCGGGGGCGACGCGGATCACCCCGTCGGCACCGATGCCGGCGCGGCGGTCGCACAGGGCCCGGACCTGGTCCGGGGTGAGATCGAGGAGACCCTCGCGGTCGGGAACGAGGACGAAATCGTTTTCGGTCCCGTGCCCCTTGACGAACGGCAACCCGGAGGGCGGCCCGGCGGGGTCGGCGGCATCCGTCACCGGACCACCGTACCCAGCGTCGACCCGGCCGCGCGGACCTCGCGCAACGCCCGGTCGACCAGCCCCGGCTCGTCCACGTCGAGATCGATCATGCGCAGGTCACGCCGCAGCCAGGACCGCTGCCGACGGACGAAGCGCCGCGTCGCCACCACCGTCTCGGTGATGGCCGCATCCAGATCGGCGCGCCCGTCCAGCACGGCGAGCAGCTGCGGATAGCCCAGGGCACGCCGGGCGGTGAAACCCTCCCGCAGCCCGGCCGCGGCCAGCGTCCTGACCTCCTCGAGCCAGCCGTCGGCCACCATCCCCCGCACCCGCCGCTCCAGTGCCGCGTCCAGCACGGTGGTGTCCCGGTCCAACCGCAGCAGGACGGCGTCGTACCGCGGCGGGCCCGGCCGCAGGGTGGCCCGGAACGGGCCCCCCGTCACCTCGTTGACCTCCAGCGCCCGGACGATGCGCCGACCGTTGGCGCTCTCGATGACCTCGGCGGCCGCCGGGTCGACCCGTTCCAGGCGGGCGAACAGGACGGCCGCACCGAGCTCCGTCAGCTCGGCCTCGAGGCGCGCCCGCACCTGTGGATCGGTGCCGGGGAACTCGATCTCGTCGACCACCGCCTGGATGTAGAGGCCGGAGCCCCCGACGAGGATCGGCACCCGTCCGGCCGCCCGGATGCCCTCGACCGCGGTCCGGGTGTCCCGCTGGTAGGCCGCGACGGTGGCCGTCTCCCGGACGTCGAGCACGTCGAGGAGGTGGTGCGGGATCCCGCGGCGCTCGCTGACGGTGAGTTTCGCCGTCCCGATGTCCATGCCGCGGTACAGCTGCATGGAGTCGGCGTTGATCACCTCCCCGCCCAGGTGCTCGGCGAGCCGCAGACCCAGCTCCGACTTTCCGACGCCGGTCGGTCCGGTCACCACGACCAGGGGTGGCGGGATGGTCATCGGGTGGTCCCCCCGCCCGGGTGGGACCGCAGGGCGAACGGCTGCCCGTCGTGGAGCCGGACGCGCGGAGCGGGCGCTGGACCGGGCAGCGTCGGCACGCCCGGGCGGGCCACCAGAGGTCGGATCACCCGACGTCCACCTCCCCGAGCTGTTGCCGATCGCCGAGCCGGTACCGGCGCGGCACGGTCGGAGCCGCCCGACGGTACCGCCGGGGTGCGCGTAGCCGCGGCGCCGGTGGGCGGGACACGTGGGCCGGAGCGCATCCCGCTCTCGCCTCGCCGGGCCCGGCCGGGCACACTGAGGGTTCGCTGACCAGGGGTCAGCTCTGAGCAGGGGGCGTCCACGGGCGCCCGGGTGTCGTCCCGACACCCCCGTCGAGCAGTGGAAAGGCCCGTACCGATGACCGAGGACACCACCCCCGCCCCCCGTTCCGGCCAGGACGCCGACCCGGAGGCGGACGTGCGCCAGGCCGCCCAGGACGGCATTCCCACCGACGACCCGCGCGACGAGTACGTCCTCTCGCAGGCCCCGGCCGACGTGATCACACCGCACCCGGGCCTGACCGACACGGCGCCGGCGGCCGGAGACAGCGAGGACGCCGCCGGAGCCACGGACTCCGATGCGCCCGGCACGGACCACCCCGCCCCGGAAGCCCCCGACCGGTCGAGCAGCACCACCGGCATCGAGCCGGACCACGACCCGGACACCACCTTCAGTGCCGAGAACGCCACCACCACCGGCCCGGCCGTCCACCCGGAACCGACCGAGGCGGAACGGCGCGAGGCGGGGCAGGCGGACGCCGGGCGCGCCGGCGGGGATCCGACCACCGTCGAGCGGTCCGACGGGGCGGAAGCCGTCTCCGTGCCCGCCGCGCCGGTGCCGTCGGTGCCGGCCGGTGAGGAGCCGGCGCTCGCCGCCCCCGAGCACGACGCCCCGGACACCGCGCCCGTGACCCCCCGCGAGGCGACCACCGACGATCAGGTCTCCCCCCCGGTCCCCGGAGCCCCGGTCGCCCCGTCGGGCGGGCCGGGCGGCCGTCGCGATCAGCCGACCGGGCCCCGCATGCCCGGTCAGCGCGGTGCGGCCGGCCGCCCGGGCGGCAAGGGACCGCGCCGTCCCGGACCGCGACCGTCCACCGCTCCGGCCACCCCGACCGTCGAGCCGATCGTGGAACCCGTCGACCCGCACCAGTGGGGCCGCATCGACGACGAGGGGGTCGTCTACGTCCGCACCGCGGCCGGTGAGCGGCAGGTGGGGAGCTGGCAGGCCGGGGACGCCGAGGCCGGACTGGCCCACTTCGGCCGGCGCTTCGACAACTTCGCCACCGAGGTGGCCCTGCTCGAGGCCCGTCTGGTGTCCGGCTCGGGCGACCCCAAGGCGGCCAAGCAGCAGGCGTCCACGTTGCGGGACTCCATCGACACCCTGTCCGCCATCGGCGATCTCGACGGGTACGCGGCGCGGCTCGAGACCATCATCACCGGGGCCGACGGGGCGATGGCCATCGCCGCACAGGCCCGGACCGCTGCCCGCGCGGAGGCGGTGAAGGCCAAGGAGGCGCTGTGCGCCGAGGCCGAGGGCCTCGCGGAGTCGACCCAGTGGAAGACCACCGGCGACCGACTCAAGGAGATCGTCGAGGAGTGGCGGGCGATCCGCGGGATCGACCGCAAGACCGACGACGCTCTCTGGAAGCGGTTCGCCAAGGCGCGGGACACCTTCACCCGGCACCGCGGGTCGCACTTCGCCGAGCTGGACAAGCAGCGCACCGCGGCTAAGGACGCCAAGGAGGCGTTGATCGCGCGGGCCGAGGCGCTGTCCGACGGCACCGAGTGGGGTGACACCGCCCAGGGCTACCGGGATCTGATGATCGAGTGGAAGGCCGCCGGACGCGCCCCCCGCGACGTCGAGGACGCCCTGTGGGCCCGGTTCCGCGCGGCCCAGGAGAAGTTCTTCTCCCGCCGCAATGAGACCTTCGCCGCGCGCGACGCCGAGTTCGAGGGCAATGCCGCGATCAAGGAGAAGCTGCTGGTCGAGGCCGAGGCCATCGACCCCGCCGCGGGTCTGGACAAGGCGAAGGCAGCCCTGCGCAACCTGCAGGAACGGTGGGAGGCCGCCGGCAAGGTGCCGCGCGAGCGGATCCGGGAGTTCGACGGGCGACTGCGCGCCGTGGAGGAGGCCGTGAAGGCCGCCGAGGACAAGCACTGGCGCAAGACCGACCCGGAGACCACGGCGCGGCTGCAGCAGTTCGAGTCCCGCGTCACCGGCTACCAGGAGCAGGCGGCCAAGGCCCGGGCCGCCGGCAACGAGCGCAAGGCCAAGGAGGCCGACGCCCAGGCCGCACAGTGGCAGGAGTGGCTGGAGGCGGCCCGCAAGGCCGTCGACTGACCGTCCCGGCCGGACCGCACGCACGACCACAGAGCTCCTCCCGGGTCACCCGGGAAGGGCTCTGGTCGTGCCGGGCTCCGTCGTGCCCAGGGTCGGTCGCGCCCAGGGTCCGCGCTACCCGGGAGGTCAGGCGCCGCAGGCGGACACTGGCACGGCGGCGGGGGCCGGCCGGCCCATCGACGGCAGCCCCAGTCCGACCCCGGGCGTCCGCGGGGTGACCCCGGCCTCGGCCCGGTCGCCGGCGAGGGTGCGGCGGTGGTGGGTCAGGTCGCCGTCCGCGACCAGGTGGTGCGGGGCGGCGTAGGTGGCCACCGTGCGCACCACGTCCCCCGGTCGGACGGCCCGGTCGACGGCGGGTCCGGTGGGCGCGAAGTGGACGAGCCGTCCGTCCCGGGCCCGGCCGGACAGGCGTCGGGTCGCCGTGTCCTTCCGACCCTCCCCCGCCGCGACCAGCACCTCGACCTCGCGTCCGACGACGGAACGGTTGCCGGCCAGCGCCGAGCCGTCGACGACCTCCATCAGGCGCAGGTACCGGTCCTTGACCACCTCGGGCGGCACCTGGTCGGGCAGGCTCGCCGCCGGGGTACCCGGCCGCGGGGAGTACTGGAAGGTGAACGCGGCGGCGAACGCGGAGGTCCGGGCCACGTCCAGGGTGGCCTGGAAGTCCTCCTCGGTCTCCCCCGGGAAGCCCACGATGATGTCGGTGGTGATGGCCGCGTCCGGCATGGCCGCCCGGACCTCGTCGAGGATCCCGAGGTAACGGGCACTGCGGTAGGAGCGGCGCATCGCCTTCAGCACCCGGTCGGACCCGGACTGCAGCGGCATGTGCAGCTGGTGGCACACGTTCGGGGTCTCGGCCATCGCGGCGATGACGTCGGAGGTGAAGTCCTTGGGGTGCGGGGAGGTGAACCGCACGCGTTCCAGGCCGTCGATCCGCCCGCAGGCGCGGAGCAGCGAGCCGAACGCGGTGCGGTCCCCGAACTCGACGCCGTAGGAGTTCACGTTCTGGCCGAGCAGGGTGACCTCGAGGACGCCGTCGTCGACCAGCATCCCGACCTCGGCCAGGATGTCGCCGGGCCGGCGGTCGTTCTCCCGGCCGCGCAGCGAGGGCACGATGCAGAACGTGCAGGTGTTGTTGCAGCCCACCGAGATAGACACCCACGCCGAGTAGGCCGAGTCGCGCTTGGCCGGCAGCGAGGACGGGAACACCTCGAGGGCGTCCAGGATCTCGACCTGCGCCTGCTCGTTGTGCCGGGCCCGCTCGAGCAGGGTCGGCAGCGACCCGACGTTGTGCGTGCCGAACACGACGTCGACCCACGGGGCCCGCCGGAGGATCTCGCTGCGGTCCTTCTGGGCCAGGCACCCGCCCACCGCGATCTGCATGCCCGGCCGGTCGGCCTTGACCGGGGCGAGGTGCCCGAGGTTGCCGTACAACTTGTTGTCCGCGTTCTCCCGCACCGCGCAGGTGTTCAGCACGACCACGTCGGCCGGATCTCCGGTGGCGGCATCCGCCGGGACGTAGCCCGCCTGCTCCAGCAGGCCGGCCAGCCGCTCCGAGTCGTGCACGTTCATCTGGCAGCCGTACGTCCGCACCTGGTACGTCCGGGCCGGCATCCCGTGGTCGGGTACGGCGGGGACGTTCACGGCGGTGGCGGGCGAGGCGGCCGGCGGGGCCGGGAGAGCCTGCGGGGCGGGCAGCAGCGGCACGGAAGTCACGGGCAACAGGGTACGTCCGGGACGGTGGCGGCCCGGAGATCCTGCCGCACGGGGGCCGCATCCGCCGTCCATCTTCGGGGCGCCCTACACCCGGGTGTGTCATCTTCTCGTAAAGGTTCGATTACTGCTGCCCGGAGAAGGACCCCGGGGCGGCTCGCCTGTGACAGGGTCGGTGTCCCGGCCGACCGGCCGGAAATGGGCAGGAGGACGTGTGACCGCAGCACCCCAGCAGTCCACCGGGACCATGATCGCGATGACGGACGTGCAGAAGCACTTCGGTGAGCTGCACGTCCTCAAGGACGTCAACCTCGAGGTGCCGGCCGGCCAGGTGGTCATCGTCATCGGACCGTCCGGGTCGGGCAAGTCCACGCTGTGCCGGACGATCAACCGGCTCGAACCCATCGACTCCGGATCGATCCGCATCGACGGGACGGAGCTCCCCGCCGAGGGCAAGGGGCTCGCGCAGCTCCGCGCCGACGTCGGGATGGTCTTCCAGTCGTTCAACCTGTTCGCCCACAAGACGATCCTGGAGAACGTTACCCTGGGGCCGATCAAGGTCCGGAAGATGAACAAGGGCGAGGCCGAGAAGCTGGGCATGTCCCTGCTGGAACGGGTCGGCATCGCCTCCCAGCGCGACAAGCTCCCCGCCCAGCTCTCCGGCGGCCAGCAGCAGCGCGTCGCGATCGCGCGGGCCCTGGCCATGAAGCCCAAGGTGATGCTCTTCGACGAACCGACCAGCGCCCTGGACCCGGAGATGGTCAACGAGGTCCTGGACGTGATGACCTCGCTGGCCCGGGAGGGGATGACCATGGTCGTCGTCACCCACGAGATGGGATTCGCCCGCAAGGCCGGCGACCGGGTGCTGTTCATGGCCGACGGCCAGATCGTCGAGGACGCCCCGCCGGAGGAGTTCTTCACCCACGCGTCGTCCCCGCGGGCGCAGGACTTCCTCAGCAAGATCCTCGCCCACTGACCGAGGCCCTCCCCACGATCGTCGGCGGGGCACTCCCCGCCGTTGCACGGCAAGAAGATCCATCCCCGTCCGGGAGATCCCCGTCCGGGAGAGGACCGAGAGGAAGTACCCCATGAAGTACCGCACCAAGGCCGGCCTCGCCGGCGTCGCCGCCCTCGCCCTGCTGCTCTCCGCCTGTGGCGGGAACAGTGGATCGGCCGGCGGCGTCATCGCCTCCGGCACCGCCGCCGCGGGCTCGGCCACCTCCGCCGCCGGCTCGGCCGTGAGCTCCGCGACCTCCGCCGCGAGTTCGGCCGCCTCCTCCGCCACCGGCTCGGCCGGTGGTTCGGCCACCGGCTCCGCCGCAGCCGGCGACTCGGCCCTGCTGACCAAGGCCGAGGGCGGCTCGCTCATCGTCGGCATCAAGTACGACCAGCCCGGGCTCGGCCTGAAGAACCCGGACGGCAGCTTCTCCGGGTTCGACGTCGAGGTCGCCAAGTACGTCGCGGAGAAGCTGGGCGTGCCGGAGAGCGGGATCGAGTTCAAGGAGTCGAAGTCCGCCGAGCGTGAGAACCTGATCGACCGCGGCGAGGTCGACTACATCGTCGCCACGTACTCGATCACCGACGCCCGCAAGGAGAAGGTGAACTTCGCCGGGCCGTACTTCGTGGCCCACCAGGACCTGCTGGTCAAGGCGGACAACGCCGACATCACCGGCCCGGACTCCCTCGACGGCAAGATCCTGTGCTCGGTCACCGGCTCCACCCCGGCGCAGAAGGTCAAGGACAACTACTCCGCGACCGTCGCCCTGCAGGAGTTCGGCACCTACACCGAGTGCGTGGAGGCCCTGCGCACCGGTGTGGTCGACGCCGTCACCACCGACGACGTGATCCTCGCCGGGTACGCCGCCCAGTACCCCGGTGAGCTCAAGCTCGTCGGCAGCGGGTTCTCGGACGAGAACTACGGCATCGGCCTGGCCAAGGGCGACGACGCCGGCACCACGGCGATCAACGACGCGATCCAGGCCATGATCGACGATGGCTCCTGGGCCGCGGCCCTGGAGTCGACCGTCGGGCCGTCGGGCTACACCATCCCGACCCCGCCGACCCCCGGCAGCTGATCCACCCGGCCGTGGCCCCCGGCATCCGGGGGCCACGGTCGTTCCGGTGCAGAACCGAACCCCGGTCCACCCATCCCCCCCTGCGCGGCCCGACGGCCGCGCCCCGGTGATCGGGCACCCGGAATCCGCCCCCGGATCCACAAGGAGAGCCCGTGGACTTCAGCTTCCTGTCCGACCCGCGCTACGACATCCTCGGCGCGTTCTGGATGACCATCCAGCTGACCTTCTTCTCCGCCATCGGCGCGCTCGTCCTCGGGACGGTGCTCGCGGCCATGCGGGTCTCACCGGTTCCGGTGCTCCGGGGGTTCGCCACGGTGTACGTCAACATCGTGCGGAACATCCCGCTCACCGTCGTGATCATCATGATGTACTTCGTGCTCTTCTCGCAGCTGGGTCTGCGGGTCGCCGAACGGACCCCGGGGGTCAACCCGCAGGGGTACCTGGACACCACGAACTTCCGCCTCGCGGTCATCGGGTTCATCCTCTACACGGCGACCTTCGTCGCCGAGGCGATCCGTTCCGGCATCAACACGGTGCCGCCGGGGCAGGCCGAGGCCGCCCGGGCCATCGGGCTCCGCTTCACCCAGGTGCTCGGGCTGATCATCCTGCCGCAGGCGTTCCGGGCGGTCATCGCGCCGCTCGCCTCCGTGCTCATCGCCCTGATCAAGAACACCACCATCGCGTCGGCCATCGGGGTCGCCGAGGCGTCGGTGATCATCGTGACCGGCATCGAGTTCAACCCCGACCAGATCACCGCGATCTTCCTGGTCGTGGCCCTCGGCTTTATCGTGCTCACCCTGCCCACCGGCCTGCTGCTCGGCGCCCTGGCGAAGAAGATGGCGGTCAAGCGATGAGCGATCGACTCTCCGTCCTGTACGACCACCCGGGCCCCAAGGCCCGTCGACGCAACGCCGTGCTGTCGGTCGTCGTCGCGCTGCTGCTGCTGGCCGGGCTCTGGTGGATCTACGACACCCTGAACGGTAAGAACCAGCTGACGGCGCAGAAGTGGGAACCGTTCCTCACCGCGCAGATGTGGACGACGTACCTGCTGCCCGGTCTGCTGGAGACCCTGAAGGCAGCCGCCCTCTCGGTGATCATCTCCATCCCGGTCGGCGCCCTGCTCGGGGTCGCCCGGCTCTCGGACCACGCGTGGCTGCGCTGGGTCGCCGGGATCGTCGTCGAGTTCTTCCGGGCCATCCCGGTGCTGATCCTGATGGTCTTCGCGGCCGCGTTCTACGCCCTGTACACCGGGGTGTCCTCCGGGGCCCGACCGTTGGTCGCGGTGGTCACCGCCCTGGTCCTCTACAACGGATCGGTGCTGGCCGAGGTGTTCCGGGCCGGCATCCTGTCGCTGCCCAAGGGCCAGACCGAGGCTGCCGTCGCCATCGGCATGCGCAAGACCCAGGTGATGACGCAGATCCTGCTCCCCCAGGCGCTGACCGTCATGCTCCCCGCGGTGATCAGCCAGCTGGTGGTCATCGTCAAGGACACCGCGCTCGGCGGCATCCTGCTCAGCTTTGCCGAGCTGCGTCGGGCGGCCGGCACCGCGGCGAGCGTGTACGGCAATTTCCTGGCCGTCTACGTGGTGGTCGCCGCCATCTACATCGCGTTGAATCTGCTGCTCGGGTTCGGCGCCGGGTACGTGGAGAAGCGCATGCGGGTGCGGCGGGGCGGCGGTACGGCCGGGCTCGAACCGATCACCGGGGTGGGCGAGGCAGGGGTTCCCGCCGCTCTGGTGCCCGACGACCGCGCCACCTGACAGCGAATGCCGTGCGGCCCGGTGAGCCGGGCCCGGGTGCAGAGCGGAGGAACGGCGGTCGGCATCAGCCGGCCGCCGTTCCCGCGTCTCCGGCCCGAGCCGCGGGAGTCACACCGTCAGGGCGTCGTGCACACGACGACCGCCCCGTCTCGACGACGGACCTGCCGGACCACCGGAACCCGGCACTGCGGGCCGGGCACGGGGACGCGCCGGCCGGCACCGGGTGGCCGGCCCCTTCGCGGACTGTCGCTGATGGGGTGTCCCGCGGCGCTTCCTGGTCGGGTGGGACGACCGACCAGCGCCTCGGCAGCACCGCTGGCGGTGGCGGTGGGAACCGGGCCTCAGCGGGCGATCTCGGTGGCCCGGGACTCGCGGATGACGGTGACCCGGACCTGACCGGGGTAGGTCAGCTCCTCCTCGATCTGCTTGGCCACCTCCCGGGCCAGGATGTGCGCCTCCAGGTCGTCGACCACGTCGGGCTTGACCATCACCCGGAGTTCGCGGCCGGCCTGCATGGCGAAGACCTTCTCGACGCCCTTCTTGGCGTTGGCGATGGCCTCGATGCGCTCGAGTCGCTGGACGTAGTTCTCCAGGCTCTCCCGACGCGCGCCGGGGCGGCCGCCGGAGCAGGAGTCCGCTGCCTGCGTGAGGACGGCCTCGACGGTGGCCGGGGCGACCTCGTCGTGGTGGGCCTCGATGCAGTGGGCCACGTCGTCGGACTCGCCGTACTTGCGGGCGAGCTCGGCCCCGACGAGGGCGTGGGACCCCTGGGCCTCGTGGGTCAGGGCCTTGCCGATGTCGTGCAGGAAGGCACCGCGGGTGACGACGGTCGGGTCGATGCCCAGCTCCTGGGCCAGCCCGCGGGCGATGTGCGCGGTCTCGACCAGATGGCCGAGCACGTTCTGACCGTAGGACGTCCGGTACTTCAGCCGGCCGACCAGGTACATCAGCTCGGGGTGCAGGTCGTCGAGGTCGACGGCCAGCACCGCGTCCTCGGCGGCGCGCCGGCACAACACGTCGACCTCGTCGCGGGCCCGCTCGTAGGCCTCCTCGATGCGGTGCGGGTGAATGCGCCCGTCGTCGATCAGCATCTGCAGGGTGATGCGTCCGATCTCCCGCCGCACCGGGTCGAAGCAGGACAGCAGGACGGCCTCAGGGGTGTCGTCGATGATGACGTTGACCCCGGTGACCGTCTCGAAGGCCCGGATGTTGCGGCCCTCGCGCCCGATGATCCGGCCCTTGACCTCGTCGTTGGGCAGGTGCAGCACGGAGACCACCGTCTGCGCGGTCTGGTCGCTGGCCACCCGCTGGATGGCGTCGGCGACGATGACCCGGGCCTTCTGCTTGGCGTCGGCCTCCGCCTCCCGCTCGATGCGGCGGGTCATCAGGGCCATGTCCCGCCGGACCACGTGCTCCTGCCGGGCGAGCAGCTCGGCGCGGGCGTCCTCCACGGTCAGCCCGGACACCCGGGTGAGCTCGGTCTCCTGGGCCGCGGCGGCCTGGTCGAGGTCGCGAGCCCGCTGGTCCAGGGCGTTCCACTTGGCCTGCAGGTCCTCGTTCTCCTGGCTGAGCACCCGCATCCGCTGGTCCAGCTCGGCACGCACGGTGTCCAGGGCCCGTCGGTCCGCCCCGACCCGCTCCTGCTCGTGCAGCGCGGACCGCTGGGCCTCGGCCAACGCATCGGTGGCGTCCTGCAGTCGCCGTTCGGTGCGCTCGAGGTCACGCCGGTCCTGCTCCAGCTCGCCGGCGATCTGATCGCGCAGGCGGCGGCGTTCGTCCTCGAGTCCACTGCGCAGGGTCTGCACCTCGGACCCGGCCTGGGCCACGAGGCGCTGGGCGTCGGCACTGGCCGAGGCTCGGGCCCGATCGGCTTCCTCCCGGGCCCGGCGTCGTTCCTGCTGGGCCGCCTCGACGGCAGCCGCTGCCTCGGCCCGCATCCGGGCGGTGTCGGCCACGGCCGCAGCCCGTTCTCGTTCGTCACTCTCCGCGGCCTGCGTGACGGCCGCAGCCACTCGGGCGCCGTCCTCGACAGACCGGTCCGTCGATGTCTTGGACTCGGGGCGGTCGGTGGGTTGGACTGCGTCCGCCAGCAGCCGCCGCAGGGCTGCCTCGTCGAAGGCCGGGGCAGGCGCGGGGCGCCGCCGCACGATCACCATGAGCAGAACAAGAACAGCCACGAGGACCACGACGAGAAGTCCGGTCATCACCGCTGGCATCGGACCCCCCTCGTCGACCCGCCCGAGCAGGCGGCAGGAGCCGTCAGCGGACGCGTGGACTGGGCGTGCGACCTCGACGGCACCCTGCAGAGGGGTGCCCCGGTACGGGCCCTGATGTGACGGGCCTGACGCGGCAACGCTGCCGATATAGGTCGCGCTGGCCGGTGACCGTGCGCGAATCGTGATTCTCCTGTGACACCGAGGTTAGGGAGGACCTCCGCAAGGGTCAAGCCGAGCGAGCGACGGCCGTACCGAGCGAGCAGCCCGATCGGATTCACCGGACGCTCGGAGTGAGCGGAGCAACCATCGACGGCGCCCCACCCGGGTGCCCCGAGCTCCGACAGGGTCGCACGGGATCAGTCGGCGTCACCGAACGGATCGTCGGACTCGGACCATTCCGCGGTCTCCCCCGCATCGGCCGGCATCTCGCGGACATAGGCGTCCACCGCCTGACCGACGACTTCGTAGGCCACCGCCGGGGCATAACCACGCCGGGCCAGCAGACCGGCCAGACGCCGTCGGGCCGCCAGCGGTCCGGCAGCCATGGCCGCGGCGAGGCGACGATCGACCAGGGCACGGGCGCGGATGCGCTCGGCGGTGGGGTCGATCTCGGCGACGGCCGCGGACACCAGTTCCGGGTCGACACCCTTGCGCCGCAGCTCCTGGCCCAGCCCGGCGCGACCCAGTGCCCGGTCCCGATGTTTGGTGCGGACGAACGCAGCCGCGTAGGCCTCGTCGTCGATCAGGCCCACGGTGGTGAGCCGGTCCAGCACCGTCTCCGCGACCTCGTCGGGGATGCCCTTGCGGGTGAGGGACTGCTTGAGCCCGGCCCTCGGCCGCGCGGAGATGGCCAGCAGGCGCAGGCAGATGGCCTTCGCCAGGACCGCCGGATCACCGGGGTCGTCCTCCGGGTGCCCGGGGGCCGAGGAATCGGCGCCGCGACGGGAGCGGCGCCCACCGTCCCGGCCCCGCGGCCGCCGTGGGTCAGCGGAATCCGGCTCGTCCTCGTCCGCGTCGTCACCCGCGGTGGAACGGGAACGGGCGGTCGCAGCGATCTCCTGGGCGAGTCGAGCGACCACTTCGGCCCGGTCGACGGGGGTCTCCCCACCGACCGGACCCTTCGCCGGAAATGTCTTGGTGTCCCCCGACGGCCCGGCACCGGCACCGGCCGAGCCGGCCGGTGCCGGTCCGCCGCCGGCGACCGGATCGTCGGAGGTGGACACGCGGATCAGAAGTCGACGGGAGCCGGGACCGGCACGTCCTTGTCGACCTGGGCACCCACACCCAGCTTCTCCTTGATGCGCTTGTCGAGCTCCTCGCAGATGTCGGGGTTGCTCTGCAGGAACGTCCGCACGTTCTCCTTGCCCTGGCCGAGCTGCTCGCCGTCGTACGTGTACCAGGCGCCGGCCTTGCGGATCAGACCCTGCTCGACGCCGACGTCGATCAACGAGCCCTCTCGCGAGATGCCCTTGCCGTAGATGATGTCGAACTCGGCCTGCTTGAACGGCGGAGCGACCTTGTTCTTGACGACCTTGACCCTGGTGCGGTTACCGATGATGTCGGTGCCGTCCTTCAAGGCCTCGATGCGTCGGATGTCCAGACGGACGGAGGCGTAGAACTTGAGCGCCTTGCCACCGGTCGTCGTCTCCGGCGAACCGAACATGACGCCGATCTTCTCGCGCAGCTGATTGATGAAGATCATCGTGGTGTTGGTGTTGCTCAGTGCGCCGGCGATCTTCCGCAGTGCCTGGGACATCAACCGGGCCTGCAGGCCGACGTGGCTGTCGCCCATCTCGCCCTCGATCTCGGCGCGCGGCACCAGGGCGGCGACGGAGTCGACGACGACCAGGTCGATGGCACCGGAGCGGATCAGCATGTCCGCGATCTCCAGGGCCTGCTCACCCGTGTCCGGCTGGGACACCAGCAGGGCGTCGGTGTCGACCCCGAGATGCTTGGCGTACTCCGGGTCCAGCGCGTGCTCGGCGTCGATGAACGCCGCGATACCGCCCGCCGCCTGGACGCTGGCCACCGCGTGCAGGGTGACCGTCGTCTTGCCGGAGGACTCCGGACCGTAGATCTCGACGATGCGCCCCCGCGGGAGACCACCGATCCCCAGGGCCACGTCCAGGGCGATGGAGCCCGTGGGGATGACCTCGATCGGTGCGCGGCCCTCGTCACCGAGGCGCATCACCGAACCCTTGCCGAACTGCTTCTCGATCTGGGCCAGGGCGATGCCCAGTGCCTTCTCGCGATCCGGTGCTGACATGATCTGGCCCGCGCCTTTCCTCGGGTTTCCGGTGGAATCGTCCACCGGTATGCGATGTGCTTGTGTCGAGTCCGACCGTAGGACGGACCACCGACAGTCGCCCCCGCCACGACCGTGCTGTGGATGGATCGCTGCCTGTGGACAACCCTAGACGTACAGGTGTTCGACCCGCGAGACCCGCCCGGCGTGTCGCAGCGCCGGGCCGGGGGCGGTGAGGCCGGCGAGCACGGACCGGCTCGTGCAGGCCGACCGGCGGACCGGGGCACCGGTCGGCGCCCGTATCGTGGCCGCGTGCGAATGACCGAGTTCCGCGGGCTGATGCGGGAGCATTTCGGCCCCCACCGCGCCGCCAGCGTCGCTCACGACCATGTCTTCAGCGCCCTGGAGGGACGCACCGCCGACCAGGCGCTGCATCAGGGCGAGAACCCACGGACGGTCTGGTTCGCGGTGTGCGACTCGTTCGACGTCCCGGACACCCTGCGGTACGGCCTGCCCGACTGACCGGGCGTCCGGGTCGGATCGGGGTCAGCGGCCGGTGGTGCCGGCCGACAGCTCGCGCATGCCGGCGGCCAGCCCCCGGAGGCGCTCGACGACCTCGGTGAGGGCGGGGCCCGGGCCGGCCAGATCGTGGGTCGCAGCGACGGTCTCGGCCGTCGCGGCGACCAGGTGGCCGTAACCGCCCACCCCGTCACGCACCTGCGCCGTCAGACGTTCGACCATCGCCCGGACGCCGGCCACCTCCGCCGCGTCACCGCCCGCCGAGCGCGCCCGCAGCAGGGACGACAGCTGCGCCGCCTGCTCCCGCAGGCGCCGCTCCGCGGCGTCGGCGGCCGAGATGATGTCGGTGCGCAGGGACGCCACGGAGGGGTCGTCCGCCAGCAGCCCGATCATGGGGACCAGCCCGCGCAGGGCGTCGGAGTAACCGCTGAGCTGCTCCATCTGGGGCCGGACGGCCGAACCCACGGCCGGCCGGGCGGGTTGGGGCGGCGGCAACTGCCGCACCACGGCACGCCGGGTCCGGAGGTCGCGGGCGGATCGCAGGACACCGGACAGGCACCACAGCAGGAGGATGACGAAGGCGACCAGCCCGGCGGCGGCCGCCCCGGAGAACCCGGACACCAGCGTCACCGTCTGGAAGGCGGTCCCACCCGCTCCCACCACGGCTCCCGCGGACCAGATCTTCACCCGGCGTCGGGCGGCGGTCTGCCGGCGCCGCGCGACCGCGGATGCGTCCCGCCGCGCACGCACCATCTCCGCCGCGCTGCTGCTGACCGTGCCGACCACGTCGCTGCCGCGGGCCACGGCCATGCCCGTCCCCACCAGCCCGGACCCGGCCGACCGCACCACCTTGATCAGGTCGGTGCGGGCGGTGGGCCCGTTGCGCCTCATGGCCTCAGGCCTGACCGTTCGGCGCGGACTGCTGCACCCCCGGCTTGTTCAGGTCCGGGGTGGCGCCGGCGGCGGCGTCGATGGCCCGGGACTGGCCGGCACCGAGCTCGGGGTGCAACTGGGCGCGCAGCTGATCGAGGCGGCTCGCGCCGGCCATGTCCAGGGTGGACTTCTGCACCTCGAGCATGCGTCCCTCGACGGAGTCCTGGTGCAGCTCGGTCGAGCCGAGCGCGTTGGCGTAGCGGCGTTCGATCTTCTCGCGCACCTCGTCGAGGGAGGGGGTGCTGCCCGGGGCGGACAGCTGAGACATCGACTGCAGGGAGGACGACACCTGCTCCTGCATCTTGGCCTGCTCGAGCTGGGACAACAGCTTGGTCCGCTCGGCCAGCTTGGTCTGCAGCTGCATGGCGTTGTTCTCGACGGCCTTCTTGGCCTGCTGTGCCGCCTGCAGGGCCTGGTCGTGCATGGCCTTGAGGTCTTCCATCTGCTGCTCGGCCGCGACCAGCTGGGTCGCGAACGCCTGGGCGGTCTGCTCGTACTGGCCGGCCTTGACCTCGTCACCCTTGCCCCGGGCCTCGTCGGCCAGCACCAGCGCCTGCCGCGCGGAGGACTGCAGCCGCTCGACGTCGCCCATCTGGCGGCTCAGCTTCATCTCCAGCTGCCGCTGGTTGCCGATGACGGCCGCCGCCTGCTGGGAGAGGGCGGCGTGCTGTCGCTGGGCGTCCTCGATCGCCTGCTGGATCTGCACCTTGGGATCGGCGTACTCGTCGACCTTGGAGGAGAACAAGGCCATCATGTACTTCCAGGCCTTGGTGAACGGGTTCGCCATCGGGTCCGATCCTCTCGCGCCAGCGTCGACTCGGGCCACCGCAGGTGGCCACCGCTCCATCGTGTCAGGTGACGGGACCGGCTTCCACCTCCGGCGGTGCGACTCAGGGGTGAAAGGCACAGAAACAGGGTCGGACCGGGGTCGACCCGGAGCCCGGGGCAGCACCGCCCGCCGCACACCGGACCCCTCCACCCACCGCCGACCCGCCGGCCGGCCCGGGGCGTCGGGGCCGCTGGCTACAGTGTTCCCCGCGGAGGACGGTCGCCTCCCGCGCGGCCGGCGCCCTGGCGAGGGCACCCGCATCCGCCCCCACGCCTACGGAGATGAGGCACCGTGGCTCGTCACGCCGACGGAGGTCGCCGCCGGGGCGTGGCGCCCTGGATCGTCGTCACGGCTGTCGCCGTGGTCGTGCTGGCCGCGGCCACCGTGATCTGGGTGTCGGTCACCGGTCGGGACGAGCAGGACACCGCGACCTGCACCTCGGACGCCGTGCTGTCCGTCCTCGCCTCCCCCGGCGCCGTCGGCGGGATCACCGCCGCGGCCGCGGCGTTCGACGCCACGCGTCCGGTCGCCCGGTCCACCTGCATCACCACCGCGGTCCGCGCACCGACGGACGGGGCGGCGGAGTCGCTGCTGGACGGGTCCGCCCAGGACGCCGCCGGTCCGGCGGTCTGGGCGGCGGCGACGGAGAGCGAGGTGACCGCGCTCGAAGCGCAGGACGCCGCCCTCACCGCGGGCCGCGACGACCGCCCCGAGGCCACCTCGCCGGTCGTGCTGGCCGTCGGCGACGGCGATGTCGCCGCACTGAGCGGCATCACCTGGTCGGATCTGCCGCAGGTGTTCACCCCGGGCGCCCGCCTCACCCTGGTGCTGCCCGACCCGGCGGCCAACCGGGCCAGCTCCTACGCGCTGCAGTCGGTGGTGGCCGGGGCGACGAACGCCGGACCGGCGAGCACCGGAGCGGCTCCGGCGGTCGACGCCGCGGCGGTCACGGCGGCCGCGCCCGCCCTGCGCGCGCTGGCCGCGGGGACCACCGCGCCGGGTTCCACGGCCGACGCCCTGGGCGCACTGGCTCCCGGACAGGTCGTGCCGGTGGTGGAGTCCGAGCTCATCGCCTGGAACCGGGACCATCCGGATGCTCCCCTCACCGCCGTGCATCCCGGCGGGCCCACGGCCGGCGACACCGTGCTGGTGCTGCAGCTGACCGCCCCGTGGGTCGACCCCACGGCCGCCGATGCGGCCGGGCGGTTCGCCGGGTTCCTGCGCGGGGAACAGGGTCGACAGGCCCTGGTGGACAGCGGGTTACGGGTGGACGGCGTCTCCCCGACGACCCCCGAAACCCGGGTCGACGCAACGGCGACCGTGCCGCTGCTCGCACCGGCCGGCATCGAGGTCACCGACCAACTGATCGAGGTCGTCTCCGGTTGATCCGGCCGGCGGGCGGCGCCGAGTACGGAGGGGCGTCAGCCGGTGTACCGCACGGCGGACCGACCGATACCCATCAGGGTCCGGTCGAGTTCACGGCCGTCCGCGGTGGAGACGAAGCAGGCCACGGTGATCGGACCCTGTGCGAAGCGTCGGGTGGGGGGCGGCTCGGCCGGATCGGTCCGCACCACGAGGTCGCCACTGCCCTCGGGATCACCGCGGAGCAGGAGGCGGGCGGTCACCGCGCGGCAGGACGCCAGCACGGCGGCGAAATCCGCGGCGGCCGGCTCGGCGAGCGATCCGGTGGCCATCAGCTGCCCCCGGTGGGGGCCGCCGCAGTCCACCGCGCGGGGTAGACCGGCCAGGTCCACGGTGGGCCAGCACAGGCCGTACGCCGACGGCGGCACCCCGGCACCGAGCGTGGCCCGGACCGTGCCGCGGTAGGGGGCGGCGGAAGCGGGGGTCAGGACGCAGGCCATCCAGAGCTGCCCGTTCTGCCGCCGCAGACGGTCCGGCCCGACCCACCGGGTGGCGATGGGCAGGGCCGGGGACCACTGCAGCGCGATCGACTCGGTCGGGGCGTCCGGCAGCGGGCGACGCCGTCCACGGTGCGCAGACCGACGTAGTCCACCGCGGCGGCCCGACAGCGGGCGTCCCGGTCCGCCCCGGAGGACCGGGTGAGCGCGCCGGTGACGGCAGCTCGGTCGGTGATCACCGCGACCACCTCGCCGAGCTGCCCGCCGGCGCACCCGCCGGTGGAGGGCGACCCGAAGGAGGTCACTCCCACCGCCGGCAGGGTCGCGTTGTTGGTTGCCTGCGCGGGAGAGGCCTCGGCCTCCGGGGTGACCAGGGCGGCCGGGCCGGTCGGGGTCTCCGTCGGCTCGCGCAGCAGGCAGTCACCGACCGCAGGCGGACCCGGCAGCGGCGCCGCGGCCGCGTCACCGCGTACACCCCGGCCGCCCATCACCGGGCCGACCAGGGCGAGCGTCACCGCGAGCAGGAGCGTCATCGCCCCGGTCCACCGGCGGTCCATCCCGTCACGGTAACCGCGAGCGGTTCCCGGATGTGAGCGCCGTCACGGGAGTCAGCGGCCGGCGTAGCTCTCCAACGGCGGGCAGGAGCACATCAGGTTGCGGTCGCCGTAGGCACCGTCGATGCGACCCACCGGCGGGAAGTACTTGTGGGCCGGGTCCACCCCGGCCGGGAAGACGGCCTCGGCCCGGCTGTACGGATGCGTCCACTCGGACACCAGCGCGGCCGCGGTGTGCGGGGCGTTGCGCAGCGGGTTGTCCTCCGCCGGCCACTCCCCCGCGCCTACCCGGTCGATCTCGCCCCGGATCGCGATCATCGCGTCGCAGAACCGGTCGATCTCGGCGAGGTCCTCGCTCTCCGTCGGCTCGACCATGAGGGTGCCGGCGACGGGGAAGGACATGGTCGGGGCGTGGAAACCGTAGTCCGCCAACCGCTTCGCCACGTCGTCGACCGTCACGCCGGTGGCCTTGGTGATCGGCCGGAGATCCAGGATGCACTCGTGGGCGACGAAACCGCCGGCGCCGGTGTAGAGCACCGGGAAGTACTCGTCGAGCCGCCGCGCGACGTAGTTGGCCGCGGCGATCGCGGTCAACGTCGCCGCCCGCAGTCCGTCCGCGCCCATCATCCGGATGTACGCCCACGAGATCGGCAGGATCGACGCCGATCCCCAGGGAGCGCCCGACACGGCACCGATCCCGGTCTCCGGACCCGCCTCGGGGACGAGCGGGTGGGTGGGCAGGAACGGCGCGAGGTGCGCGGCCACGGCCACCGGGCCGACCCCGGGGCCACCGCCGCCGTGCGGGATGCAGAACGTCTTGTGCAGGTTCAGGTGCGAGACGTCCCCGCCGAAGACGCCCGGCTGGGCCACACCGACGAGGGCGTTCAGGTTCGCCCCGTCCACGTAGACCTGACCGCCGGCCGCGTGCACCAGCTCGGACAGCTCGGTGATCGAGTCCTCGAAGACTCCGTGGGTGGACGGGTAGGTGACCATGATCGCGGCGAGCGAGTCGGCGTGCTGGTCGATCTTGGCCTTCAGGTCCGCCATGTCGACGTCCCCGGTGGCCGCGGTCTTCACGACGACCACGGACATGCCGGCCATCACCGCACTGGCCGCGTTCGTGCCGTGCGCGGAGGCCGGGATGAGGCACACGGTGCGGTGCTCGTCGCCGCGGGAGCGGTGGTAGCCGCGGATGGCGAGCAGGCCGGCGAACTCGCCCTGGGACCCGGCGTTGGGCTGCAGGGAGACCGCGGCGTACCCGGTGATCTCGCACAGCCAACTCGACAGCTGGTCGATCAGGGCGCGGTAACCGGCCGAGTCCTCGGCGGGGGCGAACGGGTGGATGCCGGCGAACTCGGGCCAGGTGACGGCCTGCATCTCGGTGGTGGCGTTGAGCTTCATCGTGCAGGAGCCGAGCGGGATCATCGTCCGGTCCAGGGCGAGATCGGTGTCCGAGAGCCGACGCAGGTAGCGCAGCATGGCCGTCTCGGAGCGGTGGGCGTGGAAGACCGGATGGGTGAGGAACTCCGAGGTCCGGGTCAGCTCCCGCGGGAGGGCCGAGCCGGGGGCGGTGTCCGCGCCATCGGTCCGTTCGCCGGTGAAGGCGCCCAGGACGAGTTCCAGGTGGTCGTCGGTGGTCGCCTCGGACACCGAGACCTGGACGACGTCGTCGCCCTCGACCCAGAGGTTGACGCCCCGCTCGCGGGCGGCGGCGGCGATCGCCCGGGCACGGCCGGGCACCTGCAGTCGCAGCGTGTCGAAGTAGTGCTCGTGCTCGGGGGTCACCCCGGCTCCGGTGAGCATCGCGGCGAGCTTGCGGGCGCGCCCGTGCACGTCGCGGGCGATCCGGGTCAGCCCCTCGGGGCCGTGGTAGACGGCGTACATGGAGGCCATGACGGCCAGCAGGACCTGCGCGGTGCAGATGTTGCTGGTCGCCTTCTCCCGGCGGATGTGCTGTTCGCGGGTCTGCAGGGCCAACCGGTACGCCGCGTTCCCGGCGTCGTCCTTGGAGACGCCGACGAGCCGGCCCGGGAGCTGGCGCTGGAGGTCGCTGCGGACGGACAGGAAACCGGCGTGCGGGCCACCGAACCCGAGAGTCACCCCGAAGCGCTGGGCGGAGCCGACGGCGATGTCTGCGCCGAGCTCGCCGGGCGGGGTCAGCAGGGTGAGGGCGAGCAGATCGGTGGCCATCGCCACCTTGGCCTCGCGCTGGTGGGCGATGTCGATGACGGCGCGGTGGTCGCAGACGGCGCCGGAAGCTCCGGGGTGGGCCAGCAGCAGACCGAAGAAGTCGCCGGCCGGCAACCCCTCCTCGCCGAGCGTCAGATCGGCGACGACCAGCTCGATGCCCAACGGCTCGGCGCGGGTGGCCAGGACGGCCAGGGTCTGCGGCAGGGTGTCGGCATCGACCACGAAGCGGGACGACTTGGAGCGGGCGGTCCGCCGGATCAGCGTCATCGCCTCGGCGGCCGCGGTGGACTCGTCCAGCATGGACGCGCCGGCCACGTCCAGGCCGGTCAGGTCGCAGACCGCGGTCTGGAAGTTCAACAACGCCTCGAGCCGGCCCTGGGAGATCTCCGGCTGGTACGGCGTGTAGGCGGTGTACCAGGCCGGGCTCTCCAGCACGTTCCGCTGGATCACCGCCGGGGTCAGGGTGTCGTGGTAGCCCATGCCGATCATCTGCACCATGGGCCGGTTGCGCGCGGCCAGGGCGCGGAGCTCGGCCAGCGCCTGCACCTCCGAGGCCGGGGCGGGCAGGTCGAGCGGGGCACCGGACCGGATGGCGGCGGGCACGGCCCGGGCCTCCAGCGCGTCGAGGTCGGCCTGGTCCAGTACGTCCAGCATGGTCTGCAGACCGGGACGGTCCGGACCGATGTGCCGTTCGGCGAACGCGGACGGGTTCAGGGGGATGCTCATGTGCTCTCCTCGACGCGGGGTGGTGCCCGGGTCTCCCCCTCAGTCACCGCGTGGCGCGGCTCCAGAGGTGTCTGCTCCCCGCGGTTCGTTGGGCCTGAGAGGTTGGCGGGGAGAGCTTGCTCCTTCGGCGTCCGGCCGCTCGACGACGAGCCGGTCGGACTCTCCCGCGGGGGATCGTCGACCCGTCGAATCTACCAGCGTGGGTCCGGCCGACCCCGACGGACGGCCGGGGCTCGACGCGTCAGGAGCGGTGCACGATCTCCAGGTGGTGTTCGACCCCACGGTGCAGGTCGACGTGCACGGTGAGGCCGGCCCGCCGGGCGGCGAGCACCCCGGCGGCCAGCGCCGCGACCAGGCAGACCGAGCCGGACACGACGAGGGCGAACGGCGCCCCCCAGGCCTCCGTGATGGCCCCGACCACGATGGAACCGATCGGGGTGCCGCCCATGAAGACCAGCATGTACAGGCTCATCACCCGGCCCCGGAGCTCGGGGTCGGTGGACAGCTGCACGGTGGAGTTGCCCAGGGTGTTGAACAGCACGGACACCAGGCCGGTGATCACCAGCAGGGCCACGAAGGGGACGAACCACGGGGTCAGACCGAGCAGGATCAACAGCAGACCGACCCCCGCTGCCGCGGCGAAGAGCACGGCGAGCCGGGCGGTGGTGGCCCGGGCGGCGATCAGGGCGCCGACCACCGATCCGGCGGCCAGGGCGGTGTTGAGCAGGCCGAAGACATCGGCGCCGGAGTTGAAGACGTCCTTGGTGTACGCCGACAGGATGATGGCGAAGTTGTAGCCGAAGGTGCCCACGAAGAAGACCAGCACGATGGGCCAGAGCAACCGGGGCCGGGTCCGGACGTACTGCAGGGCCTCACGCAGTTGCCCCGGGCCACGACGGGCCAGGGTGGACGGGGTCAGTTCCGAGGTCCGCATGAGGGCGAGCCCGGCCAGCACGGCCAGGTAGCTGACGGCGTTGATGGCGAAGGCCCACCCGGAACCGACCGCGCTGATCAGCACGCCGGCCACGGCCGGTCCGACCAGGCGGGCGAGCTGGAAGTTGCCGCTGTTCAGGCTGACCGCGTTGCGGACCAGCTCGCGCGGCACCATCTCGTTGACGAAGGTCTGCCGGGCCGGGTTGTCCACCACGGTGGCCATCCCGAGCCCCAGGGCGATGACGTAGACGTGCCAGACCTCGACCAGGCCGGTCAGCGCGAGGGTGGCCAGGATCGCGGCGAGCAGCAGCATGACGGTCTGGGTGATCATCAGCAGCGTGCGCTTGGGATAGCGGTCGGCGAGCAGCCCGCCCCACAACCCGAACAGCATCATCGGCAGAAACTGCAGGGCGGTGGTGATGCCGACGGCCAGGGGCGAGTTCGTCAGCTGCAGGACCAACCAGTCCTGCGCGATGCGCTGCATCCAGGTGCCGGTGTTCGAGACGACCTGCCCGGCGAAGAACAGGCGGTAGTTCCGCAGGTGCAGGGCGGCGAAGAGGGTCGGACGCCCGGCGTCCGGCGACGGTTCCTGCACGCCCGGGGACGTGGTCGTGGCGGTGCTCGTGGTGTTCTCCTGGACTGCTCGGCGCTCCCCCGCCGGGGCGGGTCGGGACTCGGACGGACGGGGACGGGGTGGGGCGCTCACTCGAGATGGGCCAGTCGGTGCAGAGCCGGCGCCGCGGCGGTCAGCATCTCCCGGTCGGCCGGGTCGAGCCGGTCGATCTGCCGGGCCAACCAGGCGGTGCGCAACGCGCGGGAGCGCTCGATGAACTCCTCGCCGTCGGCGGTGATGCTGACCTGGACCTGACGGCCGTCGGTCGGGTGCGGGTCCCGGCGGACCAATCCCTGCCGTTCCAGCGATTCGACGATGCGGGTCATCGACGGGGGCTGGACGTGCTCTGCCCGGGCCAGCCGGCCGGGGCTCGTCGGACCTTCCCGGAACACCCGCCCGAGGACGGCCGACTCGGTGGCGGGGAGGCCGTCGCCGGCCTGCTGGTGACGGAGGCGTCGGGCCAGCACGAGGACGGCCCCGCGGAGCGTCGCGACCTCGGACAGCCCGGCCGGATCGGCCGACGACGGCGCGGCGGTCTCGTCGCGGGGCGCGTCTGCGGTCATGTTCTTAGGCTACCTCATTACCCTTGCTCACGACGGCGCTGATGGTCGGGAACGCGAAGGACCCCCGGTCGGCAACCGGGGGTCCTGGGCGGAACGGGATGTGGCGGGCGTCAGCCGGCGGTACGGGCCTGTCGGCGCCGGGCGAGCTCGTCGTGGGCGACCTGCACGATGCGCTCCCCGTCGACCCGCTCGGCGGGGAACTCGGCGAGCGATCCGGTGACCTCGCGCATGGTGCCGCCGACAGCGATGCCGAACACGCCCTGCCCGCCCTGAAGCAGATCGACGATCTCCTCGGCCGAGGTGCACTCGTAGACGGTGGTGCCGTCGGAGAACAGGGTGACCCCGGCGAGGTCGTCGACCCCGCGGGCGCGGAGGTGCTCGACAGCAACGCGGATGTTCTGCAGGGAGACGCCGGTGTCGAGCAGCCGCTTGACCACCTTGAGGACGAGGATGTCCTTGAACGAGTAGAGCCGCTGGGAACCGGAACCGGACGCGCCGCGAACGGTGGGCACGACCAGATCGGTGCGGGCCCAGTAGTCCAGCTGGCGGTAGGTGATGCCGGCGGCCTGACAGGCGGTCGGTCCGCGGTAGCCGACGGACTCGTCGGGCGCCGCGGTGTTCGGGAACAGCGCATCCTGGCCGGCTTCCGGCATACCGCCAACCCTCTTCCCGTGCTCCGACGCGAACTCGTGTCGGGCGTTCTGGCGCCGCCCGCCGTGCGGGATGCGTGGTGCTCGGACTGCTCGTCCGGACTTCCGGTGACGCTCGTCGGCCCACGCGCGTCGATCCCGGGCGCGGCTCACGAGGAGGCGCGGGACGACCGGTGGAACTCCTTGAAGGTAGGCGCACCCGAGGTCGAGGGTCAACGATAGCGGCGGCGTGTCCCTCACCCTCTGCTCGAGGGTGAGCCCGACCGGGCGGGGCGGGGCGCGGTTCCGCCCCGATCGGGCGACAGTCAGCCCTTCGGGGCGCCGCCGCCGAAGTCGTCGGGCGAGATGGTGTCGAGGAACTCGCGGAAGCGCTCGACCTCGTCCTCCGCGGTCACCTCGTCGGCCTCGTCCACGTCCGGATCGTCCTCGTCGCCCTGCTCGGGCAGCACGATGCCGGCCTCGGCCAGCACGGCGTCCTCGACGAACACGGGGATCTCCACCCGGACGGCGAGCGCGATGGCGTCCGACGGGCGGGCCGAGACGGTGGTGCCGTCGTCGAACGCCAGCTCGCCGAAGAAGGTGCCCTCGCGGAAGTCGACCACGCGGACCTGCACGACGGAACGGCCGAGGGCGGTGATCACCTGTCCGAGCAGGTCGTGGGTGAGGGGGCGGCTGGGCCGCACGCCCTGCTGGTGCATCGCGATGGCGGTGGCCTCCGCGGAACCGATGAGGATCGGCAGACTGCGCGATCCGTTCACCTCGGTCAGCACCAGAATCGGCTGCTGGTTGGGCATCTCGACGCGAACGCCGATGATGCGCATCTCGATCATCGCGGTGTGCCCTTCTGCCCGATCCGTCCTGGCGAACGCTACACGTGCGGTGCCCGACCGCCCCCGGCCGTCGATCACCGGAGCGACGGGCCCGGGGGCCGATCCGAACCCGGCCGAGGCGGACCGACCACGGTGCGCACCGGGACCGGGTCGGCTCAGGTGCCCAGTTCGTGGCGCAGGGCGGCCTTCATCAGCTGCCCGTGCAGGCGGAGGGTGGTGGCGGCCAGGTCGTTGGCCGCGGCACCGGCCCGCTCGCGCGCGTCCGGGTCCTTCTGCCGGGCGGAGGACGACACCATCTGCGCGACCACACCCGCCTGCCGCTCGGCCGCAGTGCGGAACGGGCGGAGGTGACGAGCCTCCAGCCCGGCGGCGAGCAGCTCGCCGGCGGTCTGCGCGATCAGCACGGTGTCGGCGTCGAAGTAGTCACCCGGGCCCGCGGACACCAGACCGAACTGCTCGAGCTCGGCCAGCCCGGTGGCGCTGAGACCGGTCTGGGCCAGCACCTCGCTGCGGCTCATCCGCACCTGGGTGGAGGCGGCGAAGTCCCGCGGCTGGGGGCCGTCGGCGGACATCAACGACCGCGGCAGCCGAGCCGCCGGGGTGGCCGGCTCGAGCCCGCGGTCGATGGCGTCGAGCTGGTCCTTGATGACCTTGAGCGGCAGGTAGTGATCGCGCTGGGCGGCCAGGACGTACCGCAGGCGCTCGACGTCGGACCGGGTGTACTGCCGGTACCGCGACGCGGTGCGCTGCGGGGTGACCAGACCCTCGGACTCCAGGAAACGGATCTTGGAGATCGTCACGTCCGGGAACTCCGGCTTCAGCCGGTCCAGCACCGCGCCGATGCTGAACGACGGGCCGGCCGGCTCCGTGCTGTGCAGCGCCGCCGCCGTCATGACCCTGCGCTGTCGGCCTGGTCCCCCGAGAGGAAGACCAGCCGGAACTTGCCGATCTGCACCTCGTCGCTGTTGACCAGGGCCGAGACCTCGATGGGCTCCCGGTTGACGTAGGTGCCGTTCAGCGAGCCGACATCGGCGACCTCGAAACCCCCGCCGGTGCGGCGGAACTCGGCGTGCCGACGGGACACGGTGACGTCGTCCAGGAAGATGTCGCTCTCCGGATGACGACCGGCGGTGACCAGGTCCTTGTCGAGGTGGAAGCGCGAGCCGGCGTTCGGGCCCCGCTTCACGACCAGCAGCGCACTGCCGGCGGACAGGGACTCGACACCACCCAGGGCCTCGTCGGCCGCCTCGGTCTCGGCCGTCGGGAACAGGCCGCCGGAGAAGATCGAGGTCGGATCCACACCGGACCCGCGGTCGCTTGCAGTCACCCGAAACTCCTTCGCAGCTGGATCGAGGCCCCGGCACCCCACGCCGCGCGGCATCGCCCGCACGGACAGATCCATGTGGCGTGAACCGTACCGTGCCGGGGGGCGACACGGTCGCCGCGGCCCGCCCGCACTCCCGGTGACACTCCGGTGCCGGGGACGCGCGCGCGTCCCCGGACGGGGCTCAGCCCTCGCCCGCGACCTGGGCGTACCCGGCGGCGTCGAGCAGGTCGTCGAGCGCGGACGGGTCGGTGAGCTGCACCTCGATCATCCAGCCGTCGCCGTACGGGTCGGAGTTGACGAGCTCGGGGGTGGAGTCCAGGACCTCGTTGCGGGCCACCACCGTCCCGCTGACCGGCGAGAACAGGTCGGAGACCGACTTGGTCGACTCCACCTCCCCGATCGACTCGCCCGGTTCCACCGTCGTCCCCGGCTCGGGCACCTGGACGAAGACGATGTCGCCGAGCGAGTTCTGCGCGTAGTCGGTGATGCCGATGCGCACGGTCACCGTGTCGGCCTCGTCGCCGGTGGTGCGGACCCATTCGTGGTCGGAGCTGTACCGCAGGTCTTCGGGGATCACGGGGGGCCTCTCGGGTCGGGGTGGTCGGGATCGGTAGGGATCAGTGTCGGAGCCTGTCACGCCGGCGCGGGGCGGACACCCGCCAGGGTCGGCGCCGGGGAGGTCACCCGTCGGCCGGCCGGGCGAACTGCGGCGTCCGCGGGGGGCGCACCGCGTCGATCTCCACGGTGTCCTGCTGGTCGACGGTCATCGTCCCCCCGGCCCGGCGGACGGTGTCCAGCACCCCACCGGGGATGGCCAGAGCGGCCGACAGGGTGGGCGGGTCCCCGATGGCCAGGAACACGTAGGGCGCGGCGAGCGGTCTCCCGTCGGTGGTGACGGCGCCCGCGGAACCGGTGAACGCACTGTCCACCCCGAGTCGGACGGGTCCGATCTGGAAGGCCTCGGCGCCGGCGTTGCGCAGCTCCTGGAGGGCGTCGAGCAGCACCTCCGGGGGCACCCGGGCCTGGGGGTCGTCGATGACGATGCGGACCCCCGGGCCGGTGGCCGGGGCGGCACCGGTGAGGATGCCGAGGACGGCGGCCTGCCGTTGCGCCTCGGCGAGGGCCTCGGCCGAGGAGGCGCCGCTGCTGCGCAGCCGGACCAGGGTGTCCTGCAGGCCGGCGATCTCGCCGGTCAGGTCGGCCTCCCGCCGCTGGAGTCCGTCGAGCAACTGGACCAGGTCGTCGGGCCGGGCGCTGGCCAGCGCGTCGCCGGAGGCGGTGCGGCGGACCTGCACCACCAGTCCGAGCCCGAGCAGCGCGCACAGCAGCGCGACCACCACCCGGGTCGACACACCCGTGCCGCTCCGGCCGGACGGGGGCGGCGGCACGGGCGTCGGCTGCGGCCGCTGTGGGCCGCTCATGCCTTGAACACGTGCCGCCGGATGGCCGCGGCGTTGCCGAAGATCCGGATGCCGAGGACCACGACGACGGCGGTGGACAGCTGCGCCCCGACCCCCAGCTGGTCACCCAGGAAGACGATGAACGCGGCCACCACCACGTTGGCCACGAACGACACCACGAAGACCTTGGCGTCGAAGATGTGGTCGAGCTTGGCCCGCAGGCCGCCGAACACCGCGTCCAGCGCGGCGATCACCGCGATCGGCAGGTACGGGGCGAACCAGTCGGGGACGGTGGGTTGCAGGAAGAGCCCGGCCACGATGCCGACGACCAGCGCGAGAACGGCGTACACGGGGTTCCTCCAGCAGTGCGGTCGGCGAGGGTGCGGTGGTGGTGCGGTCGACGGGTCGGGCGGGGCAAGGGTCTCACCGGGTGGTCGGCGCGGTCGTCGGTGCGGTCGTCGGTGCGGCGAAGCGCAGGTCGGGACCCGAACCGGCCGCCGCCTGCAGGTCGTCCTGCACCGAGAGGTCGAACTGGATGCCGTAGAGCTGCGCGAAGGAGTTGAACCGGCCGAAACCGCTGGTCAGCGCGAACTGGGCGGGCAGGACATCCGGGTCGCCGATGGCCTCGACGGTGATGGGGAAGAACACCGGACTGTTGTCCACCAGGATCGCGCCGCCGGCCTGGCGGATGGCACTGGTCGGGCGCAGCCGCGCCCCACCCACGGTGACGGCCTCGGCGCCGGCCGCCCACAGCCCGTTGACCAGCAGCTGAATGTCCCGGTCGGCGATGACGGTGCGCTGCGCCTGGCTTCCGGCGGCGTCGGTCGTCGCCGACGGGGGGCTGCCGGGGCCGATCACCACCCGGACACCGGGACCGCTGACGGCGTCGGATCCGGCGGCCAGGGCCAGGTCGGCCGCGTCCAGCGACGGCAGTTGGACGCCGAGGGCGGAGCGGGAGGCCGCCACCTCGCCGGCCAGCGCGGCCGCCGAGGAGGCGAGGACGTCCTGCCGCTGGCGAGCCTGCTCGATGTCGTCCAGCAGGCCCGCGCGGGCCCGTTCGGCGCCCACCGCGCCGAGGTCCGTGGTCTGGGCGGCGACCCCGAACAGCACTCCCAGGACAAGCACGGCGACGGCCAGCAGGACGGCGGACCGCAGCCGCCGGCGACGGTCGGGCGCCTCGGGACCACCGGCCCGGCGGGCGGCCGCGGCGGCGTACCCCGGGTCGAGATGATCGCGGTCCAGGGCGGCCAGCAGCCCGGGGACGGGGTTGCGGCGGACGGGCGGTGCGGCCGGCTCCTCCCCCGGACCGTCCGGTGGGGCACCGGTCATGTCAGTTCCGCACCGGTCCGCGGACCGGGACGTTCCGCACCACCCAGCGCACCTGACCCAGGTAGACGGCGGCCGACCACAGGTAGAGCAGGACCCCCCAGGCGAAGAACCCGTACCCGACGGGCAGGGCGATGCGGGCCAGCAGCGAGTCGCCCTGGGCGATGAGCAGCAGGGGCAGGGCGTAGAGCAGGCAGAAGGTGGCGGCCTTGCCCACATAGTGGACGGGCAGTGCGGCGTAGCCGCGGCGCCGGACGAGCGGCAGGGCGAGGGCGAGGACGAGGTCACGGCCCACGATGAGCGCGGCCACCCACCACGGGATGAACCCGCGCAGGACGAAGGCGACCAGGGTCGCGACGATGTACAGCCGGTCGGCGGCCGGGTCGAGCAGTTCCCCGAGGCGGCTGTACTGGTTCAGCAGCCGGGCGAGCTTGCCGTCGGCCCAGTCGGTCAGGGCGCTGAGCGCGAGGACGACCATGGCCCAGCCGTCGGCCTGCGGCCCCAGCAGGAGCCAGAGGAAGAGCGGGACGCCGGCGAGCCGCAGGACGGACAGCGCGTTGGGGATGGTCCAGGGGCCGTGGTCGACGGGGGCCGGACCGGTGTCGGTGGGCGCGGCGGCGCCGGCCGGTCCCGCCGGGGTGGGGTCGATCGGGGGGGAGCCCGGTCCCGGGGTCGACATGGTGCCCTCCCACCCCGCGTCTGCCTCGAGCCGAACGGCCGCAACGGTTCCGGACGGGTGCGCGGGCCCCGCCGTCGCGGGGAATCCTAGTTGCCGCGAGCGGGCGGGCGGGTCAGGTGGACGGCCGCGCGCGGTGCCGCAGCAGCAACAGGTAGGCCGCGATGGTCGCCGCGTCCACCACCCGACCGTCGTCGATCATCGCGCCGAACTCGTCCTCACCGACCAGGGCATGCACCATGTCCGCCTCCGAAGCCTCCCGGGCGTGCACACCGGCGGTCAACCCGGTGGCGTGGAAGACGTCGAAACCCTGGGAGCAGAACCCGCCGGCCTCGTTCAGGTGGCCCAGGTGCCGCCACTCCTCGGCCCGCACGCCCGTCTCCTCGCGCAGCTCGGCCCGGGCCAGTTCCAGCGGGCTCCCGCCGGCCCCGGCCGGCCAGGTGCCCATCGGGAACTCCCAGGCCCGGCGGGACAGCGGATAGCGGTACTGCTCGACGAGGTGGAACGCCGGCCCCGACCCGGCGATGTCGGCCTCGGCGATGACGATGGAGAAGTCCTGCTTGTCGACGACGCCGTAGACGCCGGCGGACCCGTCGGGCCGACGGAAGGTGTCCTCCCGCACCGACATCCAGGGGTTGCGGTACACCACGGTGCTGCCGGTGGTCTCGGGTCGACCCGGGATCGCGTCCATGACGGGAGTATGGCGTCCGCCGCGGTCGGCGCGGGTGAGGCGTCGATCGGATCGGCGGACCCCACCCACGGCGGCCCCTAGGCTCGGTCGGTGCCCCCCGTCACCGGACCCTTCGCGTGGTTCGACGGGCAGTGGGCCACGGATCTGCAGGAGACCGTCGATCTCACCGCCGACGCCGGACCGCTGGACGGGGCCGGCTGGTGGGCCGTCGCGGCGACCTTCGAGGGTCGGGTGACCGGCTACCGGTTCGCCGACGTCCGCCGGGCGCCGCTCCCGCCGCCGGACCGGGCGTGGCGGGGGCCGGCGGTCGACAGCTGGCGCAGCAGTATGAGCCGCGCGGACTACCTGGCCGGGGTGCGGCGCATCCGCGAGCACGTGGCCGCCGGGTCGGTCTACCAGGTCAACCTCTGCCGGGTGCTGGACGCCCCGCTCGACGACGACGCCGACCCGCTGGCCCTGGCCGCCGTCCTCGCCGCGGGGAACCCCGCGCCCTACCAGGGGGTGCTGTGCGTGGACGACGGGTTCGTGGTGACCGCCTCACCCGAGCTGTTCCTGTCGCGGGACGGCTCGACCCTGGTGTCCTCGCCGGTGAAGGGCACCGCCGGGCCGGGAGAACCGTTCGCGGACAAGGACACTCCCGAGAACGTGATGATCACCGATCTCGTCCGCAACGATCTCGGCCGGGTCGCCGTCCCGGGATCCGTGGTGGTGCAGGCCCTGCTGGCCCGGCAGGAGCACCCGGGCCTGGCCCATCTGGTGTCCACGGTGAGCGCCCGCCTCGAGCCCGGCCTGGGGTGGACCGAGGTGCTCGCCGCCACCCTGCCGCCCGGGTCGGTCAGCGGTGCACCGAAGATCCGCGCGCTGCAGGTGATCGCGGAGCTCGAGCCGGGCACCCGGGGCCAGTACTGCGGCGCCGTCGGCTATGTCGACGCCGATCGTCGCACCGCCCGCCTCGCCGTCGGCATCCGGACGTTCACCGCCACGCGGGACGACAGCGGCGCGCGGCGGCTCACCTTCGGCACCGGGGCCGGCATCACCTGGGCGTCGGACCCGGCCGCCGAGTGGGCCGAGACCGAACTCAAGGCCGCCCGATTGGTCGGGTTGGCCAGCTCCTGAGGCGGGGTCAGCCGCCCAGCACCGTTCCGTCCGGGATGGTGCCCGGCGACCCGTCGGACGACACCACGGCGGCGCCGAGCACCCGCACCCCCGCCCCGAAGGTCCAGTCGCCCTGCACGGCGAGCTTCTCGGCCGCCACCAGGCTCGGCGGGCCGGCGGGGAAACGCTGTTCGAAGTCGCCCACCAGCTTGTAGGTCTTGTCCAGGTCGACCAACGGCGCCGCGGTCCGCGACGGCACTAGGGCCACCTCGAAGTCGTCGGTCACCTCATAGGCGTCGGAGCGCAGCACCAGGAGGTCGGAGGTCGACTTCACCGGCAGGAACCGGCGGCGTGGCACCTCGATGGCGGCGGCACCCTCGAAGAGCCCGATGGCGGCGCCCATCGCGGTCTCGATCTGCACCACCTCGGGCGAGGTCGGGTCGGTCGGGTCGACCGTCTTGACGTTGCGGATGATCGGCAGCCCGAGCACCCCGCCGTTCGCACGGAGCTTGTCGCGCAGCGCGGCCAGGTCGAGCCAGAGGTTGTTGGTGTTGAAGTACCGGTGGCGGTCGATGTCGCCGAACGCGGCCTCGTCCTCGGGGCGGGTCTGCGCGGACTCCCGCAGCACGAGCTGCCCGTCGTCCCGTCGGCGAGCCAGGTGGCCGCCCTTGCGGTCGGCGGCGGTGCGGCGGCAGAACTCGGCGGCGAACGGGCTGCCGGACGCGGCGAACCAGCCGGCGAGCCGCGGATCGGGCCGGGCGCCGAGGTTGTCGGCGTTGGAGACGAAGACGTACCGGAACCCGGCGTCGAGCAGGGCGTCGAGCGTGCCGGAGGCGTCCAGCGCGGTGTAGATGTCGCCGTGACCCGGCGGGCACCACTCCAGGGTCGGGTCGGCGGGCCAGCTGACCGGGGTGAGATCGGCGGTGCGCAGCTTGGGTTCGCGGTTCTGCAGGAACTCCCCCGGCAGCCCCTCGGTCGCGAGCTCGGGGTGGCGGGCCAGAGCGGCCCGGGTGTCCTCGCTGGTCCGGAACGAGTTCATCACCACGAGCGGCAGGGGTGCGCCGTACTGCGCGCGCAGGGCCAGCACCTGCCGGGCGATGACGTCCAGGAACGACAGACCGTCCCGGACGGGGAGCAGAGACTTGGCCCGGTCCATGCCCATGGAGGTACCGAGCCCGCCGTTGAGCTTGATGACGGCGGTGGCGGCCAGGGCGGCAGCGGCGGCGGTCTCGTCGACGTCCAGGTCGTCCAGGCGGGGCAGCTCGTCCACCGGGGTCAGGTCGTCCTCGGCGAGGATGCCGGTCTCACCGCCGGCGAGCATGTCGTAGGAGTGCGCGAAGACGGCGATGGCCTGGGGGTGCACTCCCCCCGCCTCCATCAGTCGCCGGGCCTGGTCCAGTCCGCTCTCGCTCATGACAGGGAGCGTAGGGGCCGGTGACCACCCGATCACCCTCGGGTCAGAGCCCGGCGGCCGTCCCGCGGACGTGCTCGAAGACCAGGTTGGTCTCGGTGGAGGCGACCTCGGGGTACGCCGAGAGCTCCTCGACGACGAAGTCGCGGAGGTCGGCGACGTCGACGGCGGTGACGTCGAGGAGGAAGTCGTCGCCGCCGGCGAGGAAGTAGACCGACCGCACCTCGGGTCGGGCGCGGATGCGGTCGGTGAACGATCGCAGCCGGCCCCGCGCGCCGGAGCTCAGCCGCACGGACACCAGGGCCTGCAGGGGCCGACCGAGCGCGGCCGGGTCGAGATCGGCGTGGTAGCCACGGATCACCCCGCTGTCCCGCAGGGCGCGCATCCGGGCCAGGCACGTCGACGGGGCCACGCCGACCTCCGCGGCGACGGCGTTGTTGGGCGTCCGGGCATCCCGGGCGAGGACCGTGAGGATCCGCCGGTCGACCTCGTCGGTGGTGACCGGCTCCCGGGCCGGCCGAACATCCTTCGTCGGGATCGGACCGGCCGCCGCGGTCGTCGACGGAAACTCGCTCATCCGCCCACCGTACCGAATCTTCTGCAGACATCTTCCGGTCTGCGGACGTGAAGTTCATACTTTCCCCAGCTCGTCACCCTTTCGAGCAGCCGCTCCCCACCACGGAGGACCAGTCATGCGCGTCGGTGTGCCCCGCGAGATCAAGAACCACGAGTACCGCGTCGCCCTCACCCCCGGCGGCGCCCACCAGCTCACCGGGCAGGGTCACGAGGTCGTCGTGGAGACCGGGGCCGGCCTGGGTTCGCAGATCACCGACGCCGATTTCGTGGCCGCCGGTGCGCGCATCGTGGCGACCGCCGACGAGGCGTGGGCCGCCGAGCTGGTGCTCAAGGTCAAGGAGCCCGTCGCCGCGGAGTACCACCACCTGCGCGAGGACCTGCTGCTCTTCACCTACCTCCACCTGGCCGCGGACCGCCCGCTCACCCGCGCCCTGCTCGACGCCGGGACCACCGCGATCGCCTACGAGACGGTGCAGCTGCCGGACCGTTCGCTCCCGCTGCTCGCCCCGATGAGCGAGATCGCCGGCCGCCTGGCACCGCAGGTCGGCGCCTACCACCTGATGCGCAACGAGGGTGGCCGCGGCGTGCTGCTCGGCGGCGTCCCCGGCGTCGAGAACGGGAAGGTGGTCATCCTCGGCGGCGGTGTGGCGGGCGCGCACGCCGCGGAGATCGCCCTGGGCATGCGGGCCGACGTCACCGTCATCGATCTCTCGCTGCCCACCCTGCGGCGGCTGGACGCCCGGTTCGGCGGGCACGTCAAGACGGTCGCGTCCAACACGTTGACCATCGCCGAGGCCGTCGCGGGCGCCGATCTCGTCGTCGGCTCGGTGCTCATCCCCGGGGCCAAGGCCCCCAAGCTGGTGACCAACGAGATGGTCGCGGGCATGCGCGCCGGGTCCGTCCTGGTCGACATCGCCGTGGACCAGGGCGGCTGCTTCGCCGACTCCCGGCCCACCACCCACGACGACCCGACATTCCTCGTGCACCAGTCGGTCTTCTACTGCGTGGCCAACATGCCGGGCGCCGTCCCGCGCACCTCCACCTACGCCCTGACCAACGCGACGCTGCCCTACGCCGGCGCCCTGGCCACCCGCGGCTGGCAGGGTGCACTGCGGTCCGACCCCGCCCTGGCCGCCGGCCTCACCTCGCACCACGGCGCGCTGACCAACCTGGCCGTGGCCACCGCCCACGAGCTGACCTCGACCGACCCCGGCCTGGTGCTCGCCGGCTGACCCTCGTCAGCGGCGTCACGGGCGTGCGAACCCGCCGGACCCCGGTGGGCCGGTCCCCGGTGGGCCGGTCCGCCCGATCAGGTCCACCCGTCTGCGCTGCCGCGACGAGCGGTCAACGGTCGACCAGGGCGAGGCCCGGACGTCGGTCCTGCGCGCGGGTGATCCTCCGGTCCGATGGACCAGGCCCGAGATCGCGGAGTGAGCATCAGCTCTGGGTCGGCCGGCGCCGTTCGGGATGGATCGCGACCATCACCCCGACCGGCCGCCCGTCGGCATCCGGGCCGCGATCCTTGAACTCCGTGAGCAAGGCGTCCAGCCGCCGGTGCAGCTCCTGCTCGCTCGCGGGGTTGAGCTTCAGCCCCAGCCGGGCGATGGCCAGGTCGGCCGGCGGCACACCCTCGACCTCGTCCACGAATGCGCGGAGCAGGATCGGGCCGACATCGGGGACGGGCGTGTCCCAGGACCGACCGGTGGCCCGGTACGGGATCTCGCGCGCCCCGCGGCGACCCCGCCGGCCCTCCCCGGCGATGAGAAACCCGGTGTCCAGCAACGTGCGCACGTGGTGCAGACTCGTTCCCGGGTTGAGGGCGAACTCGGCCGCTATCTCGCGATTGGTGCGTCCCTCGTGCAGGCAGAACCGCAGGATGCGCAGCCGCAACGGTGAACTGAGCGCCCGGGCGCGGGCCTGGGCCAGCTGGTCGGAGACCGGATCCACGCCCGGCCCATCCGCGGCCGCGACGGTTCCACCACCGACGGACGCGGCATCGACGGACGTCATGCCCCCAGCCTAATGGGCCGATCTCCAGTCATTGGCAGATCCCAATCACTGCCCTAGTCTCGCCCCATGACGCGTCCGGCCCCGGCCTCGCTGTGGCGGCACCACGGCTTCCTGCGCCTGTGGGGCGGGGAGAGCACCAGCCAGTTCGGCGCGCAGTTGGGGCAGTTGGCCATCCCCGTCCTGGCGGTGACCGTCCTCGGTGCCTCCGACCTGGCCGTGGGTCTGCTCGGCGCCGCGGCCACCGCGGCCTTCCTGCTCGTCGGCTTACCGGCGGGGGCGTGGGTCGATCGGATGGCCAAGCGCCGCGTCATGCTGCGGGCCGACCTCGTCCGGGCCCTGACGGTGGCCGCCGTTCCGATCCTGGCCGTCACCGGGGTGCTGCAGATCTGGCAGCTGATCGTGGTGGCCGCCCTGGTCGGTGTGGCCACCGTCTTCTTCGACGTCGCCTACCAGAGCTACATCCCCGTCCTGGTCGCCCGCGATCAGGTGAGCGAAGCGAACTCCAAGCTGGAGTCGACCGCCCAGTTGGCCCGGATCGGCGGCCCGGCCGCGGCCGGCGGCCTGCTGACGGTGCTCGCCGCACCCTGGCTGCTGCTCGTCACCGGGCTGACCTATCTCGTCTCCTTCCTGACGTTGAGCTCGATCCGGGACGACGAGGTACCGGCGGCCCGGGAGACCCGCCGACCGCTCGTGACGGAGATCCGGGAGGGGGTCGCCTTCGTCTGGCGGACGACCCTGCTGCGTCGGATCGTCGCGTGCACGGGGGTGTCGAACCTGTTCTCGACCCTGGCCATGACGATGCTGCCGGTGCTGGTGCTCCGCGAGCTGGGCCTGTCGCCCGCCGTCCTCGGGGCGGCGACCGCCGTGGGATCGATCGGCGGACTCCTCGGCGCGACGCTCACCGCCCGGCTGACCACGTGGATCGGCGAGGGCACGATCATCCCGGTGTCGGCCGTGGTCTTCGGGCTGGCCGGCCTGCTGTTCGCCGGTCTCACCGTCGCCCCGCAGCCGCTGCTCGTGCCGCTGTTCGTGCTGGCCGAGTTCGGCCTCAGCTTCGCGGTCCTGGTCTACAACATCGCGCAGGTCTCGTTCCGGCAGCGCATCTGCCCGACCCCGCTGCTGGGCCGGATGAACGCGTCCATCCGGTTCGTGGTGTGGGGCGTGACCCCGATCGCCGCGGTGGCCGCCGGCCTGCTGTCGACGGCGTTCGGGGTGTCGACCGTCATCTGGATCGGCATGGTGGGCGCGCTGGGCGCGGGTGCCTTCGTCTGGTTCAGTCCGCTGCTGAGGATGCGCACTCTGCCGGAGGCGGAGAGGACCGGGTGACGGAGCTCAGCCCTCGGGCAGCTCGACGTCCAGGGTGAGCAGTTCGTGCTCCATGAGGCCGGTGCCGGCGATGCCGGCCAGCTCGCCGGTCCCGGAACCGGCGACGACGGCCGCATGCGACTCGGTCTCCACGCCCTCGCCCATCGAGGCGCCGTGCTCGAGGACGAAGCTGCCGGTGCGGCCGAGCAGGGTGCCGGTGATGCGCTCCTGCGCGACGTACGCGGCGCCCAGCGGTCCCCGGGTGGTCAGGGCGTGTCCGGTGGCCGTCGCGGTGAGTTCGTCACCGCGGTAGGTCTTGGCCAGGGCCACCACGGCCATGGCCGCCGTCTCCTCCCCCGGACCGTCCTCGGTGGAGGTCGCATCCCAGCGATCGAGGGTGAACGGCAGTTCCAGGCGGGTCATCGGCCCAGTCTGGCCGGGCCGCTCGCGGGGCGCGCGACGGCACGCCCCACGAGCGGGTGGTGGATCAGGCGAGCGAGGCGTCCAGGGTGATGGCGACACCGGTGAGCGCCTTGGAGATCGGGCAGGTCTCCTTGGCCTTGTTGGCGGCCTCGGCGAAGCCGGCCTCGTCCAGACCCTCGACCTGGCCGCGAACGGTCAGGGCGATGCCGGTCAGCTTGAAGCCGTTGTCGGCCTTGTCCGGGCCGAGCCCGACCTCGGCGTCGACGATCAGGCTCTTCACGCTGCCGCCGGCCGCGCCGACCAGCGCGGAGAGCTGCATGGCGAAGCAGGAGGTGTGCGCGGCGGCGATCAGCTCCTCGGGGCTGGTCGTGCCACCGGCACTGTCCGCGGCGCGGCGGGGGAACGAGACGTCGAACGTGCCGACGCCGGAACTGGTGAGCTCGACGCGGCCGGACCCGTCCTGCAGTCCACCGCTCCATTCGGTACGTGCCTTGCGTGACGGCATGTCTGTCGTCCTTCCTGTGGTGATTCCTGCGGATGCGCAGGGGCGGGTGGCGCCGACCGCAGCCGGACTCCACTCGCCCCCGGGCCGGCCGGAACGGCCGGCCGAATGCGGGTGCGCCACCATGGTGCCCTGTCATCCGAAACGTCCGGATGGCGGCACCGGCCCGACCGGTCGCGGACCACGGAGGACGGCTCCCCCACCGGGTGGACGCCCTCCTCCGGATCTTCCCTCCGACGATGTCGAGCGGCTTTCATCCGTTCCCCATCCACTCCATCGATGGATGCCATCCGCGAGTCCACCCGGCCGGGGATGGTCTTGCTACCGTGCAGTGACATACCCCGGGACCTGCCGCAACGCGTCGGATCAGCTCGTCCGGGCCGCCCGTCCCCCGGATTTCCCCGGCAACGTCGCCCCCGTTCCGGTGAGCCCCCACCGGCCCTCCCGGCCGGCGGCCGCCGCCGTCGAGAGGCCCCTGTGACCCTGACGCCCGTGCTGCCCGCGCCGCCCCCTGCCGGGTCGCCGCGACCCGGCGGCATCCTCGCCCGGATGTCGCGACGGACCAGGGCGACCCTGGCCGTGGGGGTCGTGGCCGTGGTCGGCCTCACCACCGTCCTGGTCGTCGACCGCGGTCCGGCGCCGCCCCCGCCCTCGCCCAGCGGGGAGTACATGCCCGTCGGCGACCTCCCGGGCTGGCACCAGGTGCTCGCCGAGGACTTCCTCACCGACGCCGCCCCGGGGGAGTTCCCCGGCCCGTACGCCGACCACTGGACGAGCTACGACGGTTTCCCGGACACCTTCGGCCACGCCGACTACACCAACGACATCATCACGGTCCGGAACGGGGTGCTGGACGAGTACCTGCACACGAACGCCGAGGGCCGGGCGCAGGCCGCCGCCCCGGTCCCGTACGTGTCCGAGAAGTGGGCGGGCCAGACCTACGGTCGGTTCTCGGTCCGCTTCCGCGCCGACCCCCTCCAGGGCTTCGGCACCGGCTGGCTGCTGTGGCCCGACAGCGACAAGTGGGACGAGGGGGAGATGGACTTCCCCGAGGGCCGACTGGACGGTCAGATCAGCGGGTACAACCACTGCATCGGCAACCCCCGCAAGATCTGCGGCCAGGTCCACACCGGCGTCACCTACACCGATTGGCACACCGCGACGATCGAATGGTTGCCCGGCAAGCTCAGCTACTACCTCGACGGTGCGTTGATGGAGTCCTACACGGACAACGTCCCGGACACCCCCTTCCACTGGGTGCTCCAGACCGGGACCAGGGCGGTGGCACCGGACCCGGACGTCGCCGGCCACGTCGAGATCGACTGGGTCGCCATCTACACCCCCGCCTGAGCTCCCGGCGCGGGTGTCGGTGGGCCGTGCGAGCCTGGACCGGTGGAAGACCCGAGGGACGACGGCCCCGATCGCCTGCGGTGCGGTGTCGTGGTGAGCACCGGTGGGGCCGCGGTCTTCGCGGACCTGGCCGTGGCGGCCGAACGGGCCGGCTGGGACGCGGTGTTCAGCTACGAGGTCCCCTGGGGTCAGGACGCGTGGGTCACCCTGACCGCGGCGGCGATGCGCACCTCGACGATACGCCTCGGGACCATGCTGACCCCGCTGCCCCGCGTCCGCCCCTGGGAACTGGCCGCTCGCGCCGCGACCCTGGACGACCTGTCCGGCGGGCGGGTCCAACTGGCTGTCGGGATGGGCGCGTTGCACGAGGGTTGGCTCGCGTTCGAGGCCGACGAGGGACGCCGGACCCGCGCGGAGAAGCTCGACGAGGGCCTCTCGGTCTACGACGGGCTGATGCGCGGACAGCCCTTCAGCTGGTCGGGCAAGCACTACCGCGTCTCGCCGACGACCTTTCTCGCGCCGCCCCCGCCGGTGCAGCGGCCGCGCGTCCCGGTGTGGGTGGTCGGCGCCCATCCCTCGACGCGGTCCCTGGGCCGCGCCGCCCGGTGGGACGGACTGTTGCCGGCCCGCGTCGGGACGGCGGATCCGCTGACCCCGGCCGATCTGCCGGACATCGTCGAGGCCGTGCGTACTGCGCGGGAGTCGGCCGGTCTGCCCTGGGCGGGATACGACGTGGTCGTCGAGGGCACCAGCGAGCCGGGCCCGGCGGGCGATGTGGTCGCCGCGCACTGGCGGACGGCCGGGGCGACCTGGTGGGTGGAATCGGACTGGGCGATGGGCGAGGACGCGGTCGCCCGGCACCGCCGGCGCATCGAGGCCGGGCCGCCCCGGGCCTGATCGCACCGGCGGGCCACGGCGCCGTCGCGCCCGGACCGACCTACCATCGGATCCACGTCGACCACCGACGGCGGGAGGCCCGAACGGGCCGGATCCGGGGGTGCGCATGACATCGGCGATCGCGATGGACCGAGGACACATCGGGCGTCGTCACGCCCGCACCGGCCGACTGCGGTCCCTCGTCGTGTCCGGTGCGCTCGTCCTCGCCGGGTTGGTCGTCACCCCCGCACCCCCGGCCGGCGCGGAGACCCCGGGGGACGCGCTGGCCGCCGCCGTCTCGGCGGCCGGCGCCCGCGGGGTGACCTCGTTCGTCAGCGTCGTCGACCGGGCGACCGGCCAGGTCGTGGCGCAGACACCGAACGCCGGCGCCCAGGTCGCCTCCGAGTCGATCATGAAGTTGATGCTGGCCGCCTACTACCTGACCCTCTACGGCGGGGCGGACGCCACTCCCCAGTCGGTGAAGGACCGGCTCAGCTTCATGCTGCGCTTCTCCGACGACGACACCGCCAGCTCGCTGTTCACCGCGTCGGCCATCCCGACCATCGCGGGCCGGTACGGCCTGTCCGCCACCACCAACGCCACCGACCGGGTCGGTCATTGGGGCGCGGCCCGGATCACCGCCGCGGACATGACGACCTTCCTGTCCCGGGCGGCGGGTGACCCGCAGGTAGGCCCGTGGCTGCTGTCCACCATGGCCCAGACCGCCCGCACCGGGTCAGGATCGGACGCCGGGTTCGACCAGTTCTTCGGTCTCAACGCCCTGTCCGGCGAGCACGGGTCCAAGCAGGGCTGGGGGTGCGACAGCTTCTTCACCGCCCCGTCCTGTGCGGTGCACTCGGTGGGCTACACCGACCGCTTCTTCGTCGCCGTCCTCCAGCTGAGCACCGGCTACCCCGACCCGATGCGGTCGACGGCGACCGACACCGCCCGCCGACTGCAGGCCGCCACCGTGGTGCAGTCCCCCGTCGGTTCGTTCGACCTGGCCGGCTCGGTGGGCGTCGGGCAGCTCCGGGTCGCCGGATGGGCCGCCGACCCCGAGGAACCCGGTGCCGTCCTGCCCGTGCACGTCTACGTCACCGGTCCGGCCGGCACCGCCGGCACCGCCCTGTCCACCGGCGGGTCGCGCCCGGACGTGGCCGCGGTGATCCCCGGGGCCGGCGGCGCCACCGGGTTCGACGGCACCGTCCGCACCCAGGGCGCGGGCCCGAACCAGGTGTGCGCCTTCGCGATCGGGAGCGCGGCCAACACCCTGCTGGGCTGTCGGACGGTGGATGTGCGAGATGCCTTCGGCAGTCTGGACGCCGTGGGCCTGCGGGGTGACGAGATCGTCGCCGGCGGGTGGGCCATCGACCCGAACAACCCGGGCTCCCCGACCCAGGTGCACGTGTACGACTCCGGGCCGGGCGGAACCCGCGGCTATGCGGGCTTCCTGGCGTCGAGCAGCCGGCCGGATCTGGCCGGGTTCGGTGCGGGCGACGCCCACGGCTACAACGCGGCCGTGCCGGCGAACGAACCGGGCCCGCACACCGTCTGCGCCTACGCCATCACCACCGGCGGGGGCGACGGCAACCCGCTCCTGGGCTGCCGGACGATCACCGTCCCCGGCGCGTTCGGCGCACTGGACGACGTGCGGGTGGCCGGGGGCTCCATCACGGTGTACGGCTGGGCGGTCAACGGACGCGACCCGGGCGGACGGGTGCCCGTCCACGTCTACGACACCGGCCCGTCCGGCACCGTCGGCTACGGATCGTTCGGCACCGGCACCCCGCGACCGGACGTCGCGGCGGCATTCCCCGGCGTCGGCGTCTCCCACGGCTACTTCGAGCGCATCCCGGTCCGCGGGCGTGGCCAACACACCGTCTGCGCGTTCGCGGTACCCGGCGGGCAGCCGAGCGTGCTGCTGGGCTGCCGGGACGTCAGCGTCCCGTGATCAGGCGGGTCACACCCGGGGAACGGCGAAGCCCACGCCCTCGGTGATGATCACCCGGTCCCCCAGCGGCTCGGTCAACTCGATCTCCACGGTCCGCATGGCTGCAACGAGTCCGCAGGCCAGGTCGGCCGGGGCGGGCGCCGGGTTGGGCAGAGCGGCGATCCGCACGACGAAGACCCTGCCGTCCTCCTCCGCTCCGCCGGCGTAGTCCCGACCGCAGGGCCCGACGGTGGCCGGCTGCGAACCGGTGAAGGTGACCCGGAGTCTGCGTGGGGAGAGCAGCTCAGCTGTGGTGTCGCCGCCCACCGGCCCGTACTCGAGTCCCTCCACCGTCAGGTACTCACCGGGGTCGACGGCCACGCGGATCAGGTGCACGTCGGTGCCGGCGACCGGGAAGTCCCATGCCGGGAGCACCGACGAGCCGACCAGGGTGGACACCTGGAGGGTCGTCGGAGCGGGTGCGGTCAACCGGAGCGGCGGGCATTCCGGGCAGGATCCGGTGCCGCCGGCGATCATGGCGTCGACAGCCGCCCGGGCCGACTGCAGCTGCACCCTCCGGGCCAAGCCGCCGAGCCGGATCTCCTGGGAACTGGGCGATCCGTCGTCCGGCGCCGCGGTGAAGATCAGACGTCCGGAAGCCAGCGCTTCCTTCAGATCCACGGCGGCTTCGGTGTTCGGCCAGTCGCCGACCTGCCGGGTCAGCTCGCCGATGACGAGCAGCGGCGGGCCAGGCCGGCCGGCCAACGCCTCGTTCCATGCCCGTGCCGGTGAGTCAGCAGCGGAGTCGACCTGCTCGCCACCGGTCGACGAGACGGGGGCTCCGCACGAAGCCAGGAGGAGGACCAGAAGAACGAGACCCACGCCTCGACGTGCTCCGGAACCGGCGCGGTGGGCGGCCGTGCGGATCATGGATGTCGCCTTCCCCGTGGGGTGCGGTCCTGGACGTCGGGCGTGGGGCCTGAGATGCTCGGCATCGGGTCGACGTTCCCACCCGATCCGTTGTTCAGTCGAGAACGGTCACAGGAACCCAGGTCTCGGCCAATCGGTCCACCTCACCTTCCACCCGGAGCCGGTCGAGCACCGCCGACACGCAGGGCGTGAGCGCGGAGCCGGGGGCCAACAGGGCGACCAACTGATCGGGCTGCGACGACGACGACGCCAGCGTCCCGAGCACCCGCACGGCCGGGTCGGCAGCGGCGACGGCCAGGGCATCGGTGAGCGGGAGGACGACTCCGTCGGCCGAACCGTCGCGCAGCGCAGCCGTTGCGGCCGTGACGTCCGCGACGGTGGCCGCGGTGACCACCGCTCCGTCGTCGCGCACGGCGACGGTGGACCCGTCCGCCGCGGCCACCTCGAGCAGGCGCAGCGGGACCAGGGCGGCCACCTCGGCGGGTGTCGTCGCGGCGGTCGGGACGAGCACGGCGTCCGCGTCGGCGAAGTACCCGCTGCTCACGTCGACCGGGGCCGCGGCCAGTTCGGCGGCCGAGAAGCGGTCCAGGTCGAGGTCGAAGGCCTCGGTGCCGCCGGCCGTGGCCGCGGACCGGTCGGTCGTCACCCAGCGGACCTGCGCGTCGGTGTACCCCAGCCCCCGGGCGACGGCCGCGGCCACGGCCGCTTCCAGTCCCTGCCCGTCGGCCGGATCACCGACCACCCAGGGTGCGGCCGGGGCGGGTCCGGTGGCGACGGTGAGGACGCCGGCGGTGCGGGTGGGCAGGGCGCCGGCGGTGCAGTCCGCCAGCGGAGCGGCGGGTGCACCCTGCGGGGTGGCAGCCGCGCCCGGCGAGCTCGCGGACGCGGACGCGGTGGTCACGGACGGGTCGGACGCACTCGTCGCCGTCGCCGGTGCTGCCGGCCGGGCACATCCGACCAGGAGCACCGCACCGAGAAGAGCTGCGACGAACGGTGCCGCCGAGCGGGACGACTGACGGGTCATGCGGCCTCCCGGGGTGCCGACCGGTTCCCGGCCGCCCGGCGAGCGGTCAGATCCGGTCCGCGCAGCCTAACGGCGGCCGTCGACCCGGGCCGGGTGCGATCGGGCACGGACTCCGTGTCGTTCCGTCACCCGGTCACCGCGGGGCATGTCCGGGCCCAGCGGCGACGTCAGCTTCGACACCCACCGGGGCCGGCCGCTGCTCCCGCAGTTCCCGGTGCAGATCCTCGATACGGGCGGTGAGCTGGTCGATCTGGGATCGGGTCGCGGCCTGGTCGGCGTCGTTGCCCTCCCGGACCCGTTCGACCATCCAGGACGCCAAGGTGGCGGTGATGACGCCGAGCAGGGCGATCCCGCCCACCATCAGCGCCGCGGCCACGAACCGCCCCGTCGTGGTGACCGGGTAGTGGTCGCCGTATCCGACGGTGGTCATGGTGGTGATGGCCCACCAGATGCCGTCACCGAAGTCGAGGATGTTCGCGTCGGGGACGTTGCGTTCCTCGGCGGTGACCGCGAGCCTGGCGCACAGCAGCATGAGGAGCGCACCACCGGTGACGTACACGACGACGCGGCCGCGCAGATTGTTGGCCGCGGACCGGTTGATCACCGACAGCAGTGCGATCAACCGCAGCAGCCGCAGCGGTCGCAGCAGGGGCAGGGCGATCACCGCGAGATCGACGATGTTCGACCGCACGAACCGCCACTTGCGTTCGGCGAGGACCAGCCTGATCAGGTAGTCGGCGGCGAACAGGAGCCAACTGACCACCACCACCACGTCACAGAGGTGCACCACCCGGGCGGACACGCTCGGCTGGACGATGGGCACCGCGTAGGCGACCAGGAACGCGAGGGCGATCCCGATCAGGGGCCATTCCGTCCGCTGCTGCCACCGCTCCGATGGGGTCATGTCCGGATTGTCGCAGCGCGGGCGGAAGGTGCACGTGGTCCCCGGTCTCGGGTCGGGGGACCGAGCGCAGAACGCTCAGACGGTGATGCTCAGGTCCGCGATGGGGCCGTCCGGCGCGACGGCGAACCGGTAGGTCAGCTCGACCCGCCCACCGGGGAAATCGCCCTCCAGCAGGATGCGGACCACGGCCGACGCGGCGGTCGACTCGGCGCTCAGCCAGGTGGAGGTGGTGGTGAACGCGCTGGCCGGGCCGGTCAACCACCCGAGGATCTCGGCTCGGCCTCGGTAGGTGTGGCCGTCGTCGAGGACCACGGCATCGGCGGTGAACAGATCGGCGACCGACGACGGATCGGGGGCGTCGGCCCGCTCGAAGTAGGCGGTCACGGACGGGGGCAGCACGGATGCGGTCATGTGGGCCTCTCTGCCGGGCGCCCCTCGGACGGGGCGGCGGCGCCCAGCGTCGACCTTCCCCTCGGGGCAAGGTCAAGGCCGACTCGCCGCCGGGAGGACGGGCCAGCCGATCTCGGTGACGACATCGGCCGACCCGGCCCCGGCCTGCTGGAGGTAGGTCTCCCGGATCGGTCCGGCGGCGGCGATCTCGTGCCGGGCCACGTGGGCACCCAGGGCGGCGTAGGTGTCGGCCATCGTCGAGTCGGGCCCGCGGTGGACCGCGACGACGAGATCGGCGGCGGGCAGGATCTCGCGGCGCACCCGGCCCTGGATGGACTCCCCCTCGTCCGTCGGGGCCACCGGGAGGAACACCGCGGCCTCGCCGCGTTCGTGGAGGAAGAGTGCGTCGGCCCACAGGCCTCCCGGCGGACCGGTCGTGCGCTGTCCCGCCGATGCCACCCGGCCGAGCTCGGCCAGGGCGCCGGTGAACCACTCGCCGAGATCAAGGAGACCGATGGTCTCGCGGATCACCAGAGCCGGAGTGGCCGGGACGCTGCGGTGGCTGACGGCGAGCCGGGGGGATACCGGAGTGAGCAGGCCGCGCAGGGAGTCGACCGCCGTCCTGGCCCGGTCGAGCTCGTCCTCCAACCGGACGAGATGGGCGGCGAGCAGGTCGTTCCGGGTCGACACGTCCGGCGCGTCCAGGATGCGGGCGATGGTCTCGACCGGGACCGACAGAGACCGGAGATGACGGACCACCTGCGCGTCGGCGATCTGGGCGACGTCGTAGTACCGGTAGGACGTGACCGGATCCACCGAGGCCGGCACGAGCAGGCCCGCCCGGTGGTAGAGGCGCAGGGCCTTGGCGCTGAGCCGGGTGGCCCGCGAGAACTCGCCGATCGTCATCCGGGGGGCCACCGGGACATTCTCGCGCGACCCGCATCGCATCACCGGTTCCCGCCCGATCACCTGCTTCCGCCAGCCCGGTCCCCGGAATCCCGCCCGCCGTCGGGGTTCGGCACCTGAAGACGCCGGACGGGGATACCCGCTCTATGGGTACGGTCCGAGTCATGGACGACACGGTGGACGACGGCCTCCGCGGCGTCGCCCGGTCCACACCCGACGGCCCCGGGGCGACATGAGCTGGCGACGGACCCGCCCGGAACCCGCACCGGAACCCATGCGGGAAGACCAGCTCATCGATGCCCTGATCGGTGAGCTGGGCGGTTCACCAGTGGTGCAGTGGCAGCCCGGCGGCCGTTACGGCCTCATCAGCTCATTCGCAGATCGCATCTTCGACCCGCCCGCCCGGCTGGACTTCGACCTGGTCCAACTCGTCCGGCATCTCGATCACCCGACCGCCGGCACTCTCTTCCCCCACATCCAGGACCCGCTCCGGCGAGCCTTCGTCCAGTTCGCCTTTCATCTCGAGGAGGAACTGGCCACCCACGTCATCTCCGGGTCGGTCATCCGTCTGATCGGCGGCGTCATCACCGTCGACCCCGTCCGCGATCCCCGCGACCTCCTACCCGACCTACCGCCGGGCAAGTACGAGTGGGGCATCAAGACCTCCCGACCACTGGGCAAGTGATCGTGGCGCGATGACGACACGAGTTGCCTACGCCCATGCGTCACGCAGAAGCCAATTGGCGCGTCATCGAGCAGACAGGGCTGGGCCCAGGCCTCCGGTGGGTCTTACCGCCCCTGGGACACCATCCATGCCTTCCGGCGCCGAGCCGCGCTGAAGTAGGCGTTGGATGCAGGCAGATACATCAGTACCAGCCCGACGACGGCGAACACCCCGGTGATCCAGGGCGACGCCGCGGCCGTGTGAAAGACGCGGTTGTTGACGGTGACGTTGGTGGAGACTCCACCCGAGGTCAGCCAGGTCAGAACGGTGAGGGCGGCCAGGACGGCCAGCACGGTCCGCGCCCAGTTCCGTCCGACGTGCATCATCACGGCGAAGTACAGGTACAGGGCTACCGAGATCGCGGCCACCGCGATGGCGCCTGCCTTCACCAGAGAGACCGTGTCGGACACCTGGGACGCCGAGATGCCGTTCGCCGCGCCATCGCCGGCGGCCTGGTCGAGGACCCGCTGCCAGAACCGTGAGTTCAACGTGACGATCAGGTAGACGATCGTGGAGATTGCGGTGAGCACCCAGCACACCAGCGCAGCGGTGACCACCCGGGGGCGGGCGGGGCTGGGAGGGACCGGGAGGCCCCAGCCCTGTACCCCGTGCTGGCCCCGTGCCGACCCCGCAGTCCAGGAATCCTGGTGGGGACGCTCCCCCGGATGCGGCGGTTCGGTGGTCATGATCAGCAAGCTACTGGCCATTGATTGCCGTGATCCGCCGACCGCCAGCCGCGAGATGAACCTGCGAGACCATCTCGGCTCGTTTGTGCTGGCACGCCGCACCTGGGTGGGTTCTGCATTGATGGGACGCATGCGCAACTCAAACGAACTGCCATTCCTACGCTCGGTGGAATCTCGGAGTCGTGGGCGGCGGCGCAGTGGTCATGCTTTGTCCGCGATCGTGCTGGACCACCGGAAGGCCGAGCTCGCCTTCGTCGCCGTTGCCATCACCTGTCGGTCGCCGCCGTGGCTCGCAGACCGCCGACCGAGGCCTGGATCAGCGGCATTCGCCCGGTTTTCACTCCCGGGCGCCTCCGGCTCATGGGGTTGCCGGGGCCGTCTCTCGCTCACCCACCTCTGCGGACCAACCGGGTGCGGGGCCAGACCGGCCCGCCGCGTGCGCTGCACGCCTCGCGACAACCCACTCCTGTCCGACGTTGCGGCGTTGGCAATCCCCCTGGGTCGGGGGGCCACGGGCGCAGTGTGTGCCGCTGTCCCCGTCAACGACCCAGCGCACGATCAAGCCGCGGCGTGACAGGCGGCCTCCAGACTGATGCCCAGCGGGTCGGTCACGAAGCCGCCGTAATAATCGGCGTGGTACTCGGAGTGGATGGCGGGAGGGAATTCTTCGACCGCGCCCGCCGCCAGTGCAGCCCGGTGGAATGCGTCCACCTCGCCGCGGTCGCGGGCCGTGAAGGCCAGGTGCATCCGGTGCCGACCACGCCCTTCTCCAGCAGCCAGAAGAACGGTTTCACCTCGGCCCATCCGAATCCCACCATCGCGTATTGGCCGGGAAACGCGGGGATCGTGAGGATGCGGACGATGCCCAACGTGGCCAGGACGGGTTCGTAGAACGCGACGGCGGCGTCCAGGTCGGGAACCGCGACGTTCAGGTGGTCGATCTGGGATCCGGAACGATCGGTCATGGAAGGTCCTCTCCTCGGTCAGGGGCACAGCGCCGCCTTTCCGCGACCGTCCCATCCGGAGCGGACACCAAATGTTCGCTCCAGGGAAAGGGTTCGAGGATGATGGTCGGGTGGCCACCACTTCCGCCCGACTGCTGAGGCTGCTGTCGCTGCTGCAGTCGGGCGACGCCTGGACCGGACCCGCGCTCGCCGAGGCGCTCCGGGTATCGGATCGGACGGTGCGCCGTGATGTCGACGCTCTACGGAACCTGGGGTACGCGGTCGATGTCAGCCGCGGACCGGGCGGCCGTTACCGGCTGGGCCCCGGGCCCAGACTGCCGCCGCTGGTGTTCGACGAGGAGCAGGCGATCGCCGTGGCCGTCGCGCTGCAGGCCGCACCCCGGTCCATCATCGGGTTGGACGCCGCAGCCGCACGCGCCCTGGAGACTCTCCTCCAGGTGCTTCCGCCGCGGCTGGGCCAGCAGGTGGCCGGCCTGACCATCACCTCGGTGGTCAACCTCTGGGACCTCGCCCCGCCACCGGTGGACGCTGTCGTGCTGCGGGACGTCTCGACCGCGATCCATCGGACCGAGACGCTGCGGTACACCATCGGTAGCGCCGCAGCTAGTCCCGCGTCGACAGTGGAACCGCACCACCTCGTGTCGTGGGCGGGTCGCTGGTGTCTGCTCGGCTGGAACCCGACCGGTCGCCGATGGCAGGCCCTGCGGCTGGACCTGCTCACCCTGCGAACGCCCAATGGTCCGAGGTTCGATCGCCGGATGATCCCCGGCGGCGACGTCGCCGCCTACTTCACCACCTTGTTCGATCGTGGCGACAACCTGGACCACTGGCCCTGCCAGGGGTCGGCCGTGGTCGACCAGCCTGCTGAGCTGATCGCCCGGTTCGCGCCGGGCGGCACCAGGGTGCAGCCGCTCGGACCGACGAGCAGCCGGGTGACCATGGGCGCCTGGTCGTGGAACGGCATCGCGTCGCTGCTGGGCTCGTTCGACGCCGTGGTCCGTGATGCCGAGCCGGCGGCGTTGCGGGAGGCGTGCCGTGAGCTCGCGGCCCGGTACCGCTGAGTGCTCACCGGACGGTCCTCCCCCGGGACCTGCAGGAGCCGGGTCAGCGGTTGGCCGTGAGGGCCACGCGAACGCCCAGACCGATCAGCACGACACCGCTCACCCGCTCGACCGCGGTGCGGACCCGCTCCCGGGCCAGTACCCGACCCAGGCCGCCAATCGCCAGGGAGAACACTCGCCACCACAGCACCGCCAGGGCCAGGAAGGTCGCGGCGAGGATGCCGGTCGTCAGGAGCGCGGGCTCGCCCGGAGAGACGAACTGAGGGATGAGCGTCAGGAAGATCAACGCGATCTTCGGGTTGAGCAGGTTGCTGACCAGCCCCTGTCGGAAAGCCGACCAGCGCCGGACCACTGCTGCCTGCGGCGACGTAGCCGTAGCAGCAGCAGCAGCCGCGGACGATGCGCGGCGGGAGTGCCACAACGCCCTCACACCCAGGTGGACGAGGTAGACCGCCCCGAGCAGCTTGATCACCAGGAACGCGGTCGCCGACGCCGCCAGCACCGCCGCCAACCCGAGGGCGGACGCTGCTGCGTACACCGCGATACCTGCGCAGCATCCCAACCCGGTCCACCACGCAGCCCGAGACCCACCGCGACTCCCGTTGCGCAGCACCAGCACCATGTCCGGGCCCGGCGTCAACGTCAGCACCACCACGACCAGGATGAACGGGAGGAGGAGGTGCGGCATGCGGCTCACCCTACGAACGACGCGGCCGCCGACCCAGCCCGCCCACCCGTGCAGCCGTTCGCGACGGGTCCGAAGCCGGCGGTCGCCTGACGCGGTCAGCCGACCTCGGGGATGTGGAACGGCGTCTGGGGGGTCAGCACCGCCGAGACGGCCTCGGCGATGGCCGCACTGGCCGTGAGCACCCGACCGTCGGCACCCGGCTGCGGGGCGTCGTCGGTGGCCGCCAGCACGATGAGGGTCGCGCCGTCCGCCCGGGTGTACATCTGGGAGGAGTAACCGGCGGTGTCGCCACTGTGGCCGATCCAGCCGCCGGCGTCGACGATGCCCATTCCGTAGCCGTCGTCGTCGGGGTTACCGGGGATGGGGACGACGGCGAGGCGTTGCCGCTGCAGGTCCGGGCTCAGCAGCGACCCGTCGGCCAGGATCCTGACCCAGGTGGCCAGGTCCTCCGCGGTGGAGACCGCCGCGCCGGCCGAGCGCCCCCAGGACAGCGACCAGTCGGAGGTGTCCTGTCTGGACCCGTCCGCGGTGAGGGAGCTGAAGCCGTGCAGGTGCGGTTCGGGGAAGCCGCCTCCCTCCAGGGGGTATGAGGTGTGCGTGAGGCCGGCCTTGTCGAACAGGTCCTGCAGGTTGTCGGCGACAGTGCGTCCGGAGGCCCTCTCCACCAGCATGCCGACCAGGAGCAGGTTGGTGTTCGAGTAGGCGAAGTCGGTGCCCGGGGCGAAACTCAGGTCCGCGTCGGCGACGTAGGCCAGGAGTTCCTCGACGGTGAACGCCCGCTGGTGGTCGGCCTCGAAATCGGTCAGGAAGGCCTGGGTGCCGGTGTAGGCGGGGATACCGCTGCGCATCTCGGCCAATTGACGGGCGGTGACCGATCGCCACTGCTCCGGCAGGTCCGGCAGCAGATCGCCGATGGGCGCGTCCAGGTTGATCCGACCCTGGTCGACCAGGAGCAGCATCGTGGTGACGACCATGGTCTTGGTGTTGCTGCCGATGCGGAAGTAGTCGGTGACCGTAGCGGGCGTTCCCGTCGCGGGATCAGCCGTGCCGTACGCCTTCTCGAAGACCCCTCGATCGTCGCTGACGCGCACGATGACTCCGGGTGCCCGGGATTCGCTGATCGCCTTCTGTGCGGCGGCGTCCACAGCGGCGGCCAGGTCGACCGGGAACACCGACGTCGAGGCCGATCCACCGGAGGTCGCCGTCGTGGCTGATGTCCCGGCCGAGCTCGTCATGGCTGCTGCGGTCGCCGCGCTGGACGCCGGGGGTGTCGAGGACCCGGCAGCCATGGCTCCGGTACCCGACCGGCCCGTGCCGGCAGCGCCGGTGCACCCGGCCGTCAGGCCGACGACGGCCACCAGGGCTGCGGCGCTCAGTCGCCTGCGGCCCGGCCGCACGGCGGTGGCGGTGCGGAGAGCAGGGATCGTCATCGAGACTCCAGGTGGATGCGTCAGTGGACGGGCAGCGCGGTGCAGGACGGGTCGGGGCAGCAAGCCGTTGTCGGTGATCATGACGATGAGCAGGTCGGTTCCCGGTCTCGAACGATGCGTTCACCGCCGGGCGGCGGGTCGCCCCGACGCTGCCGTCCTCGACGGACCGGATGCCGATGCACCGCGGAGAGATCGTCCGGTGAACCGATGGCGAGGACGGGGAGGACTGTCGGACGCAGGATGATGGGTCGGTGAGTCACGAAGTCGTGCCAGCGGGTACGTACAGGCGTACTGCGCTCGAGCGAGCGGACCAGCGGGTCTCCTGGGAGCGGTCCGATGAAGCGTTCTTCGCTGCCGGGGCCTGCCACATCCTCGCCTACAGATGCGTCGCGACCCATACCGGTGTGGTCGACGAAGTCATGGCACTGCGGAAAGTCGACGACGGGACCGTGACTCACGTCCTCGCTGCTCGGGGGGGCTGGCTGTTCGACTTCAGCGGGTGGCATCGCGCCGACGCCGTCGTCGAAGCCAATCAGCGCTTCGAGAAGGCCGGCCTCGAGCTGGTACGCATCGACCAGGGTCTTCAAGAGTTCTGTGCAGAGAACGCACACAGGGCTCCGCACCAGTACCACCGTGATCCGACGGACAGGGCAGATCAGTACCTCCGTCGTTTCACCGCACCCCACACGCGGCCCCTCGCCGCGCCCGCTGATCTCGAGCTCGGCCGCCCAGCACGATGACTCGCTGGTCACGCCACCCCGCGGTGAGGACGGACGACCAGTCCTCTCCATGACGGAACCCCCGGGAGACCCCACCGGCTCACGTCCCCCAGCGGCGGTGGGCTCACGTCGTGTCGGCGTCGGCGGCCGTAGCCCGGCGAATGCTCAGCCGGGCTGTGCGGCCCGGTCGTGACACTGCGGCCTGGGCATCGGGGACGTCCCGGTCAGCGACAGTCATCCCCCAGCGTCCCATTTCGCGGTCGACGATCACCGCGGACAGGGGACCTGTCCCCCGTCACCCCTCCTCGAGCGTCTGCGTCCCGGTGATGGTGAGCCCGTACCCCTGGATGCCGACCCGGGCGACCGGACGGTTGGTGAGCAGGCGCATGGAGCGCACGCCGAGGTCGACGAGCACCTGCGCGCCCAGCCCGTAGAGCTTGGGGTCCTGGGTGGGCGGGGCGTCGTGGTCCTGGCCGTGGTCGGCCCGTTCCAGGTTGGTCAGGTGGTTGAGCAGATCGGTGTGGTCGGACGCGGCACCGCGGATGTACAGCAGCACCCCACGGCCCTCCTGCTCGATCGCCGTCATGGCCGACCGGAGCTGGTCCCCGCAGGTGCAGCGGCCGGAGCGGAACACGTCGCCCAGGACGCACTCGGCGTGCACCCGGACGAGAACGTCCTCGCCGTCACCGATCTCGCCGGTGACCAGGGCGACGAACTCCCGCTCGTCGACGGTGCTGGCGTACCCGACCGCCTGGAACGGGCCCTGCGGCAGCGGCAACCGGGCCGAGGCCAGCCGGCGGACCTGCACGTCGGAGGCCCGGATGTGCGCGATGAGATCGGCGATGCTGACCAGGGCCAACCCGTGCTCCCGAGCGAAGCGGGCCAGATCGGGCAGCCGGGCCATGCTGCCGTCGTCGTTGACGACCTCCGCGATGCCGGCGACCGGGGTGAGCCCGGCCAGCCGGGCCAGGTCGACGGCGGCCTCGGTGTGCCCGGGCCGCACCAGCACGCCCCCGTCACGGGCCCGCAGCGGGAACACGTGCCCGGGGCGGGTGAAGGACGCCACGGTGGCGTCCGGCGCGGCCAGCTGCCGGATGGTGAACGCGCGGTCGGCGGCGGAGATGCCCGTGTCCGGGACATCGGTGGCGTCCACCGACACGGTGTATGCGGTGCCCTTGCGGTCCTCGTTGACGGCGTGCATGGGCGGCAGACCCAGCCGGTCGCAGATCTCCCCCGGCAGCGGGACGCACACCACACCGGAGGAGTACCGGATGACGAAGGCCACCGCCTCGGTCGACACCTGCTCGGCGGCGAAGATGAAATCGCCCTCGTTCTCGCGGTTCTCGTCGTCGACGACGATGATCACCCGCCCGGCCGCGAGCTCGGCCACGGCGAACTCGATGGTGTCGAGCCGGACCTCGGCGGTGTCCTGGGGCTGGCTGGTCAACGTCTCTCTCCTTCGGTCGCGGAGGCCGGTGCCCCCGCAGTGCGGCGCCGGTCGGGGGACGACGCCGGTGCATCGAACCACGGCGACCGTTCGGCCCGGGTGGTCCGGGGACGGTCGGTCATGCGATCAACTGTTCGGCGACGGTGCGATCGGTGATCAGCACGTTGACCCAACCACCCAGCAGGGCGGCCCGGACGGCAGTGACCTTGCGTTGCCCGCCGGCCACGCCGATCCGCCGCGGGATGGCGGTGAACCCCTCCGGGGTGATGCCGACCAGCCGGTCGTCCAGCGGCGAACGGACCGGGCGGCCCTGCATGTCGAAGTAGCGCAGGCAGACGTCGCCGACTGCGCCGAGCTCGCGGAGCTCCTGCTGGTCCTGCTCGGTCATCGCGTTGCCGCTCCGGCGCATCAGCGGCGACGGGTCCAGGCTGCCGATGCCGACCAGGGCGACCGTGAGCTCGTCCCACATCCGGACCACGTCGACGATGGACGGGTCGCCGAGCAGCGCGTCGCGCACCGCCCGGCTGCCGACCAGTCCCGGGGCGGCCAGGAAGACCGGCGTCGCGCCGGTGACGTGGGCCAGTCGCCCGGTGAGCCGGGTGGCCTGCACCTGCACCCCGGGATCGCCCAGGCCGCCGATCATCTGCACGATGCGGCTGGCCGCGACGGTGTTCTTGCGGGGCATGCGATCCACCGCGTACAGCAGGGTCTCGCTCCAGGACGAGACGCCGATGCGGTGTTCCCCGGTCAGCGTGGCGTCCAGGTAGTCGGCGGCGGCGGCGCCGAGGGCGGGGACGACGTCCTGCACTCCGCCGACGTCGACGACCATGCAGTCGCGCAGCCCGTAGCGGGACTGCACCTCGTCCTCGAGATCGGCGTACACCCCGGACGGCAGGGAGACGACCGTGCGAACGATGCCGAGCTCGGTGGCCTGTCGGAGCAGGCGGGAGACCCGGGGCTGGGAGAGGCTCAGCTGGGCGGCGATCTGGGGCTGCCGGATGCCGCGCTCGTGGTACATCCGGGCGACCTTGCAGAGCAGCCGGAGCTGGTCGATCCCGATGCCCTGCGCGGCCGGGTCCTGGGTCGCTCCGGTGTCCGCCATCGTCACGTGCCCACCCCCCGGTCGCGACACCGTCCACCGGCGCCTTCCCGCCACTATACCGAATAGCTATTCAACCCCTGATGTCCATTGACCCCGATCGGGTGGCGGCGCTACGGTATCTATTCAACAGGCCGTAACCATTCAGGATGCGGACCGGCGGAGCGGCCCGATCCGGCGCCCACCGCATCGGACGAAGGAGTCGACGGCGACCGTGACCACACCCCCCGGCAGCACCCTGGTCGGCCCCGAGCTGTTCTCCCTGTCCGGCCGGACAGCGCTGGTCACCGGCGCGGGCAGCGGCATCGGGCGGCGCATCGCGATCGGCCTGGCCCAGGCCGGCGCCGACGTCGCCTGCCTGGACCGCGTCGCGGCCGGGGTCGCCGAGACCGTCTCCACCATCGAAGGTCTCGGCCGGCGGGCGATCGCCCTCACCGGTGACGTCACCGACCCCGACGACCTCGCCGCGGCCACGGCGAGCACGGAGACCGAGCTGGGCGACCTGACCGTCGCGGTGAACTGCGCGGGCATCGCCTCGGCCACACCCGCGGAGGATCTCGACGTCGCCGACTGGAACCGGACCATCGCGGTCAACCTCACCGGGGTGTTCCTGTCCTGCCAGGCCGAGGCGCGGCGGATGTTCGCCCACGGTGGCGGCACCATCGTCAACATCGCATCCATGTCCGGCGTCATCGCCAACCGTGGCCTCAAGCAGGCGCACTACAACTCGTCCAAGGCCGGCGTCATCCACCTGACGAAGAGCCTGGCCACGGAGTGGGTCGACCGCGGCGTCCGGGTCAACGCCATCAGCCCCGGCTACACCGCGACGCCGATGAACACCCGACCCGAGATGGTCGATCAGATGCGGGTGTTCGAATCGGAGACCCCCATGCAGCGCAGCGCCTCGGTCGACGAGATGGTCGGTCCCGCGGTGTTCCTCGCCAGCCCCGCCTCGTCCTACTGCACCGGGGTCGACCTGCTGGTCGACGGCGGCTTCACCTGCTGGTGACCCGCCCACTCCCCCATCCGCTCACCCCGCTCGTCACCGACCTGAAGGACGTCGACATGACTCCCCTGACCGTGCCCGCATGCTGACCACCGACCGCGCCACCGCGGAGAAGTACCTGGCCACCCGCAAGGAGCTGGCCGACGCCCCCGTCGAGGACGTCATCGCCGCGCTGACCGCCATGGCGACGCAGATCCGGCTGTGGGACCTGGAGATGATCAACCGGGCCAAGCTGGGTCACATCGGCGGCGACTTCTCCGTCACCGACATCCTCACCACGCTCTACGGCGCCGTGTTGAACGTCGACCCCACCAACCCGACGGACCCCGAGCGCGACCGGTTCATCCTCAGCAAGGGGCACACCGCCGGCGCCCTCTACTCGACCCTGGCCTACTGCGGCTTCTTCCCGCAGGCCGAGCTGGCCACCTTCGCCCAGGCGCTGTCACCGCTCAACGGTCACCCCAACCGCACCAAGGTGCCCGGCGTGGAGACCAACACCGGCCCGCTGGGCCACGGGTTCCCCGTCGCCGTCGGCCACGCGCTGGCCGCGAAGCTGCAGGGTTCGCCGCGCCGCACCTTCGTGGTGATGGGTGACGGCGAGATGCAGGAGGGCAGCAACTGGGAGGCCGCGATGACCGCCGCCCACTACGAGCTGAGCTCGGTCACCGCGATCATCGACCGCAACCGGTTGCAGCAGGGTGCGGGCACCGAGGACACCAAGACCCTCGAGCCGTTCCCGGACAAGCTGGCCAGCTTCGGCTTCGAGGTCCGCGACATCCCCGGCCACGACTTCGCCGCCCTGCTGCTGGCCACCCAGCCCTCCACCACCGGCAAGCCCGTCGCCGTCATCGCCAACACCGTCAAGGGCAAGGGCGTGTCCTTCATGGAGAACCGGGTCGAGTGGCACCACAAGGTCCCGTCCGACGAGCAGGTCACCCAGGCCGTCCAGGAGCTGACGAACGCATGAGCACCCCCACCGAAACCCCTCCCGCAGCACCCACTTTCGACTGTCGGAAGGCCTTCGCCGAGGAGATCATCGCCCTGGCGCAGGAGGACCCGCGCATCGTCGCGGTCTGCAACGACTCCGTCGGCTCCTCGAACCTCACCGGCTTCCGCGACGCCTTCCCCGATCGCCTGATCAACGTCGGCATCGCCGAGCAGGATCTCGTCGGCGTCGGCGCCGGTCTGGCCAACGGCGGGATGATCCCGTTCGTCAGCGCCGCCGCGCCGTTCCTCACCGGCCGCGCGCTGGAGCAGATCAAGGCCGACGTCGCCTACAGCGCCACGCACGTGCTGCTCTGCGGGCAGAGCCCGGGCATGGCCTACGGCGAGCTCGGCCCCACCCACCACTCCATCGAGGACCTCTCCTGGACGCGGGCCATCCCGGGCCTGCGGGTACTCGTCCCGGCCGACCCGCAGGAGACCCGCGCCGCCGTCCGGTACGCGGTGGGGAACCCCGGCGGCTACTACATCCGCATCCCGCGGCACGCGGTGCCGGCGGTCAATCCCGAGGGCACCGGCTTCGAGCTGGGGCGGTCCGTTCGACTCGCCGGTCACTCCCCCGGGGGTGAGGACGTCACCGTCATCGCCATCGGCACCCTGGTCTCCCGTGCGCTCGCCGCCGCGGAAACCCTGCGCGCCGAGGGCATCTCGGTCCGGGTGATCAACATGTCCACCGTGTCGCCGCTGGACGCCGACGCGGTGCTCGCCGCCGCCCGGGAGACCCGCGGCATCGTCACCGCCGAGGAGGCCATCGTCAGTGGTGGGCTCGGCGCGGCCGTGGCCTCGCTGGTCGTGCAGAACCAGCCGGTCCCCATGCGGCTGCTCGGGCTGACCGAGTTCGCGCCGACCGGCAGCACCGATTTCCTGCTCGAGCACTTCGGGCTCACCGCCGACGGCATCGTGGCCGCGGTCCGCGAGGTCCTCGGACATGGCGGAGCCTGACCTGATCCTGGCGGTCGACCAGGGCACCAGCTCCAGCAAGGCGCTCCTGGTCGACCACCGTGGCGCCATCGTGTCCCGGGGCAGCGGTGCCCTGGGACAGCAGACGCCCCGACCGGGCTGGGTCGAGCAGTCCGCCGCGGACATCTGGGCCAGCATCCAGACCGCGGTCGCCGGTGCCCTGGCCGGGCAGGACCCGTCCCGCATCCGGGCCGTCGGGCTGTCCACCCAGCGGGAATCGTTGCTGCTGTGGGATCGCGCCACTGGCGAGCCGGTCGGTCCGCTGGTCAGCTGGCAGGACCAGCGGACCGCCGGGGCGTGCCGCGCCCTGCTCGCCACCGGCGCGGACGACATGGTCCGGCGGGTCAGCGGCCTGCCGATCGACCCGATGTTCTCCGCCGCCAAGGCCCAGTGGCTACTCGACACCCACGACCCCGACCGGCGCCGCAGCACCCGCGGTGAGCTGTGCCTGGGCACCGTGGACAGCTGGCTGCTGTTCCGGCTCGGCGCCGGCCACGTCATCGAGGTCGGCAACGCCGCCCGCACCCAGCTGATGAACGTGCGCAGCCGCACCTGGGACCCCCAGCTGCTGGAGCTGTTCGGCGTCCCCGCCGAGTGCCTGCCGGTGATCGCCGCCTCGACCGGCCCGTTCACCACCGCCGGCGCCCTGGCCGGGGTGCCGGCGCACGTCCCGGTGGCCGCGGTCATGGGTGACTCGCACGCCGCGCTCTTCGCGCACGGGGCGTGGGCGGCCGGTCAGGTCAAGGCCACCTACGGCACCGGCTCCTCGGTCATGGGCGTCACCGACCGCACCACCGACCTGGCCGGCGGGCTGTGTCTCACCGTCGCCTGGCAGGACGGCGACACACCCACCTTCGCCGTGGAGGGCAACATCCGGGCGAGCGGGGCCACCCTGGGCTGGCTCGCCCGTGCGGTCGACTCGACCCCGGCGCGACTCGCCGCACTGGCCGAGACGGCGGACGGCGGCGGGGTCCACCTCGTCCCCGCCTTCAACGGACTCGGGGCCCCCTGGTGGGACAACGAGGCGGTCGGCACGATCAGCGGCCTCACCCTGGGCACCGGCCTGCCCCAGCTGGCCCGGGCCGCCCTGGAGAGCATCGCCCTGCAGGTCGAGGACGTGGTCCACGCGGTCGACGACACCGTCGCCCCGGTACCGGAGCTGCTCGCCGACGGCGGCGCCTCGGCGAACCCGTTCCTCATGCAACTACAGGCCGACATCAGCGGCCGCACCGTGCGGCGGGCCCTGGACGCCGACCTCTCCCCCCTGGGCGCCGCCCACCTGGCCGGCCGCGCCGTGGGCCTGTGGGACACCACGGCGTTGGCCGCCCTCCCCCGTGCGCACCAGGACTTCGTCCCGCGGTCCACGGCCGAGGAGCGCGAGCGGGGCCGGAGTGCCTGGCGCGCCGCCCTGGCCCGCAGCCGGGGGCAGAGCGTCCGGTGACCGCGCGGCCCATCTACCGTGCATGACCGAGTAGTGGGCACCGCAACCTACTGCTAGCGTCGGCTCGTGCCCGCCGCCCAGGACCCCGTCCTCACCCAGTTGCGCAAGGGTGTCCTGGAGTACTGCGTGCTGGCCCTGCTGCGCGACGCCCCCGCGTACGGCGTGGAGATGACGGCCCGGCTGGCGCTGCACCCGGCCCTGTTCGCCAGCGAGGGCACCCTATATCCGCTCCTGTCCCGCCTGCGGCGGCAGCTCTGGGTGGACACCTTCTGGCAGGAATCGAGCTCCGGGCCGCCCCGCCGCTACTACCGACTGACCCCGGAGGGCGAAGCGGCGCTGGCTGCGTTCGCCCGCGCCTGGGAGCCGTTCACCGAAGACGTCGACGCCGTCCTGAAGGAGACCCGATGACCGCGCTCCTCGAGCATCCGTTGATCGCGGCCTACCTGGCCGACCTGGATCGAGCCCTGGCCGGGACGGACCCGATCGAACGGGCTGACATCGTCGCCGGGGTCCGGGAGGACCTCACCGAGCGACTGAGCGGGGGACGGGACCCGAGCCCGGACGAGATCCGTGCGGCACTGGGCGTTCTCGGCCCGGTCGACCGGATCGCCGCCGCGGCGACGCCCGCCCCTCCCCTCACCCCGGCGCCGTCCCCGGCCGGCAATCCGACGGCCGGACCCCTGCTGCTGGCTGGGGCACTGCTCGGCGTCGTCCTGCTGCCGACCCTGTTCCCGTCGGTCGCGGTCTGCCTGGTCGTCCTGGTCGCGGCGCTCGTCGTCCGCCACCGACGCACCGCGCGGCACCGCAGCCTGGTCACCGCAGCGACCGTCGTCGCCGGCCTGGGCCTGCTGGCCGGAGCCTTCGTCCTGCTGTTCCTCGTGCAGGCGTCGAGCGGACCGGTCACCACCGATCCGGTCCAGGTCGGCCTGGGGCTGCCCGGGGTGCGCTGATCCATCACCCGGGTCGGCCTGCGGAGACGCAGGGGATCAGTACGGCGGGGCGCCCCAGACGACCACGTCGTCACCGACGGAAAGCGTGTCGAAGAACGTCTCCGAGGCCGCGCCCGACAGGTGGATACAGCCGTGCGACTGGTCACTGAGACTGCCCTGGTGGAAGGCGATCCCGCCGTCGAAGAACACGGAGTTCGGCATCGGAGCGTTGTTGAAGATGCTGGACTTGTGGTTCTTGTCCAGCCAGTACACGTCGAACGTCCCGGTGCCGGTGCGGTACCCGGCGCGGCCGGAGGTGATGGGGACGGGCCCGTAGGTGATGACGCCGTTGCTCTGCAGCCAGGCCTGCTGGGAGCTCAGGTCGACACAGGCGGATGCCGACGCGGGGCACGGGTTCGCGGCCTGCAGGCCGGCGGCGGCACCGGCGGCCGGATTGACCGGCGGAGTCGTCGCGGTGACGGTCTTCTCGCCCTGTCCCGGCTGGAAGCGGGTGTCCCCGGAGTAGGTGACCGCGATGGTGTGCGTCCCCTCGGACACCGCGGGCAGGGTGGTGCGGACGGTGCCGTCCGGGCCGACCGGACCGGCCAGGAGTTGCGTCCCGTCGGCGGTCACCACGACCTGACCGGTCGGGGTGTCCGGGGTGCCGATCACCGAGACGACGACGGGGATGTCCGTGCCGGGCAGGGGTTTCGTGGACGTCTCCGGCAGCGAGATGGCCACGTCGACGTTCGTCTGCGCGGACTGCAGGGTCATCGCCCCCTCCGCCGGGTCGACCGCGGCATTGCCCGCGTAGGTGACGCGGTAGTCGTGGGCGCCTGGGTCGGCCCGGTTCAGGTACCGCAGATCGGCGACGCCGGTGGCGTCGGCGGTGCCCTGGGCGAGCACGGTCTCCCCGTCGAGCAGGGCGACCGGTCCGCTGAGGTCCGGGGTCGGCACGCTCGGCTGCACGGCGATCCGGACGGTCGCCGTGTCGCCGTATCGGACGGTCCCCACCCCGGAAGCGGTGACCGCGGTGCCGGAGACCGCGGCGCCGGCCTTGGCGATGCTCACCGGCGTGCTGGTCTCCGCCGCCGCGGTCAAGGCGGCGTCGGTGGGGGTGAACCGAGCGGTCAGGACGTGCTCTCCCGGGCCGAGGCCGGCCGGTGCGGCGAAGGCGGCGCGGCCGCCGGCGAGGGGCTGCGCACCCAGCGGAGTGGCGTCCAGGTCGACGGTCAGGGTGCCCTCGGCCGGAGCACCGGTGGCCAGCGTGGCCGCACCCTGCACGGTGAAGAACCCGTCGGCGCCCCGGACCGCCTCGACGGCCAGGGTCACCGCGGCGGGCGCCGGGGCGACGGATGTCGAGGTCGTCGGGGCCGTCCGGGTGGTCGCCGAGCTCGCCGGCGCGGACGGCGTGGTCTCCGACGCGGAACTGCTCGCGGTGGCCGCGGCCGGACGCAGGGTCGGGGCGGCGGGACCGCAGGCGGTGAGGACGGCGAGCAGGACGGCGGCGGCGAGCGCGACCCGCCCGGTCCGTCGGCGGTGCCGAGCCTCGGTGATGGTGCGGTCCCCGGTCATCGACGTTCCCCTCGTCACGGCCCTCGTCGGCCTGCCCCGCCCACCCCGACGGGCGCGGCCCCTGACCAGGACGTGTCGTCCGCCCCGGCGTTGCGTCAGCCTCTCACCCCCGGGTGACGAACCGGTTGCGCTTTCCCGGCGTGGGCCTCAGGCGGCCCAGTCGCCGAGCGCACCCTCCAGCGCACCGAGGGCGGCGTCGAGCAACGGCCATCGTTCGTCCGGTGGGCAGCCGGCGGCCTGCCATCGCGCGCCGACGGCCTCGACGAACCCGACCCAGCCCCGGAGCGCCCAGTCGTGTCGACTCCCCTCGCCCGGGCGGAGCTGCTCGCGTACCACCTCCACCAGCTCGGCCCAGGCGTCCCGGCGGAGCGCGACCACGGCCGGTGGCTCCCCCGCCGTGTCCACCAGCGGCACCCCGGCCCCGGTGCGCCGCTCGAGGTGGTCCAGCAGGACGAGCACGGCGGCGCGCACGGCGTCGCGGGCGGAGCTGCCCGGGGGCAGCGCGGCCAGGGCGCGGGATCGATCGGCCGCCAGGTCGTCCAGGGCCGCGCGGACCACCGCGGTGTAGAGCTCCGCCTTCCCGGGGAAGTACCGGTAGACCAACGCCTCGGACGCCCCGGCGGTCTCGGCGATCGCGGCGACCGTCGCGCGGGGATACCCGGACGCGAGGAAGGTGTGGCGGGCGGCGACCAGGATGGCCGCGCGCCGCTCGGCGGGGTCGAGGCGTACCCGGGGGGCGCGGTCCTGGCGGGGCATGACCACCAGCTTAGTGAGCTACGCTCACTGCGCTACTCAGTCCGACTCACTAGGAGGCACCCCCGTGCGTTTCCAGGACGCGATCCTCTGGCAGGTCTATCCGCTGGGCTTCTGCGGCGCCCCGATCCGGGAAGCGGCGACGCCCGCCCCGCGGCTGCGCCGCCTGCTGAACTGGCTCGATCACGCCGTCGAGCTCGGCACCTCCGGTCTGCTGCTCGGCCCGGTCTTCGCCTCCAGCACCCACGGGTACGACAGCCTCGACCAGTTCGCCGTCGACCCCCGCCTGGGCACCGAGCAGGATCTGGCCGATCTCGTCGAGGCGTGCCACGACCGCGGCCTGGTCGTGGTGCTGGACGGGGTGTTCAACCACGTCGGGCGGGATCACCCCCGGTTCCGCCAAGCCCTGCTCGACGGACCGGACGGTCCCGACGCCGACCTGTTCGCGGTCGACTGGGCCGCGGAGGGCGGTCCGCACGCCGCCGTGTTCGAGGGCCACGACGCCCTGGTCGCGCTGAACCACTCCTCCGCCGCGGCGCGGGAGTACGTCCGGTCGGTGATGGAGTACTGGCTGGAGCGCGGCATCGACGGATGGCGGCTGGACGCGGCCTACACCGTGGACCCGACGTTCTGGGCGGCCGTCCTGCCCGCCGTCCGCGAGCGGCACCCGGATGCCTGGTTCGTCGGGGAGGTCATCCACGGTGACTACGCCGACTTCGTCCGGCGGTCCGGAGTCGACACCGTCACCCAGTACGAGCTGTGGAGCTCGGTCGGGAACGCCATCGCATCGCGGAACTTCTTCGAGCTGGACTGGACCCTGCAGCGGCACAACGCCTTTCTGGCCGACTTCGTCCCGGCGACGTTCATCGGCAACCACGACGTCACCCGGATCGCCAGCACCGTCGGCGAGGACCGCGCCGTCCTCGCGCTGGCCGTGCTGATGACCGTGGGCGGCATCCCCACCGTGTACGCCGGTGACGAGTTCGGCTACACCGGTGTGAAGGAGGAACGGGAGGGCGGCGACGACGCCGTCCGCCCCGAGTTCCCCGACACCCCCGGCGATGTCGCACCGTGGGGGGCATCCGTCCTGCAGGCGCACCGTCAGCTCATCGCCCTGCGCCGCCGGTACCGGTGGCTCGTCACCGCGACCACCACCGCCGAGGAGCTGACCAACACCCGCTACCGCTACCGGGTGCGGGCGGCCGGGGGTTCCGACGAGCTGCTGGTCGAGCTGGACATCGGCGATCGACCGTCCGGGCGGATCCTGGCCGGCGACCGGGTCGAATGGTCCACCGCCGGGTGACATGCGCTGCCGCGCAGGCGTTCCGCGACGATGGCCGGATCGAGCTGCGGGGGTAGCGGAGCCCCACGGCGGCACCGTCCACCGATCGGGGGACACCACGCTTCCTCCCCCGCGGGGCACGACCGGCGGACGGGGGGCGGGGGCGGACGCGACGAGGGTGATCCCAGGCCAGGAACAGCCTGACCCCGGACGAGCGAGGCACCGGATGAGCATCGATCTCCTCCCCCGGCGGGCGGACCATCACCCGTCGACCACCGGCGGACGCGCGAGCCGCCCGGTCACCCACGTCGTGGACCTGCCGCCCGTCTCGGCGGAGCATCGGCTCGCCGGGAGTCGCTTCACCCCGTTCCACCGGCTGATCGTCACCGGCCTCGTGGTGAACGTCGTCACCGCGATCGTTCTGGCCCTGAGCGCACCGACCGCGGCCCAACTGCTCGCCGCTACGATCACGGCAGCGTCCGTCAACATGTGCATGGCGGTGCTCATCCGGCACCAATACGTGGTCAACGCGCTGTTCGCTTTGGCCACCCGCGCCCCGCTCAGCTGGCCGCCGCGGGTGCGGGCCGCCCTGGCCAAGGTGTACCAGGTCGGCGGCGGAGTCCATGTGGGGTGCGCGATCTCGGCCACGGCCTGGTTCTCCGCCTTCACCCTGGTGCTGCTCACCCACCCGGAGATCGGTTCTGCCGCCGGCGTGCGGGACATGCTGGTCGGCGTCGCCGTCGCCATCGCGGCGGACCTGATCCTGGTGGCGCTCTGCGCCCGCCCGTCGATGCGCGAGCAGCACCATCACGTCTTCGAGTTCACCCACCGGTACGGCGGCTGGCTGGCCCTGACCCTGTTCGTCCCGCTGACCTTCCTGGTGGCGATCGACAACGGGGGGAACGTCCTGGACGCGGTGCTCGGGTCGCCGAACACCTGGATCCTGGCGACCCTGATCGTCGGGGCGGCCATCCCGTGGCTGCAGCTGCGCCGGGTGCCGGTCGAGGTGACCCGGCCGTCGGACCACGTCGCCCTGGTCCGCTTCCCCACCGAGCCGCGTCCGCGGACCGGCTCGGCCTCCCGGGTCTCCCGCACCCCGCTCGGCGAGTGGCACGCCTTCGCGAACATGGTCGACCCCGGCGAGCCCGGCTTCCGGATGGCGATCTCGAAGGCCGGCGAGTGGACCTCCGAGCTCATCGCCGACCCGCCGGAACACCTGTGGCTGCGGGGCGTGCCCACCACCGGCGTCGGCACCTGCGCCCGCCTGTTCACCAAGGTCGTCTGGGTGACCACCGGCAGTGGCATCGCCCCCTGCCTGCCCCACCTGCTGAACGACCCCACGCCGACCAAGCTGGTCTGGGTCACCCGCCACCCGGAGCGGACCTACGGCGCCGAGCTGGTCGGGCAGATCCTCAGCACCCAGCCCGACGCGACGCTGTGGAACTCCGACGAGCTGGGCAAGCCGGACCTGGCCGAACTCGCCTACCAGGCGTACGTGGAGTCGGGCGCCGAGGCCGTCATCTGCATCTCCAACAAGGCCGCCACCACCGACCTCGTCCGCCGGCTGCAGCAGCGCGGCATCCCGGCGTTCGGTCCCATCTGGGACTCCTGAACCGGGCGGCCCGGGACGCGGGAAGGCGAGAGCCGGAGCGGCGTGGTGCCGCTCCGGCTCTCGTGATCGTTCGGGTGGGGCGGGACACCTCTCTGCGCAACCCTCGGGCTCAGCCCTCCGGCTTGTTCGGCACACCGGCGGTGGGGGTCTTGCCGGCCGGCTGCTGGGCGGCGTTGTACGACGGGGGCGTGGCCGGGGTGGCGTTCACCAGCGTGATGGGCGACGGGGTGCCGTCGGACGGCGGTCGGATCGCGGCGACGACGTCGGCCACCGCGATGGCGGTGACCACCCCGACCGTGGCCCAGGCCCGGCCGCGCCGGCTGCCGGTGGCGCCCACTGCGGACACCAGGGCCAGCGGGACGTCCATCGCGTCACCGGCGACCCGGGCCCACAGCATGGCCGGTGACGGGGCGACGAACAGACCCGCGGACACTGCGAGCTCGCGCGCCCCGATCGATCGCAGCAGCACCCGGTTCCGCAGCCGGGGCGTCGCCCCGATGAGCCGGGCGACCGCACCGGGAACGACCGCGGGCGCGACACCGAGGGCGGCGGACAGAACCCCGAAGGAACGGGTGAGGGTGGTGTAACCGGTCGAGGTGTTCGGCATGACGCTCCTAGCGGGACCGCCGCGGCGGTCCGGTTCGTGCGCAGCCGTGCCCACTGCGTTGTCCGATGGGCAACGGCGGGGACGCTCCCCCGGTACCGCGTCCCGTCCGCCGCCAAACAGCCCACCGGTGCAACGCTCGCCACACTCTTGTCAGAACAGGCGGTAGCTCGACCGGGAGACCTGGAAGCCGGCCCCGCTGGTCAGACTGCGACAGGTCACGCCGGTGGTCTCGCTGACGCAGGTCGTCGCCCCGGGTGTGAGGGACGAGCCGTACGGGAGAGGAGGCGTGCCGTCGGACGAAGGAGACCCGTCGGACCCCGCAGAGCTCCAGTCGCAGTAATCGAGCAAGTCACCCTTGCTGTCGGGCGGGGTGGTCCTGAGATCGGACGTCTGTCCGGCGTTGTGGACGCTGAAGGAGAGCGTCAGGGCCGGCGTCGGTTCCTCGCAGGTCACATGGGGGAAGTCGGCCTCCTCGATCACGCAGTCCGCACCGGGAACCCCTTTGTCGGCCATCACGCAGCTGATGTTGCCCGACGGGGACACGAAATGGATCATGCCCGGGACCTCGACCTGGGTGTCGTCCACCCGGAACGCCTGCGGGTCGGCGGGGATCGGTTCGGCCGCCGGAGGTACCGACGTCGGGGCGGGGGTCGGCGGAACACCCGTCGCGGCACTGGGTGGCGAGGGCTCCGGCGAGTCGGGCGCGGCCGGGGGTGTCTCCACCGGAGCAACGGGCGGCCGATCCGGCGTGGGGGTCGACAGCGGGACGGTGGCGGACGGAGCAGGCGATGTGGTGGCCCCGCCCGTCGTCGGGGCGGAGGGTGTTGCGGGAGCGTCACCGCTCGTGACCGGCACGGTGGGGGCGATCGCCGGCGACGAGCTGGTCCCGTCGGCGAGCAGCAGGGTGGCGGACACCCCGACCAGCGCGACGACGACGGCGACCGCGGCGGCGAGCAGCGCGGTCGTCCACCCCCGACGACGGGCGGGAGCGGCGAGCGGGAGGACGGCGAACGGTTCCGTGGGTGCCGCCCCGGAGGCGAGCTCGGTCATCACGCGCCGCAGTTGGGCGTCATCGACGGGTTCGAGCGGGTACCGGTCGGTCAGGGCCGCCCGCAGCCTCGCCTCGGCGGTCGCGTCGGGAATGTCTCGGGTCATCGGAGTTCACCTCGGGAGTGGTCCTGCAGCTGGGGGGCCAGACGCCGCAGGGCGTCGGCACTGATGCGCCGGACGGTGCCGGCGGGGCGGTTCAGGAGGGCGGAGATCTCCTTCACGGGGAGGTCCTCCAGGTAGCGGAGCACCACGATCTGCCGGGCCGTGGCGTCGAGCAGCGCCAGGGCCTGCTCCAGGTCCATCCGCTGCTCGACCTGTCCGTACGCGTCGGAGGTCGTCGCGGTCTCCGGCAGATGCTCGGTGGGCACCTCGCTGACGAGCGCGGACCGGCGGAGTCGGTCGTTGAGCAGGTTGACCGCCGTGCGCCGCAGGTAGGCCCCGGCGCGCGGTCACCCCCGCGAGGTGCGGCGCCGCCCGCAGATAGGCGCCCTGGGCCAGGTCCGAGCCGGCGTCGCGGTCACCGGTCAACGCCCGGCCCAACCTGTTCAGGTAGGCCAGGTCATCGCCGACGGTGTTCGCGTCGATGGGTGGTGGCAGCGCCGGCGGTGCCATCACGGTCCGTTCGTTCATACCCACCAGGACGGGCGGGGCCACAGAAGTGTTCACGCCCGGGGGAGTGTGGACCGTCCCGAACGCCACCGGCAACCGCGCTGGTCCGAAGACCTCCTCCTGCCCGGGGCTTCGAAGTCCGGGTACGAAAGAGCCCCGAGGAGAAGATCTCCTCGGGGCTGTCGATTTGTCGGGATGACAGGATTTGAACCTGCGACCCCTTGACCCCCAGTCAAGTGCGCTACCAAGCTGCGCCACATCCCGGTCGAGCCGATCCGCAGACCGGCGTGCAGAAGCTTACCGCAGCCCCGGGGCCTCCTGATCCAGCCCGGCCGGGCGGCAGGCGCCCACCGGTGCAGGGCACGATCACTCCCGTGCAGGATCAGGGCATGGACACCGTGCGCCTGGGCCTGGCTCTCGCGGTGCTCCTGGTCGTCCTGGTCGCGATCGGGGCGGTGATCACCCGGGCGGCCGGGCTGGGGCCGTGGCGGCAACCGGTGACGGCGTCGGTGCGCGCGGTGCTGCAACTGGCCGGCATCTCGCTGATCATCGCGGTCGTCCTGCGGTCGCTGGTGCTGACCGCGCTGTTCCTGCTGCTGATGGTGGTCGCCGCGGCGGGGACGAGCGCGCGGCGGGTCACCGGGTCGCTCCGGCCGGGCTCGTGGTGGACGGCTCTACCCATCGCCGCCGGGGCGATCCCGACCGTGCTGATCATCGCGGTCAGCGGGGCGGTGCCGCTCGCGCCGGTCGCCGTCCTGCCCACTGCAGGCATCCTCATCGGCGGCGCGATGACGGCCACGTCGCTGGCCGGCCGCCGGGTGGTGGACGAGCTGGACGCGCACCGCGGCGCCTACGAGGCTGCCCTGTCCATCGGGCTGTCCCGGCGGGAGGCGGTCTCCCTGGTCGCCCGACCGGCCGCCGCCACCGCCCTGGTGCCGGGCCTGGACCAGACCCGCACCGTCGGACTGGTGACCCTGCCGGGCGCATTCGTCGGCGTCCTGCTGGCCGGGGCCTCGCCGTGGCAGGCCGGCGCGACGCAGCTGCTCGTGCTGGTCGCGCTGGTGGTGGTGCAGGTCGTCGCGGTGGCCGTCACCGTCGAGCTGTTCTCCGCCGGTCTCCTCCCCGCCGCCGACGGCCCGCTGCCGGAATGAGCGACCGCGGTGTTTACACCGTCAGGGCGGCGTTCGACCTGGGTAAACTCGACGCATGTCGTTCATGAAGAAGTTCACCAGCATCGGCGGGCTCATCGCCCTCGCCCAGTCCCCCGCCGGCAAGAAGGCCATCGCCAAGGCCCAGCAGCTCGCCTCGGACCCGAAGAACAAGCAGAAGATCGCCGACCTCACCAGCAAGATCACCAAGAGGGGTCAGACCCCGCCGCCCGCGGCCCGCTGATCCGGCAGTGCGGGTGGGTGGGGCGGCGGGTCGGGGTCACTTCCGGCCCGACCGCTTCTCCCGCACGCGCACGTTCACCCGCACCGGCGACCCGGTGAACGCGAAGTCCTCGCGCAGGCGTCGCTCGATGAAGCGGCGGTAGCCCGCCTCCAGGAACCCGGTGGTGAACAGCACGAACGTCGGCGGCCGGTTCGCCGCCTGCGTCGCGAACAGCACGCGAGGCTGCTTGCCGCCGCGTACGGGCGGCGGGGTGCCCTGGATGAGCTCGGCCAGCCAGCCGTTCAGGCGACCGGTCGGGATGCGCCGGTCCCACGACTCCAGCGCGGTCCGCAGGGCCGGGGCCAGCCGGTGGGTGGCCCGCCCGGTCAGCGCCGAGATGTTGATGCGCTGGGCCCACTGCACCCGCACCAGGTCCCGCTCGAGCTCGCGGTTGGAGTCCTCCCGGCGCTCGGCGTCGACCAGGTCCGCCTTGTTCAGCGCGATGACCAGCGCCCGGCCCGACTCGATGACCATGGTGATGACCCGCTGGTCCTGCTCGGTCAGCGGCTCGGACGAATCGATGAGCACGATGGCCACCTCGGCCGACTCCAGCGCCGTCTGCGTCCGCAGCGAGGCGTAGAACTCCATGCCCTTGGCCTGGTGCACCCGGCGGCGCAGACCCGCGGTGTCCACGAAACGCCAGACCTCGCCGTCGATCTCGACCAGGGAGTCGACCGGGTCGATGGTGGTGCCGGCCATCGCGTTGACCACCGAGCGGGAATCGCCGGCCAGCTTGTTCAGCAGCGAGGACTTGCCCACGTTGGGCTTGCCGAGCAGGGCCACGCGTCGCGGGCCGATGTTGCCGCCCCCGGAGAACTCCGACGGGGTGGCCGGCAACGCGGCCAGCATCGCGTCCAGCAGGTCGCCGGAACCGCGGCCGTGCAACGCCGAGACCGGGTGCGGCTCCCCCAGTCCGAGGGTCCACAGCGAGGCCACGTCACCGACGACGCGCTCGTCGTCGACCTTGTTGGCGGCGAGGATGACCGGGCGCTTCGAGCGGCGCAGCACCTTGGCCATGGCCTCGTCGGTGGCGGTCGCCCCGACGGAGGCGTCGACGACCATCATCACGGCGTCGGTGGTCAGCATGGCGCGCTCGGCCTGCGCGGCCACGTCACCCTGGAGGCCCTTGGCGTCGGGCTCCCACCCACCGGTGTCGACCACGGTGAACTTGCGCCCACCCCAGAGCGCCTCGTAGGACACCCGGTCGCGGGTCACCCCGGGGATGTCCTGCACGACGGCCTCGCGGCGGCCGATGATGCGGTTGACCAGCGAGGACTTGCCGACGTTGGGTCGACCGACGACGGCCAGGGTCGGTGTCGGGACGGTCGGCTCGAACGCGCCGTCACCGTCCAGCCCGTCCTCCCAGGCCGCGAACTCCGACTCGTCGGACCAGGTGCCGATGGCGGCGGAATCCCCGTCGGGGAAGTACGAGGGGTCGCCGAGTTCGCCGGCGGAACCGGCGGTCGAGCCGGTGGAGGAGGGGGTGCTGTCGTCGATCACACCCCCCATCATCCCCGCTGGACGGTCCGACGCGAACCCGATCAGCCACGCACCCGGTCGCAGCGGGGCAGGTCACAGCGTTCGCGCACAGCTGTTCGCCGGAAGCCGAGGGTCCGGCGGGAGACATCCAGGTGCCCGGTCAGTGCCGGCGGTCCACCGATCCGGCGGCCAGATCCTCGTCCAGCGTGCGGACCAGCGCGGCCAGGTGCTCGCGGATGCCGTCGGTGGCCGCGGCGACCGCGGTGCGGCTGGCGCCCTGCTCCACCGCGAACGGCTGGCCGACGAGCACCTCCACGCGGGGGCGGAACCGGCGCCGGACGCCGGACGGCCGGGACACCCCGCGGACGGCCACCGGCACGATCGTCGCGCCCGACCGGGCGGCGAGCCAGCCCGCGCCGGCGAACACCGTGGCCACGTCACCCTGGCCGCGGGTGCCCTCGGGGAACACACCGATCGCCCCGCCCGCCTGGAGCTGGGCCAGCGAAGCCAGCAGCGGGATGCGGTCGGGCTTGTCCCGGACCAGGGCGTACTGGCCGACGTGCTTGAGCAACCACCCCAGTGGGCCGGTCACCGCCTCGGCCTTGACCAGGAACGACAGCCGTCGAGGGAACGCCCCGAACAGCACCGGGCCGTCCATGAAGTTCGTGTGGTTGGCCACCATGACCAGCGGGCCGGTGGCGGGGACCCGATCCCGGCCGCGGACGTGCAGCCGGTACAGGGCGGCGCCCAGCGCGATGCCGATGCGCCGGCCGCGGTCCATGCCCCGGGGTGAGGAGTGCTGGGGAACCGGGTCACCCCGGCCCTCCAGGTTCAGGAACCTCATCGCGGCAGGTCCGAGGACACACCGCTCACGAGATGCCCCGTTCGGCCGCGAGGGTCAGCACCGCACGAACGGTCTCCCGCAGTTGCATGGACGACGAATCGAGCACCACCGCGTCCGGCGCGGCCTGCAGCGGAGCGTGCGAGCGGGTGCTGTCCATCGTGTCCCGGCGGGCCAGGTCGCGCTCCACGTCGGCCAGACCGGGGCCGGCCTGACCGGCCGGGGCCCCGGCGTGCACGGCGCGGGCCGCGTTCTGGTCGAAGCGTCGACGAGCCCGTTCGGCGGCGTCCGCGGTCAGGTAGATCTTCACGGTCGCATCGGGGGCGATGACGGTGCCGATGTCGCGCCCCTCCACCACCATCCGTCCGGACATGGCCAGGGTGCGCTGCACCGTGAACAGGTGCTGGCGCACCACCGGGTTGGCCGACACCGGGGTGACCGCGAGGGTGACCTCGGGGCCGCGGATCTGCTCGCTGACGTCCTCGCCGTCCAGATGATGACGCTGGTGGTCGGGATCGGTCGGCGGGTCCAGGCGCAACGCCGTGATCAGGTCGGCGACCGCGTCCGTGTCCTGCGGGTCGAGCCCGGCCCGCAGCACGGCCAGGGCGGCGATCCGGTACAGCGCACCGGTGTCCAGGTACCCGGCCTGCAGCTCGGTGGCCACTCGCCGCGAGACGGTCGACTTCCCGGTGCCGGACGGCCCGTCGATGGCGATGACGAACGTCCCCGCCGGGGTGGGGGCCGCACTCACAGGTCGACCGCCTTGTACAGCAGCGCGATCTCCACCGGGCTGAGCTTGCGCAGCGTCCCGGGACGCTGGTGACCGAGCTGCAGTTCGCCGATCTGGGTGCGGACCAGCCGGGACACCGGGTGCCCGGCCGCGTCCAGCAGTCGGCGGACGATGTGCTTGCGGCCCTCGTGCAGGACGACCTCGACCACCGCCCGCTGGGCGTGCACGTCGACGATCTCGAAGGAATCGACCTTGGCCATGCCGTCCTCGAGCTCGATGCCCTTCTTCAGGCGACGGCCCAGGTCACGCGGGACCGGGCCGGGGATCTCGGCCATGTACGTCTTGGCCACGCCGTAGGACGGGTGGGTCAACCGGTGGGCGAGCTCGCCGTCGTTGGTGAGCAGCAGCAGTCCCTCGGAGTCGCGGTCCAGCCGGCCCACGTGGAACAGCCGCTCGGTGCGGTCCTCGACGAGCTGGCCGATGTGCGGGCGGTTGTCCTCGTCCTGCATCGTCGACAGCCAGCCGGGCATCTTGTTCAGGGCCAGGTACACCTGGTTCTCCTGCAGGACGACGCGGTTGCCGTCGACGTGCACCACGGCGATGTCCGGGTCGACCCGGCGGCCCTGCTCCTTGACCACCAGCCCGTCGACCTTGACCCGGCCCATCGCGATCATCTCCTCGGCCTTGCGGCGGGAGGCGATCCCGGCGGCGGCCAGCACCTTCTGCAGCCGCACGCCCTCGGCGTTCGCGTCCGTCCCCTCCTTGCCGCCGGACCGGGCCACCCGTCCCGACCGGGCCGGGCGGGCCGGCGGCTGCCCGCTGCGGCCGAACCCGGCGTCCTCGTCGGAGATGTCCTGATCTCGACCGGGTGCCCGGCCCTCGTGCTCGCTCATCAACGTCTGCTTTCCGTGTCGATCGTGTCGATCGTGTCGATCTCGGGGAGCAACGGCCCCAGCGAGGGCAGTTCCTCCAGGTGCGACAGGCCCAGTCGTTCCAGGAACAGCTCGGTCGTCCGGTACTGCATGCCGCCGGTGTCGCTGTCCGGTCCGGCCTCCTCGATCAGGCCGCGGGCGGTCAACGTCCGGACCACCCCGTCCACGTTGACCCCGCGCACCGCGGCGATGCGCGACCGGGTCACCGGCTGGCGGTAGGCGACCACGGCCAGGGTTTCCAACGCCGCCCGGGACAGCCTGGTCTGCGTTCCGTCCAGGACGAACCGCTCCACCACCGGCGCGAACCGGTCCCGCGTGTAGAGGCGCCAGCCACCGCCGATCTCCCGCAACTCGATCCCCGACCCGCGCTGCGTGTAGTGCGCGGCGAGGTCGAGCAGTTCGGACCGTACCCGGTCGGCGGGGTGCCCCACCGCCGTGGTCAGCGCCGATTCGGTCACCGGGGAGTCCACGACGAGCAGCACCGCCTCCAGTGCGCCGGCCAGATCGTGGTCGGCGACCACCGGGCCACCGACGGGCAGCGACAGCTGGGTCTCGGGCTCGGGGGTGTCGGAAGGGACGCCCACGGGAAGGTCGGCAGGCCCGTCGGCGGGGGTCGTGCCGCCGGCGGTCGATCCGGGCGCCGACCCGGGGACGGACTCGGGGGCGCTCACTCGTACTCCTCCTCGGTACCGGCCGAGGACCGGGCACCGGCGCCGGTCCAGCGGACGGTCAACTCGCCCAGCGGTTCGGGCTGCTGGAAGGCCACCGCGGACTCCCGGTACAGGTTGAGCAGCCCCAGGAAACGGGCCACCACCTCGAGCACCTGGGTGCATCCGGCGGTGAGTTCCCGGAAGTCGGCCACTCCGCGATCCACGAGCATGGCCCTGATCACCGCGGTGTGTTCGGCGACCGACACCGGCGAGGCGTGGATGTGGTCGATGTTGACCGTGGGCGGCGGCTTGGGCCGGAACACCGCCGCGGCCAGCTCGGCGAACGCGGTGGCGTCCATGCCGATGCGCACCTCGGGCAGCAGGCCCAGGTACCGCTCCTCCAGGGTGACCGCCCGCGGGTAGCGCCGTAGAGCGCCGGACTCCAGCTCGGCGAACAGCATCGCGACCTGCTGGTAGGCCCGGTAGGCCAACAGTCGGGCGAAGAGCAGGTCCCGGGCCTCCAGCAGCTCCAGGTCCTCGGGGTTGTCGGCCTCCGGATCGGGCAGCAGGCGCGCGGCCTTCATCTCCAGCAGGGTGGCCGCGACGACGAGGAACTCGGTGACCTGGTCGAGGCTCCAGTCGCTGCCGGCACCACGGATCAACGCGATGAACTCGTCGGTGACGGTGTGCAGGGCGACCTGGGTCAGGTCCATCCGGCGCTGGCTGATCAGTTGCAGCAGCAGGTCGAACGGGCCGTCGAAGTTCTCCAGGGTGACGTGGAACGACCGGCGGCCCGACACCGGACCGGCGGGCACCGGAGGTGGCTCCGCCTGCCCGGGCGTGGGCGGCCCGTCGACGGGCACATTCTCGGTGACGGTCACCACCGACTCACCGGGCGATCACTTCCCGGGCCAGCGTCCGGTAGGCCTCGGCGCCCGGGGACGACGGCGCGTAGCTGGTGATCGGTTCGCCGGCCACGGTGGTCTCCGGGAACTTGACCGTGCGGGAGATCATCGCGTCGAACACCTGGTCGCCGAACCGTTGGATGAGCAGCGACACCACCTCGCGGGCGTGCACGGTCCGGCCGTCGTACATGGTGACCAGCACCCCGTCGACGGTCAGGTCCGGGTTGATCCGGTCCTGCACCTTGGCCACCGTGTCGACCAGCAGGGCGACACCGCGCAGGGAGAAGAACTCGGCGGCGACCGGCATCAGCACGCCGTGCGCGCAGGCCAGGGCGTTGACCGTGAGCAGCCCGAGGGAGGGCTGGCAGTCGATGAGGATGTAGTCGTAGGCGTGCAGCACCGGACGCAGCGCGCGGGCCAGGGTGTGCTCGCGACCGACCTCGTTGATCAGCTGCACCTCGGCCGCGGACAGGTCGATGTTGGCCGGGATGAGGTCGAGGTTCTCCACCGAGGTCGGCATGAGGACGTCGGTGATCGCCGTCTTCGAGCCCAGCATCAGGTTGTAGATGGTGTGGTCGAGCTCGTGCGAGGCCACCCCGAGCCCGGCGGAGAGCGCACCCTGCGGATCCAGGTCGACCAGCAGCACCCGTCGGCCGTAGCCGGCCAGGGCCGCACCCAGGTTGATGACCGAAGTGGTCTTGCCGACTCCGCCCTTCTGGTTGCAGACGGCGACCACGCGGGCCGGGCCGTGGCTGGTCAGCGGGGCGGGCTGCGGGTCGCGGCCGTTCATCGCGCGGACGGAGGGCGAGGTGGACAGCGAACCCGAGCGGGTCGGTTCGACGGCGGGGGCGGCGGGCATCTCGGGCTCGAACAGGGTGCTGCGGGCCGGTCGCCCGGGCTGCTCCCCCATCGGCTGCTCACCGGTCGACTGCTCCCCGGACGGCTGGTCCGCCGCCGAGTCCGCCCAGTGGGCCTGTCCCGCTTCGCTCATCGCCGTCGCTCCCGTTCTTCCCCGCGGCCGGCCGCGGTCGTCCGCGGTCCGATCGGACCGGTCGTCGGACCGGACCGGTCGAGCCCGAACCGCTCGGCTGCACGACCGGCCTACCCTATGTCCCCACGGCCACGGCGGACCGCAGGCCCAGCCGCCCCGCCGGACCGCCCGGGTGCCGTCCGTCGCCACTTCACCCGTTCGGACCTGCACCGGCGATATCCTTCGCCCGCCGGGCCGGGTGTGACGGGGCCGGATCGATGCGCGACGTGAGCAGCGAGACGTGAGCGGTGACCCGCGAGGGTCCGGGCAGGAAGGCACCGGCATGACGTATCCCTTCGAAGGCGCTGACGGGCGGCTCTACCAGGTGCCCCAGTTCGCCGGGCAGCAACCCGGTCAGGCCTACCCCGGTGCCCAGTACGTGCCGCCGCCGGCCTACGCCGGCGAGGTGTACCGGCCGGCCGCCGTCGTCCTGCCGGCGACCGGGCGGTGGACGGTCAAGCCGGGCCCGTACATCGCCGGGGTCGCGGCCACCGCACTGGTCGCCGCCCTGGTCGCACTCATCGGCGAACTCATCGCCGGTGGGCTGCTCAAGCTGAACACGGTGCCGCCCAGGATGTTCGGGCTGACCAACCACTCGCACCGCAGCATCGCCGCCGCCGTGGTCGCCGCCATCGTGCTCGGCATCCTGCTGTGGGTGCTCATCCTGACCAGCCCACAGGCCCGCACGTTCTTCGCATGGATCGCCGGGCTGCTGACCGTGGTCGCCACCCTGCTGCCGTTCACCACCACCGACGTGCTGCGCGACTCGCTGGCCACCGCCGTCATCAACGCGGTCGCCGGGGTGTCCATCCTGGTCCTGCTCAACGGGGTGGCCGGCCGGACGATGATCCCCCGCGCACCGGAACCGGCACCGGAACGCTGATCCTCCGCGGTACGACGAAGGCCGGTCACCCCTGGGGGGTGACCGGCCTTTCGCGTCTCACGCTGCGGAACGTCGTGGTCCGCCGGTCGCTCCGTGACCGGCGGCCCGGGCTCAGCGGGCCTGGAAGGTCAGGCAGTCGGCGACGTCGGCGCCCGCGCCGATCTTCACCGACGGGGCCGAGCACTCGAGCGAGGCGTTGAAGACGCACTCGGCGCGCTGGCAGGCGCCGACCTGGGAGGTGACGCGGCCGAGGCCGCCCTTCGAGGACAGCGGGATGAAGGTGGCGCACTGGGCGTCCGCCCCGGCCCCACCGATCGTGATGGCGAAGGCGTGGCAGCCGGAGTGCTCGTTGTAGGAGCAGCCGGTGGCGGTGCACTCGGTGACGGTGGGCATTTCCAGGGAAGCGGTCATGAGGTCCTCCGGAGCGGTTCGAGACGGTGACCCGACGTCCGCCGTTCGGCGATCGCGTCCGGCCACACCAGGGTGGTCGAGAAGGACGCTAAACCCCGAGAACGATTCGCGCTAGCAAGGTTGTACTGCCTAACTCGCAGGTCAGAGTGGGTATGAGGCAAGGGAACCCTAACCCGACGAGTGGTCAGCGGGCCCGCGGATGGGCCGTCGCGTAGACCTCGCGCAGGGCGTCCACGGTGACCAGCGTGTAGATCTGCGTGGTCGTCACCGAGGCGTGGCCCAGCAGTTCCTGGACCGCGCGCACGTCCGCCCCGCCCTCCAGCAGATGGGTGGCGAAGGAGTGCCGCAGCGTGTGCGGGGACACACCGGCGGCGTCACCCGGGCCCGACCCGCCGGCCGAGGGCCCGACCCCGGCGCGCTCGGCCGCGTCCCGCAGCACCTGCCAGGCGCTCTGCCGGGACAGCCGACCGCCCTGCTGGTTGACGAACAGCGCCGCGGTCCCCCGACCGCGGGCGACGAGCGCCGGCCGCCCGCCGACCCGGTAGGCCTGCACCGCGGACCGGGCGTACGAGCCGACGGGCACGATCCGCTCCTTGGATCCCTTGCCGCGCAACCGGACCACGCTGAGCACCCCGGGTTCGCCCTCCGGACCGGTGGACCGCTGCGCGGGTCCGTCGGCGGTGTCCTGCACGTCGTCCACGTCCAGCCCGACGGCTTCGCTGATGCGGGCGCCGGTGGCGTACAGCAACTCGAGCAGGGCCCGGTCCCGCAGACCGCGGGGCGTGTCGGTGGGCACCGCCTCGAGCACGGCCGTGACCACGTGCACGGGGAGGGCCTTGGGCAACCGGCGGGCCGGTGTCGGCGGGTGCACGTCCCGGGACGCGTCCACCCCGACGGCCCCCTCGGCCAGCAGGAAGCGGTGCCAGCCCCGGACGGCGACGACCGCCCGCGCCGCCGAGGAGGCGGCCAGCGGCGGGCGGTCGGCCGACCCCAGCCGGAGCTCCGCGAGATGGCCGGTGACGAGATCCGCTGTGACGTCGGCGATCTCGGTGATGCCCCGGGCGGCCAGGAAGGCGAGATAGCGCTGCAGGTCCCGCCGGTAGGACAGCAGCGTGTTGCGGGCCGAGCCGCGTTCCACCGTCAGGTGGTCCAGGTAGCCCCGCAGCGCGGCGGTCAGGGCCGGGGACGGCTCCCGCGGGGTGGGCGGTCCCTGCGCCCCCGGGGGATCGGGCGCCGTCCTCGGGCTCACCTGGTCGCGCGGACCGACCGGGACTTCGCTCACGCCCCGGGCACGCCGGGCAGACCGGGCGCCGACCGCGGGGTCCCGCTGCGGTTCACCGTCCAGGCGTCGTCCGGGCCCGGCAGGAAGGCCGCCCGGGCGGTGGCCGCGCCGCTGCGCAGCGCGGCGGTGGCCAGGATGCCGGCCACCGCACTGGCGTTGACGACCAGTCCGTCGAAGGTGGCCTGCACGGCCACGGCGAGCGGCACCCAGACCAGGCGCAGATCGGCCTCCTCGTCGTCCACCGCGGCGTCGCGGCCGACGTCCCGGACCCCCTGGGCCAGGTACACCCGGACGGCTTCGGTGAGGAACCCGGGCGAGGCCACCACATCGACCAGCACCGACCAGTCGTCGGCGGCCAGTCCGGTCTCCTCGGCCAGTTCCCGCGCCGCGGCCTCGTGGGCCGGTTCGCCGTCGGCGTCCATCAGTCCGGCCGGCAGCTCCCACAGCCGACGGCCCAACGGATGCCGGTACTGCTCGATCAGGGCGATCTCCGGTCCGTCCGTCGCCTCCCGCAGGGCGACGACGGCCACGGCCAGATCGTGTTCGACGACCTCCCGCTTGGCGACGCCCCCGCCCGGCATGACGACCTCGTCGACCCGGACGGCGCAGATGGCCCCGTCGTAGACGCGGCGGGTGCCGACGACCGAGAACAGGGGGGCGTCGCTCACCGGGCGGCGGTGGTCTCGAGACCGGCGGCCGGGTCCTGGTCGGCCGACCGCTCGTCGGAACCGATGGGCAGCCGCTCGGACTCCAGGTAGTCCAGGCAGGCGCGGACGAAGGCCTGGAACAGCGGGTGCGGCCGGGTCGGGCGGGACTTGAACTCCGGATGGGCCTGGGTGGCCACGAGGAACGGGTGCAGCGCACGGTCCAGCTCCACGAACTCCACCAGGTGCGAGTCCGGGGAGGTGCCGGACAGCTGCAGCCCGGCGGCCTGGAGGCGATCACGGTAGGCGTTGTTGACCTCGTAGCGGTGCCGGTGCCGCTCGGTGATCGACGTCGATCCGTAGATCTCGGCGACCAGAGAACCCGGGGTCAGCGCGGCCGGGTAGGACCCGAGGCGCATGGTGCCGCCCATGTCCCGCTCGCCGGACACCACGTCGGTCTGATCGGCCATGGTGGAGATGACCGGGTCGACGGCGGTGGGCTCGAACTCCGCCGAGTTCGCCCCGGCGATGCCGGCCAGGTTGCGGGCGGCCTCGATGACGATGCACTGCAGCCCCAGACACAGGCCCAGCAGCGGGATGCGGTTGGTCCGGGCGTAGGTGATCGCGCCGACCTTGCCCTCGATGCCGCGGACGCCGAAGCCACCCGGGATGAGCACGCCCTGCACGTCGCCGAGAGCGGCGGCCGCACCGGCGGCGGTCTGGCACTCGTCGGACGGCACCCAGACGATCTCGACCTTGGCGTGGTTGCCGAAGCCGCCGGCCCGCAGCGCCTCGGTCACCGACAGGTAGGCGTCGGGCAGGTCGATGTACTTGCCGACCAGCGCGATCCGGACGGTCTCCGCCGGATGGTGCACGCGGTCCAGCAGATCGCCCCAGACCGTCCAGTCGACGTCATGGAAGGACAGACCCATGCGGCGGACGACATAGGCGTCCAGGCCCTCGCGGTGCAGCACCCGGGGGATGTCGTAGATCGACGGGGCGTCCGGGGTGGACACCACGGCGTCGGCGTCGACGTCGCACATCATCGAGATCTTGCGCTTGAGGCTGTCCGGGATCTCCCGGTCGGAGCGGCAGACCAACGCATCGGGCTGGATGCCGATGTTGCGCAGCGCGGCCACGGAGTGCTGCGTGGGCTTGGTCTTGAGCTCCCCGGACGGGGCGAGGTAGGGCACCAGGGACACGTGCAGGAAGAAGACGTTGTCCCGGCCGTCCTCGTGCCGGAGCTGGCGGGCCGCCTCGAGGAACGGGAGCGACTCGATGTCGCCGACGGTGCCGCCGATCTCGGTGATGACGATGTCCGGGACGATCCCGTCGACGTCCGGCTCGGACATCGCCCGCAGCTGGTCCTTGATCTCGTTGGTGATGTGCGGGATGACCTGCACGGTGTCGCCGAGGTACTCCCCGCGCCGTTCGCGGGCGATGACCCGGGAGTAGACCTTGCCGGTGGTGACGTTCGCGTCCGCGGACAGGTTGCGGTCCAGGAAGCGCTCGTAGTGGCCGATGTCCAGGTCGGTCTCCGCGCCGTCCTCGGTGACGAAGACCTCGCCGTGCTGGAACGGGTTCATCGTGCCCGGATCGACGTTGATGTACGGATCGAGCTTCTGCATGGTCACCCGCAGACCGCGGGCGGTGAGCAACTGGCCGAGGCTGGACGCCGTCAGGCCCTTGCCCAGGGACGAGGCCACCCCTCCGGTCACGAAGATGTGCTTGGTACTCGTCGACTGCGGCAAGGCAACTCCCGTGTGTCCGAATGCGACGCGCCGGCCTGATGGCCCTCGCTCCCACGGGACTTCACCCTAACAGCAGCGGTTCACCCTGGGCCGAACACGCCCGCGAGGTGCCCGCGCGGCCGTCCCCGCCGCATTTTCCCAGCCGGATCCTGGCCACCCCGACCGACACGAACGCCCGCGTGGGCATGTCCGTCCGGACATGCCCACGCGGGCGCGGTGGGAGCGAGTGGAGGAGCGGTCAGCCGTTGACGGCCAGCGTCGGGACCTGGGCCTGGGCGTTGTCGCCGAGGCCGTAACGACCCACCCCGCCGCCGTTCTGCTCGACCAGCGCGAGCACGGTGGCCAGCCGGCCGGAGGCGGTGTCCACGTCGTCGACGGTGCTCACCGCGGAGCTGGCGGCGGTGTCCGTGCGGACGACCCCGACCGACCCGGTGGCGACCTGGGATCCCGTGCGGCCGGTGAGGACCACGCCCTGCGCGCTCTGGGCGAGCTGGGCGGCGAGATCGGCCACGACGGTGGCCCTGTCCGCCTCCGACCCACCGGTCAGCGCACCGCCGGTCAGGATGATCACGCTGCGGCCGGCGGCCGGGGTGCCGGACGGGACGACGAAGCCGCCGCCGGACAGCGCGGACAGACCGGCGGTGGTCGCCTCGGGGGTGGCCGGCGCGGTGCCGTCCTCCTTGCCGATCAGCAGCGCGGCGAGCAGGCCGCCGGCGGTGGCGCCGACCTTGCCGGTCTCCGGCAGGGTGGCCCCGGCGGGGAGCGAGCTCGCGGCCAGCGACCGCAGGTCCTCGGCGCGCGCCGGGTCGGTGAAGTCGGCGGTCAGCTGCAGCTGTCCGCTGACGGTGGCGCCCGCCCGGTCCAGCAGGGACAGCACGGCGTCCCGGTCGGCCGGGTCGGCGTCGTTGGTGGTGATGAGCACGACGGAGGCGTCGGGCAGGGTGCCGCGCACGGTCAACGCGGCGACCGAGGCGGCGAACTTCTCGTCGGAGGTGACCCGGGCGCTGAGCTCGGCGTTGGTGTCGTTGAGCGAGGACACGTCGGAGCTCAGCGTGTCCTTGTCGCCCTGCAGCCCGGCCAGCAGCGGCGAGCTGATCTTGGTGGCGCCCAGGACGACACCCAGGGCCAGGGCCAGGAAGATCGCCGTCAGGGAGACGATGTGATAGCGCATGGAGATCACTGGAACAACCCCTTCACCCAGGCGTACGCCTGGTCCCACCACTGCCGCAGCAGGTCGCCGTACGTGCCGGTCACATCGGAGATCATCAGAGCGGCCACGATCGCGGCCGCCGCCGCCAGCACCAGGAACAGCACCAGCAACCAGGAGATGCGCGCGCGGTACAACGCGGCCACCGCGGAGGCGTCGACGATCTTGTTCGCCACCCGCATGCGGACCAGGAAGGTGGACGCGCCCCGACCGCGGTCGAGCAGATCGGTCAGCCCGGTGCGGATCCCGACGGTGACGATCAGCCCTGCCTCGTGGGCGTCCACGAGCAGCAGGGCCAGATCCTCGGTGGTCCCGGCGGCCGGGAAGGTGACCGCGCCGACGCCGAGGTCCTGCAGGCGCTCCAGGCCGGGGGCGTGGCCGTCGACATGCGCGGGGAGCACCACCTCGGCGCCGCTGCGCAGGGTCTCGGGCTCGATGTGCTCGGGGTTGCCGATGATCAGGTCGGGCTTGTAGCCGGCGGCGCGCAGGGCATCGGCCCCGGCGTCCACCCCGACCAGCACGGGCTTGTCGTCGGCGATGTACTTCCGCAGCGACTTGAGCTGGGCCTTGGTGTCCGCGGACTGCGCCACGAGCAGCACCTGCCGCCCCTTGAGCGCGGTGCTCACGGGCGGGATGCCGATGCCGTCGAGCAGCAGCGACCGCTCGCGCTTCATGTACTCGATGGCATTGGCCGCGAACGCCTCGAGCTGGGCGGACATGCCCGTCTTGGCCTCGATCATCAGATCCGAGACCGACTCGGTGGTCTGCTCGATGCCGACGGCGACCGGCTCCTCCCCGAGGAAGATGGTGCCGCCGTCGATGCGGATCTTGGCGCCGTCCTTGAGCCGGGTGAAGACCTTGTCCCCGACCTCGTCCACCAGCACGATGCCGGCCGCGACCAGGATCTCCGGACCGACGTTCGGGTACCGGCCGGAGATGGACGGTGCCGCGTTCACGACGGCGGTGATCCCGGCCCGCACGAGGGCGTCGGCGGTGGACCGGTCGATGTCGGGCTGGTCGATGACGACGATGTCGCGGTGCCCGACCCGGCTCAGCAGGGACTCGGTCCGGCGGGAGACGCGTGCCACGCCTGTGACACCGGGCAACGCGCGTGACTGGCGTGACAGAAGTTTCATGTGGGCATGGTGGCAGCAGGGTGGGGGGATCTGGGGGAGGCAGGGCAGGTGTCGTCACGTGACGCCCGCCGCCCGCGCACGGGATCACCCGATCGGGGGGCGGCCCGGCCAGGGCGGAGGACGACCGGATCGGATCACCCCAGGGCTCGTGCCGGGGCGTCGGCGGTCCCGCCGCCGGCGGGATCGGCGGGGGGTCAGCGGGGGGTCAGCGGGGGCGGTCCGGATGCGCCGGGCGGAACCCGGTGTCCCGGATCCGACGGCCGGGTCCTCAGGTCCGGGCGGGCCGGCGGGTGGGCTCCCGGGTCGCGGCGAGCAGATCGGCGGCGTGCGCCCGGGCCGTCGGGCTGTCCGTGCCGCCCAGCATGCGGGCGAGCTCGCTGTCCCGGTCGGCGTCGGCCACCTGCCGCACCGACGACGAGCCGATGGTGCCGCCCTCCCCCGGCTCGACCACGAAGTGCCGGTCGGCGAACGCGGCCACCTGGGCGAGGTGGGTGACCACGATGACCTGGTGATCCCGGGCGAGATCGGCCAAACGACGGCCGATCTCGGTGGCAGCGCGCCCGCCGACGCCGGCGTCGACCTCGTCGAAGACGAGCGTGTCGACGGGATCCGACCCGGCCAGCACCGCCTCCAGCGCCAGCATGACGCGGGACAGCTCGCCACCGGAGGCGCCCTTGTTGATGGGCAGCTCGGGCGCCCCGGGATGGGCGGTCATCACGATCTCCACCGTGTCGATGCCGCTGGCGCCGGCCTGCACCCAGGCACCCTCGACCTGCAGCACGTCGACCGGTCGGACGACGGCACGCTCCCGTGCACCGGAGCGGGCCGGGGTCGACGCGCGCGTCGACGTCGCGGCGCGGGCCGCGGCGGTCGTGCGGGCCGGGGTGTCGGTACCGGCGGCGGGCGGGGTCGGCTCCTCCCACACCCGGCGGGTCACCGCGACCCGGACCGATGCCCGCCCCATCGCCAGAGCGGCCAGCTCGTCGGTCACCGCCGCGCCGAGGGTGGCGGCCGCGGCCGATCGCCCGGCCGACACCTCGGCCGCCAGCACGGCGACCTCGTCGGCCAGGCGCTGCGCCTCCGCGGCCAGCTGGGCCAGCGCCTCCTCGGACGAGTCCAGCCCGGTGAGCTCGGCCTCGGCCTCGCGACTCCAGGCCAGCACGGCGTCGACGTCCTCGCCGTACCGGCGGGTCAGCGTCTTCAACGCGGCCTGCCGGGACAGCAGCTGCTCCAACTCGGCCGGGTCGGAGTCCAGACCGTCGAGGTACGCCGACAGCTCGGCCGACGCATCGGCCAGCACGGCGGACGCCTCGTGCAGCTGCGCACCCAGGGCGGACAACCGCTCGTCGGTGGCGGCGAGCACCGCGTGCCGGGCCGTCTCGACCAGGCCGACCGCGGTGGGGGCGTCGGTCAGCGTGTCCGCACCGGCGAGCGCAGTCAGGGCCTGCTGGGCCGCCGCGCGGAGATCGTCGACGTTCTCCCGGCGCCGGACCTCGGCGAGCAGATCCACGTCCTCACCGGGCAGCGGCGCTACGGCCTGGATCTCCTGGACCCCGAGCCGCAGCACCTGTTCCCGCTGCGCGAGCTCGCGCGCACGGGTGCGACGGTCGGCGAGGTCGGCGACCGCCGCCTGCCAGCGATCCCGCGCGGCCCGGTACCGCACCAGCAGATCGTGCAGGCCGGCGTACCGGTCCAACACGGCGCGTTGGTTGGACCCCCGGAGCAGGCCGATGGCCTCGGACTGGCCGTGCACCGCGAGCAGCGAACCGGTCAGTTCGGCCAGCACGGCCAACGGCGCCGCCCGGCCACCGACGTGGGCGCGGGACCGACCGTCGGCACTGACACTGCGGACCGCGATGACACTGCCGTCGTCGTCCAGGCTGCCGCCGGCGGCGGTGACGGTGTGCTCGATCGTCCCACCGGGCGGGAGGGTGAAGCGCGCCTCGACCACGGCGCGGTCGGCCCCGGCCCGGACCCGGGCGGCGTCGGCCCGGGCCGCCCCGATCAGGCTGAGGGCGGTGACCACCATCGTCTTGCCGGCCCCGGTCTCGCCAGTGACCGCGGTGAACCCGCGCGAGGGCTCGAGCACGGCTTCGTCGATCACCCCGAGGCCGGTGATCCGCAGTTCGGCGAGCATGCGGCCACGGTAGCCCCGCGCGTCCCGCTGCCGCGGGAGATCGGCCGGATTGGGGACAGGTGTTCGGATCGCCGCCCGGATCGGCGGATCAGTGCCGCTGCTGACGCCAGCCGTGCACCGGGAGGGCGAACTTGCGCACCAACCGGTCAGTGAACGGGAGATCGCCCAGCCGCACCATCTTCACCGGGCTGTCGCCCTTGCGGACGTGGATGCGGGCCCCCGGCGGCACCTCGACGGTCCGGCGTCCGTCGCAGGTCAGCACGGCCGACTGCCCGCCGGGATCGATGTGCACGGTGACGGTGGCCGTGGGTGCGACCACCAGGGACCGCGCGAACAGGGCGTGCGCGTTCAGCGGGGTGACCAGCAGGGCGTCGACCCCCGGCCAGACGACGGGGCCACCCGCGGAGAACGCGTAGGCGGTGGAGCCGGTGGGCGTGGCGCACAACACGCCGTCGCAGCCGTAGGCCGACACGCCGTGGCCGTCCACCTCGACGACGACGTCCAGGATGCGCTCCCGCATGCCCTTCTCCACGCTGATCTCGTTCAGGGCCCAGCCGGTGGCGATCTCCTCGCCGTCGACCTCCACGGCGAACTCGACGGTCATCCGCTCGGCCAGCCGGTAGGTGCGGTCGACGACGGCGGTGAGTGCCGCGTCGACCTCGCTGACGTCGGCCTCGGCCAGGAAGCCGACCCGGCCCAGGTTGACCCCCACCACCGGGACGTCGAGGACGCGGGCCTGTTCGGCGGCGCGCAACAGGGTGCCGTCCCCGCCCATGGCCAGGACCAGTTCGACCGGGCAGTCCAGCAGGTCGGTCTCGTGGTCGTAGACGGTGAGGTCGAGCCCGGCGCCCTCGCCGGGCAGGGCGACCAGGTCGATGCCGGCATCGGCGAGGCGCTGCCGGGCGATGCTGGCGGTGGCGTAGATGTCCTCGCGTCCGGTGTGGGCGACGAGCAGCATGCGCCGGTCGCTCATCGGTGTGCCGGCCGGTGCGTGCTCGTGGTGTGCGCTGCGGTCATGACGGACCCTCCCTCACTGCGGTCTGCACCATGGACGCGGCGGTGTCGGCGTCCACCGGGCTGTCGGCCCGCAGGTGCACGAAGAACTCGACGTTCCCGCTCGGACCGGGCAGCGGCGACGCCACCGCACCGGCCAGACCCCAACCCAGTAGACCAGCCGCACGCACGACGTCCAGCACCGCCTCGGCGCGCAGGGCCGGGTCGCGCACGACTCCCCCGGCACCCAATCGCGCCTTGCCCACCTCGAACTGGGGTTTGACCATCAGGGCCAGGTCGGCACCGTCGGCCGTGCAGGCGATGAGCGCGGGCAGCACCAACCCCAGCGAGATGAAGGACAGATCGGCGACGACGAGATCGACGGGCCCGCCGATCACCTCGGGGGTGAGGGTGCGGACGTTGGTCCGGTCGATCACCTGGACCCGTTCGTCGTTCTGCAGGCGCCAGATCAGCTGCCCGTACCCGACGTCCACAGCGACGACCTCACGGGCACCGCGCCGCAGCAGCACGTCGGTGAAGCCGCCGGTGGAGGCCCCGGCGTCCAGGCACCGCCGGCCGGCGACGTCGATCCCGGAGAACGCGTCCAGGGCACCGATGATTTTGTGGGCGCCCCGCGACGCCCAGTCCTCGTCGGTGACGTCGTCCCGCACCAGGACGGGGGTGGCCTTGTCCACGGCGGTGGCGGCCTTGCTCGCCACGGACCCGGCGACCAGCACACGACCGGCGTCGATCAGCGAGGTGGCGTGCTCCCGGGAGCGAGCCAGGCCGCGTCGGACGAGTTCGCTGTCGAGCCGGGCCCGGCGCACGCTCACCGCCCCTGGTCGACGGTCGCGGCCAGCGCGTCGGTCAACGTGCCGTGCAGACGCGCGTAGACCTGGGGGTGCTCGGCCAGCGGCAGATCGGTCAGGGTGGCCAGCTCGTCGTCCACCGCGGCCGCGATGTCGGCGTCCGTCTGGCGACCGGTCGGGGCGCCGGACGACGCGGTCGAGGGCACGGCCCGGGTCACCGGCGGCGGGCCACCGGGGACGGGTGCGGTCGGCACGTCCCGCGCTGGGGAGACCGGAGTGGGTGTACCGGGCCGGCCGGTGGGGACCCCGGGCAGACCGGGCCGGGGGCCGGGTGCACCGGGACGCGGTCCGTCGTGGGCCATGACTCCTCCGGGGGGCTGATCGGCGGGCGGGCGACGCCGCCCCGGGGTGGACGACCGGGAGCCGATCATCGGGACGGCAGGCCGCCGGGACCTGACGGGCCCGACGGTCACGCTAGCTCAGCCGCCCGACCCTCGGATGCGGGCCGACACCGGAGCGGCCCTCGGCTCGGTGCCCGCGCAGCGGCATGCGCGGGTCGTCGTGGACGGGGAACGCGTCGGGGACATCGCCCACCGGCTCCCGCGCCCTGCAACGCAGCGCGCCGGCTGCCGGTCCCCGAGGGAACCGGCAGCCGGCGCAGCATGTCCGCCCCGCTGGGCGCGCGGTCAGCGGTCTGCGGTCAACCCGGCGCGGGCGAGAACGGCCGCGGTGTCGTCGTCCGCGGCCACGACACGGGTGGAGCCACCGGCCCAGGCCGCGACCACCACCGCGGCCAGGGCGTGCAGAGCCTCCGCATCCCGGGACCGGTCGTCCTGGTCGTGGGCCGCGGGTGCGCCGCCGGAGCGGGCGAGCGTCACCGCTCCGTCGGCGGTCACCGCGGTCCAGGCGGACGTGTCGGCCGAACGCAGGTCGACGACCCGTCCGGCGTCGATCAACCCGCGCATGTCCAGCGAGACATGCGTCGGCCGCTGGTGTTCCGGCGCGGACACCAGGTCCTGGGCGGTGGACACCCCGGTGAGGACCAGCAGCGCGGGATACCCCGCGGTGCAACCGGCCTCGATGTCGGTGTCCAGTCGGTCACCGACGACCAGTGGGTTGCTGGATCCGGCGCGCCGGACGGCCTCGTCCAGCAGCGGGCTGGCGGGTTTGCCGGCCACCCTGGGCGTGAGCCCGGTCGCGGCGACCAGCGCCGCCACCATCGAGCCGTTGCCGGGCAGCAGACCGCGATCGGTGGGCAACGTGCTGTCCACGTTGCAGGCCACCCAGTCGATCCCCGACCGGAGCGCGATGCAGCCCTCGGCCAGATTCACCCACCCGGTGTCCGGCGAGTGTCCCTGCACCAGCGCGACCGGTCCCTCGGCCGCCGTCCGCACCGGGACGAGCCCGGCGTCCTGCACGGCGGTGGCCAGCCAGGGCGCCCCGATGACCAGCACCGCCGACCCGGCGGGGTGGGTGTCGGCGAGCATCGTCGCCGCCGCCTCCGGCGAGGTCAGCACCTCCTCGTCGGTGGCCGGCACCCCCATGGCGGTCAGCGCGGCCGCCACCTCGGCGGGGGGACGGGACGCGTTGTTGGTGACGTACATCGGACGCGAACCGAGCTCCCGGGCGGCGGCCAGTGCCTCGCCGACGTGCTCGATGACCTGACCACCGAGATAGACGGTGCCGTCCAGATCGAGCAGCAGGGCGTCGAATTCGGCCGCCGGAACGGTGGCTGTCATGCCCGGTCCCCCGTGCTCGGCCGGTCGATGTCCTCGCGTCCGGCCGGGGCGTTCCCGCGGTCCGAGGCAGTCGGATCGGGCAGGCCGGTGTCGGTGGTGCCCGCGGGCACCGACGGCGCCGTGTACCCGGAATGCGAGAACAACGAGGAGGTCACCGCGCCGGGCGCGGCCGGATCGGTGGCTGTTCCTTCGGGGGCGGGCTCGGCCTCGGCCTCGTCCCCAGCCTTCTGGGCCGCGGTCTCGTCGGGGTCGACCGACTCCGTGGTGTCGGCAGACGCTGCGGTGTCGAGCCGGGTCTGCTCCGTGTCGCTCTCGGCGGACGACGCGGACGCCTCTCGCGGCTGGTCGGCCGTTGCCTGGACGACCTCGGCCGGGTCGGCGTCGTCCTGTCCCTCGCCGGCCGGCACGACGGCCGACTCGTCGGGGTCGTCGACGACGGCATCGGATGCCTCAGGGTCGGTGATCCCGCCGTCGTCGGTATCCGCGGAGACCTCCAGCTCCGGGTCGTCGGCGGCATCGTCGTCCTCGTCGGACCCGGCCTCACCGGTCTCGACGACGTCCACGGTGGTCCCGGTGACATCGTCGGAGTCGGACAACGCGACGGCGTCGTGGGTGTCGTCAGGATCGGTGTCGTCCGGGTCGGTGTCGTCGGTGTCGTCCGGGTCGGTGTCGTCGGTGTCGTCCGGGTCGGTGTCGTCGGTGTCGTCCTCCACGAGCATGGCGAGGCGTTCCTCGGCGTCGGTCTCCTCGTCGGTGTCGGCGTTCACCGCCCGCAGGAATCCGGCGATGGCCTCGTCGCGGCGGCCGGCCTGTTCGAGCAGATCGGCGTAGGCGAAGAGCAGTCGGGCGGGAGCCTCGACGCCGCTGTCCGGCCGGGCACCGGCCGCCTCGAGGTGCACCAGCGCGGCATCCAGCTGGCCGAGATCGGCTCGGGCTGCGGCGACCACGATGCGCAGTTCGAGTTGGGCGTCGGCGTCGAGCTGCTCGGCCTCGGCGGACCGGGACAGTTCGATGGCCTTCTCCGGGTTGCCCTGGGCGCGTTCGCAATCGGCCATCACGGCCAGGTGTCCGGGTCCGCCGGACATCCGACGGGCGGCGCGCAGCTCGGCGACAGCCTCGGACCACTGGCCGGCGCGGTACGCGACCAGTCCGACGGTCTCCCGGACCACGGCGATCCGTCCGCCCTTGGACCGTGCGGCTCGGGCATGCCGCCAGGCCAGTTCCGGCTCGTCCTCGGCGAGTTCGACCGCGGCCAGGAGATGCGCACCGACGAACTGGGACCCTTCGGCCGACAGCCCGCGCAGGTCTCGACGCACCTCGGGGTCGAGCTCGGACACGTCCAGGTCGTCCGGCAAGTCGGGCCACCGTTCATTGACGTCCTCCTCCCGCACGCGGGAGCCGGTCGGCACTTCACGCGGGGGTCGGGCGTCGTCGAAGTCGCGGCGAGGACCGGAAGGTCGATCGTTCGGCCGCTGGCCTCGCTGAGCGGGCCCGGAATCGCGGTCGCGGTACGGGGGCCGGCGGTCCGCGGAGGCGTCCCGTGCGGGTCGGTCGTCCCGGGCGCCACGGCGATCACCGGAACCGTGGGGCGGTCGGTCGTCCCGAGCGGGACGGCGGGATCCGAAGAGTCCACCGCTCAGGTCTCCGCCCATGCCCGACGAACGTTCGGTGTCGCGGGGGGCGCGGTCGTCGGACGAGCGGGGACGGTCCTCACGCGGCGCCCAGGGTCGATCCGGTCGATCGGTGCGCTGGGTGCGGTCGTTGCGGGGTCCGCGGTCGTCTCGAGCAGGGCGGTCCTCCCGAGGCGTCCACGGCCGGTCCGGCCGATCGGTGCGCTGCGGGCGGTCACCGAAGGAACGCGGGCGGTCGTCGCGCGCGGGACGATCCTCGCGGGGAGTCCACGGTCGATCGCTGCGCTGCGTTCGGTCGGACTGCTGGGGACGGTCACCGGAGGAACGGGGGCGGTCATCACGTGCCGGCCGATCCTCCCGCGGGGTCCACGGCCGGTCGGGGCGGTCGGAGCGCTGCGGGCGGTCACCGAAGGAACGCGGCCGGTCGTCACGTGCCGGCCGATCCTCCCGCGGGGTCCAGGGACGGTCCGGGCGATCCCCAGTCGATCGGGGTCGATCATCGCGGGCGGGGCCACCGCGGGGCGACCAGGGTCGGTCGGCGCGGTCCCCGGTGGGACGCGATCGATCATCCCGCGTCGGGCGGTCCTCGCGGGGAGTCCACGGTCGGTCACTGCGGTCCGGTCGCTGCGGACGGTCGCCGTAGGAAGGTCGATCGGAGCGCTGGGGGCGGTCACCGAAAGAACGGGGGCGATCATCACGCGCGGGACGGTCCTCCCGGGAAGTCCACGGACGATCCGACCGTTGCGGTCGGTCGGACTGCTGGGGGCGGTCGCCGAAGGAACGCGGGCGGTCGTCACGCGCGGGACGGTCCTCCCGGGGGGTCCAGGGCCGATCGCTGCGCTCGGCCCGCTGGGGGCGGTCGCCGAAGGAACGGGAACGATCTGCCGGGCCGGAACGGTCCGGTCGCTGAGTGCGGTCACCGAAGGATCGGGGCGCGTCGTCGCGGCGGGGTCGGTCATCACGCTGGGGGCGGTCACCGAAGGATCGGGGCGCGTCGTCGCGGCGGGGTCGGTCATCACGCTGAGTGCGGTCACCGAAGGATCGGGGCGCGTCGTCGCGACGGGGCCGGTCATCACGCTGCGGGCGGTCGCCGAAGGAACGCGGACGATCATCCCGGGACCCTCGGTCGTCACGGAAGGGACGATCCGATCGATCGCCGCGCGCGCCGCGGTCGGCACCCGGGCGGTCGCCGTCACGGGGCGGGCGAGGGCGGTCGCCGAACGGCCGACTCGGCCTGTCATCACGGCTGGAACGACCACCGGGAGGGCCCTGCCGATCGGAGCCGGACGGGCGGTTGGACCATTCGCCGCTGCGCTGTCCGTCACCACGGCGGTCCTGTCCCCCACCTCGGGAGGATGCAGGACGGGCGCCCTGACCGGAGCTGCCGCGCGTTCCGAAGGAACGAGCCGGTCCGCCGGACTTGTTGCCGTCCGGACGGTCCCGTCGGGGCGGGCGATCGTCGCGTGAATCCGTCATGACACTCTCCTGAATCGATGCTGCTGACTTCGTCCGACGGTCGAACCATCGGGTGATGCTGAACGGATGATGCCGGCCGGCGCGGTGAGCGCCGGGTGGGGGCTGTCCGTCGGCCATGGGGCCGTATGCCTGCGCTCAGTGTGCCCCTGTTCTCGCACAAGAACAGTGGGCGTGTGACGCACCCAGCGTGCGGGGCAATGTGTCCACGCCCTGGTGGCGAGCGTTCGTACCGGCGCTGGGGTGCGGAACGTGGATGCGGCTGAACGAAGAAATGCCTCGAGGGAGGTCACCGACACAGGTTTGCTGTGTGGTGACCTCCCTCGAGGTTCAATGATTGTCCGGCGGCGACCTACTCTCCCACACCGTGGCCGGTGCAGTACCATCGGCGCTGAAGGGCTTAGCTTCCGGGTTCGGGATGGGACCGGGCGTTTCCCCCTCGCTATGACCGCCGTAACTCTATGGAATTCACGGGACCCAACCACCAGGTGAATGTTGCTCAGTGGACGCATGGGTCTGGACCGTATCTCCAGAGTTGCACAGTGGACGCGTAGCATTTTTGTGGTAAGTCCTCGGCCTATTAGTACCGGTCAGCTCCACACCTTACGATGCTTCCACTTCCGGCCTATCAACCCGGTGGTCTAACCGGGGGCCTTACCCCACAAAGGGTGGGAGTCCTCATCTTGGAACAGGCTTCCCGCTTAGATGCTTTCAGCGGTTATCCCTTCCGAACGTAGCCAACCAGCCGTGCTCCTGGTGGAACAACTGGCACACCAGAGGTTCGTCCGTCCCGGTCCTCTCGTACTAGGGACAGCCTTCCTCAAGACTCCTGCGCGCGCGGCGGATAGGGACCGAACTGTCTCACGACGTTCTAAACCCAGCTCGCGTGCCGCTTTAATGGGCGAACAGCCCAACCCTTGGGACCTACTCCAGCCCCAGGATGCGACGAGCCGACATCGAGGTGCCAAACCATGCCGTCGATATGGACTCTTGGGCAAGATCAGCCTGTTATCCCCGGGGTACCTTTTATCCGTTGAGCGACACCCCTTCCACAAGGTGGTGCCGGATCACTAGTCCCGACTTTCGTCCCTGCTCGACCTGTCGGTCTCACAGTCAAGCTCCCTTGTGCACTTACACTCGAAACCTGATTGCCAACCAGGCTGAGGGAACCTTTGGGCGCCTCCGTTACTCTTTGGGAGGCAACCGCCCCAGTTAAACTACCCACCAGGCACTGTCCCTGATCCAGATCATGGACCTAAGTTAGATATCCAGTTCGACCAGAGTGGTATTTCAACGTTGACTCCACGAACACTGGCGTGATCGCTTCACAGTCTCCCACCTATCCTACACAAATCGAACCGAACACCAATACCAAGCTATAGTAAAGGTCCCGGGGTCTTTCCGTCCTGCCGCGCGTAACGAGCATCTTTACTCGTAGTGCAATTTCGCCGAGCCTATGGTTGAGACAGTAGAGAAGTCGTTACGCCATTCGTGCAGGTCGGAACTTACCCGACAAGGAATTTCGCTACCTTAGGATGGTTATAGTTACCACCGCCGTTTACTGGGGCTTAAATTCTCAGCTTCGCCTTACGACTAACCGGTCCTCTTAACCTTCCAGCACCGGGCAGGCGTCAGTCCATATACGTCGTCTTGCGACTTAGCATGGACCTGTGTTTTTAGTAAACAGTCGCTTCTCCCTGGTCTCTGCGACCAAAACGCGCTAGCCCGCAAGGGGCTTCACGCACCTCGGTCCCCCTTCTCCCGAAGTTACGGGGGTATTTTGCCGAGTTCCTTAACCATAGTTCGCTCGATCACCTTGGTATTCTCTACCTGACCACCTGTGTCGGTTTGGGGTACGGGCCGCTCAGAGCTCGCTAGAGGCTTTTCTCGACAGCATAGGATCACTCTACTTCGCCTCAATCGGCTATGCATCGGGTCTCAGATCAACACGGAAACGGATTTGCCTATCCCCGCTACCTACACCCTTACACCAGTATTACCACTGACTGGCGGAGCTACCTTCCTGTGTCACCCCATCGCTTGACTACTACCGGATCGGGTCACGCGCTCGCCGCGCATCTCCCGAAGGAAACGCTTGGTCCGGGCGTTTA